>NC_011297.1:0-1200000 GCF_000020965.1 Dictyoglomus thermophilum H-6-12 | reverse complement strand
GCATTATACCATGTATACATAGAAAAATTATAAGCCCCAGTGGTAAAAGTTATCAAATAGTCTCCAGGATTAGGCCATGGTCCCTTAAAGTCTTTTATTAATATATCTCCTGATTCACAATGTTTTCCAGCTATAGAAAATATTGTTTCTTTTTCGTTTTTAGTGATGACTAAGGCGGAATATTTTGCTCCGTATAGTGATGGTCTTATGTTATCTGACATTCCCCCATCTACTGAGACATATTTTCTTATGTTAGGTAATTCTTTTCTACTTTCAATTCTATAAAGAGTTATTCCTGCTCTACCTACAAGAGACCTTCCTGGTTCGCAAATCAGGGTAAAATTGTGTCCAATAGTTTCTTTAAATTTATTGGATACTTCTCGAGCAAGGTCTTCTATATTTGGCGGATTGTCTTCTTCAGTATAGGCTACTCCTAAGCCACCTCCTATACTCATTTCTTCCACAGCTATATTTTGACTTTTTAGTTCGTTATAAACCTCACTCAATACCTCAGAAAGCTTTACATAAGCAGAGATATCAAATATTTGAGAGCCTATGTGAGAGTGAATTCCTTTAAAAATTATGTTCTTCTCCTTTTTAATCTTTTGTATAAGTATGAGGGCTTGATCTATAGGTAGCCCAAATTTAGTGTCGGTTTGCCCTGTACGTATGGATCTATGAGTATTGACCTCTATGTTGGGAATAATTCTTACTAGGACATTTATTTTTGCATCCTTTTTAGATAACAAATATTTTATCTTTTCGTACTCATCAAAGTTATCTATAATCAATGCGCCTATGTTTTGATCTATGGCATATTCGATTTCTCTTAGAGTTTTTGCATTCCCGTGGAAATATATATTCTCAGGTGATACTCCCGCAGAGAGAGCTATATATAGCTCTCCTCCTGTAGAGACTAGGGCTCCTAAACCATGATTTTTGAATATTCTAATTACTTCTAAAATTGGTAAGGCTTTTATTGCAAAAAGTACTTTATAATTGTTTTTATAATATTTCTTCCAGGAGTCCATATACGTATTAGCTTGGAATGAGAGAGTTGATTTATCTAAGATATAAAGGGGAGTATTGTGCTTTTCTCCTAAATATGGAATACTTACTCCCCCTATTTTGTAGTCTTGATCGTCTTTGCAAAAGGTTATAGGATAAACTTTACTTTCCATATACAGGGCTCCCTGCTACACCCGAGTTTGCATAATCATGGAAAACCCTTCTTATTTTTTGAGTAATCTCTCCAGGTTTCCCATTTCCAATAATTCTCTCATCAATTTTTATAACAGAAATTATTTCTACAGCGGTACCAGTTAAGAAAACCTCATCAGCATTATATAGATCATATCTTGTAAAGAACCCTTCTACTACTTCGAGTCCAAGTTCTTTTTGGGCAAGTTCCATTACTGTAGCTCTTGTTATACCTGGAAGAGCTCCTAAAGTTACTGAGGGAGTAAACAATATACCTTTTTTTACAAAAAAGATATTATCAACAGTTGCTTCTGTTACGTATCCCTGATGGTTTAACATTATTCCCTCTGCAGCTCCAGCAATTCTTGCCTCTATCCGAGCAAGAATGTTACTCATATAATTTAATGATTTTATCCTTGGATCTAAGACATCAGTAGGAGCTCTCCTTGTAGCAACAGTAACAGCATTTAGACCTGTTTGATAGAATTCTTCAGGGAAGACTTTTATCTTATCTGCAATAATTATCACAGTACCCTCTTTACACTCCCAAGGATCAATTCCAAGTCCGTATTGTCCTCTTGTGACAATGAGCCTGATATAGGAATCTTTTAAGTTATTTACTCTTACCGTTTCTATTACCGCCTCTTCCATCTCTTTAAAGGATAAAGGTATGTTAAGCCATATTGCTTTTGCAGAAGCATAAAGTCTTTCTAGATGTTCTTTTAGTTTAAATACACTGCCATTATAAGACCTTATACCTTCGAACACTCCATCTCCATAAAGCAACCCACGATCAAAAACAGAAATTTTTGCATTTTCTGTTGGAACAAATTCTCCATTAATATAAACTAACCCCATTTTGCCTTTCCCTCCTTTTTTTAAGGTAAAATTATACATTTATAATGAAAATTTTTCAATTGAAATCTCTTGGCATTTTGTTAAAATAATAGTATAATTTTTGAGCTAATCCTGCTCCATACATAAAGGTATGGGGCCGAAAAAGTCCAAAGGAGGTAGGAGATGCGTAAGTACGAGATTATGTGTTTAATGAGTCCTGAATTATCGGAGGAAGAGTTTAAAACTCTGTATGAAAGCATTCACCAAGATATTCAAAGTTTAGGTGGAGAAGTGCAAAATGTAGATGTGTGGGGTAAGAGAACTCTTGCTTATCCTGTGAAAAAATTTACAGAAGGTTATTATGTGGTTATGAACTTTTTATTTCCTCAGAACCAGCTTCCAGAATTTGAAAGAAGGTTGAAACTGAGAGAAAAACTTCTGCGATATATGATTACTCTTTTAGAGAAAGAAGAATGAAAAATGCTGAACAAAGTTTTACTTATTGGACATTTAGTTAGAGATCCTGAGATGAGGTACACTCCGTCAGGTGTACCTGTGACCACATTTAGAATTGCTGTTAACAGGCCAAAGAACAGCAAGGGTGAGTCTACTGCAGATTTTATTGATATTGTAGCATGGAGAAGATTGGCAGAAATATGTGGTGATTATCTTAAAAAGGGTAGGCTTGTAGCTGTCGAGGGAAGACTTAGAACAAGAACTTATCAAACTCCTGATGGTCAAAGAAGAAGAGTTGTCGAAGTAGAGGCAATAAATGTCCATTTCTTGGGAAGAAAAAGTGAAAATACTGAGAGCATCTCAATAGAAGAGCCTATTGAGGAGATTCCTGATGTAGATATAGAGAATGAGGAGGAGATATTAAACGAAATATTAGAGGAAAGCGAGGAGGAAGATAATGAGTAACGAAAAGACTTCAACAAAAGCTCCTAAGTTTACTTATTCATCCAAAAAGAAATTTTGTGTTTTCTGCAGTGAGAAAATAGACTATATTGACTATAAAAATGTAGAAAGATTAAAGAGATTTATGACAGAAAAAGGAAAAATAATCCCTCGTAGAATTAGCGGAAATTGTGCAAGGCATCAAAGACAATTAAGTACAGCAATTAAAAGGGCAAGATATATGGCCCTTCTACCTTATGTGGTTAAGTAATTTAGAAGAATTTTTTAAGAATTTTTAAGGGAGGGCATATATGCCCTCCTTGTTTTTTGTATTAATAATTATTTGGAGTGAGGTTTATGAATAAAAAACTTCAAGGATTAGTTGAGGGAAGTCTGATCACTGCTATAAATGTTGTTCTTGCGTGGCTATCTTATTGGTTTTTTCCTATAACCTATTTTATTCCTCTGCCATCTTTGATTTTGACTTATAGAAATGGTTTAAGAATATCTTTTTTATCTTTAATTATATCTATTATTATTCTTTCTCTGGTATTAAGCCCTTTTAGTGCTGTTTTTCTTATTCTACCCTCGGGGTTGCTTGGATTATATTTGGGATATGGATTATCTAAGAGATTTAATTTGAAATTGCTTCTTGCAGGGAGTTTTATTTTACTTCTTGCTCTTCAACTTTTAGGTATATATCTCTCTATGGTTCTTTTTAAAATGCCCTTTGAAAAGATTATAGGAATTGATGCTATGAGAGAGGGCTGGAAAAAGTCTTTGGAGATATTTAAAAATTATTTGGGTAATACCCAAAATGAATATATCGAGATGCAAAATAAATTTATGGAGAATTTACATCTTTTTGTGCCTTCTTTCTTAATAATGTCTGCTTTGTTTCAGGTTTTTCTCAATTATGTAATTATAGAGAAAGTATTAAAGAGATTCAGAATAGAAGCTCCATCTTTACCAAAGCTTGAAAATTTAAGAGTACCCAAAAAGTTAGTTTTCATTATTTTTATTTTATATATCTTGTTTGCTTTCATTAATATTCCTCTTAGAGATGTAATTCTTTCAAATTTGTCTCTATGCTTGCAATTTTTTATACTTATAAATGGCTATATTTTGGCTTGGATTTTGTTGAGATATTTTATAAAAAATATAGTTTTAAGAATACTTCTTTTCATAATTTTTGTCTTGAATCCTATTTTTGGGAGTATAATATTTATAACAGGTTTTATTGATATATTTTTTCCTTTAAGAGAAAAAATAATACCAAAAGAGGGGTAGTTTTATGAAGAAAATAAAAGTTCTACTTCTAAAGGATGTAAACAATCTAGGTAAAAAAGGGCAGATAATAGATGTAAGCGATGGGTATGCAAGAAATTATCTATTCCCAAAGGGATTAGCTCAGGAAGTTAATGAAGGAATGCTTGAACATTTAAGATTGCAGGAAGCTTCTCAAAGAAAGAAGGAAGAAAAATTATTAGAGAGATTTAGAAAAGAGAAAGATAATATTGAGAAAGAAACTTTTGTAATTAAGGCCAAGGTAGGAGAAAGAGGGAAACTTTTTGGATCTATAACCAGTAAAGATATTGCAGAAATAATTTCTAAAAAGCTAAAGATAGAAATAGATAAAAGGCAGATAAATCTTGAAGAACCTATAAAGTCTTTAGGAGAATATAGTGTTGAGGTGAAATTACACCCACAAGTTGTAGCTAAAGCGAAAATTTTAGTTGAGGCTGAATAATTATGAAAAATAAGGAGGATATTCTTGGAAGAGTACCCCCTCATAATGAAGAAGCGGAGCAGGCTGTACTTGGGGCGATGCTTCTTTCAAGAGATGCTATAGCTAAGGTTATCGAAATATTAAATCCTGATAGCTTTTATTATGAGCATCATGGAATAATCTTTAGAGTTATTGTAGAACTTTTCGAGAAAGGTCTTCCTGTAGATTTAGTTTCTGTGACTGAGGAACTAAGAAGTAGAAATCTTTTGGAAAGGGTAGGAGGGAATGTTTATATTGCTTCTTTGCTTGATGTGGTTCCAACTGCTGCGAATGTAGAGTACTATGCTAATATTGTGGCAGAAAAAGCACTTTTAAGAAGACTGATCTCAGCTGGTACTGAAATAGTTTCTTTAGGATATAGGGAAAATGAAAACCCAGAATTATTGGTTGATAAGGCAGAACAATTGATTTTTGATATAGCTCAGCATCATAGATTTAGGACCCTGGTTCCGCTGAGAGATGTGCTTGCAAAAAGTTTTAAAGAGATAGAAAGAATTCATCAAACAGGAAAGCCTTTTACAGGTATTCCTACAGGATTTTGGGACTTAGATAGAAAGACAGGAGGTTTTCAGCCTTCAGATTTGATTATAGTCGCGGCTCGCCCTGGAATGGGTAAAACTTCTTTTTGTTTGAATATTGCACAGCATGTGGCTTTAGAAGAGCATTTACCAGTAGCAATATTTAGTCTTGAAATGTCTAGTTTTCAGTTGGCTTTAAGACTTTTAGGTTCTGAAGCTCAGATAGACATTCATAGGCTGAGAACGGGACAAATTCGGGAGCAAGAATGGCCAAAACTTGCTAGAGCTTTTGGGAAGTTAGCAGAGGCGCCTATTTTTGTGGACGATACGCCTGACTTAAATGTTATTGAGATGAGGGCAAGAGCAAGAAGGTTGAAGGCAGAAGTAGGGCTTTCTCTTATTATTGTGGATTATCTACAGCTGATAAGACTTTTAGATAGGGATAAGAGTGAACATCAACAAATTTCTGAAATTTCTAGAGGGCTTAAGTCTTTGGCGAGAGAACTTGAGGTTCCAGTTATTGCTATATCTCAGTTATCAAGAGCTGTGGAGACCAGAGCTGAAAGGAGGCCTCAACTTTCAGATTTAAGAGGTTCAGGTGGGCTTGAACAAGATGCAGATGTGGTGATATTTATCTATAGAGAAGGATATTATAAGGCTCAAGAGGCAGAGGTGGAGTCTGATTTACCTGAAGAGGTGGAGATAATAATAGCTAAACAGAGGAATGGTCCTACTGGAACAGTTAAGTTATTATTTATGAAGAATTCTACTTCCTTTAAGTCTTTAAGTCTAAGAGACGAAGTCTAATGAAGTTTGACTATATTTTTTTAAAGATTTATAATTTTTTTCAAGTTAAGAAGTGACAAAATTTTAAATTTTTTTAAGGAGGGTTATTAATGGACGAAAGAGAACAGATTTTATCACTAGTAATTTCATTGGAGGATCAGGAAGAGATAGAGAGATATCTTGGTCAATTTCTTGCGGAATCTAAAGCTAAAGCTGCTCTTTTAATAGATAAAAGCGGTACTGTTATTGGCGGAAGAGGAACGGCTTCGCAGTTTGATTTTGTGACTATATCTGCTTTAGCTGCAGGAGCTTTTTCTGCTACTCAAGAGCTTGCAAAACTCTTGGGTGAGGAAGAATTCTCATTAATTTTCCATCAGGGGAAGAGGAATCACCTTCATATCTCTCATATAGAGAAGCAAGTCTTGTTGCTTGTGATTTTTGATGATTCTACTACTCTTGGTATGGTAAGACTCTTTGCTCAAAAAGCTTGTGAGAATCTTGCAAAGATAATAAAGAAGATTAAGGAAAAACAAAAGGATATACCTAAAGCAGAGTTTAATTTTAGCGATATAGAGGATTTCTTTAAAAAGTAAAAAATAAAAAAATATAGAAAGGTGAAGAAAAATGGCGGTTTTAAATTATGCTGCAAGGGAGATCACTTGTAAAATTGTTTATTGTGGCCCAGGTTTGAGCGGGAAAACAGTAAATTTACAACAGATTTATAAGATGGTCTCTCCTGATAGACGTGGAGAGCTTGTTTCTCTTGCTACTGAAACAGAGAGAACTTTGTTTTTTGATTTTTTGCCATTAGATCTTGGAACAGTACAGGGATTTAAGTTAAGATTTCAATTATATACTACACCAGGGCAAGCTTTATATGAGGCAAGTAGAAAATTGATCTTGAGGGGTGTTGATGGTCTTGTCTTTGTGGTGGATTCTCAAAAGTCGAGATTAGAAGAGAATGTAAGGATATTTGAGGCTCTAAAAAAAGAACTTGCTGCTGTGGGTTATGATTTTAACACTCTTCCATTCGTTTTTCAATATAATAAGAGGGATCTACCGGATATTGTGAGTGTTGAAGAGCTTAACCAAAGGTTGAATCCTGAAGGAAAGTATAAATATTTTGAAGCTGTTGCAATCGAAGGAAAAGGAGTAATGGAAACTTTGAAAGCTATATCTCAGGAGGTATTATTAAAGCTTACCCGTGGATAGAAAAGGTTTAATTCTTGTAAAAATTGGTGGTAATACTTTAAGTAAACTTTCTCTTTTTTTGTCGTTTATTAAAACCCTTTATGAATTGGGTTATGATTTTGTTTTATTGCATGGAGGGGGAAATGAGATAAATTCTTGGATGGAAAAACTAGGTTTTGAACCAAAGTTTGTAAAAGGTAGAAGAATAACTGATGAAAACACATTAAAAATAGTTGAGATGGTCCTTTCAGGAGATATACAAGGAAAAGTTATATCTGAAGTAAAAAAAGCAGGGTTAAAAGTTTTGGGATTAAATGGAAAATCCATATTTAAATGCAAGAAATTAATTATTGATAATATAGACTTAGGATATGTAGGAGAAGTTGTAGAAGTAGATGTCTTACCTATTAGAAGGCTCCTTGAGGAAAGATATGTTGTAGTTACCACGTCTTTAGGAATGGATGAGAGTGGTGTTTCTTATAATATAAATGCTGACTCTGCTGCCTTAGCTTTGGGTATTTCTCTCAAGGTAGACAGATTAATATTTTGTACCGACGTTCCTGGGGTTATTTTGAGAGAAGATGATAAGGATAAGGTGTTGAATAAGTTATCTATAGAGGAGGCTAAGAAATTAATTGAGGAAGAAAAAGTTTTTGGTGGAATGATTCCTAAACTTGAGTCCGCAATTAGAGCTATAGAAAATGGGGTAAAGACGGTACAAATATGGGGAGGAGTAGATTTTTCAAGGGCATGGAATATGGAGGAAGGAACTTTGGTGTATAAAGCTTTGTAAATAAAATAGGGGGAAGTTATGAACGAAGAAAAAATGTATGAGGATGAAATTAGCTTGGCTGAGCTTTTTTACATTATATGGAAGAGAAGGGTTTTAGTTATCATATTATTTATAATCTCTGTACTAATAGCATTGGTTTATAGTTTATTAGCCCCCAAAATTTATGAGGCTAAGACTGTGATTTTAATTCCTCAACAATCGGGAACTTCCTCTACTTTGAGTGCTCTTCTCCAAAATTTACCTATTCCAATTGGAATCACATCTTCAACTCCATCAGCAAATATGGTTGCTATTCTGAAGAGTAGATCTGCTGCTGAGTATGTTTTTAAAAAACTAAAACTTGATGACTATTTTAAAGCAAAAACCTATGAGGATGCTTTAAAACAATTGATGGACAGTATAAAAGTAACAACTAATGAGAAGGAAAACACCATTACTATAACTGCAGAGGCTAAAGATCCTAAGTTGGCTGCTGATATTGCTAATACTTATGTTGAGGCTTTGAGTACTATAAATGCTTCTCTTGGAGTATATACTGCAAAGAGAACAAAGGAGTTCTTGGAAAAACAGATAGAGAGAGTTAAAAAAGATTTAGATCAAGCAGAAAATAAACTGAAGGAATTTCAGGAGAAGAATTTAATATTTAGCATTGATGATGAGGCAAAAGCCATAGTAGATGCTCTTGCAAAACTTGAATCGGAAAAACAGATGACAGCTATAACTTTGAAAGTATCAAAAGATAATTTTGAAAATTTAAAGAAAGAACTTGTTAATCAACAAAGAATTCAACAAAAGGATTTGCTTGCTATTACCTCTCTTACTGCTACCTCTACTGTTCTTTCTGACCTAAGAAATAAATTGATTTCTCAGGAATCAGAACTTGCTCTTCTTTCTATTGATTATGGTCCAGAACATCCAAAAGTTGTTTCTATGAAGTATGCTATTGAGGAGACAAAAAAGGTGATCAGGGAGGAACTTGATAGGGTTTATAAGGCTATTAATAACTCCTCTTTATATGATCTATTCAATCTACAGATGAGTATCTTAGTAAATGAGTCTAAACTTAAGGCTCTTTCTGATGTTATTGATCAGTATCAGAGTAAACTTTCTAAATTACCGGAGCTTGGTCTTACATTATCTAAACTTCTGAGAGATGTGAAAGTTCAGGAGACTATTTATACTATGCTTCTTTCTCAATATGAGCAAGCAAAAATTGATGAAACTAAAGAAGTAGCTGTAGTTTCAGTTCTTGATCCTGCTGTGCCACCTTTAAAAAAATCAAAACCTTCCACTGTTTTGAATGTTCTTATAGCGGGAGTGAGTAGTGTATTTTTAGGGGTATTTTTAGCCTTTTTCCTTAATTTTTGGGAAAATTTTAAGAAGGAGTGGCAGAGAATAGGAGGATAAAATGAAAATTCCAGCCTTTGATTTGACTAGACAGTATAAGAAAATTTCGAATGAACTTTTGCCTCTTTTAGAACAGACATTTTCAAAAGGTCAATTTATCTTAGGGGAGAATGTTAGTTTGTTGGAAAAAGAACTGGCTAATTATTGTAATACAAAATATAGTTTGGGTGTTGCGTCGGGTACTGATGCTCTGCTTATATCTTTAGAAGCTTTAGGAATAAAAGAAGGGGATGAGGTCATAACTACTCCCTTTACTTTTTTCGCTACTTCAGAGGTAATATCCTTGTTGAAGGCGAAACCAGTTTTTGTAGATATCGATCCTGTTACTTATAACATAGATCCAGAGAAAGTTGAAGATGCTATTTCTCCTAAGACAAAAGGGATAATCCCTGTACACCTCTTTGGTCAAATGGCTGAAATGGATGATTTAACTTATCTTGCAGAAAAATATGATCTTTTTATTGTTGAAGATGCTTGCCAAGCAATAGGTGCGGAGTACAAAGGGAAAAAGGCGGGTAGTATTGGAGATACTGGTTGTTTTAGCTTTTTTCCTACAAAAAATTTAGGTGGCTATGGAGATGGTGGTCTTATTACTACTAACAACGAAGAAGTTTATGAAAAAGCCAAACTTTTGAGGGTACATGGTAGTTCTAAGAAGTATTATCATGAAATGATAGGTCATAATAGCAGATTGGATGAAATTCAAGCAGTAATATTAAGAGTAAAATTAAGGTATTTAGATTCTTGGATAGAGAGAAGGAGAGAAATTGCAAGAATATATTCTGAAAACTTGAAAGAGTTGGACATAATAGTTCCAGAAGAAAAGCCTTATTTAAAACATGTTTATCATCAGTATGTAATAAGGGTAAAAAAGAGAGACGAACTTCAAAATTATTTGGCTTCTAAGGGTATTGGAACAGCAATATACTATCCATTGCCATTACATTTGCAAAAATGCTATGAGGATTTAGGATACAAGAAGGGTGATTTTCCTGAGGCAGAAAAGGCAAGTGAAGAGGTATTAGCACTACCCATGTGGCCTGAACTTACTGATGAAGAGGTATATTATGTAATCGAATCTATAAGAGAGTTTTATAAGAAAAATGGAGGGTAGTTATGGGAGTTATACTCGTTACAGGTGGAGCAGGATATATAGGAAGTCATGTGGTAAAAGAGCTACTTAAAAAAGGTTATAAAGTTGTAGTGCTTGATAACTTACAAAAAGGTCATAAAAAAGCAGTTCTAACACCTTATTTTGAAAACGTAGACCTAAAGGAAAAAAATCTTTTGAAAGGTGTTTTTGAAAAATATGAGATTGATGCGATAATGCATTTTGCTGCACTAAGTACTGTAGGTGAGTCTATGAGAGAGCCTTTCAAGTATTACGAGAATAATATATTGGGCGGTTTAAATCTATTAGAACTAATGAAAGATCATAACATAAAATACTTTATCTTTTCTTCTACCGCTGCTGTTTATGGGGAACCTCAAGTAATTCCGATACCCGAAGATCATCCTAAGAATCCTACTAATGTCTATGGTTCTTCTAAGTTAATGTTCGAAGAAATACTTAATTGGTATGACAGAATATATGGCATTAAATACGTTTCTTTGAGATATTTCAATGCTGCAGGAGCAGATCCTGAAGGAGAGCTTGGTGAAGATCATAGACCTGAAACTCACCTAATACCTATAGTTTTGAAGACTGCGTTAGGTCAAAGGGAGTATGTGGAGATATATGGAACTGATTATCCAACTCCTGATGGTACATGTATAAGAGATTATATTCATGTAGTAGATCTGGCTGAAGCTCATATTCTTGCTTTAGAGGCGCTCTTTGATGGGATGAGCTCAGAAATTTTTAATTTGGGCAACGAGAGAGGATATTCGGTGAGGGAAGTAATCAGTATTGCTGAAAAAGTTGTAGGACAAAAGATCCCAGTTAAGGAAGGACAGAGAAGACCAGGGGATCCTGCGGTACTTATTGCGAGTTCTAATAAGATAAAAAAGAATCTTAAATGGAAACCTAAATTTAATGATTTGGAAACCATGATTTCAACTGCTTGGAATTGGATGAAAAAGCATCCTTTTGGATATTCTGAATAAAATTTGATATAATTAATATCGGAAATGGCAAAGGGAAAAAAGATTGTAGCGGTTAATAGAAAAGCAAGACATGATTATTCCATCCTAGAGACCTTTGAGGCTGGAATAGCTCTGACGGGTACCGAAGTTAAATCTCTTAGGAACGGTAAGGTGAGTTTGCAAGATAGTTATGCAGATGTTAAAAATGGTGAGGTTTGGATTTATAATTTGCATATAAGTCCTTATGAACATGGAAATATTTATAATCATGATCCTAAGAGACCGAGAAAGCTTCTTCTCAATAAAGATGAGATTGCATATCTGGTAGGGAAAGTAAAAGAAAGAGGCTTGACTTTGATACCACTTTCTATATACTTTAACGAGCGGGGTTGGGCAAAGGTAGAATTGGGTCTTGCAAAGGGTAAGAAGCTTTACGATAAAAGAAGAGATATAGCAGAAAGAGAAGAAAGACGTGAATTGGAGAGATTATATAAGTTAAAATATTAGTGGGGGCGATTGGTTTCGACAGGGAGTACAAGGATCAAAAGCTGCAAGCCGAGGTGCCGTTACCTCGTAAAACAACGGCAAAAAAGAAGTGCCAACACAAATTTAGCATTAGCTGCTTAATTTAGCAGCTACGCTCTTCTAACCCGGGCTGGCAGGGTTAGAAGGGTGTCATAATGAGCCAGCTGCCCCTTCCGACTCCCCTAAGGAAGGGAAAGATGTAGGGGATAGGTGCTTACAGAATCCTGCGGGAGGGAGTCTGTAAGTGCCGAAAAGTTAAAACTCCCGCTAAGCTTGTAGAGGCTTTTGATTCTTGCTCTCTGGACGCGGGTTCGACTCCCGCCGCCTCCACCAAAAATATTAAAATGAAGTTTATAGTGGGAAAGGAAGCGTTATTAAGAGAATGCACTGTAGGAAATGGTCATTTGTTTTGTTTTTTATTTTGTTTTTACTAGTTAGCAATTATATCCTTGGTAATGAATTATCCTTTCTCGAAATCGACTATTTAGGAGAAAGAGTTAAAATTCTTACCACCCTTAAGGAGATAAATAACGATATTTATATTCCTTTACCCTTATTCTCTTCAACTTTTGGCTATTTTTATAAACAAATTGATGATAAAGTTTATTTCTACGAGTCTAATAATGAATTTTTCGTAGCTAAAATAGGAGAAAAAAAAGTATCTTTGTATGGAAAATCTGCAGCTCTGATAAATCCTCTTTTAAAAGAAGATAACACTGTCTATTTTCCTCTTTCTTCCTTCTATAGGCTTTTGGGATATAGAGTTTATCTGAAAAATAACATTCTTTACATAGTAAACGAATTATCTGGCGTGAAATATTCAAAGGGCGTATTAACGATAAATCTGAGAGGAAAATCCAAGATAAACTTTAACACTTTAAATTTAGACTCTCCTCCACGCTTTGTGTTAGATCTCCAAAGTGTAGTTTTTATTGACAACAAAGGAGAAGTGAAGTTAAATGATCCATACATAAAAAGTATAAGATATTCTCAGTTTACTGTGGCTCCATACGTAGTAAGAGTAGTCATCGAATTCAAGAAACAAGTTTTAGAACCGAATATAAAAAAGGAATTAGGAAAACTGATATTAGAATTTCCATTAAAATATGGGGGAGATGAAGAAAAAAATGATAGTAAAAATTTCGTGAAACTTTCTGATATGACATGGAAGGAGGAAGATAATACTTTAAATTTTTTTTTGATCTTTTCTGATACCTTTACCTATACTAAAAATTTCCTTCCTAACCCTCCAAGGTATTACTATGATGTCTTAGATGCTGAATCAGCACTAACATATACTAGTATCTCTATTCAGAAAGAACCTGTTAATTTAGTAAGAATCGGGGAAAAATTGGAAGATTCCCGTAAGCTGAGGATTGTTTTTGAAACATATACTGACACTGTTTATTTAACCGAAGAGGTATATTCAAATACGTTGAAGATTTCTTTTAGGATTCCTAAAAAAGAAGAAAACCTATCAAATAATAACTCCTTAACAGAGAAGAATTCTACTAGATATACGGTTTTTATTGATCCTGGACATGGGGGATCGGATCCTGGAGCAATATATGGAGATATTAAAGAGAAGGATATAAATCTCAAGGTTTCTTTAAAGCTTGCAGAAAAGCTAAGAAATAAAGGATATATAGTGTATATTCTTAGAGAAAATGATATTAGCTTATCTTTAGATGATAGAGTTAGTTTTATCAATAAGAAAATAAATTTGGATAATGTCCTGTTAGCTTCGTCAATTCTAATAAGTATACATACTAATGCTGCTTTTTCGTCTGATGTAAGAGGTATAGAAGTATGCTATGCTAATGATCTTTCGGAGGGTTTGGTAAAGACTATTGTTGATATTTTTAATTCTAATGGATTTGTAGTACGAAGGGCTATTAAGGGTAAGTTTTATGTTCTCTCTCGTGTGCCTATTCCTTCTGTTATTATTGAGATGGGATTTATTACTAATGATGTTGATAGAAGTTTATTATTAAATGAGGATTATCAAGACAAATTAATAGATAAAATAATAGAAGCAGTAGAAAAATATTTCGAGGGAGGTAAAAATGAGTAAAATAGGTATTTTAGATTCTGGTGTTGGTGGCCTTTCGGTTCTTAAGGAGGTTTACTTCAATAATTTAGCCGATGAAGTCTATTTTTTAGGGGATACAAAGTATTTTCCTTATGGGATTAAACCTGTAGAGTTTATTCAAGAAAGAGTTTTTGAAATAGTAAGTTTTTTTAAAAACTTTGGCGTGGAAGAGGTGATTGTGGCTTGTAATACCGCATCCTCAGTAGCTTATGATTTTCTGGTAGATAATTTTAGAGATATAAAAATTCATAGTATTGTGTTAGGAGCTATAGAGGGTATTAAAAGTTATACTTTTAAGAAAGTAGGAGTGTTAGCTACAAAAAGAACAAAAGAAAGTAATATATATCCTAACTTAATTCATGAAAGAATTTCAAAAAATGTTGAGGTTTATGTTCAGTCTTGCAGTGAGGGGCCTCTATTAGAAACTATTGAGAAAGGTATTGTAGAAGGTGAAATTATTGAAAAAGAAATAATAAAATGTACTGATCCTTTAGTAGAGAATGGTATTGAAGGACTTATTCTAGGATGTACTCATCTTCCCTTCATAAAAGGAGTAATTAAAAATCTGTACCCAAATCTCTTTATAGTTGATCCCTCTTTAGAGGTAGTAAGATTTTTAAGCAAAACTAACAGTATTGATGAGAAGAATGTGGAAATTTTTGTAACTGGCGAGGCTGAGGAATTCCAGGCTATTCTTAATAAACTCCTGGGGACTAACTGGACTGTTAAGAAAGTGTCTTTAGACAGGAGGGATATAAGTGTTATCAAAGGATAGATTAATTAATACTTTTATGGATTTGGTTAAGATTTCTTCTCTTTCCTTAAAAGAAGGAGATTTTTCCTCTTTTCTGAAAAGTAAACTTGAAGATTTAGGATTAAGAGTTGTGGAGGATAACGCTGGAAAGATTCTGGGTGGAAATTCTGGAAATTTATATGCTTATCTTGAGGGAGATGGAGATCCAATTCTAATTTCGGCTCATATGGATACTGTTTCTCCTGGAGAGAATATAAGTCCAAAGATAGCTAATGGATATATTGTGAGTGATGGAAATACGATCTTAGGGGCTGATGATAAAGCGGCAATATCAGCAATAATAGAAGCTTTACAAACTATAAGAGAAAGAAGTGAGAATACAAGAAGGGTTGAGTTTCTTTTTACCATCGGAGAGGAGATTGGGCTTGTTGGAGCTAAAAATGTAGATCGTTCTTTAATAAAGTCGCAAGAGGGTTATGTGTTTGATGGGGAAGGTGAAGTTGGGACTCTTATACTAAGGGCACCAACTCATGATAGGTTTTATCTTACTATTTATGGTAGAGCATCTCATGCAGGAACTTCGCCTGAGAAGGGTATAAATGCTATATTATTAGCCTCTGAATTTTTGCTTAAATTTTCTTGGGGAAGGGTCGATGATTTTACTACTGCGAACGTAGGGATTATAAGAGGTGGTAGAGCTACAAACATAGTGCCCGATGAGGTATATTTGGAAGGTGAATTTAGAAGTCTTAATGAGGATAGAATTTACTCTTTGTGGCAAGAATTTGAAGAAAAACTTCGTAAAATGATAGAAAAAGGTGCTAAATATGATTTAAGGAAAGAAAATCTTTACAAGGGATTTAGTATTGATGAAAATGAAGAGGTTGTAAGAAGGATAGTAAGAGTTTTAAATAACATGGGAAAGAAAGTTGAACTAACTTATACTATGGGTGGAAGTGATGCTAATATTTTAAACTCTTATGGAATAAGAACGATAAATGTAGGTATAGGAATGGAAAATGCACATTCTAAGGAAGAACGTATTAGTATAGATAATCTCTATGATACAGCAGTACTGATCTATAATCTTATAAGAGGGTGATTTATATGGGGGAGAGAACTGTTGTTTTAGGGGTTATTGGAGCAGATGTTCATGCTGTGGGATTGAGGATTCTTGATTATGTTTTAAGGAACGCAGGATTTGATGTGGTCAATATCGGAGTTCTATCTTCCCAAGAGGATTTTATAAAAGCTGCCATAGAATCTGGGGCGAGGGCTATTTTAGTCTCATCTCTTTATGGTCATGCAGAACTTGATTGTAGAGGATTTAAGGAAAAATTAAAAGAAGCAGGACTTGAAAATATAATTCTTTATATAGGTGGCAATCTTGGGGTAGGGCAAAAGGATTGGAGTGAAGTAGAAAGGAAGTTCAAAGATTTGGGATTTCATAGGGTTTATCCTCCCAAAACTTCTCCCGAAGAAGTAATTAGAGATTTGAAAAAAGATTTAGAATTGGAATAAAGATATGAAGGCATTAATATTTGATATTGGTAGTACCTTCACAAAAGGTGTGGCATACGATCTTGATAAGGGTGAAATTATAGGTAAAGCGAAACATCCTTCTACTGTGAATGAGGATGTGAATATAGGTTTAAGTAAAGTAATAGATGAAATAAAAGTCCAGACAGGATATGATATTAGAGACTTTGAGATAAAAAGAGCTACTAGTAGTGCTGCTGGAGGTTTAAAGATAGTTGCTATTGGACTTGTTCCTGATCTAACGGCTGAAGCTGCTAAAAAGGCTGCGCTTTCTGCAGGAGGAAAAGTATTAAAGGTGTATGCTTACGAACTTACTAAAGCTGATCTTGAAGAAATTTCCTCTTTAAAACCTGACATAATAATCCTTTCAGGTGGAACAGATGGTGGAAATCGCTATTATCCCCTGATAAATGCTAAAAAACTCTCTACCCTACCCTTAAATGTACCCTTTATTTATGCTGGAAATAAAGATTTAAGGGATGAGATAGAAAAAATTTTTAAAGGAAGTAATAAAGAAATATACATTACAGAAAATGTAATGCCAGAGTATGGTGTGATCAATATTGATAAAGTTCAAGAGCTGATTAGGGAGATTTTTCTTCGAAATATCATTCACGCAAAAGGACTTGATAAAGTTAAAGAAATTATCGAGGGTGTAGTAATGCCTACCCCTCTTGCAGTTTTAAAAGGTTTAGAAGTATTTGCGGATATTTATGGAGAAAGTTTACTTGTAGATGTAGGAGGAGCCACCACTGATGTTTGTTCTGTAGCTGAGGGAGCACCGACTCAGGCAGGAGTTGTGTGGAAGGGATTAAAAGATCCAAGAGTAAAGAGAAGTGTAGAAGGAGATCTTGGTGTAAGAGTTTCTGCTTTATCTCTATTGGAAGTAGTTGATGAGAAGGAGTTAAAGAGATTTTTAGATACATCAAGAATAAATCCTAAAGAGAAGGCATATTTCCTGACTAAGAATACTGGGTTTATACCTAAAGACAATGAGGATTTGTATTTTGACGCAGTACTTGCCTATTTTGCTGTAAAAATAAGTGTGGAAAGGCATGTGGGGCATATAGAAGTGGTCTATACTCCTATGGGGACTTTATATTTTCAATATGGAAAAGATTTGAGAGAAGTGAAAAATTTATTATTTACTGGTGGACCTTTAATCTATAATCCTCATAAAAAAATGATAATAAAAGGAGCTGTTTATTCCAAGGATGAACCTTTTGTTTTAAAACCTGTTTCTTCAGAGATATTTATTGATAAAGAATACATATTGTTCTCTATAGGTGTAATTTCTGAAATTGATAAAGAGAAGGCTAAAGAGCTTATTTATAGATATGTAGAGAAAATGGGGGATTATTATGGTTTTGAAGAACAAAAAATGGGATCATAATTATTTTCTAAAAATGAGAGAGGAAGTCTTAAATTCTTGGGAGACTGGAAAAGAGGTGAATTTTGAAGAAGCAGTATCATATTTAAAGTCATTACCTAAGGAGAAATATGCAGATTATGTTTTGAAAAAGGCTGATGAAGAAAAAAGAACCTTGTTACAACCTAGGGCAGGAGTTCCTATATTGAGAGAGCATATTCTTCTACTGCAATATCTTCAAAAAGAGGGTGGTGCAGATATATTACCTACTACTATTGATAGTTATACTAGACAAAATAGGTATAGGGAGGCTCAGATTGGCATTGAGGAAAGTTTAAGAGAAGGCAAGTCATTACTTAACGGTTTCCCAGCGGTAAATTATGGAGTTAAGGCCTGTAGAGAAATAATAGAAAGCGTTGATGTACCTGTAGAGATTAGACATGGAACGCCAGATGCAAGATTACTTGCAGAGATTACCTTGGCGGCTGGATTTACCTCTTTTGAGGGGGGCGGTATTACATACAATATTCCTTATGCTAAAGATGTCTCTTTAGAGAATTCTATTCTATATTGGCAATATGTAGATTACCTTGTGGGACTTTATGCTGAGAATGGTGTAATAATAAACAGAGAATCCTTTGGACCGTTGACAGGTACTCTTGTGCCTCCATCTATTTCTATAAGTATTGGGATTATAGAGGCTCTTTTTGCTGCTGAACAAGGGGTAAAAAGCTTTAGTGTAGGGTATGGGCAATGTGGAAATGTTATTCAGGATGCTGCTGCTATAAATGTGCTCGATAGATTAACAAAAGAGTATTTGGCAAGTTTTGGATATTATGATGTACATATTACTACCGTTTTACATCACTTTATGGGCGGTTTTCCAGAGGACGAAGCTAGAGCATATGCAGTAATAAGTTTGGGTACAATTCCTGCGGTATTATCAAAAGCTACAAAGATCATAGTAAAAACTCCTCAAGAGGCAGTAGGAATTCCATCAAAGGAAGCCAATGCGGCAGCTTTAAGGAATACAAGGCAGGTTCTGCAAATGTTAGATTGTCAAGATTTTATTGATAAAAATAAAGTTCAAGAAGAAGAATATATTATTGAGAGAGAAGTGAGAAGCATATTAAATACAGTATATTCTGTTGGAGAAGGGGATTTTGTATTAGGTACTGTGAGGGCTTTTGCTTCTGGTTTGCTTGATGTTCCCTTTGCTCCAAGTAGATTTACTCTTGGAAGAGTAATGCCGGTGAGAGACAACGAAGGAGCAGTAAGATTTTTTGATTTTGGAAATCTACCTTTTGATGAAGAGATAAAGAGTTTTCATAGGAAGAAACTGGAAGAAAGAGCTAAGTATGAAAAAAGGGAGATTAGTTTTCAGATGGTTTTAGATGATATATATGCTATAAGTAAAGGCAGACTTGTAGGAAGGCCTAGATAGTTAGGAGAATTGTCATGATTAAAGATGCTTTTTATTCGATAGGACTTTCAGGATTTTATTTTGATGATCAGAGGGCTATAAAAGCAGGAGCTAAAGAGGACGGTTTTGCTTATAGAGGAGTTCCTTTAACCTCAGGATATGAGGCTGTAAGGCAAAAAGGGGAGAGTATATCAGTAATGTTATTTCTTGATGATGGTCAAATTGCTTTTGGGGATTGTGCTGCTATTCAATATTCAGGAGCAGGAGGAAGAGAACCACTATTTAAGGCAAGGGATTTAGCAAAAGATTTGGAAAAAGTGGTTTTTCCGTTTCTTATGAATGAGAAGTGGAGTAGTTTTAGAGAGATGTGTCAAAAATTAGAGGATTTGAGGGTTAATGGAAAGAAGCTTCATACTGCTATAAGATATGGGGTTTCCCAAGTTATTCTTGATACTTTTGCAAAATATTACAAGAAAACAATGACAGAAATTATTAGAGATGAGTATTCACTAAATTTTGAAATTAAAAAAGTTCCAATCTTTGCTCAGTCAGGAGATGAGAGGTATATCAATGCAGATAAGATGATCCTTAAGCGGGTAGATGTTTTACCTCATGCTCTTATTAATAATGTAGAGACAAAATTAGGATGGCGAGGGGAAAAATTGATTGAATACTTAGGATGGTTAAAAGAAAGAGTAAGAATTTTAGGAGGCGATAATTATTATCCTGTATTTCATATAGATGTTTATGGGACTATAGGAATTGCTTTTCAATACAATGTAGATGAGATAGCGGAATATCTTGGTAGACTTGAAAAAATTTGTTATCCTTATAAGTTGAGAATTGAAGGCCCTGTGGATATGGAAAGTAAAGAGTTGCAAATAGAATTTTTAAGCAAACTTAGAAAAAAATTAAAGGAGAAAGGTATAAAGGTAGATATTGTGGCAGATGAATGGTGCAATAGTTTGAATGATATTAAAGATTTCATAAAGGCAGAAGCTGTAGATATGATCCAGATAAAGACTCCTGTATTAGGTAGCATACACAACTCTATTGAGGCTGTTCTTTATTGCAAGGAAAACAATATAGGGGCATATTTAGGCGGTAGTTGTAACGAAACTGATAGATCTGCTCAAGTTTCTGTCCATGTTGCATTAGCAACTCAGGCGGACCAAATATTGGCAAAGCCAGGAATGGGTGTAGATGAGGGGCTTATGATTGTTTACAATGAGATGATGAGAACTTTAAGGATATTGAAGAGGAAAGGACTAAATGTAATAGATGATTAAAATATTCTCTCCTACAGCTATTTTAGGCTACGGTTTTCCTGAAGAGACTTACTATAAGGCTTTTTCAGAAAAGCCAGATGTTATAGCTGTGGACGCAGGTTCAACGGATCCTGGGCCTTATTATTTAGGAAAAGGCATTTCTTTTGTTGACAGAGAAGCTACCAAAAGAGATTTAGAGTATTTAATAAAAATGTCTTTAAAACTTGATATTCCATTACTAGTTGGAAGTTCGGGGGGATGTGGTACAAAGTCTTCCTTAGATTGGACCTTTGATATAGTCAAGGAGATTTTAGAAGCTAATAATCTTAAGGCTAAAATTGCTAAAATATATAGCGATGTTGATAAAAATATTGTCAGAAAAGCCATATTAGAAAATAAAATTAGAGAACTTGATGGATCATCAAAGCTGACTTTAGAAGGTCTTGACGGTATAACTAATATTGTAGCGCAAATAGGTATTTCACCTTTTATCGAAGCTTATGAAAAAGGTGTAAATATTATCTTAGCTGGAAGAAGCTACGATCCAGCACCCTTTTCCGCAATTCCAATTTATAAAGGATATTCAAAAGGTCTTTCATATCATTTAGGAAAAATTCTTGAGTGTGGAGCGATTGCTGCCGAACCTGGTAGTGGAAGGGATGGACTTATGGGGGTCATTTTTGAGGACCATTTTGAGGTTTATCCTTTGAATGAAAATAGAAGATGTACTGTTCTGTCAGTTGCTGCTCATACTTTATATGAAAAGAGTGATCCTTATCATCTGGTCGGTCCTGATGGAATTATTGATCTTACCCAATCAGTGTTTATACAGAAAGATGATAGAACTGTTTTGGTAAAAGGATCGAAATTTGTAGAGTTTGAAGAAAAATGGATTAAAATAGAAGGAGCGAAGTATCTTGGTATAAGAGGAGTATGTATAGCAGGTGTTAGGGATCCTATCATGATTTCTCAAATAGATGAGGTCTTAGAAAAACAAAAAATTCTTTTAAAAGAAAATTTTAAAACCCTAAATGAAGATTATAATATATTTTTCCACGTTTATGGAAAAAATGGTGTTATGGGGGATTGGGAAAAAGAAAAAAAATTGTCTCATGAGCTTGGTATTGTCATTGAAGTTGTTGGTAAAGATCAAGACCATGTGAAAACAATAGTTGGTTTTTTGAGGTCTTCGCTTCTTCATTATGGGTATGAAAATAGAATTTCTACTGCTGGAAATCTTGCTTTTCCTTTCTCTCCCTCAGAGACTATTTGGGGGGAAGTCTATGAATTTGGAATCTACCATCTCATAAAACCTGAAGATTGTGAATTTCCCATAAAGATTGTAGAGGTTTAGTTATGAGATATAAGTTAATGGATTTAGCAAAAGTAATACGTACTAAAAATAGTGGTCCTTTCATATTGACTATAGATATCATCTTCAAGGATCCCCATATATATCACAAGCTAAAAGAGCTAGATTATTTTTCAAAAAAGTGGTGGGCTGAGATTTATGGAATAGATATAGAAGATGTTATTTCTGTAATATATTTTGATCCTGTAAATGCTGTGAAGGCTAATATAAAAAGGAAGGTTCCGTCAGGAAGTCCAGGTGATACTGACGTATATGGTGCGCAGCAACATGCTCCCCTTTTAGGGGTGGAATTAGATGTTTAGAGTAATCACTCAAGAAGAAATCTATAAAGAGCTGGTGAAGTTAATAGAAGAAATAAATTTTTCCCTTCCTAAGGATGTAGAGAGCGCTTTGGTAGAGGCAAGGAAGAAAGAAGATAACAAAAATGCTCAGATCGTTCTTGATATTCTTATAGAAAACTCGAAAATTGCAAAAGAGAAGAAACTTCCTTTATGTCAGGATTGTGGAATGGTGGTAGCATTTGTAGAAATTGGTAGAGAATTATGTATTAGTGGGAGTATAGAAGATGTTATAAATAATGCGGTAAGAACGGTTTATGTGAATGATTTTCTTAGAAAATCTGTAGTTAAGGATCCTTTAAGAAGGATTAATACAGAAGATAATACTCCTGCTGTTATTCACTATGATATAGTTAATGGGAATAAGTTAAGGATATACGTATTGATTAAAGGTTTTGGTAGCGAGAATGCAAGCGCGGTAAAGAATTTGCTTCCTACCATATCAAGAGAAGAGTTAATGGATGAGATCGTAGACCATGTAAGGTTATTTGGTCCTAATGCTTGTCCACCTTTAATTGTTGGGGTTGGAATAGGTGGTACTTTAGAAAAGGCTGCAATTTTATCTAAAAAAGCATTGTTAAGACCTATTGGAGAGCATAATCAAGATCCTTTTTGGGCTTCTTTTGAGGATGATCTCTTAGAGAGAATAAATGCTCTCGGTATAGGTCCTGGTGGACTTGGGGGTAAAACTACGGCATTAGCGGTAAATGTAGAGATTTATCCTGTGCACATTGCAGGATTTACTCTTGCTATAAGTCTTCAATGTTGTGCAGTAAGGCATGGGTGGATTGAGCTATGAAAAAGATTCATCTTCCTGAAGATATTGGTAAGTTAGAGGAAATTAGCGTAGGAGAGTGGATATTGTTAAACGGAGCATTGTATTCTGCAAGAGATCAGGCTTGTAAGAGGATCGTAGATATGCTAGAAAAGGGGCTGAAGCCTCCTATTAATCTAAAAGATATTATTATTTACCATATGGGACCTTCGCCTGCACCTCCTGGTAGGGTGGTTGGATCTGCAGGTCCTACTACGAGTAAAAGAATGGACCCTTTTGTGGCAAAGCTTATGAAAAATGGAGTGAAAGGTTTTATTGGGAAAGGCTTAAGGGGTAGAGAAGTAATAGAAGCAATCAGAAAATATAAGGGTTTTTATCTTGTAACAGTAGGGGGAGCTGGCGCTTATTTAGGGGATAGAATCAAAAGTATGAAAGTTGTGGCTTTTCCTGAACTTGGTCCTGAAGCTGTTTACTATTTAGAGGTTCTTGATTTCCCTGTTTTGATGGCTATTGATTCTAAAGGGAATTCTTTCTGGGAGATTTGATGATACATCCTAAGGTTCTACTGAGGGAAGCAGTTTATTATGCTCCAAGAGGGGAAGCTCGTCTTCAGCTTCTTGGGTCTGTTATTGGTCAAAATTTTCTATCCCACGAAGATAAATTGATAGGATTAATAGGTGATTCTGGTTCAGGCAAATCTCTTTTAATTAGAGGAATGTTCCCTGGGCTTAATTTAACAAATGATGATGAGGGAGTATATAGAAGACCTTTACCTCTTCTTGAGGATTATGAGAGGGGAAAATTTTATGAATATATATATCATGTCGATATAAGATTCGAATTGGCCTTTTATCCTATATATCTCATAGCCGAGGCAATTTTGAAAGCATTAGAGGAAGATAAAAAAATTGTCTGTGAACATTTTGAGTTGATTTATCCTTATATAAAAAGAAATGCGGATCTACTTATAGGTATAGGTGAGGAAGTTATTGTCTCAAGGCCAAATATTTTTGGTCCTTTACCAGAAGATATTGTTAAAATTGTTTTTACTTCTTTGAAGTATAGGTTACAAGCCCATACTGCTGAGGATCTAACGGGAATGGTCTTAGAAGATCATGGGTATTTTCGTTATATTGAAGGGCATAGCGATGTTAGACATGGATTTGTAATAAGATTGAGAGAAAAAATTAAGATAGATCCCTCTGAAATAGAAGAAGAGGTTAAAAAATACATTGAGAGTGGTATAGAAGTGTCTTATGTGGATAGGCAGCATATTAAGATAGGTGATCGTATTATATCCTGTACAGGTCCAAGACTACATGTAAAAAATACGAAGGAGATAAGAGAGTTTTGTCTATATCCTGATCTTATCTTTGATGAAGAAGAGGGAGATTACTTGCTCGTTGGATTCGTTGATATAGAGGAATATGATAAAATAGTTAATAAACTTAAAGAAAGGGAAGGTAGATATGATAAGGATTGATAAAAGATCTAATGTAGATTTAAGGCCTGTAAAGATAACGCGAAAATATTTGAAATACCCCTTAGGTTCTGTCTTAATTGAGATGGGAGAAACAAAAGTTATATGCACGGTCTCTATGGAAGAGAAGGTGCCTCCGTTTCTCAAAGGTACAAACCAAGGTTGGCTAACAGCTGAATATGGAATGCTTCCTGGCTCAACCCCAGAGAGAAAAGTTAGAGATGTAGTTAAAGGAGTAATTAATGGAAGATCTCAAGAAATTCAGAGACTCATAGGTAGGTCGTTAAGGGCAGTTATTGACTTTAGTAAGCTTGGTGAGAGAACAATATGGATTGATACTGATGTAATTCAAGCAGATGGAGGTACAAGAACTGCTGCTATAACAGGTGCTTTTGTAGCCCTTTATGATGCTTTAGAGAAACTAAAGAGAGATGGAGTTATAAAAGAGATACCTATAAAAGAATTTGTGGCTGCTGTGAGTGTTGGAATTGTAGATGGTGAAATACTTCTTGACCTTTCTGCTAATGAGGATATGAGAGCAGAAGTTGATATGAATGTAGTTATGACAGAGAGTGGTAAGTTTGTTGAAATTCAAGGAACAGCTGAAAAGACTCCTTTTACTTACGAGCAACTTCAGCAGATGCTTAACCTTGCTAAACAGGGTATTATGAAGTTAATTGAGATACAAAAGAAGGCTCTTGGTCTTTTGTAGGTATGGATAAGAGAATTATTGTATTAGCAACAAAAAATGAAGGTAAAGTGAGAGAGATATTAGAGATTCTTTCTGAATATAAAGATCAAATAAAAACTTTGAAAGAATTGGAATTTGATATGGATCTTCCTGAAGAAACAGGAAAAAGTTATGAAGAGAATGCTTTTATTAAAGCAAAATATGTTGCTGAGATTACGGGCTATCCTGTAATTGCTGAGGATTCAGGTCTTGAAATTGACGCTCTACAAGGGGAATTAGGGATTTATTCCGCAAGATTTGGTGGAAATGTGGGATATAAAGAAAAGATAAGTCTGGTTTTAGAGAAGATGAAAGATACTCCTTGGGAAGATAGAAAAGCAAGATTTATATGTAAAGCTGTATTTTATGATATGAAAGAGGATGTAAAAATCATCACGGGAGGAAAAGTAGAAGGATATATTGCCTATGAGCCAAAAGGTGAAAAGGGGTTTGGTTATGACCCTATATTTTATTTTCCGCTTCTTGATAAAACTTTTGGAGAAATAGACAAGTCTGAGAAAAATAAATACAGCCATAGATTTTTGGCTTTTAGTAAGTTAAAATTATTTTTAGATGCTTATTGTAAAGGGGGTAAAATATGAAAGAGATAATTTCAACTTCTAAGGCTCCTGCTGCTATTGGTCCCTATTCTCAAGGAGTGAAAGTTGGAAATATGGTTTTCATTTCTGGGCAAATTCCTATTGATCCAGAAACAGGAAATATAGTAGAAGGGGGGATAAAGGAACAGACAAGGAGAGTTTTGGAAAATATAAAGGCTATATTAGAATCTATAGGTGGAAGTCTAAACAATATAGTAAAAACTACCGTATTTATGGTGGATTTATCAGAATTCTCTGAGATGAATGAGGTTTATAAAGAATATTTTTCCAGTAATTTTCCGGCAAGATCAACTGTACAAGTTTCCGCTTTACCTAAGAATGTAAAAATTGAAATTGAAGCAATAGCGATTTTTTAAGTTTGCTAAGCTTTATTGAAGCGAGGTTAAAATAAGACAAATGATTCCTTTAAAAGATGATGTTCCATCAAGAAGGTATCCTATAGTTAATACAATTCTTCTTATTTCAAATATTCTTGTATTTTTATGGGAAATCTCTTTGCCACAAAGGGTTTTGGAAAACATAATATTTAAATATGGTGTGATACCTTATAGGTTTTTTAACATAGCTCTGCTTCCGCATGGTATTTTAACCCTTTTTACTTCTATGTTTCTACATGGTGGGTGGTCTCATGTTATTGGTAATATGCTTTATCTGTATATCTTTGGAGATAATGTGGAGGATGCTATGGGACACTTTAGATATTTAATTTTTTATCTTTTGTCAGGAATTTTAGCAGGAATAACTCAGGTCTTTTTCAGTAGTAATCCTTATATTCCCGCTATAGGAGCAAGTGGAGCAATAGCAGGGGTTTTGGGAGCCTATATGAGATATTTCCCTTTAGCAAGAGTTTTGACCATTACTTTCTTTATTTTCTTTATTGATTTTATTTACATTCCTGCATTTTTGTATATAGGACTTTGGTTTTTACTTCAGGTTTCCTCAGGTTTATTTTCGCTCTTAATTGATATTAGCGGGGGTATAGCTTGGTGGGCACATATTGGGGGGTTTGTGTTTGGTTTTATTTTAGCGAAATATTTTAGAAGAAGAAAATATTGGTTTTATTATTACTTAGGTTAGAAGAGGAGGTGTTTTTGAATGGGTTTTTGGGATATTTTTTGGATCATATTTATATTAAGCAGTCTTTCTCCGATAGTCAGACAAAGAGTGATAGAGGCTGAAAGGTTTCGTCTAATTCAGACTCTTGAGAAAAAAAGAGGATCAAGGGTTATAACCCTTATACATAGGCAAGAAACTATGAACTTTTTAGGTATTCCCATCGCAAGATATATTAATATTGAGGATTCAGAAGAAGTTTTGAGAGCTATAAGATTGACTCCTGAGGATATGCCTATCGATTTAATTTTACATACTCCAGGTGGATTAGTCTTGGCGGCTGAGCAGATAGCTCATGCATTAAAGAATCATAAAGGTAAAGTTACTGTTTTTGTACCTCATTATGCTATGTCAGGAGGTACATTTATAGCTCTTGCAGCAGATGAAATTGTAATGGATGAGAATGCAGTTCTTGGTCCTGTGGATCCTCAACTTGGAGAGTATCCTGCTGCATCGATTTTAAATGCTATTAATAAAAAAGGAGTGGAGAAGGTTGAGGATAAGACCCTAATTCTTGGAGATGTGGCAGAAAAGGCAATTAGACAAGTGAAGGAATCGGTTTTTGAATTGTTAAAAGATAAAATGTCTGAAGAAAAAGCAAAAGAGATTGCAGAAATTCTTTCTACAGGTACCTGGACTCATGATTATCCTATAACGGTTGAAGAGGCTCAAAAATTAGGTCTTCCAGTAAAAGTTGGTTTGCCAAAAGAAATTTATGCTCTTATGAGTTTGTATCCTCAATCTCCTGGAACAAGACCTTCTGTTCAGTATATTCCTGTACCTTATCAACCTTATAAAGGAGGTAGTACACCTAAACAAAGTACATAATTTTTAAAATTTATAACTATTATCAATTACTATTGACATATAGTAAAATTAAGTGCTAATATTTTATTGGATATTTTAGCAATTGAATAAGGAGAGTGCTAAATTTGTTAGACGAAAGAAAAAAGATTATATTAAAAATAACTGTAAAAGATTATATAGAATCGGCTCATCCAGTAAGCTCAAGGGTACTAGCTAAGAAGTACCTATTGGGGTGGAGTCCAGCTACTATACGTAATGAAATGGCAGATCTTGAGGAAGAAGGGTACTTGATACAGCCTCATACTTCGGCTGGAAGAATTCCTTCAGATAGAGGTTATAGGTTCTATGTGGATTTTTTGCTGGATGGGTACGAATTACATGAGGAAGATGTTAAGATCGCAAATAGTATAATCTTTTCGGTTCTTGATTGGGAGAGTCTTCTTAGAAAAGTGGCTGAATTAATGTCTGAAAGGACGTCTTTTATTGGGGTTGTTTTGTACCCACAATTAAGGGAGGCAACTCTTAAGAAGATAGAGTTCGTAGATTTGAGAGAAGAGACTGTAGTTATTATCGTAACCACCTCAACAGGTGTAGTTAAGGAAAAAATTATAAAATTATCAACTCCTATTACGGAAGATGAGTTGCAAAAGGTAAAGTTAGAGTTGAATAGAAAATTTGGAAATAAAGAATTACAAAAAATATATTGGGATTTAGATAGAGAGAGTAAAAAACTTAGCATTCCTTCCGAGATTATTAAAACATTAAAAGATATATTAAAAGAGCTAATTTATGCAGGAAAAGAAGAAGGAGTATTTGTAGCTGGACTTTCTAAAATCTTAAATCATTTAGAATTTCAGGATATTAACAAAGTAAAAACTTTAGTAGATGTATTAGAAGAAGAAAAAACTCTATCATCTTTATTGTTCACTGCTTTTTTGAATAAGGGGCTTACCATACTTATTGGACAGGAGATAAATATTCCAGAGCTCAGTGATTGTAGTGTTATAACTACGATTTATTCCTTAGGCGAGAATATTACTGGGTCTATAGGGATGATAGGACCTAAGAGAATGAAATATGAAAGAATGCTTGCTTTTGTAGAATTGATCGGTAAGACTCTATCAGAGAAGCTTACGCAGATTTTGGGTGAATGATTGATAGTATGTCACCTACGTTTTTTGCCACTTCTTTTAAAGAACCAGACTTACTTTATATAGAGGACAAAGAGGATATTTTTCATCTTGTTAATGTTTTAAGAGTAAGAGAAGGAGAAAAAATCAATGTAAATTACAACTTAAAAATATATGAGACTTATGTAGAAAGAATAGAAAAAGACAAGATAGTATGCAGAATTATAGGGGAGTTGGAGGATAAAGAATCTAATGTTGAGGTCTATCTGTGTCAAAGTCTACCTAAGAGAGAATCCTGGGAAATTATTTTAGAAAAATGTACCGAAATTGGAGTTGTAGGTTTTATTCCTTTACAAACTCAAAGGAGTATTGTAAACTTATCAAAAGACGGCTTAGTCAAAAAATATGAAAGATGGAATAAGATCATAAGAGAAGCAGTTAAACAGTGTGGAAGGAATAGGTTGCCATTATTGTATCAAGTTAAGAGTTTGGAAGAGTGTTTAAGTTTAGCAAGGGAAAAAGATTTTGATATAGTGGTTGCGTGGGAAGGGGCCGAATTAGGTTTAAAAGATATTATGAATAGGAGAGAAATTAAAGATAAGATTTTTCTTTTTATAGGTCCAGAGGGAAGTTTCGCTGATGAAGAAATTGAGCTCATGAAGAAATACGGAGGTATTTTTTTTAATATGGGACCGAGAATACTGAAGGTTGAAACAGCCGCAATCGTAGCTTCAGCTCTCCTTCTCTATGAGAAAGGAGGCTTAGGCTTAATTTAATATCTTGAGAAAGATTGCTTTTTATACTTTTGGGTGTAAGGTAAATCAATATGAAACTGAGCATTTAAAAATATTGGCAAGGAATTTAGGCTTCGAAGTTGTTCCATTTGGACAAAAAGCTGATTTAATATTCATAAATAGTTGTGCTGTAACTCATGTAGCTGAGAGAAAAGCAAGAAGGCTAATTAATTTTATTAAAAATCATTTCCCTGAGGCTAAAATTATCCTTGCAGGATGTTATTCTGAAAGACTCAAATTATCTTCAGAAATTATTCCTGTAGATTTAATACTGGATAATAAAGAGAAATGGAGATTTTTTGGGGGAGATGAGAATTCAGGTTTTGTTAGTTCAGAAGATCGAGCGAGGGCAATTCTGAAGATTCAAGATGGTTGTAATAATTTTTGCTCATACTGTATAGTGCCCTATTTAAGAGGTAGAGAGAGGAGTAAACCCTTAGATAAAGTAGTTGAGGAAGCAAAGAAACTTGTTGAGAGTGGTTTTAAGGAAATTATTCTAACAGGTATAAGATTGGGGACTTATGGAAGCGATTGGGGAGATAAGGATGCTCTTTATAAACTTCTTTTAAATCTTTTTGAAATAGATGGATTAGCAAAAATAAGATTGAGTTCTATAGAGCCTATGGATATCACAGAAAATCTTATAGAACTTGCAGATCATCCTAAGTTGTGTAAACATTGGCATATACCTCTCCAAAGTGGTGATGATGATATTTTGAAAAAGATGAATAGAAGATATGATACAAAATATTTTGAAAATATTATCTATAAACTAAGAGAAAAGGTGCCTAATATAGCTATCACTACCGACATAATAGTAGGTTATCCTGAGGAGAGTGAAGAAAATTTCAACAATACTTATCTTTTTGCGGAAAAAATAGGTTTTATGAGAATACATGTATTTCCTTTTTCGCCACGTCCTTTTACTAAGGCGTATGATCTTAAGCCTTTGCCTTATGAAATAATTACAAAAAGAAAAGAAAAATTGATAAAATTAAGTAGCAAGTTATGGAAAACATATGTAAGTAAATTCTTAGGTAAAGAAATAGAGGTGATGGTTGAGGAAAAAGAAGGAGATGTGTACAGGGGTACCACTGAAAATTATATAAAAGTAGAGTTTAAGAGTAATCTGTTATTGAAAGAGGGTGATTATACAAAGGTAAGATTATTGACGATAGATGAAGAGAATGAGAAAGTGTTAGGTGAGCATTTAGAAAGCAAAGTAAAAGCTAAATTATAAGAAAGGAGGGAAGATTGTGACTGAAGTAAGAGTAGGAAAAGATGAAAGCCTTGATAGTGCATTAAAAAGATTTAAGAAAAAATTGCAGGAAGATGGTGTTCTTGCAGATATTCGCAGACACGAGTATTATGAAAAACCTAGCGAAAAAAGAAATAGAAAAAAAGCTCAATCTAAAAAAAAGAAGTAAATAAATTTTTATGGAGAGAGCATTAACAAGGACAGAGATAGTAATTCCAAAAGAGGTAGCAATTTATAAAGAAGATATATTGAAAAACCTCGAGTCATTAGAAGAAATAGATAATGTAAAAATTAAGTTAGAAGACAATAAGGTAGTGATTTACGGAGAGCCAGAGTCCGTAAAAAGGGTGGAAGCTTTTCTTTTGGATCAAATATCTGTTTCTAAGAAAGGTGAAACTTTTCAAAGTCATAGGGTATTTGTTTTTGATAAGAAGATAGTAAGGATACTAACCCCAGGGCAGAAAAGATATGTAGAAGAAATTGAAAAAAATCATATAGTGTTGGCAAAAGGTCCTGCAGGCACAGGAAAAAGTTTTCTTGCGATAGCAGTAGGCTTGAATATGTTAAAGAATAATCTTGTACAGAAGATGATCTTAACAAGACCAGTAGTAGAAGCAGGGGAAAAGTTAGGTTTTCTCCCTGGGGACATTCAGCAGAAAGTAGATCCTTATATAAGGCCTCTCTATGATTTCTTAGAAGAGTTGTTGGGATTTGAGAAACTTACTAAGTATGTAGAGAAAAATATAATTGAAGTTGCCCCTCTTGCTTATATGAGGGGAAGGACTTTTAAATATTCTTTTATACTTTTGGATGAGGCTCAAAATACTACTCCTATGCAGATGAAAATGTTTCTTACAAGATTTGGAGAAGGCAGTAAAATGGTTGTTACAGGGGATATAACACAAACAGATCTTGATATAGGTAAAACTTCTGGATTGAATCATGCTTGGGAAGTATTGAAAGGTATAAAAGGTATAGGTTTTGTGGAACTTACTGAAAAAGATGTAGTAAGACACGATATAGTGAAGGAGATCATAAAAGCTTACGAAAGATGGGAGACAAAATAAATGAGTGTTAATGTATTTGATTTAAATGGGTATTTTGAAAAGAAAGAGAATGAGAGGATTAAAAATTTTGTTAAGGAAGTTTTAAAGAAGAAGGGACTTCTTCCTAACAAGTATGATATATCAGTAGTTTTCGTGAATAATGAAAAGATAAGAGAGCTTAATAGTAAATATAGGAAAAAAGATGTGCCTACCGATGTTCTTTCTTTTTCTCTTGGAAAGGATCCTAAGGGGAGAATAATTGGAGAAATCTATATATCTATAGATACTGCTCGCGTTCAATCGGAGGAAAATAATAAAAATCTTATAGATGAAGTTGCTTTTTTGACCTTACATGGACTTTTGCATATACTTGGTTATGATCATGAAAAGGAAGAGGACTATAGGGAAATGGAAAAGGAAACTAAAAATCTGATTTCTCTTTGGAGATAATGAGAAATAGAAATCTTATTGAAAGTGTGTCAAAAGCTATAGAGGGTTTAGTTTTTGGCTTGAAATATGAAAGAAATATAAAAATTCAAGCATTTATAGCAATAATTGTCATAATTTTATCAATAGTTTTAAATTTTGATTCAACAGATAAGCTATTAATAATTATGTGGTGTGGTGATTAGTGCTGAGTTTTTTAACTCATCTATTGAAAGGGCAATGGATGTTCTCTCCGAAGAGTATTCTCCTAAAATAAAGGTAGTTAAAGATCTCTCTGCTTCTGCTGTTTTTATTTTGGCTTTGATGGCATTGGTATCAGGGTTATTAATATTCTTTAGATATATCTCCAGATTAATTTAAAGGGGCGTGAGGTTAAACTGGAATATTTATCACTTTTTATTTTATTAGTTATTTCAGGATTTTTATCGGCTCTTGAAACTTCTCTACTTTCTCTTCCAAAAATTAGACTCCATCATTTAGCAGATAACGGAGATAAAAGAGCACTTAGACTTATTAAGCTTATGGAAGACAGTCAAAAAGTGCTTAGTACAATTCTTATTGCCAATAATCTTGTAAATGTTTTGATCTCAGCAATAGCGACCAAGATAGCTCTTTCTGCATTTAAAAATTTTGGTATTGCGATTGCTACAGGATTAAGTACTTTTTTCATTGTAGTATTTGGAGAGGTAATTCCTAAGAGTTTTGGTTTGAAACTAAAAGAGAAATATGCTTTGAGGGCAATTAATATTTTCTATCCTTTTTATATAATTTTTCTTCCGATAACAAGATTAATTCTAGGTTTTAGTAATATCTTTTATAAATTTATGGGTAAAACTCGAGAAAATATATCTCCTTTTGCAACTGTGGATGAGTTTTTAACCCTTGTAAATGTAGGAGAAAAGGAAGGTATTATTGAGAAGGAAGAAAAAGAGCTTATAAGTAATGTTTTAGAATTTACTGATACTGAAGTTCATGAAATCATGGTTCCTAGAATAGATATGGTTTGTGTTAGTGTGGATAGTCCTCTTAAAGAAGTTTGGAAGAAAATTATAGAAGAAGGACATTCGAGAATTCCAGTTTATGAGGGTAGTATTGATAATATAGTAGGAATAGTACATGCAAAAGATGTCTTGAAGGCTCTCGCAGAAAAAGATCCTAATGTAAAAATAAAAGATATTCTAAGAGATGTAATATATGTTCCTGAGAATATGAAAATAAATGAGCTTTTTAATGAAATGAGAAAAAAGAAGGCTCATTTAGCGATAGTAGTAGATGAGTACGGTGGTACTGCTGGACTTGTAACTCTTGAAGATGTGTTAGAGGAACTTGTTGGTGAAATAGAAGATGAGTATGATAAAGAAGAAAACAAGTTTAATTTTCTAGATGAAAATACGCTAATAGTGGATGCTAAAATGAATATTTATGAGTTAAATGATATCCTTGAGGAAACTTGGGGTATAACTTTACCTGAGACAGAATATGATACGTTAGGTGGGCTTATATTAGACTTATTAAATAGAGTACCATCTCGTGGAGAACAGATAGATCTTGGAGACTTGATTATAGTGATAGAAAGTGTTAGAAGACAAAGGATAGAAAAAGTAAAAATAATAAGAAAAACTAAAAAAGAAGGAGAAGAGGAGAAAAATGAGTAGTACTAAATTTATATTTGTAACAGGTGGAGTCATATCTTCTCTTGGAAAAGGATTAACTACTGCTTCTTTAGGAAGAATATTAAAAAGTAAAGGCTTTAATGTTACAGCTCTAAAGTTTGATCCTTATATAAATGTGGATGCTGGTACTATGAATCCTTATCAACATGGGGAAGTGTTTGTGACGGAAGATGGTGCTGAAACTGATCTTGACTTAGGACATTATGAAAGATTCTTAGATGTTAATCTTTCTGCAATAAATAATGTAACTACCGGAAAGATATATTCTTCGGTTATTAAAAAAGAGAGAGAAGGGAAATATCTTGGATCCACAGTACAGATAATTCCTCATATCACCGAAGAAATAAAAGAGAGTATTAAATTAGTGGCGAGAGAGACAAAAGCTGATATTGTTCTTGTTGAGATTGGTGGTACCGTGGGAGATATTGAGGGCTTGCCATTTTTAGAGGCGGCAAGACAATTTAGAAAAGATGTGGGAAGAGATAATGTCATATATCTTCATGTAACTCTGGTACCATCTCTTTTCCCTACAGGGGAATTGAAGACGAAACCTACTCAGCATAGTGTAAAGGAGCTTAGAAGTATTGGCATACAGCCAGATATAATTTTATGTAGGGCAAGAACCAAACTTCCAAAGAGTATTAGAGAAAAGATTGCTCTCTTTACCGATGTAGAACCAGAGGCGGTGATTACAGGAGTGGATGTAGAGGATTTATATGCCATTCCTCTTTATTTTGAAGAAGAAGGATTAGGGGATTTAGTGTGTAAATTGTTGGGTTTAGAAAATAGAAATAGCGATCTTGAAGATTGGAAGAAAATGGTTAATAAAGAACTCGATGGAGAAGTGAATATTACGATTCTTGGAAAGTATGTTACTTTACCTGATGCTTATATAAGTGTTGTACAGGCTCTAAAGCATGCTACAAGATTTTATGGGGTAAAACTGAATATAAGATGGGTAGAAAGTGATAAAGTTAATGCTGAAAATGTAGAAGAGGTTCTTAAAGGGACTGAAGGTTTATTGGTTCCTGGAGGCTTTGGAGCTCGAGGAGTAGAGGGTATGATAGAAGGTATTCGCTGGGCACGAAAAAATAATATACCTTTTTTAGGTCTATGTTTAGGACTTCAATGTGCTGTAATCGAGTTTGCGAGAAGTATAGGACTAAAATATGCTAATAGTAGTGAGTTTGACGAAAATACTCCGGATCCTGTAATTGATTTAATGCCTAATCAAAAAAATATCAATGAAAAAGGCGGAACTATGAGACTTGGTGCTTATCCATGTGTATTAGATAAATCATCTCTTTCTTATAAATATTACCAGCAAGAGTTAATATATGAGAGACATAGACATAGATATGAGGTAAATAATAAATATAGGGAAATCTTTGAGAAACATGGATTAAAAATCGTAGGAACATCTCCCGATGGTGAATTGGTGGAAATTATCGAGATACCTAGTCATCCCTTCTTTGTGGCTACACAGTTTCATCCAGAATATAAGTCAAGACCTTTAAATCCTCATCCTTTATTCAAAGGTTTTATAGAAAATGTAATAAAAGAGAAAGAGAAGAGAAATGGATAATAAGAAACTTTACGAATTAGCAATGAAGGCTTTAGAAAATTCATATTCTCCTTACTCTAATTTTCCTGTAGGAGCTGCTTTGCTTACTAAAGATGGAAATGTATATCTTGGAACTAATATTGAAAATGCATCCTATGGTTTAACAATTTGTGCAGAAAGGTTAGCTATATTTAAGGCAGTGAGTGAAGGTAAAAGGGAGTTTTCAAAAATAGTCATAGTAGGAAAAGATGGAAATGGAGTTCCACCCTGTGGAGCGTGTAGACAGGTAATGTTCGAGTTTTCACCTGAAATGGAGATTTTACTTTATAACAAGAAGGAAGATACATTTTTGATCTATAAAGTAAGAGATATTTTACCTTTAGGATTTAATTTGGAGGTTGACAAGTAATGGCAAATACAAAACTTGCTTACATAGGAATAGTGGGTAAACCTAACGCCGGAAAATCAACTTTGATTAATCTCTTGGTAGGGGAAAAGGTCTCTATTGTAGCTGACAAGCCTCAAACAACAAGACAAAGAATTCTCGGTGTTCTCACCCTTGAAGATGCACAATTTATTTTTCTTGATACTCCTGGTTGGTTTCCTCCTAAACACTTGTTGGGAGAATATATGCAGAAAACAATTAAGAAAACAATCGAAGATTCTGATATTGTTCTTTATGTTATTGACTCATCGGTAGAACTAGATGAGGATAACAGAACTTTACTAAAATTTGTTAAAGATCAAGGTAAACCTTATTTAGTATTGTTAAACAAGATAGATATGGTATCACCAAAGGTTCTCGAAGAAAGAAAGAAGGAGGTTATTTCTTTAGGGGTTGAAGAAGAAAGGATTATGGAAATCTCAGCACTTTATGGTACTAATAAAGAATTGCTTATAGAAAAACTTAAAGAAATTGCTCCTGAGGGTGATTTTTTATATCCTCCCGATATGTTAACTGATCAAACCGATAAGTTTTTTATTTCGGAGATAATAAGGGAGAAAATAATTCATCTAACTTATCAAGAGGTTCCTCATTCAGTAGCGGTTTACGTAGATGAGATTGAGGAAAGAAAAAATGGTAATTTACTATATATTAGAGCAACTATTGTTGTGGAAAGGCCAACTCAAAAAGCAATTATTATTGGAAAAGATGGTCAGATGCTCAAAAAAATAGGTACTTTAGCTAGAATGGAGATTGAAGCTTATTATCAAAAGCAAGTTTATCTTGATCTCTGGGTAAAGGTAAGAGAGAAGTGGAGAAAAAAACCAGAAATGTTAAGAGAGTTAGGATATGAATGAGGTGAAAAAAATGAATAAATATGAGCTTGCTCAAAAGATAGACCATACTCTTTTGAAACCAAATGCTTTATTATCCGATATTGAAAAATTGTGTAAAGAGGCAAAAGAATATGGCTTTTATTCTGTGTGTATAAATCCCTATTATATTTCTTATGCAAGGGAGTTTTTGAGAGGTTCTAATGTTAAGATATGTACGGTTGTTGATTTCCCCTTGGGAGCAGGAACTATTAACATGAAGGTATGCCAAGTACAAGAAGCCCTTAAGCTTGGAGCTGAAGAGTTTGATATGGTTATAAACATTGGAGCTTTGAAAGATCGAAGAAAAGATTATTTGGTTTCTGAGGTTAAAGAAGTTATGAAAGCGGCAGAAGGTAGAATAGTCAAGGTGATAATTGAAACATGCTATTTGACAGACGAAGAAAAGATATATGCTACAGAAATAATAAAAGAAGCAGGTGCTCATTTTGTAAAAACATCTACTGGGTTTGGTCCTCAAGGAGCCACAGTCCAAGATGTTAGATTATTAAAATCTGTGGCTGGAGATAAATTAAAAGTAAAGGCTGCAGGGGGTATCAGGACCCTTGAACAGGCTTTAGAGATGATAAATGCAGGAGCAGACAGGATTGGTACTTCTAGCGGAGTGAACATAATAAATGAGCTTAGAGAGTAGATATTACTATGAAGAAGGGATAATCTTGTTCAAGAAGAAAATAGGAGAAGGTGATCTTTTATTGACAATTTATGGTAAAGAGAAGGGAAAATTTTTCGCAATTGCAAAAGGGGCTTTGAAAATCAAAAATCGTTTGAGGGGAAAAGTAAGTATTTTTTCTGTTGGAAGAGGGCATTTCGTAAAGAGAAGAGAAGTTGATTTACTAATTTCCTGGGAATCTTATGAGAAATTCTTAGAGATATTAGAAGATGTAGACAAGTTCATTTTAATATCTGACTATATTAGAAGGGCTGATAAATTTATACCTTTAGAGGTTAAAGATTTAGTTATTTATAGTTATTTTTATGATTTTTTAAAAAGTTGGCGACTTATAGATAGATATTTAGGGGATGTCTTTTTAATAAAGCTTTTACAAAGGTTAGGATATATGGGTAAGTTGGAATTGAAATGCAAAAAATGTGTAAAAGATCTGTCAAAGAATGATTATATGTATTTTAATCTTAGAGATAATGTAGTTTATTGTGAAGAATGTAAGGACATAGGTTCTGTAAAAGTAGATCTAAGAGAGGTTATGGAATTTAATGAAATCCTCGATAAAACTTTTGATGAAATAGTAAGAGAAAAGTATATAAATAGTCTTGATAACTTGAACTTAATAGGTAGGATGATAGAAAGAATTGAACAGGAGGTATAATTATGCTTTTTCAGGAAATTATATTCAAGCTAAATGAGTTCTGGCATAAGCAAGGATGTATTATTCAGCAGCCTTACGATATAGAAGTGGGCGCAGGGACTATGAATCCTGCTACTTTCTTTAGGGTATTAGGTCCTGAGCCTTGGTATGTTGCTTATGTGGAACCGTCTAGGAGACCTACCGATGGTAGATATGGAGAAAATCCTAATAGACTCCAACATTATTATCAATACCAAGTAATCTTAAAGCCTTCTCCTGCTAATGTTCAGGAAATTTATATTGAAAGTTTAGAGTATCTTGGAATAGATATAGAAAAACATGACATTAGATTTGTAGAAGACAATTGGGAGTCTCCAACCTTAGGTGCTTGGGGAATAGGATGGGAAGTTTGGCTTGATGGGATGGAAATTACTCAATTCACATATTTTCAGCAATGTGGTGGATTTGATCTCTTTCCAATTTCAGCTGAAATTACTTACGGTCTTGAACGTATTGCTATGTATATCCAAGGTATAGATGATTTCAAGGATATAAAATGGCAGGACGGTATAACTTACGGGGACATTCATCTTCAAAGCGAGGTAGAGAATTGTATTTATAACTTTGAGTTGGCAGATGTAGAAAGGTTAAGACTTCTGTTTAATGAATATGAGAAAGAGGCAGAAAGACTATTAAATGAAGGTTTGACTTTTCCAGGTTATGACTATGTATTAAAGTGTTCTCATACTTTTAATTTACTTGATGCTAGGGGGGCTATAAGTGTAGTACAAAGAAGCCAGTATATATCTCGCATCAGACGCCTTGCTGCCAAGGCTGCTGAGAATTATTTAAAGAGTAGAGAGGCATTAGGTTTTCCTCTTCTTAACAAGGCATGGAGAAAGGAGGAAGCTCAAATTGGGTAAGAATTTTCTGTTAGAGATAGGAACTGAAGAGATGCCTGCTCATTTTATTGATCCTGCTATAAGGCAAATGTATGACTTCTCGTTGGAGTACTTTAAGAATAAAAAGATAAGTCTTGAAAGTGTTAAAATTTGGGCTACTCCAAGACGACTTGTGGTTTATATAGAAAATCTCGGTGAAAAACAAGAGGCTCAAGAAGAAGAAATTAGGGGACCAGCAGCTCATATTGGTTACAAAGATGGAATGTGGACTGAAGTTGCAAAAAGATTTGTGGAACAGTATGGAGCATCTTTAGAGGATCTTCATATAGAAGAGACACCAAAAGGTAAATATATTTTTCTAAGGAAAGTTAAAGAGGGAATGAATACCTTAGAGATACTTCCAGATTATATAACATCTCTTCTAAAAAGTATAAGATTTCCTAAAATGATGAAGTGGGGAGATGTGGACTTCTATTTTGGCAGACCCATAAGATGGATTGTAGCTTTATATGGGGACACTGAAATAGAAGTTGAGATTGCAGGGGTTAAATCCTCTAGGTACTCAAGACCGCCAAGATTTCTGCCACAGATTCCTATTGAGATAAGAGATGCTGACTCTTACCTTAATGTAATGAGAGAAAATTATATTATTGTAGATCAAGAAGAGAGAAAGAATGAGATTTTAAAGCAAATTAATAAAATTGCTAATGAAAATTCTTTTATCCTTGATTATGAAGATGATCTTCTAAAGGAGGTTAATTATTTAGTAGAATATCCTACAGCACTCTTAGGGGAGTTTGATAAAAAATACTTAGCTCTGCCTGAAGTTGTACTTATTATTACCATGGAAAAAAAGCAGAGATATTTCCCTTTGAGAGATGCTGATGGAAATTTGACTAATAAGTTCATTGTGATAAGAAATGGTACTGACAATTATAAAGATATAGTAATACAGGGTAATGAAAAAGTTTTGAAGGCAAGACTTTCAGATGCGGAGTATTATTATCACGAGGATACTAAGCATCCTTTGGAAAAGTATACTGAAAAGCTATCAGGGATTATATTTCAGGAACAATTAGGGACTATAAAAGATAAAGTAGAAAGGGTAAGAATTCTTGTTAGAGAAATAGCTAATATTTTAGGTTTAAGTTCTGAGGAAAATAAGATTTTAGAAAGATCTGTAAACCTTTACAAGGCTGACTTAGGTACTTTGATGGTTAGTGAATATCCTGAACTGCATGGTATTATGGGAAGAATATACGCTAAAATTAGCGGGGAGAAGGATCCTATACCTGAAGTAATAGGAGAGTACATTTATCCCCGCACATTAGATGATAGGCTTCCTAGTAATTTTCTTGCCTCTATTTTAGGCATAGCCGACAGAATAGACAGTCTTACTGGATATTTTGCATTAGATCTATTTCCCACAGGATCTGAAGATCCTATAGGGTTAAGGAGGATAAGTGGAGGGCTTTTGAGGCTTCTTTTAGAGAGCAGTCTTAAATTAAACTTGAGAAATCTTTTTGTTAAATCTTTTGAGATTTACAACTTTGGGGAGAAATATCCTTTATCTCAAATTGATAAAGGTATGGGTTTTATTGGACAAAGGTTAAGAAATCTATTATTAGATAGGTATTCTATTGATATAGTGGACGCTGTAATGGAAGTGGGATATGACGAGATGTGGAGATTAAAAAGAAGATTAGATTTTATAAGTAAGTTTAAAGAAAAAGAATCTTATGAGAAACTAAAGAAAGCATTAAATAGGCTTTATAGGATACTTCCAAAAGATTTTACCCCTAAAGAAGTTAGTGAGAATTTGCTTAGCTCTCCTTTTGAGAAAAAACTTTATGAAGATTATTTAAAAATAAAGAATGAGATCTTCAACGATATATTAGAAGGTAATTACGAAGTACTTCTCAGTTATGACTTCTTAAATGAGTTTTCCGACGATATTGAAAAATTCTTTGACAATGTACTTGTTATGTCTCCTAACGAAGATGAGAGGATTAATCGATTGTCACTTTTGTCCTTAATAAAATTGTTATTTTGGGAAATTTTAGATTGGAGTAGGTTGAGTTAGTTTTTTAAAGTTTTATTAAAATAAGTTCCATAAGGATTATGGTATAATTCTTTAAGATAAATTTAAAAGTCTTAAAAAATAAAAAATATAAAAGGTAAGGAGGATGGAATATGTCAAAAAAGAGGGTATATTTATTTGAAGAGGCTGATGGTAAGAATCGTTTGCTTTTTGGTGGTAAAGGTGCTGGATTAGCTGACATGACCAAAGCAGGCCTTCCTGTCCCTCCAGGGTTCATAATCACCACAGAAGTGTGTAAAGAATATTATGAGAATGGCAAAAAACTTCCTGAAGGATTAATGGAAGAAGTATTAGAAGCGATGAAAAAATTAGAGGAAAAGACAGGAAAGAAATTTGCTGATCCTGAGAACCCACTTCTCGTTTCGGTAAGATCGGGAGCACCAGTCTCTATGCCAGGTATGATGGATACCATTTTAAACCTTGGCTTGAACGATGAGACTGTAAAAGGATTAGCCAAGAGAAGTAATAATGAGAGGTTTGCCTATGATTCTTATAGAAGATTCATTCAGATGTTTGGTAATGTGGTTTTAGGTATTCCTCATGAGAAATTTGAGGAAATTTTAGATCACTATAAAAAGGAGCAAGGTGTTAAACTCGATAGTGAACTTTCAGCAGAGACTTTGAAGAAAGTAGTAGAGGCATATAAAGAACTTGTAAAGAAGGAGACAGGAAAAGATTTTCCACAAGATCCTTATCAACAATTAGAGATGGCAATTAGGGCAGTCTTTGATTCTTGGAATAACGAAAGAGCAATTATTTATAGAAAACTCCACAATATTCCTGAAGATTATGGTACTGCAGTAAACATTGTCACTATGGTATTTGGAAATATGGGTAATGATAGTGGAACAGGTGTGGCATTTACTAGAAACCCATCCACAGGAGAGAAGGAATTTTATGGTGAGTACTTAACCAATGCTCAGGGAGAGGACGTAGTAGCAGGTATAAGAACTCCACAACCTATCTCTAAGCTTGCAGAAGAGATGCCCGAAGTATATAAACAGCTCCTTGAAGTAAGAGACCTTCTTGAAAAATACTATAGAGATGTTCAAGATATCGAATTTACAGTTGAAAAAGGTAAGTTATACATGCTCCAGACAAGAAATGCGAAGAGAACTGCAAGAGCAGCAGTGAAAATTGCAGTAGATATGGTTAAAGAAGGATTGATTACTAAAGAAGAGGCTATTTTAAGAGTATCACCTGATCAAATAAATCAATTACTCCATGCTCAGATAGATCCAAAGGCGGAGAAAAAGGTAATTGCAAAAGGACTTCCAGCCTCTCCAGGGGCTGCATCAGGTAAAGTGGTATTCTCTTCTCGTGAGGCTGAAAAGAGAGGAAAAGAAGGAGAGAAGGTTCTACTTGTTAGACCTGAGACAACCCCCGATGATATCGGAGGACTCGCTGCCGCTCAAGGTGTTCTAACAAGTAGGGGTGGAATGACAAGCCATGCTGCAGTGGTAGCAAGAGGAATGGGTAAACCTGCTGTAGTAGGATGCGAAGCCATTAAGATAGACTTAGAAAAAGAACAATTTGTAGTGGGAGACGTAGTAGTAAAGAAAGACGATGTTATAACTATAGATGGTTCTACTGGAGAGGTAATACTTGGAGAAGTTCCAATGATTCCACCCACATTAAGTGATGAGCTTAAGGAGCTTCTTTCCTGGGCTGATGAGATAAGAAAGATTGGAGTAAGAGCTAATGCTGATACGCCTGAGGATGCTAAGAAAGCCTTTGAATATGGAGCAGAGGGTATTGGACTTGCGAGAACCGAGCATATGTTCCTTGGAAATAGACTTCCTCTTGTTCAGGAAATGATTCTTGCAGAAACAGAAGAGGATAGAAGAAAAGCTCTCGATAAACTTCTTCCTGTACAAAGAGAGGATTTTATTGGGCTCTTTAAGGCAATGCAAGGTAAGCCTGTAACTATAAGATTGATTGATCCTCCCTTACATGAATTCTTACCACCACTTTTAGATCTTACTGTTGAAGTAGAGGTAATGAAGGCAAAAGGCATCACAGGTAAAGAGTTAGAAGAAAAAGAAAAATTACTCGCTGTGGTTAAGAGATTACATGAATTCAACCCAATGTTAGGATTTAGAGGATGTAGATTGGGTATGGTATATCCAGAAATATTTGAAATGCAAGTTAGAGCAATTATGGAAGCTGCAGTTGCAGTAGCTAAAGAAGGCTTACCTGTAAAGCCCGAGATAATGATTCCTCTCGTGGCTTTGGAATCTGAAATGAAAGTACTTGGAGAACTTATTCATAGAGTAGCAAAACAAGTAATTGAAGAAAGTGGAGTTAATGTTGAGTATAAGGTTGGTACAATGATTGAGGTTCCAAGGGCAGCTATAATAGCAGATAAACTTGCAAAGGTTGCTGAATTCTTCTCCTTTGGAACCAATGACTTAACTCAGATGACTTTTGCATTTAGCCGTGACGACGCAGAAGGTAAATTCTTAGGAATATATAGAGAAAAAGGATATATTGAGGAAGATCCATTTGAACATTTAGATGCTGAAGGTGTAGCTGAACTAATGAAGATCGGAATTCAAAAGGGCAGAAGTACTAGACCAGATCTAAAAGTAGGTATATGTGGAGAGCATGGTGGAGATCCTAAGTCTATTGAATTGTGTTATATCCTTGGTCTTGATTATGTAAGCTGTTCTCCATTCAGAGTTCCTGTAGCAAGATTAGCAGCAGCTCAAGCTACATTGAAGCATCAAAAGAAGATGGAATTTGTAGACAGAACTGCATAGAGAGGTGATAGTGGAAGGGGAGGGAGGTTCCCTCCCCTTAAGGATGACTATTAGGGAAAAATTAGAAGAAAGAGAAAGATTATTCTTATCCCCTTATGCAACTCTAAGTTGTAACAGTAAAGGTAGATCTTCTTTTGAGGAAGAATGTCCTATAAGAACTCGTTTTCAAAGAGATAGAGATAGAATCATCCATTCGAAAGCTTTTAGAAGACTAAAACATAAAACCCAAGTATTTCTTGCGCCTGAAGGAGACCACTATAGAACTCGTTTAACTCATACTCTTGAAGTCTCTCAAATAGCAAGGACTATATCAAGGGCTTTGTTTCTAAATGAAGATCTAACAGAGGCTATAGCTTTGGGGCATGATCTTGGCCATACTCCCTTTGGACATATGGGAGAGGATGTTTTGGATGAAATATCTAAAGCTTACGGTCTTTCAGGTTTTTCTCATGCAGAGCAAAGTTTGAGGATTGTGGATAAACTTGAAAATAACGGTAAAGGACTAAATCTAACTTATGAGGTGAGGATGGGTATCCTTCAACATAGCAAGGGACAGCAAGATTTTAGAAAATGTTTTAGTACTCGAGTATGTGAAACTTTGGAGGCTGAAGTTGTGAGATTCTCTGATGTTATTGCATACTTAAACCATGATCTTGATGATGCGATAAGGGCTGGTGTTATTAGAGAGAAGGATATTCCTAAAAAAGTTTTAGAGGTTTTAGGAAGGACTCATAGAGATAGAATCAATACTATGGTACAAAACCTTGTGGCAAATAGTACAGATAAAGATAGGCTAATGTTTGACTATGAGATATTAGATGCTATTGAAGAAATGAGAGCCTTTTTATATGAGACGTTATATGTAAATCCTCATGTGAAATCTGAGAATGAAAAAGTTAAACTTTTATTGACAGGACTTTTTGAATACTTTATGAAGAATCCTCAAAAACTTCCCAAAAATCTTCCCGAAGAGGAAAATATTATAATAAAAATAAGAGACTTTTTGGCAGGAATGACCGATAGATATGCTATAGAACTTTACGAAAGTATATTCATACCAAAACCGTGGAGGTTCTTTTAGATGGGTTTAGTATGGGAAGATTTTGTGGATGAGGTAAAGCAAAGAGTTAATATAGTTGATGTTATATCAAGGTATGTCAACTTAAAAAAGACAGGGAAAAATTATGTAGGCTTATGTCCTTTCCATCAGGAAAAGACACCATCTTTTTATGTTAGCCCTGATAAGGGACTTTATCACTGTTTTGGATGTGGAGCGGCTGGTGATGTTTTTACCTTTCTCATTAATTATAGAAATCTTACTTTTCGTGAAGCTCTTGAAGAACTTGCCCGTGAGGCTGGTTTAGAAATTCCAAAGAAAGAAGAGCAGATCTCTACCGAAGCTAATATTGTTTTAGAGATAAACAAAGCTGTAGCAACCTTTTATCATATATATCTTAATAGTAAGTATGGTGCGGAGGGTAAATTATATCTAAAAAAGAGAGGAATCTCTTCAGAGATTCAAGAAAAATTCTTGTTAGGCTATGCTCCTTTAAATCCAACTTTACTATTGAGGTATCTTGAGAAAAAGGGTTTTTCTAAGGATGATATTATTAAGGCGAAGGTGCTTTATTTTGTAAGAGATGAGTGGAAAGATCCTTTTGCTGGGAGGGTAATTTTTCCAATAGTAAATCCTAGGGGAAAAGTAATAGGTTTTGGTGGTAGGAGTCTAACTGGTGAAGAGCCGAAATACTTAAATTCTCCAGAAAGTGAGTTCTTTAGTAAAGGGAAGAATTTATATGCTTTATATCAGGCTAAGGAGAGTATTAAAAAAGAAGGAGAAGCTATTTTAGTTGAGGGATATATGGATGCTATTTCTTTGCATCAGGCAGGTATTACTAATGTGGTTGCCTCGTTGGGTACTGCGTTTACTTCTCACCAGGCTAAATTATTAAAGAGTTATACTAACAAAGTTATATTGAGTTATGATCAGGATTCTGCGGGATATCAGGCGGGAAAGAGAGCTTTATCTTTGCTTGAAGTAGAAGGTATTGAAGTTTATTGGCTTTCTTTACCTAAGGATGTAAAAGATCCTGATGAATTTATTCATAAGTATTCAAAAGAAGAATTTTTAAAATTTGTTAAAGAGAGTAAACCTTCTTTGGATTTTTTAATTGAAAATACTTTAAGCCTTCCTATGAATTTTAAAGAAAGATTAGAAGAAATTATAGAAATATTGACATCTTCCATTCTTCGTAGTAAAAATATACTAGTCCAACAAGAAAAAATAAAGCAATATCTTCCGTTAATAAGTAAGAGGTTAGGAGTACCGGAAGAAGGTATTCAAAAAGAGATTCAGAAAAGAATTTTTTCTGATAGGAGTTATAAGAGTAATGTTAAAATTGAGATAACGCGCTATTTTGGAGTATCAAAGACTGAAGAGGTATTATTAGGATTGATTTTATTAGGTATAAATAATTCTCAAATTAAAAATATGAGTCCTGAAGATTTTTCTTTTCCTTTGTATCAGGAAGTTTTAAAGAAGTGGAGGGTTTGGGAAGGAAGTTTGGAAGAGTTTTTGAATTTGTGGGATGAAGATAAGAGGGTACTTATAGATAGAGCTATATCTTCAGGAGAAGAGTTTATTAATCAGGAAGATATTATTCCTTTTTTGTGGGATCATTTTCAAAAGTTAAGAATTAAGAAGGAGATTAATAGGTTGATAGAAGAATTGTCTAAGTTGGATGATCCTATAAAAGAAAAAGAATTAATGGAAGAAATTTATTTTCTGAGGAGTCTTTTAGAAGTAAAAGGATAAAAATTTTTAAGGAGGAGATGATTTTCATGCCTAAAAAGAAGGTTAAAAAAGTAACTCCCGAGGAGGTCCTTGCGGAGTTCCCATATCCTGAAGAAAGTATAGAAGAAGTTGAAGAATTTCTTGAAGATCATGAACTTGTGGATAGTGAAGATCTTTATGTAGATATTAAAGAAGATAAGATTCCTGAAAATATTGAGGAAGAAGTTGAGATTCCCGAAGATATTGAACTGGATGATCCCGTTAAGATGTATCTAAAAGAAATAGGGAAGATTCCTTTATTAACTCCGGAGGAGGAAATAGAACTTGCTAAAAGAGTTGAGCAAGGAGATGAGGAGGCAAAGAAGAAGCTTATAGAAGCAAACCTTAGGCTTGTAGTAAGCGTGGCTAAGAGGTACATTGGAAGGGGTTTATCTTTTCTTGATTTAATTCAAGAGGGTAATCTTGGTCTTATAAAAGCTGTAGAGAAATTTGATTGGAGAAAAGGATATAAATTTTCTACTTATGCTACTTGGTGGATAAGACAGGCAATAACTAGGGCTATTGCTGATCAGGCGAGGACTATACGTATTCCTGTTCACATGGTTGAGACAATGAACAAGATTCATAAAATAACTAGGCTTCTTACTCAAAATTTAGGTAGAAAGCCTACAGAAGAAGATATAGCAAAATTTTTGGTTATACAGCAGAAATTGCAAGAGTTCGGAGTATATCAAGAATCGGGAGAGAAAATTTCTGATGATGAAATTATTGAGATAAGTAAATTATCTTTGGAAGAAATAGCTAAAAAACTTGTGGAGATGCATCTTAAGGCAAAAAATAATAAGGTACCAACTAAAGAGGAGATAAATGAAAAAGCTAAAGAACTGAAGCATGTGCTTGAGGAAGAAATAAGGCAACAAACTGAAAAAGTAAGAGAAATAAGCATGATGGGACAAGAGCCTCTTTCTTTAGAGATGCCTGTAGGTGAAGACGAAGACAATAGATTGGCTGATTTTGTAGAGAATAAAGATTTAAGTCCTGCAGATATTGCTGTTCAAAAATCTCTAAAAAAGGATATAGAAGAACTATTAAATGAGCTTTCCGAGAGAGAGAGGGAGATATTGAAGTTAAGGTTTGGGTTAGAAGATAATCAGCCAAGAACTTTAGAAGAAGTTGGTAAACTTTTTAATGTGACTAGGGAGAGAATAAGACAAATTGAAGCTAAGGCTTTGAGAAGACTCCGTCATCCAAGTAGAAGTAAAAAGATAAAAGATTATTTAGAAGATTAAAATTTTTTCAAGGAGGTGTTTTTCAATAGACAAAGATTATAGAGTTAATGAGAAAATAAGAGCAAAGGAGGTTAGGGTGGTTGATGAGGATGGAAAACAACTAGGTATAATGTCAGTGAGTGAGGCTTTAAAAATTGCAAGGGAGAAAAACTTAGACTTGGTGGAAGTAGCTCCAAATGCTAATCCTCCTGTATGTAGAATAATGGATTTTGGTAAATTTAAATATGAACTTGCAAGAAAAGAAAAGGAAGCAAAGAAAAATCAAAAGATAGCATCAGAGGTCAAAGAGATAAAGATAAGACCTAATATTGAAGAACATGATTATCAGGTTAAGCTTAGAAAAATAAGAGAATTTCTTGAAAAAGGATATAAAGTACGTTTAATTATACTTTTTAAAGGAAGGCAATTGATTTATAATGAATGGGGTGATAAACTTTTAGAAAGAATTTTGCAAGACATATCTGATTTAGGCACAGCTGAAAAGAAAGGACAGCAAGTTGGTTCTTCTTTAATTACTATGTTGGTTCCAGGAAAGAAAACTTCTACAAAAAAAGCTGTATTAGAGGAGGTAAAAAATGAGTAAATTAAAGACAAGATCTTCTGCTGCAAAAAGATTTAAAGTTACTGCGACTGGTAAAATTTTGCACAAGAAGGCTGGTAAAAGGCATAATTTAAGTAAAAAGTCAAAGGCAAGAAAAAGAAGACTTGATATTCCTGGTGAAATTAAAAGTGTAGATCGCTGGAAGGTTGAAAGAATGCTTCCATACAATCTATAAGATAGGGAGAGATGAGAGATGAGAGTAAAGGGTGGAACAATAACAAGAAAGAGACATAAGAAGGTATTAAAATTAGCAAAAGGATACAAAGGAAGAAGAAGCAGGATTTTTAAAATTGCAAACCAATCTGTAATTAAAGCATTATATCGTGCTTATATAGACAGAAGAAGAAAGAAAAGAGAATTTAGAAGACTTTGGATTGTAAGAATAAATGCAGCTTTGAGAAATTATGGTTTATCCTATAGTAAGTTTATGGGATTACTTAGAAAGGCAAACATAAAACTTAATAGAAAAGTTCTTGCAGATTTATGTGTAAATGAGCCTAAAGCCTTCGAGGCATTGGTGAACAAAGTAAGATGAGATGAAATTTATCTCCAGTCCTTCTAATGAAGTAATAAAAGAAGTAATAAAGCTCCATGATAAGAATAAGAGAAAAAAATTAAATAAATGTCTAGTAGAAGGCTGGAGATTGATACAGGATGCTAAAGAAAATGGGATTTCCATTGAAAAATTAATAATCTCAAAAAGTTTATGGAATAAAAAAAGAGAAGAAATCTTAGAAAAATTTTCTTCTTGCGATTTATATATTGTAGAAGATAACTTAATGAATAAGATCTCTCTTATGGAAACACCCCCGGGAATTATGGGGGTGTTTCCATTATTTTTATCTCCTAAGTGGGAGATTTTGAAAAATAAAGATAATAAAATAGTGCTTTATTCCGATGATATACAAGATCCTGGAAATTTGGGAACCATTATTAGAGTAGCCGATGGTGTTGGTGTAGATGCCTTTATTCTTAGCGAGAATACGGTTGATCCTTACAATTATAAGGTTATAAGGGCTTCAACAGGTTCTATCTTTAGGGTTCCTATATGGATTTCAGATGATAAAACTTTTGTAGAATTTTTTAAGGATTGGAAAATAGTTATTGCGGATCCTAAAGGTAGTAAGCTATATTTTGAGGAAAATTTTAAAGAAAGTTTTGTCCTTATTCTTGGAAATGAGGCATGGGGAATTAAAAAAGAGAAGTATTTAGATTTAAATCCTATATTATTAAGAATTCCTCTGAGAAAGGGTGTGGACTCATTAAATGTTTCTGTTGCAGCCTCGGTTTTCCTTTTTGAAGCTCAAAGACAAAGATATATTACGAAGGAGGAATAAAGGATGAGCGAAGAGTATACTGAAAAATTTAAGGAAGCGAAGGATAAAATCTTAAAAGCTCAGAGTTTAAATGAGCTAGAAGAGGTTAAAAGGATTTATTTAGGAAAGCAGGGTTTTCTAACTCAAATCTTGAGATCTATAGGTAAAATGCCTCAAGAAGAAAGAGCCAAATGGGGAAGACTTGCTAATGAGTGGAAGGAAGAACTTGAGACTTTATATGAAAATAAAGAAAGAGAATTAAAATATTTGACATTACAGAAAAAACTTGAGGGGGAAAAAATTGATATAACTTTGCCAGGAAGACGGAAGATTCTCGGAAGGATTCATCCTATAAATCAGGTTATAGAAGAAATAGTTACAGTTTTTAAAGAGATGGGTTTTCAAGTAGTTTATGGACCAGAGCTTGAGACTGATTATTATAATTTTACTGCTCTAAATATTCCTAGTGATCATCCTGTGAGAGAATCTCATGATTCTTTTTATATAGATAAAGAGCACTTATTAAGGACTCAAACCTCTCCTGTACAAATAAGAGTTATGGAAAAAAAGAAACCTCCTCTTAGGGTTGTGGCTCCAGGAAAATGTTATAGAAGAGATATGCCTGATGCGACTCACAGTCCAATGTTCCATCAAATTGAAGGGCTTGCGGTGGATACTGATATAACTTTTGCTGAGTTAAAGGGAGTTCTTACTATTTTTGCTCATAGATTGTTTGGTAAAGAGAGAAAAGTTTATTTTATACCTAGTTATTTCCCATTTACAGAACCAAGTGCAGAGATGTACGTAGAATGTGGTGTTTGTAAGGGTGTTGGGTGTAAGGCCTGTGGATATTCGGGAGTCTTAGAAATTCTTGGATGTGGCATGGTTCATCCAGAGGTATTTAGAATTGTAGGAATTGATCCAGAAAAATATACGGGCTTTGCCTTTGGTATGGGGCCCGATAGGATAGCAATGCAAATCTATGGTATTGATGATATAAGGCTTTTCTATGAAAATGACATAAGATTTCTAAAACAATTCTAAAGGGGGTATAAAATGTTAGTCTCATATAGATGGTTAATGGATTATTTAGAAGAGGAAATTCCAGTTAAAGAAGTTATAAATGCTTTAAGAAATCTTGGTCTTTATGGTACTATTCAAAAAAGTATAGGAGCAAATTGGGATAAAATCATAATTGGGGAAATTAAATCTATTGAAAAGCATCCTCATTCTGAAAATCTTTTGATATGCAAGGTAGATGTAGGAGAAAAATTACTAAACATTGTAACAGGAGCAAAAAATGTTTTTGTGGGAGCAAAAGTACCTGTGGCTTTACCAGGGGTAGAAATATTAGGAGAGGTAATAGGAATAAGAGAGTTTAATGGAATAAAGTCTGAAGGTATGCTCTGTTCTGAGTATGAATTAGAGTTTTCTGAAGATAAGGAAGGTATTATGATCCTTCCCGAAGATTTTAAGATTGGTTCTACCTTTGATACCTATTTTGGAAAAGGTGACTTCTTAATAGATGTTGAAGTTCCTTCAAATAGAGGAGACTGTCTAAGCTATTTAGGGATAGCTAGGGAAATTTCAGGATATTTTGGGGTTCCTTTGAAATTTGAATTTAAAAAGGCCCAAGAGAAGGACGATATTAGTATAAAGGATTTTGCTTCTTGCGAGGTGCTTGATTTTGACTTATGTCCAAGGTTTACTTTGAGATTTATAAAAGATGTAAAAATTGGTCCATCGCCTCTATGGTTAAGATGGAGACTTGAAAGAGTTGGTTTGAGATCTATAAATAATGTGGTTGACATTACTAATTTTATAATGCTTGAGACGGGTCAACCTCTTCATGCTTATGATTTTGATCTTTTAAAGGGTGGTAAATTAATTGTTAGGAGAGCAAAAGAAGGCGAAAAAATAGTTCTAATAAATGGTGAAGAGAAGATATTAGATAATGACATACTTGTAATAGCAGATGCAGAAAGGGCGGTAGGAATAGGTGGAATAATGGGAGGTAAAGATACTGAAATAAACGATAATACTAAGAACGTTCTTCTTGAAGCAGCATATTTTTCTCCCGTTAATATACGAAGAAGTGCAAGAAAACTTGGTATTCGTACTGACGCATCGTTAAGATTTGAAAGAAATGTAGATATTCATAGAACAGCAGATATTCTTGATTATGCTGCTGAGATGATAAGATTAGTCGCAGGAGGAGATATCGCAAAAGATAAAATTGATATTAATAAGGGATTACCAAGCTTAACAAAGGTATTTTTACGCCCAGAAAGGGTCAACAAAATTCTTGGAACTAATTTAAAAGAAGACGAGATTGTAAGAATTCTCTCAAAAATTGGATTTGATATAAAATCAAGAAATCCTGTTCTTGAAATAGAAGTTCCTTCTTATAGACAGGATATAAAGGAGGAAATAGATCTTATTGAAGAAGTTGCAAGATTTTATGGGTACAATAACATACCTTCAGTTCCTCTTCAGAAAGGGCATATTGTAGATCCTCCATTAACAGAAGAGATTATAGAAAGAAGAATTAGGGAGACTTTACCAAGTTTAGGTTTGTACGAAGCTATAAATTACAGTTTTATGTCAGTTAAAGATTTAGAAAAGGCTGGTATTTTAAATACAGAGCCATTTAATCTCTTTATTCAAATTTCTAATCCCTTAAGTGAGGAAAATAGTGTATTAAGAACATCGCTTTTACCTTCTTTATTGAATGTTGCTCAGGTGAACAGTAATAGGCAACAAAAGGATGTTTTTGTTTACGAGATTGGAAAAGTTTTTTATAAGGGAAAGGATGAATATATAGAAGAGAAACACTTAGGAATACTTATGACTGGTGAGGCTTATAAAGATCCTTGGAGTGTTCCTTATGAGATAAGAAAAGTAGATTTTTATGATCTCAAGGGTATTGTTGAAACCATTTTTGAGAGGATATGGAAAGAAGAACCTACTTTTAAGAAGAGTAATTTTGAGTTTATGCATCCTTCTAAACAAAGTTATATTGCCTTTAGAGATGAAATTGTAGGATTTATGGGAGAAGTTAATCCCTGGATAACTCAAAATTTAGATATAAGAGAGAGAGTATATTTTGCAGAAATTAACCTAGATAAGTTAAATTTTGAGAGTCCAAAGCCTAAATATAAGCCTCTTCCTATATATCCTGGAATAAGAAGAGATCTTGCTTTAATCATTCCTGAAGATATGCCAGTAGAAAATGTGGAAAAAGATATTCTTGAGACTTCAGGTGAATTATTAAAATGGCTGAGAATCTTTGATTTATATCAGGGTGAAAAGATTGAAAAAGGATACAAGAGTATAACTTTTTCTCTCTTCTTCCTTGCTGAAGATCATACTCTTGAGGATAAGGAAGTAGATGAGATAATTAATAAGGTACTAATCAAATTATCTGAAAAAGGAGTCTATCTGAGACAGAAGTAATGGAGAAGGCATTAAAAACCCTTGAGTGGGAGAAAATAATAGATGAGATAGAAAAAAAGGCTGAAACAGAAGGCGGTAAGATAAGAATCCGTTCTCTGAGGCCTATAACTGATTATCAGATTATAGAAAGATGGCATCTGTTAAATGATGAGGCTTTTAAAACTGTATCCTCTTTTGGATATCCTTCTTTTTCGGGGATTAAAAATCTGGAGATTTATATTGATAAGGCCGAAAAGGGTGGTATTGTATATCCCGATGAATTTGAAGAAATAGTAAGAACTATAGAAATATGGAGCAAATTAAGAGATTACCAAGAAAAAGTTAGAAAGATAGCACCTAATTTATGGAGGAATACTTTACACAACCTTCATGACCTTTACATTCAAATAAGGAGGTGTATTCAAGATGGAGAGGTGGTAGATTCTGCCTCTCCTGAACTTAAGCAGATAAGGCAAAAGAAGGAGAGACTTAATCAAAAAATAAAAGAGACTTTGGAGAATATAATTCAAAAAGAATGGCGAAGTTATTTACAAGATCAAATAATAACTATAAGGCATGGAAGATATGTAGTTCCTATAAGGCAGGAGTTTAGAGGAAAGATTCAAGGGATTGTACATGATCAGTCCACATCTGGCCTTACTGTTTATGTAGAACCTCAAGTAATTGTGGAGTTAAACAATCAAATAGCTCTACTTGAGAGTGAGGAAAAAAGAGAAATTGAGCGAATACTAACAAGGCTTACTTCCATATTGCTTAGTTATAAAGAGGAAATATTAGAAAATTTAAGAACTTCCTTTGAGCTTGACTTTGTTTATGCAAAGATAAAATGGGCAGAAAAGCATAAGGCTATTACTCCTATTCTTGAAAAAGAGAAGCCTTTAATAATATTAAGAGAAGCAAGGCACCCTTTTCTTGGAGAAAAGGCGGTACCTATTAGTCTTGAGGTAGGTCGCACTTTTAATACTCTTGTGATCACAGGTCCCAATACTGGTGGAAAGACTGTAACCTTAAAGACTATTGGACTTTTTGTTCTTTTGAATCAGGCTGGAATTCCTGTACCTGCTAAGGAAGGTACAGTTTTAGGTATTTTCAATCAAGTATTTGCTGACATAGGAGATGAACAAAGTATTGAACAAAATTTAAGTACTTTTTCCTCTCATATGACAAATATCATCTCTTTTATAGATTATTTGGAAAGAACGGGAGATAAAAGAGTACTTATTCTTATAGATGAATTAGGTGCTGGAACTGATCCTCAAGAGGGTGCAGCTCTTGCTGTAGCTCTTTTAGAATATTTTCATGAAAAAGGAACTATAAATGTTATTGCTACTCATTTTCCTCAGTTAAAGGTGATTGCTTCTAAATATCCAGGTATGGAGAATGCTTCTATGGAATTTGATGAGATTTCCTTAAAACCCTTGTATAAAGTAGTCATGGGGATTCCTGGAAAAAGTAATGCTATATTGATATCCAAAAGGTTAGGTCTTCCTAGAAAAATTCTTGATAGATCTCTAAGCTTACTATCCGAAGATGAGATAAAACTAGAAGAAGTAATAGGAGAACTTCAGAGGGATAGGAGAAGATATGAGGAAGAGATTGAAAAGATTAATAAGTTAAAGAGAGATTTGCAGGAGGAAAAAAGAAAGATTCAAGAGGAAAAGGAAATGTTGGAAAAAGAAAAAGCGCAGTTGAAGGCTAAATATAAGGAGGAATTATTCAGGGATATATCAAAGGTGGAGGGTAAAATTAGGGAAATTATAAGAAAACTGCAAGAAGAAAGCTTAACTATGAAAGATGCACAGAGTTTGCAGGAGGAATTAAGAAACCTTAGAAAAGAATTAACTATAGAGGAAAAAAGAGAGCCTGAGAACTTAACCTATATTCCTCATATAGGTGATAGGGTACTGTTAAGATCTACGAAAAAAGAGGGTTATGTGATTGATGTGGATAATGAGAAAAAGACTGCTTTAGTACAAGTAGGGCTTTTGAAGATAAATGTTCCATGGGCAGAGCTTGCTCCCTCATTGAAAGAAGAGATATCAGTTCCTTCTTATGTTAAAGTTGAAAGGGTAAATCAGGAAGATGTACCCAGGGAGATAAGTATAAGAATGATGACTGTAGATGAAGGGTTAGAAGAGGTTAAGAAGTATCTTGAAAAAGCCTTTTTGGCAGGATTAAAAAGAGTGAGAATAGTTCATGGGAAAGGTACTGGTAAATTAAGAAATGCAGTTCATGAATATTTATCTAAAGTACCCTATGTAAAGGAATATTATCTTGCTCCTCCTAATGAAGGGGGAGAGGGTGCGACAATTGTAATTCTTGACAGTCCAGTTTAAAAATTATGAAGATAATTTCTAAATATTTTCTCCAAAATTTTATACCTGTTTTTTTTGTAGGGTTATTACTTTTTACCACAATCCTACTGGTTTCTCCTCTTTTCATTATAATGGATCTTGTAGTTGCAAGATCTATCCCTTTAAAGGTTGCTTTTGAGCTTTTTTTAACTAAGATTCCTCCTTATTTAACTTATACTTTTCCTATGGCAATATTCCTTGCAGTAGTTTATGTTATAGGGCAGTTTAGTGAACATGGCGAGATAATGGCAATGAAAGCTTCTGGAGCATCTATAAAGTATTTTTTGCCTGCTATACTTGTATTTTCTTTTTCTGTCCAATTAATTATGTTTTACGTGAACGAATTTGTTGCTCCTAAAGCCTATGAAAGGGAAAAGTTTTTGTTAAGTAAATCTTACAATAACATTGCTGTACAAAGTAGAGAAAATGTGTTTTTTAATGAAAATAATAATTTTTATTTCTTTAGGAAAGTTGATCCTAAGAATAAGAGATTTGAAGAGATTCTTTTAATAGAACTCCTTGAGAGAGGAAATATTAAATTAATAATATATGCCAAAAAAGCAACGTGGGATGAGATTAAAGGTTGGACTTTTATGGATGGAGAGGTTTATTCCTTAAATAAGGAAGGAGATATGATTTTCCAAGGAAGATTTAAAGAATACAAAGTGGTGTTAGATAGAAATCCTTATCAATTAGTTCCATCCTCAAAACCTATAGAGGAGATGAGCATATTTGAGATAATAGATCAAATTAGACTCTTAGAGGGTACAGGATTAAATTTGAACAATTTGAAGACTGAATTTCATATTAGAATTGCATTGCCATTTACTTGTCCTATATTTGCAATTCTTGCTCTTGGTCTTGGATTGAATATGGGAAGGGGAGGAAGATCACTAAGTTTTGGTTTAAGTGTTATATCTATTTTTGTATATTATGTTCTTTTCTCTATAGGAAGATCTCTTGCAAAGGCAGGCATTGTTTCTTATTTTTTAGGCGCTTGGTTAGGGAATATTATCTTTCTTATAATTGGTATTTATCTTTTAAATAAAAAGCGATAATCAATAGTGATAAGGTTCATTTCTCTGTATCTTAAGGGCTCGGTAGATTTGTTCTAACAAGATTAAAAGAGCAAATTCGTGGGTAAAAGTCATAGAAGATAAGGATAGAATAAAATTTGAGCTCTGTTTAATCTTTTCTGATACTCCGTATATGCCCCCAATTATAAAGGTGATCTGTGAATTTTGTGAGATTGGAAGTTTAAAAAGCTTTTTTGAAAATTCCTCAGAAGATATCTTCTCTCCATCTTTGTCTAATGTGATTATAAATTCACCATTTCTTAGGTTTTTAAGAATAATTTCTTCTTCCTTTAATAGAGCTATTTTTTCGGAGAGTTCTGAGAAACTTGGTAAGAATTCAATTTTTATATTTATAAAAGGCAGGAGTCTTTTCAGATACTCATTGACTCCTGCCTTTATGAATTCGTTTCTTATCTTCCCTATTACTATAATTTTAATGTTCAATTTTATCCACTTAAATCTTCAGGCATTGCCTCTAATTTTACTTTTACAGTATATTCTTTTCCACCTCTTATGTATGTAAGGACTACAGTATCTCCAACCTTTCTCTTTTGAATTTCTGCTCTCAGTTCTTCCATACTTTCTACAGGTTTTCCATCGATTTTAGTGATGATATCTCCACCTACGATAATTTGGGTACTATCCACATATATGACTCTGTTTCCTCCTTTTAGTCCTGCTTTGTCTGCTGGACTCCCAGGTACTACTTCGGCTATTACAACACCTTTATTTACTGGAAATTTAATATAATCAAGCATATCAGGAGTAATAGCATATCCACGTATTCCTATCCATGGATAAGTTATTTTTCCTTCTTTTATCAGCTTATCTGCAATTTGTTTTGCCTTGTTTATAGGAATAGCAAATCCAATTCCTTGGGCATCGCTTTTTATGGCTGTGTTTATTCCAATGACCTCACCTTTGATATTTATTAGTGGACCTCCACTGTTTCCAGGGTTAATTGCTGCATCAGTCTGAATAAGATTTTCAAGTCTTACACCGTTGGGTTCTACAATAGTCCTATTAAGAGCACTCACAATGCCAAGGGTTACTGTTCTGTTTAGCCCATATGGGTTTCCAATTGCTATAGCAAATTGACCAGGTTCTAATTTATCGGAGTCTCCCAAAGGTAATGCTGGTAGATTTTCGGCATCAATCTTTATTACCGCAAGGTCAGATCTCTTATCATATCCAACTACTCTTCCTGGGTATTTTTTTCCTTCAGATAAGGTTACATCAATTTTTTTTGCTCCTTCTACTACATGGTAATTGGTCAAGATATATCCCTTAGGATCGATAATGAATCCTGAACCTACCCCTGAAGATGGGTATACTCCAAAAAAGAAATCCTCAACTAAGGTTATGGTACTTATATTTACCACTGCAGGCATTGATTTCTTAATTACCGTGACAATGTCCTTTTCAAAGGCTCCAAGAGAACTTGGTATATATACCTCTTGGGTAGGAACTACATTGTTTATTTTCGTTTCACTTGATGCAAAAGAATTTTTATGTAAAAAATAATAGCCTCCTACGCTTCCAATAAAACCTCCTATCAGGGCTCCCAATATAAATATAATCAATAAAACTTGCCATACTCCCTTTTCTCTATTCATAATTCTCCCTCCTCTAAATTTTTGCTTATTTCTTCGCCTCTCAATTTAGCTGACGTTATTGCTTCCATAATTATTCCCGTTACTCCTTCTTTATAAAGTACTTCTAAACCCATAATAGTTGTACCAGCTGGAGAACTTGTCATTTTTATAACATCTTCAAAAGATAAATTTTTCTCTTTTATGTATTCAATTACACCTTCAAAAAGCTTTAACACCATCTCTTTTGAAGTATCGTAGGGGATTCCTCCTTTTACACCTGCTAAGGTAAATCCTTGTAAAATTGTAGAAACAAACGCAGGACCACTTCCAGTTAATGCTGTTATAGTATTAAAATATTTCTCTTCAATAATCCAAACATCACCTATGGTAGAAAATAGATTTTTTACAAATTCCACGTCTTCTTTTTCATATTTATCGAAAGTTAAAGCAATAACACCTTTTTTTATAGTGCAAGATAGATTAGGCATTACTCTTATAACACATCTGGAATTATTTAAGTATTTTTTTATTAGAGATATTTTAACCCCTGCGGCAATTGAAATTATGGTTTTGCTTTCATCTACATAAGGACTAATCTCTTTTAAGACTTCTTTTATATTCTGAGGTTTTACAGCAATAAGAATATATTTAACCTTTTGAGCAAGAGATTTGTTATCTGTAGTAACTTCTACATTATACTTTTCTCTTAAATGATCTTTTCTTTTTTCTATCTTCTCTGACACTATTATTTCATCTTTTTTTAGGAAATTGCTCTCAATTATTCCAGCAAGTATTGCTTCCCCCATCATTCCTCCACCAATTATTCCTAGTATCATAAAGGGTCCTCCTTATTCGCGTATTTGCCCCTCTCCAAAGATTACATATTTTGTTGTAGTTAATTCTTTTAGTCCCATAGGGCCTCTTGCATGTAATTTCTGAGTAGATATTCCTATTTCCGCACCTAAACCGAATTCTCCTCCATCAGTGAATCTTGTAGAAGCATTTACATATACAGCTGCAGCATCCACCATTCTTAAAAATTTTAATGCCTTATGATAGTCTTTTGTAATAATTGCTTCTGAATGTTTGGTGTTGTATTTATTGATGTGCGCAATGGCCTCATCGATAGAATCCACAACTTTTATGGCAATTATGTAATCCAAGTACTCCGTATACCAATCCTCCTCAGTAGCAGGTATGGCATCTTTTACGATTTTTAATGTTTTTTCACATCCTCTTATCTCTACGTTGTATTCTCTCAAATCCTTTACTATTACTGGTAAAAATTCTTCTGCAATATTTTTGTGTACTAGTAGTTTTTCAATAGCATTGCATACTGAAGGACGTTGAACTTTTGCATTTATTATTATCTTTCTTGCCATTTCAAAGTCTGCATCTTCTTCCACATAGATATGGTTATTTCCAGCTCCAGTCTCAATTACAGGGACTTTAGAAATATTCATGACATGTTTGATGAATTTTGCACTTCCTCTAGGTATGGCTACATCAATATAATCAGTCATTTGTAGAAGCTCTTCTACTACAGAATGTTCTGGAGATTCAATTATTTGGACTGCATCTTGAGGAATTTTTGTATTTGATAGAGCTTCTTTCATAATGTTTGTAAGAATAATATTTGAGTTCAAGGCGTCAGAACTTCCTCTTAAAACAATAGCATTTCCTGATTTCAAGGCAAGAATAGTAGCATCAACAGTAACATTTGGCCGTGCCTCATAGATTATAGCAATAACTCCAATAGGTACTCTCATTTGTCCTACAAGAATTCCATTGGGTCTTTTTTGCATGGACACTATTTCTCCTACAGGATCTGGAAGTTTTATAACATCTTCTATACTCTTTACTATATCTTTAAGTCTTTTTTCGTTAAGGAGTATTCTATCAAGAATTGCTTTACTTAAACCTTTTTCTTCCCCTCTCTTAATATCTTTTTCATTTTCTTTTATGATCTTATCTATGTTTTTCTCTATATTATTTGCTATAGCGCGTAAAGCTTCATTCTTTTCGTTAGTATTTAAGAGTGATAGAATATAAGTCGATTCTTTAGCTTTTTTAAGCTTTTCTACGAGATTCTCCACTCTTAATCACCCCTATTCTTCAAAATTTTGACTTTCAAGTAGTTTTTGAGCTTCTTCAAATTCTTCCTCAGGAATTATGATGTAGACGGGTAATCCTCTTCCCATGTAAACAGGATCTGTATAGGGAAAAGCAGAGGAAATTATCTGGGGGTGGAAACCTTCGGTTAACAGCAAATTATATATAAGTTCTCCTATTATGTAATTAGGAGCTACTTTTAGTACTTTATACCCTTGTGGGGGAGTAAATTCTTTAAACAATTTTTTTTGCCACGGGAATAAATTTTTGTTTTTTGGAAAGCCGCTTATAGATAAGCCTTATTAAAGGATAACTCATGAGAGTAAAGAGTAAACCTATTATAAAGCCTAAAAGCTGTGGATCAAAATTATATCTTTCTCCAGTTAAGTATCCTAATATAACTCCAAGAATAAAGGCAATTAAAGGGAACAAATATATTAAAAAAGTAGCTTGGAAGAAGTCTTTTCTTTCTACTTCCACTACCACAAAGTCTCCTAAATTAGCATTGCATTCATCTATAGCATTGAGGGTTAAATTATCTTCGTCTACTTTGCATAAACCACAACTATGGCATGCTTCTGAAGAGCTAAACTTTATTTTTAAAATCTTTCCATTTTTCTCAATGACTTGACCAATTTCTTTCATGTATAATACACCTCTTAAGTTCTTTCCAATTGGAGCCGGAGGCCGGACTCGAACCGGCGACAAGCCGATTACGAATCGGCTGCTCTGCCACTGAGCTACACCGGCCCCAACGTTTCAAAGTAATTATAGCTTTAATTAATACTTTAAGTCAAATTTGTTCTTGAAAACTCTTATTTTTCACTCTAAGGTAAATGTATGCATCTCAATTTATTCCTTTAATTTTTTAAACTTTAGACCTCTATATAATCAAGCGAGTTCAAGAGGAGATTATTTATGCTGTAGTTTTAGTCGATCAAAGGGAATTGATGTGTGATTTGTAAGAATGAGAGTTTAAGTGAAGAGTACAAGGTTAAAAATACCTTATCGTAATATAGAAAACATAGTTTAATAGGCTAAGTATATAAATTAAAAAATGAAGAGTAAATTCATTAAAACTAAGATTTTACTTTTTTGGCGGGGTCGACGGGATTCGAACCCGCGATCTCCTGCGTGACAGGCAGGTGTGTTAAACCGGGCTACACCACGACCCCGCATTATTTATTATATCACATTTTTAGTGGTGGGCGGAGCAGGACTTGAACCTACGACCTCCTGCTTGTAAGGCAGGCGCTCTAACCACTGAGCTATCCGCCCACTTATGGCGCCCTCAGGGGGATTCGAACCCCCGTCACCGCCTTGAAAGAGCGGTGTCCTAGGCCGGGCTAGACGATGAGGGCATCTTATCTGGTGAGCCGCACAGGAATCGAACCTGTGACCCCCTGATTAAAAGTCAGGTGCTCTACCGACTGAGCTAGCGGCTCACACGAGTATTTTTATATACTATATTTATCTTGTTTTGTCAACAATTTCAAGGTACAAAATTCACCTTACATTCTCCGTCAAGTATTCTATCAAAAAAAAGCATAATTTTCAATAACTTGCTTTTTGTTATAATAAACTTGATTTTAAAAGGTAGGAGGATAATAAAGACATGAAAGTATGTATAATTGGCTCCTCAGGACATGTGGGATATGCAATTGAAGGAATAAAAGCTGCGAAGGATTGTGAGATAGTGGGGGTTGCTCCTGGCTCTGAAGGGGAGAGTATGGACAAAGTTTTGAGTATGCTTAGGGATAATTTTAAGGGTAAAATCTATGATGATTATGAATTAATGTTAAAAGAGCTTTCTCCAGATATTGCGGTGGTAGCTTGCCATTTTGGAGATATAGCTAAGGTAAATATTAAAGCATTAAGTTATGGCTGTCATGTTTTCACAGAAAAGCCTCTGGCTACTACATTAGAAGATTTAGAAAAATTGAGGAAAGTTTATGAGAATTCTGGAAAAAGACTCTGCGCTATGTTTGGTATAAGATATAGACCTTGGTTTTTTACTGCCCATAAACTTGTAGAAAGTGGAGCTATAGGAGAGATAAGATTAATAAATACTCAAAAATCTTATAAATTAGGTAAAAGAGAGGAATTTTATAAGCAAAGAGAAAGTTATGGGGGAACTATTCCTTGGGTAGGTATTCATGCCATAGACTGGATTTATTGGTTTACTCATAAAAAATTTAAGAGCATATATGCAACTCATTCAAGAAAATATAATAAAGATCATGGAGATCTTGAAGTAACAGCTCTTTGTCATTTTACTTTGGAAGATGAAATCTTTGCCTCTTTAAGTATAGATTATTTACGTCCTGAGAATGCTCCATCTCATGATGATGATCGGATGAGAATTGTGGGAACTAAGGGCGTGATAGATGTTATATTCAATAAAGTGTTTCTAATCAATAAAGACTATAGTGGGCAGGAGATTCCTCTTGAAGATGGAGGAAATATATTTGTAGACTTTTTGAAAGATATAAAAGGAGAAGGAAGCTGTATGGTTACAGCAGAGGAGTCTTTTTATGCCACGGAGATAGCTCTTAAAGCAAGAGAATCTGCAGATGAGAATAAGATTATTTATCTTCCATAATTTTCTTTATAGCTTGTTTAGCCATATTAGCTCTTGGGGGACATCCTTGTACATATAGTCCTTTATCTTTATATGGGAAAGTACAATTACCAAAAAGTATTATTTTATCTGTAAGTTTATGTTTATTAAGCTCTTCTACAGGACCAATTACTAGAGTTATATCTTTTAAATCAGCCTTAGGGTTTTCTTCAAAAATACCTGCAATTCCACTTGCCATTGCTCTTTTACAACCTAAGCAGTTTTTCGATGGATCAATGATATTAATTTTATCCCTGAATTCTTCGTAGTCTAATACTGGCCTTACAATTTTCTCCCGCCATTCAAGAGATTCTATAGGCACTCCTGATAGTTCTATCTCAGGGAGATCTATAGGGCCAAGACCTAATTTATTAGCAAGGGTTAAATGTCTTATTTCATAAGGATCTACCTTTAATATCTTAGCAGCTATTGCATCTACAGCGACCACGTTATCTCCTACAATTAAAGTATTACTTTCTATACCGTAACCACTGACAGGAAAGTTTCCAACAAGAGTATGTATAGCTGTAGTTACCACAAGATCGCTTTTTCTAAATCGATTTAAGTCCACTATAGCATCTTCCAATCCTGACACATGTATCAATAAAGTGGTTTCTTTGGGCATGATTCCCATCATATTTTTCATTCCATTTGAGATTATGGTTAAGGCATGGAATCTTAGGCCAGGAACATTTATAAAAACATCACATTCTTCTACGATTTTAGGAATAGGTACGGCAGATTTGATTACTTCTGCTTCAGGTAAAGTCCTTAAGTTATGAGGAGGATCATCAAAACATACTATTTTTGCAAAGTTTATATCTTCTTTTTTATACCACTTGAAGACTGTAGGGGTTCTCTCTCCAATATATACCTCTTTTGCTCCTTGCTCTTTACAAAGCTTAGCAAGGGATAGCACAACTTTAGGATCAGATATAAATCCTTTTTCTTCCTTATTGATAAAGGCGTTAGGTTTTATTAAAACTGTGTCTCCTTTTTTTACATATTTTCCTATTCCACCTATTAAATCAATAGCATCACCTACTGATTTATATAGGTCTTCATTTGTTCTTGTTATAGCAACCTTACTCATGGAAGACCTCCTATTTTTGATATTATGCAAAATATATGCACTATATTAAACCAACAGTAAAGTATAATGCTCTATTTTATAAGTGTCAATCTTATAGAATTTCCTCTTATTTTTTTATTAATGCTTGACAAAAGCAGTGATAAAGTGATAAATTGTAGTGTTGATTAAATTTTAAAAATTATTCCTTAGATATTATAGGAGGTTGTTAGAAAATGTTTGTGGTAGTAGAGACAGGAGGAAAGCAATACAAATTAAGTGTTGGAAGTACTGTAAGAGTGGAGAAATTACAAGCAAATGTTGGTGATGAAGTGGTTTTAGATAAGGTACTTTTAGTAGGAAAGGATGATGAAGTGCTTATTGGTCAGCCTTATGTAGAAGGAGCAAAAGTTATAGCAGAAGTGGTTAAACAAGATAAGTATCCTAAAGTGATTGTTTTCAAATTCAAGAGAAAGAAGCATTATAGAAGAAAGTATGGCCACAGACAACCTTACACTCAACTCTCTGTTAAAGAAATAGTTCTACCTCAGTAAGGAGAAAAGGAGGTGAAATTTTATGGCTCACAAGAAATCAGGTGGTGCAAGTAGGAACGGAAGAGATAGTAATCCTAAGTACTTGGGTGTTAAAAGATTTGAAGGGCAAATAGTAGATGCAGGTAATATTCTTGTAAGGCAGAGAGGTACAAAAATTTATCCTGGTATAAATGTAGGGCTTGGTAGAGACTTTACTCTTTATGCTCTAAAACCTGGAATAGTAAAATTCTCTATAAAACACGGTAAAAAATACGTAAACGTACTTCCTATTCAATAGATTAGTCGATGTTTATTGATAGAGCAAAGATATATGTAAAAGCTGGAGATGGGGGTAATGGGTGTGTAGCTTTTAGAAGGGAGAAATTTGTACCAAGAGGTGGTCCTGCAGGTGGTGATGGAGGCAAGGGTGGAGATGTAATAATCGAAGCCGATGAAAATTTAGATACTCTTCTTGATTTTCATTATAAAAGGCATTATTACGCTGAGAGAGGAGAACACGGCAAAGGGAAAAATCAAAAAGGAAAAGATGGAGAAGATCTTATTATCAAAGTCCCTACGGGGACTTTGATTTTTGATGCTGAGACAGGAGAACTAATTGCAGATTTAGTGAGTCATGGGCAAAGGGTTGTAGTAGCACGTGGGGGAAAAGGGGGAAGAGGTAATACTCATTTTGCTACCTCTACCCGTCAAGCCCCTTATTTTGCTGAAAAGGGAGAAAAAGGAGAAGAAAGGTGGCTTTATCTTGAATTAAAACTTCTTGCTGATGTAGGCCTTGTAGGACTTCCTAATGCTGGTAAATCTACTCTTCTTTCAAAAATTTCTAATGCAAATCCGGAGATAGCTCCATATCCCTTCACTACAAAAACTCCTAACTTAGGTGTGGTAGAAAGAGAAGACATTACTTTCACTGTTGCTGATATACCAGGGCTTATAGAGGGAGCCCATGAAAACAAAGGAATGGGGGACGAGTTCTTAAGACATATAGAAAGAACTTTGGTATTGGTTTTTGTAATTGATGCTGCAGATTTAGTAACCCCTCCACAAAAGGCTTACGAGATCTTAAAGAAAGAGTTATACCTTTATAGTCCAAAGCTTTTAGAGAAACCAAGAATAATAGCAATTAACAAAATAGATCTTCCAGAGGCTCAAGAGAGGCTTCCTGAGATAGAAAAATGGTTAAAAAATGAGGGGGTTCCGTATGTTTTTATATCAGCTAAAGAAGGTATTAACATAGACAAACTTTTAGAACTCATGGAGAAATATGTAAGAGAGAGAAAGGAAAGCATTCCAGTGGTTGAAGTGGATAAAGAAATACAAGAAACAAAGGAAGGTAGGGTAGAGACAGAAGAAATTCCAGAGGTTATAAGGGAAAAAGATCTTTGGATATTAAAGGATAAGAAGACAGAAAGCCTTGCTAATAAACTTGATTTATATAACCCTCAAGCCTTTTCTTATTTTTCAAACTATATCAAGAGACGAGGTATAATAAAATTAATAAACAGAGCTAAAGTGAAAGATGGTGAGAAAATAAAAATAGGAGATTATATATTTAAATACAATGCAAAAACTAATTCATTGGAGATTTTAGAATGAAAATAGGTATTTTAGGAGGAACTTTCGATCCCATACATTATGGACATCTCTGGTTTGCAGAATATGCCAGAGAGAGATTCAAACTGGATAAAGTTTTCTTCATACCTAATAAGATACCTCCCCATCGAGAAACACCTCTGGCTACATCAAAACAAAGGTATGAAATGGTTCTTTTAGCTACTCTTAGCAATCCTTGTTTTGAGGTTCTTCCTATTGAACTTGAAAGAGAAGGTATTTCATATATGGTGGATACTATTAGAGATTTATCCTCGTGTTTTTCTTTTGATGAACTTTATCTTCTTTTAGGTAATGATGCTTTTAGAGACTTCTTGAAATGGAAGGAGCCATATAAGATCATTGAAAAAGCTAGTATTATAGTTGGAAGTAGAGGGATAGAAGATTATTCTTCTGATTTAAAGAACTTTATTAAGAATTTTGAAAATAAAATATTTTTCTTAGATTTTCCCTATTATCCTATATCTGCAAAGGAGATAAGAGAAAGAGTAAAAAGAGGGTTATCTATAAAATATCTTGTCCCTGAGAGTGTAGAAGATTATATTATTAAGAATGGGATATATTTATAAGGAGGATAGTGATAAAGATGTCGAATGAGATTTTAGGTACTGATGTGGTGGTTCAAATTGGTATTATTGTAAAGGATATAGAAAAAGCTGTAGAGGAATTTTCGAAAATTTTTAATGTAGAAAAACCAGAGATAATAATTACTGATATTTATGAGAAGGCTCACACAGAATATAGAGGAAATCCTACTCCTGCTAGGGCAAAGCTTGCATTTTTTAAAAATTTTAAGAATGTGGAGATAGAATTTATAGAGCCTGATGAGAATCCATCCACTTGGAGAGAGTTTTTAGATAAGCATGGAGAAGGCGTTCATCATTTAGCCTTTTTTGTAAAAGGAACTGATGAGGTTGTGGAAAGATTTAAAAATCATGGAATTGAGGTAGTGCAAAAAGGAGATTACACAGGAGGAAGATATACTTATCTTAACTCCTTTGAAAAATTAAAGTTTATAATTGAACTTCTGGAGAACTTCTAAAATATGATGAAAAAAGTTCTTGCTATTCTTGGAGATTACTACCATCCAGAGGAAAAAATTAGAGAGACTTTGGACTTTATTTTAAGGGATATTTACCAGGTTGAATATGTATCCCATGAAAACTTTTTAGAATCACTTAGAAGAAATCCTTATTTAGTTATTATAGGGAGAGAAAATAAGCTTAATCCTCAAGGTGAGAATTCTCCTGTTTGGATGAGTGATGGAATTGAAAACGTATTGGTAGATTATGTCATAAATGGTGGAAAACTTTTCGTTTTGCATTCTGGACTGGCATCTTATAATGTAAATGGAAAATATGTAAGAGAACTTACGAGGGGTTATTTCAAATATCATCCTGAGAGGAAGATAGTTAAATACTATGGAAAATACCCTGAGAAAGATGAGGAAATATGTTTTGAAATTTTTGATGAACATTATTTTGTAGAGGTCGATAAAGAGAATACTAATATCTTTCTGTATTCTAGCTCTTCTGACGGAGAGTCTATTGCAGGATGGTATCATAATTATGGCAAGGGAAAGGTATTATGTTTTACTCCTGCCCATAATGAGGCTTTAGAGGATGAAAAATTAAGAAGGTTCTTGAGGGATCTGATATTATGGATGTAAATGAGATTCAAAAATTTTTATTAATAATAGAGAATAAACTTCAAGAGAATTGGTCTAAGTTTTCTACTAATATTCCTATTCATTTAATTACAGCCTATCATATGGGATGGGTCGATGAAGATCTAATTCCTATTACAAACATCAGACGTGGGAAAAGACTGAGGCCTCTTTTTTGTGTTTTAGTAAATCAGACCTTGAATGGGGTTTTGGATGACGCATTAGAGATAGGATCTGCTATTGAATTTTTGCATAATTTCTCTTTAGTACATGATGATATTCAAGATCAAGATGAGAAAAGACATGGAAAGTGGACTGTCTGGAAAATATGGGGAGAGGCTCAGGCAATAAATGTAGGGGATCTTCTTTTTAATATGGTTTTTCAGGTACTCACTAACCTTAAATCTCCTCTTTTGCTTTCTAAATCCTTAAAAGAGCTAACCGAGACTATAAGGGAGCTCATTGAGGGACAATATTTAGATATTTCCTTTGAGAAGAGAAAGGATATAAGTCTCAAAGAGTACTTAATGATGATAGACAAAAAAACTGCTAAGCTTTTCTCTACGAGTTTTTATCTTGGGGCTTTTTCTGCTACTTATAAAGAAGAGATTTCTAAACTTTTTCAAGATATAGGCAGAAATTTTGGATTATTCTTCCAGATTGCTGATGATGCTATGGGAATATGGGGTGATCCTGAAAAGACAGGAAAAAATGCCTTTGCGGATTTATGGAGAAAGAAGAAAACTTATCCTATTTTGTATTTGTATTCCGAAGCTTCTGATAAAGAAAAACGCATGATAGAAGAAATATGGGGTAGGGATATTGTTACCGAGAAAGACATTGAATATCTCTTAGATCGTTTGGAGAAGAAAAGAGTTAAAGAGGCAACATTTAATCTTGCAGAGAAGTATTTTGGTGAAAGTTATAAAAAGCTCTTATCTTTTCAGGATTTATACAATATCTCTCTTTTGAGAAAACTCTTTGAAGATTACTATAATTTGATTTTCTCTTTCCAAAGATCATAAACATCTCTACCTATAATCTTTAAATAGGTTTGCAATTCACGGGAGAATGAGGATTTTTCATAGGCCCATCCCCATTTTTGAGGTTCATACCTGGTAAGCATACTTAGAAGAAAAAGAATTAGGTAATGGATAGCTAAAGTATCTAAAGAGGTTCTCTTGTTAAGGAATAAAAATAAATCTCCTAAAGTATATTTTTCACCTTCTGGAAGGGAGTAAGTAGAGATAGTTTTATAAAAAGTAGGAAAAAGTCCTTTTTCTTTTACAAGCACTGTCTCAATTCTTGGATCATAATCTTTTGTCCAATCTACAGATTTCTCTCCTGCTATTCTTACCGTTAATCCATGAAGTACTTCTCTTGGAATTGTTTTTGTCTTAATTAAAATTATAATTTTGGAAAGAGCCACTAACCCATAAAAGAAGAGTAGAGGAGAAACAAAATAATCAGAATTTTCTGCAACTTCTAAGTTGCTTTTTGCCTGGATTAAAGTGTAGTGGAGAAAAAGACGCTCTCCTTCTCCTAAATCTTCTGATAGGATCTTCTCATACTTCATTAGATCTTTATAAGGAGAGCGTCTTATCATAGCTTAATTTACAGAGTTTTTAAGAATTGAATGAATTTTTCTAATCTTTTTAAGGTTTTTTCTTTTCCAAGTACTTCGGCAATTTCGTAGAGCCCTGGACCTACTGTTTTATTAGTTAAAGCCACACGAATTGGATGTACAAGATTCTTTGTGGGAATTTGATTCTCTTCAGCCAATTTTTTTAGTGATGCTTCTAAGTTTTCTGCAGTGAATTCGCTTAACTGACTCCATACATCTTTTATTTTTTCAAGATAAAGGGGAGTATCAGGATGTTTACATACTTTCTTTACTGTTTCAACATCATAGTCAAGATCATCTACAAAGAAGTAATCTGCGTATTCTTTAATTTGAGCAAGAGTTTTTAATCTTTCCTGAAGAAGGCTAAGAACTTTAAGATAGTATTCTTTGTTAAAATTCTCTTCTTTAAACCATTCTGCTTCCTTTAAAAAAGGATAAGTGAGATCTGCAAGCTCTTCTAAGGATAATCTTCTTATATGTTGAGTATTTATCCACTCAAGTTTTGTTACATCAAATATTCCTGGATTCTTAGTAACTCTTCTTAAGTCAAAAAGCTCTATCAATTCTTCTACAGTGTATATTTCTCTATTCTCTTCAGGGGTCCATCCTAAGAGAGCAAGATAGTTTACTAAAGCTTGTGGAAGATATCCCATTTTTTTGTATTCAGTAACCGAGGTTACACCATGTCTCTTGGATAGTTTTGAGCGATCAGGACCAAGAAGTAACGGAAGATGAGCAAATTCAGGAGGAGTCCAACCAAAAGCGTTATAAATAAATAGTTGTTTTGGAGTGTTTGATATGTGATCTTCTCCTCTTATAACGTGGGTTATTCCCATGGTGTAGTCATCAATTACTACTGCAAAATTGTAAGTAGGTATTCCATCGGATTTCATAATTACAAAGTCTCCAATATCTTCGTTGTTAAACTCTATTTCTCCCCTAATGATGTCATTAAACACTGTCTTTCCTTCTGGTACAAGAAGTCTTATGGCAGGTTTTCTTCCCTCTCTTTCATATCTTGCTCTCTCTTCGTCGGATAGGTATAGACATTTTCTGTCATATCTTGGCGGTTTTTTCTGAGCAAGGGCTTCTTTTCTTCTTTCTTCTAATTCCTCAGGGGTACAATAGCAATAGTAGGCAAGACCTTTTTTCAGAAGTTCATCGGCATATTTTCTATATAGGTCTAATCTCTGAGTTTGATAATAAGGTCCTTCATCCCAATAGAGTCCTAACCATTTTAGTCCTTCAATTATGTTCTCTTCGTATTCTTTTGTAGATCTAGCAAGGTCCGTATCTTCTATTCTTAAAATAAAGGTTCCTTTATTATGTCTTGCAAAGAGCCAGTTAAACAAAGCGGTATGTGCTGTACCTACATGTAAATAGCCTGTAGGACTTGGCGCAATTCTTACTCTTACATTATCCATTAAGTTTTATCACTCCCTTCTTTGGGATTTTACAGAATTTTATAAGAATAAGTTACTTCAGCTGTTCCTCTTAATATGGCAGATACTGAACAATATTTATTTTGAGAAAGCTCTATAGCCTTTTTAATATTTTCCTCGTTAAGATTCTCTCCTTTAAAGATATATTCTATATGCACTTTAGTGTAAACCTTAGGATGTTCTGTAGCTCTTTCTGTGGTAATTCTCATTTCAAAATGTTCCACTTTTTCTTTCATTTTATTTAAAATAGAGATAACATCCATTCCAGTACATCCTCCAAGGGCTACAGGGATAAGCTCCATAGGTGCTGGACCTTTATTCTCTCCTCCATGTTCAGGAACTGCATCCATAACAATGGTGAAATTTGATGGAGTAGTACCTACAAATTGCATTTTTCCGTTCCATACTACTTTTGTTTCCATTTTTATCCCTCCTTGAAATTTTATTTTTATAATACTTTTAAAAGTATACAAGCTAGTAAATTATTGTCAATGCTTTAATTATAAGATAAAATATCTTGATAAATAAAATACTTTTAGGGAGGATCAGAGATGGTAGAAAAATTAGATCAGATTGAGGAAGTTAAGAAATTAGATCCAAAAGATATGTACTCTGCTGTTTATAATTTACCTGAACAAATTGAGAAGGCAGCTGAAGTTGCTTACAAGGCAGAAATTAAGAATATATCTGACAAAATTGACAAAGTTCTTGTACTTGGAATGGGTGGATCTGCAATAGGGGGAGATGTTTTACAAAGCGTACTCTTTAAAGAGGCAAAATTTCCTGTTTTTGTAAATAGAGACTATGATTTACCTAATTGGGTTGATGAGAGAACATTGGTTTTTGCTGTTAGTTACTCGGGACATACAGTAGAGACTGTAAATTCAGCAAAGCTTTCTTATAGTAGAGGTGCATCAGTTGTTGCCGTAACTAGTGGTGGGGTATTAAAAGAGTTTGCAAAAGAAAAGAATCTTACTTTAGTGGAAATACCTGGAGGTATGGCTCCAAGGGCAGCTATTGGATATGTAACTATTCCCTCTTTTGCAATCCTTGAGAGATTAGGTCTTATTTCTCCTAAGAGAAAGGATATAGAAGAAACAGTTTCATATTTGAAGAAAAAGAGAGAAGAATTTAAAATTGAAGTTCCTACAGAACAGAATGTGGCTAAAAAAGTTGCTAAAATGATGTTCAAACACATTCCTGTCATTTATGCTGTTGAGGAAAAATGGAAGGTTGCTGCCTACAGATGGAAATGTCAAATAAATGAGAATTCTAAATATCCTGCCTTTTATCACTTCTTCCCTGAACTAAACCATAATGAGATTATGGCCTGGGAAGCTGTAGATGATGTGATAAAACCATTAACTTTAATCTTTCTTTACACATCCCTTGAAGGAGAAATGAAGATAAGGGTTGAATTTATGCAGGAGAAGATCTCAGCAAGAGGTGTTCCCATCTTTCTTTGGCAAGCAGAAGGGAATAATCCATTAACTCAATTTTTCTCTCTTACTTATCTTGGAGATTTTGCTACCGTTTATCTTGCATATCTTGCTGATAAAGATCCTTTCTCTATAGGTTATATAAACGAATTAAAGTTAAGAATTGGTCAAGCTTTGAGTTGAAGATTTTAGCCCTTGCAGATATAGAATCTCCTAATTTTTACGAAAGATTTGATATAAGCCCATATAGAGGGGTGGAGGGGGTAATATCTTGCGGGGATGTTATGCCCGAGCTCTTGACCTATATTGCTACTATGCTTAATGTCCCTGTTTTTTATGTCCATGGAAATCACGATGAGATTTACTTAAAACGTGCTCCTGAGGGTTGTGAAAATATTGATGGGAGATTAGTTGAATTTAAAGGTAAGAGAATTTTAGGGCTTGGAGGTTCTATTAGGTATAGTGAGGGTAGATTTCAATTTACAGAAAAGGAGATGGAGAAAAGGATAAGAAGGCTTTATTTTAAACTGAGGAAAGGCGTAGATATCGTAGTTGCTCATTCTCCCCCTGCTGGAATTCATGAAACAGGAGATTTTGCACACAGAGGTTTTAAGGCTTTTCTTCAATTAATTATGAAATACCAACCAAAATATTTTTTGCACGGTCATACTCATATGAATTACGTTTATAATTCCAAAAGAATCACCGAAGTTGGAAAAACTAAGGTTATAAATTGCTCTGGAATAATATTATTGGAGCTTGAAGAATGAGATTTTTTAGAGGAATATTTAGAAAAAGACATTTAAAAAGTTTTGATGAAAAGTTAAAAGAGGAAAATTTCATAGGTTGGAGAGATCTTGGTTATCAAACCATTGAGGTTGATAAAATTGTGGGAAGTGTGGGAAGATATAGAGATTTTGACGAGGAGTTCAGGCCATTAAAGGGAAGTTCAAAAAGTAGATTGCAAGAGCTTGAAAATGCTATATTAAGAGGAAAAATTCTTCCTCCAATTGAGGTTTACAAAATAAAAGATGAGTATTATGTGGTTGATGGAAACCACAGGGTGGCTGTGGCGAAAAAGTTAGGGCAAAAAGAGATAGATGCTCATGTAATAGAATATATTCCTGCAGAGACCAACATGGAGAATATATTGTATCGTGAGAGATCAGACTTTGAATTAATAACAGGTTTAAAAGGTATAGTTCTTACAGAGATAGGGCAGTACAGAAAGCTTCTTAATCAAATTTTAGAACATAAGTATTATATGAGTGAGAAGAGGGGAGAGGAAGTTGGTATTAAAGAGGCTGCAAGAGATTGGTATAAAAATATATATCTACCAATTGTGGAAAAGATTAGAAAAGAAAAACTCCTTGAAGCTTTCCCAGGAAGAACAGAAGCGGACTTATATGTTTATATATCAGATCATAAGTGGCTTGAGAGCCAAAAGAAAGGGTATGATATAGGTTTTGATAAAGCAATAGAAGAATTTAAAAATCTTGTTCCTGGTACTACTCTTAAAGATAAGATTCTTGATCTTTTTAGGATTTAGTTTTAGAAGAGGGAAATTTGTCTTTCCTCATTATTAAATATTTCTATTTTTCCATATACTCCATCATATCCTGGTTTTATAGAGATTTTTTTATCTCTCATGAGTTTTATACCCATAGCTACCCTTTCTGATACTTTAGCAATATCTGAAATATCTCTATAAAGAAGGATACTCAATTCATCGCCAAGATTTTCTATTAATCTCATGTATTCCTTCTGAACATATGGGGAAGATGGATCTTTATTTATAGCTTGAGCTATGATTTCTTCCAAGGGGACTAAGTTAACATAAGGAATTCTATTGGGAGGTGTAAATCCTTCCTCTCTGTCTGCAAGAATCTCTATTCTATGTAGTACTCCTATGGTGAGAGTTTTCTTGCATACTGGACATATGTTTTTTAGTTTTATACTTTCTTTTGGATGTAAGGATATATTACAGTTCCTATGTCCATCATAATGGTATTTACCTTCTTCAGGAAAAAACTCAATAGTGAACAAAAACCTGTTTTTATCTTGGCTTTTTATGGCATCAAAGATCTCTTTATAATTCATGTTACAGTCAAACATATTTGCCTCTCGCCCAATTTTGCTTGGTGAATGAGCGTCAGAATTCGAAATAAGAGATATCTTATCAAGGGAGCTTAATCTCCAATTCATAGGAGGGTCACTACTTAAGCCTGTTTCAATGGCAAAGATTTTATCAGTATATTCTCCAAAAGCCTCTTCAATAGAGTCAAATCCTGAATTAGAACCAAAGAGAGAGAACCAAGGAGTCCAGGCATGGGCTGGAATGATATGAATATCCTCAGAGATCTCCCAAAGTAGTGGTAAAACTTCTAACATTGATTTTCCGATAGTAGGTCTTCCGTCCACAGAAAGATCAGAAAATTTGCCTAAGATCTTATTAATTTTAAATGCAATCTCTAAGCTTGGAGCAAAGATTATTAAGTGAATTCTCCTTAGCTTTTTGTTTTGAGAATATATAAAACTTATTTCAGAAGTTAATATAAAGTAGGTATGGTTATAAGAGTAAATTCCATAATTTTCTTCTTTTAGATTTTCTTTTAATTCTTGAAACCATAAGGGATGAGTAAAATCTCCAGTTCCAAGAAGGGAAATACCTTTTATCTTTGCCCATTTTGAAAGCCCTTCTAAGTTCATATCTTTACTTGTGGCCCTACTATATCTTGAATGTATATGAAAATCTGCTATGAATCTCAATTTCCACACCTCTGATGTAAGTTTAGTTCTAATTAGTTTATAATAAATCATCTAAGTTGTTAATATTTTCTCAGGAGGGCTTTTATGGATTTCAAATATTTCTTGAAACTCTATGAGAAGGAAAGAAAATATGAGTTCAAAGCGAGGACTTTTGAGGAATGGGAGGATTGGAGAGTAAATTTTAGAAGGGACTTGATTAACATTTTAGGGGATTTTCCTGAGAAGTCTGATTTTGATTTAAAAATTCTTGAAAAGAAAAGCTTTAAGGATATTTCCATTGAGAAAATAAAGTTTAACTCCTCAGAAGATATAGAAGTAATAGGTTATTTGCTAACTCCCAATGTAGACTTTCCTGCTCCTTTTGTTATAGCTGTACCTGGGCATGGAATTGGAGCAAAGGATGCAGTTTTTGGATCTTCCTCTTCTTATATGAAAAATTTTGGACTCATCCTTGCTCAAAATGGTTTTTTGACCTTTGTTATAGAACAGCTTGGATTTGGAGAAAGAAGGGAGAAGAAAGATATAGAGGAAAGGGAAGATAAAAGCTCTTGTAGAAGTTATGCTTTTTGGGCTTTGATGCAAGGTAAGACTTTAATAGGGTTAAGGGTTTGGGATGTCATAAGGACTATAGATCTTTTTCTAGAAAATTTTGAGATAAAAAAAGAAGCTATCGGGATTTATGGGATTTCTGGTGGAGGAACAACAGCATTATTTGCGTCAGCTATAGATGATAGAATAAAGGCTACAGTAATCAGTGGATATTTGAATACTTTTAAGGATAGTATTTTATCTATACATCACTGTGAATGTAACTATGTTCCGGGAGTTTTAAATTATGGAGAGATGTATGATATAGCCTCTCTTATTGCTCCAAGATTTTTATTTATTGAGCATGGGAAAAAAGATCCTATTTTTCCTATAGAAAGTACTATTAAAGCTTGTGAAAAAGTCAGAGCTGTTTATGAGTTTTTAGGAGTTCCTGAAAATCTGGATTGGGAGTTTTTTGATGGAGGGCATGAGATCTATGCTAATAAGTCTATTGCCTGGTTAAAGAAGATTTTACAAAAAGCTTAATAATTTGACTTTTTTAGTATATAAATGTAAAATAAGTCTAAAAAAGTATGAATTAAGAGGTGTAGAAGAAAATGAAATTGTCAACAAGATCAAGATATGGTTTGAGAGCTCTAATCTATATTGCTAAGAATCAAAAAGAGGATAGTCCGGTGAGTGTTAGAAAGATAGCAGAAGCAGAAGAAATACCCTTAAGATATTTAGAGAGGATTATGCGTATTCTTTCTCAAAAAAATTATGTTAGGGCAGAGGTAGGGGCAGAAGGAGGATATTATTTAAATATATCTCCTGAAAATATTAGAATACTTGATGTTGTAGAGGCTCTTGAGGGTAGAATTAATCTTGTGGACTGCCTTCATGGGGTAAAGTGTAAAAGAATGCCAAGTTGTCCTACAAGGCCTTTATGGATAGAAATGACAAAAAGCTTAAAAGAAACTTTGGCTAAATATACTCTTGCGGACTTTTTAAAAGAAGAGGAGAAAATTAAATAATTTATACGTGGAATCTGATGTAGATTACATCTCCATCTTGAACAATATAATCTTTCTTTTCAATTCTTACTCTTCCTTCTTGGTAGGCTTTTTTCCAATCTCCTATCTGTACAAGCTCATCCCATCTTATTACTTCCGCTCTTATGAATCCTCTCGCTATATCTGAGTGGATAACTCCAGCAGCCTCTAAAGCAGTGCTTCCTTTTTTCAATTTCCAAGCTCTTGCATCCTTTTCTCCTGCAGTAAAGAAGGAAATTAGATTATTATATTCAAAAATCTTATCAAGAACTTGGTTTCTCACTGAATTTTCAATACCATAAATAGACAAATATTCTTTAGACTCTTCTTCGGAAAGGTCTATAATTTCTTCTTCTAATTGGGCAGGAAATATGAAATATATTTTGTCTTCCAGCTTATTTTTTATTTCTTTTATTAAGTTACTGTCTTCTAACTGGTCATTAGAAACGTTTACAACATAGAAGATTGATTTTGTAGATATAAAATTCCAAGAAGATATAATCTTTAGTTCGTCTTCTCTAAAATCGACTTTATTTAAAGGTTTTTCCTCTAAAAGATTTTTCTGTATTTTTTCTAACACACTCTTTTCTGCCATACTAAGTTTTTTATTTTTTAATAATCTTTCGCATATCTCAAGGTCTCTTAATATCATCTCGCTTTGTTCATTATTTATATATTCTTCTATATCCACATCTCCCTTAAAAAGGGGTATAACATGAAAGAGTATCTCAGATTTTTGAATTCTTTCATACAGCTGTGGAGTAAGAGAGGACAGTTTAGTATTTCCAGGAAGATCAACAAAGTCTATGTTTATAAAATTAATAGCTTTACTATTAAAAGTTTTCCAAAGTTGAATTAACCTGTAGTCCTCTTTAGGGACAGCGCATACGTTAACATCGGAGAATTTTAAATGGGCTTTCCCCTTTGAGAGCACCTTTAAAAAGGTAGTTTTTCCAGATTGAGATTCACCTATGATTAAATTTCCCATGGCTATATGTCAAATACCACCTGTATTATCCATTTGTCTTCTCTTTGTTCTATTTTGAGAAGATTATAAGTTACTGCTTTTATTTCTCTTGTTATCTCGTGTTTTTTAGGATCAAATTTTTCCCCATAACAGTGACTTATGAGTTGATTGTTTCCAATAAGAGTTACTTCAAATCTTTTAAACAAAAGTTTTTGAACCTCAAACACATATAGGAGTTCATTTAGCCATGTTACTAATAGGGATTCCAAATCTTCTCCGTCTACTTCAATATCGAAACTTTCCTTTTCTTGAATTTTTTCTAAAGGACACATAAGGTCGAACATTGCCTCAGCGGCTGCCTCAAAGGCTTTTTCTTTTGTTTCTCCATATACTATTATCCCTATATCTGCAGTATGATCTAAAAGCTCATAGTTTTTCATGCTTCATTCTCCACTAAATCTATACTAACTACATAATCATCTTCGTTTAGCTTAACTAGTTTTACTCCTTGAGAATTTCTTGAGAGTATAGGAATATTATTAACAGGAATTCTTATGATTTGACCCCTTTTTGTACTTATTAGTATTTCATCATTTTCTGACACATTTTTAACTCCTACAAGATCTCCTGTTTTAGGGGTTATTTTTATTGCTCTTACTCCCATACCACCTCTTTTTTGTACTGAAAACTCATTAGGGTTAACTCTTTTTCCAATTCCATATGTGGTTACGAGTACTATTTGTTTAGACTCTTTGAATATTACCCCTCCTATTACAGAGTCATCTTTTCTTAGTTTTATACCTATAACTCCTTGAGCTATTCTACCCATCTCTCTTACATCTTTTTCGTGGAATCTTATGGCATTACCTTTTTTAGTGAATATCATTATCTCATCATTTCCTGAGGTAAGAAATACATTTACTAAGTAATCTTCTTCTCCAAGCTTTATAGCATATATTCCTGATTTTCTTACATTTTCAAATTCTTCTATACTAGTCTTTTTGACAATTCCTTTGGAGGTTACAAAGAAGAAATAAAGATTCTTAGGAAATTCATTAACAGATATAATTTCTGTTATCTTTTCATCGTTATCTATATTTAGATATTCTTTTATAGGTACACCTTTACTTTGTCTTGAGGTTTCATCTAATTCGTAAGTCTTTAGAGCGTAGACTTTACCTTTGTTGCTAAATAGGAAAAGCGTACTTCTTGTAGATGTTACTACAAAGGAAGTTATTACATCATCATTATTATTGGCAAGAGTGTTTAAGCCTTTTCCTCCTCTTCTTTGCAACTGATATGTAGATAAAGGAAGTCTCTTTATATAACTATCTTGAGTTATACATACTACCTCGGGATTGTCAGGAAGTATATCTTCAATAGTAATATCACTTTTTTCTTCTTCCTCAATTAGAGTTTTTCTTTCATCTGCATATTTTCTTTTTATCTCTTTTAGCTCTTCAGAAATAACACGCCAAAGTTCCTTTTCATCTTTTAATATCTTTTCAAGTTGTGCAATATTTTCTTTTATTTGGTTCATCTCTTCTAATAGTTTTTCTTTCTCAAGTCTTGTGAGTTGATGCAATCTCATATCTAATATTGCTTGAGCTTGAATTTGGGTTAACTTAAATTTAAGCATTAATTTTTCTCTTGCTTTTTCTGCATTTTCTGACTGCCTAATAATGGCAATTACTTCATCAAGGTGGTCAAGAGCTATGAGTAGACCTTCTAATATATGAGCTCTTGCTCTTGCTTTTTCTAAGTCATACTTAGTTCTTCTTGTAACTACATTTTTCCTATGCTCAAGGAATATATTGAGTAGTTCTTTTAAGTTGAATACTTTTGGTTGTCCATCTAATATGGCAAGCATTATAACTCCAAAAGTTGTTTGAAGTTGGGTATGTTTGTATAGCTGATTTATAACAATTTGGGGATCAACGTCCTTCTTGAGTTCAATAACAACTCTTATTCCATGTCTGTCAGATTCGTCTCTTAGATCTTTTATTCCAGTTATCTTCCTTTCTTGGACTAATTCTGCTATCTGAGTAAGCAGGTTTGATTTGTTTACCATATATGGTATTTCTTTGATTATTATATTTTTATCACCCTTTTTGGTTTCCTCAATTGCTATTTTTCCTCTTACTATTAATTTTCCTTTACCTGTTAAATAACTTTCCCTGATTCCTTTAGTACCAATTATTGTTCCACCAGTAGGGAAATCAGGCCCTTTTATGAAGTTAAGAAGTTCTTCTATTTCTGCCTCAGGTTTTTCTATGAGATATAAAAGAGCATCTATCAATTCCCCTAAATTGTGTGGCGGGATATTTGTTGCCATTCCTACGGCAATTCCCGAAGATCCATTCATTAAAAGTTGAGGTATTTTGGTGGGAAGTACTACAGGCTCTTTTAAAGAGTTGTCATAGTTGGGTATAAAATCAACTACATCTTTTTCTATATCTGCTATTAGTTCAGAGGCTATTGGAGATAGCCTTACTTCAGTATACCTCATTGCTGCAGGTTCGTCTCCATCTATGGAACCAAAGTTACCATGACCGTCTATAAGGGGATATCTAAAGGAGAAATCCTGGGCCATTCTTACTAGAGCTTCGTAAACTGCTGCGTCTCCATGAGGATGATATCTTCCTAATACATTACCTACAACGTGAGCACTTTTTCTATAGGGTCTGTTATGAAGTATTCCTGACTCATACATTGAGTATATGATTCTTCTTTGTACAGGTTTTAAACCGTCCCTTGCATCGGGCAAAGCCCTACCCACAATTACGCTCATGGCGTAATCTAGGTAGGAACTCTCCATCTCTCTCTCTAAACCAACTAAGATAATCTTGTTTTTTTCAGCCATAATTTTTACCTTTTTGTTTAAGATTATTTAAAAAATAAAAAGTAAACTCAACAATTCTTAATTTTAACACAAAAATTAGGTTTGGTATAGATGTATTACTAATAAGGTTCCTTTTTGTATACTAATTTTAGCTTGGTAACTAATAAACATATTACTTATGCCACGAGTAAGATTTCTATAAAGAGGTTCGTAATTAAGACCATATTTTAAGCCTTCTAAATAGATTCCCTCTACCACATCTGATAGAGGAATAAGGGAGAGAGTGTCTCCCTTATTCCCCCAAATAACTTTTTCCTCTTCTCCCTTCATAATATAAATTCTTAATTTCCTATCAACAACGTATGGTTCTATATTTAAATCTTTTAATCGTTCAAGAAAAAATATGTTTGCGAGGGTATGATCTATACGCCCTCCTAAAAGCCCTACAAAGTATATTGAATTAGGCTTAAATTTTACTGCTTCTTTTACTGCAAGTTCTAAATCAGTTTCATCTTTATCAGTAGGATAAATTTTCCACTCTACTTTGTGTTTGGTAAGTCTTTTCTCAATATCTTCTGTGATTGAATCTAAATCTCCTACAATAATATCGGGAAATATTCCAAGTTTTAGAGCAATCTTAGTTCCTCCGTTGGCACATATTACCTTGTCTACTGGGAGGATTTCCTCAAGCTCAAAATCAGTTATTTGACTTTCTCCATTTACAAAGATAAGTATTTTTCCAATGTTGTTATTCATTTTCTTTTAACCTTTGTACAATTATTAAGACAAAGGGAAGACACACGAAAGTACTGGGTACTACCACAAAAAGATTGTAGATAAGAGAGTAGATCCATGCTGGAGTTCCTGGGGGAGCATACTGGGAAAAGAAGATTACTCCAGATAGGAAATGAGCAAAAAGCCTTCCTAAGCCTCCAATGAATACACCAAGCTCTATTGGTTCTTGAGTTTTTCTAATATATCCTCCATATATAAGTAGAACGGTTCCTAATATACCTGCTATTATCAAGACGATCCTTGATACTGGATACCATTTAAGTTTAAATTCTAGATCTTTAATATCTTCTTCTATTTTGGTTTTGTCCTCTCCTGTGGCAGTTTGTAATTTTACTTTTAGATCTTCAAGGGTTTTTTGGGCTTGTGGAAGTTCCGAGGATATATTTATTACAAAACCTATGGTTCCTAAGAGAAAAACTATAGCAATAATATATGTAATAATTTTGGATATTTTTATATTTTTTACTACTCCAGAAAGTCCAATCAAACCAAAAGCTATTGGGTAATCAAGTAGGTATTGAAGCCAATGTACTACATACATGTCTTGTAAAGAGTGGATTACGCCATAAGTGAGTCCTACAAGTATACCAGGAATCGCTCCCCATCTTAGAGCAAAGACAAATAAGGGAAGCATCTGTAAGCTTATACTTCCTCCTTGGGGCATGGCACCGATTCTTAGATACCAAAGTAAAAGGGATAAGGCAATACTCAGGGCACCTTCTGTAAGCATTCTTATAGATCTTTTTTGCATCTTATAGGCACCTCCTCTAAAAAAATTTAAGGTTCCCTGCCAGCTATAAGGAGGGAACCTTAAATTTTTTTAATCCCTTCCCTACGCTGGCATTACCCAGATCAGGTTCAAAGGGTCGGTAGCTCCTGCTACCCTCTCAGCCTCGGATCAGAGGCTCCCCCGGGAACCTCAATATCTAATTTTTTTAAAATTATATCACATATCTCTCAATTTTTCTTTGATGAGATTTTCTAAATAATCTATTCTTTGCTCAAGATTTTCTATTCTTTTGTTTAACTCTTCTATTAGTTTTAACTCTGGATCCGGAACATTACCATGCTCGAGCATTTCTTTTGGAGTTAATTTTTTACCTTCTTGAGATACAATCCTTCCAGGAACACCTACTACAGTACAATTAGGAGGTACTGATTTTAATACTACTGAACCTGCACCGATTCTTGTATTATCACCTATAGTAATAGGACCTAGTACCTTTGCCCCAGCTCCTATAACCACATTGTTTCCTATGGTTGGATGTCTTTTTCCCTTTTCTTTTCCAGTGCCTCCGAGGGTAACTCCCTGATAAATCAACACATTATCGCCTATTTCTGTGGTTTCACCTATTACTACTCCCATACCATGGTCTATAAAAAATCCTTTACCTATTTTAGCCCCAGGATGTATCTCTATACCTGTTAAAAATCTATTTAAATGAGAAATAAGTCTTGGAATTACCGGAATTCTTAGATTCCATAAGAAGTGAGCAATACGATGTAAAAGAATAGCGTGAAACCCAGGATAACATAATATCACTTCTAAAAAATTTCTTGCTGCTGGATCTTTTTCAAAGACAGCTTTATAATCCGCAATTATGGTTTCTATAATTTTTTTCATCCTATTCACCCCAATTTATACTTCTTTGGTATAAAAATAACATATGGTTTTAAAATTATCAATAGTATATCCACTTTTAAAATCTTGTAGTATAATATCAAAAAAGTTAAAGATTTGTTAAAGGCGAAGAAGGGAAGAGTAGCCACAAGAACCAGGATCTCAGAGAGGTTAGCCTTAGGCTGAAAGCTAACTATCCTGGCTGTGGTGAATGGGCCCCGGAGCCTTGAGGCGAAATATATAAGTAGCCGAGACGGTTCTGCTTCCGTTATAGGGCAGAAAGTGAGGTCTTTTCAGACCTCATTAAGGTGGTACCACGAGAATAAGCCTTCTCGTCCTTTAAAGGATGGGAAGGCTTAAATTTTTATATAGGGAGGTATAATGATGTCGCAGGTTAAGTTTCTCCTTGATGAATCCAAGATACCAAAGGACTGGTACAATATTATTCCTGATCTACCTTTTCCGCTTCCCCCGGTTTATCACCCTGTTACTTTGCAACCTGTAAGTCCTGAAGATCTTGCTCCTATTTTCCCTATGGAACTCATAAAACAAGAGGTAAGTACAGAGAGATATATTGAAATTCCAGAAGAAGTGAGAAAGATATATAAGCTGTGGAGACCAACACCTTTATTTAGAGCTGTCAATCTTGAGAAGTATCTGGATACCCCAGCTCATATATATTATAAATATGAAGGAGTAAGTCCTCCAGGAAGTCATAAGCCAAATACTGCTGTAGCTCAAGCCTTTTACAATAAACTTGAGGGGGTAAAAAGATTAACTACAGAAACGGGAGCGGGGCAGTGGGGTTCAGCTCTTGCTATGGCTTGTAATTTCTTTAAGCTGGAATGTAAAGTTTATATGGTTAAGGTGAGTTATTATCAAAAACCATACAGAAGGTCTTTAATGGAGATTTGGGGAGCTAAGGTAGTACCAAGCCCAAGTCCCGATACTGAAGCTGGAAAAAAAATATTAGAACAGGATCCTGAATCTCCAGGTTCTTTAGGAGTTGCCATCAGTGAGGCAGTGGAGGATGCAGTTAAAAGGGATGACACAAAATATTCTCTTGGTAGTGTTTTGAATCATGTTTTGTTGCACCAGACAGTAATAGGTGAAGAGGCTTTATTACAAATGGAAATGGCAGGAGAGTTTCCTGATGTGGTTATAGGATGTGTTGGTGGAGGAAGTAATTTTGCAGGACTCTCTTTTCCTTTTATAAGAGAAAAGTTTAAGGGCAAAAAGATAAGGGTTGTTGCTGTAGAGCCAGAATCTTGCCCATCTTTGACTAAAGGAGTTTATACTTACGATTATGGGGATGTAGCAAAGATGACTCCTCTCCTTAAGATGTACACTTTAGGGCATAATTTTATACCTCCTGCTATACATGCAGGGGGACTTCGTTATCATGGTATGGCTCCCCTTGTAAGTGCTTTATATCATAACGGATATATTGAAGCTGTAGCTTATCCTCAAACAAAAGTATTTGAGGCAGGAGTTATATTTGCAAGAACTGAGGGTATTGTACCTGCACCAGAATCTACTCATGCTATTAGGGCTGCTATAGATGAAGCTTTGGATGCAAAGGAAAAAGGAGAAAAGAGGGTAATACTATTTAATCTAAGTGGACATGGATTTTTTGATCTTTCTGCTTATGATCAGTATCTCTCTGGAAAACTTGAAGACTATTTCTATCCAAAAGATAAGGTTGAAGAGGCTTTAAAAGAGCTTCCGAAGATTTAGAGTTTTAAAATGGGGGAGATGGTTCTTTACCACTCCCCCCAACAAGTTTGTCTATATAGCACTTGAATTTTAGCTAAGAATATATTATAATTTTTCTCGATGGTTGGGCCCGTAGCTCAACGGCAGAGCAGCCGGCTCATAACCGGTTGGTTCTAGGTTCGAATCCTGGCGGGCCCACCAAATTTTTTTATATAGAGAAGGCTCATCAAGGTGGGCGGATGGCTCAGTGGTTAGAGCGCCTGCTTCACACGCAGGAGGTCGCAGGTTCAAATCCTGCTCCGCCCACCATAATAGTAAAATTCCAGTTTTGATGAATTCAACCCTCTTTTCTTTTTTAAAATTGTCTACCTGACTCACTGAAAACTATTTTTATCCATGTTATTTACTACTTAAACTTTCATTCTTGCTCTTAATAAAAAAAGTAGTACTTGAAGAAGGGAAAAGAGCTGTAATTAGGGTATAAACTCCTCTAAAGATGGAGGGGGAAGTATGGGCAGGACAATAAAAATCAATCTTACTTCTTTTAACTCTTGTTATTGCTCAAGAAGTTCCAAAATTAACTCCTGCAAAGGTGATTAGAGTAATTGATGGAGATACTTTTGAGGCTCAAGTTGGGAATAAAATTGAAAAGATAAGACTTATAGGAGTAGATTGTCCAGATTTATTCTGAATTTTCTCCAAACCAATTTATGTCTTTTTCTAAATTTATTAATTTCTTGTAGGGTTGATACAGTATTAAATATAACAAAATAAAACTGATTGCTAAAGGTATAAGGTTTTTCACAATAATAGATGTAATAGTAAAAATCAGCATCATGCCAAAGGAAATTTTTTTATTTTCCTCATATTCTTTCTTAACTTCGCCATATTTATTAATTAGATCTTGGGGTAGAGGGTATTTTGTAAGGAGGTTTTTTGTAATAACTAAAGAGTAGTAATATGCACTGTTTATTACTGAAGTGGGTGATCTTTTAGGAGTGATAGAGTAAATTAATCTTTCAAAGTCGCTATATGTTCTAAGCTCTTTGACTTTAGGGTTTTTATTCTTTAAAGAAACATTTTTGAGTAATTCTTCTCTTTCATTATGAAGTCTTCCACTACACATGCAGATATCTTGAATATAGTGTAGAACTATACCTAAATATCTCATGGCTGACTTATAGTCAGATGCTAAAAAACATATTCTTGCCTTCCACAGGTAATCTAAGATCTTTTCTTTGTTGACTTTATGATGGTTCTCGTGTCTCCAGTATACTTTGTTTTTTCCGAATTCTAATATATTTTCTCTGTGTTCATCTGGAATTATTACCGATTTTAAGAGAATCTCTTTTAATTCTCCGGAGATGTTTAAGACATTACAAATTTCACTTGTTATGCGTTTATGTGTATTCTTATACATTTTTGTTTAAGTTTTTAGTTCTAATACATTTTTTATAAATTTCCCTTTTAATTATATATCCTAATGATTATAGTGTTCTACTGTATAGACAGAGATAATAAGAATTGGTAGAAGCTTTTATAGTTTTTGTGTATAGAAATTTTAACTCACATTTTTATTTAGGCAAATTATAAATGACACAATAAATTTTTAATTTTATTTAGAAAGAATATTCTGATGACTCCTATTTGTAATGGAGACTAAATGAAGAAAAAATGTAAATATTCGAAAAATAGGGAAAATTTAAATAACTGGGCTCTATTAATTTTGAAATACAAGTTCTGTACAGTTCTTGATCTGAATAAGAGTAAATAACTTCGGATTCTACAATTATAGTCTTTATAGGATATATAACTTTGTTTTCAATCTTTAAATAACCAGAAAAATTCTGAGGAAACTCGTTATTGGTATGTACATAATAACATCTTACTTTCGACTATTTTTAGGAATGGAGTATAAATACAGATCATATTACAATTTCCAGGATACTCTTCGCTAATCTCATAAATAGTGTGAAAACTTTTCTCAAAAAACAAAGTTTGCAAATGTTTCCATTAAGCCAAAATTCTGCCAAAGTTTAAGACATCTTCTATATCTTCTTCTGAGAGTTCCCCAATCTTTAGAATAGTCTATTTTATGCTAAGAAAAATTAATATTGATAAGAAGCAAAATTAAAATTATCAAAAATAAGGTTTTTTCATATATCGGAATCAACTCCTTGAGATATGGGTCTAGCCTTTCATCATTTATAACTAAATAAAAGCCTCAAAAATGTGGTTTGAGAATTAAATTAGAACGTTGTCAAGTTAAGTCTTTCATTCTCCAAGTATTTTCTTTTTTGCTTTTTGATACTCTTCCTCAGTAAGAATTCCAGACTTATATAGGTTTACTATTTTCTCAAGCTGAGTTGCAATGTCATCCTGAGTAGATGTTTTTATTTCTTGGGGATTTTTTGCTTGTTCTATTAATTCTCTTAACTTATCCAAATAAGGTTGGAACACTGGGAAATCAGTTTTAAGTATGGGAATGCAATTTGATAATTTCCAAATATCTCTTGTGTCATCATTGTTCTTTGTGCCCCACCAACTTCGTTCCTTAGTTGCTTCATAACTTGGGGTTGAAATTTCTATAACACCAGTTACAAAACCCATATTGACTTCAATTCCTGTAATATCTTTATAGAAGAAACTTGAAACCTTAGCTCCAAAGGTAGCACCAGCCAAAAAACCAGGCTTAATTATTAATAGCCTTTTCTCAAGGGCAATTATACTCTGATTTCCCTGACCTACAATACAAAATAGAACTTCTTCATCTTTTCTTTTATTTCTTTCAAGGTACTTTCTTACTTTTTTGCTTAGGATTTCGACTCCTCCTACTTTACCCATTTTTTCCTCCCAAATTGTCAATATTTTTATATTGTGAGCATTAAAAATATCAAGTATTCCACTTTAGTAGGTAAAAACAGAATTGGAGACTTTGTTTTTGACAATGAAAAGATTACTATAAATATAGGTTTAGCTCTGCTTATTTAAAGTTTTATGTGAAAGGTTGAGACTTATGAGTATGAACATACTCTCTGTCAAATTTAAGTTATAAATATAGTTTCTGTCTCAGGAGTTATCTTTTTTCTCACCTTCTCTTATAGTTATAAGAACGCTTTTTAGATCTAATATTCACTAAATCCTCAAATATTTTGCTACAGGTATCTTTGCTCTTTTCTTATTTCACAGTTGTAATCATCTATTATTAAAGCAAATTACTTTTTGGGGAAGTTTTCTTTTCTGAATAGTGCTAGTTTTTCTTACTCTCAAAGTGAGAGTTTGAAACCATAAATTATTTAGAGTCCTCACCAGCTATAGGACAAGATGGCACTATCTATGTGGGAAGTAAGGATAAATATCTTTATGCAATAAACTCCAAAAGTAAAGGTTTAGCAAATTCACCATGGCCTAAGTTCCATCATGATAATCAAAATACTGGAAGAGTGAAGTAATAATTGGGATAAGTCAATATTGACGGAGGAGCAGGGAGAAAACCCCTGCTCCTTTTTTGTTTTTAATTTACTTACCTTAACTTCTCAGGTAGTGAAAAAAGCTATCTAAGTTGAGGATTAAAAGGTTTTTAAACATAATCTCATAAGAAAAGATTTATTAGTCTTGCAAATTCGCTACATTGACGGGTAGGACAGAGTAAAAGATAATATAGAAAGGGTGATTTTTAAAGATCAGAGTCAGAGTGTAAGACCTTACAACTTATCCCTTAAAGGGGGTTTAAGTATGGATGATAAAGAGTTATTTCAGAAGATTTTAGAAGAACTTGTGGGGATAAGGAAAGAATTAAAAAGAATTGCAGATTATTTAGAAGTTATGGCTGAAAAATTAAAAGTTGAAATAATTAAAGTTTATGCTTTTCTTTTTGTCCTATTTTATCTAAAATAAAACAAGATATTTATTATATCCTTAGGAAGGGAGTTATTATGAAGAGAGAAACAATTCCAAAATTGTTAGAAGTACAGGATCTACAGTTAAAATACAGAGAGTTTGAAAAAAATTTAAAAAATCTTCAAATAGAGTTTGATACTTTTAAGAGCGAAAAGTTGGAAGAAATAAAACTGAAAGAAGAAAGTCTTAATGATATTAAAGGACAGATTAAAAAGTTAAGAGATCAACAGAAAGAAAAAGAGGACCAACTTGTACTATTAAGAGAAAAGCTTAAGAATGAAGAAAGAAGAATATTGGTTTTGAAGAGTCCTAAAGAAGTGATGCATATGGAAAAGGAGATAGAAAATCTAAAAAATTTGATTTCGAAGATCGAAGATGAGGTTTTAAATCTAATGATCGAAGTTGAAGAGAAGGTGAAAATTGAGGAAGAATTAGAAAAAGAATTGAATGAGCTTAAGGCAGTATTTGAAGGAAAAGTAAAGGAATATGAAAAGGGCATAGAAGAAATAGAAAAAGAAATGGAAAATTTAAGTATAGAGATCGAAAATAGAAAAAAGGAAATTCCTAACAATGATTTGGAAGAATTTGATAAATTGTCAAAGCAAAAAAATTATAGGGCAATAGCAAGGATTACTAATAAAGATGTCTGTGAAGGATGTAAAATAGCAGTTCCTAAATTGGTTCTTGAGAAAGTAAAGAAGGGTGAGATTGTAAATTGTCCAAATTGTGGTAGAATTTTATGGATGGAGTGACATAGAGTATGGAAGCTATTCTTATTATAGTAGGTGCTCTATTAATATTGTACTTTGCAGATAGGCTAATAAAATATCTTACTACGCCTAAATGTCCTAAGTGTGGAAAAATTTTGCTTACAAGATATAAGTTATTAAAGGCACCAACTCCTTTTGAAAATGGGCTTGAAGAAAAGATTATGTACTGCGAATGTGGTTACGAGAAAAGAATCACCTATGAAGTTCCTTACTGGAAAATTGTTAGAAAAGAAGGTTTAAGAGGATTTGAAGTTGTACCTTGGACCAAATTATACGAGGAGGAAGAAGTAGATCAGGCAACCGCGGAATCGAAAGATTCCGAGGAAAGTCCGAACACCACAGGGCAGGGTGCTGGGTAACACCCAGTCAGGGCGACCTGAAGGAAAGTGCCACAGAAAACAGACCGCCTAGGGTTCTTTACCCTGGGTAAGGGTGAAAAGGTGAGGTAAGAGCTCACCAGCAGGAAGGGTGACCTTCCTGGCTTGGCAAACCCCACCCGGTGCAAGGCCAAATAGGAGGGGTTGAGGTGGCCCGCCGACCCTCGGGTTGGCCGCTTGAGGCAAGAAGTAATTCTTGCCCTAGATAGATGGTTGCCGCCCCTATATGGGGAACAGAATTCGGCTTATGATCTGCTTCTTCCTCCTCTTTTTATTAAACAAAAATTAAACAAAAGTTAAATCAGCTTACCCCCTGTTATTTAAAACATAGATTAATCCTTAAAAAACTCGTTTTTTTATTTGTTAAGTATTGTGATATACTCGTGGTAAAAGGTGGTAAAAAGTGGTAAAAAGTGGGGGAAATTTAATTGTTTGTTGGGGAATATTATCATTCGCTTGATGAAAAGGGAAGGCTAATTATCCCTAATGATTTTAGACAGCTTTTAGGGGAGACCTTTTATCTTACCCGTGGTTTTGAAAGATGTCTAAATATTTATACTATTACAGACTGGAATAATTTTTCTCAGATAATCAGTAGCTTTTCACCTACAGACAATTTAATGAGAAAGCTTTGTAGATTCTGGTTTTCTGGATCTATTCAAGTTACCACTGATAAGTTAGGTAGAATTCTTATTCCATCTTTTTTAATTGAGTATGCAGAGCTCTCCAAAGAGGTAGTAATTATTGGTGCTGGTAAGCATATAGAAATTTGGGCAAAAGAAAAGTGGGAAGAGTTTAATAAAGAGGAGAACATTTTAGAGAATATGAATGAAATAAATTCTAAGGTGGCAGAGTTATGGAAGAAGTAGAAAGCATTCATAAACCGGTAATGTTAAAAGAAGTTATTCACTATTTAAATCTATCTCCAGGGAAGATAGTTGTAGATGCTACTCTGGGTCTTGGAGGACACAGTAGTGAGATTTTAAGAGAATTGAGAGGAGAAGGACTTCTTATAGGTATAGATAGAGATGAAGAAGTGCTTAAATTGGCAAGGGAGAGATTAAGTAAGATAGCAGGTAATTTTGTATTGTTCAATACAACCTATGATAATCTACAAAATATTTTAAAAGAATTGAATTTATCATTCATTGATGCAATCTTATTTGATCTTGGTTTTTCCTCTTTTCATATAGAAAAGAGTGGAAGAGGGTTCTCTTTTATGAGACCTGAAGAACCTTTGGATATGAGATATTCTAAAGATACTGCTCTAACTGCAGCAGATATATTAAATACTTTTAGCGAATCAGAACTTTCAAACCTCTTCTGGGAGTATGGAGAGGAACCTTTATCAAAAAAGCTTGCAAAGAAAATAGTTGAAAGGAGAAAAGATAAAAAGTTTGCATATGTTGGAGATCTTTTAGAAGTAATTGATGAGGTTATACCAAGAAGAAGAAGACACGAAGCCACAAAGGTATTTCAAGCCTTAAGAATTGCAGTAAATGATGAGTTGAATATCTTTAAAAGAGCTTTGGAACAGGTTCCTTTTATTTTGTCCATAGGAGGAAGAATTGTGGTAATAACTTATCATTCTTTGGAAGATAGGATTGTTAAAAATTTCTTTAAGTCTTATTCAGACAAAATTCTTCCCGTTAGTAAAAAGGTGATAAAGCCATCTATAGAAGAGATAAAGGAAAATAGAAGGGCAAGAAGTGCCAAATTAAGGGTGGGGGAAAGGAGGGAAAATTCTTGAAACAAGTTTTAGGTATTATTTTCTTTTTTCTTCTTTTTCTAAGTACAGTTTTATTAAATGTAAAAGTTTCAGCACTAAGAAATGAGATAAGGAAAGTTAGTAGTGAAATCGATATGTTGGAGAGAGAGAAAACCTATCTTGAGAATTATATACAATCTAACTTAGATCTCAAAAAGATAGAAAAGGAAGCTTTAAAGATGGGTCTAACTTATCCCAAAAATGTGGTAGAATTTAGAATTTATGATGGAAAGATATCAGAAATAAGTAAAGAAAAATATTATGCGTCAAGCTTAGAGAGATAGTAATGAACTGAATGAGCGTATTAAGATTAAGAATATTTTTTACGTTATGGATTTTGGTTTTGATTTTTATAGAGGGATTTATTATTTATTCTCAAGTTTTCGGATCTGAGAATAAACTCTTTTTGCGTCCGACTCTTGAGAGGGGGCTTATCTTGGATAGGAATGGTTATGAGCTGAGTTTTAATGTAAAGCGAAATTCTATTGCTGCAAATCCTTCTCTTTTTAATGCTTTAGAAAGAAATAAGATCGCAGATATATTGTCTAAGGGATTAAATTTATCTAAAAATGATATTCTAACTAAATTAAGTTCAAAAACAACCTTTGTTTGGATCAAAAGAATTCTTTCTGAAAGTGAGTATAACAAGGTAAAAAAATATATAGATGGAAAGAAAATTTTTGTAATAGAGGAAAATTATAGGTCCTATCCATTAAAGATTGGAACTTCCAATCTTTTAGGTTTTGTAGGAGTAGATTCTCAGGGATTATATGGATTAGAGGCTTTATTAGATAACTATTTAAACCAAGGAAAGAATGTTTATCTTACCATAGATAAAAATCTTCAAGAAATAGTTTCAATATATCTTAGGGATTACATTAGAGAATATGAGGCTAAAGGTGGATTTATAGGGATAATGGATCTTAATACAGGGGAAATCTTAGCTCTCTCTTCTTTACCTGATATAGATGTAAATGCAAGTTTATCAGATATAATAAAAAGTTCTCAAAATATTAGATCTCCTCTTTATTCTCTCTACGAGCCCGGATCTTTATTCAAAATTATTACTTCAGGTATTGCTATAGAAGAAAGAATAGTAAATCCTTTGGAAACTATTTATTGCGGTGGTGAGGAGATTACTAAAGAGGGATATAGAGTGAGGTGTACAGAACCTCACGGAATAGTAAACTTAGAGAACGCATTTGTTAAATCTTGTAACATATATTTTTATCATCTTGCCCAAAAAATTCCTTTCTCGGTTTGGAATAAGTACTTTGGATTAATGGAAATTAATAATCCTATTCCTATGGATATTAAATTTATGGATAAGGATTCGATAGTTCCAGACATTGAAAGAAGTATAGTAAATAGGGGAACAATTGGTTTTGGACATGGTCTTGCTATAAATCCTATAAAAATGCTTTGGGTTTTTAGTGTTTTTGCTAATGAAGGGAGTTTGTTAAAGCCAAGATTGATAAAGGGCATAGGAGAGAATATGGAAGATTCTAAAAAGGAGGTATTAAGGCAAGTATTTTCTAAAGAAACTTCAGAAGAGGTATTAAAGTTAATGACAGAGGTAATTAAAAAGGGTACAGCTAAGAGGCTCTCTAATTTAAAATACTATATTGCAGGTAAAACTGGTACTGCTCAGGTCTCTACAGCAAAAGGTTATTTAGATGTATATAATCATTTTTTCATAGGTTATCTCTTTTTAGAGGATAAAAAATATAGTATTCTAATTATGTTAGAAGAGCCCAAGAGAGGTAGATTTGCGGCAGAGACAGTGGTGCCACTTTTTGGAGAGATAGTTAAAAGACTGGCAATATATGGGAGGATGATAAATTGAAGAAACTGAAAGAAATAGTTGAATACATAAAAGACCATGTTATTGAAGTTATTGGTGATGTTGATTTAAATATTACGGGTATAGCTACAGATTCAAGAAAAGTTAGAAAGGGCAATATCTTCTTTGCTCTTCCAGGGACAAAAGATGATGGAAAGAATTATATAAGTGATGCTATCTCAAAAGGAGCAAGTGCAGTATTTCTTGAGGGAGAAGTTAATAATATTTATGGTGTACCTTTAGTAAGAGTAAGAGAAATATTGGATGTGCTTAGTAAGGTTTCTTCTTATTTTTATGATTTTCCCTCTAAATATCTAAATATCATTGGAGTTACAGGTACTAACGGAAAAACTACTACTACAAACCTGTTATATCATTATTGGAAAAGTAAAGGTATAAGGTCTGGTTTAATTGGTACTATTGAGTATAAAATAGATGATGAGTCTTATCCTTCCAATTTTACCACTCCTCAACCTCAGGACCTTCAAGAAATTTTAAGGAAGATGGTAGATAGAGAAGTTAAGTTTTTAGCCATGGAGATTTCTTCTCATGCATTGGCTTTGAAAAGAGTCGATGGGATATCCTTAAAGGGAGCAGTGTTTACTAACTTGACTCAAGATCATCTTGATTTTCATAAGACTATGGAAGAATATTTTCAGGCAAAGTTAAAAATTTTTAATTACTTGGAGGATGGAGGATTTGCAGTAATAAATAGAGACAATGAATGGACAGGAAGAATTTCTCTTCCAAATAGAAGAGTTTTCTGGGTATCTCTTAAAAATGGAGATCTATATTTAAAAAAGCATGAAAATACTAATAATGGAATGCTTCTTGAGATAGGTACTCCTTTAGGTGATCTGATAATTGATACAAAATTAAAGGGAAAGTTCAATATATATAACATTCTTTTTGCAGTAGGCGTACTTATTGGATTAGGAGAGCCTTTAGAGGATATTTCTAAATTTCTTTCTACTTTTAAAGGTGTAAAGGGAAGACTTGAGCTTATAAGAGAAGGACAGAATTTTGATGTGATTGTAGATTATGCTCATACTCCTGATGGGCTTTTTAACGTTTTACAGACTGTTAAAGAATTTACAAAAGGTAGAGTTATAGTGGTTTTTGGTTGTGGAGGAGATAGAGATCCTACAAAGAGAGACAAAATGGGGGAGATATCCGCAAGGCTTGCAGATATAGTCATAGTTACTTCTGATAATCCAAGAACGGAGGATCCTTTAAAAATTATAAGGCAGATTGAAGAGGGTATAAGGAGAGTAGGAAGATCGGATTACTTTGTGATTGAAAATAGAGAAGAAGCAATAAAGAAGGCTATTGAGATAGCTGGAGAAGGAGATTCAGTATTAATAGCGGGTAAGGGACATGAGGATTATCAAATAATTGGGAACACAAAGATTCCTTTTAGTGATCAAGAAGTAGCCAAGAAATATATTCTAGAGAGGTTAAAAAATGAGTCTTAATTTAACTGTAGAAGATATATTAAAGGCTACTAAAGGAATTTTAATAAAAGGAAATTTTAAAGATAAGGTAGATTCTATAAGTACTGATAGCCGTAATATTAAAAAGGATGACGTTTTTATTGCATTGAAGGGAGAGAAGTTTGATGGACATGAGTTTGTGAAAGACGCCATATTAAAGGGAGCAAAGGGAGTAATAGTAAGTAGAGATGTTAATTTAGAAGATAAGGCTTTTATAATAAAGGTTCAAGATACTTTAAAGGCCTTGCAGGATATTGCTAACTATTACTTAAAAACATTAAACGCTAAAGTTATTGGGATTACTGGCAGTTCTGGAAAGACTACTACTAAGAACTTAGTTGGTAGACTTTTGAAGTTAATTGGTAAAGTTTATGTAAGTAAGGAGAATTTTAATAACGAAATTGGAGTTCCCTTAAGCATCTTAGAGGCAGAAAAAGATGTGGATTTTTTAGTGTTGGAAATGGCTATGAGAGGTAAAGGTGAAATAAGCTTGCTTAGTAAAATTGCAGAACCCGATATTGGAGTGATAACTAATATTGGGTGGGCTCATATAGGTAGATTGGGGTCAAGAGAAGCTATTATGGAGGCAAAGGCAGAAATTTTTGATTATATAAAAGAGGATGGTATCGCAATTTTAAATAGAGATGATTCTTTTTCTATGAAAATTTATGAAAGACTGCATATCAAGAAATATACTTTTGGTTTTGAAGAGGGAAGCGATCTTAGAGGATTGATTTTGGACAAAGGTAAAGAAAGTTACACTTTAGGATTATATTTTCCTGATGGGAAAAGATTGACTCTTTCTCTTCCTGTTTATCCTCTTAACATATATAGGAATCTTCTTTCTGCTTTGTTGGTTTTGTGGAGTATTTCTCCAGAAAGTATCTATAGAGTAAAAGAAGATTTTGATTTTACTTTACCAAAACAGAGACTTGATGTTAAAAGAAATAAGGATGGTTTGGTGATTATTGATGATACTTATAATGCTAATCCTGACTCTATGAAGACTGCTATAGAGTATCTTGAACTTTTAGATGTTCCGGGGAGAAAAGTAGCACTTCTTGGTGATATGCTTGAGCTTGGAAATTATAGTATTGAAGGGCACAAAGAGGTGATAGAGGAAGTTTTAAAGAGAAATATTGATGTGATTGTACTTTACGGACAAGAGATGAAAAAAGCGTTAGATGAATTTGAAAAAATTGATTGGTCGAAGGTTCACTGGTCTGATAATCCAGAAGAAATAAAGAGCATATTAAGAAGGAGTCTACAACCAAAAGATACTGTTCTTATAAAAGGTTCTAGAGCGATGCGCATGGAAGACTTTGTTAAGTTTTTGGAGGATGAGTATGATTGCTCTGTTAAGTATTAATTTTGTTGCATTTTTTGTGTTTTTGTTAATTCTTAAGTATTGGATAAATTTTCAAAGAAATAAGGGTATTGGCAAATATATTAGAAAAGAGGGACCTTCATCTCATTTTCAGAAATCAGGAACTCCTGTTATGGGGGGTATAGTATTCATATTGGCTGTTTTTCCCTTTTTATTTTTTAAAGAGACATTTTTTATTTCTCTTTCCACGATTTTGTTTGGTTTATTGGGACTCGTTGATGATTTAAAACTTATGGAAAATAAAGATTATGGTATAAGACCTCTAAGGAAAATCTTTCTTTCTTTTATAATAACTTTGATTCTATATGTTTTTTCTCCTCATGACTATAAAATTTATTGGGGGTCACATCTTATTATAGATTCAAGTATTTTATACATTTTTCTCTTCTTTATAATTCTTATTGCAGTTCCTAATGCTATAAATCTTACTGATGGGCTTGATGGCCTTGCAGGAGGCACCTCTCTGGTAACTCTTATATTTCTTCTTGTTTACAGTTTTCATTTTAAAAAAATTGCTCTTGAAATTTCTTTAATGATTACTGCTTTGTTGGCCTTTTTATGGTTTAATTCTCATCCTGCAGAGATATTTATGGGTGATGTAGGGGCTTTTGCTTTGGGAGGATTTATTGCTTCTCTCTCTGTGGTTAATAAAGTGGAACTCTTGCTTATATTCCTAAGTGGTATATTCTTGATTGAGTCATTATCTGTTTTCATTCAGGTTTTCTTTTATAAATGGAAGAAGAAAAGAATTTTTTTAATGAGTCCTATTCATCATCACTTTGAGCTTAAAGGATGGAAAGAGACTAAAATTGTCTGGCGATTTTATATTATTCATTTATTGATTATTATAGGAGGATTGGTTCTATGGTATTGGAGCTAAAAGGGAAAAAAGTATTAGTCCTTGGGCTTGGAGAAAGTGGAATAAGTACTGCAAAATTTCTTAAGGATGAAGGGGTAAAAGTTATAGTAAATGACTATAAAGAAGAGGAACATTTTAAGAACTTAATAAATTACTTTAAGGAGAATGATATATCATATATATTTGGAGGACATCCTACGGAAATATTAAGTGATGTGGATCTCATTGTGATAAGCCCAGGTATACCTAAGACAAATCCTATTTATATCGAGGCAAAAAGAAGAGGTATTAAAGTTATAAGCGAGATTGAACTTGCCTATTGGTATTCTGAAGTTCCCATAATAGCTGTAACTGGAACTAAAGGAAAATCTACAACTACTACTTTAATTGGAGAAGTCTTAAAAAACGCTAATATACCTAACATAGTTGCTGGAAATATTGGTCTACCTTTTGTCAGTGTAGTAAAAAACTTGAAAGAGGGGTACTTTGTGCTTGAAATTAGTAGTTTTCAGCTTGAGGACATTGAGGAATTTAGGCCTTTTATATCTTTATTTATTAATATTTATCCTGACCATTTAGACAGATATTCAAATATGGATGAGTATATCTTGGCAAAAGCACGTATATTTATGAATCAGAAAAAAGAAGATTATGCGATTTTAAATCATGATCAAGAGGAAATTGTTAAATTAGCTAAGCACTATGAAGTTAGAAAATTATTCTTTGGATTTAATAAACATGAGGAAGAAGGTTTATTCTATGAAGAAGATAAAAATAAAATATTTTACAATCTTTCTGATAGAAGGGGATTTTTAAATATTCCAAAGGGTATTTGGAATAGGATATTGGTAAACAATTTCATGGCTTCCGCATTAGTTGGACTATTATTAGGAGTGAGGGAAGAGGTTATTGAAAAAACGGGAGAGGAGTTTCAAGGTATTCCTTTTGCCCTTCAGAAAATTGGAGAAATTAATGGAAGGATTTTTGTTAACGATTCAAAGGCAACAAATCCCATATCCACAATTTCGGCTATTAAGAGCATAAATTCTCCTATATTGCTTATTCTTGGGGGAAGAAATAAGAATTTTGATTTTCAAGAGCTTTTTGAAAATATAAAGAAAACTACAGTTAAGGCTCTGATATTAATAGGCGAGACTAAAGAGGTTATGAAAAATCTTTCTGAAGAATATGATATTCCTTACGTACTTTCTGATTCTTTAGAAAGTGCTGTAAAGAAGGCCTATGAGATGTCACAACCTGGAGATGTGATATTGCTGTCTCCTGCCTGTGCTAGTTTTGATATGTTTAGAAATTATAAAGAAAGAGGTAAAGTTTTTAATGAGGTTTTTGAGAGATTAAAACATGAAAAGATATGATAGATTAATATTTATTTTAGCACTTATTCTATCATTACTTAGTCTTCCCATTATCCATACGGCAAGTTGGAAATGGGCAAGTATGATTTTAAATAATCCTTCTTACTTTTTCCAACATCAACTCATTTATTTACCTCTTGCTATTGGGATTTCTTTCATCATAAGTGGTTTTCCTTTAGCATTTTGGCGTAAAAATTCTCTTTTGCTTTTAATTATCTCTATTTTCCTTCTTACTTTAGTATTTGTACCACCTTTTGGAAAGGTTTCAAGGAATGTTGCAAGATGGATTGAGATAGGTCCTATTCAGATTCAGCCTGTGGAAGTTTTAAGATTTTCCTGGATAATATTTCTGGCAAGTTTCTTGTCTTCAAATAGTGAAAAGAACAAGATTGAAGATGTGAGATTTTTTTGGATTATTCTATTTCTTTTTGTTATATCTGTAATTCTTTACTTCCAACCTAATATGAGTATGGTGGTTCTCTTTTTTATTTCTACTTTTGTTATACTTTTTATTTCAAAAATGGATATAAAGCAAACTTTAATAATGTTGTTGATAATATTTTTGATATTCGCTTTTGGAGCATTAACAGGTGAATATAGAAAAGAGAGGTTAGTTTTTAACAAGGGAATTCCTTTTTTTAAAACTTTCCAACAAGAACAGGCTTTAAAGGCCATAAAGGATGGAGGATTTTTTGGTAAAGGATGGGGGAGAGGGTTATTGAAATTTTATATTCCTGAAGCTTATAATGATTTTTTATTTCCAGTAATATTTGAGGAAGGAGGCTTAATGGCAGGTACAGTGATCTTGATATTATATTTTCTCCTTATGTTAAGTGTTTTTAACCTATCTTTAAAGGCTGTAAAAATCGATACCTTTTATGGACTTTTAAGCATGGGTATATTAGTTTATTGGTGTGTTGAAATATCATTAAATATATTGATGAATTTAGGTTTTTTACCCGTGATGGGATTACCGCTACCTTTTTTAAGTTTTGGAGGATCTTCGATGATGATTAATTGGGCACAAGTTGGACTTCTTATGAAAATTGCAATTTCGGGTGATAAAAAATGATCAGTATTTTGTTTGTAGCTGGTGGCACTGGAGGACATGTAATTCCTGCTTTAAATATGGCTGATTATATAGCTCAAAAAGCTCCTCATTGGAAAATAAGTTTTGTGGGGAGAAAAGATAGTTTTGAGGAAGGCTTGATAAGAGGTAAATACGATTTTTACGGCTTGAATATTTCAAGAAGCTCCGATGTTAAAAAGCTAAGTTACTATTTAAGTATAAGTGATGCTATAAAGATATTAAATGAGGTTAAACCTGATATTTTAGTGGTTTTTGGTAGTTATATAACAGTGCCTGTAATTATTGCCTCTATTGTTAAAAAATATCCCTTCTTTTTGCATGAACAAAATGTTGTTCCAGGGAGAGTAACAAAACTTTTTTATGAGTTTTCAGAAGGAGTTGCTATCTCCTTTCCTGAAACAAGGGAGTATTTTAGAGATAAAAGTAAAGTTTACCTTACTGGAAACTTTGTAAAAACTGAGTTATTGACAATGGATAAGGCGAGTTGTAAAAAGGAATTAGGTTTTGATGAGAATCGGAAATTGCTTCTCATAACTGGAGGAAGTCAGGGGGCAATGAAAATAAATTATGAGGTTAAAAAAATTATACCCTATTTATTAGATAAGGGATGGCAAATTTTACATCAGATAGGGGAAAAAAATTATGTAAGGTACATAGAAGAGATACCTATAGAGGAATGGATCCAAAAAGGATATAATCCAGTTCCTTTTATTAGAAATATGGAGCTTGCGATATGTGGTGCTGATTTTGCTATAAGTCGAGCAGGTGCTACTACGATTTCTCAATTTCTGATAGCTGGACTTCCAGCCATATACATACCTTATCCATATGCAAAGGACAATCATCAAAAATATAACGCTGAATTGGTGGTTAAAGTAGGGGGTGGGGAGCTACTTTTGGAAGATCAGTTAAGTTCTCAGAAATTATTACATTTATTAGATAAATGGAATGATGAAAAAAGACTTGCTGAGGCTTCTGAAGCATGTAAAAAGATCTCTATTGCCACAGGAAGAGAAAATTTTTGGAATCTTCTTTTAGAAAAATTAGAAGGGAGGAATTAGATTGCTAAATGGTAAGAGAATCCATTTTATTGGAGTTGCGGGTACTGGGATGAGTGCTTTGGCGTATATATGTGCAGAAAAGGGATACGAAGTATCTGGTTCTGATATCCAAGAGAACATTTCTACCATAAGACTCAAGTCAAAAGGAGTCAAAATTTATAGAGGACATAGTCCTGAACATATAAATGATGTAGATGTAGTAGTAGTATCTTCAGCAATTCCTCCCGATAACGAAGAGTATGTATATGCTAAGAGTAAGAATATTCCCATATTACATAGAAGTGATCTTCTGGCAGAATTAACTAAAGAAAAAAAGTCCATAATTGTTGGGGGAGCTCATGGTAAAACTACAACCACATCTATGATAGCTTTAGTCTTGGAGAATAATAAAACAGATCCAACAATAATAGTAGGAGGAGAGCTTGAAGATATAGGGGGAAATGCAAAACTTGGAAGTGGAGAATATTTGGTAGCTGAGGGTGATGAAAGTGATGGATCTATTTTAAAATTAAATCCTTATATTTTAGTAGTAACTAATATAGATAACGATCATCTTGACTATTATGAGAACATAGAAAATATTAAAAGCACTTTCTTAAAAGTGATTGAAAAGGTGCCTGAAGACGGGTATGTGCTTTTGAATTTAGATTGTAAAAATATAAGGGATATAATTGGCAAAATAAAGGATAAAAAATACTACACCTATGGTTTTTCTAATGCTGATTTTACAGCAGATAATATAGTCTTAAACTCATCAGGCTCGGAGTTTGATGTTTATTTTAGAAATGTAAAATTGGGTAGAGTGAAATTAAAGGTTCCTGGAAGGCATAATATATTAAACTCTCTTTCTGCTATTGGCATATCTTATATTCTAGGATTAGATTTTGAGCAAACCATTAAAGCTCTTGAGAAATTTCATGGGGTTCAAAGAAGAATTCAGTTTAAAGGTGTGATTGAAAATGATGTTTTAGTCTTTGATGATTATGGCCATCATCCTACCGAAATATTAGCTACGTTGGAAACCTTACGACTTTACAACAGAAGACTAGTGGTAGTCTTTCAGCCTCATAGATATACAAGAACATATTTTTTGAGTAAAGAGATTGCCGATGCTCTATCTTTAAGCGATGTGGTTATATTAATGGAGATTTATTCTGCAGGAGAAAAGCCTATTCCTGGGGTTAGTAGTAGGAATATTTATGACGAGATAAAAAAGAAGTATCCTGAGCTTGAAATATATCTTGTGAATGACATTGTTGAGGCAGCCACAAAAGTAAAAAGTGTTTTGAGAGATGGTGATCTGCTACTTACTCTTGGGGCTGGTAATGTATGGAAAGTAGGAGAAGCTTTACTGGCTCAAGGCAAAAAAGATGTTAATGTGGAATATTCTCAATAGATATAATTTTAAGTCTAAAATTTATAGAGATGTTGATTTATCCTCCTATACTTCCTTTAAAATAGGGGGAAAAGCGGACTTATTTATCGTACCTTATTCTTGGGAAGAACTTATTTTTATTATTCAAACTCTTAAGGAACACAATTTTCCAATAAGGATCATGGGACAAGGTACTAACATTCTTGTTCCCGATGAGGGAATAAGGGGAGCAGTTATTAAGTTAAATCAAAAACTCGGAAAAATTGAGGTAATTGATAGTGAGCATGTGGAAGTAGAATCTGGATGTTTAATTTCTACTTTACTTTCTTTTGTGCTTGAGAAGAACATGGGGGGACTTGAGTTCATGATAGGTATTCCTGGGACCTTAGGAGGAGCGGTAATGGGAAATGCTGGAGCTTTCAGAAGATCAGTAGGCGAGTTTGTGGAAGGAGTATACGTGATAGATGAGAATTTAGAAGAGAGATTTTTGGACAAAAAAGAACTTACTTTTAATTATAGAAGCTCAAACATTCCTAGAAATTGGATTCTGAAAAAGATAATCTTAAAATTGGAAAGAAAAGCTAAAGAAAGTGCTTTAAAAGAGATCAAATTTTTTATCCAAGAAAGAAACAAAAAACTTCCAAAATATCCCTCAGCTGGTAGTGTGTTTAAGAATTCAAAAGAAGGGCCTGCGGCATATTTTATTGATAGTTTAGGTTTTAAGGGTTTTAGGATTGGTGATGCTATGGTTTCTCATGAGCATGCAAACATAATAGTCAATCTCGGAAGGGCAAGAAGTAGGGATGTATTAAATATTATTGATATTGTAAAAACTAAGGTAAAGGAGGTTTATGGAATAGATTTAGAGCCAGAAATTATCTTTTGGTAGCATGAGAAAGTTTTCATTTCTTTTTATTATTTTTTTGTTTTTCTTAATAATTTTATCTTCAACTTGGATTTTTTATGTAAGTTTAGATAAAAGGAATAGTGATTTGTTGAATAAAATGGTAAATGATTTGAGGTTTAAAAATATTTTGTTTGTTAAGTCAATAGTCCCTAAAATAGAGAGAAAATATAATCTCGTTATTACTAAAGCACATTATATACCCTGGGGAATATATATAAAATATGAAGATGCAAAAACTCTTTTGGATGTTGAGTTTGACAATAAGAACTATTATTATAATCAAAAGTTTGTAATAATGGAGAAATATTTGCCTTTTGATGATACAATAAAAGTAGAAGGAACAAACAATATAGGTATTATTAAGGATATTCTAAATAATTTTAATTTTATTAAAATTCGAAGAATCAAATTTTATGATAAATATTTTGAAATTTATGGAGATCAGTTTATCTTGAAACTTAATATTAAAGATTATCAAGAAAAGAAAAAATATGTCATTTACCTTATAAAGAACTTTGATTTAAAAGGTAAGAGCTTAGATTTTAGGTTTCGTATTCCTTTTATTGGAGGAAATTAAATGTCAGATTTAATAGGAGCTATTGATCTTGGATCTACAAAAATCGCAGTAGTAATTGCCAACTTAAATGATAAAAATGAGGAGTTAGAATTAATTGGTTTTTCTATGATACCTTCAAGAGGTATCAGCTATGGAGTTATTAATGATATCCAAGAAGCTAGTAATTGTATAAAGGAGGCAGTGCAAAAAGCAATAAAAATAGCAGGAATAAGAGTTCCTCCAAGAATGATAGCTACTATAAGTGGTGAAAAAATTACAGCTGTACCCAGTAGAGGGATGATTATTGTTAAAAGTAGAGAACAAGAAGTGACAGAAGCTGATGTTAGAAGGGCTATTGAAGCAGCAAAGGCAACCTCAATTCCAGATGATAGAGAAGTTATATATCATGTAGTAAGAGGTTTTAGGCTCGATGGACAAAATGGTATTATTAACCCTGTTGGAATGGTGGGGACTCGACTTGAGTCGGATTTATTATTGGTAACTCATGATAAAGTTCAACTTAGGAATGTTATAAATGCCTTTCAAAAAGCAGAGGTAAATATAGAGGGTTTTATTCCACAGGAGATAGCTGCTTCAGAGGTGGTACTTACTAATGAAGAAAAAAAACTAGGTGTGGTTTTAGTGGATATTGGTGGAGATTTGACAAATCTTGCAGTCTTCAGGGAAGGTTATCTATATGCAACTGGAATATTAAAATTAGGAGGGGAAAGAATTACGAAAGATATTGCAATAACCTTGAAAATACCAACAGAAGAAGCTGAGAGAGCTAAGAAGATATTAGGTACTCTTAGACAAGATAGAGAAGAGTCTTTAGAAGTGTTATCCCTACAACAAAGAAGAATTAAAATTACCACATCTCAGGTTAGAGAAATTATTCAACCAAGAGTTGAAGAGATTTTGGATTTTATTTTAAAAAAATTAGAGGAGCTAAACTCTCCCATAGAGTTAGTTCCAGGTGGAATTGTAATTACAGGGGGTACTGCATTGTTGGATGGGTTAGAAGAATTTGCTCAAGAATATTTAGGGGTACCTGTGAGGGTTTGTCGTACACTCAAGACTTATAATATTTTTGAAGAAAAAGATGCTGTTTTTTATTCTTCTGCTGTGGGAGCTTTGGAAAGGGCTGTAAAAACAATCACTATAGATGAAGGTAGTAAAAAGTTTCTTGACTATTTAAAGGAAATATTTAAAAATATATTTAGTCCTTTTAAAGAATAATGCAGGGGAAGGTGGTGTATTACCTTGTTCTCAATTTTATCAAATGATTTGGATAGATTTGATGAGGTTAAAGCTAAGATTAAGGTAATTGGAGTTGGCGGAGGGGGAGGAAATGCTATTAACAGGATGATTGAGGCTGGAATTCAAGGAGTTGAATTTATTGCAGTAAATACTGATGTTCAAGTTTTGGCATTGAATAAAGCTCCTCATAAAGTTCAAATTGGAGAACAAATTACACAAGGTCTTGGCGCAGGTGGTGATCCTAAAATTGGTGAGAAAGCTGCTATTGAAAGTAGAGACATAATTAAGGATGTACTTCAAGAAGCTGATATGATTTTTATCACAGCTGGAATGGGTGGTGGTACAGGTACAGGTGCATCTCCCATAATCGCAGAGATAGCCAAAGAAATAGCTAAGCTTGTAATTGCAGTAGTGACTTTACCTTTTAGTTTTGAAGGAAGAAAAAGAAGAGTTAATGCGATGGAAGGTATCGAGAAATTAAAAAATAAAGTAGATACTTTACTTATCATTCCTAATGATAAGTTATTAAAAATTGGAGATAAAAATACTCCAATACTTGAATCTTTTAAAAAGGCAGATGAGGTACTAAAGCAAGCAGTACAGGGTATAACTGAGCTTATCACTGTTCCAGGACTTATTAATTTAGATTTTGCAGATATTCAAGCTATAATGGCAAGAGCTGGCACAGCTTACATGGGTATAGGTATTGGTAAAGGAGAAAATAGAGCTAAAGAAGCTGCTCAAAATGCACTACAAAGTCCACTTTTAGATTTTTCCATTAATGGAGCTAAAGGAGTAATATTTAATGTTACTGGTGGCTTAGATTTATCAATCCATGAGGTAGAAGAGATAGCGGAGGTTATAACTCCTAGGGTAGATCCTGAAGCAAATATAAAGTTTGGAGCAGTTATAGACGAAAATATGAAAGATACAATAAAAGTTACCTTAATTGCTACTGGTTTTGATCATCAAGAAGAAACCTTGTATCAAGGAGAAAGCGAGGCTAAAAGAAAAGACTATACAAGTATTTCGGAAGAAGATCTGGATATACCTGCAATTTTGAGGAGAAAGAAGTTAATTGAACTGGAACATAAAAAAGGAGATAATCAGTCTTAGAGAAAAAGAAAAGGGTTTTAAGTTAACAAAGAAGGGCGGAGATATAAGTATACTATTAATATACCCAAATAAGTACTCTGTTAGTTTAAATAATCTTGGGTACATAGGTATTTATGAGATCTTTAATAGGTGCAAAGGAGTAATCTGCGAAAGAGCTTACATCCCTGAGGATTGGAAAAAGAGAAAGGATTTTAGAGTATATTCCATAGAGAGTTTTAAGTCCCCATCTGAATTCGATGTTTTAGCCTTTTCTGTAAGTTTTGAACTCGATTTCCTAAATGTTATCTATATTTTAAAGAATGAAAATATACCTTTATTTTCTTATGAGAGAGATGATTCTTACCCTCTAATTGTAGGTGGAGGAATAGCTTTAAGTGCAAATCCCGAATCACTTGCAGATGTTTTTGATATTCTTTTTATAGGAGAGGGAGAAGAGCTTGTAAGAGAGTTTTCAGATTTTCTCATTTTGAAGAAGGAAAAGGGACTAACTAAAAGAGAGTTTTTTGAATTATTAAAAGATATAGAAGGAATTTATATTCCATCTATAGATCAAAAACTGCCTATTAAGAGAAGGATTTATCTCAATTTTGAAAATGATCCTATGGTTTCTCCTATAATATCGGAAAATGCTGTTTTCTCAAACATGGCTTTGTGTGAGTTGGTGAGAGGTTGTAGATATCAATGTAGGTTTTGTCTTGCTGGTTATTTCTATAGGCCATATAGATCTTCTTCGATGGAGATAATAAATAAGAAACTGAGGAATTTTTATGATTTTATGCCTAGAATTGGTATTATAGTGCCTGCTGTTGATCCTTCTTTGAACCTCAAAGACTTCGTTAATAATTCGGATAATGAAGAATTAGTTTTTTCCTTTTCCTCGCTAAGGCTCGAGGATATTAATCAAGATTTGCTTGATTTAATTAAAAGATCAGGACAAAAGACTGTAACTATAGCTCCTGAGGCAGGAACTGATCGCTTGAGGAGGGTTTTAAATAAGGGATTTACAAATGAAGATATTTTGAATTTTGTAGATAAGTTAAAAGGTTACGGAGTTCAGACCTTAAAGTTATATTTTATGCTTGGACTTCCTACAGAGAGTGGAGAAGATATAGAAGGGATCTATTCGTTAATAAAGGAAATAAGAAGCTTAAATCCTAAGTTGGAAATAACAGCAAGTTTTTCTACTTTTATACCTAAACCCCATACTCCATTCCAATGGGAAAGTATGAAAGACAAAGATTATATTGTAGAAAAACAAAGATTTCTGTTAAAAAAACTACGGGAAATAAAAAAGGTAAAAATAGAGATGGAAGATTATTTCTGGAGTTTTTGGCAAGGAGTATTTAGTAGAGGAGATAGAAATTTGAATACTCTTTGGAGAGAAGTATACGAAAATAAGGAGATTTCAGTTAAAATTCTTAATAAGATTTTGAGAAACAATAAAGATCTTTTGTTAGGTTATCTTAAAGAAAAAGGTAGGAGTGATAAATTATCCTGGGATGTTATAGATACGGGAGTAAAAAGAGATTATTTGTGGCGAGAAAGAGAAAGAGCTTATGAGGGTAAATTGACTATGGCTTGTAGTAAAAATTGTAAGGTTTGTGGGGTATGTATATGATATGGAGATCAAGACTCTTAAATAGTTTTCCCGAGATATCTCATGGCTTTGTTTCTTACCCCTTTTCTTTTCCTTTTAAAATTAGTTTTCGTTACCTCCCTAATTATTTTAGTTTTTTCTATCTAATAAGGATGCATCCTAAAAATTGGGTTTTTGCAGACCAAGTACATGGCGATGGAATATATTTAGTTGGGAAAGAGAAGAACAAATTTTTCCCTAAGATTGCATATAAAACTGATGCATTACTTACTCAAGAAAGAAAGAGACCTTTAATTATGTTTTTTGCAGATTGTATGCCTATTTATATTTATGTTCCCAAAATTAGGCTTGTAGGTTTAGTTCATTCAGGGTGGAGAGGATCAATAAGAGATTTCCCTTTGAAGGTTATTAGGTTTATAAAAAATTCTTATAATGTAGAAAGTAGAGAGATCTTTTTGAGTGTAGGTCCAAGTATTCATGCTTGTTGTTTTGAAGTAAAGGAAGATTTCATAAATCAGCTTCCAAGGGAATATAGCAATTTTATAATAAAAAGGGAGAATAAAACCTTTTATGATCTGATAGAATTGGTTAAATATCAATTTGGTAAAGAAGAGATTCCAAATTCAAACATAGAGATTTCAGATATATGTACTTTTTGTAACTCAAAATTTTACTCTTTTAGAAGGGATAAAACTTTGAATAGAAATTTAGGATACATTTTTATTAGATAGCTATGTATAGAGAGGATTTTTATAAAATCCACAACAGAAAAAGAAGAAATAAGTTTAAAGGAATTTTACTTTTATTATGTGCTTTCCTAATTGTTTTTGGTATTGTTTTGGTGCTAAGGAATAGAGACGATAATGAGATTGTTGGAATATTCATTTTTGATGAACAGATCCTCCAAGCCCCCTCTGATGGGATTTTTAGATCAAAGCTTGCAGATATGGAAAAAATAAGAATAGGCCAAGTTGTGGGATATATTGAAAATAGTTCGAAAGAGAATTATTCTGAGATAAGTTTGTTAGAAAACAAATACAAAGACATTTTAGAGAATTTAGATGATATAGGCGAGAAAATAAATCTTTATATAGATGAGTTGCGAATAAAAGCCTTTAAGGGAAATTTTGATGAGTATAATGATATTGTAAAGAAGATAAAACAATTATCAGATATGAGGAAGGATTATTTAAATAAGTTGGATAATATTTCTAAGGAAATTCAAAAGCTTAACCAGGAAAAATTCCAGAATTTAGTTGTGTCCCAGAAATCTGGTTATATAGTTTTTGATGTAGATAATTTTGTTAGAAGGGAGATCTCCCTAGAAAATTTAACTATTAATGATTTAAAAAAGACAAAATATGCAAACTATTTGAATAAGAAAGTGAGAAAAGGAGAAATAATTGGGGTTGTTAGGGATTTTCCACCAAATTCCTTTGTTTTTTTCTCTAAACTCCCTTTCGAGAAAGGTAAATACTTGGTAATTAATTGTGAAGATAAATTTGTAATTAAAGTAAAAGTAATGGAGATAGAAGTTTTAAAAAATTTTTACAAAATAAATACTTTACCAATTGGAGTTAACAATATAATATTAAAAGAGAGAATAATTAGAGGAAGGGTAGTAAAAGTCCTTTAGTATGAATGAGTTCTCTTTCATAGCAGAAAATTGGAAAAAAGTTCAAGAAAGAATAATTAAAAAGGCTGAAGAGTGCGGGAGAGATCCCTCGGAAATTAATGTGGTTGCTGTTTCTAAAGGGGTTCCTCCCGAAGGTATAAGAGAGGCTGTAAAAGTTGGGATAAAGGCTATAGGAGAGAATAGGGTTCAGGAAGCAGAGAAGAAAATTTCTCTCCTTTCAGATCTTAGTTGTGAATGGCATATGGTAGGACATCTACAGAAGAATAAGGTTAAAAAAGCGATAAATTTATTTTCTCTTATTCATTCGGTAGATACCTTTGAGCTTGCTGAAGAGCTCAATAAATATGCAGAAAAAGAAGAAAAAGAAGTGGATGTTCTAATACAGTTAAATCTTTCTGAAGAGCCTACTAAGTACGGTTTTAAAGAAGAAGAATTTTGGAAAGTATATGAAAAGATTTTTGAGCTTAAGAATCTAAACGTTAAAGGGCTTATGACTATAGGACCTTTAACAGGTGATAAAAATGAGGTAAGAAAAGTTTTTAGAAAATTGTACACTATATGGGAGAAACTTAAAGAAAATACTAAATTAAGCCTCCCCTATCTTTCGATGGGAATGTCTGAAGATTTTGAGATAGCTATTGAGGAGGGAGCTAACCTTTTAAGGTTAGGTAGAATAATATTTCAAAAAGACTTTGAGGTGAGAAGATGAAAAAGATTCTTTTAGTAGAGGATGATAAGGGCATTGTTAATTCTCTATCTCTCCTGTTAAACAAAGAGGGATATGAAGTAGAAGTTGCCTATGATGGAGTAGAAGCTTTAAACAAATTTAAATTGTTTAATCCAGATCTTGTACTACTGGATATTATGCTTCCAGAAAAAGACGGTTGGGAAGTATGTAAAGAAATAAGAAAAATAAGTAATGTTCCTATTATTATGCTCACTGCTAAAGATGAGGAAGTGGATAAGGTATTAGGATTAAAAATGGGGGCAGATGACTATATTACTAAACCTTTTGGGGCTAAGGAACTTTTAGCAAGAATTGAAGCAGTACTTCGTAGATACCAATCAGATTTATCAAAAAGCCAGAAGATTGTAGCTCCTCCTTTTGAGATGGATCTTGTTAAGAGAACAGTAAAAGTAAAGGGAAAAGAAGTTAATCTATCCTATAGAGAGTTTGAGATTTTAAAACTTCTTCTTTCTTCTCCAGGAAGAGTGTGGACTAGAGATATGATAATAAAGCACATATGGGGCGAAAATTTCTGGGGTGAGCCTAGAGCGGTGGATGTTTACATAAGATGGTTAAGAGAGAAGGTTGAAGATGATCCAAGTCATCCCAAATATATTATTACAGTTAGAAATTTAGGTTATAAATTCCAGGAGGGAAATGAAGATAAGCAAGATTGAAGAAAGATGGAAAGTACTTACTGAGAATGTTCAGATTGGTATCCTTATTGTGGATAAGGATGGACTTGTAATTTTTGCAAATAATAAGGCAAAAGAATTATTTGATATAAAAAATAACAAAAACAACAATAAAAAGCTTATTGAGCTGATACCAGATTATGAGATCGATGATCTATATAAGAAAACTCTCCAAAACAAAAGTTATAACAAAACTAATTTAAATTTTTGGGGAAAAGAGAAAAAATATTTGGAAGTTGAGGCCTTTTATCTTAGTGGAAATCAGGAAGTTTTATTGATTATTAATGATTATACACCTCTTTACAGGTTGGAAGAAAATTTTAAGGAATTTCTTGGAAATGCTTCTCATGAGTTAAGGACTCCTTTAACCTCAATTCAGATATTAATTGACTTATTTTCGGAAAGAAAAATTACTCTTGATGAAATATATAATGAGTTCTTTCCATATTTAAGAAAAGAAGTTGAACGAATGTCAAAACTTGTAAGTAACCTGTTAAATTTATCACGGCTTGAGGCTGGAGTAATAGATTTACAACTTAAAGAGGTAAATCTTACCGAGATAATAATGGAGATTGTAGATAGATTAACTCCTCATATCTCTAAGAAAAATTTAGAGATAAATCTAAAAATACCAGAGAAGGTTATTGTAAGTGCAGATCCGCAACATGTTGATACTATAATCTTCAATATAGTAGAAAATGCTGTAAAATATACTCCTCCTAGTGGGTCAATAGAGATAGGAATTAATGAAGATAGTGACAATGTGGTCCTTTGGGTTAAAGATACAGGTATTGGCATACCCGAGAAAGATTTAAATAGAATATTTGATAGATTTTATAGGGTAAATAAATCTAGAACTAATGAGGATGGTTTTAGTACAGGATTAGGCCTTTCTATAGTAAAAAAGCTCATTGAAAGACATGGATGGAGTATCACGGTAGAAAGTAAGGTTAATAAGGGAACAAAATTTGAGATTATAATCCCTAAAAGAAAGGAAGGAGTAAAAGATGGTTAAAGTTCATCCTTTTAGTGCATTGAGGTTCAATTCAGAACTTCCTATTAATTCTTTAATTGCTCCTCCTTATGACGTAATTCCCAAAGAGGAAAGAGAAAAGTATCTAGGGATGCATCCCTATAATATCACTCATCTAACTTTAGGAGATTCTTTACCAGTTAATTACGAGGAAATAAAAGAGCTATTTTTGAAATGGATCGATTCTCAGGTGTTAATTACCGAGAGTCCTGGTTTTTATTTATACAAACAAGAATTTCAGTGGGGAGATAGATATGAGTATAACTATGGACTGATTGCCTTGTTGGAACTTGAACCACTTGGTGAAAACATATTACCTCATGAACATACTTTTTCTGGCCCGAAGCTTGATAGGCTTGAACTTTTGAGGAAACTAAGAGCTAACTTAGAACCCATCTGGGGGATATATGAGGATAAAGATAGTATCTTGCGTAGTATTTGGAGAGAAGTGGAAAAAGAAAAGCCTATAATTAAAGCTCATGGTTGGGATTACAGAATTCATACTGTTTGGAAATTAGATAAAGATAATTATGTTAATCTTATTGAGAATTTCTTCTTGGATAAGAAAGTTTTGATCGCAGATGGACACCATAGGTATGAAGCCTCATGGCTTTATTATGAAGAGAGTAAAGATCCTAATGCTAAATATATTATGATGTTGATGACTGATTTGTATGATCCAGGCATTAAACTTCTTCCCACTCATAGGGTTTTAAAGAATAATATTGGGATAGAGCTTAATGCGTTTAGAAAATATTTTGATCTTTATCTGGAAGATAACAAAATTGAAAATTTAGATCTCTCTTTTAAACCTAACAATCCATATATATATTATGCAGTAGATAATAAACTCTTTAAATTGGTTCCAAAAGCTGATTATATAAATGAAAACAAGGAGCATTCAGAATTGTGGTGGATTTTACCTACTACTATTTTACATAAAGGTGTATGGGAAGGAATCCTTGGTAAAACAGAAAATGAGTTGCAAGAAAAAGGAGTAATTAGATTTTCTCATGATATAAAAGAGGTTAAAAGTTTGTTGTACAGTAGTGATTATAAATCAGCTTTTGTTTTACCCTCTATACCTATAGAGATTGTGTATACTCTTGCTGTTAATAGAGAACGGCTTCCTCAAAAATCTACTTATTTTTATCCAAAGCCTGTTTCTGGATTAATTATTTGGAGAATGAATGGTTGATATAAATGAGAAAAAAAGACATAAAGTTAATATTAATTGTCTTAGTCTTAACTTTTATAGGTTTCTTCTTCATATATGACACTACAGCCACACGTCTTATGGCTAAGGAACTATCTCCATATATTTTTGTACAGAGGCAGTTTATTGCCTTTTTAATAGCTATAGCCTTTTTTCTCTTCTTTGTAACTACCCCTTACCGAGTATGGGAAAGACTTTGGAGGTTTATTTATGGTTTTAATTTATTACTTTTAATCTTAGTTTTATTCTTTGGAAGGGAAAGCTTAGGTGCGCAAAGGTGGTTTTCTATATTTGGTTTTTCTTTTCAACCTTCCGAACTTTCAAAACTTTTGATTGTAATATCTCTTGCTGGATTTCTATCTGAATTAGATTACAAAAGAAAAAAACTTGGATTTAAAGAATTTGTTTTTACCATTATATTAATCCTCATTCCTTTTTTAGCTGTGATGGTGCAGCCTGATTTAGGGACTGCAATAGTGATTTTTGTAACAGGTATTTTTATTTTGTTTTTATCCGAGATTTCATATAAATATCTTTTGAGATTGATCTTACTAGGTTTTTTGTTGCTTCCTTTTCTTTGGTTGATTTTGAAACCTTATCAACAACAAAGAATACTTACTTTCTTAGACCCAATGAAAGATCCTCTCGGTAGTGGGTATCAAGTGATACAATCTATAATTGCAATTGGGTCTGGAGGCATTTGGGGTAAAGGATGGTTTCAGGGTACACAAACCCATTTAAATTTAATACCCGAGCAACACACAGATTTTATATTTTCGGCTATAGGAGAGGAATTTGGGTTTTTAGGATGTGCTTTTATAGTCCTTCTGTACTATCTGCTTTTTAAATATACTTGGGAGATTGCAAGAAGTATTAAGGATAAATTTGGTAAATATGTGATAGAAGGAATACTTTTTTGTTGGTTTTTTCAAACTTTTGTAAATTTGTGTATGGTGATGGGGATTTTTCCAGTTGTGGGTATCCCTTTGCCATTTATAAGTTTTGCAAGAACTTCTCTTATTGTTAATTATGCTATGTTGGGATTGATCATAAATATCTATACAAGAGGGGAAAGACAAGCAATATGATCGATATAGATAGCTTACTTTCAGATATAGAAAAACCTTCAAGATATATAGGGAATGAACATAACATAATAATAAAGCCTTGGAATGAGGTTAAACTAAGAGTTGCCCTTGCTTTTCCAGATTTGTACGAGATAGGGATGTCTCATTTAGGTTTTCAAATAATATATTATCTCTTAAATAGAAGAGACGATGTTTTGTGTGAGAGAGTATTTGTTCCTGGAATAGATCTCGAGAAAAAACTCAAAGATAAGAGATTACCACTATTTACCTTAGAAAGTAAGAAACCTGTGAATATGTTTGATTGGGTTGCTTTTAGTCTTGCCTATGAATTGACCTATTCGGGTGTGCTTACCATATTGAATTTGGCTAATATTCCTCTTTTTTCAAAAGATCGTGATGAAAAATATCCTCTTGTAATAGCAGGAGGGCCTACGGTTTTAAATCCTGAGCCTATTGCAGATTTTTTTGACATAATTTTTATTGGAGAAGCAGAAGAAGCGTTAGATAAGATAGTAGATACTTATATAGAATGGAAGGAAGAAGAGAAGAAGTCAAAGATAGAATTTTTTAGGAGTGTTTCTAAGATTGAAGGAGTGTACATACCCTCTTTATATGAGGTTGAGTACAAGAATGGTAAGTTTTATAGCATAAATCCCAAATATGACTGGGTCCCCAAAATAGTTAAGAGAAGGATTGTCTACGATCTTGATAACGCTTTTTTCCCTACAAAGCCTATTGTTCCTATTCAACAAGTGGTACATGATAGAGGTTCTGTTGAAATTATGAGAGGGTGTCAGAGGAATTGTAGGTTTTGTTTAGCTGGGTATATATACAGACCTAAAAGATACAGAAGCGTAGAAAAAGTAATAGATTATACTCGTGAAATAATAAAAAACACAGGTTATGAAGAAATAAGCTTACTATCTTTAAGCAGTAGCGATTATCCAGAAATAGAAAGACTTGTAAATTTACTTACGGAAGAATTTTCGAAAAAGATGGTAAATTTTTCTTTACCTTCTTTGAGGGCTGATAACTTTTCTTTATCTCTTGCCGAAAAAATATCGAAAGTAAGAAAGTCAGGCCTTACTTTTGCAATAGAATCTGGAAGTGAAAGGCTAAGAAGAGTAATAAATAAAGGATTAAGAGAAGAAGATTTTTTGAAAACTCTAGAAGTTGCTTTTCAAAAGGGTTGGAATAACATTAAGTTATACTTTATGCTAGGTCTTCCTACCGAGACCAATGAGGATATTTACCAAACTGTAGATTTGATCTATAAGATACTTAAACTTAATAAAAGTGCAAAATTACATTTAAGTTTCTCGGTTTTTATACCTAAGCCTCATACTCCTTTCCAATGGGAAAAGTTTGAAGAAAAGAGTGTAATAGAAGAAAGAAAACAGATACTTTTTAGACATTTGAATAAAAAAAGAAATATCACTATAGATGTGCATGACTATAATATGAGTTTTCTTGAGGCTGTATTATCTCGGGGGGATAGGAGGTTAGCTAAAGTAATATTTGAGGCATGGGAGAAGGGGAGTAGATTGGAAGGATGGAAAGAATATTTGAATTTACAATATTGGAATAATGCTTTTAAGGAAACTGGAATTAGTCCTACAGTTTATACAGGAGAATTAGATATAGAGGAGAAACTACCTTGGGATCATATTTTTGCTGTCTCTAAATACTATCTCATGAAAGAAAGAGAAAGAGCATATAAAAATATAGAGAGTGGAGCTTGTGAATGGAGAATTTCTTGCGATTTTTGTGGGGTAGACCATGGAGAATAGATATTTTTATAGATTGGTTTTTTCTAAATTAGGTCTTTTAAAATATTTAGGGGCAAATGATTTCCTTATCTTTTTAGGTCGAGCTCTAAGAAGAGCAAATATTCCTATTAAATATTCTGAGGGTTATAATCCAAGACCTCTTATCTCCTTAGGATTTCCTTGTCCTGTAGGAGTAGAGAGTAGAAGGGATTATGTAGATATGACACTACATGAGGAGATTGAGGAGAGAGAGATTATAGAAAAGATCAATAAAGAGCTTCCGCCCGACATAAGGTTTTATGAGGGTTATAAAGTTAAAAAGTCCTCCTTAATAGAGGATACTTATGGTATTAATTACGAGTTACATCTGTTTGTACATAGAGAAAATTGGTTTGTTTCCGAAATAGAAAATATTAATTCTTTAAGGGATACTAAAATTTTGGTGAGAAGAGGGAATAATATTAAAGAGATAAAGCCTTTTGATTATATAAAGAGTGTCTCCTATAGAAAAACTAAAGACAATATATTTTTGGTATATTTAGAGACTATTAAGTTAGATAATACAATACTGAGAGGGGAAGAATTCCTTGACCTTTTCACTGTAAAACCCTTATTGATGAGGCAAATAAGGGAAGTGATATTAAATGTATAAGCTTTTTATTACCGATTTAGATGGCAGTATAATTGATGAATCAGAAGTCATCTCTTCTAAGAATGTTGAGGCTATAAATCTATTGAGAAAAAACAATATTGAAGTAACCATAGCGACAGGAAGAAGATGGTCGTCTATTACTAAGATTGTGGAACCTTTAAATTTAAATATCCCTGTAATAATTTATAATGGTGCAGGAATATATGATCCGGTAAAGAATTCCTACTTGTACTTAAAATATCTTTCAAAAAAAGAAGTAGCTGAGTCTTTGACTGTTATATCAGAGTACTGGGACTATATTAAACTTGGAGTTTATTGGGATGATAAATTAATCGAAGATAAAGAAGCGTTAGGTTTGTTGAAGCAAAATAAAGAGGGTATAATTAAGATTTTTATAGAAGGTGAAGAGAAGTTTCTTAAGGAATTAAAAAACAAAATACTGCAGGATAAAGATTGTTTAAATGTGGTTTTTTCGTCTTATAAGTATTTAGAAATTTTGCCCAAAGGTGTCTCAAAGGGAAAAGCACTTAAAGAGTTAGTTAAATTTTTGGGAATAAAATTAGAAGAAGTAATAGCTTTAGGAGATTATGATAATGACGAAGAGATGATAAAATGGGCAGGATTAGGTATAACTTTGGAAAACGCTTCTATTAGATTGAAAAAAGTGGCAAATTATATTATCGAAGCTTCTCCAAAAGAATCTGTTTACTATATAATACAAGAGGTACTTAATCTTAAAAAGGAGGTAAGTATCAATGATTCTTGCTATAGTGACCATTGATACCTGGGAAAATGCAGAAAGAATATCAAATATACTTCTGGATGAAAAGCTCTCTGCTTGTATAAACATAATTCCAGGGGTGAAATCTATTTATATCTGGCAAGGTGAGAAAAAATCTGATGATGAAGTGATTATGTTAATAAAAACCGAAAAGAACAAATTTCCAGACCTTGTTAAGCGCATAAAAGAATTACATCCGTACGAGTTACCAGAAATAATAGGAATTCCGATAAATTATGGTCTTCCAGAATACTTGGAATGGGTGAAAGACTCTCTTCAATAGATAGTTTTTTTATGCATGAAGCAATAAAGGAAGCCGAGAAAGCTTTAAAAAAGGGAGAAGTACCCGTAGGTGCGGTGGTAGTTTTTAATGAGAAAATAATAGGAAGAGGTTATAATTTAAGAGAAACCAAAAAAAGTCCGATCCTTCATGCAGAAATTATTGCTATAGAGAAGGCAGTCAAAAAAATAAATGATTGGAGACTTTATAATTGCACTTTATATGTGACTTTGGAGCCTTGTATAATGTGTTTTGGGGCTATTTTAAATTCACGTATAGATAGATTGGTTTATGGAACTGAAAACCTTGAGGAGGGCTTTACTAAATTTTTGAATGTTGATAATTATAGAAAGTGGCAACTTAGAGAGATAATATCTGGAGTTGAAAAGGATAAGTGCGAGGCTTTATTAAAGGAATTTTTTAAGAATGTGCGGAGTTCACGTTTATAGAATTTTATGATAAAATAATATGTAGACGGAGAGGTGGCTGAGTGGACGAAGGCGCTCGCCTGGAGAGCGAGTAGACCGCGAAAGCGGTCTCGTGGGTTCGAATCCCACCCTCTCCGCCATGTTTTTATAAAAGAGGAGAAAATGGGTAATATTAGAGAATTATTGAGTACTTCTAGTGTAATTGTTAGTTTCATTGTTGGCTTTTTGGCTGCATATGCAGTCATCAAGGAGATTGATTTTTCTAAAATTTTCAAAAATGAAAAGAGTATAGGAGCATTTGTTGGAAAAGTAATATTGTTCTTTTTTATAGTATCCTTTGTTTGGGTACTTTTAAGTTCTTTATTTATACTTTTGAGAATCCAAGAGTAAACCCAGGGCTATGCTTAGGTGGGGAGCTAGCGGTGCCCTGTACCTGCAATCCGCTATAGCAGGACCGAAAGGCCACCCGAGGTATAGTCTTGTGGGAGCAGAGGGAGATAAGGGAGCTATGAAGGTCAGGAGCTGTGCACTAAGAGTGCCTCGAACCCCGCCAGGTCCGAAAGGAAGCAACGGTAAGAGGTTGCTCTTAGGTGCCGCAGTAAGCCTGGCTGGAGCTTACCTGTCTTCTTCTACCCGTAAGGCTATATCGACGGTGGAGGCATAGCCCTGGACTTTGGTAGAAATATGTGGATAGATACTCATGTACATCTTAATGACGAAAGGCTTTATCCTCAATGGATGGACTATGTAAAGAGAGCCAGAGAAAATAGTGTTATCTCCTTTTTTGTGGTAGGATATGATTGGGAGTCTAGTTTAAGAGCTGTCAATTTAAGTGATTTTGATGGTATATACTCGATTGTTGGAGTACATCCTCATGAGTCTTCAAGTCCTGATATAGATAATCTTAATTGGAAAAGTTTAATCACCGAAAAAACTCTTGCTGTGGGAGAAATAGGACTTGATTATTATAAGCTTTATTCTCCAAAAGATAAACAAAAAGAAGTTTTCTCAAAATTTATCCAGTTTGCTAAAGAGGTGAAGAAGCCTATTGTTATCCACTGCAGAGATGCATGGAAAGATCTCATTGACGTAATGAAAGCTGAAAGGGTTTGGGAAATTGGGGGGATAATGCATAGTTACAGTGGAAGTTACGAAGTATTTAAAATCATCTGTGAATGGAATTTCTTGTTTAGCTTTTCTGGACCTATAACTTATCCTAATGCCAATAACCTTAGGGAAGTGGTAAAGAAAATTCCTCTTGATTATCTTATTATAGAAACAGACGCTCCATATTTGCCTCCTCAGTCCCATAGGGGCAAGATGAACGAGCCTGCTTACTTGCCTGAAATTGCTCAAAAAGTTGCTGAGTTAAAGAATACAAGTATGGAAGAATTATCAATTAAGTTTCGAGGGAATTTAAATAGATTATTTAGAAGAGATTTATGAGTGAAACTGTATATCAGTTAGGCAATAGTTTATACTTAAACATAACTAATAGATGCACTAATAGGTGTGTTTTCTGTATTAGAAATTTCACGGACAGAGTTGGAGATAAAAAGTTAGTACTTCATAAGGAACCTTCCTCTTTGGAAATAATAGAGTCCCTTAAAAAAATAGATTTAAGACTTTATAAAGAAGTCGTATTTTGTGGGTTTGGTGAGCCGCTTATTAGGGTGGAGGTTGTAAAAAAAATATCGAGTTTTATTAAGCATAGTTATCCTTCTACTCCGATAAGGATAGATACAAATGGACATGGGAATATATTCAATCAGAGGAATATTGTGCCAGAAATTTCTCCTTATATAGATGCGATTTCTATAAGTCTTAATGCTGAGAGTAAAGAAAAATATAACCGTTTATCTAGACCCATCTTTAGTGATGCTTACGAGGCTGTGATTGAATTTATTAAAGTTTCAAAAATGCATATTAAGGATGTAACTGTGTCAGTAGTTAATTTACCTATTGTTGATATAAAGAAATGCGAGAAAATAGCTGAGGATTTAAAAGTAAATTTTAAGTTAAGGGATTTTGTGAGATCTCTATAAAATATGATTCCTTCATATATAAGTCTTTACAAATCTGGGGAACTTGAGAGAAGGGTTATTTTATTAAAAGATGTTTTGAAAAGTTGCTCTTTATGTCCAAGAAAATGCAAAGTAAATAGAAAAATTGGTGAGTTGGGTTATTGCAAAGCACCTTACAATCTTGTAGTTTCCAGTTATTTCCCTCATTTTGGTGAGGAAAAAGTTCTTGTGGGTAGAAATGGTTCAGGCACTATATTTTTTACTTTCTGTAATTTAGGATGTGTATTTTGTCAAAATTATACTATAAGTCATTTGGGAATTGGGGAGGAGATATCAACTGAAGAACTTGCTGGTATAATGTTGCATCTTCAAAGGCTTGGTTGCCACAATATTAATCTTGTTACTCCTACTCATTTTGTTCCTCAAATAATAGAAGCTTTATTAAAGGCAATAGAACAAGGTCTAGAGATTCCAATTGTATATAATACTAGTGGATACGAAAATTTGGAGATTCTTAGGTTATTAGATGGAATAATTGATATATACATGCCAGATATTAAGTTTTATTATCCGGAAACCGCAAAGAAGTTTGCAAACGCGGAGGATTATCCTGAGGTTACAAAGATTGCAATAAAAGAAATGTATAGACAAGTAGGAAACTTGATAGTAAATGAAGAGGATATTGCTATAAGAGGGTTAATTATAAGACATCTTTTGTTACCTAATCATTTACCGGAATTAGAGGGATGGCTAAATTTTATTAAGGAAGAGTTATCTATTGAGGTTTTCCTCAACATAATGGATCAGTATAGACCCTTATACATGGCGTATAAATACCCTGAGATAAATAGAAGAATAAGACCTAAAGAATATGAAGAGGCAATTAGTATTGCTAAAAACTTGGGGTTTAAAAACTTATACTTAGGTTAAAAAAAAGTCAGGGTACCCTCTTGCAAAGGGTAAGGGGTTTGTGATAGAATTTAAAGCGCCCGAGGGAAAGGGCGGATGAACCTTAGACAAAGGGAGAGAGAAGGAAGAAGGGAAAAGAGGAAAGGGAAGCGGTCGGACAGATAAAGAGCGAGGATTAAACCTTCCGAGAGGAAGGTTATATTTATTATAACCGGATGGAGGGTTTGATCCTGGCTCAGGACGAACGCTGGCGGCGTGCCTAAGGCATGCAAGTCGAGCGGTAGCTCCTATTGGTTTATGCCGATAGGAGTGAGAGCGGCGCACGGGTGAGTAACACGTAGGTAACCTACCCCAGAGAGGGGGATAACACCTCGAAAGGGGTGCTAAACCCCCATATACTTACCGAGCGATATGCTCAGGTAAGGAAAGAGTATAGAGGGGTAACCCTCTATGCTGCTCTGGGATGGGCCTGCGGCCTATCAGCTAGTTGGTGGGGTAATGGCCCACCAAGGCTAAGACGGGTAGCCGGCCTGAGAGGGTGGTCGGCCACACTGGGACTGAGACACGGCCCAGACTCCTACGGGAGGCAGCAGCCGGGAATCTTCCGCAATGGGGGAAACCCTGACGGAGCGACGCCGCGTGAGGGAAGAAGCCCTTCGGGGTGTAAACCTCTTTTCTCGGGGAAGAATACTGACGGTACCCGAGGAAAAAGCCCCGGCTAACTACGTGCCAGCAGCCGCGGTAAGACGTAGGGGGCGAGCGTTGTCCGGATTTACTGGGCGTAAAGGGCGTGTAGGCGGCTTAGCAAGTCAGATGTGGAAGCCCTGAGCTCAACTCAGGGAGGTCATCTGATACTGCTAAGCTAGAGGGCAGGAGAGGAGAGCGGAACTTCCGGTGTAGCGGTGAAATGCGTAGATATCGGAAGGAACGCCGGTGGCGAAGGCGGCTCTCTGGACTGACCCTGACGCTGAGGCGCGAAAGCTAGGGGAGCGAACGGGATTAGATACCCCGGTAGTCCTAGCCGTAAACGATGGGCACTAGGTGTGGGGAGTTAGACTCTCCGTGCTGCAGCTAACGCGATAAGTGCCCCGCCTGGGGAGTACGGCCGCAAGGCTAAAACTCAAAGGAATTGACGGGGGCCCGCACAAGCGGTGGAGCGCGTGGTTTAATTCGATGCTAAGCGAAGAACCTTACCAGGGCTTGACATGCAGGCTGTAAGCTCACTCGAAAGGGTGAGTGCCAAATAGGGGGGTTTCCCCTATTTGGAGCCTGCACAGGTGGTGCATGGCTGTCGTCAGCTCGTGTCGTGAGATGTTGGGTTAAGTCCCGCAACGAGCGCAACCCCTGCCCTTAGTTGCCAGCGGGTAAAGCCGGGCACTCTAAGGGGACTGCCGGCGAAGAGCCGGAGGAAGGTGGGGATGACGTCAAGTCAGTATGCCCCTTATGCCCTGGGCTACACACGCGCTACAATGGGTGGTACAGAGGGGAGCGAAGCCGCGAGGCGGAGCGAATCCCTAAAGCCACCCCCAGTTCAGATCGCAGGCTGCAACTCGCCTGCGTGAAGGCGGAATCGCTAGTAACCGCAGATCAGCCACGCTGCGGTGAATACGTTCTCGGGCCTTGTACACACCGCCCGTCACACCACGAGAGTCCGCAACACCCGAAGTCAGGCGAAGAGCCTGCCGAAGGTGGGGCGGATGATTGGGGTGAAGTCGTAACAAGGTAGCCGTACCGGAAGGTGCGGCTGGATCACCTCCTTTCTTACGGAGAATTTAGGATAAGCTTTCCTTTTCTCACCTTCTTCCTCTCCTCCCTGAATTTTTGAAAAGGGCTCTTAGCTCAGGTGGTTAGAGCGCACCCCTGATAAGGGTGAGGTCCCTGGTTCGAGTCCAGGAGGGCCCACCAATTTAAGTTTGAAATTGAGGGTGGGGCTGTAGCTCAGCTGGGAGAGCACCTGCTTTGCACGCAGGGGGTCACCGGTTCAAGTCCGGTCAGCTCCACCATTTGTACCTTAGACAAAAGAAGATTAGGGAGAGATCCAAGAGGGATGATACAGTAATCAGCCGGGCGTCAAAGTAGAAAGGGCGTACGGTGGATGCCTAGGCACCAAGGGCCGAAGAAGGACGCGGCAGGCGGCGAAACGCCCCGGGGAGCTGCGAGCAAGCTATGATCCGGGGGTGTCCGAATGGGGAAACCCACTCCGGGTAATGCCGGAGTATCCCTAAGGGGAAACTCTTAGGGAGGGGAACCAGGGGAACTGAAACATCTTAGTACCCTGAGGAAAAGAAAGAGAAATTCGATTCCCTGAGTAGTGGTGAGCGAAAGGGGAGGAGCCTAAACCTGTGTGGTGTAGAAGCTCGCGGGCGTTGCCACACAGGGGTAGAGGGATAAGGTCGGGGAAAGCCGCGACTTTCCCGTAGGCGAGGTACACATAGCCGAATGGTCTGGGAAGGCCAGCCAGAGAGGGTGAGAGCCCCGTAGGCGAAATGTGTACTAAGCCTATGGACCTTACTCCCGAGTAGCGTGGGACACGGGGAATCCTGCGCGAATCTGGGCGGACCACCGCCTAAGGCTAAATACCCTTGGTGACCGATAGCGCATAGTACCGTGAGGGAAAGGTGAAAAGAACCCCGGAGAGGGGAGTGAAATAGAACCTGAAACCGTACGTCCACAAGGGGTAGGAGAGCTATGCTCAAAGAGGGTTTCCCTTTTTGAGCAAGGCTCGACTGCGTGCCTGTTGAAGAATGAGCCGGCGAGTTAATGCGTGTGGCGAGGTTAAGGGAGTGCAGTCCCGGAGCCGAAGTGAAAGCGAGCCTGAATAGGGCGCTTAGTCACACGCATTAGACCCGAAACCAGGCGAGCTACCCATGGCCAGGATGAAGCGGGGTTAACCCCCCGTGGAGGTCCGAACCCGTTAGCAGTGAAAAGCTATGGGATGAGCTGTGGGTAGGAGTGAAAAGCTAATCGAGCCTGGAGATAGCTGGTTCTCCCCGAAATAGCTTTAGGGCTAGCCTCAGCCGATGAAGCCCAGGGAGGTAGAGCACTGGTTGGGCGAGGGGCGGGGATCCGCTGCCGAGTCCAGTCAAACTCCGAATGCCCTGGGTGGATGGCTGGGAGTCGGACCGTGGGGGATAAGCTCCATGGTCGAGAGGGGAACAGCCCAGATCAACAGCTAAGGCCCCAAAGTCCGGGCTAAGTGGTAAAGGAGGTAGCTTGGCGAAGACAGTCAGGATGTTGGCTTAGAAGCAGCCATCATTTAAAGAGTGCGTAATAGCTCACTGATCGAGCCAAGCTGCGCCGAAAATACACGGGGCTAAGCCCGGCGCCGAAGCTTTGGGTTCTACCTATCTTCGGATAGGTAGAGCGGTAGGGGAGCGTTCCGCTGTAGGGAGAAGGCGGACCGGAAGGACCGCTGGACGAGGCGGAAGTGAGAATGCCGGCATGAGTAGCGAAAAGGAGGGTGAGAATCCCTCCCACCGAAAGCCCGAGGTTTCCTGGGTAAAGCTCGTCTTCCCAGGGTTAGGCGGGAGCTAAGCCGAGGCCGAAAGGCGTAGGTGATGCACAGCCGGTTAATATTCCGGCCCCACCTACTGACCGTTAATACCGATGGAGGGACGCAGGAGGGTAGGTGCGCCTGGTGGTGACATACCAGGTCCAAGCCCCAAGGGAGGGAGTGTAGGCAAATCCGCACTCCCGTTGAACTGAGGGGTGATGGGGAGCCCTCGTGAGAGGGCGAAGGCATCGAGCTCACACTGCCGAGAAAAGCTCCTAGGGAGGTCAGTGGGTGCCCGTACCGCAAACCGACACAGGTGGGCGAGGTGAAGATCCAAAGGTGCGCGGGATAACCCTCGTTAAGGAACTCGGCAAAATGGCCCCGTACGTTCGCAAGAAGGGGTGCCCGAGTAAGGTGAATAGCCTGAAAGGGCCGCAGTGAAGTGGCTCTGGGGACTGTTTACCAAAAACACAGGTCTCTGCTAAGGCGTAGAAGCCGATGTATAGGGGCTGAGGCCTGCCCGGTGCTGGAAGGTTAAGGGGAAGGGTTAGGGTGAATAACCCGAAGCCCTGAACCGAAGCCCCAGTGAACGGCGGCCGTAACTATAACGGTCCTAAGGTAGCGAAATTCCTTGTCGGGTAAGTTCCGACCCGCATGAAAGGCATAACCACTGGAGCGCTGTCTCAACGAGGGGCCCGGTGAAATTAGAGTGTCCGTGAAGATACGGACTACCCGTGGCAGGACGGAAAGACCCCGTGAAGCTTTACTGTAGCCTGGCATTGAACTCTGGCACTGCATGTAGAGGATAGGTGGGAGGCTGAGAAGCGGGGGCGCCAGCCTCCGTGGAGCCGCCGGTGGAATACCACCCTTGTGGTGTTGGGGTTCTAACCCCAAAAGAAGAGCCTTTTGGGGGACAGTGCTTGGTGGGCAGTTTGACTGGGGCGGTCGCCTCCTAAAAGGTAACGGAGGCGCCCAAAGGTAGGCTTGGCACGGTTAGAAATCGTGCCTGAAGTGTAAGGGCGTTAAGCCTGCCTGACTGTGAGGCCGACGGGCCGAGCAGAGACGAAAGTCGGGCCTAGTGATCCGGTGGTCCCGAGTGGAAGGGCCATCGCTCAACGGATAAAAGTTACTCCGGGGATAACAGGCTGATCTCGCCCGAGAGTCCACATCGACGGCGAGGTTTGGCACCTCGATGTCGGCTCACCGCATCCTGGGGCTGGAGAAGGTCCCAAGGGTTGGGCTGTTCGCCCATTAAAGCGGTACGTGAGCTGGGTTCAGAACGTCGTGAGACAGTTCGGTCCCTATCCGCCACGGGCGGAGGAAACTTGAGGGGAACTGCTCCTAGTACGAGAGGACCGGAGCAGGCGGACCTCTGGTGTACCAGTTGTGCCGTCAGGTGCAGGAGCTGGGTAGCCAAGTCCGCACGGGATAAGCGCTGAAAGCATCTAAGCGCGAAGCCCACCCCAAGATAAGGTTTCCCACGGGGAAAGCCCGGTAAGGCACCTCCGAGAAGAGGAGGTAGATAGGCCGGAGGTGGAAGCGCAGCAATGCGTGGAGCCGACCGGTACTAATATGCCGAGGCTTTGACGCCTGGCTGGTTACTGTATGATCCTTCTTGGAGGAGTTATGGAGAGTATAGAGGGAGGAAGGCTACTGGTGATTAGAGCGGAGGGGAAACGCCCGTTCCCATTCCGAACACGGAAGCTAAGCCCTCCAGCGCCGATGGTACTGCCCTGGCAACGGGGTGGGAGAGTAGGTCATTGCCAGAGAGCCTTCCTCCCTTTTTTTTGCTTTTTTGGTGATCTTTATGTGTTTTTAAAAATTATGTTAGGAATATTGACAAAAATTTTTTTATATTGTATGATTTTTATCAAAGATAGTTTGTTAATAAAACTTCCAGGCGAGGGTCCCCTTCCCCCCTCACCCATCACCCCCTACCTCGCCTGGAGGTTTTATTTTATAAGGAGGTGAAAATTTAGAGATGAGAAAAATTTTTAAGTTAAGAATCATCTTTATATTGGTATTTATGGTTATTCTTTCATCAACACTAGTATACTCTAAACAGCCTCAAGTTTCCGAAAATTCCCCAGCTGTTGATTTTACACTTCCTGATATTAAAGGTAAGAAATATACTCTTTCTTCTTTTAAAGGTAATGTAGTATTATTAAACTTTTGGGCCACATGGTGCCCACCTTGTAGATATGAGGTACCTATGTTAGATAGGATTCAAAAAGAATATAAAAATGAGAAATTTAAGGTAGTTGCTGTAAGCCTTGACAGTGATGTAAACTCTCTCAAAGAGTATTTAAAAAGTGTAAGTATAAGTTTTCTTGTCCTTTCTGACAGTAAGGGAAGTGTAGGATACATTTATAATATATTAGCCATTCCGACGTCCTTTTTAATTGACAAAAAGTTTATAGTGAGGAAAATATATTTAGGAATACTTCCTGAGAAAGAATTTAAAAAGGATTTGGAGAAATGGCTAAAAGATTAATCTTAAGAATCTTACTTTTGATCTTGATAATAGTTTTTATTTATGTTGGAATCTTAAAAAGTGAAATATTAGAAATTTTCAGAAATAGTACTTTATTATGTCTATCTTGCATAGGTATCCAATAGTTTAGGTTTTAATTATTCTTTTTTCGGTTATTACAATGTCAACCTTTTGATCGTGATCTTCATAAGGCAATTCTTCAAATAGAAGATCATCAAAAGTCAATCCTATTTTGATTGTTTCTTTCATTTTATTTAAAAATTTATCATAATAGCCTTTACCATATCCTATTCTATACCCTCTTTTATCAAAGGCTATTCCAGGAACGATTATTAAATCAAAGTGTTTTACTATAGTAGATTTTTCTGGTTGAAGGATTCCTAATGGGCCTTTTTTAAGGTCATTAAAAGAAAAGATTTCTCCAAATTTTAGATCGTCCTTCACAATAATAGGGCAAAAGATTCTTTTTCCTTCTATTAGTCCATGATAAATTATAAACCTGGTATCTACTTCGTCTTCTAAGGATACATAAGTGTTTATAATTTTGGCGTTCTTCCATATTGTTAATTTTTGGAGATTATGAAATATTTGATGGGATTTTTCTTCTTTTTCTTCTATTTTTCTTCTTTTTTCTTTTAATTCCTTTCTCAATATTTTCTTATCCAAATTCATCTTTTAATCCTCCTTGAATTTTGACTATATATTTATTATAATGTCTTCAAATAAAGCCTGCAGACCTAAAGGTCGCAGGACTGTAAGTTTAGGGAATTTTTGACGAGTTAAATCAAAAAACGGCATCCCTTTTAGGGAGCCGGAAGGGAGGTTTTAATTAAATGAATTCTAAAAAAGTAGCCCTTTCATCTATCTTTCTTGCTTTAACCCTTTTAATGGGTATTTCTCGTATTGGTTATGTTGCTGTTCCCACACCGGCTGGCGCTGCTACTCTTATGCATATCCCTGTAATTCTTGCTGGTATTCTATTAGGTCCATGGGTTGGAGCATTGGCTGGTTTAATGTTTGGGTTTTCAGCTGTTTTGTATTTCTCTCATATAGCACCTTTTTGGGTACTTTTACCCGCAAGACCCTTTATAGGTATAGTTTCTGGTTTAGTTTATGCCTTCTTTCTAAGGTATACGAATTACCAAAAAAAGATTAGAAATTATGCTCTTGTTATTATTGCGATTGCAATATTTTCCTTTTTGTATCTTTCAGGATTATTTATACTTAACGAGTGGTTCTCAGATCTGCTAGTTACGTATCCTATAGAGTATAGTTTTCTAGTGTCAATTGTTGCTTTTGTAATTTCCATTTCTATTATATTTCTTATTAAAGAAAAAGAAATAAAGATAATAGGTCTTGGAATAGCATCCTTCTTAGGAAGTCTTACCAATACAATCGGTACTTTAGGTCTTGCAGCAATGGCTAAGATTTTCCCTATTCAAGTAATTATTACTATCGGAATTGTTCAAGGAATTCCTGAGGCAGTGTTAGCCACAATTATATGCCCTCCTATTGTACTAGCTATAGAGAAGTTTGTTAAGAGGGAGTGATAAGGTTTGATTCTTACTATTGATATTGGTAACTCAAATATTGATCTAGCTTATTTTGATGATAATAAAATAATATCAAGTTATGAATTTGAAACAAAAAAATTTTCTACAAGTTATGAGTATGCGTTAATGATTGAATGGACTCTTAAAAGGGAAAGATTGCAAGAAAGAGAAGTTTCTGGTGTTGCACTTTCTTCAGTGGTTCCCTCTTTAACTTCTTCTTTCATAGAGGCTATAACTTATCTTTTTGGAAATCCTCCCTTTGTTGTAGAACCAGGAATAAAAACAGGAATATCTATTGAGACAGAAAATCCTAAAGAAGTAGGTGCAGATCTAATTTGTAATGTTGTTGCTATAGATGAGGAATATGGTGAGTGTGGTATTGCAATAGATTTTGGAACAGCGACTACTTTTTCTGTGATAGAAAAGAAAAAATTTCTTGGAGTTGCTATAGCTCCTGGAGTAGGTACTGCAACTTTTGCACTTTTTGAAAAAACAGCAAAACTTCCTCAAGTAGATATAAGAGCTCCTGAGACTTCTCTTGGTAGAAATACAATATCTGCAATACAAGCAGGTATTGTTTATGGTTTTGCGGGATTAGTGGATGGTATTATTGAAAGACAGATTAAAGAATTGAAGCATAAGCCAGTACTTGTAAGTACAGGGGGATGGGCAAAAAGGATCGTTCCGCATTCAAAATATTTAAGAGACAAGATTATCGATCCATTTCTTACGTTAAAAGGATTGTATTATCTCTATCTGAAGAATTTATGATATAATTAAAATTGGTTTAATAAAACTTTAAAATTGAGGTGAAAAGAAAATGATTAAGAAAATCTTAATCTTTATTTTAATTTTTTTTAGTATTCTACCAACTTTAGCCTTCTCTCAAGATTCTTCAAAAACAAGAGTAGCCATAATTACATATATAAAGGGGAATGTATATGTAAAAAAGCTAAAATCAGAGTTGTGGATTCCTGCCAAAGTAAAAATGGAACTTGCTTCGGGAGACAAAGTATGGGTTCATCAAAATTCTCAGGCTATATTACAATTTTCTGATAGATCTACGCTAAAGCTTGGATCAAATACTCAACTTGATATTTTAAATTTGGACTATGATAAAGATACCAAAAAAGAAGTTTCTATATTTAAACTACTTATAGGAAAGATATGGGCTACAATTGACAGACTGCTATCACAAGGAGAAAGGGTAGAGGTTCAAACTCCTACTGCTGTAGCAGGAGTAAGAGGAACTGAATGGATTCAGGAAGTCTTAGAAGATGGTACCACAAAAATCTGGACTTTGAGAGGAGTTGTTTTATTTACTGCTAAGGATAAAACTATAGAAGTAAAAGAAGGATTTAAAAGTATTGTAAAACCTGGTGAGTCTCCTGAGGAGCCTTCTAAAATAACGGAAATAGAAAAGTTTGATGAGGAAGAAAAGAAGGAGGAAAAGAGAGAAGAAGATAAAGGAGAAAAAGAGAGAGTTACTCCCTCAGGCGCTAAGAGTTCACAAAAAGGATCAATTTTTGCTAACAATAGCTTAGATTATGGAATTTTCAAGAAGGGTGACTTGACCTTAGCAAAATTGTCCTTCACTCCTGAACTTGCCTTAGGACCGATAAGGTTAGGCTTAGACCTTTCTCTTTATACTAATGCCGAGGATGTAAGTTACATTCAAGCAAGGGTTAAATATGGGGAACTAAATCTTCCATGGCTTGGCGTCAGATATGGAAATATTGATAATTTCAATTTGGGTTATGGGCTGATTGCTAATAGATATTCTACCTATGATATGGATGGCATAGTCTTAAGGTTAGAGAATCCTAAGAAAGGTGGCATTATAACCTTGCTCCCATCACCTTTTAATAGAGATGAAAATATAACTACCACTTATGCCCTAAGATTGTTCTATAGGCCATTAAATAAATTAGAAGTTGGGCTGAATGGAATGTTTGATTTGGATAGTGATATTTCTAAGAGGCAAGGAATTGTAGGAATAGATGCTGGATATTATTTTACAAGGAACCTTGTTGTTTTTGCGACTTTTGCTCAAAGAGTCATTCACGATGGAATTTCCTTAGAAGATAGCAGGGTACTTTCTGAAAATGGATTTGCTTTAGGATTACAGATGTCTGTCCCTATTATTAATTCAGTACTATATCTTCAAGCATTGAATTACTCTGATAATTTTGTTCCAAGTTACTTTAATGCCTATTATGAGAAAAATAAAATTCTAAATTTACTACCATCTATAGAGGAATCGAATAATAGAATAAGCGGAGCTATCTTAGGTTTTGATACAAACATCTTAAATATTATCTCATTAGGTATGAGGTATGAATCTTATAACTTTAAGATGCCTGCTTTGTATGGACAATTTAATCTTAAGCTTGGAGAAAGATTGGCTATAAGTTTATCTTACGAGCAAGATAATATTTCTTTGCCTTTTCAATTTATAAACAACAATACTATTTCTGTTTTAAATATGGTGTATCCTATTGCTCAAAATGTAGATGCTATTTTAACTGTTGAAAGAACCTATGATTTATATGGAAATCCTAAGGATGTGTATTATTTAACTACAAAAATAAATTTGTAATAAAGAGAAGTGTTCAAGATTGGACATAGCTTTAAGAGTAAAAAACTATACAAAAAGCTATCGATAATAGTACTTAGTATACTCTTGGTAATTGCTATATTTAAAATCCATTGGTTGTACAACTTAGAGTTAAGTTCAATTAATTTGAGATTTTCTTTAAGGGGCGAGGAAAAGGTAAGAGATCCTATAGTAATAATAGGGATAGATGATTCTTCTATAGAAGAACTTGGTAATTTCCCTTGGGATAGAAGAATTTACAAGGCTTTGATAGATAAGTTAGGTAAATATCCTAAAGTCATTGCTTTTGATTTATATTTTGATGTTAAATCTAGTGAGGACGCAGACAAAGTTTTCTCCGATTTATTGAAAAAGGATAAGAGGATAGTTATTGCTGCATTTTATACTGTAACTGATAATCCTAAATTTGGTTCTATAAAAAGATTATTTCTTCCATTAGATATTTTTTCAAAGAATTCTAAGGTTGGGCTTGTAAATCATGAGTATGATAGTGACGGGTTCATTAGACGTTTTGCTTTGACCGATAATGTTTTTGAGGTTAATTGGTATTCTTTCCCATTGTTAGTAGCTGCCGAATTTTTAGGGATTAGTCCTGAAAAGTATATAACTTATCTTGGTGATTCTTTTAAAAAAGAGAGTAAAATTTTAATCAATTATAGAGGGGGTCCTTATTTATATCCTTATTTTTCCTTTGTAGATGTGCTCAATGGCAATTTTGATCCTATGCTATTTAAAGATAAGATTGTATTAATAGGTGCAACAACTGAAGCACTACATGATACTTATTTTGTTCCTTTTTCTGGATATGTGAGAATGGGTAGCAAGGTTAGATTGGGTAAGATGCCTGGTGTAGAAATTCACGCAAATTCTATTGGCACATTGATTAGTAGAGATTTTATATATCCATTGTATAATGATATCCTAGTTTTTTTAATCTCTTTGATTTTGAGTACTTTTTTGCTAATTTTTTTAAATAATCTCAGCAATTTTGCGAAATTCATTATGATGTTATTTATAGCAATTTTATATTTAACCTTTGCAAATTTTATTTTCTCGAAACATAACATCCTTTTGCCTTATTATATCCCTGTATTTGGAATGTTTGTTTCTTATTTTTCAAATCTCGTTCACGATATTACATCTGAGGAAAGAGAAAAAAAGTTATTAAAAAATTTGTTTCAAAGGTTTGTATCCCCTAATGTGGTTGAAGAATTGATAAAACTAGAAGACAAGAATATTATTTACTCGAAAAGAAGTAATATAAGTGTACTTTTTGCAGATATAAGAAACTTCACTTACTATTCTGATCTCAGAGAACCAGAAGAAATGGTAAAGATATTAAATGAGTTTTTTGCTTTAGTAATAGAAATAATATTCAAATATGGTGGAACAGTGGATAAATTTATGGGAGATGCAGTTATGGCCATATTTGGTGCTCCCTTATATCATGAGGACTTTGCAGAAAGAGCAGTTTATTCTTCTTTAGAAATTCAGAGTAAATTGAGGGAATTACAGAGAGAATGGGAACTTAAAGGATATCCTAAATTTGAGGTTGGTATAGGGATAGCTACAGGAGAAGCCTTAGTAGGAATTGTTGGCCCTTCCCAAAAGATAGAGTATACAGCTATAGGTAGCACTGTTAATTTGGCTTCTCGTCTTGAGGGTATTGCTAAAGGAGGAGAGATTCTTATTTGTGAAAATACTTATGAAAAAGTAAAGGATAAATTCATTATAGAAGACTTGGGTTACGTAAATATAAAAGGGAAAGAAAAACCAGTTCATATTTACAGAGTGATAGGTATTTTAAAAGATGGCGAAAAGTATTAAGTATTTTGAGAACAAAGTAAAAGAGCTATCCCTATTATTAAATATTAGTTATAAAATTAATTCAAAACTTAATATTCATGAGCTATTGGAGCTTATTATGAACCTAGTGAAAGAAAATTTAAATGTTGAGGCGTGCTCTCTTATGTTGTTGAATAGAAACAAAGAAGAATTATATTTCGAAATAGCCTTGGGAGAAAAGGGAGAAAAAATAAAGAGGTATTCTCTAAAAGTAGGAGAGGGGATAGCAGGAAAAGTAGCGGAAACAGGAATACCAATTATAGAAAATGATGTAGAAAATAATCCCTTTTTTACCAGCAAGTTCGATTCTTTAACTTCTTTTAAAACAAAATCTTTGCTTTGTGTGCCCCTGGTATATCAAGATGAGATAATTGGAGTGATAGAAGTGATTAATAAAAAAGGCAAAAGTAAATTTAGCAAGAATGATTTGAAACTTTTGCAAGCAATTGCAAATCAAGCCTCTATAGCTATAAAGAACGCCCTGCTATATCAAGATTTAAAAAATCTTTTTTTTGATACTATAGAGTCTTTGGTAAGTGCTATTGATGCAAAAGATCCTTATACTCATGGTCATTCAAAGAGGGTCTCAGAAGTTGCTGTAATGATTGCTAAAGAGATTAATAATTCTGAAAGTTTTTTAGAAAAAGTGAAATTAGCCGGCTTATTACACGATATAGGGAAGATTGGTATTGATGAAAGAATACTTACAAAGAAAGATAAACTTACTCAGGAGGAGCGAGAGATTATTAAGAAACATCCAACTATTGGTAGAAGGATTTTAGAACCTATTGAGCTTTTAAAGGATATAATTCCTGGGGTGGAAGAGCATCACGAAAGATATGATGGGAGTGGATATCCAAAGGGTTTGAGAGGAGATAGAATCTCTCTTTTGGGTAGGATAATCTCGGTTGCAGATGTACTTGACGCGTTAACTTCTGATAGACCTTATAGAAAAGGTTTAGAGGTTGAATTGGCTGTTTTAGAAATTAGTAAGCTTTCTGGAATAGAGTTTGATCCTTTTATTGTAAGTATTCTTAATGATTTATACAAAAGGGGGAAATTAAATTGTTTTGGTTCTTAAGGTTGTTTTTAGCGCACTTAATTGCAGATTTCCCACTTCAAACTAATAAGATATTTGAGTTCAAGAAATCTACTCCCTATGGAATTCTGATTCATACTGGGATTTATTTTTTGATTTCTGTTGTTTTATCTATTCCCTATCTTAAAAATTTGGATGCATTGATTTTTCTAATATTTCTCTTTTTAGTTCATACTTTTATAGATATTTCAAAAATTAGAAAAGCTTCCTCTAAAGATGGTTTAAAAGAGTTTTTGTTGGATCAGGTTAAGCATTTTTTATCCTTAATTTTAGTTTTTTTATTACCCTCTAGTAGAGAAGTAGCCTATCTAAGTCTTCCAAGAGGTTTAGAAATTATAGAAAGAGTATATAATAGTGATTATTATATACTTCTTGGAATAGGGTATTTTTTTGTAAGTTTCGCAGGGACGATATTTTATTTTTATATAGTGAAAACTTTTGGAATTAAGAATTTTTTTAGCAAGAGTGGTATTTCGGTAAAGTCCAAATATTCAGAGGTCTTGTTAAGATCTATTATATTTTTCGTTTATTATCGATTTTCTTTTGCTGCATCTTTGTTTATCTTTGTTGCGTTAAGGGTTTCTGAAATATTAATTAATAAAAACTATAAAAGTGCACTATCTGCTTTTTTGATAACATTGTATGATTTTGTGTTTATATTTTCTATGATTTATTTTTTAAACACTCTTTTAGGAACATAGTTAGTTCCTTTAGATTTTCAAAAACAAAATCTGGTTTTATCTTACTTTTTGATATATCTTCTTTTTTTGAAATTCCAGTAAGAACAAGAAAAGTTTTGGCTTTAAGTCTTTTCCCCAAAAGTATATCGGTATCAAGTCTATCTCCAATTATTCCAACTTCGCTACTTTTTAATCCTAATTTTGATAAAGCAATCTTTCCCATATAAAGAGAAGGTTTACCAATTACAATAGGCTTTTTTTCTGAAGCAGCAGAAACAGCTGCTACCAAAGAGCCAGCTCCTGGATCTATACGATTTTCCATTGGAAATGTCTTGTCAGGATTTGTAGCAATAAATTTTGCTCCATTTCTTATTAGGTAATTTGCTTTTCTAAGTTTCTCGAAGTTGAAACTTCTATCAAGCCCTACTACTACTGCGTCTACATAGTCAGTTTCTTCAGTGATATCCCAATCTACATCTTTTATAGCTTTCTTTAATGCCTCTTCTCCAATTACATAGGATTTTCCGTTCTTTTTTAAATTTGATAGATATATAGCGGTAGCTACTCCAGAAGTTAAGATTTCATTCTCATCAGATTCTATATTCATACTTTTTAATTTCCTTACATACTCAATGGGAAGCTGAGTAGAATTATTTGTGAGAAATAAAAATTTTATACCTTGCTCTCTCAGGAATTCAATAAACTCCTTGCTATAAGGTAATGGCATATTTCCTCTGTATATGGATCCATCTAAATCAATTAGAAATCCCTTCAAATTCAAGGCTAACTCCTCCCCATTCATATCTTTCTATTTTTTTATTAATGGATAAAACTATTCCTCCATCTTCCGTTATATCTATCACCTTAGCTTTTGAATTTTTGTTTTTTATAATTGCTTCTTTACCAATATAGGGAAACTTATTTTTATAAAATTCAAAGATTGCTTTCCAATTATTAGGGAAATTATCCAAATTTTTTTCTAACTCTTTAAGTATCTCTAAGAGAAGGATATTCTTGTCAGGTATTGTTATGTAATTCTTAAGAGAAAATGCTTTTAGATCTTTTATTTCCTCAGGATCTACTTGTAAATTTATTCCAATTCCAGCTATGATATATTCTAACTCTTTTTCATACACGCTTTCTAATAATATGCCTGCTACTTTTTTGCCTTCATATTCAATATCATTTGGCCACTTGAAGTTTAGTTTGATATCCTTTAGAAAACTTTCTAAAGTTTTCAAAACTGAAAATCCTATAATTATTCCTAAAAAACCTGCTTTGATTGTTTTTAAATTTTCAGGCCTAAATATTATGGAAAACCATAATCCTCCTTTAGGAGAATGCCACTTTCTTTTAAATCTTCCTCTTCCTTGAGTCTGCTCTTCCGCTACTATAACAGTTCCGTGGGGATATCCTTTGTTCGCAAGGATGTGAGCAATGTCCATTGTGGAACTTATTTTATCAAAATAAAAGATCAATCTCATAAAGCTTTTAAATAAAGAGATAATATTTTATCGTAAACTTCTTCTATACCAATATCAGAATTATCAATAAAATATCCTTGGTTAGGGAACCTTAATGGAGCAATATCCCTATTTATATCTTGTTTATCTCTTTCAATTATATACTTTTTAACTTCGTCAATACTGATATTTCCCAAGTCTTTTGCTCTTCTTTCTGCTCTTACGTTTATATTTGCATTAACAAAAAGTTTTAAATTTGCGTTAGGGAATACAATTGTACCACTATCTCTTCCCTCAAGCACAAGACCTTTTTTTACATTTTTCAAATACTCCCTCTGAGATGAGGTCAAAATTTCTCTTACTTTTAGCATTTTCCCTATCATTGAAGCATATTTTCCTATCTCCTCTGTTCTAATAAGAGAAGTTAATTCTTTATCAGAAATAAAAACTCTAAATGTATTTTTATCAAAGGTGAATCTTATTGGATTCTTGGATAGGAATTCTACGATTTCATCTTCTCTTAGGAGATTTTTCTCCTTAGCAATAAATCCCACAGCTCTATATAAGGCACCACTGTCAATGTAGTCAAAATCAAGTTTTTGGACGATAAATTTAGCAATGGTGGTTTTGCCTGAGCCTGCGGTACCATCTATAGTTATAATTTTTACTTTTGACTCTTCTTTAATTAAATCTCTTATCACTTCTAAGTCTTTTTGAATTTGAGCTCTAAGTTTATCTGTAGAGTCAAACTTCTGATCAGATCTTACATAATCCTCTAAAACTATTTCGACTTTCTCACCATACAAGTGATCATTAAAATCTAATATATATGCCTCAACTCTTGTTTCTTTTCCTCCGAAAGTTGGTCTTGTACCTATATATATTGCCGCATTATAGATATCTCTTCTTACTTTAACTTTTCCTTTATATATTCCTGTTTTAGGTATTAATTTTTCTTTTTCATACTTTATGTTTACTGTAGGAAAACCTATTTTGGATCCTAGGTTATCTCCCCTTTCTACAATTCCATTAATAAAATATTTATAACCCAAAAGTTTATTTGCAATATTTATTTTTCCTTCCAGAAGTAAATTTCTAATATAACTACTTGAGACAATATTAGAATCCTCTTTTTCTAAAGGCACTATTTTTAAATTAAAATTATACTTTTCCCCAAGTTCTCTAAGAGTATTGACATCTCCTGATCGGTTTTTACCAAAAAAGAAATTACTTCCTACGCATAAACATGAAATTGGAATAGTATTAACAAGTAGTTCAATAAATTTCTCAGGAGATAAGCTTCTGATCTCTTCACTAAAGGGTAGGATAAAGGAGTAATCAACTCCCTTTAAAGAAAAAAAATTTAATTTTTCATCAGAGGTTAATAAAAAAGAAGAGATATTTTTAAGATTTTGAGGAAAAGCGTTTTCAAAAGTTATTACTCCAGAATTAAGATTGTTAATTAAGGCTGTATTTACGAGTTCATCTATGATAGAAGTATGCCCTAAATGTAAACCGTCAAAAACGCCAATAGTGATGGCAAAACCTTTTTTATCTTCTAATTTATTTAACTTAATTTTCTTTATGTGATCTCCAAGCATATCTTCAAACCTCATTTTGTGGAAAAACTTTATCAGGTTTTATAATATTACCTGAAACTTTACCCACTGCTATAAATCTACCTTGTGAGTTTATAATTGAAATGTAAGGAGATTCTATTGTTGAAAGTCTTGCTTCTATAGCATTTCCGTTTAAGATTTTTTTCTCCTCTTCCTCAGAAGTTTTATAGACAGGAAAGTCTAATACCTCTAAGGGTGATAATAATTTTTTTGTAATTCCTTCTTTTATCTTATTATAGGGAATACTATCATTTACTGAAAGATGACCTATATCAGTTCGAACTAAGAATGAAACTAATGTTTTTGTATTTAATTTTTCACCAATATCATGTACAAGGCTTCTTATATAAGTGCCTGAGGAGACTTTAAATCTAATTAAAGCTGTATTTCTTGTTTTATCAAAGTTAAGAATCTCGGATTCATATATAGTAACTTTCCTTTTTGGAAGACTTACTGAGATGTTTTTTCTTGCCAAATTATAAGCTCTTTCTCCTTCGATATGAACAGCAGAGTAGGGGGGAGGTGTTTGCTCTATTTCGCCTGTGAAATATTTTTTCAAAGTTTCTTCCAATATTTCAGTATTCACTGGTTTTTCTTCTTTATCGTAAAAAAATCTGTAGGATTCTCGGTCATAAGTATCGCTTGAAACGCCAAATAGTACCTCTACAATATAAGTCTTAGGGAGTTTCAAAAGATATTCTTCTAACCTTACATATTTTCCTAATCCAATTATTAACAGGCCACAAGCTCTGGGATCTAACGTTCCCATGTGTCCTACTTTTTTTTCTTTCGAAAGCTTTTTTACCCTTCTTACTACTTCAAAAGAGGTTATTCCAGGTGGTTTATTTATAAGTAAAAACCCATTCATCGGAGTTTATATATTCATCGATTTTTTTAATAAAATCTTGATATGAATTTATTTCATTTCTATTTATTTGAAAACCTGCTGCCTCCTTATGTCCTCCGCCACCAAACTTAAGAGCTAATTTACCCACATCTATTTTATCTTTTTTAGATCTTAGGCTTACTTTTACTCTTTCTTTGTTATAAGGATAAAATAGTACTACAATATCTGCTTCTCTTAAAGTTCTTAAAAGATCTATTATTCCTTCTATGTCCTCATGAGAGGCATTGTTATTCTTTAGATCTTCTTCTTCAATAAAACTCCAACCTATGTTTTTATATAACTGCAACCTAGATAAAGAAATTCCCATAAGCTTTAAAGATGACATTCTCCTTTTTTCATATATTTCTTTTGAGATTTTAGATATATTAGCTCCTTTTTTTACAAGTTCACTTGCTATTTTTAGGGATTTGTAGCTCGTATTTGAAAATCTAAAACTCCCAGTGTCGGTTATTAAGCCAGTGAGAATACATTCAGCAACATTGAGTGAAATTTCGTATTTTAGCTTTCTTATGATTTCATATAATATCTCAGTAACAGAGGCCGCTTTGGGATCGACAATATTTATATCACCAAAATTATTGTTGGTGGGATGATGATCTATATTTACAAGAATTTCTACTTTTTCTTTTACATCAAAGGTCTCACTAATTCTATTTTTATCGCCAGAGTCAAAAACTATTCCTACTTTATATTTTCTGTTTACATCTTTCACAAGTCTAAGCTCTTTCTTAATCAAAAACTCATAAAAATAAGGAAGAGGGGTATTCATATAAATTGTCGGATTTTTATTTAGTTCCTCAAGAAGATAATAAAAGGCTAATATAGAGCCTATAGCATCCCCATCAGGATTACTATGAGTAAATAGAATAAAATCCTGATTATTTTCAATTATTGCTTTTAGCGATGTTAGTAATTTACTCTGAGTCTTGTTCATCTTCAAGCCCCAACTCTTTAAGTTTCCTTAAAATCCTATCGCCTTTTTCAAGAGAATCGTCGAGTTCAAAAAATATTTCGGGGACAAATCTTATTCTTAAATCTTTTCCAAGTTCACTTCTTATAAAGCCTTTTGCACTCTCCAACCCTTGCATTGTTTGTTTCTTTTCCTCTTCAGATCCGTATACGCTCACATATATATGTGCATATCTTAAATCTTTACTCATCTTTACCTCTGTTATTACTAAAAAGGAAGATATTCTCGGGTCTTTTACTCTCCTAAGTAAAATTTCACTTATTTCCTCTCTTATTAGGGCACTCAATCTTTCTTGTCTCTGTCTCATTGGAATCACTCCCTGCCTCATAAAATGTCAATTTCGTAGTCTATTAGTTCTGTATCTTTTTGCTCTTCTATTAATTTTATTATTTCTGACATTACCTCATAGATATATTTTGATTCTGTTGAAACTATACTTATTCCAAGGACTAATTCATTCCATATCTCCTGAGAGTCTACTTCTGCTATAGAGACATTAAATTTTGATCTTACTTTGTCCACAATACTCCTTTTAACTTTTCTCTTTTCTTTTAGAGAGAAACTCTCGGGTATTGATATGATGACTCTACAAACTCCTATCAACATTTTTTATTGAACTTGCTGTAAAACATAGACTTCTAAAATGTCTCCAGGTTTGATATCTCCAAAATTCTCAAGACCAACACCACATTCGAAATTAGTTAGTACTTCGTTGACGTCGTCTTTAAATCTCTTCAACGAGGCTATTCTTCCATCGTAGATTATTTTTCCATCCCTTATTAATCTTACTTTAGCATTTCTTTGAATCTTGCCTTCTCTTACAAAAACTCCAGCTACTGTTCCTACTTTAGGCACATTGAAGGTTGCTTTAACCTCTCCTCTTCCAATGACAACTTCTTTAATTTGAGGTTCTTTGAGGCCTTTAATATAATTTTGGAGATCCTCAATTATTTCATAAATTATTCTGTAGGTTTTAGCTATTACTTTTTCTTTACTTATAGCCTGTTGAGCTTTTGAGTCAGGTCTGACATTAAATCCTATGATCATTCCTTTTGAGGCTGAGGCAAGCATAACGTCGCTTTCTGTTATTCCACCAACACCAGAATGAATAACTTTTATTGTAATATCCTCTGTGTGCATTTTATCTATAGTTTGTAATATTGCTTCTAAGGAACCCTGAGTGTCAGCTTTAACAATTATTGGGAGAACTTTTTCTCCAAGGCCCCAGACTTCTATGTTTGAAGTTTCTTTCTTTTGCTTTCTTTCCTCAAGAATTCTCTTTGCAGTTTCTTCGTCCTCAACAACTTCTAATATATCACCAGCTTGTGGTAGTTCATCAAATCCTGAAACTTCTACTGGCCATGAAGGGAAAGCTTCCTTTAATGGTCTACCTTTATCGTCAAACATCGTTCTTACTCTTCCCATAACATCCCCAGCTACAAATACATCTCTTAATCTGAGCGTTCCCTCTTGAATTATAACGGTAGCAACAGGACCTCTACCTTTGTCCATCTTTGTTTCTATTATGGTTCCTTTTGCAGGTTTATCTGGATCTGCTTTTAGTTCTAAAATATCAGAAAGCAATAAAATCATTTCTAAAAGCTGATCTATTCCTTGCTTCTTTTTAGCAGAGATAGGAACCATTATTGTATCCCCACCCCATTCTTCAGGGATAAGACCATATTCTGATAGTTGTTGTTTCACCCTTTCTGGATTTGCCTCAGGTTTATCAATTTTATTTATAGCTACAATTATAGGAACATCAGCTGCTTTAGCATGGTTAATAGCCTCTACCGTCTGAGGCATGACCCCATCATCAGCAGCAACTACAAGAACGGCTATATCTGTAACTTGAGCTCCGCGAGCTCTTAAAGCTGTAAAGGCCTCATGGCCTGGAGTGTCAAGAAAAACTATTTTTCTTCCATTATGTTCGACCATAGACGCACCTATATGTTGAGTAATTCCACCGTACTCTTTCTCTGCAATTTTTGTTTGTCTTATAGCATCAAGAAGAGTTGTCTTACCGTGGTCTACATGTCCCATTACCACCACTACCGGTGGACGTGGTTTTAATTTTGCCTCTTCTTCTGGTGATAAAGTTTTTTTCTTTAGACTTACTCGAGGTTTGATCTCCTCAACTTTATAACCATATTTTTTAGCTATCTCTTTTATTATATCTGGATCAAGCATCTGGTTTACATTTGCTAAGATTTTCATATTTAGAAGCTCCATTATAAGCTCTGTGGGAGATATGGAGAGAGCTTCGGCTAGATCTTTTACTCTCATGCTACCTTGTATTGTAATAACCTTCTCTTTCTTTTCTTCTTTTGGCTTCTCCATTTTAGGTTTTTCCGCCACTTTTTCAGTTTCCTCTCGTATTTCCTCTAAGCTTTTCACCTCTTCTTTTTCTACGGGGGGAGTTTTAGGCTCTTCCTTTGAACCTTCAGCTTTCCCTAAGACAAGCTCTCGGACAATTTCCTCGACCTCTTCATCGATAACATTTAAAGCTGATTTTACATTAATTCCTAAATCTGATAATATCTTCAATAAATCTTTATTGTCGATGCCTAATTCTTTGCTTAATTCGTATATTCTTTTCTTCATACTACCATCTCCCCCCGTCTTGTAATTTCTTTTTCTAATTCTTCCTTAAGTCTTTCAAGACTTTCTCTTGAAATTTCGCATTTTAATGCATAAGAAAAAGCCTTCTTTTTAATAGCGAGTTCTAGACATTCCTTCTTAGGACATATATAAGTACCTCTACCAGAGGCTTTTCCTTTTGGATCATATGAAATCGAATTATCTTCTGTACGAACTATCCTTAATAATTCTCTTTTAGGTTTTTTTTCTCCACATCCTATACATGTTCTTAAAGGGATATGTTTACCTTTACTCACTCTTCTCTACCACCTTTTCCTTCTCTTTTTCTTTCTCTTCTTTTTCTTTAGCGTACTGCTCTGGAGTTCTTACATCAATTCTCCAAGAAGTAAGTTTAACAGCCAATCTTACATTTTGACCATCCTTACCTATTGCAAGAGAGAACTGATCGGGTGGTACTATCACAATTGCTTTGTGTTCTTCTTCTCTTATTTCCACAGAGATAGGTTTTGCAGGACTTAGACTTCGAGCAACAAATTCTGCAGGATCTTTACTCCATAGAACAATATCTATTTTTTCTCCGTTCAATTCATTAATAATATTTTGTATTCTAACACCTTTATATCCCACACATGCTCCAATAGGATCGACCTCTGGAAGATGAGAATAAACTGCAACTTTAGATCTCATTCCAGGTTCTCGAGCTATACTTACAATCTCTACAGTACCCTCTCTAATTTCTGGAACTTCTAATTCAAAGAGCCTTTTTAGAAAACCAGGATGACTTCTAGAAAGAATTACTAAAGGATCTTTTGTAGTTTTTCTTACCTCCAAAAGATATGCTCTGAGTCTTCTTCCTATCCAATATTCTTCTCCTGGTATCTGTTCTTTTACTGGTAGAACTGCCTCAATATCGGGAAAACGTACGTATACGTTTCCTTTTTCAATTCTTACCACAGTACCATTGACTAGTTCTCCTTCTTTTGCTTTATATTTTTCGTAAAGAATTCTTCTTTCTGCTTCTTTGAGACTCTGCATTATAACTTGCTTTGCTACCTGAACAGCGATTCTACCAAATTCTTGAGGTTCTATTTCTATCTCTATCTCATCTCCAAGTTTTGCATCAGGTTTGAGGCTTTTAGCTTCTTCAAGACTTATCTCTGAAATGTTGTCATTAACCTTTTCCACTACCTTTTTAACAACAAATATGCTAATCTCCTGCTTATTGAAGTTGATCTCTACTCTTGCTCCTTTACTAGTACCATATGCTTTTTTAAAAGCAGACAGTAGAGCTTTTCTTAAAGCTTCTAGAACTACATTCTTATCAAGCTTTTTTTCTGTAATTATTTGCTCTAATACAACCCAGAAATCTTCTCCTAACTTCATAAAATATCATCCTCCTTAGAATTCTACAATAAGCATAGCTTTCTTTATCTTTTCCAGTGGAATAGTAACGAAGGAGTCATCAATTTTTAATGTAACACTAGACTCGTCTACCTTAAATATCTTACCCTCAAATTTCTTTTTACCTTCGATTTCCTCTAAAAGAGTAATATTAACTTTCTCTCCCATATGTCTTTCAAAATCTCTTTTTCTCTTTAAAGGTCTATCTAATCCTGGAGATGAAACTTCAAGAATATAAGAATGTGGAATTGGATCTTTTATATCTAACTCTTTGCTTATTTTTTCACTGAGATAAGCGCAGTCCTCAACTGTAACTCCGCCAACTTTATCAATATATACCCTTAGAACCCATCCATGAGGTTCTCTTCTGTATTCTAAATCTACAAGTTCGTAAGAATACTTTTCACAAATAGGTTCTACAATTTCTTTTAGTTTTTTGTAAAACTCCATATATATTTGATTTTTCATCTTTTCATCTCCTTAGTGTAAAAGTCTATATTAAAAATAAAAAGTGGGTTTTCCCACTTTTTATTTATTTCTCTTCAAACTTTTATGTACTAAATAAGTATACCTTAAATATTAATAAAAAGCAATAAAAATTTTGTTATACATACCACCAAAAAGCCTATCCATCACCACTAAAAATTTCTTTGGGAACTTCGTAAAGCTCTATGATCTTCATCTTGGAAAGTAATTTTAAGAAAGACAAAAGTTCCAAGTTATGAGTATCGTAACCCATTTTTTCAGCATAACTTTTATATTCTTGAAAAAATTCATTAATGGTAGACTTAGGAGCTAATATTCTTTGGCAAAGTAATATAATTTCTCTCGGATTACCTATGGCAATTATGGGAAGGTCTAACTTATCTATGCTACTATCTTTTTTCCATATATATACAACATATATAGGAAAATTTATCAATTTTGAGCCTCATCTCCTTTAAAATAACTTTAAAGAGTATATCACAAATTGAAAATTATTAAAATAGTATTGTAAATCCTTATTCTTCGTGGTATACTTTTTTCTGAATGTTTTAAAACTCACCCTTCTGGATTCTCTTGGTGGTGCTTCTTAAAGAAGTCCCAAGGGAAGATGAAGGAAGGGGAGGAAAAACCAAAAATGGAGGTGTAATATGGCACATATTTTAATGAAACAATTACTAGAAGCTGGAGTTCACTTTGGGCATCAGACTAAAAGATGGTGCCCTAAAATGAAAGAGTACATTTTTTCAGAAAGAAACGGTATCCACATTATTGATTTACAAAAAACGTTGGTTAAGCTTGAGGAAGCATACGAATTTGCAAAAGAACAAGCAAAGGAAGGGAAAACTTTTCTTTTTGTTGGTACCAAGAAGCAGGCTCAACAGACAATAGAGGAAGAAGCTAAGAGATGTGGAGCATTTTATGTTAATCAAAGATGGTTAGGAGGTATGTTGACAAACTTCACCACTATAAAATCTAGAATTGACTACATGGTAAAGCTTGAGGAATTAAAGAATAATGGTTATTTTGAAAAGCTTCCTAAAAAACAGGCAAATAGACTAAACAGGGAGCTAGAAAAATTAGTAAAAGTATTTGATGGCTTAAGGGGTATAGAGAAGCTTCCAGATGTATTATATATAGTTGATCCTAAGAGAGAAGAAATTGCTGTAAAAGAAGCCAATAAACTAGGTATTCCAATTATAGCTATTGTAGATACAAATTGTGATCCTGAATTAATAACATATCCTATTCCAGGAAACGATGATGCTATAAGGTCAATTAAGCTTATCACCTCCAAAATAGCAGATGCTATTTTAGAGGGTAAAGATTTGAGAGAAAAAGAAGCAGACTTACAGCTAAAAGATGAAGATCTTCAGTCTGAAATATCATAAACTTTAGGAGGTTGAAGTAGTATGGAAATTACCATTGAAATGATAAAGGAATTGAGAGAGAGAACAGGCGCAGGTGTTATGGAGGCTAAGAAAGCCCTTGAAGAGGCAAATGGCGATATGGAAAAGGCGGTTACAATTTTGAGAGAAAAGGGAGTAATAAAGGCTGCTAAGAAGGCAGGACGTGTTGCCAAAGAAGGTATTATAGAGGCTTATATTCATACTGGAGATAAACTAGGGGTTTTAGTAGAGGTTAACTGTGAGACAGATTTTGTAGCAAGAACTGATGAGTTTAGAAAACTTGCTAAAGATATTGCTCTTCAAATTGCAGGTATGAATCCCCAATATGTAAGTAAAGAGGATGTGCCACCTGAAGTTATCGAAAAAGAGAAAGAGATCTATAGAACTCAGTTAAAGAATGAAGGAAAACCTGAGCATGTAATAGAGAAGATTATTGAGGGTAAGTTAGAAAAATTTTACGAAGAGGTTTGTTTGTTAGAGCAACCTTTTGTTAGAAATCCAGAAATTAAAGTTAAGGATCTAATTACAGAAGCCATATCTAAATTAGGAGAGAATATAGTGGTAAGGAGATTTGCTCGCTTTGTAGTAGGAGAAGATTAATAATGGAACTCAAACCAAAATATAAGCGAATTCTTTTAAAAATTAGTGGAGAGTCCTTTAGCGGAGAGCAGGGATTTGGTTTAAATCCGGATTGTATAAAAAGTATTGCCGAGGACATTAAAGAGGTTCATGATTTAGGTGTAGAAATAGGTGTAGTCGTAGGTGGCGGTAACTTTTTCAGAGGTAGGGAAAGTAAAATCTTAGGTATAGATAGAGTTACAGCTGACTATATGGGAATGCTTGCAACTACCATAAATGCTCTTGCTCTTCAGGATATGTTAGAAAAATTAGGAGTAGTCACTAGGGTACAGACTGGAATTGAGATGAGGCAAATAGCGGAACCTTTTATAAGGAGAAGAGCAATAAGACATTTAGAAAAGGGTAGGGTAGTTATATTTGCTGCAGGTACAGGAAATCCATTTTTCTCTACTGATACAGCAGCAGCACTAAGAGCTGCAGAGATAAAAGCAGAGGTTATTCTAAAAGAAACTAAGGTTGATGGTGTTTATAATAAGGATCCTTTGAAATATCCCGATGCTGAGAAGTTTGAGACTATTGAGCCTATTGAATTTTTAAAGTTGAGACTTCAAGCTCTTGATGCAACAGCAGTCTCATTATGTATGGATAATAAGATACCTATTATTGTCTTTAATATGTCTGTTAGAGGTAATTTAAAGAAAATTATCTTGGGTGAAAAAGTGGGAACTTATATTGGGGATTTGGAAATCATCTCGGATAAGGGGGGAGAAGATGGGTAAAGAACATTTCAAGGAAATAGAAGAAAAGATGAAGAAGGCTGTAGAAGTGGTTAAAAAAGAATTTCAAGGTATAAGAACAGGAAAACCTTCTATTGGCATATTCGACGAAATAAAAATCTCTTATTATGGAAATATGATGCCTTTGAATCAGGTTGCAACCTTGAAGATTGCGGAGGGTAGAACGGTTTTAATTCAGCCGTGGGATAAAAGCATCATTGGAGAGATTGAGAAGGCAATTCTTAAATCTGAATTGGGTTTGACACCTCAGAATGATGGTCAAGTTATAAGAGTAGTCTTTCCACCTTTGACAGAAGAAAGAAGAAAAGAGCTTGTTAAGGTAGTACATAAAGAGGCAGAGAATGGTAGGGTTGCTATAAGAAATATACGTAGAGATTATTTAGAGATATTTAAGAAGGAAAAGCAGGAAGGAAAAATCTCCGAAGATGAGTTTTATAGACTTCAAGAAGAATTGCAGAAAATGACGGATAAGTTTATAGAAGAGATAGAAAAACTAATTGAAATGAAAGAGAAAGAAATAATGGAAGTATGAGAACTTACATTGGTATGAGGTTTAAAGATGTGCTTAAAGAGTTACCACCAGATAGAGTTGATTATGAACTAAACTATATATCTGATTCAAATGAGGCTTTTGGTGATTTAAGAATTATTTCTGAGAAATATGACGGAATAAAATGGTTCTTTATCCTCACTTATGAGAATTATGAGGAAAGAAGAATAAAAGATGGAAGAGATTGAAATTCCAAAAGAGAAATTACCTAAACATATAGCATTTATAATGGATGGCAATGGAAGATGGGCGAAAGAAAGAAACCTTCCAAGATTGATGGGGCATCGAGAGGGGGCATTGGTAGTTGAGAAAATTTCAGAAATTGCTTTTAATTGGGGAATTAACTATTTAACTTTTTTTGCTTTTTCTACCGAGAACTGGAAAAGACCAAGGGAAGAAGTTGAAGGTTTGATGAAACTTCTTGATGAAAGCATAGATAAATTTAAAGATAAACTCATAGAAAATAAAATCAAGTTAAAGGTAATAGGTAATATTGAAGAACTTCCGAACTATCTTCAGAGAAGAATCAAATATGTAATTGAAGAGACGAAAACAGGCGAAGACAAAGTTCTGACTATTGCTCTCAATTATGGTGGAAGATGGGATATCTTGCAGGCAGTAAAAAGAATTGCTTTGCAAGTAAGAGATAACAAACTGCAAATTGAGGATATAAATGAAAGTTTATTTTCTTCCTTTTTATCTACTTTTGATTTACCAGAACCAGACCTTTTAATAAGAACAAGTGGAGAATATAGAATAAGTAATTTTCTACTTTGGCAGATAGCGTATACTGAGTTATGGTTTACACCTAAGTATTGGCCTGATTTTAATGAGGAAGACTTAAAAAAGGCTTGTTTAGATTTTGCCCAAAGAAAAAGAAGATTTGGTGGATTAGAAAATAATGCTTAAAAGAATTTTGACTGCACTTTGGGGAATTCCTCTAATACTTTGGTACATCCATCTTGGGGATCAAATATTTTTTATTTTAGTTGAAGTAATAGCTTGTTTTGGACTATATGAATTTTATAATCTCTTAGAGAAAAGAGGTTATAAGACACTAAAATTAGAAGGAATAATTTCTGGATTTTTGTATCTTCTTTTTCTATATTTAGAGAGTAGATGGGCAATGAGAATTTTTCTTCCATTATTAATTCTCTCCACTCTCATCTATGAGTTGATTAAGAAAGAGCATTCAATAATAGAAGTTTCTTTAACTTTTTTGGGCTTTTTCTATATACCTTTATTATTAGGATACTTAATTATTCTGAGGAACCTACCTTTAGGAGAACAAATTACCTACTTCATAATAATAATCACTTGGGTAAGTGATTCGGCTGCTTTCTTTATTGGAAAATTTTTTGGAAAACACAAATTGGCACCTTCTATAAGCCCTAATAAGACTATAGAAGGTTCTATTGCTGCTATAGTGGCATCAGCAATTATTAGCTTAATCTTCGGTGGTATTTATTATGAGCGGTATTTTCTACCCACAATACTTGGTATTACTCTCGGTATAATGGGACAGTTAGGAGATCTTGTAGAGTCTATGCTAAAGAGAGAAATTGGTATTAAAGATTCGTCCCCTCTTTTGCCAGGACATGGTGGGATTTTAGATAGGTTTGATAGTCTTATGTTTATAGCACCAACAGCTTACTATATGTTATATTTATTAAGAATGTTATGAAAAAAAGAATTGTAATATTTGGCGTAACTGGATCAATAGGAACCCAAACTATTGAGATTATAGAGAAACATAAAGATAAATTTGAGTTAGTCGGTGTAGCTTCAAAAGGAAATATAAATAAGCTAAAAGAGGTTGCAGAGAAATTCAAAGTACCCTATGTTTCTTTGTTCGATAATACTCCATTTTCTTTGTCTTACAATGCAAAGATTTTTCACGGCAGAGAGGGATTAGAATATATTGCAAATTTAGAGGTAGATCTTGCGGTAATGGCTATATCTGGTATAGAGGCGATTTACCCTCTAAAGATCTTGATAAGTAGAGGAATAAATGTTGCTATTGCTACTAAGGAGATTATTGTAGCATGTGGGGACTTAATTAAAAAATGGCTAAAAAAATCAAAATCGAAACTTATACCAATAGATAGTGAACATAGCGCTCTGTTTCAATTAATAAATTCTTTCAAAAGGAAAGAAATTGAGAGTATATACTTAACAGCATCGGGTGGACCGTTTTGGAACAAATCTAAAGATGAAATGGAGAAAACAAATATAGAGGAAGTATTACGACATCCTACTTGGAATATGGGGTATAAAACTACTATTGATTCGGCTAATTTAGTAAATAAGGGATTAGAGGTAATCGAAGCTCATTTCTTTTTTAACTTTGACTACGACTCAATTAAAGTATTAATTCATCCTCAGAGTATTGTGCATGGTATGGTAGAACTTTTAGATGGATCTATTATAGCTCATATGGCTTATCCAGATATGAGGATACCAATCCAATATGCATTGTTTTATCCTAAGAGATCTGGCATAAAGTGGAATCTTTTAAGTTTAAGTAATAGGAGTCTTGATTTTTATGAGGTAGATTATGACAAATTTCCAGCCTTAAAACTTGCTTATGAAGTGGGTAAAAAGGGTGGGGTATATCCTGCAATATTCGCCATATCTGATGAGTTTTTGGTAAATTTTTTTATAAAGGGCATTATTAAATTTAAAGAAATTGTACCCTTAATTGGATATGTTTTAAGTTCTTGGAAGGAATTCAAAAAGATTGAGGAACTTGATCAGCTTGAATATATTAAAAAATGGGTTGAGAATACATTGCAAAATAAATTGGGGGGTTGTTAACTATGAGAAAGTGGAAAATGATAAAGAGAATCGAAATTAAAGAGGATGGTCGCTTAATGTATTATTATGATTTCGAGTTGGAAGGAGAGGTTGAAGATGAGCAGTGAACTACGTTGGCATCCATTTCTAAAAGAATGGGTAATAGTTGCCGGTAAGGTTCAGGAAAGACCTGTTCTTCCTGCGAGAAATGCCTGTCCTCTCTGTTATGGAGGAGTGGAAGTACCTAAACCCTTTGATATAGCAGTCTTTGAAAATAGATATCCATCTTTGACTAAAGAAACTCCTGATATTTCTGAGTGGGAGGATGAAATATATAAAGTAAGAGGTGGGAAGGGAGTCTGTGAAGTAGTATTGTATACTATGGATCATGATTCCTCCATGTCTAGAATGCCTCTTGAGCAGATAGAAAAATTAATCTTGGTCTGGGAAGATAGGTATAAGGATTTAGGTGGCTTGGATTTTATTCAATATGTTTTTATTTTTGAGAATAGGGGAGAGATTGTTGGAGTAAGTTTACATCATCCTCATGGACAGATTTATGCACTTCCTTTTATACCACCTATAATTGAAAAAGAAATAAAGGCCAATGATGAGTTTTATTCAGAACACAAAAAATGTTTATTTTGCTCTATATTAGAGAAAGAGCTAAGAGAAGAAAAAAGAATCGTGTACGAAAATAAATACTTTGTGGCTTTCATGCCTTTTTATGGCAAATATCCTTTTGAGCTTCATATTTATTCGAAAAGACATTTAGGATCTCTTCCTGATATGACTTATGCTGAGAAAATGTATCTTGCAGAAATCATTCAAAAGATAACAAAAGCTTATGATAACATATATGGGTTTAATTTCTCTTATATGATGGTATTTCATCAAAAGCCAGTTAAAGGAGAATATCCTAATTATCACTTCCATGTAGAGTTTTACTCTCTTCATCGAGCAAAAGATAAAATAAAATATCTTGCAAGTGTAGAATCAGGTGCTGGAACATTTATAAACCCTTTGCCCCCAGAGGAGTCTGCTGAGCTTATGAGAGAGAGCTTAAGGAGGATTTCTGAGAAATGATGGCTAATATTGAGAGAATTTTTAAAGATAAAGAGGGATTTAGGGGTTTTAGAGCCCCCGGAAGAGTGAATCTAATCGGTGAACATACTGATTATCATTATGGTTTTGTTTTACCTGTAAGTATAAACAAGTTTTTTTACTTTTATCTAAGACAGAATAGAGAAAATAAGTTTAGGGTTTTTTCAGAGAATTTTAATGATTACTATGAATTTGATTATTCAAATTTAATTTTTAATAGAGAAAAAACATGGATAAATTATTTGATGGGAGTGATAAGTGAAATCAAGAAGTTAAGAGGAGAGATACCCTATTTCGATGCTTATTTATATGGAGAGGTCCCTATGGGAGCTGGACTTTCAAGTTCAGCAGCCTATGAAGTATCAGTTGCTTATGGAATTAATGAGTATTTTGATCTTAAAATTGACAAAAAAGAGATAGCAAAACTTTCTCAAAGAGCAGAAAATAATTTTGTGGGGGCTCCTTGTGGAATTATGGACCAATTTATTGCTACTTTTGGAAGGGAAAAAACTGCGCTTCTTATTGATACTTTAACTTTAGACTATGAACATATTCCTTTTGACATAAAGAGTAGGGGACTAAGACTTGTAGTGGTAGATACAAAGGTGAAACACTCAATAGCAGGAGAAGGTTATTCTACTAGACGAAGAGAGGGAGAGGAGGCTCTTAGGATATTACAAAAGTATTTAAATATAAACTCTCTAAGGGATCTTGATGAAGAAGGATATGAACTCTCTCAAAAAATTCTACCATCCCCATTAAAGGAAAGAGTTGCTCATGTTTATAACGAAAATAGGAGAGTGTTGAATTTTGTTAACGACCTGAAAAATGATAATTGGGAAAATCTACCTAAATATATGTTAGACTCTCACCTTAGCTTAAAAAACTTGTATGAGGTAACTTGCGAAGAATTAGACTTTTTAGTTGAAAAAGCATTAGAATATGGTGCCTTTGCCTCCAGAATGACAGGTGGAGGATTTGGAGGATCCACTATAAATCTTGTTCCGGAATCGATCATTGATAATTGGATTGAAAAAATTACTGTGAGTTACGAAAACAAATTTGGTTTCAAACCTGATGTATTAGTGTTAGAGACTTCAGATGGGGTGCGGGAGATTTAATTCTCCCGCATTTTCATTATTCCATATTCGATACTCTGCACTAAAGACTGCCAGCTTGCCTCTATAATATTTGTAGAGACTCCTACAGTACTCCAAGTATCACCTTTATCATTGGTTGAATCAATTAATACTCTGACTTTTGCAGCTGTACCCGCATTTCCATTTATAACCCTTACTTTAAAGTCGGAAAGATGAATATTCTTTAGTTCGGGGTAGAATTCGACAAGAGCTTTTCTTAAAGCTTGGTCTAAAGCATGCACAGGCCCATCACCTTCTGCAGCTACATGGACAATTTGATCCTTTACTTTGAGCTTTAATGTTGCTTCTGTAATTGTTTCGCCAGAGTCTCCTATTTTCTCAATAAGTACTCTTAAACTTATTAAATCAAATAGCTTTGTCTCTTGGCCCAAAAGATGCCTTACTAGGAGTTCAAAAGAAGCCTCAGCACCCTCAAAGTAATAACCCTCGTTTTCTAAATGGGCAATCTTATCCAATATTAGTTTAGCTAAAGGTGAATCCCTATCAAGATCTATATTGAATTCTTTCACCTTTGAGACTATAGTACTGGTACCAGAAAGTTCTGAGACAAGTATTCTTCTTTTGTTACCCACTTTAGTAGGATCTATATGTTCATAAGATCTTGGATTTTTGAGAACAGCATTAACATGAACACCACCTTTATGAGCAAAGGCACTTCTTCCTACAAATGGAGAAGATGGATCAGGAGGTAAGTTAGCAATCTCAGAAACCCAATTTGCAAGATCTGTAAGTTGAGATAGTTTTTCTTCAGATATGACCTCGATATTCATTTTTAACTGAAGAATAGGGATTATGGTACATAAATTTGCATTTCCACATCTTTCCCCATATCCATTTATGGTGCCTTGAACTTGTGTTGCTCCTTTTCTTACTGATACTATGGAATTTGCTACAGCAAGACCTGAATCATTATGAGCATGTATTCCTATTGGTTTTTTAATCCTTTCCATTACTTTTTCCATAATCTCTTCTACTTCCCAAGGAAGAGTACCCCCATTTGTATCTGCGAGTACGATCCAATCAGCACCACCTTCTGATGCAGCTTCTAAGGTTGAAAGAGCATATTCTGGATCTGATTTGAAACCATCGAAGAAGTGTTCTGCATCGTATATTACTTCTTTACCGAAACTTTTTAGATATTTTATAGAATCATAGATCATCTTTAGGTTGTTTTCCAATGTGGTTCTTAATACCTCTGTAACATGTAAATTCCAACTTTTACCGAAAATAGTAACTACTGGGGTTTCACTTTCAAGTAAAGCTTTCAAGTTAGAGTCATCTTCAGGTGCTACTTGTGCTCTTCTTGTACTTCCAAAGGCTGCTATTTTTGCGTGTTTTAAGGGAATTTCTTTGATTCTTTTGAAGAAGTTTAAATCCTTAGGATTAGACCCTGGCCATCCTCCCTCAATGTAGTCTATTCCAAACTCATCCAGTTTTTGTGCTATTCTTATTTTATCTTCAAGAGAGAATGAGATTCTTTCACTCTGGGCACCATCTCTTAAGGTGGTATCATACAAAAAAACTTTTTTCATTAATAATCAGGCACCTCCTTCAATTGCACTGCATATTAGGTCTCCCATTTCCTCTGTGCTTACTAACTTCTTAGCGTATGGATTATTATTGAATAAATCTTTTGTGAAATAACCAAGGCTCAATATTTTTCTCACAGAATTTTCGATAAGCTTAGCTTCATTCTCAAGATCAAAAGAATATCTAAACATCAAAGCAACTGACAAAATAGTAGCAATAGGATTTGCTATGTTTTGACCCGCTATATCAGGTGCTGAACCATGTATAGGCTCATATAATCCTTTTTTAGTTTCACCAAGACTTGCGGAAGGTAACATTCCAATAGAGCCTGTTATTATTGCTGCTTCATCGCTTAGTATATCACCAAAAGTATTCTCGGTGAGTATTACATCAAACTGTTTTGGATTTCTTACTATTTGCATTGCACAGTTATCCACATACATATGTTCAAGAGTTACATCTATATATTCTTTTGACACTTCTTCTACTATTTTTCTCCATAATCTTGAACATTCAAGAATGTTTGCTTTATCTACAGATGTTACTTTTTTCTTTCTTTTTTGAGCCATTCTAAAAGCTACATGAGCTATTCTTCTAATCTCAGAGGCTCGGTATATCATAGTATCAATTGCTACTTCTTCTCCATTTTCTATTCTTGTTTCTTTTGGTTTTCCAAAATAAAGACCCCCAGTAAGCTCTCTAACAATTACAAAATCAACACCCTTTAAGTAATCTTCTTTAATTGGGGAAGAAAAAATTAGTTCATCAAAAATGGGAATAGGTCTTATATTGGCAAAAAGATTAAAACCTGATCTCAGTCTTAGTAGAGCTTTCTCAGGTCTTTTGTCTCCAGGAAGATTGTCCCACTTTGGTCCTCCCACAGCCCCTAACAGTATGGCATCACTTTCTTCGCATATTTTCCATGTTTCTTCAGGTAATGGATCTCCAAAATTATCTATGGCAATTCCTCCCACAATTCCTTCTTTTATTTCTACTTCATGACCAAATTTCTTAGAGATTACATTGATAACCTTTATTGCTTGCCTTACTACTTCAGGGCCTATTCCATCCCCAGGAAGTACAGCAATTTTTAGTTTCATAGGCTACCTCCTTTTACCCTCTCTTTTGCAAAGTTAATCAATCCACCTTTTTTAATTATCTCCTGAATAAGGGGAGGGAAGGGGAAGGTATTAAAACTTTCACCTGTAGTCAAGTTCTTAACAATTCCGCGGTCGAAATCAACTTCTAGCTCATCACCCTCGTTAATTTTATCTACTGCTTCTGGAACCTCAAGTATAGGTAATCCTATATTTATAGCGTTTCTGTAAAAGATTCTTGCAAAAGATTTTGCAATTATACACTTTACTCCTGAAGCCTTAATTGCTATAGGGGCGTGCTCTCTTGAGGAACCACAACCAAAATTTTCTCCTACTACAAGGATATCTTTTTCTTTTACTTTTTCTTTAAAATTTAAATCCAAATCTTCCATACAATGTTCTGCAAGCTCTTTTGGATCTGTTGTATTTAAATATCTTGCAGGAATAATAACATCAGTATCTATATTATCACCATATTTTAAGGCTTTTCCTCTATATATCATTATTCTTTCACCTCCACTTCCCAAGGGGCAGCTATTCTTCCTAAAATAGCTGAAGCAGCTGCAACGGCTGGATTTGATAAATAAACCTCACTCTTAGGATGTCCCATTCTCCCCACAAAATTTCTATTGGTTGTAGCTACAGCCTTTTCACCTTCCGCAAGAACCCCTAAATGACCTCCTAAGCATGGACCACAGCTTGGAGGAGTAATAGAGGCACCAGCTTCAAGGAAAATTTCTATTAAACCTTCTTTTAAGGCCTGCATGTATATGTTAGGTGTTGCAGGGGTTATTATTAACCTCACATCTTTATGTACTTTGTGTCCCTTTAAAATTTTTGCTGCAATTCTTAAATCTTCAATTCTTCCATTAGTACAGGAACCTATGTAGACTTGATCTATATAGATGTCCTTACTTATTTCAGAGATTTTCTTTATATTACTTGGCAGATGAGGGAAAGCAACAATTGGTTCTAAATCTGAGACATCCCACTCATAGACCTCTTTATATTGAGCATCTTCATCGCTCTTATATATTTTAAAATCTCTTTTGGCTCTGTTTCTTACGTAGTCTAAAGTTATTTCGTCAGGCTCAATTATACCATTCTTTGCTCCAGCTTCTATTGCCATATTGCATATAGTAAGTCTATCAGACATAGGAAGATTTCTTATAACTTCGCCAGTAAATTCCATAGCCTTGTATCTTGCACCATCTACACCTATGTTGCCTATGGTGTAAAGAATCAAGTCTTTTCCAGTAACCCATTGAGGTAGTTTTCCATAGTATACAAACTTAATACTTTCAGGTACTTTTAACCATATTTCTCCTGTAGCCATAGCATAAGCAAGATCTGTACTTCCAACCCCAGTAGAGAAAGCTCCAAGAGCTCCATAGGTACAGGTATGAGAGTCTGCTCCAATTATTGCATCACCAGGAAGAACAAGCCCCTCTTCGGGTAGTAATGCATGTTCTATTCCAACTCTACCTACCTCATAATAGTATTCTATTCCTTGTCTTTTTGCAAATTCTCTAAGCATTTTACTTTGCATAGCAGATTTTATGTCTTTATTAGGGGTAGAATGGTCTGGTATCAATGCAATCCTTTCGTTGTCAAAGACTTTTTCTACTCCAATCTTCTCAAATTCTTTTATAGCAAGAGGTCCAGTTATATCGTTGGCGAGTATAAAATCGAGCTTAACAAATATTAATTCTCCAGGAAAAACTTCTTTTTTGCCAGAATGGTCTGCTAATATCTTTTCTGTGATGGTCATTCCCATAGAATTCATACCTCCTTTAACCCTTTCCCTTCAACATTACTAATTGGTTCAGGGCTCTTAAGTAGGCTAAAGCACTAGCTTCAACAATATCAGTACTAGTGGCTCTTCCTACATATATATTTCCATCTTTGTCAGATAACTTTACCATAGCTTCACCAAGTGCGTCAGTTCCACCTGTCACAGATTTTAAAGAGAAATCTTCCAGAGAATGAGGTATTTTTATAGCTTTGGCTATAGCTTTATAAACAGCATCTACTGGCCCATTACCAATTTCTACCGTTTTTATTTCTTCCCCATCTTCAGAGATTATTATGGTAGCGGTAGGAACAATACCGATACCGCTTACTACTTGCAGGTGGACTAATCTGTAGTATTCAGGCACTAACTTTATCTGATTAGATACTAAAGCCTCTATATCTTTGTCAGTGATTTCCTTCTTTTTATCTGCAAGCTCTTTAAATTTTTTAAAAGCCTCTTCTAATTGTTCAGGAGGAAGAGAATATCCAAGCTCTTGTAGCCTTTTTTCAAAAGCATGTTTACCAGAATGTTTACCAAGTACAATCTTGCTTTCAGGAATTCCAATCATTTTAGGGTCAATTATCTCATAGGTGCTTGGATCTTGAATTACTCCATGTTGATGTATGCCTGATTCATGGGCAAATGCATTCTCACCTACAATTGCTTTATTAGGTTGTATCACTATGCCAGTAAGATTGCTTACGAGTTTACTTGTCTTATAGATTTCTTCTGTCTTGATACCAACCTCAAAAGGAAGTCTTCTTACCTTTATTGCCATTACAATTTCTTCCATAGCTGCATTTCCGGCTCTTTCTCCAAGTCCGTTTATAGTACATTCAACTTGCTCGGCTCCATTTACAATTGCTGAAAGAGAATTGGCAGTAGCTAAGCCTAAATCGTTATGACAATGAACACTCACTATAGCTTTATCAATATTCTTTATATTCTCTTTTAATCTCCTTATTAAGTCTCCAAATTCCCAGGGTAGGGCATAACCGACTGTGTCAGGTATATTTATAACTGTTGCTCCAGCGTCAATAACTGCTTCAAAAATCTTTACAAGGAAGTTGAAGTCACTTCTTACTGCATCTTCTGCGGAAAATTCCACATCACTGCAGTATCTTTTTGCATATTTTACAGCAGAGACAGCCTGTTCTAAAACTTCGTCTCGAGTTTTCTTTAATTTTTTCTCAATATGAATGTCTGAAGTAGCTATAAAAGTATGTATTCTTGGAGATTCTGAATATTTAATAGCTTCCCAAGCTCTGTCTATATCCATAGGAATAGCTCTTGCTAAAGCTGCAATAACAGGTCCTTTTACATTCTCGGCAATAGTTTTAACGGCTTCAAATTCTCCTGGAGAAGCAATTGGAAATCCTGCCTCGATAATATCTACATTAAGCTTTGCAAGTTGCTTTGCAATTTCCAATTTCTCTTCTTTATTTAAATTCACTCCAGGAGTTTGTTCTCCATCTCTTAGGGTTGTGTCAAAAATATACAACTTAGTCATTTAATTCACCACCCTATTTTTTAGGTTTCAACCAAGGCATCATCTCTCTTATCACTTTTCCAACCTTTTCTATTAAGTGATCCTCATCTTTCTTCAATAGTGCGTTAAATACTGGTCTCCCTACTTGATTTTCTAAGATCCATTCTTTAGCAAATTGACCATTTTGAATTTCGTTCAATATCTTTTTCATCTCTTTTTTAGTTTCTTCATTCACAATTCTTGGTCCTCTTGTGACATCTCCATATTTTGCTGTATCAGATATGGCTTTTCTCATAAAACTTATTCCGCCTTGATTTATAAGATCCACAATGAGTTTCATCTCATGGAGACATTCGTAATAAGCAACCTCTGGTTGATAACCTGCCTCTACAAGGGTTTCAAAACCAGCCTTAATAAGGGCTGTTACTCCCCCACAAAGTACTACTTGTTCTCCAAAGAGGTCTGTTTCTGTCTCTTCTTTAAATGTAGTTTCTAGAACTCCGGCACGGGTTGCACCGATTCCTTTTGCATATGCTAAAGCTATATCTCTACATTTCTGAGTATAATCTTGATATACAGCAAAAAGGGCAGGGACTCCCTTTCCTTCAACATATAGATCTCTTACTAATGGACCGGGACCTTTAGGGGCTACCATGAATACATCTACAAAAGGTGGAGGAACAATTTGGGAGAAGTGAATATTAAAACCATGAGCGAAACCTAAAGCTTGATTAGGTCTTAAATAGGGGAGGACTTTTTCTTTATAAATTGCTGGTTGTTCAGTATCAGGTATCAAGAACATTATGATATCAGATTTTTGTACAGCATCTTCTATCTTTTCTACAGTCATGCCTTCTTCAAGAGCTCTTTTCCAGGATTCTCCATTAGGTCTTACAGCAACTATAACCTTCATTCCGCTATCTTTTAGGTTTAAGGCATGAGCTCTTCCCTGGCTTCCATAACCTATAATTGTGATGACCTTATCACTTAAAACCTCAAGACTGACCTCTAAATCATGGTAAATCTTAGCCATTTTTTTTACCCTCCTTAATTAAAGTTTTAGACCTCTTTCCATAACAATCTTTCCGGTTCTCACCATTTCTTTAATCCCATAAGGTTCCAAATTCTTTTTAAAAGCATCAATTTTTTCACTATCTCCTGTAACTTCAATTATTAAATCTTTATCACTAACATCTACAATATTAGCTCTAAAGATTTCTACAAGATCAATAATAGCCCTCCTATTTGTAGCATCTGATTTAACTCTAATTAGAGCTAATTCTCTTTCGACTACAGGCACTCCGGTAAAATCATTAACCTTTATAACTTCAATTAACTTATAGGCTTGTTTGGTGATTTGCTCTAATACTTTCTCATCCCCCTTAACTACAAGGGTTATTCTTGAGAGATTTGGAACTTCGGTAGTATTAACAGCAAGACTTTCAATGTTGTATCCTCTCCTACTGAATAGACCAGCTATTCTTGCAAGTACTCCTGGCTTGTTTTCCACAATCAAAGAGAGAGTATGTTGCATGGTATCGCCTCCTCTTAATCAATAAGCATTTTATCTATAGATCCACCTGCTGGAATCATAGGAAATACATTTTCTTCTCTATTGACTTTAATATCTACTATTACAGGAGAATCATTAATGTTTAAAGCCCATTCAATAGCTTCGTCTAATTCTTCTATTTTTTCAACTCTTCTTCCATATGCGCCGTAGGCTTCTGCAAGTTTCTCAAAATCTGGAGCAACATCAAGTAGAGTACAAGAATATCTTCTTTCGTAGAACAGTTCTTGCCATTGTCTTACCATACCAAGACAGCTATTATTGAGAATAAATATCTTCACTGGTAATTTTTCTGAAGCTGCTGTTGCGAGCTCTTGAATATTCATTTGGATACTTCCATCTCCAGCTATGTCAATAACAACTTTATCTTTATTTCCAATTTGGGCTCCGATAGCTGCTGGAAAACCAAATCCCATGGTACCAAGACCTCCAGAGGTAATGAACTGTCTCGGTCTTTTTACCTTATAATATTGAGCAGCCCACATTTGATTTTGACCTACTTCGGTTACAACAATTGCTTCTCCTTTTGTAAGTTCATAGATTCTTTCTATAACATACTGAGGTTTAATTACTTCGTTGCTCATCCTGTATCTTAATGGATACTTGTTTTTCCAATCCTTTATTTTCTCCCACCAAATAGGATTTGTCTTAGGTTCTACTACTTCTATTAGTTTTTCTAGAGCTCTCTTTGCATCAGCTACAATAGGAACATAGGGCTGAACATTTTTACCTATCTCGGCAGGATCAATGTCTATATGTATTATTTTTGCATTGGGAGCAAAAGTTTCTACTTTTCCTGTAGATCTATCAGAAAATCTCACTCCTATTGCAATAATAAGATCACTGTCGTTTATGGCATAGTTTGCATAAGCTGCTCCATGCATTCCTATAAAACCACAAGATAACTCATGAGTTTCTGGAATTGCTCCTTTCCCCATTAGAGTTGTAACCACAGGAGCATTTATCCTTTCTGCAAATTTTATTAGTTCTTGAGAAGCTTCCGAAGCTATAACTCCTCCTCCAGCAAGGATGATTGGTTTTTCGGATTCTTTAATAAGTTGGGCAGCTCTCTTTATTTGTAGAGGATGGGGTTCATAATTAGGTTTATAGCCTAAGAGTTCAACTTTGGATGGAACAGAATATTCTATTTTGGATAGAAAAATGTCAGATGGTATGTCTATAAGAACAGGGCCTTTTCTGCCTGTTTTAGCAATGTAAAAGGCTTCTTTTACAATTCTTAGAGCCTCATGAGGGTCAGTAATGAGATAATTGTGTTTTGTAATAGGCATGGTTATTCCTCTCGTATCTACTTCTTGAAAAGAATCCTTTCCTATGGCTGAAGTTTTAACTTGCCCTGTTATGGCTACAATTGGCACCGAGTCCATGTAGGCTGTGGCTATGCCAGTAGTAAGGTTTGTAGCGCCAGGACCAGATGTAGCAACACAGACTCCAACTTTTCCTGTAGATCTTGCATAACCATCTGCAGCATGGGCTGCTCCTTGCTCATGTCTTACTAAGACATGTTTTAGAGAAGAATTGTAAAGAGCATCATAAAATCCTATAACGGCTCCTCCTGGATATCCAAATATGACCTCTATTCCTTCTTCTTCTTGCATGTACTTTATGATTGCTTCCGCAACAGTCATCAACATTTTTTAAACCTCCCTTCTTAAAATAAAAGCTTCTCAACCATAAAGGGTGAGAAGCTTCCCACGGTACCACCTTCCTTGCCTTAAGTCCAAATAGATTTAAGGCAACTCTAACCTTTAACGCAGGTATACGGAGATCCCTACTTCCTAATTCAGGATCTCAGCTCTGAGGCGAGTTCCGTAACCCCATATTGCCAGCTCTCACCTCTTGGCTGGCTCTCTGTAAATATGGGAAATTACGTACTACTCCTCTTCATCGCCGTTGATTTATAGGATTCATTTTAGTCAGTAATAATACCACAGTATGTTTTTTTTGTAAAGGGGTTTTGGATGAATTTAAAATAGATTTTTCAGACTTTCAAATTTACTTCCGATAATATATATTATGTAAAGTTAAAAGCATAATAAATCAACTTTCTTTATTTATTTAAACAATTGAATAAAAATTATAAATTTTTGGTATAATTTATAAAAAGTAAAAAGTAATCAGTACCAAAGGAAAATAGATACAACATTAGGGTGATGGGTGTGACTTTAATTAAAAAATTGAAAGGGTTTTCTTTGGTAGAACTTCTGGTAAGCATGACTATTTTGCTTATTATTATGAGTTTTTCTCTTCCTGTTTTTATCTCTTCTGGAGAAAAAATAAAAAAAACAGAGCTTTCAGAGATGGCAAAAAATATAGCCTTTTTTACTGTTGAATATATAAGATCAAGAAATGTTAATTATCAAAATAATCCTGGAAAAGGATCTATTATAGATGCCAAATATGGATCCACATATGGTACTAGTTATACATTAGGTAATGATTCCTATCATTATTATCCTGGGCTTGTAGATATAAACGGCGATCCATTAGTCATAAATGTTAATCCTTCTCTTCCTTATCAAACTTATAATGATAAGCCTCAATCTTTCTATTCTGTCCTACAAGGATTTGTTCCCTTTGGAGCTTCTGATGCCAACCTCGATAATGGAAAAGATAAAACTACTAATTTAATTCCTTTGGTTAAATATTCTAAAAATATATCAAAAAATCTTTTCAAGGCAAAAGGAACTTATATACCTAAAATTTATACAAATGATGTTAAAAAAACTAATCCAAATTCTCCTGACTATGATCCTCACTATACTAACGATGCCAGTTTAATGAAAAGTACTATGAACTACGAAGGTTTTAGGATTCTTACAAGAATTATAGCAAGAAAAAGATATACTAGTGATCCAGAACATGTCCAATTTTATGATGTTCTTGTAAGAGTCTTTTGGGTTTATGGTGGTAAAGAATACTCTTATGAGGTAGCAAATCAAATAATGACTTGGGGAGATTAAGATGAAAATTAAAAAAGATAAAGGTTTTACCCTTGTAGAGACTTTAATAGTTATTGTTATATTTATGATCATTTTCTCTTTAATATTTGGTGCCCTTCTCTATTCTTTTCAAATATCCCGTTCCCAACAAATATATAATGAAATTCTCGATGATATGAGTATTTTCATTCAACAACTTTCTAATGATTTAAGACAAGCTTATACTATAACTTTTCCTTCCTACTCAAGCTCAAATGATAGTACTTCTGACTTTAGTCAGAACAAGCTCATTGAATTTAATACGGTAGATGAAAATAATCATATTAGAAAAATTGTTTATCTACCTGGTACTGCCAACTCAAAGGGAATGAGAGCTATTCTTTATTCTCTAAATTTATCTAACGATAATGGAGCTACTTTTCAACAAATAATAAATAGCCAACCATTAACAGAGAAAGTTTTTAGAAACGTAATTATAAGAAGACCCTTTTGGGATCCAAGAGTTGTAGAGGTGGAAATTTTTGCAGAATCTATTCTTCCTTATGGAAATACCATGAGTATATATAGGACTTTTCTAATTTCTCTAAGGCAATAAATAATTTTTCTGACTGGGGGGAGTTTAGCTATGATTAAAATTAAGGAGAAAGGATATTCGACTATTGTATTGGTGATTTTTCTTGGTTTCATACTTCTTGGAATCTCGATAACTCTTCTTAATACTGCTTTGACTAAGGATGTTCTTTTTAGTGAGGAAAAAATGTCGGATAATTTACTTGTCGCATGTGATTTGATGCTTGATAATACTCTACTTACTATAAACGATTTTTCTAAACTACTACTTTCATCTGTACTTGACATAAACTCAGATATTTACAGGGGGTTAAATATAATATCCCAAAAACTAACTGACGAAAATATGATCAAAAAAGCATCAGCTTATTATACTTTGAGTTTACTTCTTTCTAAAATCAATGGTGGAGAAGTAGTTGATCTAAACACTACATTAAACCCGTATAGTGCTGTAGGAGCAGATTATAGCAATTATTCTCAGGCTATTAAAAGTTCTGGGTCTCTTTGGGATATTTTAGATAATTATGGAAGTTACTTGTACGATCTATCCGAAAAGAAATTATACAAAGTAGTTGGATTAAATAATAGCGGAATGTATTATTTAATTCCAAATCTATCCGAAATAAATGAAAATACTTTGGTACAAGAATTCTATTCAAATAATACATATCGTTTATCTACCTTAGATAGTAATCTTAGAACAACCAATCGTTGGGTTGTCTTAAGAACTAATGTTCAATACACTGATGACAGTGGGAGTAATGGAGAATTTCATATAAGAATTACCGGATATTATTTAAACAACCCTAATAAGATTAGGTCAATTTATTCCTCCGCTAAAATTGGAAGTATATTAGCACAAATTATTAAAGATTATACCAATACCATAATACCACCTGCTTTTACTCATGCAGTTTGGTCTGGAAATGGCATAACTATAAATGGAGCTCTTGACATATATTCAGGGAATATATCTCCCAATGGTACTTATACTACTCAGTATAGTAATGGAGATTTATATGTAGATGGAAGAGTAACCCTGCATGGAGCACCAAATATATACGGCAACTTGATAACCTCTCTACCTCAAGAAGCAAATCCTATTACTATAACTGGTAAACCATATATAGGAGGACAGATAATTTACAATCAAAAAGAATCATTACCAGAGATTCCCCTTCCTTTAGAGGATCAGATAAAACAGATAGCAAGTTCATCAGGAGTTATTCATAATGGATCTTTAACCACTTACAATAATTATAGTCTTGTAGTAAACGGAAGAACTTACAATGGGACAAATGTACCTTATTATATAAATGGAGCATTAACTTTAAATGCTGTTGGAAACGTGAAAATAAATCCTACTTCAACCAATCCCCCAGTAGCCTTGTATATTAATGGTAATCTTACTTTTAATGGTGATTGTACTCTTGAATTTTCATCTCCAGGCGTTATATGGGTAAATGGAGATGTAACTTTTAATGGAATAGTCAAGATAAAAGGTTCGGGTACTATAATTTCCACTAAGAAGATACAATTTAATGGAGCTCAGGGAATAAAATACTTGGATGATAAAAATATTTCTGCCCTTGTTTCTCTTGGACAAGGATCTAATGGTGGAATAGTAGTAAATGGAAGTGTAGAGTATCATGGACTAATGTATGCTCCTTATAGTAACGTCACTTTTAATGGTGAATCTACTATATTTGGAGCTGTCATTGGTGGGGGTTATGGAAGTACCCAGGGAGTTACTTTTAATGGAAAGCAGAATATAATTTATGACAACAGACTTGCTAATAATACCATTGCTCCACCTCCATTAATGGGAGAGCCAAAGAAGTATGTTAGTGTTTCTTTTGAAGTTACATCTTCTGCAGGAAAAGTATTAAGAAATAAATGGTCAGAGATTATAACTAAAACTGTTTCTGAAAATTATATAGGATCTTTAAATCCTGTAGTTAGTGTAAAGCTATGAGAAAAGGGTTTAGCTTAATAGAATTATATATTGTCCTTGCTGTTTTAGCTATTATTGCAATAATTGGTATTCCGACTCTGCGAAATTTTTATGAAAGAAAAGCTTTGGAAAATACAATTTGGCAACTTGCTCAAGATTTAAGGATTGTAAGAGAAAAAGCTATTACTCAACAACAAGACCTTATTGCGTACATTGGTGAAGATGAATATTATGTTGAATTTATGCAATATGGAATGCTACAAAATCCTCAAACTTATAATTTACATTTTGTTCCAGGAGATACAACCTCTCGATACTTTAAAAATGTAAAGTTTCCAAGAAACATAAAAATGCAATTGGTATCACCTACTCTAAACATAAATGGCAAAAACTATTTGGTGATTGTATTTAAAGCAGGTGGAAATACGGATGAGATTAGAGGACAGGCGAAGATTGTTAATTCTTTAAATGGCAGAAGATTATCTTCGGACACTAATATTACAAGTAATAATGGTTTAGTAATAACAGGTAAAAATTTAACTATAAATCTCTCTTATTCTATAAAGATAACTACTACAGGTAAGATTGCGATGATGTATTAAGATTATAGTTTGAATTATTTTTAAATTAGCCATTAGAAATTCTCAAACTTCTTTTGAATTCAAAGAAGATAGGTTTATTTTTTGTTTTTTATGTGTATAATATATTTTAGAAAGATCTTAAATATTAATAAGGAGTGTTAACAAATGAGAGGTAAAAAGGGGGAGAAAGGAGACATAAGTTTAATCACGGCGATTACCTTTGCTATCTTTATTACTGCTTTGATTGCCCTTGTTGTAAACTTCCCTATTGAACAATCCTTTTTTACCCGTAGAAATCAGGCAAGAGATCAAGTGCTTTATGCTACTCAAGTCGGTATTAAAACTGTTCTTACTACAGCCAGATATTACCTAAAAGACCAATTGACAAGGCGAAAACTAACAGATATAGATAGTGATTTTCTCTCATATGTTCTATCAAAAAATAACTCAAACCTTGTTAATACGATCAATTACATTTATACCAATACATCTCAAGTAGACCCTACTACTGTTTACTCTATATTAGATTACTCTTTTAGTTTGGCAAGCTATAGTGCAGTGGTAAGAGGTGGAACAACTGACGAAATTAGCTATACTTATGTATATACAATAACCTGTTTGGGTCGAAAAATAAACTTTAATCCACCTATTAGCCTTGAGGTAACGGTAACAGGTAAAATTGAGGGAGTATTGAGAAAGGAAAATTTTGCAAGATTTGCATTATTTACTGATAGACATGTAATGGGAGATGGTACAACAAGAGTTTGGTTTACAGATAGGACAAGATTCTATGGTCCTGTCCATACCAATGGAGAATTTGCTTTTGCATACACACCACAATTTTTTGATGAAGTATCTTCCTATTCAAGAACAGCTCTATTTTACAATGGAGGAAATCAAAGAAGGCTTGATGCGGATAGTAATCCTCCAAGAGATATTCCCTATTTTGCAAGAGGATTTGTCAGAGGTGCTCCTGCAATTAATCTTCCTACCGTAGCTTATACTCAGCTTTACGCTGCACTATCCTACTTCCCTAATGATAATTTTCCAACCTATTCACCCACATACTCTATTATAAGGCAGTACCTTGGTCTACCCGTTAGTAATCAGGCACCTGATAATGGAATATATACCATAACAATAGCCAATGGTGGAGGAATATATGTACAAGGTAATGCAAGCATAGAACTTGGAAAAGATTCCTTAGGAAGAGCAGTTTATACTATAACCCAAGGATCAAATACTTATGTATTCACTATTGATACTCAAAATAATAAAACTTATGTAAAAATAGGCAATAAAACTATAGAAATAAATAAAATTCCCAATGGAGTAATCTATGTAAATGGAAGTGTCACAAGTATAAAAGGCATAGTACAAAAAGATCAAAGAATTACAGTGGTTGCTAAGAATAATATAACTATAACACATCACATAACCTATGAGGAAGATCCAAGAAACAATCCCGATGCTGTGAATGTACTTGGACTCCTTGCAGAAACTGGCAATATAATTCTTGACCCTAGAAATAGTAATGGAACTCCACTACAAGATCCTAATATCCATGCAGTACTTATGGCCCCCAATGGGGTGGTACAAGTAGCTAACTATAACACTAGGTCTCCTGCGGGAGATGTGCACCTTTTAGGTGGTATTATATCCAAAAATTATGGTGCTTTTGGTACATTTACCACCGATAGAAATGGTAATCCGGTTCCTCAAAGCGGTTATGGGAGAGATTTCTGGTATGATTATAGAATGAGATCGGGGTATGCTCCACCTTACTTCCCCACTACAGGAAGGACAATACAGGAGGGTAACCCTCAAACCCAGAGGTGGGTATCTATTGACTCTTGGAGGGAACAATGGAAATAAAAAATATCGATAGGGTTTTGTTAATTATAAGCATAGCTATCTTTATAGTTATATTAATTTTCAAGGCATTTTCGATTAAATCTACCAGTGGTGATTATGTTTCTTCAGGAGAAGTAAAAGAGAAGATAGAGAGAGATGTGAATTTGGAAGTCGAAAGTAACATTAATACAACCAATACTATCAATGTAGAAAGTAAAGGAAGTTCTGAAAAAGGTCCTTATCCTCCCTTTGTGGAGTTTATTGAGTAAAAAAAATTAGGGGGTGATGGGGTTGAAGATAAATACTGAAAAAGGTCAATCTTTAATAGGTGTAACAATATTTACCATAATTCTAATGATATTAGTACTTGGATTAACAGGAGCAACCATTTGGAGTTATGCTCTAAATAAGAGAGCAAGAGATAGGGCAGAAGCCCAGGATATAGCAAAAAATATTATTGAGACAGTAAAAATTTGGGCAGGAAGTAGCGAGGCAAATTTTGATGCACTAATAGAAAATGAAGTGAATGAAACAAGAGCAATTCCAGCAATACCAACTATAAGACCTGCAATTCCTGCGGATCCACCTGACAATGATCGACTGTATACAGATTTTTATAATATTCCTAAGATAAATGGTGTTCCTAAATATGTAGTACAATTTTTGGTTAAAGATTATAAAAATCCAGATTCGTCAGTGGCTATTCTAAAAAGGATAACAGTAAGGGTTTATTATGCCAAAAATAATGGCAAAATTAATACTAATCTCCACAAACCTGGGCCCGGTGCGCCACCTAAAAGATACGAAAATCCTTTAGCAGAGCTTGCGGGGGTAGTTACAAGACCATGAAAAAAGGCATGACCTTAGTTGAACTAATAATTTCTCTCTTTATACTCTTTATAATAATCGCAGTAACCTTTGCTATATGGATGTCAGTACAAAGAGATCTTATATCCCAGAGGCTTGATAAAGAAATATATGATTCCTTTAATTCAGCGAGAACTAACATTCTTGATTCACTACTAAAAAGTATTTTTGTATATCCTCCAAATGTGAATGTCAGACTTACTGACAACTCAAGTTTCAACCTAAATATAAACGAAAGAGTAGGATATGACAAACTCCTAACTATAACTCCCGCACCTTCTGGAGGTTATTATTTAAATGTCTATTTAACAAGGCCAAGAATACCTATGGATAATGCCCTTCCTAATGCAAGAATGCTCTTGTATTATAGAAAATTAATAAATTGGACTCCTCAATATACTACTTACACTATTGCTGTTGCCTTTACTGGTACATCAAAAACTTTGAAAATAGGCAAGATAGTCAACTACCCTACAAATATAACCTTTACTTCAGGAGAAGGCCCCAGAATAATTGCTGATTACATAGTACCAAATGGCTTTACTTTGACCTACTATGTTATTGACTATAGTACTTTTAACCCAACGAACAATACATATACCTTAAATACTTATACTGATACTGTTCCTGCAAGAAATACTAATATCCAACAGGTTCAAGTTTATTTAAAAATTCAGAAAAGATACCAAAATATTGTTAGGACAAGAGATATAACATTTAACGGAACAATATTTTTAGAAGAGCTACCTATCTCCTACTAATTTTAAGATAAAGTCTCTATTATTTTTACGTAAAGTAATAGTGTTGTTATCTATGTCTACCTTTATTATTCGATAACCATCTACTTCTTTGCCCTTCTCTACTACGAAGCTCTCTTCTTTTTCAGGTTTTTCTAAAATTACCACCTCATTGTATTTTCCCTTTAATATGCCTCTAACAACAAAATTTGGTCTCTCACTTTCAGGGATAACTTTTACAACATTCTTATCAGGTAAAATAGAATTTATACTGCCAGATTCTTGTCTACGCTCTTCAATTAGTGGTTTAAATGGATCTGTTCTCCCCAAAGACAATTTATATTTTTTCTTTAAATCATTTAAGTTTTCAGCTATCTTAATTTGATCTATTTTTTCTAAGTTTTGCTGAACAAAAGATACCTTCTTTGCTGATATTATTTCTTCAAAATCGTCCCTTATCAATTTATCCATATTAATCACAAAATAAGTGTTTAAACCTAAGGATGCAATCAAAAAACCACTTAGAACATAATCTATTTTTCTCATACTACTCCCCTCCTCTCTCAAGTACATACACATCAAAAACTACATTAAGGGTCAATATATTATTGTCACTTACAAGTTGAACTTGATTAAAGCTTAAAGGATAACTTTGATCATAAAGGTCTCTAAAAAAGTCTATAAATTGGTTATAATTTCCCACAACCTTTAGATTAATAGGTAATTTTTTTAATTTTAAAGGAAAGCCTTCTGGAAGATCCTTTATTTCTTCATATTCTAATGGTTTGATCTCGAAGCTTGTTATTTTGTTTCTTTTCATCACTATACTTAGATCTTTGAAAAATATTGGCACTTCTTCCTCTTCTAAGAAAAGAAGATTTCTTTCTGAAAAGATTACATTTCTTTTTTCTTTAATCTTATTTAAAGTATCTCTGAGTGCATTAATGCTTTCTATGGCATTCTCTAATTCTAATTTCTTTGTTTCATATAATTTCTCCTTTTTACTCACTTCAGAGTACTTTGGCATTATAAATAGAACTAAGCCGAGGACTAAAACTATTATGAAGATGTATAAATGTATCTTGTTTTTCATTTGATATACCCCACTATCTCAAATCTTTGTATTTGACGATTTTGCAAAACCTCTAAGATAGCACTCTCTAACTTAACATTTTTTATTCTCTCATATTGAGATAGAGCAAGGAGGAAATCCGCCACACCTTCAGTATCAAGGCTATAGCCTTCTATTGTTAGTTTTTTATCGACCCCAATATCCACAGATGTAAGCCAGACGTTTTGAGGAACCATATATTTTAAATCAGAAAGAAAGAGAAAAGGTAATGATACTGTAGATCTTTCTTGGAGCCATCCTTCCAATATTTTTACTATTGCATTTTGAGTATCGACCTCTTTTCTCAGATTGTTGATCTGGTCATTATATTTTGTAATTTCTCCTTGTAAGTAGTTAATTCTCCTGTCTAAATCCTTGATTTTAATATCAAGATAGAGATTCAAAGGAAACATTAAAGATAAGGCAAGTAAAAAAGAAATAGCAGACCTTATTATTAATTCTCTCTCTATAATAACTTTTTCTTTTACAAAACTTAGTTTAGGAATGTTTGTTTCTCCATATAGAGCTGTTCCTAAAAGAGAAATATTAAGATCTTCTGTTATCTCTACTTTATATTCTGGAGATATGTTTTTTACAAAATTTTCTACAACTTTAAAATACCTCTCATCTTCTCCAAATATCACTATATTTTTATCTTTACTTTCATAGAAAGCACTGTTTAAATAAGTAACTACTTCTTCTTGCCAACTTAAAAAGGTAGTATCAGAGGATAGATCATTTAAATTATAAAAGTCGTTAATTCCCACGCTCAAGTTTATTACAGAGTTAATTTTTCTATCTCTTATGAAAACTAAATCTGTAGTTTCATTACCTATAAATATAATTCCATCGGGATATCTGTTCTTAAGAGATACTAAGATGTATCTTATACCTGAAATAAAAGAGGGCTCAAGGGATATAAGAGTAAGCCCCAAGTTTTTAAATATATTTTCCCAAGTATCAATTATTATTTTAGGGATTGTAGCTACGACAGATCTTACCTTATTTTTATCCTGAGTAATTACGGAGAAGGTAAAAGAGTTGTAGCTTTCATCAAAGGCTTGAAATTCTTCGAGATCATCAAGTATTGCCATTTCAAGATCTTTTAAAGACATGCTGGGATACTCGGAAGTTCTTATAGAGATATCTTTACTTTCAAAAAGTAATATTACTTCTTTATCCTTTATTTTATTCTCCTTTAGGAATTTTTCGATTTTTTCCTGAACTAAGTTTTTCTCTTCTAATCCTCTATTCCAAAAGTCTCCTTGTGGTATCTCCATTTCCTGGTAATCTCTTAATTCTATACTCTTCCCTTTTTTTAAAACTCTCGCCATTTTTAATCTACCATTAAGCCATTGAATGCTAATCATGATTTCACCACTCCGTCCAACTTAATATAGTTATGGAATATGGGGCAGAAGTTCTGCTTCTTAATCCCTCAATTTTTAAACCTCTTGAATAAGTATAAGTTTGTCCAGTATATACAACGGTGATATTAGAGAGAGCATTGATTACAAAATAGCTTTCTGTGGCACTATAAGTAAGGTCAGATTTTGCAACACCATAAAAGTCAGTGTAAGAGAAAGTAGTAGGACCAAAAGAAGTATAGGTGGGTATATTGGTGAACCAAATCAGGCTGTAGATTGCAATTTCAGCCATACCTTCTGCCAAATAAAGAGCCTGTTTTTCTGCTATTTGGGCTTGAGTTTTTGATATATTGCCCTCCCAAAAGATAATAAGACCTGAGAATATAAGGCTTATTATGGCAGTTACTAATAAAACTGTGATAAGAATTTGCCCCTTTTTCATGGCGAATTAGAATTCTTCCCTCCAGGAGTACAGTATACATTATAGGTCAAAAGCAAGACACGCACAGAATAGTTCAAATTACTACTACTACCCCAGTTTGAAGGATCGTTAGGAAACATGTCCCAGTATTTTCTCTCAAGAGAATAATGATATCTATAGTTTCCAGAACTTGACGGATATCCTCCCCAAGTATATGAATAATTAACTTGGTCAACAGTTGAACCATTAGGATCTGCTAAGGTTACAGTACCTGCAGTATCAGATAATTCTCCTCCGCCTGAGGCAAGTCCTCTTGAATTAGTTCTTATATAAGTAGTATTTTGTGCCAAATTATAATACCTATCCAGTGCCGATCTATTTCCTCCTATTACTGCATAACTTCCTGGAGAAAGATTCCAACTTCCTGAAGCAAGAGTCACTAGAGTATTACCGTTGATCTGCCAATTCTGTATATTTACAGTCTGGTTTGAGGTATTGTATATTTCTATAAACTCTATATCTCTTTCATTTCTACCACGTCCATTTTTATCATAAGGAGCTGGATAATACATTATTTCATTTATTACAATAGGAGGCAAAAGACAATATACATCTATTCTTGGGGTCGAAAGAGAGTAGTTCTTAAATTTACTACTTTCCCAATTTGATGGATCCTGAGAGGGATTTTGTATACTCTTTCTTGATAAGGAATAGTATGTATTTCCCGAAGGTTGTCCTCCCCAACTTTTATCATAGGTTACTTTATCTACTACTGTGTTATTGATATCTTGTAGCACCACTGTGTCGCCATTGTTCCCCAATGGATTATTATTCTGTCCTAAATATTGATCGCTTACTTCAAGAATGATACAGTTTTTAGGAATAAAATAATGAGAAGACAAATTTGATCCTTTAGCTCCTATGATGGCAAGACCTTGAGCAGGTACCGTATAGGTACCACTTAGCGTGTTTGAAATTATGTGACCGTTAATCTTCCAGCCATTAAGGTTTATTGAGGAATAGGTAGCATTACTAATCACCACAAACTCCATCAAATTCTCGCTTATACTATTTCCTTGTCTATCCCGTGGGGCAGGGTAATACATTATCTCACGAATAAAAATTCCTATAATCTGAGGTATTGTTTGAGATCTTAAAGCTACTGTAGTACTTATATATCTACCATCATCCATGGTAATACTTATGGATAGAGTTCTTATAGCAGAAGTTACAGTAGTATAAGTTAAGTTATCATCAAGTCCCATAAATCTTATCTCTCTTATCGGACCTGCAAGTATTTCTCCATCAACAGTAAAATAATATTTCCCATTGTAATAGGAGTAAGAGTATGTAGATTGATCACCTGAGGGAAAGGATAAAACCAAATATCCAAGGGTTTGAGTAGGAGGACTTATATCTAATACTTGGTTCCCCTGTCGTATATCCCTTGTGAGTTTATCTACAATAGTTTGTAGATTACTTATAGATTCTCTCTCTTCAGTCTTTTGAGAGAAAAGAATATTAAAATTACTTAAAATGTTTGCTAATAAAATAGCTATAAGTCCTAATATAAGTACAGTTATTAAAATTTCAATAAAAGTTAGCCCCTTTTTCATGCTAACTCCTTTTAGAGATATAAGTAATGATTATGGTCGAAGGTTCAAAGTCGTCTGACTTGTTATTATTATTCTCTTCCTTCCATACTTGTAGAAATATCTGCCTTAAAGAATAAGTAGTACCTACATTTAATACTGTCATACTATAAAAGTAATCGGTGTATCCAATATTAGAAAAATTCCCTGAATAGGTAAAAGTTGCATTCCAATTTGCTGTAACAACCTTTCTATATTCTTCTAATTTTTCTTCTGTAAGAAGTAGGCAATTTTTCAACATATTCTCATACTCATCACTTTTTACGATATAGGAAACTCCAACACCTATGGAGGACATTATAATACCTAATAATAATATAGCAATAAGGACTTCTAAAAATGTCAAGCCCTTGCTCATAGCCCTATAACTTCAACATATCCTAAGGAATTGATTTTTATAGTAGCAGTGTACACATCAATACTTAAGGTTAAGGTAGCAGAAGTTTCAGAATCATCTCCCATAAAGTTTCCATCGCTATCAAAAGAAAAAAGTGTAGCAGTAGAGATAACCTGATTAATATCCGACAATTTTCTTAAAACTATTTTGTTCTTATCATCTAAAAATATATATGAAGTGTAAGTGGTATAGGTGGGTGATGGCATTAAAGAGAGAGTCCAGATAGTCTTGTTTATGATTGCTCTTTGTCTAACAAATCTAATATCCTCTTTAAACTGATTTACTACATTTTCTAAAATAAGCTTTTTATCAGGACCAGATCTCAAAGATATTAAAGCTATTCCTAACAGAATAGCGAGGATAAAGACTATTGCAATAACCTCCAAGAGATTAAATCCCCTTTTCATATTTTTATTTTAATAAAAAATTAAGTATTCTACAATAGGAATCATTCATCTATAAAAACGACCTTACCATTTTTATAAAATTTTACCCCTTTTTTATAGAAGTATGTAGAAAAGATGATTTCTCCTTCAGGGTATATATTGCCATTTTCAAAATAAAAAGTGTAAGTATTTGTAGGACTAATACCTTTTATTCCAGAAGGTAGAAGTTGAGGTGGAACGTATACCTTTTTAGTTTTTTCTCCATAAATCTGATAAAAGAGTATAGTATTTAACTTAGGAGAATATTCAAAAGAATAAATAATCCTCTCTCCTTTAACTATAGATAGTTCTGAGGCATATCTTGAATTTATGATGACCTCATGAGACAAAATAAAGGTATAAACCCTTAACCAGTAGAAGATGTGAAGAAGCATGTATAGTGAAAGAAAGAATATAGAGAGGAGTAAAAAATAAATTACAGCTCTCTTATACTTTTTAAGCTTGGCATAAATAACTAAAAAACTTTTCATTTAAAAATAAACCCCGGGGAGAATACCCCGGGGGATAATATTTATAAAAATTTTATGGAGCAGTATAGGTTAAGGTGTATGCGTTTGCTGTGCTTGTATATCCTAAATAATTTTCATTACCAGATGTAGCCCAATAGGTTGAAGTTTGTGAGACATCAACGGCAGTATATGCCTTATTATTATATGGACATACAACGGGTTCAGCAAAATAAGTTGGATCTGACAAGAATGAAGAAAAGTTTGTTAAAGTTGGATATGTGTTGTTTTTATTTCTGTAATATTCAAGGCTTGTTCTTATAATTGCTATGTTAGATTTTTGAGCTGATCTTTTTGCATCTGCCACTGCATCAAAATATCTTGGTAAAGCAATGGCTACTAGGATTCCTAAAATTGCGATTACTACTAAGAGCTCTAAGAGTGAAAAACCTCTACTATTCTTCAAAATATTCACCTCCTTTCATATTTAAAATATTTTTAAAATTATTCTTTTTGTATTATAGCATTTTTAATTAAGTTTTCAACAATACATTATTATCTTCTAAATAGTCTCACCATATTAAACATAGGCAGATACATGGATATAACAATAAAGAATACGACTACTCCTAAAAAAATGGTCAAGGCAGGTTCTATCATAGAGGTAATTCTCTTTGTACCTATATCTATTTCTCTCTCTGCAAATCTTGTGTATTCTTCAAGCATGGTATCAAGTCTACCGCTTCTCTCCCCTACCACAATCATTTGCTTCAAAAGAGGAGTAAAAACCTCTTCATCCATCATATCAGACAGATTTCGCCCTTCTAAAACCCCTGATAACATCTTTCTTAAATGTTCAGAGAAATATAGGTTTCCTATCACATCTTCTAATATTTCTAAGGATTGGGTTATCAATATACCTCCTGTGATGAGAACATAAAAGGTACTTGCAAATCTTGCAAGAAGTATTTGCCTCCATAACTTTCCTATTTTAGGAATTTTTAATTTATATTCATCCCACCATCTCTTGACCTTTTTATTCTTCAAACTTTGCCTTACTCCCACAATAAAAAGGGAAATAAGGATTAGTATTATCAAAATATTGTTTTTAACGAAATTGCCAAGAGAAATGGTAATCCTTGTGGGTAGAGGAAGGGGAACATTAGTTCTTGCATAAACCCTTTGAAAAGTAGGAATTACAAAGGTCAACATAAAAATTACTACAATTATCGCTGCAATTGTAACAATAAGAGGGTATGTAGTAGCCGATTTTATCTTTTCTCTTAACTCATGCTGAAGATCAAAATACTTAGAAAGCTTATCCAACATTACGTCAAGACTTCCTGTGACTTCTCCAGCCCTAACAAGACTTATAAATATTTTAGGAAATACATTTTGGTATCTACTTAGAGCTTCTGAAAGACTCAATCCTGCATCCACATTCTTTCTTACATCAAAGAGTACATCTCTAAAGTAGGCATTGTCAGTTTGGGTAGCAAGAGTTGACAAACATTCAGTTAAAATTATTCCAGATCTAAGTAAGGTTGCGAATTGAGAAGTAAATAACACCAACTCTGGAAGGGTAACCTTTTTCTTATAAGTGAGAGTTTTCCACAAATCTGATTCTTTCTTTACAGAAACTACATATAGTTTTTTAGCTTTTAAAAGCTTTCTTACTTCCCTTTCGGAAGAGGCTTCTAAAATTCCTTTATATATTTTTCCTTGTAGGTCCTTAGCTACATACCTGAAGGAGGGCAAATCAACTCTCCTCCCAGGCTATTACTCTTCTTATCTCATCAATAGTAGTGATTTTGTTTAGAACTTTTTCTCTAGCATTCATAAATAGGGTTTTCATTCCTTCTTTAAGGGCAGTATTTCTTATCTCGTCTATGGATGCACCAGAATTTATCAAACTTCTTATATTTTTGGTAACTCTGAGAATTTCAAAAACTCCTGTTCTTCCTGTATATCCAGTATAATTACAGAAGAGACAACCCTTTCCTCGAGCAAGAGTTATATTTTTACCTTCCTCTTTTGTTAGACCAAGTTCTTCAATCTCCTCAGGAGATGGGGTATATTCTTCTTTACAGGAAAGGCATATAGTTCTTACTAATCTCTGTGCTACGATGCCAATTAGAGAGGAGGCTATAAGAAAAGGCTCAACTCCCATTTGAACAAGCCTTGCAATAGCACTTGCAGAGTCATTAGCATGGAAAGTACTCAAGAGCAAATGCCCTGTTAAGGCTGCTTCTATGGAGGTATTTAGGGTTTCGGTATCTCGTATTTCGCCTACCATGATTATATTGGGATCAAGTCTTAGAATATTTCTAAGTCCTGCTGCAAAATCTATACCTATTCGGGGTTGTATCTGAATTTGATTTATGCCCGGGAGAGCATATTCTACAGGATCTTCAAGGGTGATTATATTCACTTCAGGTTTGTTTAATACATTAAGAGCAGAATACAAAGTAGTAGTTTTTCCACTTCCTGTAGGACCTGTCACAAGGATCATACCAAAAGGTCTCTTTATAAGATTTTCAAAAACTTTCAAATCGTAATCTGACATTCCTAATCTATCAAGTTCGATAAGTACCTTGGTTTTATCTAAAAGCCTTATTACTACCATTTCACCATAAGTAGCCCCAATAGAAGCTACACGCAGGTCAAAAACTCTATTTTCATATCTATAGGTAGCTCTACCATCTTGAGGTCTTCTTTTTTCTGCTATATCCATTCCAGAGATTACTTTTATTCTTGTAACTACCGCATCTTGAACCTCTTTAGGAATGGTCATTATATCATAGAGTATTCCATGTATCCTGTATCTTACCTTCATTTCCTTTTCTTGAGGGTCTAAGTGAATATCACTGGCATTTCTGTTTATGGCTTCATTTATTATGGATGATACAAGTTTTACAATTGGGGCTTCCTCTACCCCTAAGGCTGGGGGTATCTCTACAGTAGGTTCTGGAGCAGTTTTTTGAAAGTCTTGTACTACTGTAAGGGTTGCTTTTTCTAAGGGAAAAAGTTTAGATATTGCTTGGTTAAACTCCTTATCTGTAATGATAAAAATTCTTATAGGAGATTTAACAATTCTTCTTATTTCATTTATTACCACAGGATCTATAGGGGGTACAACTGCTATATGTAAGACGCCAGACTCTCTTTTAATGGGAATAAATTTATATCTTCTTAATAGATTCTCTGGAAAACTCTTTGCAACCCTTTCATCTATCTGAACTTCAGCCAGTGAAATATATGGAATTTCGCTCTGTTTTTCTAAAACCTTTCCTATATCTTCTGGTTTTACATATCCTCTTTCTATAAGAATTTGTCCAAGTTTTGCTCCTGTCTTTTTTTGCTCTTCAAGAGCTTTTTCTAGCTGTTCTTTAGTAATCAGCCCTTGCTCTAATAAATATTCACCTAAGGGCTTTTTTTCCTTCATAATTTATTCAACTCTTCTTCAAGAAGGTTTTTGACCACATCAAGACTTGCTCTACCCCTTGTTTCTTTCATCACCTGACCAACCAAAAAATTTATAACTTGTTTTTTACCCTTTTTCCAATCTTCCACTGCCTTACTATTGTTTGATATAACATTTTTAATTATATCTTGCAAATAGGAAGTATCGGCTACAACTCTAAGGCCTTCTTTTTCTATTATAACCAAAGGATCCTCTTTTTGGGTAAGATATTTTCTTAAAACTTCTTTAGCTACAGGCCTTGTGATTTCATTTTTATCTACCATTTCTATTAATTTTACAAATTTTTCAGGATCGATATCTAAATCTTTAAATTCAAGCTTATTTTCATTTAAATAACTTAGTATCTCTACCGACAACCAGCTATGAAGATTTTTGGCGTTTCCATAAATTCTTAATGCTTTATCAAAAAAATCTGATAAATCTTTGTCAGATACAAGAATCTCCACATCTACAGGAGAAAGCTCTAAAGCTAAATATCGTTCTCTTCTTTTTGCTGGAAGTTCGGGTATCTCGCTTTTTAATTTATTTTTCATTTCTTCAGTTACCATTAAGGGGGGAAGATCTGGCTCTGGAAAATACCTATAATCTTCTGCCTCTTCCTTACTTCTTAAACTTACAGTTTTTTGCTTCTTTTCATCCCAATGTCTTGTTTCTTGGATAACTTCTTCGCCTCTTTTTAAGATTTCAATCTGCCTCTCTATCTCATATTCAAGAGCTTTTTCGAGAGAAAAGAAAGAATTAACATTCTTAATTTCTGTTCTTGTTCCAAATTTACCTTCCTCGGTCTGGATGGATATATTAGCATCGCACCTTAGGGAACCCTTTTCCATATCACCACTACTAATACCCAAATATCTCAATATAAGTCTTAACTCTTGTAAAAAAAGTCTTGCCTCTTTAGGAGAATTTATATCAGGCTCTGTAACTATCTCAATGAGAGGTATTCCTGCTCTATTGAAATCCACAAGACTGTAGTCAGATTCAGAGAGTCTATCTCCAGAGCCTATATGGAGAAGTTTTCCTGCATCTTCTTCAAGATGAATCCTTTTTATTCTTACTCTTTTTATTTCTCCATCTACATAAAGATCTATATATCCATTTCTACACAATGGTAGATCATATTGAGAAATCTGATATCCCTTAGGAAGATCAGGATAGAAATAATTCTTTCTATCAAATTTGGAATAATTAGATATTTCACAATTTAAGGCAAGACCAGCCTTAATAGCATATTCCACTGCCTTTTTATTTACCACAGGTAAAACTCCTGGAAAGCCCATACAAATAGGGCAAACATTAGTGTTAGGAGGCAAATTTTCATGCTCAGTACTACAAGAGCAAAATAGTTTTGTCTTTGTAGATAATTGGGCATGAACTTCAAGACCAATAACAGGCTTATACATCTTTATACTCTCTCCTTATTAGGAAGGGTAGGATATTTCTTTGAAAAATCTACAAATTGTTGATAAGCATAGGCAAATTGGAGCAATTTATCCTCTGTAAAGAAGGAACTCATGAATTGAATTCCAACAGGAAGATTATTGTAGAACCCAGCAGGCATAGATATGGCTGGAATTCCTGCAAGATTTACTGGAATAGTCATTATATCTGTTAAATACATTTGTAGTGGGTCAGATATCCTTTCTCCAAGCTTAAAAGGCAAAACAGGACTTGTAGGTGATGCTATAATATCTACTTTTTTAAAGGCCTCCTCAAACTCCATCCTTATTAGTCTTCTTACCTTTGTGGCTTTTAAATAGTATGCATCGTAATATCCTGCACTTAAGGCATAGGTTCCAAGAATTATTCTTCTTTTTACCTCACTTCCAAAGCCCTTTCCTCTAGTCTGTTTGTACATAGAAATGATATCTTCTGCAGTAAAGTCTCTATAACCGTATTTTACCCCATCATACCGAGCAAGGTTTGAACTTGCCTCTGAGGTAGAGATTATATAATAAACTGGAAGGGCATACTCAAGAGAAGGTAAAGATATTTCTTCAATAGTTACGCCCATTTCTTTGAATACATCAAAAGAATTCTCAAGGGTCTTAAGTACTTCCTCTGAGACTCCTTTATACCAAAGCTCTTTTGGAATTCCCACTCTCCAATTTTTAACACTTTTTCCCAAGCCCTCTAAATAATTAGGAATTTCGTAGGGAGATGATGTTGAGTCCATAGGATCATGTCCTGCAATGATTTGAAGTGTTATTGCTATATCTTCCACAGTTCTTCCAAAAGGCCCTATTTGATCTAATGACGAAGCAAAAGCAACAAGTCCAAACCGAGAGACTAACCCGTAAGTTGGTTTTAGTCCTATCACTCCTGTAAAAGATGCAGGAAGCCTTATAGACCCTCCTGTATCTGAACCTAAGGATACCGGAACCTCACCAGCAGAGACGCATGCTGCAGATCCTCCACTTGATCCACCGGGTACTCTTTCTATATCCCAAGGATTTTTGGTAGGACCAAAAGCAGAATTTTCGCAAGAAGATCCCATGGCAAATTCATCTAAATTTGTTTTTCCAATTATAATGGCACCATTTTCTTTTAGTCTTTTTACTACTGTGGCATCATAAGGTGGTATAAAGTTTTCAAGAATTTTTGAGGCACAAGTAGTCTTTATATTCTTTGTAAGAATATTATCTTTAATAGCAATAGGAATACCATACAAAGGAAGATTTGGAGATTTACTTTCAAGTTCTTTAACCTGCTTTTCTATATCTTCGTAAGGTATATGTAAGAAAGCGTTAATATAAGGTTCCCACTCTTTTATTTTCTCAAGATAACTTTCGACAACTTCTTTAACATTAGCCTCTTTATTTTCATAAATTTTTTTAATCTCTCTTAAAGTTCTCATTCTTCCCTCTTCATTATCCTTGGTATTTTAAATCCTAAGTCCTCAATTTCAGGAGCATTTTTTAAGGCTTCTTCCTGAGATATGCTTTCTCTTACTTCATCTTCTCTCCAAATGTTATAAAGAGGTAATACATGAGCCATAGGTTCTACATTTGAAGTGTCAAGCTCTTGAAGTTTCTTAAAATAATCAAGAATATTTTGTAGTTGTTTTGCAAAAAGTTCTTCCTCCTCCGGAGTAAGATGTAATCTTGCAAGATGTGCTGTCTTCTTAAGTTGTTCTTTAAAGTCTCTTCTCTCCATACTCTTAATATAAATGACAAGCCACAAAGTGGCCCGGATTAATTTCTTTTAAAATTGGCTCTTCTTTTGAGCAAATATCCATCACACTGGGACATCTGGGATGAAATCTACATCCTGAAGGAGGATTTACGGGGCTTGGAACGTCTCCAGTAAGCACAATCTTTTTCCTTTTTTCTGCCACTTCAGGATCTGGAATAGGTATAGCAGAGAGCAAAGCCTGAGTATATGGATGAAGGGGAGAATTATACAGATCATCATTATTGGCTATTTCTACAATTTTCCCCAAATACATCACAGCAATTCTGTCACATATATGTCTTATAACTGCTAAATCATGAGATATGAAAAGATAAGTTAACTTAAATTCTTTTTGAAGATCTTGCATCAAATTAATTATCTGAGATCTTATTGAAACATCCAATGCAGAAGTTGGTTCATCAGCGACTATAAATTTGGGGTTCAAGGCAAGAACTCTTGCTATTCCTATTCTTTGCCTCTGACCACCCGAAAATTCGTGAGGATATCTTGTGGCATGATAAGGGGCAAGACCCACAAGTTCTAAAAGTTCCTGAACTCTTTTCTCTTTCTCTTTAGAGTTTCTTACAATACCATGAACTTCTAATGGTTCTCCTATAATTTCACTTACAGTCATTCTTGGATTTAGAGAAGAATAAGGATCCTGAAATATTATCTGCATATCCTTTCTGATTTTTCTTAAATCTTTATTAGAAAGTTTTGTAATATCACTCCCATCAAAAATTATTTGCCCATCAGTTGGTTCAAGAAGTCTTATAATAGTCCTTGCTACAGTACTTTTACCACACCCTGATTCCCCAACAAGACCTAAAGTTTCTCCTTTTCTTATATAAAAACTTACATCATCAACGGCCTTTACATCACCAACATGCTTTGATAGTATTATTCCTCTCTTTATTGGAAAATATTTTTTAAGATTTTTTACTTCTATTATGATCTCTTCAGAAAAGTTATTCATAGGACCTCCTAAGATTTTTAGCATGTATACAACGAGAGTAATGTCCTGGTTCTATCTCTACAAGGTCAGGAATTTGCTCAAAACATTCAGGAGTTTTATATGGACATCTTTCAGCATAATAGCAGTAATTAGGAAGAGAGACCAAGTCAGGAGGTTGACCTTCTATTGCTTTTAATCTATCTTTTCTTACATCAAGCCTAGGAACTGATTCTAAAAGCCCTATGGTATACGGATGAGAAGGTCTCTTGAATATGGTCTTTACATCAGCATATTCTACAACCTTTCCAGCGTACATTACAAGAACATTATGACATGTTTCTGCCACTACTCCCATATCATGGGTTATAAGTATCAAAGACATACCTAACTCTTTTTGGAGTTGTTTTATAAGATCTAAGATTTGAGCTTGAATAGTTACATCAAGAGCTGTGGTAGGCTCATCAGCAATTAAGACTTCAGGATTACAGGAAAGGGCCATTGCAATCATAACTCTTTGTCTCATTCCTCCACTGAACTGGTGGGGATACTCATCTATTCTCTTACTTGCTTCGGGTATCCTAACCAATTCTAACATTTCAATAGCCTTTTTCCTTGCTGATGTTTTATCTAACTTTTGATGCAAAATTATAGCTTCCATTATTTGATCACCAATAGTAAATACAGGGTTTAATGAGGTCATAGGATCTTGAAAAATCATAGATATTTTATTACCTCGAATCTCTCTCATTTCAGTCTCTTTCTTCTCAAGCAGGTTCTCTCCCCTATACCAAATTTCGCCCCCCATGATTTTTCCTGGCGGATTTTGAACTAACCTCATTATAGAAAGAGCTGTTACACTCTTTCCGCTTCCAGACTCTCCAACTATACCTAAACTTTCTCCCTTACTAAGACTAAAACTAACATCGTCAACAGCCTTTACTATACCTTCATCGGTAAAAAAATATGTTTTTAAATTTTTAACCTCAAGCAGTAGCTCGTTCACAAGTGTTGCCTCCTTTTAAAATAAAACCCTTCCCGTTTTGGGAAGAGTTTTATTTTAAGAATTGGTGCCGAGGCCGGGATTTGAACCCGGACGGGCTTATGCCCATAGCACCCTCAATGCTACGTGTCTGCCAAATTCCACCACCTCGGCATTTTCTTTAAAGATTATATAAAGCTTTGCTTTAGCTGTCAAGATTTCTTACATGACTTTTTATATTGATTATTTTGTGGCTTTTTTTCCTGTTTTTTCTTCTTTTGGTTCTTCTTTTACATTATTATTTTCTACAGTTATCTCTTCAAAACCCCATATTTTTCTTATTTCTCTTTCTATTTCATCGGCGATTTCGGGATGCTCCTTTAAATATAACTTTGCGTTTTCCCTGCCCTGCCCTAATCTGATATCTTTATAAATATACCAAGTACCACTTCTTTCTATAACTTTTGCTTCAACTCCTGCATCTAATATACATCCTTCTCTAGATATTCCTTCCCCATAAATAAGCTCGAATTCTCCTTCTTTAAATGGTGGTGCAACCTTGTTTTTTACCACTTTAACCTTGACTTTTGTTCCTGTTACCTCGCTTCCCTCTTTCATTGATTCTGCTTTTCTAACATCTATTCTTACCGACGCATAAAATTTTAATGCTCTACCACCTGGAGTAGTTTCTGGGTTTCCAAAAAAAACTCCTACTTTCTCTCTCAATTGGTTAATGAAAATAGCCACAGTTTTAGACTTGCTTATTACTCCTGTAAGTTTTCTTAAAGCTTGGGACATTAATCTAGCTTGAAGACCAATAAAGGCATCACCCATCTCTCCTTCAAGTTCAGCCCTCGGAACCAAAGCAGCTACAGAGTCTATAACTATTACATCTACTCCTCCACTTCTCACAAGTATTTCTGCAATTTCAAGAGCTTGTTCGCCTGTATCTGGCTGCGATATTAAAAGATTTTCTAAATTAACCCCAATTTTCCTTGCATAATTAGGATCAAAAGCATGTTCTGCATCAATAAAGGCTGCAACGCCTCCCATTTTTTGTGCAGAGGCTATAATTTGTAGCGCTACAGTAGTTTTTCCTGATCCCTCAGGGCCAAAAAGTTCTATTATTCTTCCTCTAGGGACTCCACCAACTCCAAGAGCATAATCTAAAGTAAGTATACCTGTGGGGATAACAGGTACCTGGAATCTTTCCTGACTCCCCAATCTCATTATAGCGCCTTTTCCGAATTGTTTTTCGATTTGAAATATCGCTGACTCTAAAGCTTTTTCTTTTTCCATATATTAACTACCTCACCTCTATTTTTTCTTGTTTAATTATATCAATTCAAAAATTTTATAACAAGTTGAATTGAAAATCTTCGTCTATTTCATGCTTTAGCTCTTTAGATAGTAGTGAGTAAAGAGCCTCCTTGGGTGACTTGTTTTCGTAAAGTACTTTGTAGACCTCTTGAGTAATAGGCATGTACACTTTGTTTTCTTGAGAAATATAATAGGCAGACTTTGCAGTATAAACTCCTTCTGCTACCATTCCATTAAGCCTATTTAAAGCTTCTTCCAAACTTAACCCTTCTCCTATTAGTTTACCTATGGTCCAGTTTCTGCTAAGAACACTTGTGGAGGTTAATACTAAATCTCCTAATCCGGAAAGTCCTAGTATAGTGAAAGGATGAGCTCCATATAAAATTGCTATTCTATTTATTTCCACAAGACCACGAGTAATAAGACTTGCTTTTGCGTTATACCCAAATCCAAGACCATCAGATATGCCTGCTGCAATAGCTATTACATTTTTAAGGGCTCCACCTATTTCCACTCCTATTATGTCATCGCTTCTGTATATTCTCATAAAAGATAAGCTTAAGATGTCTTGTAGGTACTTTGCTGTATTTAAATTCATCGATGCAATAACAATAGCTAATGGCTTTTTTTCCATAACTTCTTTAGCAAAACTTGGACCTGAGAGAGTTGCAACTCTTTCAAAGTCTACATTAAGCTCTTCTTTTATTATCTCAGAAGGTCTTTTTAGAGTGGAGATTTCTATGCCTTTGCCTGTGTTAACAAAAAATTTTATCTTATCTAAGTATTCTTTATTTGTTTTTAAAAAATCCCTTAATCCTTGTATAGGAATACTAAATATCGCAATATCAACATCTTTTGTAGCGTATTCGATGTCCGACGTAATCTCTAGTAATGGATCAAGCTTATAACCAGGTAAATAATATATATTCTCTCTTAGTTCTAATATTTTCTTTACTTTATCCTCATTTCTACCCCATAATATTATCTTGTAGCCCTTTTCACATAAAACATTTGCAAGAGCTGTTCCCCAACTTCCACTTCCAAAAACGGTAATTTTCATTTTTTTATCTTCCAACTTATTTTGTGTTCCTCCCCCTTTATAAGTCTTTTCACATTAGGAATATGCCGGTATATAATAAAAATACAAACCAAGATTACTCCCGTAAGGTATTCTACAGGAGGTTTCTCGATACTATAGAGTAAAAAGGGATAAATAATAGCACAAGTAATAGAAGCAACAGATTTGTATTGGGTAATTGCTGCTATAATTATAGCAATTACAAAAATTATTATCGATGATTTTGGAAAAAGGTAGAACAATATTCCAAAGGAAACCCCAACACTCCTTCCTCCTTTAAATCCTGCAAATATGGGAAACGAGTGGCCAATTACAGCTGCAATGATACATAACAGTATAAAAAGATAGTCATTGCGTAAGAAGGTCTGAGCTAAATATACTGCAAGGATTCCTTTACCTACATCCATTATGGCAACTAAAATTGCTGGTCCCCATCCAAGTACTCTTAGTACATTTGTAGCTCCTAGATTTCCACTACCATGCTTTCGAACATCTACTCCTTTCCATAGCTTTCCGACAATTAGAGCACTGGGAATAGAACCAAGTAGGTAAGAAACTATTACGAGGATTACTTTTGTAAACATACCTACTCCCTCTTTCTTACCTCAATTTTTATCGGAGTTCCTATCCATCCAAAGTAACTTCTAAGGAACTTTTCAAAATATTTAACTACATTTTTATTCATTATTTCAGGTTCATTTACAAAAAACACAAAGGTAGGTGGAGCCACATCTACCTGAGTGGCATAATAAACTTTTAAAATTTTTCCTTTTTTTGAGAAATTTGTTTTAGAAAGTGCTTCTTCTATAGCTCTATTTACCTGAGAAGTAGGTATCCTCATATTTCTTAACTCAAAAAGCTTATCAACCCATGGCAATATCTTTTTTACATTATAATTCCTAATAGCAGATGTAAAGATGAAGGGAAAATAATCAAATGGTTGCAAAATTTGAGGAACAATCTTTTCAAACTCTCTTCGTTCTTTTAAAGATGGGAATAGATCAGTTTTATTAAAAACAATTAAACAGGATTTTCCTTTATCTTCAATATAATGTAGTATTCTTTTTTCTTGCTCTCTTACTCCCACTGATAAGTCAATAACCATGACAGCTACATCAATTTTTCTTATGGTTTGTAGAGTCTTCCGTACAGAAAGCTCTTCTAACCCCTCTTCTACCCTTGCTGGCCTTCTTAATCCTGGTGTGTCGACGATGATATATTTTTTACCATTGAATTCCCAAACCAGATCAACAGCATCTCTAGTAGTACCAGGAATCTCACTTACTATGCTTCGATCTTTTCCAATCAAAGCGTTGAGAAGAGATGACTTACCACTATTAGGTCTTCCCACAAAGGCAAATCTTATAAATTCGTCTTCAGTATGGGATTCTTCTGTTGGAGGCAATAGTGATATTATCAGATCTAAAAGTTCATATAAATTTTGCTTATGAAGGGCGGATATGGGAAAAGGCTCGCCTAATCCTAAGGTAGTAAAAGGAGCAAGATATTCTTCTTTATCGATCCTTCCTTCCATTTTGTTTACTACTAATATAACTTTCTTTCCGGACTTTCTTAATATATCTGCAAATTCATAATCTAAAGCTGTCAATTCTGATCTTCCATCTAAGACAAAAAGTATAATATCACTTATATTTATAACCTCTTGAATTTTCTCCTGAACAAGATGACTTAAATCGTCATTAAGGCCCCATCCAGCAGAATCTATCAAATAAAAATATTTGCCTTCGTGCTCACATAAGTGAACAAGAGGATCTCTTGTTACTCCTGGCTCATCAGCAACAATTGCTTTCTCTTCTCCTGCAATTCTGTTAAAAAGTACAGATTTTCCTACATTTGGTCTTCCGACTATGCTTACTACTGGAATGCCCTTTTTTATACCAAATGAATCTCTAAGGGATACAGACTCTTTAATAGCTCTACTACCTCCTCTACAAAGTCATTAGGTGTTGATGTACCTGTAATTATACCAACTTTATTGTCTTCTTTAAACCAACTTTTGTCTATTTCTTCTATATTCTCAATGTGATAAGTTGGTATTTTCTTACTCAAAGTGATATACAGCCTCCTCGTATTTGCACTATTTTTTCCACCTAAAACAAGAGCAAGATCTACCATTTCCGACAACTTTTTAGCTTTTTCTTGTCTCTCAATAGTTTCAGGACATATGGTGTTAAATATTCTAATCTCTTTACCCTTTTCCATTATTAGATTTACTTTTTGAAGAGCATTATCTAAACTTTGAGTAGTTTGAAAAACTATACCAATCTTAGGATAATTTTCAATCTTTTTTATGTCATCTTCATTTTCTACTACTATACCTTGATCATCCGTGTAGCTTAATATTCCTATTACTTCTGGATGATTTTTTTCTCCTATGATCACTACTTTGTATTTATTCTTGTTTAGATATTCTGCGAGAATTTGGACTTTCTTTACCAGAGGACAAGTAGCATCATATACTCTGTTCCCTAAAGTTCTATAGAATTCTATATCCCTCTGAGGCAAACCATGAGCTCTAACGATTAGAGCCTTTCCTTCAACAAATCCGTTTTTCTCAAGAATTTTTATACCTTTTTTGGATAACTCTTCTATAACTTTAGGATTATGAACTAAAGCTCCTAAAGTATATACTTCGCCCTCATTAGAAAGGACTTTTTCGGCAAGGGATATAGACTTTTTAACCCCAGAACAAAATCCATAAGGTGTAGCAATATACAAAATCATTTTAAAAGCTCCATTAAGTTTGCCTTTATTTTCTCATTTACTTCTTTTATATCTTCCTTACTTGGCCTTCTAACCTTAGGTATCTCTATAATTTTCCCTATTCTGATTTTAATTCGTCCCTTAACCTGAGGGAAGAATTTTTTCCTTCTCCATATTTTTTCGGTACCTTTAATACCTACGGGTAGAATAGGTAGGCCGTGAGTTAGGGCAAGAGAAGCAGCACCATCTTTTAATTCCAGAAGTCCCATCTCAGGATGATCATTTCTTGTTCCCTCCGGAAAGATTACTATTATTTCGTTTTCTTTTATTAATTTATTTATCTTTTTCCATGTTTCGTATTTAAAATCCTTTCTATCTACATCTATTGCACCAAGCCATCTTAAAAAAGGATTAAATATTTTGGATTTAAATAACTCCTTTTTAGCAAGATAGAACAACCTTTTATCAAAAGCGGCCCCTATTACAATAGGATCAAGTATACTCACATGATTTGCCACAAGAATAAAAGAACGAGAGGGAATATTTTCTTTTCCCTCTACCTTATATCCCCATGTAATTTTTAATAAAAAACGGACAATAATTATTAAGGTTTTATAGAAAAAATGAGAAATTGCTTTTTTAATTTTCTTCATAATTTAAAGATTCTCTCCTTAAGACAGCTTCTATCTGTTTCATTATATTATTTGTAAACTCTTCTTCTTTAGCTCTATCAGGCTCTCCTTCATAATAAACAGGCTGTAAAAATATTACTTTTATTTTTCCTCTTAAAGATGGTACCTTTTTCTCAGGAGGCCATATACGATCAGCACCTATTATAGCTGTAGGGATAACTGGAACTTTCATCTTAGCTGCAAAATATCCAATACCTCTTTTAGGCTTAACTTCTTTTTTCTCCATTCTTAATCTCGTCCCCTCGGGAAAAACCAGCAAAACTTCTCCTCTTTTTAAGGCCTCAATACCACCTTTTACTGCAGAAAGATCAGCATGTTCTCTATTTACAGGAATCCCACCCAGAAAACGAGCAAATCTTCCCAATAAAGGATATTGAAATCTCTCTATTTTGCCAAGAGCCTTTATAGGTCTAGGTAAACTTACAGCAATAGCTAAAACATCAAGACTACTTCTATGATTTGGAGCAATTATTACAGGTCCATATAAAGGTATATTCTCAATACCCTTTACTTCCAATTTATAAAGTTTTTTGAGGAATATCCTTATAATATTTGCGATACCTTTATATATTAGAGGCTGGAAACTCGTACTATATTTCCTCCTTTTCATAAGGGATCCCATCACAAGCAGGAGGAGTAGACTTTCCAACAGCACCTACAAGAACAAGCATGGTTAAGATATAAGGTATCATCTGAATAAATTGAGTAGGTATTCCTACTCCTTCAAGTCTTATCCTTACCGCCTCTGCTATACCAAATAATAGACATGCTCCAAATGCCCCTATAGGGTTCCAATTACCAAAAATCATAGCAGCAAGAGCTATAAAACCTCTACCACCTGTCATGTTTTCTACAAATACTCTTGCGTGCTCCAAAGAAAGAAAAGCCCCACCCAATCCGCCTAAAATACCACTTATTAAAACTCCTACATACCTATACTTATAAACATTTACTCCTAAAGTATCTGCAGCCTGAGGATTCTCTCCTACAGCCCTTAATCTTAATCCAAAAACCGTCTTGTATATTACGTAATTAGAAAAAAAGACTATAACTATCATTAAAATTATAAGTGGTGACAAATCTTTAAAAAGAATACCAACGCCTGGGATAGACGACAAAATAGGGATACTAATAGGACTAAATCCCTCAATATGAGGAGACGATCCTGCAGCCTTAAATATTAGCCTAGAAAGAAAAGTAGTACCACCAGATGCCAACATATTTAAAGCTGTACCACTTATTATCTGATTTACTTTGAATCTTATAGATACTATTGCATGAATCAAAGAAACAGTCATACCAGCAAGAATAGCAAAAATTATACCTATTAATGGACTTTTGAAAAAGTAAGTTCCTACAGCAGCAAAAAAAGCGCCAAAGAGCATTATCCCTTCTAAAGCAATGTTTACTACTCCACTTCTTTCTGAGAATACCCCACCTAAGGAAGCATAAGTAAGAGGAGTAGCCATTCTAATAGCAGATACTATAGTTTCCCAAGCAAATATAGACTCAAACATATAAAATTTTCCTCCTTCTCTTTAAGAAACGAATAACTACTTCGTTTGTAACTACAATGGTCAATATTATTATAGCTTGAAGAACAGATATTATTTCACGAGGAATATGAGTAAAGACATCCATACCTATAGCCATTCTATCTAACGCTCCAAAAAGAAGAGCAGAAAATATAATACCTATAGGATGGTTTTTACCAAGCAAGGCTACAGCTATACCAGTAAAACCCATTCCATGGGTAAAGTTATCAAGAAACCTATACCTATAGCCTAAAACATCATTAATACTCGCTAATCCCGCTAAGGCACCACTTATCAGCATAGATAATAAAATTATTTTTTGAGGATTTATTCCTGCATTCTCTGAGGCGTGGGGATTTAGACCTAAAGCTCTTATCTCATATCCAAGTTTTGTCTTCCAAAGCAGATAATAGGTGAATATTATGGCAAGAACAGCAATTATCAACGAACTATTTAAAGGATTACTCTCTGGAATATTTATTCCTATTTTCTGGAATATACTGAAGAGTTTTGGTAAGGTAGCTGAAGAAGGTAATTTAGCTGTTTGAGGAAGAGGGTATATTACACCTTTTTCCCTAAATGTATTCACAACAAGATAATTAGTAAGGGCATATCCTATCCAGTTCATCATTATGGTATTTATTACTTCATGAGCTCCTAATTTTGCTTTTAGAAGCCCAGGAATAAGAGCCCATAATGCTCCACCTAAGGCTGCAAAAAGAAGAGTAATAAATAAGTGTAAAAAGGGAGGAAATAAAGGAGCAATATATAAACCTGCAATAGCAGAAACAAAACCTCCCACAAGAATTTGTCCTTCTGCTCCTATATTAAAGAGTCCAGCCTTAAAAGCTACTGCTACAGCGAGTCCAGCAAGAATGAAAGATGTAGTGTTGAAAAGAACATATCCCCAACCATTAGGGTTACCTAAAGCAAAACTTATTACTTCCTTATAAGTTTCTATAGGATTGTGTCCTAATAAAAATATTACAATACCCCCAAAAAAGAGAGCAATTAAAATGGAGATTGCAGGACTTATTATATTTAGAATTAAATTTTCAAGAAAATCTCTATTTTTCAAGTTAGAGCCTCCTTTAACTCTTTCTGTCTTTTAACTCCAGTCATATAATAACCTAATTCTTTTTCATCTACTTCACCCTCAACAAAAGATCCTACTATCTCTCCATTATACATAACTAAAATTCTGTCGCTTAAATTTAATATCTCATCCAAGTCTGCTGAAACTAACAATATTGCCTTACCTTGGTTTCTTAAATTAACTAATAATTGATGTATGAATTCTGTAGCTCCAATGTCTAATCCTCTGGTAGGCTGGGAAGCTATTAAAAAATCAGGAGAAAAACTAATCTCTCTTCCTACCACTACTTTTTGTTGATTTCCACCAGAAAGATTTCTAATAGGAGTCTTTATGCTTGGAGTTTTTACATCAAATTCCTTCACAATTTTCTCAGCATGAGAATTTATCTTTTCATAATTTAGAAAAACACCCTTTGAAAATTCTTTATAAAAATGTAAGCCAAGAATAGAATTTTCTGCAACCGAAAAATCAAGTACAAGTCCTCTTTTATGTCTATCTTCGGGGATATGACCTATATGCAGACGCCTTTGTCTTATGGTTTTCGAGGTTATATCTTTTCCTCTTACATAGATTTTTCCTTTTTGTATAGGAATCAATCCCACTATGCTCTCTACAAGTTCGGTTTGTCCATTTCCTTCTACTCCTGCAATACCTACAATCTCTCCTGCTCTAACATTAAAAGAAATACCCTTTACCACATCAAGACCTTTTCTTCCTTTTACCCATAGATTCTCTACTCTAAATATCTCATCACCTTTTTTGATTTTACTTTTCTCTACTTTTAAGAAGACCTCTCTTCCAACCATGAGTTGAGCAAGTTGATATTTATTAGTCCTTTTTGTCTCAAGAGTATCTACCAATCTACCTCTCCGCATTACACTAACTCTATCGGATATTTCTAAAACTTCATTTAGCTTATGAGATATGAAAATTATAGTCTTACCCTGTGAAGATAAATTTCTTAAGATTTTGAATAGCTCCTCTACTTCCTGAGGAGCAAGAACTGCTGTAGGTTCGTCTAAGATTAAAACCTCAGCTTTTCTATATAAAAGTTTCAAGATCTCTACTCTTTGAGCTTCACCCACTGATAGACTTTCAACTTTTGCGTATAAGTCTACTTTAAAACCTGTACTTTCCAGTAATTCTTTAATTAAAGTTTCTGCTTTTTTAAAGTCAAGAGAGATACCATTTTTTATTTCAGATCCTAAAATTATATTTTCAATTACTGAAAATGGAGGAATAAGCATAAAATGTTGATGCACCATACCAATTCCATTTTCTATAGCATCCCTTGGAGAATTAAATATAACTTTTTTACCTTTAATGTAAATATTTCCCTTGTCTGGCTTATAAAGACCATAAAGAATTTTCATCAAGGTAGATTTTCCTGCTCCATTTTCACCAACAATAGCATGAATTTCTCCAGGATATATAGAAAGATTTACATTATCATTTGCTAAAACTCCAGGAAAAACCTTTGTTATTCCTTCAAGTTTTATAATCTCTTCCACAGAAAAACCTCCTTAGTAAAGCCCCCTCTTTATATAAAGAGGGGGCTAATCTAAATATTATTTACTTCTTCAAATATTTTGCCTTAAACTCTTCAAAGGTCTTATCATCATAAGGTACCACGATTTTACCAGCTATGATATCTTTCTTTATCTGTTCAACTTTTTGTATTACACCAAGAGGTAGTAGTTTAGTTTTTTCATAATCAACCCCATTGTTCTTAAGACCAAAAACCCTTATTCCACTCTTAAAATTACCCTCTTTCACATCTTTGATAGTCTCATATACTGCTACGTCTACTCTCTTCAACATGCTTGTTATAATTCTATCAGGCATAATCCAGGATTGAGGAGAATCTACTCCAATGGCGTACTTATTAGTCTCTTTTGCTGCTTCAAATACTCCCTCTCCTGAAGCTCCCGAAGCGTGATAAATAATATCTGCTCCTTGTTTATACTGAGCTAATGCTAATTCTTTTCCTTTTACAGGATCTTTAAAGGCATCTCCAGTAACACCTATGTAATTTATCAAAACCTTTACCTTTGGATTTACATACATTGCTCCAGCCTTATATCCTACTTCAAATTTGTGTATTAATGGCATATCCATGCCACCCACAAATCCTATAACGTTACTTTTAGTCATTAAACCTGCGATAACTCCTACAAGGAAGGATCCTTCATGTTCATTAAAAACTAAAGAAGATACATTGGGTAATCCTTCGATCACTCCATCAACGATTGCAAATTTTACCTTTGGAAAATCTTTTGCTACCGCTGTAATAGCATCGGTAAATAGGAAACCTACACCTATTACTAAGTCATAATTTTGCTCTGCAAGAGTTCTAAGGAGTTCTTCTCTATTTGCTCCTCCGGGCCCTGGCTCTAAATCTTTTCCTTCTACCTTGAGGACTTTTATAGCCCTTTGAAGTCCTGTATATGCAGCATCATTAAAGGATTTATCTCCTCTTCCTCCCACATCGTAAACAATACCTACTCTTATAGTTTTAGCTGAAAATCCAATACTCATCAAACCTATAAAGGAAAGAATCAGGAATAACACAAAAATTTTACGCATTCTAAAAACCTCCTTCGTTGAGTATAGTATTTGGTTGTGTACACAAAATAGACTTGAAATCTTTAAATCTCATCACCTCCCCGCAAAACTTTTCTTGGTTTTCCCTCTCCCTGAGAGGCAACGTATCCTTTTTCTTCTAATATATCTAAAAGTCTTGCTGCTCTATTATAACCTATACTAAACTTTCTTTGAATATACGAAGTGGATATAATTTTTCTTCCTTTTAAAAGCTCAATTACCTGAGGAAGTAATGGATCACTAAACTCTGAGATCTCTTCTCTTTCTTCTTCCTGTTCAAGACTTTCAAGGGATATAGGTTCTACAGAGATTTCTGGAACATTTTCTAAAATATAATTAACTACATTCTTAATATCTTTTTCGTCCACGTATGGCGCTTGAAGTCTTATAGGATGTCCACTGGTTATAGGTTGGTAGAGCATATCTCCTTTACCAATTAATTTTTCTGCTCCGCTATCATCCAATATTATTCTTGAATCTATTTGAGAGGATACTGCAAAAGCAATCCTTGAAGGAATATTAGCCTTAATTAAGCCAGTTATAACATCTACTGAAGGTCTTTGAGTTGCTACTACTAGGTGAATCCCAGCAGCTCGTGCTTTTTGAGCCAATCTACATATTAAGTCTTCTATCTCCTTAGGAGAGGTCATCATTAGATCATTTAACTCATCGATGATTATTACAATATATGGTAAGTTTTCTTTTTCGTTTAGATTTTTATACTCCTCTATATTTCTTACCTCATTTTTTTCAAAAATCTCATATCTTCTTTCCATCTCTCCAACAGCCCATTTAAGAGCGAATACAGCCTTTTTAGGCTCTGTAACTACTGGGTGTCTCAGATATCTACCCATAAGCTTATTGTAAATGGAAAGCTCTACTCTTTTAGGGTCTATCATAAGTAGATTTAAAGTTTCAGGTGTATTCTTATAAAGAAGACTTATAATTAAAGCGTTTATAAACATACTCTTACCTGAACCCGTGGTTCCTGCAATTAAAAGATGTAATACTTCAGATAGATTTGCAACCTTTATATTACCTATAAGATCTTTACCAAGAGCAAAGGTTAGTGGATGTTTTGACTCTATAAAAGCATCGCTTTCTAATATTTCTCTTAGATATACTTTTACGGGTTTTCTTCTCGGGATTTCTACTCCTACAACCGATTTTCCTGGAACAGGAGCTTCAAACCTTACACTTGGAACAGCAAGGGCAAGAGCAATATCATTTGATAAATTTAAGACCTTACTTACCCTTGTGCCAGGAGCAAGAGTGATGTTATATCTAATAACAGAGGGTCCTATATTCCAATCTTGCACCTTTGCATCCACCTTAAAGCTTTTTAGAGTTTCTTCTAAATTTTTGGCTATTTGCTCATAATCCTCGAGCTCAGCTTTACTGGGAGCAGAATATGACAAGATAGATGTGGGAATTGAAAAGTCTAACTTAGTCTTTCTTTCTATATAAGAAGTTATTTGATTACTCTCTTTTGAGGTTTTTTTTGTTGTCTTCTCAAAAGATCTATCAGAGATTTTTTGAGTTTCTAAGTCTAAATTTACCTTTTTGTTTTTTTCCTTTTTTATACTAACTTTAGACTTAGGTGGTGGAAGCAAAAAAACAGCAATCGTAAGTGTAGCAACAGAAAATATAATATATCCAAAAAAGCCAATGTAAGGGAATATATTAAGTAAAAGTCTTCCTAATTCTCCTTCATATTTATATAAATTGAAAAATTTTATAAAAACAGTAAAAAGGCTAAATAAAGAAATAAGATAAAGTACTAATGCCAGAAATTCTTTTTCAAGGATTTTTCCTCTTAAAAGATAATATATGGCAAGGCCTTGAATGACAACAAATGGAATTAGATATATGCCAAAGAAATTTTTCAAAAAGTCAACAAAAATTCTACCCAGAACCCCACTTGACTCTGGAAATAACCAAGATAAAAAACCAAATATATTTATGCAGATTAGAAAAATACCAACCAATTTTCTCTTTTCCATCTTTCTAAATTTCCCACACTAGAGGTATAATCACAGGTTTTCTTTTTAACTCTTCATTAAAAAAATTCTCAAGAGTTTCCTTGACAAGAGCCTCTTTGTTTATATTGCCATTTTTTCCAGCTTTCTTTCTAAAAACCTCTCTCACTCTTTCTCTTGCTATCTCTATAAGCTCCTCCGAATCTTTTACAAATATAAAACCTTTTGAGATGATCTCTGGTCCATCTAAAATAAGACCTGTTTCACTGTCAATAAGAACCCCTACGATCAGGACTCCATCCTCAGCTAATCTTTTTCTCTCCATTAAAATAATGTTTCCTACGTCTCCAATACTAAGACCATCTACATATATATTATTTAAACTAATTTTACCATCTGTTATTGCTCTTCCATCCTCAAACTCCAAAATAGTACCATTTTCTATTATTATTATGTGATCCTTAGGAATACCTAGCTCCAAACCTATTTTCTTGAGAAGAGCTAAATGTCTATACTCTCCATGATAAGGGATAAGGTATTTGGGCTTTAACAAATTTATAAACATTTTCACTTCCTCTTGAGCAGCATGCCCTGAAACATGAACTCCTGCGTCTTTACCATATATGACTTCTACACCTTTTCTAAATAATTGATCTACCATTCTGTAAACCATAACCTCATTTCCAGGTATGGGTTTAGTAGATAATATTACAGTATCTCCTGGCCGAAGAGAGAGTTGTTTATAAGAATGGTTTGTAAGAAGAGACAAGGCTGAATATGGCTCTCCTTGACTTCCTGTTGTAAGAACAAGAACTTTTTCATCAGGAAGATTATTAACATCTTTTATGTTTATCATAATATCATCCGGAATGTTTATATATCCTAATCTTTTAGCAACTTCTATGTTGGTTATTAAACTTTTTCCAGCTATAGCAACCTTTCTACCAAATTTTAATGCCATATCTACTGCTTGTTGAATACGATGGAAATTAGAAGCAAAAGTAACAAGAAATATTCTGCTTTTAGTAGAATTGAATATGTTCTCAAAAGAACTTTTTACCAAACTTTCTGATGGTGTTATTCCAGGTTGTTCTACATTTGTACTATCACAGAATAGAGCAAGCACTCCTCTTTTTCCAAACTCTACTAATTTATTAAAATCAGGAGGATTACCATCTATAGGCGTCTGATCAAGTTTAAAATCACCACTTATTACAATTAAACCAACAGGAGTAGTTATAGCAAGTCCAATGGTATCGGGAATGCTATGAGTTTGTCTAAAGGTCTCGATGGTAAAAGGACCTATAGTTATGGTATCATTAGGTTTAATCTTATTAAGATTAGCTTTAAGCCTAAATTCTTCTAATTTTTTTTCCACCAAACCAAGGGTCAAGGGAGTTCCATAGATAGGAATATCTAAGTCTTTTAATAAGTATTGAAGAGCTCCTATATGATCCTCATGCCCATGAGTAAGAATTAACGCTTTAACTTTGTCTTTATTAGAAATCAGATAAGATATATCAGGGATAACAAAGTCAATACCAAGCATATCTCCATCGGGGAACATTAAACCAGCATCTATTACAATAATAGTATCCCCGTACTGGAGAAGAAGCATATTTTTACCAATTTCTCCAAAACCACCAATAGGAATAATTTTCAGCCTATGCCTCATTTATCTGAAAACCGTACTCCTTTAGAATTTTTATCAGCTCAGCTCTATTCTTACTATCTATAGGGGATAATGGTAATCTACATTTTCCTACTTTGTATCCAAGTAGATTAAGAGCTTCTTTTAAGGGGATAGGATTCGTAGTTAAGAACAACCCTTTAAATATAGGTAAAAGCTTAAGATGCAACTCTGCAGCTTTTTCCACATTACCACTGAAATAACTATTTATCATTTCTTTTATCTCTTTTCCTACTATGTGAGAGGCTACACTTATTACCCCATCCCCTCCTACACTGAGTAATGGAAGGGTCATAGAGTCATCACCACTATACAGCAAGAAGGGACGTGGTAAAAGCCTTCTTATCATTGCAATTTGGTTAATATCTCCACTTGCTTCTTTTACTCCTACAATATTTGGACAATCTTGGGCTAATCTCTTTAAAGTTTCAGGAAGGATATTTACTGCAGTTCTCGAAGGTATGTTGTATACTATAATTGGTAAAGAAGTTTCAGAGGCAATTTTAGCAAAATGTAGATATAAACCATCCTGTGGGGGTTTGTTATAATAAGGAGCAGTAGCTAAAATACCATCAACTCCTATTTTTTCAGCTTCTTTTGTAAGCTCTACAGACTCTTTTGTACAATAATTGGTAGTTCCAGCAATAACTTTAGCCCTATTTCCTGCTATCTTCTTTACTCTCTCAAAAAGTGCTAACTTTTCTTCTTTAGACAAAGTAGGAGCTTCCCCTGTAGTTCCAGAGACAAGAATACTATCGCTTCCATCTTCAATTAACTTTTCTACAATTCTGTCAACCTCACTCCAGTTAATTTCCCCATATTCGTCAAAAGGAGTTATCATTGCTGTTATCAAACTACCAAAATGAACCATAATTCTAAGCCTCCTCCCTATTTAGAAAAGATTCGAGCCCATAAAAGAAACCTTCTCTCTTAATTATCTCTCTGATGGCCATTAATACTCCAGGGATATAACATTCTCTACTAAGAGCATCGTGTCTTATACTTAAAGTCTGACCGAGCCCCCCAAATATAATCTCTTGATGAGCAACTAAACCAGGTAATCTAACACTATGTATATTTATTGAGTCCAGTTTTCCGCCACGAGAACCTGGTAATTTTTCAACTTTTGTTGCGTCCTTATGGGTTAAGTTATGTTTTTTCATCTCTTCGGAAAGTATTTCTGCGGTTAAAATTGCTGTGCCAGAAGGAGCATCAGCTTTTTCATTATGATGTAGTTCAATAATCTCCACATCTGGAAAATATTTTACAACTTGTTTGGCGAGTTGTATCATTAATACAGCTCCTAATGCAAAATTAGGCGCAATTAAAATTGCCGTATTGTTCTTTACTGCAAGGTCTTTAAATTCATTTATCATCTCCTGAGTAAGTCCCGTAGTTCCTACCACCATTCTTTTTCCCATCTGTAAAATCTTTTTTATATTTTGATAGGCTGCTTCAGCATTAGTAAAGTCTACGGCTACGTCAAAATCCTCTTTCAATTCTTCTATACTTCCTAAAACTTCAAGAGAAATTTTATCTGTCCCAATAATTTTCTCATATTTTTCGCCTTTAAAGTATGGGTCTATTGCTCCTACAAGTTCGATATCTACAGCATCAATTAATGCTTTTCCTATAACTCTTCCCATTTTTCCACAAGCTCCAAATAAGATAGTCTTAATCATTTTTAATTTCCCCCTTTAAAACATCTTTATGTTGAGAGTTTATAGGCCCCACCACAGATATGGAAAAAGGTCTATTAAAAATATCCCTAATGGTATCATTAACATCTCCTACAGTTACTTTTCTTATTTTCCTTATTTTGTCAAGCCAAGGAATAATCTTTCCATACACAAGATAAGAATCTAAAAGATAAAATAGTCTCTGAGAAGGACTTTCTATAGCCATTAAAATACTATTTATTGTTTGTCTTTTAGCAAGATCCAATTCCTCTTTAGATATCCCATTTTTGAGCAAGTTTTCTCTTTCTTGAAGCAAAGTCTGAAAAGTCTCAACTACTGTTTGGGGAGCAGTTGCAGTATAAATGCCAAACAGGGAGGCATCTTTGAAAGTTAAAAGTTGAGTTTCTACGTTATAAACAAGCCCCTTTTTTTCTCTTAGTTCTCTAAATAATCTTGAACTTATACCACCTCCAAGACTTACTGAAAGCAGAGCAAGAGACTCCCTTCGAGGATCTCCAGGAATATAACCTTCTGTTCCCCACAATATCTGTACTTGTTCAAAATTCCTCTTTAAAAATATTGATCTTGGTCTATACTTTGGAGGTTTTTGGTTAATAGTTCTTAAAAGGTTATTCACATCATTTTTATAAAAATAGTTTGCAAAAACCTCCTCTACTTTTTTTGAAGATACATCCCCGCTTACTCCCACAATCATATTATCTGTTCTGTAATGCTTGTTATAAAAAGAAATTATAAGATCTTTATCAAAACTTGTAACAGATTTTTCTGTACCTAATATTTCTCTGACCAATGGATGACTATCCCAAGAAGCCTTAAAAAAATTATCAAATACTAATTCTTCAGGGGAATCCTTATACATTCTAATTTCTTCTTTAACTACTAATTTCTCTAAATTTATCTCATCATCTGAAAATTGAGGCTTTAAAATAATATCACTAAGAAGCTTTACCCCCTTAACAAAATGATAACTCAATATTTTCAAAGTAAAATAGGTTACCTCTTTTGTCGTGAAAGCATTAAGTTCTCCACCTAGCTGATCAACTTCTTTTCGTATCTCATCTATCCCTCTTTCAGAATTGTTTTTAAACAAAAGATGCTCTACAAAGTGAGCAAGACCATGTTCTTTTTTTTCCTCATGTCTTGATCCAACTTTAACAGCTACTATTATATTTATGGTCTTTCTAGAGGGTGTATAATCATGAATAATTTTTAACCCATTTTTTAATTCAATTTCAGAAATATTCATCTATTTGTACTAAAGATCTTTTCTAGTCAAACTTATCCTTCCACTCGAATCTATCGAATCTACCTTTATAAGAATCTCATCACCCAAATTAATTTCCTCTCTTGTTTGGTTTTTACCTGTACCGGTGGTTTTGTATTTTGAGATATGAAGAAGTCCTATCTTTCCTGGTAATATCTCTACAAAAGCTCCATAATCTGTAACTCTTATAACTTTTCCTAAGAATATATCTCCTTCCTTAATATCTCTCGTATAGTCCTGTACCATCTGAGCAGCTTTTTCTGCGGATTCTTGATCTGGAGCTGAAATATAAACCAAACCTTCAGGCTTTATATTTATAGTAGTATGAGTTTCCTCAATAATCTTCTTTATATTCTTACCACTTGGCCCAATAAGGTCTCCAATTTTACTAGGATTAATTTCTAAAACCATTATTCTCGGCGCATATGGGGAAATTTCAGGCCTCGGCTGAGGTATAGTCTTTTCCATAATATCAAGAATTTGATATCTTGCCTCTTTTGCTTGTTTCAAAGTTCTCTCAATAATTTCATAAGATAGCCCATCAACTTTGATATCAAGTTGCACAGCTGTAATACCATTTCTGGTTCCAGCTATCTTAAAGTCCATTCCTCCTAAAGCATCTTCAAGTCCCTGAATATCCGTAAGTACTTCAAACCTATCTCCTTCTTTGATAAGGCCCATTGCAACTCCAGCTACGTGTGTCTTTATCGGGACCCCAGCATCCATTAATGAAAGACTACTACCGCATACACTTGCCATAGAAGTAGAACCATTAGAACTCAATACCTCAGAAACAACTCTAATTGTATAAGGAAATTCTTCTTCTTTAGGAATAAGTGGAAGTAATGCTCTTTCAGCAAGAGCTCCATGTCCTATTTCCCTTCTTTTAGGACCTCTCAATGGCTTTGCTTCTCCAACGGAAAAAGGTGGGAAGTTATAATGGTGTATATATCTCTTAGGTTCGCTTTCTATAACACTTTCTATTATTTGTTCCTCTCCAGCACCTAAAGTTACAACAGAAAGAACCTGAGTTTCTCCTCTCTGGAAAAGGGCAGAGCCATGGACTCTTTTCAGAACTCCGACTTCACAACTTACAGGTCTTATTTCGTTTAACTTTCTTCCATCTACCCTTCTTTTTTCTTCAAGCACTACTTGAGATAATATTTTCTTTGCTTCTTGATTAATTATTTCATCAACTTGAGCAGTTATTTCTCCATAAATAGGTTTAAAATGCTCTATTACTTTCTTTTTCAAATCTTCAAGAGCTTTTTGTCTTTCAGATTTACTTGGGGTAAAAATAGCATCCCTTATTTGGTCAACCGTAACATAGTCTAATACAGCTCTCTTTAATCTTTCGTCAACTACAAAGGGATCGTAATTAAATGGCGCAGGATTTATTTGAGATAAGATTTCTTCTTGGAAGTTAATTACATCTAACATTGCACTATGAGCCTTAATAATTCCTTCCAAAAAGATATCTTCAGGTACTTCCTTTCCGTCGCCCTCTATCATCAACACAGCATCTTTTGTGCCAGCCACAACCAAATCAAGTAATAAGGAATTGCTTAAAGTAACCGGTGGATTTATATACCATTCATTGCCGTCCCAACCTATTCTGACAGCTCCAATAGGTCCTTTGAATGGAAGACCAGCAAGTATTATGGCACAAGATGCACCAATTATGGAAGGAATATCTGTAGAGTTCTCGTGATCATAAGAAAGCACAGTTACTATTACTTGAACTTCGTTCCTAAAATCTTTTGCAAATAAGGGTCTTAAGGGCCTGTCAATTAATCTGGCAAACAGAATTTCAGGCTCTGTAGGTTTTCCTTCTCTTTTAAAAAATCCACCAGGAATTTTTCCAGCAGCATATAATCTCTCTACATACTCAACAGTTAACGGGAAAAAATCTACATCTTCTTTTTTATCTTCCGAAGCTACCACTGTAACAAGTACAGTAGTCTCCCCGTACTGAACAAGAGCTGCTCCTGTAGCTTGCCAAGCAACCTTCCCTATATCAATTTTTAGTTCTTTTCCTGCAAATTCTCTTTTAAACGAACAAACCTGTCGCATAGTCTACTACTTTCTTAACCCCAATTCTTGTATTAGTTTCTTGTATCTTTCAAAATCTTTCTCTTGTAGATACTTAAGTAGTTTTCTCCTTCTACCAATCATCTTTAATAGACCAACACGAGAATGATAATCCTTCTTATGTACTTTTAAATGTTCTGTAAGTCTCTTTATTCTTTCCGTAAGCAATGCAATTTGTACTTCTGGTGATCCAGAATCATTCTCGTTTAATCTGAATTTTTCAATTATCTGTTTCTTTTCCTCTTTAGTTAGAGCCATATTTTACCTCCTTCTATATTACAAAAAATCGCCTATAGCAATGGTGACCCATCACTATAGGTTAGTTATATTTTAACATAATTTATCTAATATTGACAACCTCAGGAACTGAAAACTTCAATAGATTCTTCTTAGCCTCTTCTATGTCATTTACAAAAATACAGTAAAGATCACCTTTTTTCTTATTTAAGTCTTTTTCGTTTTGAAAGGGCAATATTAAAACATTTAAATTTTCAGAAAGAGCTATTGAATATTTATTATTTATCCCTAATACAGGTAAAACCTTACCTTCTTCCGAAACATCCCCAATTATACCTATTTTAAAGTCATCAATAAACTTAAGTCTATTACTATAAGCCCAAAAAGATAGCATCAAACATAACATATCGGACTTACCATAAAATTGAATATCATCTCTTACTTTAAACCCTTTAAACTCAATTAGCTTATATTTTGAGAGTCGATTGTAGAAATAAAGATCTTTCATCAAAAGATGATAAATAAAGTTGTAAAAATGTGGATTTTTAGCTCTCAATAGAATAATGTAAAAACTTGATGGAAAATCTTCTGGCATATTTAAAAATAAGTCCTTAATATTAACAACTTTGCCTTCATCAAAATAAACAAAAAAAGAAGATAAAGTCTCTAAGATTAAAATAGAAATTAAGATTATTACTATAATTCTGATTTGCACTTCTTTATAAGTTCTATCTCCTTTTTTAGGAGATCTTCTACTTTGCTTAATAAATTTTCAATATATGCTTCCATCTCCTTTTTCACTTCTTCTGCCTCTTTCTTTGCATTGTTAATTATTTCTTCAGCTCTCTTTTGAGCCTCAAGAGTAATCTTGTTATTACTTACAAGAATTTCCGCTTCTTTTTGAGCTTGCTTTATTATCTCTTCCGCTTCCATATAGGCTCTATTTATTATCCTCTCATTATTTTCTATTATCTTTTTTGCCTCATAAAATTCTTGCGGAATAGATTTATCAAGTTTTTCAATTAATTCCATCAATTTTTCCCTATCCAGAAGAACCTTATCCCAAACTGGTATAGAAGGTGAGTTCTCAAGAGTTTCTCTTAATATTTTCAAAGTCTCTAAAATCTCATCCATTTTTAATCAAACTCCTTTAGGCTTAACTCCAAATTTCTCATAGAGTTTTTCTGCCACATAGTCAGGAACAAGGCCTTTTATACATCCACCAAAACTCGCAATTTCTTTGACCACACTTGAACTCAAAAATGTATACTTTAAATCACTTACTAAAAAAACAGTCTCACAGTCTGGATATAACTTCTTATTTGTCAAAGCTTGTTGAAACTCATATTCAAAATCTGAGACTGCTCTGAGTCCTCTTATAATAATTTTAACATTAATTTTTCTCAAGTAATCAACAAGTAAGCCACTAAAATGATCTATTCTTACATTTGGTATATCTTTTAAAGAATGCTCTAACATATCAAGTCTTTCTTCTAAAGAAAAAAGAGGTTTTTTAGAAATATTCTCAGCGACAAGAACTATGATCTCATCATAAATTTTTGCTCCTCTTTGGATAATGTCAATATGCCCATTGGTAACAGGATCAAAACTTCCAGGATAAACTGCTTTTATCATGTTTTTTCTCCCTTTTTATAAAATGATAACACAGTCTCACCATATTTTTTCTCCAAAAATTTAAACAAATGAGCATATTTTTCAGGCAAAATCGTCTTTTTGTGATGTTCTATAATCAGCATACCTTGATCTTTTAGCCAATTAAAATCATTAACATATTTTACCACATCTACAATTTTTTCACCTAACTCATAAGGTGGATCTGCAAATATAATATCAAACCTTTCCAAAGAAAACTTATTTAAAAAATCAAATACATCTTTATAAATTACCCTTGTCTTATCTTGCAAACCAAGACTCTTAATGTTTTCTCTCAAGAGTCTTACAGCATTAAGGTGATTTTCTACGAAAACAACCTTTTCTGCTCCATAGCTTATAGCTTCAATACCTACAATACCAGATCCTGCAAAGAGATCAAGAAAAAAGCTTCCTAAAATTTTGTCTGAAATCATATCAAACATAGATTTTCTTACCTGTTCCATGGTAATCCTATAATTTCCCTGTTTAAGGACCTTTATTTTCTTATCCTTTAAAAGACCTCCAGAGATTTTTATTTCAGAGGACAATTTCTTTTAACTCTCCCTTCAAATATCTATTTAGCCACTTATTTATTAAATTCTTCTCATACTCACTTAATCTCTCATTTTCATATCTCATTAATTCGAAAGCTTCATTCCTCGCTATCTCAAAGAGTTTCATATCTTTTGTCAAATCCACAATGAGAGAATTAAGAGCACCGTGCTGTCTCGTTCCGAAGAATTCTCCAGGACCTCTAATTTCAAGATCTTTATTAGCTATTACAAAACCGTCGTTGGTTTCCACCATTACTTTTAATCTTTCAGTTGCATCTTCACCCTTAAGATCTGCTATAAGAAAACAATATGCTTGCTCACTTCCTCGCCCTACTCTTCCCCTCAACTGATGAAGCTGAGCAAGTCCAAATCTATGTGCATCCTCTATAACCATTATGGAAGCATTAGGTATATCCACGCCAACCTCTATAACTGTTGTAGCAACAAGAATTTGGATTTCACCATTTTGAAACTCTTCCATTATTCTATTTCTTTCTTCACTTGGTACTAATCCATGGATCAAACCTATTTTAAACTGGGGAAAGAATTTCTTTAATTCCTCATACAATTTCTTCGCCGATTCTGCCTCCAATTTCTCTGACTCTTCTATTAATGGACATACTACAAAAGCCTGTTTACCCTTCATGATTTCTTTCTCTACAAAGGAATAAACCTTTTTTCTTTCCCTTTTGGAGAAAAGATATGTTATAACAGGTTTTCTTCCAGGGGGAAGTTCATCTATTATAGAAATATCCAGCTCTCCATAAAGTACCAAGGCAAGAGATCTTGGAATAGGAGTTGCAGTCATTACAAGAAGATGAGGGTTTTCGCCTTTTTTCCACAGTTTTGCCCTTTGAATTACTCCAAACCTATGCTGCTCATCAATAATTACCAAGCCTAATTTCTTGAAAGTTACTTCTTCCTGAATTAAAGCATGTGTTCCTATTACTATAGGCAATTTACCTTCCGCAAGATCAAGATAAATATAAGTTTTTTCTTTTTTAGGAGTACTACTAGTTAAGAGTGCTATTCTTATACCTAAAGGCTCAAAAATCTTTTTAAGTCTATTATAATGTTGCTCTGCTAAGATTTCTGTTGGGACCATAAAGGCAGTTTGGTATCCGTTATCATAAGCAAGAATTGCAGCAAGGGCTGCAATTACGGTCTTTCCTGAGCCCACATCTCCCTGCAAAAGCCTATGCATAGGCCTTCCCGAGGATAAATCTTTTTTTATTTCCTCCCAAACTTTTTCTTGAGCTTTTGTTAATTTAAAAGGTAAAGAATTTAAAAACCTCTCTACTAACTCACTATCGGTTTTAAAAACAGGAGCAGACAGTTTCTCTATTTCTTTTCGCTTCTCGGCAAGGTTAAGCTGTAAGAAAAATAACTCTTCAAAGGCTATTCTCTTGGAGGCGCTTGCCATGGTTAGAAAAGAAGTTGGGAAATGCTTTTCCCAAATACTCACAGGTTTATCCATGAGATTGTATTTTTCTCTCAAATACTTAGGTAAAGGATCTTCAAGGAAAATAGAATAATCAGTCAATGCGTCATATATAATCTTCCTCAAGACTTTTTGAGTAAGACCAGAAGTCAATGAGTAAATAGGTACTATTCTTCCTACATTTAAGAACTCTTTGTCTTCTTCATCTAAAACTTCATATTCAGGGTTTTCAAATTCTATATGTTTTAAAACTCTCTTTACTTCACCAGAGATAAGTACATCAGTTCCCTGAGGAAGCGCTTGTTTAATGTATTTTTGGCCATACCATACTCCGTAAACTATACCAGTACCATCAGTTAATTTTGCTTTTATTATGGGGATTTTTTTATAAAGAGTTTTTGTCTCTTCGTAGTCTATGATTTTTACCTTTATAGTTACCTTTTCTCCAGGTTTCAATTCAGAAATTTTCTTTAATTTAGATCTATCGTCATAATCCCTTGGATAATAAGTGATCAGATCATAAATAGTGTATATTTCAAGCTTATTTAAAAGCTTTGCTCTATGAGGACCAACTCCTTTTAAGAATTGAACCGGTTTTTCCCAAAAATTCTCTTCCGTATAAAACTCTATTGCCCTTTCAATAATATCCTTAATTCTTAATACAATCTGGGATCTCTCTTCTTGACCCCTTTTTGAATAGTCTTTTATCAGATCCAAAACCTTTTGAGTCCAAAAACCATTATAGACGGGAAATTGTTTAATAGCTACGGTAATCGCTTTTTCAAGTCCATACTTGATACTCTTATCAGAAAAATTAGAAGAGATTTCCTCTTCTAATATTTTTTTGAGTCCCTTAAGAAGTTTTATTTCTATGGACATTATTAAGTTTATTCAATGCCAAAATAATAATAATAGAAGGGTTGGCCTCCGTATAGAAGTTCAACAGAATACTGAGGATACTTTTCTTTTATTATTGATAACAAAGTTTCTGCTTCTTTTTCTTTTACTTCTTCTCCATAGTACACACTTATAATTTCTGAACTTTCATCTAAAAGCAAATTCAAAAGGTCTAAAGAGACTTTATAAATATCATTTCCTGTTACTTTTACCTCGTCATTAGTAAGACCTATAAGATCACCCTCTTTTATGGCCAGTCCATTTACAGAAGAATCTTTTATAGCTCTTGTTATCTCTCCTACCTTAATCTTGTTCATGGCTTTTTCCATCTTTTCCTTTACAACTTCCCAACTATCCTTAGGGTTATATTCGTATAGGACTCTTATACCTTCAAGTACATGTTTTGTAGGAATTATAACCACTCTATCTTTATGAATACTTTCCAACTGTTTTGCCGCAAGAATAACATTTTTATTATTAGGCAAAATAAAAACTTTTCTTGCTCTTACTTTTTCCACTGCATTGGACAGCGATTCTACACTGGGATTTAAAGTTTGTCCTCCATTTACTATCATGTCCACGCCTAAACTCTTGAATATTTCGTTTATACCCTTTCCCCAAGATACAGCTACAAATCCAATTTCCTTTAATGGTGTCTTTACATCCTGAGATATTTCTTCTTTTAATCTCTCTTCATGCTGCTCAGCCATATTATCAATCTTTATCCTTGATAGACTCCCAAGCTCCAATGCTCTTTCAAGTACTAGTCCCGGATGGTTGGTATGAATATGAACCTTTAAAAGACCCGGAGCTTCTGAGGTTACTATACTATCTCCTTGAGTTTCAAGCCATTTTTTAAAGTTTGTAAAGTCAACATTTTCGTAGGAATTTATTATAAATTCCGTACAATATTGGTAAGTTAACACATAACTTTCAAGAATTTCTCTTTCAGGTTTTTCTTTTATCTCTACCACTTTTTCTTTCTCTTTTGGTAATTCTAATTCAACCCCAGAAAGGGCTTCATAAAAACCTGTCCATATCCAAACAAGACCTTGACCTCCTGCGTCAACTACTTTTGCTTCTTTTAATATAGGCAATAAATTAGGAGTATTTAAAAGAGATTCTTTAGCTTTCTCAAGGGTTCTCTCCATTATTTTTAAAATATCCTGTGTCTCTCTTAAAGCTAGTACTGCTTCTTTTACCCCATCTCTGAGTACAGTTAGTATTGTTCCTTCTGTAGGTTTAAGTACTGCTCTGTAAGCAACTCTAGTAGCATTCTGCCAACTTTTAACCCATATCTTAGCATCTATTTCTTCGTGATTCCTAATAACCTCACAAAAACCCCTTATAATTTGAGAAAGTATAACTCCTGAATTTCCCCTTGCTCCCATCAGAGATCCTTTTATAGCTGCGTCTGCTATGCTTCTTATAGTTAAGGTTTTTACTTTTTTAATTTCATTTAAAGTTGACCGCATTGTATAAAGCATATTAGTTCCAGTATCCCCATCAGGTACAGGAAAAACATTTAATAAATCTATTTCTTCTCTATGTTTTTCTAATTCATAAGTAGCATACTCAAAGAGTTTAACCAACAAATTACTATCAATTATGTATACGCCCATCATATCTCTTCTTCCCACATTATTGGTTCTTTTTCTTCTTTAACTCTTATACCCCACACATTTACATTTATTTCTTTTACATTAAGTCCTACCGTCCTCTCCAAACTCCACTTTACCCTTTCCATAACATTATGAGCTACTTCTGGAATTCTTACACCGTAAGCAACAATTATATAAAGATCAATTTTTATACCATCTTCGTCTATCTCTACTTTAACCCCTCTATTAGCTTCTTCCAATTTAAGTAACTCGCTTATTCCGTCTGCAATGTTACTTGCTGCCATCCCAACCACACCGTAGCTTTGAAGCGTGGCAACACTAGCCAATGTTGCGATAGCAGTAGGAGATATTTCTACCCATCCGAGTCCTGTGAAATATTTTTGTTTATTTTTTTCTTTAGATATAAAGTCTCGGATCCAGCGCATCTCTTAAACCATCTCCTAAAAGATTAAAACCAAACACTATTATCATTATAACAAGACCTGGAGCTACAGGATACCACCAACAACTTCTCAAATAAGCAAGCCCTGCCTGTACCATAGAACCTAAACTTGGAGTAGGTGCTTGAACTCCTAATCCTAGAAAAGAAAGCCCTGCCTCTAACATAATCATACCACCCATTCCAAGGGTTGCCTCAATTATAATTGGAGACAAAGCATTGGGCAATATATGCCTGAAAAGAATTCTCCAAGTAGATGCTCCAACCGCTTGAGCCGATGCAACAAAATCTCTCTCCCTGAGACTGAGTACTTGTCCTCTTACTATTCTTGATACTCCTGCCCAACCAATTATTGCAACTGCAATATACAAGTTGTGAATTCCCGTACCTAAAGTAGAGACTACAGCAATAACAAATAATAAGAATGGGAATGCAAAAAGTATTTCGACGATCCTCATTATCAAATCATCAATCCATCCTCCATAAAAACCTGCAATAAGTCCTAATACTGTCCCAAGAGAAATAGAAATAAGTTGGGCAAAAAAGGCAAATTGTAACGATATCTTTGTTCCATATATAATTCTGCTCAAAATATCTCTCCCAAACTCATCGGTTCCTAAAGGATGTTCCCAACTCGGCGGTTGCAAGGCTCGAGAAAGGTCAACCTCATTCCAAGGATAGGGTGAAATATATTGAGCTGAAAGAGCAACTATGACAAAAAAGATGACTATTCCAAGCCCTAATAAGGCAAGTTTGTTTTTAGATAATCTTTTCCAAGCGATTTTCCATAAACTTCTTGGTTTTCTATTTTCTTTTTTAATTTCAGTTGCCATAACTTAAAACCTCCAACTACTCGTACCTTATCCTTGGATCTATTAGAGCATAAGATAAGTCCACAATCAAATTTGCTAAAATATAAATAAGAGCTATCACAATGACCCCACCCTGAAGTACAGGAAGATCTCTATCAAGAATAGCTTGGACAACTAATCTTCCTATGCCTGGCCATGCAAATATAGTTTCAGTTAAAACTGCTCCAGTCAACAAATCTCCTACTACCATACCTGCATATGTTACTACAGGAATTAGAGCATTACGTAAAGCATGTTTAAATATAACTTTAGACTCAGGTAATCCCTTAGCTCTAGCAGTTGTAATATATTCCTGTCTTATCACTTCTAACATTGATGACCTTGCTAACCTAGCAAAATAGGCTGCAGGCCTTGTACCAAGAGTTATAGCAGGTAGTATTACTGCTTTTATACCATATTCAGAGATATATCCGCCCAAGGGTAGCCATCCTAATTTAAAGCCAAAAATAAGTAGCAATATTATTCCAACCCAATATACAGGAGCAGATACTCCTAAAAGAGCAATAACCATAGCAGTATAGTCAAAAAAAGAGTACTGCTTTACCGCTGAAATAATACCCGCTGTGACTCCTAACAAAATAGCTATTATGAAGGCAAAAAAGGCAAGAACTGCTGTTGCTTGTAATCTCTCTCCAATGGATTCAATAACTGGAATATTGGTCTTAAAAGATCTACCAAAATCCAACCTGATTATTCTCCCTAAAAAGAGGAGATATTGAACAGCTAAAGGCTTATCTAATCCCCAAATTGATCTAATTCTCGCTATAGTTTCTGCATCCGCTCTTTGTCCAGCAATAAGCCTTGCTGGATCTCCAGGTGCAATAAAAAACAGAATAAAAGTTATCAAAGTTACACCTATAAATACTGGTATGGCTTGTAGTAATCTTCTTACTATATATCTTAACAACTTAGTCCTCCTTTCTCATACAATATAAAGAGGGAGGAGATCTTTCTCCTCCCTCAAGTTTTTATTTCAAACTACTTTTTAGAAAGCCAAACTACTCTATATCTTACTCCAGAAATTCCCGTTAGAGGATCTAAATAGAGACCATTTACCCAAGGTTGATAAATAATTTGAGATATGTAGTAATAGATAGGAACTATTGGACAATCCTCAAGAATTATCCTCTCAGCCATTTCATAGTATTTAGCTCTTACAGACCAAAGAGTCTCAATTCTTGCTTTGTTTGTATACTCATCTACTTTATCATTCTTGTAGAAGCTATGGTTCCCTTCAGGGCCAAAGTTGGCAGAGTTGAAAAGAACCCATAAGAAGTTATCAGGATCAATATAATCAGCCACCCATCCAAGTCTATAAACAGGGAGTTCTCCTTTGTCAAGCAAATCAAGATAAACTGCCCAATCATAATTTTGTAATTTAGCTTTTATTCCAATCTTCTCTAAATCTGCTTGAATTGCCTCCATGATTCTCTTGTGTGCTACACTGCTATTGTAATATAGCGTTATTTCAGGAAGTCCTTTTCCATCTGGATATCCAGCCTTTGCAAGGAGTTTTTTGGCTTCTGCTACATTGTAGCTAAACTTTTCTTTTGCCCAATCATAGTTAGCTTTACTAAAGCCAGGCATAGATGGTGGTAATATAGTATAAGCTACTTGAGCCCTGTTTCTTCTAATAACCTTTACTATAGCCTCCTTGTTTATAGCACGAGCTATGGCTTGTCTCAAATATTTGTTATCAAGAGGTTTTTTCTGGACATTAAACCCTAAGTAGTATATACCAATAATAGGTTTTTCTAAGATGTATGGCTTATATTTAGGATCATTACTTACTCTATCCCATTCGGGATCTGGAATAGTAGTTACATCAAGTTGACCCTTTTCAAAATTCATAAAATCAACGTTCTCATCTGGAATTATCATCCATTCAATACCATCTAAATATGGACGCCCACGGAAATATTTTGGATTTGCCTTTAAACTTATTTTTACATCATGTTTCCATTCATTGAACATGAAAGCTCCAGTTCCTACAGGCCTGGTTGCAAAGTCTTTTCCAAGCTTCTCTACTTCTTCCTTAGGCACTACCCAGAAGCAAGAGTATGTCAAAGTAGAAAGGAACGGCGCAAAAGGTCTCTTTAAAGTAATTACTAAAGTATATTTATCTTTAGCTACCACATCTTTTATTGGTTCTGCAAAGCTTGCTCTTGGAGAAGCGGTTTTTGGATCCATAACTCTCTTAATAGAATAAACAAAATCTTCTGCTGTAACGTTCCTACCATTATGGAAATATACGTTATTATTTAAATAGAAAGTATAAACAGTACCGTCTTTAGAAATACTCCATTTTTTAGCAATTGAACCTACAACTTTACCGTTGGGATCGTATTCTACCAAACCATCAAAAATTTGTCTTGCTACCTCATCAGAGGCAGTATCAGTTATCATTGCAGGATCAAGAGTGGGTGGATCATTAACAAGACTTCTTCTTAGCACGCCACCATATTGAGGGGTATCAGCAGAAGAAACTCCTGCAAATAAGAAAATTAAAAAAACTAACAAAAACATTAAATAGACTTTACGCATCCTCGCAAACCTCCCCTTTCTAATTTTTTATTAATGAATAACAAAGATAAGCACAGATGTAATCATAAATAGCACAGCAAGAACAACGGTAGCTTGTTTTAACCCTTTTTCCATCTGCCTCTTTGCCTTATAAAAGGTAGTCTCTCCACCCCCAATAAAACCTAAACCTTCCCCCACCTCTGACTGAAACAAAATTACTGCTATCATACCTATGGAGACTAAAAAGTGCAAGATATAAAGAACAATAGTCATATTATCTTCTTCACCTCTTTTCTAACTTTTTACTATGTTCCAAAAAGACTGTGGCTTTAAGCTTGCTCCACCCACCAAAGCACCATCAATCTCATTTTGAGATAGGAATTCGGTAATATTTTGGGGATTAACACTACCACCGTACTGAATTCTAATTTTTTGAGAAACTTCTGTATCATACATTTCAGATATTATCTTTCTTATTAAACCTGCAACCTCATTAGCGTCTTCGCCCTTTGCAGAATGGCCTGTTCCTATAGCCCATACTGGCTCATAAGCTATAACAATTTTTTCCACGTTTTCTTTTTCTAAACCTTCCAAACCTTCCCTTACTTGTTTAGTAATAACTTCTTCTGTTTTCCCTCTCTCTCTTTCTTCCCATTTCTCTCCCACACAGAAAATAGGTATCAAACCATAATTAAAAGCAGATTTTATTTTCTTATTTATCATCTCATTAGTCTCAGAAAAATAATTTCTCCTTTCAGAATGTCCTATTATAACATAGGTACAGTTCAAATCTTTAAGCATTATGGGAGAGATTTCTCCAGTATATGCTCCTTCTTTTTCCCAAAACATATTTTGAGCCCCTAATTTAATAGCTGTATCTTTAAGAAGTTTACTAGCTACATATAGAGAGGTAAATGGTGGGCATATTACAATTTCCTTTTCCTCATATCCTTTTGAAAGTTCTATAAATTCTTTTATAAAACTCTCAGTCTCTGCACAAGTTTTGTACATTTTCCAATTTGCAGCAATAATTTTCCTCCTCAATTTCTTCCCTCCTAACAAGATATTTATATTAACCTAGCCAGCTGAAAAGCACACTTCTTAATTCCTATCCTAATCTTTCCTAAATTCGCCCCCTTACTGGAAACTACCACCAATATAGCAGGTTTTCCTTCTAATGGTACTATAAATACAGCTCCATCCTCAAATATTATAACCATTTCTCGGGTAGACCCCTTAGCAAGCTCCATTCCTATCATTTCTGATGCTCTCAAGCTTCCAGAAGCTACTGCTGCTAATGATTCAGTATTTGATCCATCTTTCGCTACACTTTCGATAAGAAGACCATCATCACTTACAAGAACAGAAACTTGTACTCCATCTAATCTTGAAATTTCTTCTAATGTTTCTCTTATACTAGCCAACTTATCCCCCTCTTTTATTTATTAACTATTTATCTTGTAAAACCGCCACCCCTGGCAGTTCTTTTCCTTCTAAGAATTCAAGAGATGCTCCACCACCTGTAGAAATATGAGTGAATTTATCTTCTAAACCTAACATTTGTATGGCTGCGGCGCTGTCTCCTCCCCCTACAATGCTTATACAATTTTTGTTTTCAGCTATAGCCTCTGCTATCCTACGGGTACCATTTGCAAAAGCTGGAATTTCAAATATCCCCATAGGCCCATTCCAAATTATTGTTCTTGCTTTTAAGATTTCTTCTCTAAAAAGTTCAATAGTCTTTGGTCCAATATCAACTCCAATATCGTCCTTTTCAAATTTATCCACGTCCTTTATAGAAGTAGGAGCATCCTCTTTAATTTCTTTTACTACCACAGCATCTTTAGGAAGTAAAAACTCAACTCCCCTCTCCTTTGCCATATTCATAATTTCTTTTGCAAGTTCAAGCTTATCATCCTCCACAATAGATTTACCTGTTTCATATCCAAGAGCTTTTAAGAAAGTGAACATCATTCCCCCACCAATGAGAAAACCATCTACTTTAGTCATTAGATTCTTTATTACTCCTATTTTATCTGATACCTTCGCTCCTCCAAGAATGCATATAAAGGGTCTTTCTGGAGATTCCAATGCTTTCCCCATAATCTCAATTTCTTTCTTCATTAAAAGTCCTGCAACACCAGGAATATATTGAGCAACTCCCGCGGTAGAAGCATGAGCTCTATGAGCAGTTCCAAAGGCATCATTTACATATAAATCAGCAAGTTTTGCGAGTTTTTTGGCAAATTCTGGATCATTTGCTTCTTCCTCTTTGTAGAATCTTATGTTTTCTAATAATACCACATCTCCCTCTTTCATATTTGAAATTTCTTTTTCGACCTCTTCTCCAATACAGTCATTAAGTTTCTTAACGGGTTTACCAAGAAGCTCACTTAACCTTTTAGCTACAGGGTCTAATCTTAAATCGTCCTGAAATCCCTTAGGTCTTCCAAGATGAGAAACCAAAATTACTTTTGCACCTCTATCTATTAGGTACTTTATTGTTGGTAAAGCTTCTCTTATTCTCCTATCATCAGTAATGACTCCATTTTTTATAGGTACATTAAAATCAACTCTAACAAGGACCCTTTTACCCTTTAACTCCTCATCTTGTAAATCCAAAATTGTCTTTTTAGCCATTAATAAAGCCTCCCTTCCTTTATAGATTTATATTATAGAAGTATACAATCTTTTGTCAATTTTTAAAACTCCTTCTATTTTATAAATTTTTTAACTACAAAATCTGCTACTTTAAAGGAATCATGCCTTATCAGATCACTATCATTTATAAAATCCCCAGACAAAATATTAATATTAAAATTTTCAAGATTTTCAAAATCCGGTTCTACAAAGTCTGCACCCCTCTCCCTATATTTTCTCAGGACCTCTTCAGAAGGCTTTTTTGTGTTCACTAAAATATAATTGATAGGATTAAATCCTAAATGTTCAATAATTGCTCTTAAGTGGTCTGATGCTTTATAACCTAAAGTTTCTCCAGGTTGAGTCATGACGTTACATATATACAGAATATTCTTTTTATCACTAACTTCTTTCAAAACTTCCTGAATTTCCTTTAGCAATAGATTGGGAATTATACTAGTATAAAGGCTCCCTGGCCCTATTATAATCAGATCTGATTTTTCTATAGCATTTATAGCTTCAAGTGTTGCTGATATTTTTACGTCTGGATCTACAGGCAACAATTCTATTCTTTTAATCCTGCTTCTCCCATAAGAAGAAATAGAAGTTTCTCCCAAAATCACAGTTCCATCCTCAAAATAAGCCTTAAGCTTTACCCTATTTAGAGTTGATGGCAATACCCTTCCCCTTATAGCAAGCACCTTACTGGTCTCTTTAATACCTAAAAGAAAATCACCAAGAATTGCTGCCATTGCCACTAGAAAGAGATTCCCAAAAGAGTGTCCTTTTAAATCGCCATTAGTAAACCTATATTGAAATAACTTTGCCATTAAAGACTCCTCATCAGCTAAAGCCACAAGACAGTTTCTTATATCTCCGGGAGGAAGCACTCCTAAATCCTCACTTAGTTTACCAGAACTTCCCCCATCATCACTTACAGTTACAATGGCATTTAAATTTAATTTATATCTCTTTAGACCTCTCAATATAGTAGAGAGGCCGGTTCCACCACCTATAACTGTCAAGGTTTTTTGCTCTTCCATATTACTTTGCAATATTCCTGTCTTTATCTACATCTCTATGAAAAAGATGGGTATTATATTTTTGAGATAAGTAAGAGAAAATCTCGTCGGCTATTACTACAGCCCTATGTCTTCCACCTGTACAACCTATAGCAATATTAAGAATATTTCTTCCCTCTTCTTGATATAAAGGTACTAAAAAGTCAAGAAGATTTTTCACATATTCGATGAAATCTCGAGCTTCCTTTTTACTCAATACAAAATTTTTAACCTCTTCTGCTTGGCCTGAAAATGGTCTAAGTTTTGGATCATAAAAAGGATTAGGCAGAAATCTCACATCAAAAACCAAATGAGCATCAATAGGCAAACCATATTTGAAACCAAAAGATGTTATAGTTATCAGAAAATTAGACTTAACTGATGAATTAAATGAGCTCAATATTTTCAATATATTGTCTTTAAGATCCTTTAATGAAAATTGTGAAGTATCAATAATATCTGTAGCAAAGGTTTTAATTTCTTGAAGTCTCTCCTTTTCAAGTTTAATGCTTTCAAGAATAGTTTTTCCTTCTCTTAAGAGCGGATGTATTCTTCTTGTCTCATTATATCTTTTAACTATTACTTCGTCATCAGCTTCTAGAAAGAGTATCTTAAACGGAATATTTTTAGAGTTGATTGTATCTACCATTTCTTTGAAATCTTCCAAAAAGTTTTCAGTACGTATGTCTATTACTACTGCAAGTCCAGAAATTTTACCATTCGTAGCTAAACATAAATCAATAAGAGTAGGCACCAATTTAGGAGGTATGTTATCTACACAGAAAAAACCAAGATCTTCCAAAATCCTTAATGATTGAGACTTTCCAGCACCTGATAATCCTGTTATTATAAATACTTGAAAATCCATAATCCACCTGTAAAATTGAATTTTGATTTTATATAATACTATAATATCATATTTTTCAGAGGAGGAAACAATTTTAAGGGATATGAAGAATAAATATGTTAAGGAGATAGCCTTAAGCAAAAACAAAAAGAGAAAAACCCTCTTATATGTCACACTAGGCATTCTTAGTGTTCTATTAATTTCATTAATTGGAGGATCCATTTATGTGTTAATGGTGATTAGAGACATTCCACCTATAGATAAATGGATGGAGATTAAACCTAGTCAAACTACTATAATATATTCTATAGATAATAAGATTTTAGGTAGATTATACAAAGAGAATCGCATCTATGTTCCCCTTTATAAAATATCTCCTTATCTTCAACAAGCAGTTGTGGTTTCAGAAGACAAAGAGTTTTATACCCATTCGGGAGTAAGTATAAGAGGACTGATAAGAGCAATTATTGTGGATCTTCTCCACTTAGAAAAGAAACAAGGAGGAAGTACTATTACTCAGCAAGTAGCAGAATTACTTTTCTTATCTCCAGAAAGAACTATAAATAAGAAAATTAAGAAGATCTATATAGCTATTAAATTAGAAAAATTCTTCACTAAGCAACAAATTCTTGAAATGTATTTAAATTTGATATATTGGGGACATGGCACCTACGGGGCAGAGGCAGCTTCACAATATTATTTTGGAAAAAGTGCTTCTGAATTGACCATACCCGAGGCTGCATTACTTGCGGGTATAATTCCTGCTCCTGAAAATCTTTCTCCTTATAAAAATCCTGAAAAAGCCTTAGCTTTGAGAAATATTGTAATTGAAAAGCTATATCAGGAAGGCTATATAAACCAAAGTGAGTATGAAAAAGCAATCAAAGCACCCCTCGGAGTAATAAAGAGAGATAATAATTCTTCTACTCAAAATATTGCACCATATTTCTTTAATTATGTATTAAAAGAGCTTATAAATAAATTTGGAAAGGATATGGTATATGGTGGCGGACTTAAAGTATATACAACTTTAGATACAAACCTTCAAAGCTATGCAGAAAGTTCATTAAAGAAGATTATTAGTCAATACGGAAAGAAATATAAGGTAAGTCAAGGAGCCTTACTTGCCATTGATCCCAATACCGGATATATAAAGGCCTGGGTTGGTGGAATAGACTATTCAAAAAGCCAGTTTGATAGAGTATCCATGGCAGTAAGACAGCCTGGATCAGCTTTTAAGCCCTTCGTTTATTTAACTGCTCTTCAAAAAGGATTTCAACCATATGATCTTATAGAAGAGAGGGAAGTAACCTATACTTTTAACAAAAAGGAATGGAAACCCAAAAACTATGATGGAAAGCTACATGGAACTGTCACACTTCAAGAAGCTTTAGAAAATTCATATAACATAGCTACAATTCTCTTACTTGAAGAGATAGGAGTTGGCGATGTAATAAGAAATGCACGAAGATTAGGCATAGAAAGTCCTCTTGAGCCAAGTCTTGCCCTTGCCTTAGGGACTTCTGGCGTTACCCTTTACGAACTTGTAAGAGCTTATTGCGGTTTCGCAAATGGTGGTAATAGAGTTACTCCCATAGCCATTTTAAGAGTTGAAGATTCAAAGGGTAATATTATATACAACAGTACTCCAGAAATTGTTCCAGTCATAGAAAAAGATGTAGATGCGACTCTTGTTAAGATGATGAAGAGGGTAATTACCAATGGAACCGGCAAAAGAGCAAATATTGGAAGACCCGCAGCAGGGAAAACAGGCACTACCGATGATTATAGAGATGCTTGGTTTATTGGATTTACTCCTGATCTTTGTGCTGGCGTCTGGATGGGTAACGATGATTATACTCCAACAAATAAGGTTCCTGGAGGGTTACTACCTGCAATGACATGGAAGGAATTTATGCAAAATGCTCTTAAAGACGTACCTCCTAGAGAATTTGACTTTCTAATAGAAGAAAAAACAGAAATACCACAAGGACAACCTAATACAGAGCAGAATCAAAATCCAACATACACCTCGCCATAAAATTATTTATGCCTCTTAATTAGCTCTTCGATGATTTCTCTTAATTCTGCGTCTTCTTCCACCAAAGAGATTAGAAAATGAAATGTTAAGTCTGCTCCCTCATATAAAAATTCATCCTTATTTCCTTTCATCCCAGCAATTATTGTTTCAACAGACTCTTCACCTAATTTTTGTAAAATTTTTTCCTTACCTTCTTTAAAAAGTTTTGCAGAGTAAGATCCATCTGGAAGCATTTTTTTCCTTTCTTTCAAAAGATTTTCAAGATAAAAAAGAAAACTTACTCCACCTTTTAGAGATCTATAAAAACAAGAAAAATTTCCTGTATGACAAGCAACTCCAATTTGTTCTACAATAAGGAGTAATGTGTCTTTATCACAATCTACAGCTATATCTATAACCTTTTGATAATTACCAGAAGTTTCCCCTTTATGCCATAAGGTTTTTCTACTTCTACTATAATACCAAGCTTCGCCTGTTTCTATTGTTTTCATTAAAGCTTCCTCATTCATATAAGCATGCATTAAAACTCTTCCTGTTTTGTAATCTTGTACTATTACAGGAATAAGCCCCTTTTCGTCGAATTTTAAATCTTTAATTAACTCCTCAATCTCTAATCTAATCTCACCCATATGCCCTTCTCCTTTAAGTATTTTTTAACTTCAGGAATAGTATAGGTACCAAAATGAAAGATTGAAGCAGCAAGAACTGCATCAACTCCTATTTTTAACGCTTTATATAAATCCTCTAAGGATCCCGCGCCACCAGAAGCTATCAATGGAAGATTAGAATAATTCAAGGCACACTCAAGAAGTTCATAGTCATAACCAGAAAGATGACCATCTGCATCTATACTAGTTAAAAGTATCTCACCAGCTCCTCTTTTTTCTACCTCAACTATCCAGTCTTTAAAATCAATGCCAGTAGGAACTTTCCCTCCTTTTACATAAACTTCCCAAGATTTTTTTCCTCTTTTCTTCACATCTATAGCCACCACAAGACATTGGCTTCCAAATTCCGAAGCAATCTGATTTATAATATCGGGATTTTCTACGGCTGCAGTATTTATTGAAACTTTATCTGCTCCCGCCTTTAAAAGTTTTCTTACATCTTCTATATTTTTTATACCTCCACCCACAGTTAAAGGCACAAAAAGCTCGGATGCTACTTCTGTAACTACATCTACAAAAGTTCCTCTTCCCTCTTCACTAGCAGTTATGTCAAGAAGTACTATTTCATCTGCTCCTTCCCTCTCATATCTTCTTGCAAGTTCCTTAGCATCCCCAACAATTCTGATATTTACAAAACTTGTTCCTTTAACCACATTCCTTCCAATAGTATCAAGGCAAGGAATTATTCTCTTAGCTAGCATCTATGATCTTCTTTGCCTCCTCCCAGTTAATTTTTCCTTCTAAAAGAGCTCTACCTATTATTATTCCTTTTATTCTTCCTGTATTTTCAGAAAGATCCTTTATTTTTATAACATCTTCAATAGAGGAAATACCTCCTGCTATCCACACATCATAATCATGGAGAGATAAGAAATTTTTAATATTTTCAAGATTTACCCCTTTAAGGGTACCATCACGAGATATATCTGTAAAAATTACTTCTCTTACTTTAAGAAGGTCAATTTTTCTCTTTATATCTCTCCATTCTATAAAATCTTGCCATCCCTTAATTCCCACTTTTCCATCATACCAGTCTATACTTGGAATTATTTTGTTTTCATATTTTGAGAATAGATCTAGAAGATAATCCAACTCCATACCTAAAATACTGCTCACAATAACTCTCCATACCCCCCAGCTTATGGCCTCTTCGATTTTTTCTCTACTCCTATAGCCTCCTCCAACCTCTACAGGAATAGAAACGCTTCTTACTATATCTCTTACTATACTCTTGCTTTCATCATTAGCATCAATAGCACTCTGAAGGTCAATAAGATGAAGCGCTTTTGCTCCTTTCTCCTCCCAATATTTAGCAAGATCTAACGGATTATTAAACTCAAGAACTATTTTTTCCTTTTTACCAGTCTCCATTCTCACTACCTTATGTTTATATATATCAATTGCAGGAATAATTAGCATTTTTTAATCTCCTCCAGAAAATTTTTTAAGAATTTTATTCCTTTACTACTACTTTTTTCTGGATGGTACTGTACCCCAACTATATTATCCTTCATAATAAAGGATGGGAAAGTTACACCGTACTCTGTAAGTCCATATACAATATCCTCTTCTGTATCTACATAATAAGAATGGACAAAATAAAAGAAAGAATTATCGGGTATATCCTTAAAAAGCATACTCTCCTTTTCTAATTTCACCTCATTCCAGCCAAGATGCGGAATTTTGTCAACAGGAATCCTTCTAACCTTACCCTTAAAAATACCAAGCCCAGGAATGCCTGGAGCTTCATCGCTTTCTTCAAAAAGTATCTGCATACCAAGACAGATCCCAAGAAAGTATTTTTCTTTCAAAAGTTCTCTCAAAATAACATCTTTATTATCTTCTCTTAACTTAATCATTGCTTGTGAAAAATTTCCTTGTCCAGGAAAAACAAGAAGATCCGATTTTTCCCAGTCTTTATAATCGCCACTTACCACCGGCTCAAGACCAATATACTTAAAGGCTTTAACTATACTAAATAAATTTCCTCCTGCATAATCTATAATAGATACCTTCACCATATCTTTCCTTTCGTAGACTTAAGATTAGATACTTCTTTTGATGCCTCGCCTAAGGCAAGCCCCAATGCCTTAAAAATGGCCTCTTCAACATGATGCAAATTTTCTCCTGACAGTATCCATATATGTAAGGTCATTTGAGAATTATTGACAAACCCTCTTAAAAATTCCTTTATAAGTCTTCCTTTTAAAATCTCTTTATCATCCTTTATCTCAAGATAAGGTCTTCCACTTATATCAACCACCACCATAACCAAAGCCTCATCCATAGGAATAACCTTGTTAGAGAACCTTAAAAAACTTGACTTAAGAATTGCACTGTTAAATGCTTTCCCCAACGTTATTCCTGTATCTTCTATGAGATGATGTGGATCTACTTCTATATCGCCTTTAGCATTTATCTCTACATCCCACCCTGCATAAAAACATAGGGTAGAGATAAGATGTTTATAATATGGAATAGGAAAATCTCCTAAAAATGACCCTTCGCCATCAAGATTTAAAGCTATCTTTACATAGGTTTCTTTAGTTTCTCTTTCAATCTCCGCCCTTCTCATAACACACCTCTTTTAAGATCTTTATAAAAACATCATTCTCCTTTATATCTCCAATAGAAACCCTAAGACAATTTTCAAGAAGAGGTTCTTTACTGAAATCTCTTAGTGCAACCCCTTCTTCCTCACAACTTTTTAAAATTTCCTCTCTTTTTCTAGACCTAAACAATATAAAATTTGCCTCTGAAGGATAGGGAACTATATCTTTTATATTTTTCATCTCTTCAAAAATTCTGTCTCTTTCTTCCTTTATTACTTCTATTTTTTCTTTTAATAAGGGCCACTTATCGATTAATTTTTCTCCTGCTATTTGAGTAAATATATTTACATTATAAGGTAGTTTGAAATTATTTAAATAATTCACAATTTTAGGATTAGAGATTAAATATCCAAGCCTTATGCCTGCACCTGAAAAGGCCTTAGAGAAAGTTCTTAAAATAATTATATTAGGGAAATTCTCTATATAGGGCAAGAATGTTAATCCAGAAAACTCATAGTAAGCCTCATCTATTAGTATGATCCCTGGAAAATCTTGAATTTTTTCAAAATCATCGCTTTTTATTAAAAAATTTCCAGTAGGATTATTAGGATTAGTAAGTATAAGAAGTTTAGGATTATATTTAAAGTAATCCCTAAGCATATCAAAGTCTAAAGAGAAATCTTCTTTGTTTAGTAATATTTTTATTATTTCTACTTTTTTTTGCTGAAGAATTTTTTCATATAAAGGAAAGGTAGGGACAGGTAATATAACTTTATCTCCCTCTTCTATAAATCCGTTGACTATCACCTGAATTAATTCTCCAGAGCCAGTTCCTACTAAGATATTATCAGCAGAGAAGCCCAAAAAATCTGCCAACTTAATTCTCAATCTTAAAGATTGACCATCGGGATATCTATTCCACGGAGTTTTTAACAGTTCCTCAATTATCTCTTCCTTTATCTCCTTAGGAACGTCATAAGGATTCTCATTTCTTGAAAGCTTAATGGGCAAATCAGGGACATTAACTTTATAACCCACATAATTATTTTTTAAAAGTTTATCTATATTCAAGTTTTTCACTCCTCTCCATAATTTCTCAAACTTTTTTCATGCATATAGAAACCTTCCTCTCTTGCTATTGTACTACCATATTTTGCAAGTATTTTTTGATCCTGAGTAGAGAGCTTTACAAAGCTGATCCTTTTAAGAAAAGAGTTTACCGAAAGTCCAGAAGAGAATTTTGCAGAACCACCAGTAGGCAAAATATGACTTGGACCAGCAATAAAATCGCCAAATATGGAGGAATGATTTATGAATATAGCACCTGCATTTTTAATATAAGGAATATATCTCTCTCCGAAAGGATCGATTATCTCAAGATGTTCTGGCCCAATCTGATTTATTAAATTAATTGCATTCTTCTCATTCTCTTCAATAATTAAGAAGGAATTTTTTAAGGACTCTTTTAAAATATCCCCTCTTTCCGAATCTTCAACTTCCTTTTTTATTAATTCCAACAAATCATAAACTAAATTTTCTGATACAATAATCCATCCTCTATCGTAAGGAGAATGCTCTAACTGAGCTAAGAAGTCACATACAACCTTTCTCAGATTTAAATCTTTATCATAGTTGACCCAAACTAATACTTCGCTTGGCCCAAAAATCCCATCAATATTTACATCTCCAAAAACCTTTTTCTTAGCCAAAGCCACATATAAATTTCCTGGACCTATGATCATATCTACCTTAGGAATAGATTCTGTACCATAAGCAAAGGCTGAAATTGCATGAGCACCTCCAAGTAGATATAATTCTTTTATTCCAAGAATTCTCAAAGTATAAAGCAAATTTTTATCATCCCTCTTGGACGGAGGTGTTGTTACATAGAGATTTTTAACTCCAGCAATAATTGCAGGAACAAGTCCCATAACTACGGTAGAAGGATAAGAGGCTCTACCACCTGGCACATAAAGAAGTACGCTATCAACAGGCACAACTAACTGTCCAAAAATACTTTCGCCATCTTTATAAAACCAAGAATTTTTGTACTCATGCATGTAGTAATTTTTAACTCTTTCAATCATTACTTTGATCGCTACAGCAAAATCAGTAGATAAATCAATATCAGGAACATTGATTTTAAAGCCATATTTTCTAGAGTCATAGTTGTCATATCTCAAAGAAAAATCATAAAGAGCTAAGTCTCCCTTAGTTTTTACCTCCTCAATTATAAATTCCACATTTTTTTCTATCTCTTTGATTTTTGAATCCTCTATTCTTAAGAAATTAGGGTCAAAATCTTTTCCTCTAATTACATTTATCATTTAATTTTCTCACCTCTTTTACAAAACTTAATATCTCATCTCTAAGATACACAAAACTTGCCACATTTGATACCAGGCAGGCAGAAGATTCAAATAAGACTTCCTTAATTTCGAGACCATTTTCTTTTAAAGTCTTTCCTGTTTCTACTATATCCACAATAAAGTCTGATATATTTAATATTGGACCCAGCTCTACTGAGCCATTAAGTTTAATAACTTTAATTTTACTCCACTTATCTTCAAGAAACTTTCTTGCGATGTTTTCGTATTTTGTGGCAATCTTAATCTCTTTACCATTTTTTTCTAAAGAGATATGTGGATACCCTGCTATAACCATTTTACAGTAACCAAAAGGCAACGATAGTAAATTAACTAAATTTCTTTCTTGCTCTAAAATTACATCCCTTCCAATAATTCCCAGATCTACAACTCTTTCCTCTACATATAGAGGAAGGTCCCAAGGCTTCGCAAGAAATACCTCAAACCTCTCACCACGTATTCTTAATTTACGTCCCTTTTCTTCGTCCAGAAGCTTCTTATCAAAGTTTCTCAAAAAATCTAATGTTTGTTCAAGCATTCTACCTGTGGGAATAGCAATTCTTATCATTTTAATACCTCTTATTAATTATTAGGAATAAATATAGAGACTATACCTTTCTCTCTTTCTCTCTTCATATCTTCATAAATCCTAATGAAATCATCATCAAAACCCATAAAGTATTTAGCACTTTCTTCAGGCATATTCTTATTAACTAATCCTAATAAATTCTCTTCAACAAAAGCAAACCCAAATCCATATAAAAGCTCATTATATTTATTCTTCTCAATATAACTTCCTCCGCCCCCCAACGCCAGTTTAGCATTTTTCAAATAAACCTCAAAGATAATACCATCGTAATACTCATAGGGTCTCATTAAAGCTGGATTCATCACAATGTTACTTTCTTTAAAACCCAATTTAATTAGATTTTCTATAAAACTAAGCAAAAGCTTTAATCCTTCCTCTATTAAAGGATTAACGAAATTAATAGAACTATCATAATAAAGAAGATTTATAACTTCATTTCTAATTTCGCTGGTAATTTCCAAATTCTCTAAAAAAGACACATAATCTCTCTTTATGAGATAACCCTTCAAGACCTTGATCCTTTCTTTGTCTTCTATCAACTTCCAGATAGGCTCCCATATTCTTGTGTTTCCAAGCTCGATAATGTAATCTTCAATATTTAATTCATCAAATATCTCCTTAATAATAAGAAGAACCTCCAAATCCCTCCAAATAGAAGGCCTATAAACAAGTTCCCATCCAATCTGATAGTTTTCCTCTACTTGACCACCATTCAATTTAAAAATTGGACCCATATAAAACATCCTTTTAGGAGTTTTCTCATATCTTATCGACTTTAATATCTCTCTTGTAATTTCTGGCCTTAAAGCCAAAAACTTTCCATTCTTCTCAAAATAAATAAGGTTTTTTTCTCCCCAAATATCCTCGTATAGGATAGGGATTCTTACCTCGTTATATCCCCAAAGTTCAAGTTTTCTTCTTATAACTTTCTCAAGATTTTCCCTCTTCATATTATCCTCTTTATTTCTTTAATAATTTAAAGTAAAAAAATTATATAATCATTAGAAATTTTTGTCAATAGAAATTTTTAAGGTTATAATTTTTACCATGAAGAGGAGAAAGATTAAAAATCTTTTTTTAATTGCATACTTTTTATTACTAATTTCTCAAACTTTTAGTGCTGAAAGATTTAATATAGCACCAACAGCTATTTACGAAAAAATTGTAACAGATAACTTAACCTATCACGTAACAAAAATAGAACCTGATCCTTTCTTAGAGATGGAAACAATTGTTTCTCAAAATAAACTTTCTGAAGTTTATAAGTATGAGAGTTATGATCTCATAATAAATGGCAATTTCTTTGATCCTAAAACCTTTGAACCTGTTGGTTTGGTTGTTAAAAACGGAGAGTTAATTCACCTTCCTATAAAAAGAGGAGTCTTTGGACTTACCTTTGACAACAAACCTATTATAGATATATTTCAGATCAATTTAAAAATAAAGATTGGTGAAAACATTATACCCGTAAATGCCATAAACTCACCGAGAGGTTCAGATAATCTAAACTTATTTACAAAATATTTTGGAAAAGAGACTCAAATTCGAGAGAATGCTTCTGCTGGAATTGATATAGAAGTAGTTCTTAAAGATAAAATTCCTTCTTTGGGAAAAACTAGCGGTATAGTATCAAACATCTATTATGGAGTTAAGAAAACCCCTATAAAAGAAAATACATGTATCATATCTCTTGGTGGTACAGCTCTAAAATATCTCCCTCTCTTTTCTATAGGAAAAGAGATTGAAATAATTACTGAGTGTAACCCTCCAATACCTCTAAAGGAGGCTATAGGTGGCGGACCCATACTCCTAAAAAATGGAGATATAGTACTTGGAAATACTGACGAACTGGCTTTTGATAACAACATCGTAAATTCAAGGCATCCGAGAACCATTATAGGGATAAAGAATAATAGTATATATTTTATTGTCATAGAGGGAAGAAAGGAAAATTCCGCAGGTGTATCCCTTAAAGAGGCATGTGAAATTTTGAAAGAAATGGGAATTAATGATGCCATAAATATGGACGGGGGTGGATCAAGTCAAAAATTAATATGGGGTAGATTGGTAAACCAAAAGGTAGAAAGACCTGTACCTGTAGCCTTTGGGATTAAAAATATGTATCCTTATACCCAACCCAAATATTTAGCCTTTAAGGAAAACGAGGATATTTATATCAAAAGGGGAGACAAGGTTAAGTTAGAATTGTTACTCCAAGATGAAAACTATCATACTTACCCGATTGAAAATTCAAATTTAACTTGGACCATATCAAATCCCATAGCAAACTTTGATACTAATACTTTTGTACTAGAAGGGAAAGATTTAGGGGAAGCCTTACTTACTGTAAATATGAATGGACTAAGTGCAAGTAAAAAAATTTACGTATGGGACTTTACTGCTTTAGAAATTAGTGTAGATGAGGAACAGATTTTCTTAGGAGATACTTTTAATATAAAGATCTATGCCATTGATAACTTTCTCAGAAAGACCGAGCTTCCTATTGATAATTTGAAATTTGATCCAAATTTCCTTACAAGGGATGGTAAAAAGTTTACTGCGATAAATGTTGGAAAAACAAGACTTGAATATACTTTAAATAATTTGTCAATCTCGTTACCCATAGAGATACTAAGTAGGAGTAACAAAATTTTTGAAGACTTTGAGAATGACAAAAACTGGGTTATAAAAGGTAAAGGCTATGATATAAATTCAACTACTTATACTTTAACTAGTGATTCTTATTCCGGTAAGAGTGCCCTCCTACTTACCTATTCCTCTCAAGAGAACAATTCTTTTATATACCTGGAAGTAAATATTCAAGTACCCGAAGACAAAAGCAAGTTCTCTATAGCCTTAAAAGGTGTTGGTGAAGGTTGGATAAGAGCTTTATTCTATGATAATGAAAAACAACCATGGGTTATAGATATTACAAATTCTTCTAATTTTAATTTTTCAAATTGGACTATTTTTGAGAGAGATTTAAAAAATCTAAAACCTCTTATCAACAAAAACCTTACTTATCCCGTATTTCCTATTAGATTAGATAGTATTTACATTGTTGGTCTTAACCCTACGGGAATAAAAGGTAAACTACTAATTGACACAATTAGCTTTTATTAGTCTTAAGAGATCTTAAGTAATATAAGAGATAGTCCATCCCAGCCATCAAAGAAAGAACTAAGCCTATCAGAAACACAACACTTGAAAAAGAAATGTTTAAAAGAGCCATTAAGATGGATATAGAAATTAACACCATTGCTAATTTACCATAAATTTTAGACGATATAATCTCAACACCCCTTATTAGGAAGAAAAAACCTACTAAAAGCATTATAAGTTCTTTAATAAAAAGAATTAACACTCCCCATAATGGAAAAATAGCCTTTAAACCCAGATATATTAAACTTATTATAACGATAATCTTATCTGCCAATGGATCTATTATTTTACCGAGATTTGAAGTTTGATTTAGTCTCCTTGCTAAATAACCATCCAATATATCACTTATAGCAGCAACTCCATAAAGAATTGCCGCTATAAATAAGTCATTCGTCAATAGGAAATATGTATAAAAAGGTATAATTGCTAATCTTATTAAAGTTATTATATTAGGCAAAGTCATAATCATATTGCTCATCTATATAATACTAATAATGCAGCCCCTATTCCTCCCGCATCTTCACCAAGCTCTGCCCACGAAAAAGTAACCTTATCTCTAAAACTTGGTAAAACTCTTTTATAAAACTCTTCTTTCATAGGCTTTCCTATATATTCTCTCACGTTTGCTACTCCACCACCAATTACAATCTTCTCAGGATCTATAATATGAACATAATTAGCAAGGGCAATGCCTAAATAATACCCTGCATAGTTAAAAATATCAACTGCCAACTTATCTCCTCTTTCTGCTGCCTGATAGATAATCTTAACAGTTACCTCATCCAAATTACCATTACAGAGTTCCCATATTAAACTGTTAGGATATTGGGGTAAGATACTCTTTGCATACTTTTCTATACCAGTTCCAGAAGCTATAGCCTCAATACATCCCCTATTACCACACCCACAGACAGGACCATCGGGAAGCACTGTTGTATGACCAAATTCACCTGCCATTCCATGAGCTCCAATCCAAAGTTTACCATTTAGCACAATACCCGAACCTATACCTGTACCAAGAGCTACACAAATCATAGTTTTTGTTCCTCTTCCTGCTCCTACTAACCACTCTGCCCAAGCAATCAAATTAACATCATTTTCTAAATAGACAGGTACATTAAAAGTCTCTTCCAGCTCTTTTCCTAAAAGAACTTCTTTTTTCCACTCATCTCCTAAATTGGGAGCATATAGGGTAGTTTTCTTATCTCTATCCATAAGGCCTGGAAACCCTATTCCTATTCCTTCGATCTCTGTTATTTTTAATCCTGCCTGATTCAGTACATTATCGATCATACTCTTAATTTTGTTTATAACATGATCCTTACCCTTCTCTGACTCCGTAGGTTGCTTATCTCTTCCCAAAACCTTTCCTTGATCATCAACAAGAAGTACATTTATTTTTGTTCCTCCAAGATCAACCCCAACAGCCTTACGCATAACTACCTCCTTATCTTCCTATAATAAATTCAAAATCATATTTCCTAAATGATTTCTCCCAAAATACTTCGGGTATTATAAATCTCAAGGGATATCTGTAATAGGGAGCATAAAAAGCTAAAATCCCACTAACCCTTGCTCCAGGAAATACTTTTCCATCCTTAAACTTCAAAAGTTCATAAGTTCTAATTAGTTCCATAATTTCTTTCTCTGTACTACTATCACTACTTAAAGAGATTGAAAAACTAGGAGGCTCATTGCTGCTAAAGGAAAATTCAAAGGAGACTTTTGGAGCATTCGAGCTTTGATAGTAAAATTCTCTTATTGGTACATACTGTCTTCCAGTATAATCTATTAACACTGACTTACTCAAAGGATAAATCCAAACACCCTCGTTAGAGTTATTTATTACTTCTAAATTTAAGACTATTATATCTTTAGCCAAACTATACCATTTAAAATCTCTTATTATCTCAACATTTATAGTAACATCATCTTTAGTGATACTCTGCGGAAATACCTGAAGGGGTTTTATACATCCTCCAATAAACACAATTAAAAGTAGACTAAAATAGAAAAAAACTAATCTCTTTTTGTGTATTTTCATACCTATTAACACCTCTAAAAAGTTAATAGTTTCATACTAATACATTTTAACCTAAAATAAGTATTCTTGACAATAAGGCTATAAGAGATTAAAAAAATATGAGGGAGAAAAACAAAAAGGAGGTGAGAATTATGCCCATATATGAATTTGAATGCGAGAAATGCCATGAAAGGTACGAAATCATGACTAATATTGGAGAAGATCTACCAAAAACCTGTGTGAAATGCGGGGGAAACCTCAAGAAGATATTCTCCCCAGTAGGAATAGTCTTTAAAGGATCAGGGTTTTATACTACAGATTATAAGAGAAAAAGTTCTGAATCCGAAGGTTCTAAAAACTCAGAGGGGGAAAAATAAAATTTCCCCCTTATTTTTTTACTCCTACCACAATTAAACGTCTTGAAGCCACATGAAACTTCTTTCCATCATAATCACCAATAAACCTTTCCACCCTAAACCCTTTTTCTTCTAAAACACGGGCTATTTCACTGGCTGTATACAAGTATATCTTCCTTATAAATTCTTTTTTAGTATTATTCTTTAAGTCAAATACAATTCTATTTGATATGTAATATCCAGATTCTGGCTCAAACTGATGCTCCGTTAATAAAATATAATCATTAAAAACATCCCAAGAATAAGGAATAAAGTATCTCAACAATGCATCTCTATTCTCAATATCTATCAGAAATCTACCTCCTTTTTTAAGTACATTGTAAACTTTCTCTATTGCTTCCTTATCTTCCTCATAGGTTGAAAGCCCAAAACTAGTATATAGAGAAAAAACCACATCAAACTTATATCCTAATTTTTCTATATCTTTATACTCCATCACGTAAAACTCTACATTAAAAACTCTATCCTTTTTGGCCTCCTCTTTAGCAATCTCAATCAAATCCTCAGATCTGTCTATTCCTATAGTTCTATAACCTCTTTTGCCAAGCTCGAGGGTATGTCTTCCAAAACCACATCCAAGATCTAAAATAAGATGTCCACGCTTAATAGAAAGTATAGATTCAATAAAATCCACCTCTTTGCGTGTTCTTTCAGGGGTGAGATGTTTTGCAAGATACGTATAATAATCTCTACTAAAATATATATCTCGCCAATCTCTATTTTCTTCCATACTTTTCCCTAAGATAATACAACAATATAGTCAAATCACCCGCATTAACTCCTGAAATTCTCATGGCTTGACCAAAAGTAGAAGGTCTTATTTTCTCAAGTTTTTCCCTACCCTCTCGAGATAGATGTGGTATCTCCCCATAGTTTATATCTTCAGGAATTTGCAGGTTTTCATATTCTTGAAATTCTTTTACTTTATCCAACTCTTTCTTAATATAACCCTCATATTTGATGTCAGTCTCTACTATCTCTCTCCACTTTTTAGGAAGATCTCCTGATAAACCTACTTTCTCTAAGTCCTCATAAGTTATCTCTGGCCTTTTAATTATCTGGATTAGAGGTACAGGTTGAGTAATTGGATTAGTTCCTTTGTCTAAAAGAATGTAGTTTATATTTTCGGGTTGTACCGACAACTTCTCAAGTCTCCTCTTCTCATACTTTATTTTTTCCATTTTTTCTTGAAACATTTTCCACATATCTTCCGAGATCAGACCTAACTTGTAAGCTTTAGGAGTAAGCCTTTGATCTGCATTATCAGATCTTAATAGTATTCTGTACTCTGCCCTTGATGTTAATATCCTATAAGGCTCATCCACGCCTTTTGTAACCAGATCATCTATAAGAACACCTATATACCCCTCATCTCTTCTAATTATTAAAGGCTCCTTACCAAGGAGACTCAAGGCTGCATTTGCACCTGCTATAAGCCCTTGAGCTGCAGCTTCCTCATATCCTGTGGTACCATTTATTTGTCCAGCAAGATATAAGCCTTTTATCTTCTTAGTTTCAAGAGTTAACTTAAGTTGATGAGGATAAACAATATCATACGCGATAGCATAACCAGGTCTTATCAATTCTACCTCCTCAAGACCTGGAATACTTCTCAGAATCTGTATCTGAATATCCTCAGGAAGACTTGTATATATGCCTTGTACATATATTTCTACAGAGTTTCTTCCTTCAGGTTCAAGAAATACCTGATGAGTTTCATGATGAGGGAACCACACATATTTCTCCTCTATTGACGGGCAATACCTTGGCCCTTTTTTCACCATCCCCCCAATTCTTGAAGCCGTCAAATGGATATTAGCAAGCACAATCTCTTTAGTCTTCTGAGTAGTCCTAGTAAGATATGAAGGTACCTGATCCCTTGGCTCTGGCTCTTCCCAAAAAGAGAAAGAATGAAGCTCTTCATCTCCAGGCTGAATCACGGTTTTACTAAAGTCTATAGTTCTCTTGTCAACTCGTGGAGTAGTACCTGTATTAAATCTTCCCACTTCAAGTCCTAATCTTCTTAATGCATCTGAAAGCCCCACAGAAGGAAACTCATTCATTCTGCCTGCAGGCTTAGACCAAGTACTTATATGGATTACCCCATTCATAAAAGTACCAGGAGTTATCACTACTCTCTCTGCATAAAACTCCTTTTTGGTGGACAAAATAACTCCTTTTACTTCATCATTTTCTACGATCAAATCCACAACTTCTCCTTGATAAACTTCTAAATTTTTAATAGACTCGAGAAATTCTCTCATTTTTGCAGGATAGACCCATTTATCTACTTGAGCCCTTAAAGCTCTTACAGCAGGTCCCTTTGAAGTATTTAGCATCTTAACTTGAATCATGCTTCTATTGGTTATTCTTCCTGTAAGACCTCCTAAAGCATCTATCTCCATAATGAGATGTCCTTTACCAGGACCTCCCATAGCAGGATTACAAGGCAGCCACCCCACAGTATCATAATTCATGGTTATCAATAACACCTTTACACCAAGACGAGCAGCTGCGTAAGCAGCCTCGCAGCCAGCATGTCCTCCTCCAACAACAATCACATCATACCTTTCCATTTCTCCTAACCTCTAAAACCCCAAGTTTTTTAAGAATAAATAGGATTAAAAATAAAGTACCGAAAAGTAAAATAGCAGAAATATACGGGTCTTGCAATAAGGAGATTATAATTGCAAGTAAAGACATACAGATAGTTATTAGATAAATAAATGCTATACTTTGCTCTGTTTTCATACCAATTCTTAAAAATCTATGATGAAGATGATCCTTATCATATTTCCAAGGAGCCCTACCTTCAAGTAATCTTCTTATTATAGAAAAGGCAGTATCAAGAACAGGAAAACCAAGAACCACAATAGGAAAAAATAAATTAATAATAGTACTAACCTTCAAAACTCCAATTATAGATATCGCTCCTAAGATAAAGCCTAAAAACATCGCACCCGAATCTCCCATAAATATAGAGGCTGGAGGAAAATTATAAAACAAAAAACCTAATACGCTACCTAAAATACTCGAAAGCAGCAACGCCATTTCAAACCTACCCAAAAGAAGAGAAATTATAAGAAGAGAAAAAGAGGAGATAACAGCCACACCACCAGCAAGTCCATCAAGCCCATCTATAAAGTTCATTGCATTTGTAATTCCTAAAAGCCATACAAAGGTTATTACATCAGCCCAAAAGCCTTTGATTATAATTTTAGTGTAAGGAATTCTCCAAACATCCACTCTTACACCTATGAAGACTGCTATTAATACTGCTAAAAAGGTTAACCAAAACTTAGGCTTAGGTTTCAACTCTACGAAGTCATCCAGAAGCCCCACTAGGAAAACTAAAAGCCCCCCAAATATAATTTTTTCTACAATTAATGATTTATTAAAAAGTACATTTACGATTAAAATACTCAAGAAAAATGCAACTCCACCAATTCTTGGTATAGGTTTTAAATGTACCTTCCTATCATTAGGAATATCAACTGCCCCTACCTGATAGGCAATTTTTTTGACCCAAGGCGTAAACAAAATAGAACCTATTAGAGATAGTACAAAGGTCAATAAAGCCATCATTTTTATTTTTCCTTCTTTTCCTTTAGCTCATACGCTAAAATTATAGCTTGGGCAATTTCCTTCATGGGTTTTCTCTTATCCATGCTTGCCTTCTGAATCAATCTAAAAGCCTCATGCTCTTTTAAACCTTCTCTATCCATAAGAATTCCCTTAGCTCTATCTACTAATTTCCTAGTTTCTAAAGCATCTTTAAGATCTTCAACCTCTTTCCTTAAAAGCTGAAATTCTTTAAATCTTGCAATTGCAATCTCAATGGCGGGGAATAGATCAGACTCCTTAAACGGCTTTACAATATAGGCTACCACTCCTACTTCCTTAGCTTTTTCCACCAGCTCTTTGTCAGAATAAGCTGTTAAAAAAATAATTGGTGCTATATTCTCTTGGGTCAAAATCTTTGCTGCCTCAATTCCATCTAAATTAGGCATTCTAATATCCATTATGATCACATCTGGTTTTAATTTTCTCGCAAGCTCTATTGCCACTTGTCCATCAGAAGCCTCACCCACCACTTCATAACCTTGACTTTCCAAAATCTCCTTTAAGTCCATTCTAACTATAGGTTCATCTTCTGCTATCAATACTCTTACAGCCTTCATATTTTCTCATCCTCCTTAAAGGATATCCTGAAAGATCTCATTGGCAAGAAGTACACCTTTCTCAGTTAGAAATATCCTTCCATTTTCTTCTTTAATTAGTCCTTCCTCCACAAAAATAGGATAATTTTTCATAAAATATTCTATCTTTTTACCAAATCTACTTTCAAATTCTTCTCTCGCTACTCCTTCCAAAAGTCTTAATCTCAAAAAGAGATAATCCTTAGCAAGATCTTCACCTATTAAAAATTCTTTTTCCTCAATAGGCAACTTTCCTTCTTTTATTTTTTCATAGTATACATAAAGATGTTTATGATTTCCATATCTCATAGGAGGATCATAAGAATAAGCTGACACTCCGAATCCATAGTACTTTTCCTGATACCAATATTTCAGATTGTGCCTACACTTATAACCTTCTCCTTTAGAAAAGTTTGATATCTCATAATGAATAAAACCATTACCCTTAAGAAAATCCATAGCAAACGAAAACATTTCCGCTTCTAAATCATTTTCAGGAAGTTCTATTTCTGACTTAAGGTACATTTCATAAAAGGGAGTATCTTCTTCAATAATGAGATTATAGATAGATATATGCTCAGGCTCCAGCTTTAAAGTCTCTTTCAACGAGAAGCAAAAATCTTCCTTTCTCTGAAAGGGAAGAGCATAGATTATGTCAATATTTATATTGTCAAATCCAGCTTCTCTCAAGATATTAAAAGTTGTATAAATATCTTTTACATTATGAATCCTACCGAGAAGTTTTAACTCTTTCTCAAGAAAAGACTGTGCTCCTATACTTATTCGATTAACACTAAGTTCTTTCCATGCTCTTACCTTTTCTTTATTTACTGTTCCAGGATTAACTTCCATAGAAATTTCTACATCTTTGCTAATTTCAAATCTTTTATATATAAAATCAAGTATCTTTTCTAAACTACACAAAGAGAGAATAGAAGGAGTTCCTCCCCCTAGATATATAGTATCAACTAGTTCATTATTTGATTTCATATCTATCTCTTTTAAAAGATATTCTACATATCTTCCTTCCTCATCTTCGGAATAACTAAAAGATACAAAATCACAATATGGACACTTCTTTACACAGAAAGGTATATGTAAATATATACCAATAGGTTTAGAAGAGCTCATCTGCCTTTAGTAAATTAAGAAGAGAGTAATTTGTCATATCTGATTGGAGAGGGGTAATAGAAATCTTTCCATTCTTAACTGCCCATATATCAGAACCTTCTTCTCCGATTTCCTCAATGTAACCATGCAACCAAAAATACTCTTTATTTCTCGGATCAAGTCTCCTCTCAACTATATTTCTGTAATGAAACTTACCCTGATAAGTAAAACAAATTTCATCTACTTTAGCATTTGGTGGTACATTAATATTTAAAAAAGTTCCTTCAGGAATAATTTTTAGAAATTTACCAAATAATCTAATTAGCAACTCTGTAGCTTTTTTAAAATCTTCCTCTTCTCCATCCTGAGATACAGAGATAGAGACTGCAGGAATACCGTTTAAAGAGGCTTCTCTTGCTCCTGAAACAGTACCTGAATAGATTATATCATTTCCCAAGTTGTATCCTTTATTTATGCCAGAGATTACCAGGTCTGGCTTTTGAGACAAGATGGCATAAAGTCCTAACAATACGCAATCTGCAGGATTGCCATTAGTACTCCATACTTTGACTTTCTTAAGAGGCCATTTAACTTCATTTACCCTTAAAGGTTTATGCAAAGTAATAGCATGACTTCCTCCACTTCTTTCTCTCTCAGGTACAATAATATAGACCTCTCCCAATTTACTAAGTTCTTTTCCCATGATCTTTAAGGCTGGAGAGTTTATTCCATCATCATTTGTTATTAGAATTTTATACTTTTCCATAGCCTAATCTCTCTTAAGAACAGTCCAAAAGGCTTCTTGAGGGATCTCTACATGTCCTATCTTCTTCATTCTCTTTTTACCTTCCTTTTGCTTTTCAAGGAGTTTCTTCTTTCTTGTTACATCACCACCATAACATTTTTGCAGAACATTCTTTTTAAGAGGTTTTATCTCTTCCCGAGCTATTATTTTACTTCCTATTCCAGCTTGAATTACTACCTCAAAAAGTTGCCTTGGAATAACATTTTTAAGCTTTTGCACTAGTTTTCTTGCCTCTTCGTAAGCTTTATCTCTATGGACAATAATAGAAAGAGCATCTACTGGTTTTCCATTTATAAATACATCAAGCTTCACAAGATTTTCTGGCCTATATCCTATAAATTCGTAATTCATAGAACCATAACCTCTAGTTATAGATTTTAATATATCAAAAAAGTCCGTAATTATCTCTGAAAGAGGAAGTTCTGCTGTAATTAGTATTCTAGTAGGTGTTAAATATTCCATATTTTTGAATATTCCTCTTCTCCTATCAATAAGTTCCATTATTCCTCCCACATAATCATTGGGAGTCACAATACTTGCCAATACAAAAGGTTCTCTAAACTCAGCGATATCATAAGGGGGTGGCAATTCCAAAGGATTTTGAACAATTTTTTTCTCGCCACTCTTGGTTATAACTTCATAAGCCACTAATGGCACTGTAGTAATTATATTTAGATCAAATTCCTTTTCTAATCTCTCCTGCACAATTTCAAGGTGAAGTAAACCCAAGAAACCGCAACGAAAACCAAAACCAAGAGCAGGAGAGGTCTCTGGCTCATAATATAAAGACGCATCATTTAGACTAAGCTTCTGAAGAGCATCTCTTAATTTATCATATTCTTCGTTTTCAATAGGATAAATCCCACAGAAAACCATAGGCTGAAGTCTTCTGTATCCAGGAAGAGGCTCTTTAGCTGGATTTTGAGCCAAGGTTATAGTATCTCCTACCCTCGCTTCGGCTATCTCTTTAATATTTGCAACTATATATCCTACTTCGCCAGCTGTTAAACTTTCTACAGGCTTCATTTCAGGAGAAAAAATACCAACCTCTTGAACCTCATATTCTTTATCAGTAGACATAAGCTTAATTTTATCTCCAATTCTCACTTCCCCCTCAAATACTCTCACATAAACTATTACTCCTCTATAAGAATCATACTTCGCATCAAAGATCAAGGCTTGAAGAGGATTTAAAGGATTTCCTTTAGGAGAAGGAATATATTTTACTATACCCTCTAATAGCTCCTCTATACCCCATCCTTCTTTGGCACTCACAAAAAAGGTTTCACCTATATAATCCTTACCCAACAATTCTGCAATTTCTTCAGCAACCCTTTCGGGTTCAGCATTAGGAAGATCTATTTTATTTACCACCGGTACTATAACAAGGTTATTCTCAAGAGCAAGAAGTAGATTATTTATGGTCTGTGCTTCGATGCCCTGAGAGGCGTCCACCACTAGTATAGCTCCTTCACAGGCAGCAAGACTTCTTGAAACTTCATAAGTAAAATCCACATGTCCCGGAGTATCAATTAAGTTCAACTCGTAAGTTTCTCCATTTTTTGATTTGTATAAAAGTCTAACAGCTTGAGCTTTTACTGTTATTCCTCTTTCCCTCTCTACGTCAAGAGTATCTAAGATTTGATCTTTCATTTTTCTTTTTTCAATTGTTCCAGTATACTCAAGAAGCCTATCTGCTAGAGTGGATTTTCCATGATCTACGTGGGCGATTATACTAAAGTTTCTTATTTTTGATGTATCCTTCATAAATATTTCTTCCTCCTTTTTTCCATATTCTAAATTATATAATAATCAAGTCATCTTTTGTTTTAGAGAATTTTATGCTATAATTCAGTCTGTTAAAAATTAACATCATAAAAATTTTAAGATAAAGGAGAGGGAAATAAAAGATGGCAAATACAAAGTCAGCAATCAAAAGAATTAAAATTAGTGAAAGAAATAGAATCAGAAACAGAATCAGATTAGGTAAAATTAAATTTTACACTAAGCAATTTCTAAAATTATTAGAAGAGAATAAAATTGAAGAAGCAAAAAAAGTACTTCCTGAAGTAATAAGCGCCATTGACAAAGCAGCTCAAAAAGGCACCTTACACAAAAACACAGCAGCAAGAAAAAAGTCTAAACTTATGAGGCTTCTTAATCAAAAACTTTCAGCTAACCTTTCTTCCTAATTTGAGTAGAACTTTTTCTATCAATATCCTTTGATCCTTAGCTGTAGTTTTATACTCTATATCAACCTGCCGCAGAAGGAAGTAAATCTCCATGAGCTCTGCGGCAGTGTATTTTGTTAATGCATCTATGGACTTTTTAACCACAAAAGGATGTAGATCCAGTTTATTTGCGATTTCTTCAGAAGAATAACCTTCTTTAAGAAGGGCGTTTATTCTTAAAAGTTGTCTCATTTGCTTTATTACTATCTCAAGTATAACCTGAGGATATACTCCTTCATTCCACAAAGTATCTATTCCTGAAAATGCAAGAAGAAAATCTCTTCTCAATAAAGCATCCAGAAAAGTGTAAAACGCAACTTCTTGGGTAGATAAAACCTTTTTAAGATCTTCTATTGTAACTGATTCTTTCTCTCCTACAAAGGCACAGATCTTATCTATTTCCTGCATCAAAACTCCCATCTTATCAGAATAATTTGTGGAGAGAAAATATACACTCTCTTCGTCTATAGATTTATTCCTTTCTTGAAACTTCTCCTTAATCCATTTTCTCAAAGCATCAGCCCTAAATTTTGTAAACTCAACTATACCTTCTGGAGGTATATATTTAGCATAACTAATCTTCTTAGGCTTCTCCTCCTCTGCATTAGCCATAAAAACAACACATGTATTTGTCAATTTTTTAAACAATAAATCAAGTTTCTTAGGCATATTCTGATCTTTTAGTTCCTGAGCATGCCTCACTACTACCAACTGAGTTCCCAAGAGTGGTGGGGATTCTAAATAAGGTATTATATTGTCCCAAGTAATCTCATCTGCAAAAAAGGCAACATAATTTGCATCCTTAAATCTTGCTTTTCTAAGCTCTATAAGAGCTTCTTCCATAAGAAATTTTTCCTCTCCTGTAAATAAATATACAGGAGAAAATTTCTTCTCTTTAAGTGAATGTTTAAACTCCCAGTAGTTCATCTTCCCCTCTTTTTCTCATTATCATTGGAAGTAATATGAGAAATAAACTAATTAACAAGCTTATTTTATAATGAGAAACAATTAAATGCAAACCTTGAAATAAAATATCCATTAAAATCGTTAAGACTTTTTCAAAGATATAACTTATTGGAAAAGAGGCAACTATTAAATAAAAAACAGAAAAGAAAAGAATTATACTAAAGATAGGAATAGAGAAAAAATTGGCAAGAATACTTATTGGTTTCAGTCCCCCAAAATAATAAATATTTAGAGGTGCTAAAAATAGCATAAGCCAGAAAGAACTCTCCCAAATCTCCTGTAAATAATTAGACATAAATTTTGGGAATTTAGGCTTATAAAGAAGACCTAACATGGCCATATAAGATAATTGAAAACTTATGTTAAATAATTTTAAAGGAGAGATAATAAGATTAATAAAAGCTACCCAAAAGATAGCATTTAGAGGATCCTCTTCTCTTCTTAGAAGAAAAGCAATAAGAAGGAAAACATATTCCCCTATTACTCTCCAAACAGGAGGATTATCACCTATTATCCATCCATAAAAAATTAAAATAGGAAGAAGCATAATTTTGGTAACAATTCTACGGAAGGGAAATAAAAAGCTAAAAATATTTATGAGGAAAGAAATATGAAGTCCAGAGATAGCAAGTAAGTGGGCAGTCCCAGTTTCTACAAACAGATTTTTTATCTCTTCAGAAAGACCTCTCTTCTCTCCTATTATTATGGCCAATAAAAAATTCTTTTTATAATCCCCAAATCTTGAATATATATCATTAATCTTTTCTCTTAAATTAACTCTTATCTTTTCTAAAGAACTTTTATTATTCTTTTTAAATAGATAAATCTTTTGAGCTTTAATCAAATATATAAGACTCTCATCCCAGAGAGCATAAAGATTAGATTGATTTAAGGGATATAATTTTACATTCTCCAATAGCAACTCGTCACCTATATTAAATTTTTTTGCTACACTTATCCTTCCTTTTTCATTAAATCCCTCTATTTGAACCACATAACTGTAAAAGTGCTTTTTCTCAAAATAATCCTTCACCACTACCCTTAAACTCTTTATATCTACATTTTCATATGCCCTAAATTGAGGGATATTGATTTTGTATAGATAAAATCCAATAAGGAAAAAAATTGCTAAAAATATGTAAAGCCAAATCTTTTTTCTTTGTGAAAGTAGAATTAATAGCGGAAAAAGTAAGAAAAAATAAAAAAAGCTTAGATTAAGCTTTGAAAATATGACTCCTAATATGTAAGAAATTAAAAAGTAGAAAGAATATGGAAATTTCAAAAAATCACCATGTAATTTGATCTTTTATTTTTTCAAGTTTTTTCTCTCCAATTCCTTTTACATTTAACAAGTCCTCTGCAGAAGTAAAAACTCCGTTTTCTTCTCTATACTCGATAATCCTCTGGGCTAAAGTCGGACCAATACCTGGAAGAGATTCTAATTCTTCTTTGCTTGCTGTATTTATATTTACTTTGCCCTTCTTCTCTAACCCATCTTTTAAAGCATTCTGATTCTTAGAATTACTATCCAAATTATCATCCTTTGGAGGTATATAGATTTTAGAACCATCTTTCAGAAAATCTGCAAGATTAATTCTATCCAAATCTGCAGAGGGCAAGGGTCCACCTGCTAAATTAACTGCATCAATAACCCTTGCCCCTTCCTCCAATCTATAAACTCCTGGATTTTTAACCTCCCCCGTCACATGAACAATAACAAAGTTACTTTTATCTTCAGTACTATTATTTTTATTCCCAAAATTAGCAAAGAAAGAAAATAAAATTCCAACAAATATTATTAAAAAGATAGCTAAGACTAATTTTTCCCTCTTTTCAAACATTATTTAATTTTTATTCAGCACTAATTTCTCTGTTTTTCCTAATTTAGATATTTGCTTAAGAAGCACCTCTATAGCTTTATTCAATTGTATATCATTATCCTTACCCACATTCTCTGGTGCCATCTCTACAACCACATCTGGTTGCACTCCTTCTTTATTTATATCTCTACCAGATGGCAGTAAATACTTCTCTGTAGTTATCTTCAAGGCAGATCCATCAGAGAGAGTGAATATAGTTTGAACTACACCTTTCCCAAAAGTCTTTTCTCCCACAAGAATTCCCTTACCATAATCCTTAAGAGCTCCTGAAAGTATTTCTGAAGCACTTGCAGAATATCTGTTTACAAGTACCACAAGAGGTTTATTCCATCTATATATCCCCTTAACTACTTTCTCTCCATACAAGTTTTTATCTCTATCAATTCTATAAACTACTACTCCTTTAGTTGTAAAAGTTTTTGTCTCCCCATTTTTTATTACTGTTTTCACCTGATCACTATCTGATATAAAAATACTTGCAATCATTACAGCAGACCTCAAATCCCCACCGGGGTTATTTCTCAAATCAAGTATTAATCCTGAGGTCTTCTCTAATTTTTTCAATGCATCTATCATCTTTTGAGGGGAATTCTGGGTGAATTCATAAAACTTGATATAACCAATGTTATTCTTTAAGGTTTTATAATCTACAACAGGCACCTCTATTATTTCTCTCTTTAAAGTATACTCATAGTATTTTTTATCAGAATCTCTATAAATTTTTATTTTAACTTCTTTCCCTACTTCCCCTCTAATTAGAGAAACAACCACATCTAAGGGTTTTCCAACAACTGATTGTCCATCAACTTCAACAATTTCATCTCCTGCCTTTATACCTGCCTTATATGCAGGAGTATTTTCTATAGGAGAGACTACAAGGATCTTGCCATCCCTTGATTCTATTCTTATACCTATTCCTCCAAATGCTCCCTGCATATCTTCAGTAAAAGTTTTAAAAGACTTTGGATCAAAAAACTCTGTATACGGATCATCAAGAGCTTTTACCATGCCCTTTATGGATTCATATTCTAACTTCTTGTTATCAAGATTTTTCTCAATATACGCATTTCTCACATAATACAACGCTTCGATATATACTCTTATGCTAGAAATAATATCCTCTAAAGAATCTTTTGCATTAGTGAGCTTAGGTAAAAAGAAAAACCCTATACCAATTATTACAACAAATAATAGAAGCCAAAATCTTTTTCTCACTTTCATCTTATCCTCCTTTTATCTTATTAACCAACTTAAAGGATCTACTGGATCTCCATTCACCCTTACTTCAAAATGTAAATGTGGCCCCGTACTAAGTCCTGTTGTCCCCACATAACCTATTATATCTCCTTCAGCTATTTCTTCGCCCACTCTTGCCACAATTTTTGAAAGATGTCCATAAACAGTAGAAATTTTACCACCATGATCAATTATAACCATATTACCATATCCTCCATACCAACCCGCAAAAATAATTCTACCAGATGCTGCTGCTCTAACGGGCGTTCCATAAGAAGCAGCTATATCAACTCCTGTATGAAAAAGAGGAGCACCACCTAATATAGGATGTCTTCTTATTCCAAACCCCGAAGTTATAGATCCAATAACTGGCCAAGATAGCCTTCCCTTTTGAGCCTTTTGAATGTTTGAAGAAGCCAATTTTCTAATCATCTGCTCTATCTCTTTCGATTCCCTTTCTAAAGTTGCTACTACTTGTTGCTGATATCTTTTTTGAGTTCTAATTTTTTCTAAGTAAGCTAATTTTTCATTTTTCTTCCTCTCTATATAGGCCTTTTTTTCAGCTATACTTCTCACTAAAGCCTCAACATTTCTTTTTTCTTCTTCCCATTTCTTTTTTGTTTGCTCAATGTCTTTACATTGAGTATTTAGATTGTTGAGTCTTCCTGCTTCAAGTTTCATAAGGGATTTTAAATAATAAGGAACTGCTATCTGATAAAAAGGATCATTTAAAAATATTAGACTAAAAGAGTTTTTACTCTGCAGTAATTTATAAGATTCGCCTAAATTTTCCTTAAAATTCAAACTTCTGTATTTTAAATTTCTTTGAAGAATATTCAACTGTGTAGACAATACAGTTAACTTAGCCTGTGCTTCCCTTAATCTCGACTCAGCAACATTTAATTCCCTTTCTGCCCTGTCAAGTTCATAATCAATTTTGCTTATTTCACGAACAATATTGAATTCGGTAGATTCCAAAGCTTTAATTTGCTGTTTTAGGGACTGAATTTGCTTTTGTTTCTGTTGCAATTCTTTTTGCTTCTGAAGAATTATAGATGAAGTATCGGCCCCGTAAGCTAAGACTATTATCAATGTTAATGTCAAAATGACACTTATAAAGGCTCTCATTTTAGTCTCTGAAAACTCATTAAAGCAGAAGTAAAGCTTACTATTATGCTTGAGAGTATAAAGTACAAAAGCCAAACCAAAATATGCTTAATATCAAATACAAATTCAAAATACGGCAGATAAATCATTACTTGCTCTTTTATAAAAGAAGAAATAAAAAAGACTAACAAAAAAGATATAAATGCCGATGTAAGAGTAACAAAAATATTCTCCCATATTTGAGAAGATACTGAGAAATTTGGAAAAGCCAAGTGGGCATGAGCAAGAAGTTCTACTGAGATTATTAAAAAAGCAAGACTACCTAAGTAGATATATAGCTTCTTAATATAGTTTATAACACTATTAAGCTTATACCATTGATTTACCATCTCTTCAGAATATCTTACTTCCTCTACGAAGTTATAATTCATAATAAAACTTAATAAATACTCAATATTATCAAGGTTTAAAGGAGTAATTTCTAAGGCTTTAGGTAAACTATCAGGTGATCCCCATGCAAATATGTCATTTTCCTTTCCAATAATCTCCTTTAGCTTCTCCCACGCATCTTTCTGAGTTATGTAACTTATTTCTTTTATACGAAAGTTTGCTTTCAGATCATCTATAATCTTTAATACCTGAGAATCAGGAGTTTTTGGTGTTATAAAAGCATAGATTTTTATTTTTTCAATCCACATATTTAAAGAACCATTCATAGCTGTAATAAAAATTGCAAGAGAGAAAAAAACAAAGTATAAGATAATGAAACCCAAATATAAAAATATACCCTTACTTTTCAATCCTTCCCAAAATTCTTTAACCCCTGACATATTTAAATTATACCTCTATATCTTATAGAAAAGCAATACAATCAAAATTCCTATGATACTCCCAAGATTTAACTTTAAATTAAATCCAAGAGTAAAGACAAAAAAATAAAAATCGAAATTAACAGGAGAAAAGCCAATACTTATTCCTCTCTTCAAAAATTCAAGTTTATCTGACAATGCTTCCGCTAAAACCCCACCTACTAAAAACCCTAAAATTAGTAAAAGAACAAACATTCTTGTAGAAGTCTTGTTTCTTCTCATAATTCACCCCCAATATATTTCTCTATAAATTTCAATACATACCCCCCTACTACTCCATTAAAAAATCCTGTTATAACCCCAAAAACTATTAAAAAAGGCGCATAATATAGAATAGCAGAATGAAAGACAAAAAACATCACTATTATAAGTTGAATAAAATTATGAGTCAAAGCTCCTATTATACTGTTAGAGATTAAACTAATTTTAGACTTAGCTAGTATTCCCATAACTATAGTGCTCCCCATTCCCCCAAAAAATCCTAAATAAAAAGATATGTTTAAAAAACCCCCTAATATAATGTTTACTATGATCACCCTAAATAGAGTTATAATCAATGCTTCTCTTAAACCCAATATGTATACAGCAATTAAAGAGATTATATTTGCAATTCCTACTTTACCTCCAGGAAGAGGAAAAAAGGGAGTTATAAACAGGCTTTCTAAATAATAAAGCACACAAGCAAGAGCTAATAACAATCCCAATAAAGAAATATAATATACTCTATTTTTTCTAATATTCGCAGTTTTCATTTTTTTACAAAATATATGTTGGGAGAATACCAAATTTTCCTATCTTTAAAGACAATTATAACCCCCAAGTCTGCAAACTTTTGCCAATAAGACATTGCTTTATCTCCCATCACAAAAAAGGCTGTAGATAAAGCATCAGCTTCTACAGCCTTCTTACTTATAACACTTACACTCATAATCTCTTCTTGGGGATAGCCTGTTTTAGGATTAATCAGATGACAGTATCTCACTCCATTTTTTACAAAGTACCTCTCATAATCTCCTGACGTAGCTACAGATCCTTCATTAATGTAAACTGATCCTATATAATCATCCAATCTACGAGGATCTCTAATTCTTATCTCCCACTTATTATCCTCTTTAGGTCTACCATAAACCCCTATTTGTCCACCTATATTTAGAAGAGCACCTCTTATCTTATATTTTCCCAATAATGATAATAGTCTATCCAAGATATAGCCCTTTGCTATTCCTCCAAGATCAATTTCCATTCCTTTAGGAACAAATACCATACTGTCTTTTATTTGAATTTTCTTATAATCCACCCTCTTTAACTCTTTTCTCAAAACAGCCTCCTCAGGTACTTTGTAATCCTTATCATAAAAACCCCAAAGCTCTAAAATAGGAGCAATTGTAGGATCAAAATAGCCATCGGTCAGCCTTGAGTAATATATTGCTTTTTCTATCACATCAATGGTATCCTTTGATACTTTTACCCACTTTCCTGAATTAGAATTTATCTTATATATCTCACTTTTTTTATTAAATCTATCCAAAATATCAGCTAAATGTTCTAACTTTTCCCAACAATCACTTACAGCTTTATCTCCATCTTTCCCCCAAACTCTAATTTCCACAAAAGTATCCATCAAGATTCCCTTTTTGTAATATTCTTTCTGTTCATTAAAATTCTTTATAAATAAAAAAAGTAAGAACCCTACAACTAAAAGAGAAATAATTATCTTTATTTCTTTAGTAATATGAGAGCCTTTGTAGGACATTTCTCCACACAGATTCCACAGCCATCACAAAGATTGTAGTCAATAACAGGAAATCTTCCATCCATTTTTATAGCACCCTTAGGACACACTTTTTCGCAGATTCCACAACCTATACATGCTTTAGAACATACTTTTCTAGCCTCAGGACCTGGGAGTTCTGACCTACATCCTAAAAGAAGAGGTATATTGATAGGAAGAAGAGTTAAAATTCCTCTTGGGCAAGCTTTTACACATAAGCCACATCCTGTACATTTTTCAATATCTATCTTTGGAAGACCATCTTCTCCCATATAAATTGCGTCAAAGGGGCATACCTTAACACAGTCTCCAAATCCTAAACATCCTGTGGTACATCCTTTGTACCCAGCTTGAACCATATTTGCAGCCTTACAAGTATCTACACCTTTATAAATATATCTATCCTGAGCTATTCCTCTCCCACCTTGGCAAGTAAGAAAAGCCACATTTTTAGTTATAGTAATATTTTCATTTAATCCTAGTACCTCTGCTATACCCTTAGCAACCTTTTCTCCTCCAGCAACACAACCAGTATAAGGAGCTATCCCCTCTACCACTGCTTTTGCAAACCCTTCACAACCAGGATATCCACAAGCACCACAATTAGCCCCTGGAAGTACATTTAATATTTTTTCAATACGCGGATCAGTTTCTACTTTCAATTTCTCTCCAGCAATTGCGAGGCCTACTCCAAATAAGAGTCCTATCAAGCCTAATACCATTAAAGATATAAATACTAGTCCCATATCTTAGAACCTCCCCTAATGCGCTAATCCTTGAAAACCTAAAAAGATAAGAGCAAGAAGACCGGCAGAGATAAAAACTATAGGATAACCTTTCCAAAACTCAGGTATATCTGAGTATGATAATCTATCTCTTATACTTGCAAGCAGAATCAAAGCAATAGTAAAACCCAAAGATACACCTAAAGAATAAACTATAGCTTCTATTAAATTATGCCCATAATTTATATTCAACAATGTAACCCCAAGTATAGCACAGTTAGTAGTTATTAGAGGTAAATATATTCCCATAGCTTTATATAACCCTGACAAGAACCTTTTTATAACCATTTCTACCAATTGAACCAAAACTGCAATAACAAGGATAAAAGCAATAGTCCTTAGAAATAATAAATTTAAAGGCACTAATATATAGTAGTAGATGAAGAAAGTAACCACTGAAGCCATTACCATAACAAAAGTAACGGCAGCCCCCATACCTATAGAGGTTTCAATCTGAGTACTCATTCCTACAAAAGGACACAAAGCTAAAAATCTCATGAAAACAATATTATTTATTAGAGAGGCAGATATGAAAAGCATAAAAAGTTTGCCTATTATATTCATAATTATTACCTCCTACCCATCCTCTTTTCAAACCACTTTAACAAACCTATCAATAGGCCTATACCCCAAAAAGCTCCTGGAGGCATTGTAAATACCTTAGCTGGATTAAACCAACTGAACAAAGTTTTTCCCAAGATAGTACCATTTCCTAAGAATTCCCTGATTAAACCAAGAGCCACAATAGCCCAAATATAACCTATACTTATACCAATTCCATCGGCAATGGACTCTAAAACATTGTGCCTATATGCAAAAGCTTCTGCTCTCCCAATAATAATACAATTTACCACGATTAAAGGAATAAATATACCCAACGCCTTATAAAGCTCTGGAAAATAAGCTGAGATTACCAAGTCAACAATTGTAGTAAAAGTACCAATTACAATAATAAAAACAGGTATTCTTATCTCATTTGGGGTTATGGGTCTCAATAAAGAAACAAAAATGTTAGAAAAAATCATCACAAAGGAAAAAGCAAGTCCCATTCCAATTGCATTCTGTACGCTTGTAGATACTGCAAGTACAGAACAGAGACCTATCATCAATATGAGTACAGGATTCTCCTTAAAAATACCATTAACTACATACTTAAGAAAGTCTTTCATATCTTACCCCCCCCTAAATCTTATTATGCTTTAAAACCTCATTAATTGCTCTGACTACTGCCGAAGAGGATATGGTTGCACCTGAAACAGGCTTAACGTTCTTCTTAACTTCTAAATTTGCTTCTTTCTTACCTATAAACTGTGCTAAGAAATCATCTTTCGTAACCTCAGTACCAAGACCAGGAGTCTCCTGTTGGGATACAACCTTTACTTTTTCTATTGCTCCGCTATCATTTATTGCAACAAGTAATACTATATCACTACTATATCCTTTGGTAGACACTTCCCAAACTCTTCCTACATCTTTTCCATCCTTTTTTGCTATATATATTTCCTTTATGGTAACCAGGGGATCAAAACTATTTGGCTTATTTGATGACGACACAAAATCTGAAGCATCAGGAATAAGTTCTTTAAGTAACATTATTTTCTCTCTTATTTTATTAGCTTCTATAACCTTCTGTGTGGTTTCATAGGTATAAGCAAGAACACCACCGGCTATTGCACAAATAATAAATAAAGTTAACCCATATCTTAGGATGTTTTTCATTTTTTCACCTCTCCAAATCTACGAGGTTTTACAAGGTTATCAATCAGAGGAGTCAAGGCATTCATAACAAGAATCCCATAAGAAACACCCTCAGGATAAGCCCCCCAAAATCTTATAACTATAGTAAATAAACCTGCCCCTATACCGAAAATTAGCCTACCTTTCGAGGTCAACGGGGTAGTTACCCAATCTGTAGCCATAAAAAATGCTCCTAAAAATAAACCTCCTGATAATATATGGAAGATAGGATCTTTACCTACCAAGAATGAAACTATGAATACTGTCAAAATAAAAGAAACTGGAATTTTCCAATCAATAATATTTTTATAGATAAGCCATAAACCACCTAAAAGTAAGAGTAAAACTGATGTTTCTCCGATACAACCAGCTCTGTTTCCTATAAAAAGTTCCCAATAGCTTGGTAAAGAATATCCTGCAAGTTTAAGCTTTTCTATGGCAAGAGGTGTGGCAGTAGAAACATTAGACATAAAACCTAAACCATTTATGGGCTTTACCCAAGAAGTCATGATTTGAGGATAAGAAGATAAGAGAAATGCTCTCCCTACAAGAGCAGGATTTAAAAAATTTTCCCCAATTCCCCCAAAAACCTGCTTAGCAAGTAATATTGCTACACCTGTTCCAATTATAGGAATCCAAAGAGGAACATTTGGGGGTAGAATTAATGCAAGCAAAAGCCCAGTAACTACAGCACTATAGTCTTTAAGTATAGTAAGTGGTTTTCTTCTAATATATAAGGCAAGAGCTTCCCATAAAACTGAAGAAATAACACTCACAATTATTACTATAAGAGAGTAGATACCAAAAAAGTATATACCTCCAAGAGTAGCAGGCAAAAGTGCAAAGATTACTTGCTTCATTGCGTAAGAAGTATCTTCATGGGTAAAAATATGAGGAGAGGAAGAAACAATTAGTTTTTCATTTTCTAATTCCATAAATAGTTCTCCTCCCTTTACTTTCTTCTCTTTGCCAAAACATCAGCCTTTCCTACCCTAATCCATTGAAGAAGAGGTCTTCTCGAGGGACATATATAGTTACAAGAGCCACATTCAATACAATCTAATATTCCCAATTCTTCCGCTTCGATTAATTTACCTTTTTTAACATATCTCGCTAACGTTGTTGGCATAAGTCCCATTGGACATACATCTAAGCATTTTCCACATCTTACACAAGGTATTGGTTCATAATATTCTACTTTCTCCTCTGGAAATACTACTACTCCAGATGTACCCTTAATTATTGGAATATTTAAGTCGTATATAGCAACTCCCATCATAGGTCCCCCAAATAAAATTTTTCCAGGTTTACCTTTAAAGCCTCCTGCATGTTCTATCAATTTTATTACAGGAGTACCTATTAAAACCTCCACATTTTTAGGAGAATTAACACCTTCTCCTGTAACAGTAACACCTCTAGAGATTAAAGGAAGCCCCGTTCTGAAATGCTCAGCTATGGCTGCCGCTGTACCCACATTATTCACTACCACTCCTACATCCATAGGAAGACCACCAGATGGTACTTCTCTATCTAATATTGCTTTTATAAGATGCTTTTCCGATCCTTGAGGGTACTTTGTAGGTAAAGTAACTATCTCAATATCACTATCTGCATATTTTTTCAGGACTTCAACTGCGTCTTTCTTATTATCCTCAACTCCTATAATTCCTCTCTTCACTCCAAGAACATACATTAAAATACGTAAACCCTCTATTATTAGTTCTGGTTTTTCTAACATCAATCTATAATCAATAGTCAAGTAAGGCTCACATTCTGCCCCATTTAAAATAACAGTATCTATCTTCTTCTCAGGAGGAGGAGAAACCTTAACATGAGTAGGAAAAGCTGCACCTCCAAGGCCAACAATACCAGCTTCTCTAATTCTAGTTTTAATCTCATCAGGTGAAAGATTTTGCCAATTTAAAGAAGGAGTAATTTCGGGATAAACTTCATCCTTTCCATCAGGTTCTATTTCTATGCCCAAAATCTGTTTTCCTGTTGGATGGGGATAAAGACCAATTCTTTTAACAATACCTGAAGTAGGAGCATGAATAGGGGCTGAAACATATGCTTGTTTATCTCCTATTTTTTGCCCTTTATATACATAATCTTTTACTTTCACTAAAGGATCATTAGGGGCTCCTGTGTGTTGCCATGTAAAAATGATCAGTTTGTCTGGAAGAGGTAATCTAGATATAGGTATATCCTTAGAAAGTTCTTTCTTTTCGGGAGGATGTACACCACCTTTAAAACTAAGCCCCTTCATGTGGACCTCCTAGTTATTCTAAAGTCTTATATCTCTCCTGTAAAAATTCAAATTTCTTCTTAAGATTTTCTAATTTCTCTTTTTCTTTTTCAACAACCTCTGTAGGAGCTTTTTCTATGAAATTTTTATCTGACAAACGCTTTTCTATCTTCTCTATTAATAAAGAGACATCATCTATTTCTTTTTTCACTTTTTCGCGCTCTTTATTTATATCTATTAAACCTTCTAAATTCACATAATAATTCACATCCTCTACAATCTTATGGGCTACATGTTTGAGATCCTTCTTTTCTGAAGTACTAGAGAGCTTAGCCTTTGCAAGAGTATAGAAGTAACCGGAATATCCTTGAAGAATAACCTCCTTATATTTATTAGGTGTGCTAAATTCCACATTAATAACCTCATTAGGTAAAATATTAAATTCTGATCTTATTGCTCTTATACTTCTTATAGAGTCCATAAGAAATATCATATCTCTTTCGGCTTCTTCGTCTATTAATGATTCATTTGGTTCTGGCCATTTTGAAATCATTATACTCTCATCAGTTGATGGGAGCTTTTGCCATATCTCTTCTGTAATAAAAGGCATAACGGGATGTAAAAGTTGCATACTTTCTTTTAATACTCTCCAAAGAATAACTTGTGCAATTAATTTACTCTCTGGATCTTCGGTACTAGAAAGTCTCGGCTTTGAAAGCTCAATATACCAATCACAAAATTCGGACCAAAAGAAGTTATAAATAGTCTTAACATATTCACTAAACCTAAAATTCTCCAGATGCTCAGTAACCTCACGAATTACTTTCTGCAACCTAGTTAATATCCATTTATCACTCAAAGATAAGGAGTGCTTACTAAGATCCACCTCATTGTAATTTAAATTAAAATCTAAATTTGAGATTACAAATCTTGCAGCATTCCATATTTTATTTGTGAAATTCTTAGTATTCTCAAAATTCTCCTCATGGAATCTCAGATCCTGCATTTCGGTACACTGAATAGCAAGACCAAATCTTGTTACATCCGCCCCATATTTATTTATGAGTTCTAAGGGATCTACACCAGTCCCTTTAGATTTACTCATTCTTTTACCTTCCCTAGTGAGAACCGTAGGATGCACATAAACATAATAAAATGGAATGTCTCCTTTAAACTCAAGCCCCATCATAATCATTCTGGCAACCCAGAGGTTTATAATGTCTCTTGCAGTACTTAGAACTGAAGTGGGATAAAAATAATTCAAATCTTCAGTATCCTCAGGCCATCCTAAGGTTCCAAGAGGCCACAATGCCGAACTAAACCAGGTATCTAATACATCTTCATCTTGTTTTAGGTTTTTAGAACCACATTTTTCGCATTTTTCGGGTTGTTTTTCCTCTACATTAATATGCCCACAATCTTCACAATACCATGCTGGTATCCTATGTCCCCACCAAAGCTGTCTTGAAAGACACCAATCTTTTATGTTATACATCCAATCAAAATAAACCTTCTTCCAGCGATCAGGTACAAATTTAACTTCTCCTTTTTCTACAACTTCTATAGCAGGCTTTGCAATATTTTCCATTCTCATAAACCATTGCTTCGAAATTAAAGGTTCAATAGGAGTTCCACATCTATCGCAAGTGGCAAGATCATGTATATAAGGTTCTTTTTTCAATAAATATCCTTCTTTTTCTAAATCTTCCTCAATTTTCTTCCTACATTCAAAAACATTCAATCCTTTGTATCTTCCTGCATTTTCATTCATTATTCCATTTTCGTCTATAACAGAGATAAATTCTAAATTATGTTTTTTACCAATCTCAAAATCATCAGCATCATGAGCTGGTGTAACTTTTAATGCTCCTGTACCAAAAGAGGGATCCACATGCTCATCAGCAATTATTGGAATTACCCTTCCTACGAGAGGTAACACTACCTTTTTACCTATTAAATTTTTATATCTTTCATCTTCTGGATTAACTGCAACCGCTGTATCTCCAAGCATAGTTTCAGGTCTTGCTGTAGCTATTATCACATAACCATCCTCATTGTGTAAGGGATACTTTATATGCCAAAGAAAAGAATTCTCTTCCACATATTTTATTTCGAGATCAGAAAGAGCAGTTTTACAACGAGGACACCAGTTAATAATCCTTTCACCTTTATAGATATATCCTTTTTTGTATAACTCCACAAAAGCTTTTATGACAGCCCTCGAATAGACTTCATCCATAGTAAATCTAAATCTTTTCCAGTCACATGAAACTCCCAACCTCTTCAACTGTTCCACAATAGTATTTCCGTATTTCTCTTTCCATTGCCATACCCTTTCAAGAAACTTCTCTCTACCAAGATCCCATCTTGTTTTACCTTCTTTTAAGAGTTCCCTTTCCACTACCATCTGGGTGGCTATACCAGCATGATCTGTACCTGGTATCCACAAAGCATTAAACCCCTGCATTCTTCTCCATCTTATAAGAATATCTTGGATGGTAGCATTAAGAGCATGTCCCATATGAAGAGATCCAGTAATATTAGGAGGGGGCAACACTATGGAATAAGGTTTTTTGTTTTTGTCTACATCAGCATGAAAATAGTCCTTTTCAAGCCAATATTTATACCACTTATCTTCCACCTCATTAAAAGAATAGACCGAAGGCATACTCTCTTTCATTACTTACAGCCCCCTTTATCCAGCAAGCTTTTTTAATAACTCCTGAGAAATTTTCCCTCGATTATAAACCAGTTCAGGGGTTATTGTAAATCTCTTAATACCAAGATTAGGAAGTTCATACATTAAATCCAACATTAATTCCTCCATTACTGCTCTAAGTCCTCTTGCACCTGTAGCTTTCTCAAGAGCTTCCTTTACTATAGACCTCAAAGCTTCATCAGTAAAGTCAATCTCTACCCCTTCTATGGAGAGTAATGCTTTATATTGTTTAACAAGGGCATTTTTAGGTTCAGTTAAAATTTTCAAAAGGGCTTCCTCACTTAAAGGCTCTAATACTGCAACTACAGGGAATCTTCCTACAAATTCGGGAATCATCCCAAATTTAATAAGATCCTCGGGAATAATATGATTCAAGATTTGAGTTAGAGATTTACGATTTTTAGGCTCTATTTGAGCTCCAAATCCTATACTAGAAACATCCAATCTTTTCTCAACAATCTTTTCTATGCCCTCAAAGGATCCACCAGCTATAAACAATATATCCTTAGTATTTATCTGAATAAATTCTTGATAAGGATGTTTTCTTCCACCCTGAGGTGGAACATTTGCAATAGTACCTTCTACTATCCTTAAAAGAGCTTGTTGTACTCCTTCTCCTGAAACATCTCTGGTTATGGATGGATTTTCAGATTTTCTTGAGATTTTATCTATTTCATCTATGTAAACAATCCCCTTTTCGGCCCTTTTGATATCCCAATCTGCATTCTGAATTAATCTTAAAAGAATATTTTCTACATCTTCACCCACATATCCAGCTTCTGTTAATGTTGTAGCATCAGCTATAGCAAAAGGTACCTTAAGAAACTTAGCTAATGTCTCTGCCAACAGGGTTTTTCCAACTCCCGTAGGACCAATAAGCAAAATATTGCTTTTTTGTATTTCCACATCTTCTGTTATTTTGGATTTCATAAATATTCGTTTATAATGATTATAAACAGCAACTGATAAAATTTTCTTAGCTCTCTCTTGTCCTATCACATACTGGTCAAGAAAATTTTTTATCTCATGAGGCTTTGGCAAAACAAAATCTTCAAATTCCTCAGTTACGTCCTCTTCTTCATCCTCTTCTATGATGTCATAAGCTAATTTCACACATTCGTCACATATATATACACCTGGTCCTGCAATTAATTTTTTAACCTCTTTTTGTGTCCTTCCACAGAAAGAACAGCGAATATCTCTATCGCTCATAGATCATCTCCTATTCTTTTTTACTTTCTAAAACCTCATCCACAATACCATACTCTTTTGCTTCATAAGCAGACATAAAGAAATCTCTATCAGTATCTCTTTCAATCTTTTCTATAGGTTGACCAGTATGGTGGGCTAAAATTTCGTTTAAAACTCTCTTGATTTTTAAAATCTCCCTAGTGTGGATCTCTATATCAGCTGCAGGTCCATAAGCTCCTCCAAGAGGTTGATGAATCATCACTCTCGAGTGAGGTAATGCATATCGCTTGCCTTTATCTCCTGCAGCAAGTAAGATAGCAGCCATACTTGCAGCTTGCCCTACACAAACTGTGGCCACCTTAGGTTTTATATGTCTCATAGTATCATAGATGGCAAGGCCTGCGGAAACCTCACCACCTGGACTATTTATGTAAAGATATATATCTTTCTCAGGATCTTCTGACTCTAAAAATAAAAGCTGAGCAACTACTAAATTTGCTACCTCATCATTAATTGCTGTTCCTAAAAAAACTATTCTACTCTTCAAAAGGCGAGAATATATATCATAGGCTCTTTCGCCCCTTGGGGTCTGTTCAATTACAATCGGAACTAACATTTCTCATCATTCCTCCTCTACAACATTTTCTTTTATCAAAAATTCCCTCACTTTTTCTCTAAGCATATTTCTTTTTAAAGTGTTAATTGTACCTTCCCTCTCTAACTCTCTTCTAATTTCTTTATAATCCTTACCCTCATTTTCTGCAATTTCTTTTATCACATTTTCTACTTCTTCTTCAGAAACATCAATGTTCTCAACCTCAGCAATTTTATCAAGAATCATTTCTATTTTAATTCTTCTCCTTGCATCCTCTATTACATTGTTTACAAATTCATCTCTATTAATACCCCTTTGGGCAAGATAGTCTTCCAAATTTAAGCCTTTTTTATTTAGTTCGCTAAGAAATTCTTTCAATATATTTTCTGCCAAATAATGCACATAACTTAGAGGAGGATCAAGTTCGGTAGTCTCCAATATCTTATCCAGTATCTCTGCAAAAAGCCTATCTTTCTCTAGTCTTTCTCTCTCTTCTCTAATACTTTCTTTCACTCTTTCTCTAAACTCCTCTAAAGAATTCGCATTTACTTTCTGAAGAAAAGTTTCTTCGTCGGGTTTTTCATATCTCCAAATCTTCTTAACTCTCCATTTTAAAGGCAAGGTCTGTCCAGCAATTTCCTTCTCATAAAAATCTTCAGGAAAATTCACTTCTATAATTTTCTCTTCCCCTACCTTCATTCCAATTAACTTCTCTTCTAAATCTGGTAGCATCTGCCCATTAAGAGTAAACCATAAAGGCGGAAGCTGAGTACCATCTTCTTTTTCCCTTTCAAGATAAACCACGTCACCTTTTTCTACACTTCCATCTTCCACAGAATTTAACTTACTGAGTTGAAGTTCAATTTGTTCTATTACTCTATCAACCTCTTCTTCTGAAACCTCAATTTTTTCTCTCTTTATTGAAAAGCCCTTATAATTCCCAAGCTTAAATTCAGGGGGTATCTCAATCACAATAGAGAATTTCAAATTTTCGTTTTCTTTCCAACCTTCAGGTAACAAATCAAAATAAGGATCTTGTAAAGGTGTGAGTTTTTCGTTTTTAAGAATCATATTTAAAATATCTCTCGCAACTATTCTTATTGCCTCATCCTCAAAAGCCTCACTACCCAAGTACTTTTCAAGTACAGGACGAGGTGTATAACCCTTCCTAAAACCAGGAACCTGATATCTTTTTACTAAATTTTTATAAGCCCTTTCTAAACTCTGCTCTCTTTCTTTTGCATCTACCTCTACGTTTACTTTTATTCTGCTTCCTTGAAGTTTTTCTATCTCATATTTGAAACTTGATTCATTAATTGGCATCAATCTAACCTCCCTATAACAAAATAATACCTCAGATGTAAATCTGAGGCTGTTTGATACATTATATATAAAATTTTGGAGCGGGAGACGGGATTTGAACCCGCGGCCTTCTCCTTGGCAAGGAGACGCTCTACCCCTGAGCTACTCCCGCACCCAAATTCTTCACTACTTTTTTGGTGCGAGGGGTGGGATTTGAACCCACACGGGAAATCCCACTAGATCCTAAGTCTAGCGCGTCTGCCATTCCGCCACCCTCGCACAACTGGTGAGCCGTGCAGGAGTCGAACCTGCAACCCCCTGATTAAGAGTCAGGTGCTCTGCCAGTTGAGCTAACGGCCCAAGAATGGCGCGCCCGGAGGGATTCGAACCCCCGACCCACGGATTAGAAGTCCGTTGCTCTATCCTACTGAGCTACGGGCGCTTTTATCTATATCTGGGGTGAACGGCGGGATTTGAACCCGCGACCACTGGGGCCACAACCCAGCGCTCTGCCATACTGAGCTACGTTCACCATTCATTACTTTCCCACGACTTTTGGCGCGCCCAGGAGGACTTGAACCTCCGACTTGCAGATTCGAAGTCTGCCGCTCTGTCCACCTGAGCTATGGGCGCAAAGCCCATTTAAAATTTTGGAGCGGGAGACGGGATTTGAACCCGCGGCCCTCAGCTTGGAAGGCTGATGCTCTACCCCTGAGCTACTCCCGCTCTTTTTCTCTTAACTGGTCGGGGCAGCTGGACTTGAACCAGCGACCTCCTGGTCCCAAACCAGGCGCGCTAAACCAACTGCGCCATGCCCCGATAGCTAAGATAATATTATAAAAAAATTTTTCTTAAGTCAAGAGATAACAACAATTTTAACTACACCTCTAAAGAATAAAGCTCTTTTTTATTGATTATATCTAGAATTGATATTTTTTTACCATCTATTAAGGCAATAGTCTTATGAGGAACTTTTGGAAGAGAGGGACTTCCTGGATTTAAAAGTATTCTATTTTTTTCTTTCTTCAAAACAGGAGTATGTATATGCCCAAAAATCAAGACATTTACGTCATATTTTTCCGCCATATTCCAAAGATCTTTTTCTTCTTTATCCTCCCCATGAGTCACTAAAATCTTTAGTGGGTCAAAGTAGAGTAATATGTAGGGAGATGCTATAGGATAACTTAAAACTAGCTGATCTACTTCAGCATCACAATTTCCTTTAGCTATAAAGAAGGGCTTAGAATTATTTATTAACTCAGCAAGCTTAGGAGGATTATATCCTGAAGGAAGTGGATTTCTTGGGCCATGATAAAGAACATCTCCAGCATGGATTATGTAATCACTTTCCTCTACAAAATTTCTAACATGTTCCCAAAAACTAATATCTCCGTGAGTATCACTCATTACTAAAAGTTTCATAAAAATCACCTCCCGTATTGCAATCTCTCCCACAAGTGTCTAGGAAATCCTAACATTTTCATATACTTCTGCAAACTCTCCAAATTATATTCTACTCTGTAAAATTCTATAACCTTTGACTTTGTATCATAGACTACATAACTTGATTTCCAATTACCATCTCTTGGTTGTCCTACACTTCCAGGATTTATCAAGTATTTATGACCTCTTTCTAATTTTAGCTTTCCCTCATTTATAAAACTTACATAATAAATCTCCTTCTCTTTTTCAGAAAAGATAAAAACACCAGCAAGATGCGTATGTCCAAAAAAAGCAATATTTTTCTCCATTAACTCAAAATTTGCAAAAACAGAATAGTAGTTAATGAGATACTCATCTAATGGATCTCTTAAACTACCATGTACAAGATATAGGTCTTCTAATTCTTTTATTTGAGGTAAATTTTTTAACTTTTCGATATTCTCAATAGAAATATTTTCCTTTGTCCAATCAATAGCAAATCTTGCATATTCATTAAAATCATCATAACTCCTTATACCAGCCACAGCAGCATCATGATTACCAATTACTTTAAAACTAAATTTTTTCAGATAATCTACGCACTCATTAGGAAAAGGCCCATATCCAACTATATCCCCAAGAAAATATATTTCATCAACTTCGCCTTCAAGATTTTTATATACTCTCTCAAGAGCAGGCAAATTACTATGTATATCAGATATTACGCCAACCCTCATCTCTATCTAACCATAGATAAATCTTTTTCTAAAGGAGAGGTAAGATCAACATGTCCAGCTAGAGTCTCGACAAAGGCTCCTCCAATAAGTATTTGGACCTTTTTAATTTCAGGAAATTCAGTTAATGAATTAACAACACTATATACTGTTAAGATCTCTCCTAAACTTCCTCCTGGATGATTCTTCCTAAATTCCTCTGAAAAATTTACATAAGCTATACCATCTTTTACACTCAAACTTAAGAGTTTTGTACCTCTCGGTATAGGAAAGTGATACTGATTTTTATTTGACTCATCAATCAAATTCAATATAACCTTTTTGTAAATACTATCTCTAAAGATTAGCCTTTCGGCTAAAGTAGTCTCAATTTCAGAGTCACTTTTTTTGAGGTTTTGAGTGTCTGGATTATAAGTATATAATACTACTTTAGTTTTTAAAGGAAGAAAGAAAAACAAAAAAATAATGAATATTAACAAAAAACTAATCAGGACTCTAATCGCTATTCTTTTCACTTCTCCTTACCTCATAAATTAATAATTAATAGATCAATAATCTATCTTCTAATAGTATTACTCTTCTTAATTATTCCGTCAATAACCCTTAAAAATTCTTCATTATTTCTCGTCTCTCTAAGCATTCTCTTAAGCCCTTCTATTGCCTCTCCCTCTTCTTGACCTATTAGGGTTCTTCTTAAGAACCATATCTTTCTTAACTGATCTTCAGGATACAATAATTCTTCCTTTCTTGTACCAGACCTTGATATACTTATTGCAGGAAAGATTCTTCTATCAGCAAGTTTCCTATCTAAAACCAGTTCCATATTTCCAGTACCTTTGAACTCTTCAAAAATGACATCATCCATTCTACTTCCTGTTTCTATTAAAGCTGTAGCAAGAATAGTTAAACTACCGCCATCTTCAATATTTCTTGCAGCTCCAAAAAACTCCTTTGCATGATGTAGGGCTGCAAGTTCGACTCCACCCGAAAGAGTCCTACCACTAGAAGGTACAGCCCAGTTATAAGCTCTTGCTAATCTTGTAATACTGTCAAGTAAAATTACCACATGTTCGCCATACTCTACAAGCCTCTTAGCTCTCTCTAATACAAGCTTAGCTACTTGGATATGCCTCTCAGGTGGTTCATCAAAAGTAGAACCAATAACCTCTCCTTGAACTGATCTTCTGAAATCTGTAACTTCTTCAGGCCTTTCATCTATTAGTAGGATAAATAATTTTACCTCTTTATGATTTGCAGATATTCCATTTGCTATTTTCTTTAATAAAGTAGTCTTACCAGCTTTTGGTGGAGAAACAATCAATCCTCTTTGACCCTTTCCTATAGGAGCAAGAAGATCTATTAGTCTCGTATCTACCTCATCAGGAGTAGTCTCAAGCTTTAATCTTTCAGTAGGATGATAAGGAATTAAATCATCAAATTTAGGCCTTTGTCTCGAATGCATTAAATCTCTTCCATTTACAGTGTCAATTCTTAGAATAGCATACCATCTTTCATTTTCTTTTGGAGGACGTACCATTCCTCCAATTAAGTCTCCATATCTTAAACCAAATTTTTTAATCTGTGAGGCGGAAATATATACGTCTTCATCACTGGGCTTAAAATTTTTCCTAATAAAGCCATAACCATCTTCTGTGATTTCCAAATAGCCCTCTCTATATATACATTCAAAACCGTCAATAATAACCTTATCCTTTTGCTCCTGCTTTTCTTCCTTTTTTTCTTCAACTTTTTCCTCAACAGTTGCTTCTTTTTCTTCTACCTCTTCTTTTTCGGTAACAACAGAAGAAACTCTATCTTTAGATAGTTCAGAAATTTCTCCCCCCTCTTCTAACTTCCTACTAATAGCCTCTATCATTTCTTCTTTCGTCATACGATAATAACCAGGTATTTTTAATTCTCTGGCTATTTCTACCAACTCTGCTCTAGTTTTGAGTACTAAATCCTCATAAGACATCCCTTTACTTAACCTCCTTTTTGGAAAAATTTCTAAAAGTTTTAGTAAATTAAAGAAATCATATTTACATTAGAAAAAAAGAATAAAATCGTGAAGGTACAAAAATAAATATTGCTGAAAAGTCAAGTTAGTATAAAACAATTATTTTAAAAAGTCAATTATAGTATATAATAAAAACATGGAAATTTTAATAGGCACATCAGGATGGAGTTACAGTTGGAATCCTAAAAGAGATTTAGAGTGGTACATAGAAAACACTCCTTTTAACGCCATTGAAGTTAATAGCAGTTTTTACCATTTTCCTAGAGAAAAGACCATCCTGAAATGGATTGAATATGGTCATAAGTTGAGATTTGTGATAAAAGTACATAGATCTATAACTCATCTTTACAAATTCAGTAAAGATGCCCAAGAAAATTGGGTGAAATTTTACAAACTATTTGAACCTTTAGAACCTTTTATAGATCTTTATCTATTTCAAATTCCTCCTAGTCTAGGATCCGAAAATCTTTCAAAAATAATAGACTTCCATCAATTTACTCAAATAAACGACAAATTTGCCTTTGAACCCAGAAAAATAGATTGGTTTAAAGAAGAGATTATAGAAAAACTAAAAGAAAATAACATAACTTTCGTTTCAGTAAGTGCTCCAAAACTTCCAGATGAGATCATTGTAACAACAAATAAGGCGTATCTAAGATTTCATGGAAAAAACAGATGGTATTCTTATAAATATACAGAAGAAGAGTTAAAAGAATATGCAGACAGGATTAAAAAACTGAGCGTAGACAAAGTTTATATATTCTTCAACAACGATCACATGTTAGAAAACGGCCTAACTATGTGTAAGCTATTGTCATCTTAACTCTTCAAGTAATTTTCTATACTCCTTAGGTATTCGAGCTTTTATTTCAACAAAATCTTCCCTATAATTTTCTTCCTCTATATATAACTTTCCCTTATATTTCTGAAATACATTATATTTGTCATAGGGGATATTAATCTTATATCTTCTCACACCTTTCAGAAGTTCACTTACGATTAGATCTTTTAACCTTTCTATCCCTATTCTTTCTTTTGCAGAAATAAACACTGAAGGTCTATAATCTAACTCCTGCCTTAAATATCGAATCTCTTCTTTAGTTAAAAGGTCGATTTTATTATATACCCTAATTATAGGCTTCTCTTCTATGCCCATTTCCTCTAAGACAGATTCCACAACCTCTATTTGCTTTCTAAAGTTCTTGTCTGATACATCTATCACATGAAGTATCAAATCCACATAGTATATCTCTTCAAGAGTTGCTCTAAAAGCAGTCAATAACTCTTCAGGTAAGTTTCTTATAAAACCAACAGTATCAGATATTAAAACCTCCCAATTATTCCTAAAATTAATTTTTCTCACTGTAGGATCTAAAGTAGCAAATAGCAGATCTTCAACTAAGACATTTGCTCCCGTTAACAGATTAAATAGAGTTGACTTTCCAGCATTGGTATATCCTACAAGAGCAACTTGAGGAAGATTTAGCCTTTTCTTTCTTTGAATCTCCCTTTCTTTCTTTATATCTTCTAATTCTCTTTTTAGAGCATATATCCTCCTTCTAATTTTTCTTCTATCAATCTCAAGCTTAGTTTCGCCTGGCCCCCTAGTACCTATACCTCCTCCAAGTCTGGACAAAGCCTCCCCTCTTCCAACAAGCCTTGGAAGTAAGTATTCTAATTGTGCAAGTTCTACCTGAATTTTTCCTTCTTTAGTTCTTGCATGTTGAGCAAAAATATCAAGAATCAACATTGTCCTATCTATTATCTTCGTAGGTATTTCCTTCTCTAAATTCCGTAGTTGCACAGGCGTTAGATCATTGCTAAATATAACTAAATCTGCTCTTTCTTCTATAACCAAATATTTCAATTCTTCTAATTTACCACTTCTTAAAAACGAAGCAGGATCAGGATCTCCACCAAAAAGCAAGACCTTTTGTACTTTTACTCCTGCAGTTTTAGAAAGTAATTTAAGTTCTTCTAATTCTTCTAAATCACTTACTTTAGCAACAAGGATGGCTTTTTCGATTTCCAATCATCCCTCCCAAAAAATTCTTTAACTCTTTTCAGAGCTTCAATTAACCTATTCTCATTTATAGTAGTTGAGATTCTTATATATCCTTCTCCATATTCTCCATAACCAATACCAGGCACTACAAGTACTCCAATCTCCTCTAAAAGAAATGCCGCAAAATCAGTAGAGGTAAACCCTTCAGGAACAGGAACCCAAACATAAAAAGTACCCTTTGGGGGTAGTATGTCAACCCCCATACCTTTAAAAGCATCAAGTACCATATCTCTTCTTTTTTGATAAATTTTTACACTTTCTTTTGGAAAGTCTCTTAAATTATTTAAAGCCTCAATAGCAGCATACTGTATTGCCTGAAAAACACCTGAATCCACATTAGTTTTAACTGTAGAAAGAATGGAAATTAAATCTGCATTACCCACCGCATAACCTATTCTCCATCCAGTCATATTGAAGGTCTTTGAAAGAGAGCTAAACTCTACAGCAATGTCCTTAGCCCCGTCAACCTCAAGGATAGAGGGAGCTACAAATCCATCAAAAGTTATCTCTGAATACGCATTATCATATAAAATGACGATATCATACTCTTTTGCAAATCTTACAGCTTCTTCCAATCCTTTTTTATCTATTACTGCCCCAGTAGGATTACTAGGATAATTCAAGAACATAACCTTAGCTCTCTTAGCAATATCCGATGGAATATCTTCCCATTTGGGAAGAAACCTATTCTCAATTTTAAGCGGTATGGAATAAGGTTCTCCCTCAGCAAGTAAGGTGGAAATTCTATAAACAGGATAACCAGGATCCGGACATAGGACTATGTCTCCTTTATCTACAAGTCCCCATATCATATGTACTAATCCCTCTTTAGAACCTATGAGAGATAATACCTCTCTTTTAGGGTCTAACTCCACATTAAACCTATATTTATACCAATCTGCCACTGCTTTACGATATTCTAATAAACCTTCGTAGGAAGGATACCTATGATTTTCAGGATTTAATGCTTCTTCACATAATTTTTGTACTACAGGCATTGGAGTAGGTTGGTCAGGATCACCAATTCCAAGACTAATCACATCAATTCCTCTTTTTATAGCTTCCTCTTTTAATTGATCTATGCGAGCAAATAAATATGGTGGTAGATTTTCAATCCTTTTTGCTCTCTTAATCATTAACTTTATCCACTCCTTCCTGATCTTGATATCTATAACCTTGACTCTCCCAATCGTTTATTATGGTATTATAAACTAATTTAGCAAGTTGTGAAAGAGAATATTGAGAAACATCAAACCAATGAATATCCTTATACTTTTTAAACCATGTATATTGTCTTTTTACAAACTCTTTTGTTCTCTTTTTTATAAGATCTATGCTCTCTTCAAGAGTAAGTTCTCCTTTCAAATATTTTAATAACTCTTTATAACCTATACCTTGCATAGAAACAAAACGCTCATCTATGCCTTTCAAATAAAGGTTTCTAACTTCATCAATCAATCCCTTTTCAATCATTTTATCAACTCTTTGCTCTAAGATCTTATAATGTAACTCTCTTGGCATATAGAGACCTATTTTAGAGACAAAAAATCTATCTTCCTTTTTCTCTCCTGCTATTTCGCTTATAGGTTTACCAACTTTGTGATATACCTCAAGAGCTCTAATTATCCTCTTTAAGTCTCTTGGATGAACCTTAGATGCAGTCTTAGGATCTACTTTTTTTAACTCCTCATATAATTTGTATTCCCCTTCTCTTTCTGCTATCTCTCTCATCTTCTTTCTAAACTCTAAATCAGGAGGAACATGAGGAATAGAAAATTCTCCAAATAGTACTTTATAGTAGAGAGGAGTTCCCCCTACAAGCAGAGGATAATGGCCTCTTTCATATATCTCATCTATAGCTTTTAAAGCCCTCTCTTTAAACTCTGCAACAGTAAAGAAATAATCTGGTGGAACTATATCTATTAAATGGTGAGGTGCTCTTTTCCTATCTTCTAAAGAGGGTTTTGCAGTGCCAATATCCATACCCTGATAAACCTGCATGGAATCCACAGAGACAATTTCTACAGGAAGATATTTAGCAAGCTCGAGAGAAAGATCTGTTTTTCCAGTACCTGTTGGACCAAGAATAACTGCTAAGGGTATCTTCATCTCCTGTGAAAATACCTCTCTAAATCCTCTCTACTAATTTCCCATATGTAGGGTCTTCCGTGAGGACAGGTTAAAGGGATATTTTTCTCAAAGATTAATTTTATAAGCATCTCCATCTCCTCTCTAATGAGGATATTACCACTTCTTACAGCACTATGACATGCCATACTTTTGATTATCTTATCTTCTAATTTTGAGAGATCTTTTTCACTTATATCTGATATTATTTCACGAAAAAGATTTTCAATTGATTTTGAATCAAAATTTAAAAATTCATATGGAACCTTGACAATCCTTATATGATATGGTCCAAAATCTTCCCAAGAAAAGGCAAATCTCTCTAACAAATCTTTATATTTATCTAATAGGATTTTCTCTTCTTCTGAAACCTCAATAACTACAGGGAAAAGGATCTCTACATTTTGAATATATCCTAAATTCAATTCTTCTTTCAACTCTTCATATTTTATTCTCTCATGAGCTGCATGCTGGTCTATTATATAAACCTTATCTTTTGTTTCTAAGATTATATAATTATCAAATATTTGTCCTACTATTCGAAAACCTGATCTTAAAGGAATATATTCGCTTACTGCCTCTGATAATTTTTTTTCCGATTTGTAAGGTTTAAATTCAAGGGGTAAAGAAAGGATTTCTCTATCTAATGTTATTTGAGAATCACTTTTGTATTCCTTACTTTCTGTTTCTGGCGCTTTCATATTGATGAAGAATTTCTTTTCCTCTTCGTCCAAAGCTTCTCTTATACTCCTAAATACAAACTCGTATACTTCTTTCTCCTTTTGAAACTTAACCTCTCTCTTTGTGGGATGCACATTAACATCTACTTCGCTGTATGGAACAGTCAAGAAAATTATAGAAAAAGGAAAATATCCATCGAGAATTCTACCTTTATACCCTTCTCTTATAGCCTGAAGAATAGTATTATTTCTTACCCATCTTCGGTTTACATAAAAATAATCCTGAGATTTTAATGCAATGAGCTTTCCAGGCTTACTTACAAAACCCTCTATACAGTAATCACCCTCTCGTTTTTGAAAAGATATTAAGCTCTCTTGCACCCTTATATCAAAAAGTAGAGAAATCAAATTTTCTAGATCACCATCTCCTGGAGTTATAAACTTGCTTTTACCATCCTGAATAAGCTGGAAAGATATTTGAGGATAAGCTATTGCAATTCTCTTTACAAAATCAATGATTAAGTTTGTTTCTGTAGCCTTACTCTTCAAAAACTTTTTTCTTGCAGGCACATTATAAAAGAGATCAGAGACTTTAATAACAGTCCCTTTAGAACCTTGCCAAAGATTAACTTCTTTAATTACTCCTCCCTCAACTTTTATAAAGACACCATCCTCTAATTCTGTTTTTGACCTTAACTCCATTTTGGAAACACTTGCTATACTAGCGAGGGCTTCTCCTCTAAAACCAAGGGTTTTGATGTTATACAGATCTTCTTCGGTTTTTATCTTACTAGTAGCAAATCTATTCAGAGCAAGGATAGCATCTTCTCTTGTCATTCCCTCTCCATCATCTATCACTGATATTAGGGTTTCACCACCGTTTGCAAATTCAACAATAATCCTAGTAGCTCCTGCATCAATGGAATTCTCAACCAGCTCCTTTACCACTGATACAGGCCTTTCTACTACTTCTCCAGCAGCTATTTTGTTTCTCAGTTCTTCAGGTAATAAGACTACCTTTCCCATAACTTATTTTATAAGTTCTTTCCATTCATGAATTTTTAAAAGGGCTTGAATTGGAGTAAGTTCATTAGTATTCAAAGAAAGAATTTCATTTCTTAATTTTTCAAGTTTAGAATCTGTTATTTCTGAGAACAGAGGAAGTTGTATAACTTCTTTCTTTTTTATTTCTCTTCCCTTCTCAAGCTCCAAAAGAATCTTCTCTGCCCTCTCAATCACCTCTCTTGGTAAGTCAGCAAGCTGAGCCACATATATTCCATAACTTTTATCTGCAGGCTTGTCTACTATTTTATGTAAGAAAATTATCTCTTTACCTTTTTCTTGTACTGCCACACTCAAATTTTTAAGATGTCTCAATTCCTTTTCCAGTTCAGTAAGTTCATGGTAATGAGTAGCAAAAAGAGTCTTTGCCTTTATCTTATTATGTATATACTCCACTATAGCCCAAGCGATACTTATTCCGTCGTAAGTACTGGTTCCTCTACCCACCTCATCAAGAATTATAAGACTTCTCTCGGTAGCATGAGAAAGAATATTTCCAACCTCTTTCATCTCCACAAGAAAAGTACTCTCACCAGAAGATATATCATCCCATGCTCCTATTCTTGTAAATATTCTATCTACCACTCCTATTTTGGCTTCTTTGGCAGGAATAAATGAACCCATCTGAGCAAGAATAATAATTAAAGCAATTTGCCTTATATATGTGGACTTTCCAGCCATATTAGGACCAGTTATTAGATCAATAAATTTCTCCCTATTAAGATAAGCATCATTGGGAACAAAGGTGCCTGGAGGAAGCATTCTTTCAATTACAGGATGTCGCCCCTCCCTTATTATCACATCATAATCATTGGTAACCTGAGGACATACGTAATTGTACTCTCTTGCCGCTTTTGCAAGAGAAATATAAACATCTATCTCGCCAATAATTTGAGCAAAAGTAGTAATATCTCTTGAATGTTCGATAACCTTTTTTCTTAAATTTTGAAAAAGTTCTTCTTCTATTTTTTTGATATTATCCTCTGCATGTAAAATCTTATTCTCCCATTCTTTCAACTCCGGTGTAATAAATCTCTCTGCATTAACCAAAGTCTGTTTTCTTATATAATCAGGAGGAACCAGATTTAAGTTAGCTTTTGTTACTTCTATGTAGTAACCGAAAACCTGGTTATACCCAATCTTAAGAGATTTTATACCAGTTCTTTCTCTTTCTCGGTTTTCAAGATTGATCAACCAGTCCTTGCTCTCTCTTAAAAGCCTTCTCAACTCGTCAAGATTGGGATCGTATCCATCTTTTATATATCCTCCATCTTTAATATGTGAAGGAGGACTTTCCACAAGAGCTCTATCAAGTTCCTCATATAAAGGCTCAAGATCAGGTAGATTTTCTTTTAATTCTTTCAATCTATCTGATTCTGCCTTTTCAAGAGACTTTCTCAGTAAGGGTAAAAAAGATAAAGCTTGCCTCAAATATATTAATTCCTTAGGGGTAGCAGTATTATAATTGATCCGAGAATTTATCCTTTCAAGATCAGGCATTTCCTTTAATATATCTTCTATTTCTCTTCTCCAAGGTTCCTTTTCTAAAAATTCCTTTATTGCTCCTTGTCTCTTTTTTATTGCATTTACATTTAAAAGAGGCTGTAAAATCCATTTTTTTAAGAGTCTTGCCCCCATAGATGTTAAAGTTTTATCAAGTACCCATATTAAACTACCTCTTCTCTGTCCCTCTCTTACTGTTTCAAGAAGCTCTAAATGTTTTATAGCTGTACTATCAAGGATCAAATACTGTTGGGGTTGATAAATTTCCACCCTCTCAATATGAGTTGGAATAGTAAACATAACCTCTTTTATGTAGTTCAGAGCCCCATTTACGGATCTTTCTGCAAGAGGGTATTTTTCTTTATCATCAGAATACTTAATAGCATAATCGGAGAATTGAAAATAATTATCATCCAAAAGAGTAATTTTAGGGTCTACTTCTCTTTTTAGATCAGTTAACAACTCTGAAAATAAATCCTTTAACGAAAAGGGTAAAATTATTTCTTTAGGTTTTAATCTAACTAACTCTGAATAAATTATCTCCTCAGCCTCTTTTCCTCTCCACTCTGTAGCAAAGAATTCACCAGTGGACACATCGATAGTAGCAAGAGAGATATACTCTTTATTCAAAGCATAGATTGAGGATAAAAAATTATTATTCTTATCCTCAAGAAGAGTATCCTCTACTAGAGTTCCAGGAGTGATAACTCTTACTACCTCTCTCTTAACAAGTCCTTTCGCCAATGCTGGATCTTCTACTTGCTCACAGATTGCTACTTTATACTTTTTTTGCACTAACTTAGATAAGTAACTATCCAAAGCATGATAAGGTACGCCAGCCATAGGAATTCTTCTGCCCTTACCAATTTCTTTAGAAGTTAATACAATATCAAGTTCTTGAGATATTATCTTTGCATCTTCCTCAAAAGCCTCATAAAAATCTCCTAACCTAAAGAGGAGAATAGCATCAGAAAATTGATCTTTTATAGATTTATACTGTCTATATAAAGGAGTCATATTCTCCATACTATAAATCAACCTCTCTTATAACTTCTCCTTTTAATGACCAGAGCCTTGCTTCGGTAATTTTCACCAGGAGAAACTTACCTATCAATTCTTTCTCTGCCTCAAAAAATACTAACCTATAATTCTCTGTTCTTCCAGAAAGCTCTCTTGGATTCTTAGGATTGACCTCTTCTGCAAGCACTATCTCTTCTTTTCCAACCCTAGAAAGATTTTTCTCATATATTATTTTTCTTTGTAAATTCTCAAGTTCATCAAACCATCTTTTTTTAGTTTCATAAGGTATAAGATCTTCATAATTTGCAGCAGGAGTTCCTGGCCTCTTAGAATAAATAGCAAGATTAACTGTATCGAATTTTATCTCTTCTAAAGCTCTTCTTGTAGCTAAAAAGTCCTCTTCTTCCTCTCCTGGAAAGCCAACAATAATATCTGTGGAAAAAGAAGCCTTTGGAATCTCTGCCCTTATTTTTTCAATTAAGGCTTTATATTCACTATAAGTGTATCCTCTTCCCATCCTTCTTAAGATCCTATCAGAGCCTGCCTGTAAGGGAAGATGCCAATGTGGACATACCTTTGGATGTGTAGCAACAACCCTAATCAGTTTATCTGAAACATCCCTTGGATGAGAAGTAAGAAATCTTATCCTTTTTATTCTTGGAATCCTGTGAATTTCCACAAGTAGATCTGCTAAGTCAACATTTCCAAGATCTTTACCATAAGAGTCTACATTCTGTCCAAGTAGGGTAACCTCAACTACCCCTTGACTTGCCAAATATTCAACTTCCCTTATTATCTCTTCAGGATCTCTACTTTTCTCCCTTCCACGTAAATATGGCACAATACAATAAGTGCAGAAATTATTACATCCATAGATTATTGGTATCCAGGCTTGAAATTTATTCTCTCGCTTTATAACTCTAAAATCCACATCCTGTGGACTTGGAATATCCTCAGCAAGTACAACCTTTTTCTTACCATCTAAGCTCTCTAAAATCTTAGGAAGCTCCGTAAACTTATAACTTCCAAGTACAAAATCCACATGAGGAAATTTTTCAATAAGCTCCTCTTTCATTCTTTGAGCCATACAGCCAAATATTCCTATCAAGAGATTCTGATTTCTCTTCTTAAGCTTTCTTAACTCACCAAGTTTCCCAAAGACCTTTTCCTCGGCTCTTTCCCTAACAGAACAAGTATTTAATAAAATAATATCTGCCTCCTCCATCTTCTCCGATGGAGTATATCCAAGATTTTCAAGAATTCCTGCTACTTTTTCTGAATCAGACTTATTCATTTGGCAACCATAAGTTATGATATAATACTTAGGCATCTTCTTCTCCTTTTGGAAATGTTATTTTTATAATTAAACCATTTGTTTTTTTGTCTATTTCAAGCTTTCCTTTTATTTCCTCATTAAGAATATTTATTAATTGAAACCCTAAACTCCCTTTTGAAAAGGAAACATCAAAAGATATGTCTTCACTTTTCAAAACTTTATTTTCCACCATTAATATTATATCCTGATTTTCTTGATAAATATATAAATTAATCTCCGCTTCCAAATCCTCATAAGCCCCATGTTTTACTGCATTTTGTAAAAGCTCATTCATAATTAAACTTACCGATGTGGCCTTTTTAGAGGATAAAAAGATACTCTTTTTATTCTTATAAAAACCAAATCTACAAGGCAAATGCTCATAAGTCTGCTTAAAAGCATTAAGAAGTTTTTCGGCAACTTCAATTATATCGACTCTATCCTCTTCAAATTTAGAGAGAGATTCGTGTACATAAGCAATACTATTTATCCTATTTATGCTTTCCTGAAGTGCATGCTTTGCACTCTCAGAATCAAGTCTTCTCATTTGAATTCTCAACAAACTAGCAATAGTTTGTAGATTATTTTTTACTCTGTGATGAATTTCTTTTATCAACACAGATTTAAACTTTAACTCTCTTTCCTTCTGCTTAATCTCGGTTGTCTCTCTCACCAAATAAAACAGCCTCCACAAATTTTGATCTCCTTTAGTTAATGGAAAAATTCTCCTATAGAAACTTCTCGTCTCCTCATCGTATTCCTCAAAAGTCTCTTCTCCATAAACCCTCGGTATTCCAGTCTCAACAAAATTTTCTATGTACTTATAGAAGAAGGAATCTTTTATCTTTTTTCCCCAGATATTTCCCACTTCTCCTAAGGTTCTAAACAGTCTAACTGCAGACATATTTGCAAAGAGAACAATCCCATCTCTATCTAAAATCATAATTCCTTCCCCTTCTATCAACGGTTCATTATAACCCTTCCAACTAAGTTTAAATCTTGTGAGATTTCTGATTAGCCATTGAGATGTTTCCTTATAGCTTCTTGAATTGTATGGAAATTCACCATGTACTAGAAGATTTCTCTGAACTTTCAAAAGTCCTATTATACTATTATCCTTCTTAATTGGGTGAATCTCTTCCTCTACCGGAAATCCACCAATTATAATACCGCTTTTTACTACCTTCTGCTTTCCAGTATTTATAACTTCAAATAGATTAGGATCATCCTCTAAAAATATTAGTTTTCCTACTTCTTGTCTCAAAGAAAGAGGAGGCACCAGTTTGGGATGAGCTTCAGCAATCAAAATAACTGCAGATAGATCAGTAATAGGTTGATATAGATAAATATCAGCACTTAGTAGATCTGAGATTAAGGATAAATAAGGTACGTAATCTTTTAGTTCCTCTAAAAGGTAGGTGGTTTCTTTCTTTATCCTTGCCATTATTTCCTAAGTTCTTCTAACCTCTCTAATGCTTCTTGAGTCTTATCTTTACTTCTTAATACTATCAATATAGTATCGTCTCCTGCCACACTTCCCACAAAATAATCATAACTGTTTAGATAATTATCAAGAAGAAAGGCAACAGCCTGTGCATTACCAGGAAGGGTCTTAACCAATATTAGATTTTCTGCAAAGTCTATATTCACAACTACCCTATGGAATAAATCTTTAAGAGAAGATACATTTATAGTATTCTCTGGTACAATATATCTCTTCCCAAGATCTGAACTCTGTCTTATTACTCCTAGCTCCTTGAGATCCCTTGAAAGAGTAGCTTGTACCACGTAAATTCCTTCCTCTTTTAGAGCCTCCATTAGTTCCTTTTGGCTACTTATATTTCTTTTCTTAAGTATTTCCTTTATTTTCTCTAACCTTTCTCTTTTATTCAATTTTCACTAATTCCCCGCTTTCGCACACTCTTCGCAAATGCCATAAATAGTCAAATGATATTCTATATTTTTGAAATGAGTTTTTTCTTCGATTTCTTTTACCATATGCTCACTCTTAAAAAGTGATGCATCTAAGTCTTGCACCTTTCCACAGACTTTACAAATCAAATGGTGATGAAATTCGGTTTTTGCGTCATATCTTGCAATAGCATTGGCATCATAAAACTTTAAAGCCTTCCCTTCTTTTACCAAAAGCTCTAAAGTTCTATATACGGTACCAATACTTACCTTAGCTTTTCTATCTTGCGCTCTTCTAAAAACGGTAAGAGCGTCAGGATGATCCATGCTATTTGAGAGGATCTCCATTATTAATCTTCTTTGTCTTGTTTCTCTTTGCATTTTCTGCGTACTCCTTTCCATCAATTAACAGTTTAATTTAAAATTATTCCTTTGTCAAAATAATTATACTTTTGTGATATAATACCTTAGCAAAAAAAATCAATAAGAAAAAGGACTTTTTATGAAAAAATATTTTATTAAAGCTAAAAAAATTTATACTTTTGACTCTAAAAAAAATATATACAATTTTATAATAGTTGATAATGGTAAAATTTCTGAACTAGGAAATAATTTGATTATTAATGAAAATACATTACCCATCTTAGACCTATCAAATTATATTATACTTCCTGGCTTTATCGATTCTCATGTTCACCTTACATCTACGGCTATGAATGAAATATCAGTAGATTTGAGTTCCTTTACATCCTTAAAGGAGATAATAAAGACTTTAGAAGCTCTGAGAGATTCACTCCCTGAAGGTGAATGGATCATCGCAAAAGAATTCGATCCTACTAATCTGGAAGAGAAAAGAAATATAACTCAAGAAGAACTTGACAGGTACTTCCCAAATCACCCAGTTTTAATAATAAGAAAAGATGCACATTCAAGCATAATTAACTCATTAGGATTGAGACTTTTAGAGATAGAAATTTCACCTATCAATGGATTAATCAAAGAAAGAGATCATCAGATTGCCATAGGTAAAGCTTATCAAAGTATTGATCCATCTTTATTAGTAAAGGGATTAATAAAAACCTTAAAAAAAGCAGCAGAAAAGGGAATAACAACTATCCATGCCCTTGAAGGAGGTTATACCTCACCTCCTAACTCTCCGCAACTCCTCTTAGGACTGAAACAATATTTTCCTATAGATGTGATTATTTACTATCAAACTACTTCTATAAAAAAAGTAAAAGACTTAGGCTTAAAAAGAATAGGTGGATGTTTATTAGTTGATGGCTCTATAAGCACCCTTACCGCTGCCATTTCTGAACCTTACTTAACTAATCAAGGTCATGGTGTCCTTTTTTGGGATATTGAGTCCCTCTCAAATTTTATAAAAACAGCCCATAAAGAGGACTTACAAATTGCATTTCATGCAGTAGGAGACCGAGGTATAGATCTGCTTTTGAAAGCATATCAAAGAGTACTTAAAGAGATGCCTAAAGAAGATCATCGACATCGCATAGAACACTTTGAACTACCTCAAAAAGAACACATAAAAATTGTATCCCAACTAAATTTAACTTTATCTCTCCAACCAAGCTTTCTATACTTTTGGGGAGGAGAGGGAAAACTTTATGAACAGCTCCTTGGAAAAGAAAGAGCAAAAAGAATTATACCTCTAAGAAGCATTCTAAATGAAAATATAGTTGCAGGAGGAGGATCTGACAGTTCTGTAACGCCTATGGATCCCTTCTTAGGAATCTATTCTGCCATAAACCATCCTAATGAAGAGGAAAGCATAACTTTGGAAGAGGCGATTAAAATGTTTACTTACAATAGCGCTTATATAGGATTCCTTGAAAAGGAAAAAGGATCTATAGAAAAAGGTAAGGATGCAGACCTAGTGATTTTAGAAAAAGATCCTTTCGAAATCAAGAATAAAGAGGAATTACTAAATATAAGAGTTTTAGGCACAATTTCAAAAGGAAAATTCGCCTACAAAGATCCAAACTTAATTACGAACTTCTGATATATCTGATAGAAGAGACATTCTTTTAAGAATTTCCTGACCCACTAAAAGTCCAGAGACAGAAGCCTGCATAAGCCCTCTTGTGATTCCAGCTCCATCTCCGATTGCAAAGAGATTTTTAATCTCCGTTTCCAGAGAAGAATTAAGTTTTACCCTTGCAGAATAGAACTTAACTTCTACGCCATAAAGTAAAGTATGTCTTGAGTATATTCCTGGAGTTACTTTATCCAAAGCTCGGATCATTTCTATAATGTCTACCAAATACCTGTATGGTAATACCAAACTCAAATCTCCAGGCACAGCATCTTTCAAAGTAGGAACCACCATGCCTTTTTGTAATCTATCCCAAGTAGATCTCCTTCCAGCTAAGAGATCTCCAAGTCTTTGAAGGATTACTCCGTTACTCAGAAGATTTGCAAGACTTCCTATAGCCCTACCATAGGCAATAGGATCTTTAAAGGGCTCAGTAAAATTCTTAGACACCAATATAGCAAAATTAGTATTTTCAGTTTTCTTTTCTGCAAAACTATGTCCATTTACAGAAATAATACCTTCATTTTGTTCCATTACTACCTCGCCATAAGGATTCATGCAAAAAGTCCTTACCTTATCATCAAAGGTTTTTGTATAGTAAATAAATTTCGCCTCATAAAGTTCATCAGTTAATTCCTTCATCACTGCAGCAGGAATCTCAACTCTTACTCCTATATCCACAGGATTTATTACCCACGAAAGCCCAATCCTTTGCCCCTCTTCGGTAAACCATTTGGCTCCTTCTCTTCCAGGTGCTACTATCACATAATCAGCATAATAAATTTTTCCATCCTCCAGTTCTACCCCTTTAGCTTTTCCATTTTCCACTAGTATTTTTGAAACCTGTTTGCCTAAAATAATATCTACCTTGTCTTTTAAGTATTCATACATGTTAAGAAGGATAGGCGCACACTTCTCTGTACCAAGATGTCTCACAGCAAAATAGACCAGCCTTAAATCAGCAGCAATAGCCTTCCTTTGGAAATAAGCAAATTTCTCTGGATCAGGCTTTATAACAGGCTGATCTGCCCCGAATTCGGTATAAATATTATTAACTTCTTCCATTAACCTCAAAAGTTTTTCTTCCCCAATATAATCTTTTAACCACCCCCCCACTTCTGTGGAAAAGGTAAGTTTTCCATCACTAAAAGCCCCAGCACCACCCCAACCAGAAACAATATTACAACGAGGACAGAGTACACATCCCTGTCTATTAACTATAGCAGGACACACTCTTTTGCTTGTAAGTTCTCCTTTTTCTACAAGCAAAACTTTGAGGGGCTTTTTACCCCTCACTAAAGATATAGCACTAAATATTCCTGCAGGACCGCCACCAACTATAATAACATCATATCTCATGACGGATATAAATTCTCCTGTGATAGTCTTGGTAAATATTCAACTCCTTCTTTCAATCTCACTCTTCCTGCCTTAACCAACTTGACCAACTCCGGTATAATTTTACCTCTTTCTTCTTCAATTTCCAAGAGGATTTTTTCCATGTTCATTTTTCCATCCATAACTTTTAACATTTTCTGAACAGCAGGATCATTAGAAGTTACATTTCCTATCTTCTCAGGAACTACATATTGTAAATTCACAAGATCCCTCAATGCTATTCTTCCTTCTTCTAAAGCATTTAATATAACATCAATAGCAAGTAATGTTCCAAGACCACTAATCCTAGCTATGGTTGCAAAATCTCTTCTACCATCAATATTCGATAAAATAAATTTTTCCTTCTCTTCCGAAGTCATACTCTCAGGATCTTTTCTTAATAATAAAACCTGCACTGATGATGGAATTGCTCGAGAAGGATCTGGAAAAAAAGGTACACAAGTTAAAGATCCTATCTTTTTTCTTTTCTCCTGCCACTCATCCATAATCCTAGCAGCCTCAAGTATTAATGCCTCAGAGGACATATTTATCAAAGTGGGAACATTAGAAACATTCTCCTCTAAGAATTCAAAAGTTCCATCTTCCCAAGTAAAAAGCTCTAAAAAACCAGGCATTCCTTTTAATTTACCAACTTCCGAATTAATGACCCTTCCCTCTTTTAAATAAAGAACACCCTTTTTAAAGGGTTTATTAATTAAAAGCCTTCCTGTGGCAAATTTCCCTGAAAGTATTTGGAGTAGAGATACAAGGTCAAACTCTCTTAAATTTCCTGTTAGCGGCATAACCCTCTCCCCTAAATTTTTGGTGCGCCCGAGAGGACTTGAACCTCTAACCTACGGATTCGTAGTCCGCCGCTCTATCCTGTTGAGCTACGGGCGCACTCTTTATGAGATTATAACCATTTTTCTAAACTCAAGTCAAATAGTGAAGAAAGTTCAAAAAAGAGACTGTAAATCTTTTAAGAGTTCACTTATTTCATTTTCTGCATCCTCACCACTGACAATACATTTCTTAGCATATTCTTCAACTATTAATATACCAACTCTCTTTAAAGCAGACCTTACTGCAGCAATTTGAGAGATTATCTCTTTACAATCCCTCTCTTCCTCTATCATCCTTTGAAGTCCTCTTACCTGTCCCTCAATTCTTCTTAGAGCCACTAAATATTCCTTTTTATCCAAAGAGCTTCACTCCTCCGTTAACAATTTAAATATACTTTTAGCAGCAATCTTCCCTGCTCCCATAGCATTGATTACCGTTGCAGAACCACTCGCCACATCCCCACCTGCCAAAACCCTATCTTTAGAAGTCTTTCCTGTCTCTTTATCTATCAATATAGTGCCGTTTTTATTAACTGAAAGACCTGGCGTAGTCATACTTATTAGAGGATTAGGTACAGTTCCAATAGCTACTATAGCCATATCAATAGGGAATACAAAATTAGATCCTTCTATAGGAATAGGTCTTCTCCTTCCACTACTATCAGGTTCTCCTAAGGTCATCCTCTGAAGCTCTATTCCTATAAGATGCCCTTTCTCATCACCTACAAATTTTACAGGAGAGACTAAAAAGTTAAATATTATACCCTCTTCCTTTGCGTGTACTATCTCCTCATATCTTGCTGGCATCTCCTCTTCTGTTCTTCGGTAAAGTATGTGTACCTCCTTTGCCCCAAGCCTTAAAGCAGTCCTTGCAGCATCCATAGCCACATTACCTCCCCCGATAACTCCAACTATCTTTCCTATCTTTATAGGAGTATCATATTCTGGAAATTTATAAGCCTTCATCAAATTTACCCTAGTCAGAAACTCATTTGCAGAGTATATACCAATCAAATTCTCTCCAGGAATATTCAGAAACTGAGGAGCTCCAGCTCCGGTCCCAATAAAAACCGCATCATATTCTTTTAAGAGTTCATCTATAGTAACGCTTCTGCCCACAACTACATTAGTAAAAATCTCAACACCGAGACTTTTTATATACTCCACCTCAGCTCTAACTATTCTCTTAGGAAGTCTAAATTCTGGAATTCCATAAATTAAGACACCACCTGGCTCATGAAAAGCTTCAAAAATTGAAACCTTAATCCCCATTCTTGCTAAATCACCAGCAACAGTAAGTCCTGCAGGTCCTGAACCTACAACTGCAACCTTTTTATCATATTTTTTTACTATTGGTGGTATTTCATAACCTTTGTTTAGCTCATAATCTGCTACGAATCTTTCAAGCCTACCAATAGCTACAGGTTCTCCTACTTTTTTAAGAGTACAAAGAGCTTCACACTGAGTTTCCTGTGGACAAACTCTTCCTGTAGTTGCAGGAAGATTATTACTTTCCTTTATCTTTTTTATCGCTTCATCATATTTCTTTTCTTTAATCAATCTTATAAAACCAGGAATATCAATGTTAACTGGACAACCTTTTACACAAGGGGCATCTTTACACTGCAAACACCTACTTGCTTCTATTAGAGCTTGTTCTTCCGTATAACCAAGAGCAACCTCATCAAAATTTTTAATCCTCTCCTCTACAGGTTGTTCTGGAATTGGAGTCTTAGTTTTTACTATGGCCAACCTTACCTACCTCACTTTCCTCAAATAATCTTAAAGCTAAGGCTTCTTCTTCCTTATATGTCTTTAACCTTGCCAATAATTCATCAAAATCAACCAGGTGACCATCAAATTCAGGACCATCTATACAAGTAAATTTAATTTTATCTCCTACTGTAACCCTACACCCACCACACATTCCTGTACCATCCACCATAATGGGATTTAAACTTACAATAGTGGGAACACCATAATTTTTAGTAAGATCAGAAACTACCTTCATCATTATAGTTGGGCCAACAGCCCATATTCTATCTATTTTCCTTTCTTCGAGGATCTCTTTTAGCACATCAGTAACTAATCCTTTTCTCCCTAAACTTCCATCATCGGTAGTTATATAAATTTCATCACTAATATTCTTAATCTCTTCTCTAAATATTACATAGTCAGAACTTCTTCCACCAATTATACTAATGACATAGTTTCCCTTCTCTTTTAAACCCTTTAAAATAGGATAAAGAGCAGCTATGCCTACTCCTCCACCAACTCCTATAACAACTCCAAACTTTTCTATCTCACTTGGATTTCCAAGAGGACCCACAATATCAGAAATCTTATCCCCTACTCCTAACCTTCCTAAGAGTTTCGTTGTCTTTCCGACCTCTTGAAAGACTATCGTTATGCTCTCTTTCTCTAAGTTTTTATCAGCAATAGTAAGGGGTATTCTTTCTCCTTTTTCATGCACTCTCAAAATCACAAACTGTCCAGGCAAAGCCTTTTTGGCTATAAGAGGAGTCTTCACCTCAATTAATTTTACATTAGGCGCTAACTGTTTTTTCAATATTATTTCAAACAACAAAAATCCCTCCTTTTTGGTTGAAAAATTATATCATCAACATGCAAGAATGTAAATCAAGCATCAAACCTTAGGGGAAGAAGACTCTATAAGAGGAATGTTTTCAAAAAATATTACATTTACCTCTATATCTTGATAGGTGAATCTAAGAAGCTTAGGAAAGTTGTTTTTTGTAAAAAGAAGAATAAAAGAGAAACTTTCTTTAGGTTTTAATAGCTTAACTATAGGATAATATACTAAATCATAACCGAGCACTTTTCTAAATGAGTCTTCATTATTAAGAATTTTTTCAAGATTATTTGAAACGTTCTCTAAACTGATAATTACTTTTGATAGGTCAATATCTTTCTCTCCATTATTATAAATAGTAATAAATAAAGGAAGAACTCTATTGAAGAGATAGTAATCAAATTTAGGATAATTAGTTAGGTCTAATACTGCAACTTTTAACGGATACTTTGGCGAGTATCCATAATGAAAATTAAAAAAATTAAGATTTTTACTATTTATTAATGCCCCATCAATATGCAATTTAATTAGTTTTTCTTTCAACTCAGTATAACCATAGACCTGATAAAGATTAGTATAACAATCTACAGCTATATTCCATGAAACATAACTTTTGTCGGGGTTTTTTAAATATTTTTCCTCATTTTCCTTTGCTAGTTTCAGCAATAAATCTTCGTCCTTACCTAATACAAAAGTAAGCATAAATAGAGTTATCAATAAAATAAAAAATAAGTATTTTAAAAACTTATTCATAATCCTCAAAAACTAACAAAAAATTTGGTGGAGCTGGGGGGACTTGAACCCCCGACCTCTTCCGTGCCATGGAAGCGCGCTCCCTCTGCGCCACAGCCCCACCATTTTAATCATTAATTTGGAGGCGGCACCCGGACTCGAACCGGGGAATGGGAGATTTGCAATCTCCTGCCTTAGCCGCTTGGCGATGCCGCCTCATTACTTAATTTTTACATGGAGCGGGCGACGGGATTTGAACCCGCGACCCTCGGCTTGGGAAGCCGATGCTCTACCTCTGAGCTACACCCGCCTTCCCAAGAACCACTGATTTTAGAATATGATTTTTTTTAAAGCTTGTCAAGATTCTAATAAGTAGCCTAACCACATAGGTATGGAGATAGGTACCAGTATGAGGAATATAGAAATAATAATGAAGCTAAGAAGATAAAAAGAATTGAGGCTGTATCTCTTCTCCTTGGTATAATTAAGAAATTAAATCTCACTTTCTTTAGATCTCTCAATCCTTTCCAAGGAGGAGGATACAGCCTATGATCTTAACTTTCTATGAAGCTCTTCTCCCTTTCCAAGAATTTCAACTGGATACTAAACATCTCCTTGATAAAAATTCTCTTACTAATGATGTGTATAATCATTTGGTTAAGTTTAATTTACCTCAGTATGAATGGAATATTATTGATGTTAAAACAAGAACAATATTCACTGCTTACTCTTTTATTATCTTTGTGGTTTTGTGGTGGAGAGCTCATAATGTGAGACATAAAATAAGTATAAGAGTAGATAATGGTGAGGAGTTTTGTTTAGGAAGTGAAAGATTGTAGAGCTAAAACCAATACCGAAGGGAGCTAAATATCTTATGGGTATAGTTGAAAATTCTCATAGGCAGGATGATGAGTATTTCCTTGGTATTCATGCAGAAAGATGTAAAAATGTAAAGGAGTTTCTTGTTAAAGCTCAAAGATGGCAGGATACATGGAACATAGCAAGACCAAGTTTTGGAATTGGTATGGATGGTAAAACTCCTTATGAGAAGTTAATCTCTTCTAATTTTCTTGTTCATCCTCATATATTTTCTTTCCCTGTTATTCTTATGGAAGATCTTCTCTCACAATATGGCCTATTTACAAAGAATTTATCTTTATTCCTTAAAAGTGGCACCTATGTCCTGACCAAGTGCCCTAATAAGTAGCCTAAAAATTATTTAAGTTGACAATAACAAAAATTATTTTTATCATTAATACTAAAATCTGATTTAGGTGGGAGGTGCATCATGCTGAAAAAGGGTATCCCAAGGATATTATTACTACTTTTATCCCTACTTTTATTCTCTCTCCTTTCTGCACCCGCACAAACATTAAATGTTAACCCCAATGGCTGGCTCGACCAAGTAGCATTTATTCCTGAAAAAGATATGGCAAAGGCTGTAGAAATGATGTCCAAAGGAGACATTGATATTTATTTCAATGAAATAAGTGACCCACAACTCTTCAGAAGAATAAAAGAAGATCCAAATCTAACTTACGGAACATCTTTTGGACTTTACTATGAACTAACCTTCAACCCAGTAGGACCTACTTACAAAGATGGTAGGCTAAATCCTTTCAGCAACAAAAAAATAAGAGAAGCAATGAATATTGTAATTGATAGACAATATATAGTAGACGAGATAATGGGAGGACTTGCAGAAGTAAAACTATTACCTCTTAACAAAGGATTCCCAGAATATGAAAGATACAAGGACACCATAGCAAATTTAGAGAAACTTTATAAATATGACTTTAACAAAGGAAAACAGATAATTACAACTGAAATGAAAAAAATGGGAGCAGAATTAAAAGGAAATAAATGGTATTACAAAGGAAATCCAGTAGTAGTTAAATTTATCATAAGAACTGAGGATAGAAGAAAGCAAATTGGAGATTACGTGGCTAATCAGCTTGAAAAATTAGGTTTCACCGTAGAAAGAATGTATAAGACCTCAAGAGAAGCCTCTCCTCTCTGGGTAAGAGGAAACCCAGAAGATGGACAGTGGGATATCTATACAGGCGGATGGATAACTACCGTCTTAGCAAGAGATATGGCTGATAACTTTAGATTCTTCTATACTCCAGATTCAGAAATGTCTTACTCACCTCTTTGGAGAGCATATAAACCAGATAAAGCATTCAGAGATATAGCCAACAAACTTGCTCAAAGAACATTCAAGTCCATGGCGGAGAGAAACTACTTGATGAGAAAAGCTTTAGAGCTCTGCTTAAAAGATTCTGTTAGAGTGTTCTTGATTGACCAGAAAGCCGCATGGGCAAGAAGAAAGAATATTGATATAGCGGTAGATTATGCTGGTGGAAATTCCTCAAGAGCCTGGCCATATACTTTAAGGATTGCTGGAAAAGAGGGTGGAAGTGTAAAGGCTGGAATGTCTGAAGTCATTATAGACCCATGGAACCCGATAGCAGGATCTAACTGGGTATATGACACTATATTCTGGGAAGCAACTTTTGGAAGAACTTGGATCTATCATCCTTACACAGGGCTTCCAATTCTTTTTGGAATAGAAAGTGCTGATCTAACTGTAACTGCTGATGTACCTACTTTCCCCAACAAAGGATCCGAAAGCTGGCTCAAGGTAAAAAGAGTAAAGAGTATAACTGTACCTGATGATGCATGGTACGGTTGGGATGCAAAGAAACAAACCATGATTACAGCAAAAGAGGCAGGAGTTAAAGAAGCAAAAGTAAAAGTAGTGATAAACTATGGGGATGTGCTTGGAAAGAAGAAGTATCACGATGGAACAGTTCAAAGTCTTGGAGACTATCTTGTAGACTTTATTGTAGGCTTTGAAAGAGCAAGTAAAGATAGTAAGCTCTATGATGAAAGCTATGTTGACTACTTCAACTCCTGGAGAGAGTCCTTTGTAGCATGGAAAATTGTAAAAGAGCACCCATTAGTAATAGAATACTATACTAATTATGCTGAGCTTGACGCAGAGCTTACTGCATTATGGCCTACCACATCGGTACTCTTCCCATGGCATGCGCTTGCTATAGGAATTAGAGCAGAGGAAGAAGGAAAGCTTGCTTTCTCTGCTGACAAAGCAGAAGCAACAAAGGTAGAGTGGATGAATTACATTGGTGGACCAAGCCTTGGAATATTGAAAGAAATGCTTGATAAATCCCAAAAAGATAACTACTTACCATTCAAGAATTTCTTAAGCAAGTATGTAAAAGAAGGAGAAATTAAAGAAAGATATAATGCACTCTCCAACTGGTACAATAGATTCAAACACTTCTGGGTAAGTAATGGTCCCTACTACTTAGAAAAGGCGGACACCGTAGCTCACACAGTTCTCTTAAAGAATGCTAAATTTTTGAAGTAAATTATTGTATAATATAAACCCAGGGGGAAATTTCCCCCTGGGTTTTTTTTTGAAATAACAATAAAGGAGGTTGATGAAAATAGAAGGGATTAAAAAAATTCTTATTTACTTTTTAAAAAGAGCTATTGCTATATTTATTACTGTTGCAATAGCAATTTATCTCACTATTGTTATAGCCAATGCCGGAGGATATGTAGATAAGATTATAGAAGATGAAATAAGAATGGATGTAGCAATGGCAATAAGAAATGACCCTTCTGTAAGAGGATTTACTGACGAACAAAAACAAAAAATAATAGAAAATAGAGTAAGGAATGAGATGAGGAGAAGAGGTTTAGACCAACCTTTCATAATAAGAAGTATTTATCACCTAAAAAGGGCATTGCTGCTTGACTTAGGTACTGCCTCTTCTATGACCAGTGATAGCGGTTCTATGCTTGTGAAAAACATTATCTTAGAAAGAATTCCTTTATCTATTCTTCTTTTTACAACTATAACCATAATTAACTTCTTTTCTGCTTTATATTTAGGCCTGAAACTTTCAAGAAGATATGGATCCTTCTTAGATAAGTTAATAGTTTATCTTTCCCCCCTTTCCACGATTCCTGGATGGTTTTATGGTATATTTCTTATAATGATATTTTATTCTTGGCTTCATATACTGCCCCCAGGAGGCTTTATTGATTTTCCTCCCCCACCAACCTTATTAGGTAAAATATTAAATGTGGCAAAGCATATGATATTACCAGTTCTCTCTTGGTTTATAAGCTCCATATTTTTAAGTGCCTATAGCGAGAGAAACTTCTTCTTGATTTATTCCACCGAAGATTATGTGGAAGTGGCAAAAGCAAAAGGTTTGCCAGATAAGGTGATAGAAAGAAGATATATTTTAAGGCCAGCCCTACCTCCTATTATTACTTCTTTTGCCCTTGCTCTCATCTCTTCTTGGATGGGCGCAATTGTAACAGAAGCAGTATTTAATTGGCCTGGACTTGGTATGGTTTTAAGTAGAGCAATAGGGACTTTTGATGCTCCTGTGATAGTTGGAGTCACAGTAATATACGCTTACCTCCTTGGAGCTACAGTACTTATTTTAGATTTTATATATGCTCTCATTGATCCTCGAGTGAGAATATGAGGTGATAAAAATGGACAACATGGAATTTACTTCATCTTATAGCATAAAAGGAATATTTAGAGAAATATTACGATACAAGACAGGAGTATTTTCTCTCCTAATATTTGCCATACTTATTCTAATGTCTATCTACGCATATCTCAGAATGCCCTATGAAAAAGCCAAAGAACTCTGGAACGACAGCCAAGCTTGGTTAAAATACCCAAGAAATGCCATACCCACATGGCTAGCATTCTTTTCGGGTAAAAACCTACCTAAGAATATATACCTGAAGGAACCAAAAGAAGAGATTATCTCAGACAACCCCAAAGTTATAAGATATACATATAACATAGACTATACCTATGACGATTTCCCTAGTGAGTTTAATATATTTCTAAACAGCAGTTTTAAGGAGAATCCACCTAATTTAAAAATCTACTGGATAAACCCCTATGGAGATAGAATCTTACTTGCTGAAAAAACTCAAAGAGCAGATAAAGATATATTTTACATTGGAAATGAATTCTCTATAGAACAAAAGTTTACTGATTACTACAAAGAGAAATTAGGATTTTATCCCACTTTTCCTATTACAATTATGAAAGGACTCTTTGGAGATATAGAAACTCAACAAGTTAAAAAAGGAACTTACAGACTTGAAATAGAAGTTCAATTTGGAGACAAAAGCGACACCATCCAAATAGAACCTATAATATACGGAAAAGTTTATGGGGTAGCAGGAACGGACCATCTGAGAAGGCCCTTAGAACTTGGTATTTTGTATGGAACACCCATTGATCTTGCCTTTGGACTTGGAGCATCTTTGAGTATAACCATAATACAATTGATATTAGCTACCATTAGTGGTTGGTATGGTGGATGGGTAGATAATATTATTCAAAGACTCACAGAAATATACATGTTACTGCCTTTTCTTCCCCTCATGATCATGATCTCCTTATTCTATAAATTGACCATTTGGCAACTTTTGATTGTATTGATAATCCTTAGTATTTTTGGCTCTGGAATAAAGACTCAAAGAGCCATGGTTTTACAAGTAAAAACATTACCCTATATAGAAGCTGCAAAAACTTATGGTGCAAGCAATATGAGAATAGTATTTCTTTACATTATTCCTAAGATTTTACCTCCTGTAATACCTGGATTAATCATCAGCATACCCGCTTATATATTTTTAGAAGCAATTCTCTCCCTTTTTGGAGTACTAGATCCCACGGAACCAACCCTTGGAAGAATAATCGAGGAAGCCTTCCAAAATGGAGCTTTATATAAAGGATTCTATTACTGGGTAATTGAGCCGTCTTTAATAATTGTACTCTTAGCTGTCTCCTTTGCACTCTTAGGTTTTGTTATAGATAGAATAGTTAATCCAAGACTTAAAGAAGTATAGGAGTGGTAACATGGCAAACACAGTTCTTAAACTAAATAATTTTACAGTGGTATATAAAACTCAAAAAGGTCCTTTAGAGGCAGTAAGAAATGTGAGCTTCGAATTAAAAGAAGGAGAAACTCTTGCTATAGTAGGTGAATCAGGCTGTGGCAAAAGCTCCCTCGCAAGAGGAATACTAAGATTATTTCCAAGGAATTTAGAAAAGGCAACTGGAGAGATATATATAAATGGCACAGAAGTTCTATCTCTAAAGGAAGAGGAATTTAGAAAAAACATAAGATGGAGTAAGATCTCTATGGTTTTCCAAGGAGCAATGAACTCCCTAAATCCCATCCTAAAAATAGTACATCAAGTAGCAGAGCCATTAATTGTTCACTTTGGAATGGAAAAATTTTCTGCTTATCAAAGAGCTAAAGAAATATTAAGCTTAGTAGGTATTCCTGAATCTTTTGCAGAAAGATATCCTTTTGAACTTTCAGGTGGAATGAAACAAAGAGTAGTTATAGCTATGGCTCTTGTGACTCATCCAAGCATCGTAATACTGGATGAACCCACATCAGCTCTTGATGTAATAACACAGGCAAATATAATGAATCTTTTAAAGGTTTTGAAGAAGGATTTAAACTTAAGTTATATCTTCATCACTCATGATATCGCCACTGCAAGTGAACTTGCAGATAGAGTTGCCGTTATGTACGCTGGAGAAATCGTAGAAATAAGTCCTGCAGAGAAGTTCTATAACTCGCCAGCTCATGGTTATACCATGATGCTTTTAAATAGCGTACCCACCTTAAAGACCACTAAAAAGTTGAAGGCAATTCCAGGATCACCACCAAGCTTAATTAATCCTCCATCAGGTTGTAGATTCCATCCCAGATGTCAGTATGTTATGGATATATGCAAAGAAAAAGAACCTCCCATGTTTAAAAAAGATGAAGACCATTATGCAAAATGTTATATAGGTGAGAGCCATGAATAACAATAATGTCTTACTAAAAGTAGAGAATCTAAAAGTTTGGTTTGAAATAAGAAAGAATATCTTAGCAAAACCACTCTATGTAAAAGCCGTAGACGGAGTAAGCTTCGAACTAAAGAAGGGAGAGTCTATCTCCTTAGTCGGTGAAAGTGGTTCTGGAAAAACAACTTTAGGAAGAACTATACTAAGATTATATGAACCTACAGACGGAAAGATCTTTTTTGAAGAAAAAGATATAACCAATATAGACTATAAAGAACTAAGTTGGTATAGAAAAGAAACAGGATTTGTTCAACAAGATCCCTTCGGAGCCTTAGCACCTCATTTCACAATATATAGAATTTTAGAAGAGCCACTCCTAATAAATAAAATTGGTACTCCTCAAGAAAGAAAAGACATGATTTTTAAAGCCTTAGAAGAAGTTAAACTCACACCAGTAACTGACTTTATTGGAAAATACCCCCACATGATATCGGGAGGACAAATGCAAAGAGTAGTAATAGCAAGAGCACTAATCATGAGACCAAAGTTGGTAATAGCGGATGAACCAGTATCTATGCTTGACGCCTCAGTAAGAATAGAGATTCTTGAACTACTAAGAGATCTTCAAGAAAAACATCACATGAGCATGATATACATAACCCATGATCTTGCTACAGTAAGGGCTTTTTCAAACTGGATTTTTATAATGTACGCAGGAAATCTTGTAGAAAGAGCTAAAACTGATGAATTATTGAACAATCCTCTACATCCATATACAAAGGCATTACTTTCTGCAATACCAGATCCAGATCCTCAAAATCGCTTTAAATTAAGAGAAGTACCCCCAGGAGAACCTCCAAACCTTATAAATCCACCAACAGGTTGTAGATTTCACCCCAGATGTCCACATGTTATGAATATATGCAAAGAGAAAGAACCAGAGGAGATTGAAGTATCAAAAGATCATTGGACCAAATGTTGGCTATATAACAAGGGGTAAGCAAAAGGCTTACCCCTTGTTCTTCATTAACCTGTCAAGAGCTATTTTATACCCCTCAGCACCATAGAGTAAAAATTTCTTAACCCTACTTATGGTAGCAGAACTTGCTCCTGTCTCCTTCTCAATCTCTTCGTAAGATTTTCCCTCATAAAGCATTTTAGCAACTTTTAACCTTTGTGCCAATTCCTTTATTTCTGTAATAGTACATATATCTTCAAGAAACCTTAAAACTTCCTCTTCATTCTCTAACGTAAGTACTGCTTTTACAAGGAAGTAAACATCCTCATCAGCCCATTTAGGATTGTAACTCAATAACATTCCCCCCTAAACTCTTAATAGTTTCGGTAAAAGTAGGAAAGGAGATATTTATACTGTCACTCTCCACAATAGTCTCATCATCAGCAATAAGCCCTGCAATAGCAAAAGCCATAGCAATTCTATGATCACCATAAGTCTCTATCTCCCCGCCCTTCAACTTTGTGGGACCATAAACTACAAATCCATTATCAATTACCTTTGCTTTCCCTCCCATTTTATTTATTCCATCTACCACAGCTTTAATTCTATCAGACTCTTTTACTTTTAACTCCTCCACATCTTTAAATATACTCTCGCCCTTTGCTTGAGTTGCTATAATAGCAAGTATAGGAACTTCATCGATAAGAGTTGGTACAATATCACCTTTTATCTCAAAGGCCTTCAAATCTGAATATTCTATCATCAAATTTCCGATAAGCTCTCCCCCATCTTCCCATGTATCGATGATATTAAACTTAGCTCCAGCCTCTTTAAGGATGTCTAACATACCTGTTCTCGTAGGATTAATTCCAACATTTTTAATAATGACTTTAGATCCCTCTACCAACAATCCCGCAGCAATAATGAAGGCTGCCGAAGAAAAATCACCAGGTATATTAAAATCTTTATTCTTATAACTTTCTATACCATGAGTTTTTAGAGTTAAACCCTCCCTTTTAAGAGGCAATCCAAGATATTGAAACATTCTTTCAGTATGATCTCTTGATAAAGAAGGTTCAGTAACACAGGTTTCTCCCTCAGCAAGAAGACCTGCAATTAATAATGCTGACTTTACTTGAGCACTTGCTACATTCAATATGTGACTCTCCCCAACCAATTTTTCTCCTTTTATGGCAAGAGGAGGATTATTATCGTTATTCCTTCCCCATATATTTGCACCCATTTTCCTAAGTGGATCTACAACTCTCTTCATTGGTCTTCTTCTCAAAGATGAATCACCTGTAATTACTGAAAAGACTCCAGGAAGTCCGCTTAGAAGTCCTGTAAGCAGCCTTATAGTGGTACCTGAATTTCCTGCATCAAGAACATTCTCAGGTTCCTTGAATCCTTTTATACCATTTCCTTTTACCCTTACTATACTATCGTACACTTCAATAGAGACTCCCAAAGATTTTAAACAATTCATAGTAGAGATACAATCCTGAGAGAAAAGAAAATTCCTTATTATACTCTCTCCCTCACCCATAGAAGAGAAAATTAAGGCTCTATGAGAGATAGATTTATCTCCAGGAACCTCTACTTCTCCTTTCAAGACTTTACTTTTTTTAACTAATAATTTTCCCATATCAATCCCTCAATCTTAATCTTTTTTCTCTTGAATCTTTAAATATATGTCTTATCTTTTCAAAATCCTTTCTTTCTAAATTCTCAATCAAATCTTTTAAAGTTTTCTCAAACTCCACCAAAGCCTCTTTTATTTTAATATCATTCTCTTTTAAGATATCTAACCACAAATTATAATCACTTTTTGATATTCTCGTAGTATCCTTAAAACCACTTCCAAAGAAGCTTAAATTATCTTCTTTTACAGAAACATAAGACAACAGATAGGCGATAATTTGAGGAAGATGACTAGTAAAAGCGAGAATTTCATCATGTTTTTCAGGATCAATTATAATAGGAGATGCATTTATTTTCTCTATTATTCTTCTCAAGCCTTCAACTTTTTCTTCAGAAACCTCAAAAGCAGGACACAAAAAATAAACCTTTCCAGTAAACAAATTATCTACAGCTCCTAAAGGCCCAGAAACTTCTCTTCCTGCAAGAGGATGTCCTCCTATAAACAATTTTCTTAAAAACTCGTCTCTATTCATATAATTCATAATCTTAAATTTGGTACTTGCTGTATCCGTAATAATAACTTTCTCACTTACATAATTTTTAAGATTTTCAACCACGTCCACTACTCCAGAGGGATATACAGAAATAAATATATAATCAGACTCTCCGATTAGATCTCTAAGCCGAGTTATATCTTTTCCTAAAACATCCAAAATCTTTCTTTCTGAAAGATAGTCTAAAACCTTATTATCTTTATCTACACCCCACAAATAAACATTTTTAAACTCCTTCTTAAAAGAAAGAGCTAAAGATGTTCCAATCAAACCAAGCCCAATAATACCTATTATCATAATCTTCTTCCCACAGCACTTGCTATAGCTTTTAGTTCACTCATTAATCTTCTGAAGTCTGAAAAGGTAAGCGATTGAGGACCATCAGAGAGGGCTTTCTCAGGATGAGGATGTACCTCTATAATTAATCCATCTGCTCCTGCAGCTATTGCTGCTTTAGCCATGCTAGGTACATACCTATAATTTCCAGTTCCATGACTTGGATCTACAAACACTGGAAGATGAGTTTTTTCCTTCAAGGCAGGAACAATAGAAAGGTCTAAAGTATTTCTAGAAAAATCAGAAAAAGTTCTTATTCCTCTTTCACAGAGAATAACTTCTGAGTTTCCTCCAAGCAATATATATTCTGCTGCAAATAAGAACTCCTCCAAAGTTGCCGATAGTCCTCTTTTTAAAAGTACGGGCTTTCTTAATTTCCCAACCTCTTTTAATAAAGTGAAGTTCTGCATATTTCTTGCTCCTATCTGAATAATATCTGCATACTCTGCTACAAGTTCTAAATCCCTCGGATCCATGACCTCTGTAATTACTGGTATATCAAACTCATTCTTTACCTCATAAAGAAGTTTTAACCCTTCAACTCCTAATCCCTGAAAGCTATAAGGAGATGTACGAGGTTTAAATACGCCTCCTCTCAAAATTTTTGCACCCACTTCTTTAACAAATTGAGCAATTTCACGAAGCTGTTCTCTACTTTCTACAGCACAGGGGCCAGCCATAACTACTATCTCGTCATTTCCAATTTCTACTTGATTTACTTTTATTTTTGTACCCTGTGGATTAAATTCCTTAGTAACTAATTTATAGGATGTTAATATAGGGATTACCTGTTCAACAAATGGAAAAGAACTTATCTGTTCCATTATAAGAACTTTCTCTTCCATTCTTTTATCCCCAATCGCACCTATAACAACCCTATGTTCCCCTCTTGATATATGAGCACCATAATTATATTCCTTTAATTTATCTACCACTTTTTGAATTTCCTCTTCCGTAGCACCCGATTTAAGTACAATAATCATAATATCTTTCCTCCCTAAAAAATGTTTTAAGTAATCTATTGTCAAATTACAATAATTAAATTCATAAAAATCACTTTCCATACCCATCACCTGCCTTCAACGCTTTTATTATGTCCTTTTCTTCCAAATTTTCTACAATCTCTACCTTACCTATTTCTTTTGGCAAAATAAGTCTAATCTTACCTCCATAAGCCTTTTTATCTCTCTTGATATAGCCTACTAAATCTTCTATTCTGTAAGGATTATTAAGATCGAATCCAAAACTTAGCAAGGTATCTTGTAACCTCTTCAAGACACTGTAATCACAAAATCCAATTTTATAAGCTAAGTAAGTAGCTAAAAACATGCCAATAGCCACGGCTTCTCCATGCAGAAATCTTTTATATCCTCCCTTAGCCTCTATAGCATGTCCAAAAGTATGTCCAAAATTTAAAATCATTCTCAAAGAAGATTCTTTTTCATCTTTTTCCACCACATACTTCTTACAAATAAGACTTTCTCTTATAATATGGGAAAGTATGTCTATATCCTTATTCAGTATAGAAGTCGTATTTTTCTCTAAAAAATTAAAAAGGCTTTGATTCATAATCATTCCATATTTTATTACCTCTGCAATACCACTTCTGTACTCTCTTTCTGGAAGGGTATTTAGAGTCTTTATATCTATTATTACTGCATCGGGATGGTAGAAAGTTCCTATTAAATTTTTTCCCTCTTTTATATTAATACCTGTCTTGCCTCCTATGGAACTATCAACCTGAGCAAGAAGAGTTGTAGGAATTTGAATATATCTTATGCCTCTCATATAAATGGAAGCTACAAAACCAGTAAGATCTCCTATGACTCCACCCCCAAAAGCAAAAATAGCGCTTTTTCTATCTGCACCCCTTTGGGCAAGCTCTCTTGAAATTCTAATTACCTCTTTAAAGCTCTTACTCTTCTCTCCAACAGGCACATATATTATTCCTTCCTGAGAAATTTCTAAATCCTCTTTGTAAAGGTCGTACAAGAAAGAATGGGTAATAATAAAAGAGAAAGAATAATTATCTCGATAATTTTTTAGAAATTTTTTTAAAATATCATAACCAATATATATAGGATATTTTTTATCTTTAAGTTCAACCCTTAGCTCTTCCATCCTAACCTCTCATAAACATAATTTTTATATTTTTCAAAATTTTCTCTTATCTCTTCCATATGATCTCCCGAAAACTTGTTTAAAAACTCTCTTGCTAAGATAAAAGCAAGCATTGCCTCCCCTACCACACCAGCTGCAGGCACCACACAAAAATCACTTCTTTCATAATAACCTTCTGTAATTTTCTTTTCTTTTATATCAAAGGTTTTAAGAGGTCTTCGTAGAGTAGGTACAGGTTTAACTATAGCTCTAACCATAATAATCTCCCCATTTGAAACTCCCCCCTCGATCCCTCCAGCATAATTAGTCTTTCTGAACCTATCCTTTTCTCCATAGAATTCATCATGTACCTTTGAACCAATATTCATGCTCGCATAAAGAGCCTCACCAATTTCCACACCCTTCACCGAAGGTATACTCATAATAGCATAAGAAATAAGAGCGTCCAGTCTCCTATCCCAATGAACGTAACTTCCAAGACCAATAGGTACTCCTTTTGCAAGAAGAATAAATCTTCCTCCAAGAGTATCTCCCTCTTCTTTTGCTTTATCTATCAATTCCTTTGCTTGCTTTTCTTTTTCCTCATCGATCATTCTTAAGTCCGAGGACTCTGCCTTTTTCTTTAAAATATCCCAGCTAAAATTGTTAATATCAAAACTATCTTCAATTCCATCTATAGCTTCTACAAAACTTATGATCTCAATTCCAAACTCAGAAAGAAAAGTTTTCGCAATAGCACCTACAGCAACCCTTGCAGCTGTCTCTCTGGCACTAGCTCTTTCAAGTACATTTCTTATATCCTCGAAATGATACTTTATTGCTCCTGCAAAATCAGCATGCCCAGATCTTGGTTTTGTAACAATTCTCTCCTCAAAAATTTTTTCAGGATCCATAACAGATTTCCAATTTTCCCAATCTCTATTTTTTATTAAGATTCCTATAGGAGTCCCAAGGGTATAACCTCCTCTTATTCCGGATATTATTTCAGCCTCATCTTTCTCTATCTCCATCCTTTTACCTCTTCCATATCCCACTTGCCTTCTTCTCAACTCTTGGTTTATGTATTCCAAATTTATACGAAGACCTGCAGGTACACCCTCTATAATTGTCATCAGAGCTTTTCCGTGGGACTCTCCAGAAGTTAGAAATCTCATAACAATTTTTCAGCCTCCCTTTTCATTATCTCAAAAGGCCCAATAAATCCAAACCATTTATTCCAAGAGAGACACGCTTGATAAATAAGCATATCAAGACCATTCTTAAAGGGCACATTGTTTTCTTTAGCAAGGCTCAATAGAGGAGTCTCCTTAGGGTTGTAAATAATATCATAAACAAAGGCTATGGATTTGAAATTCCCATTCCAGGGAGTACTTTTGCCATCAAGCCCTATTGATGTAGTATTTATTAGAATTAATTTTTCGTCAACTTTATGTCTTTCCTGCCAAGGAATAATTTTTATTTCAATATTTTTATTTTTCTTTACTTCCTCAGCAATTCTCTCTGCCCTTCCATAAGTTCTATTAGTTAAGTAAATTTCTTTAAATCCATATTCAATTACAGCATAAACTACGGCCCTTGCTGCACCACCTGCTCCTAAAATTAAACAAGGCAAATCTTTATCTAATTTCAACTCCTTAAGGGTTTCCAAAAATCCTCCAAAATCGGTATTTTCGCCCTTCCATTTATTTTCTTCTAAATAAACCGTATTTACAGCACCAATAAGCTTAGAAATTACAGAAATCTCGTCTAAAAAATCTATTATGCGTTCTTTATGAGGTATAGTTACGTTCAAACCATAAATAGGAAGATATTTTATTCCAAGAATCGCCTTTGAAAAAGACTCTGGTTCAATAGGAATATTTATATATAAAGCATCAATAGATAATGCCCTGAAAGCGGCATTATGAATGTAAAAGGATATAGAATGCCCCAATGGGTAACCTATAAGTCCATATAATTTCGTCGACGGAGAAATCAAAGAAATTAATCACCCCTCTTTCTTTAAACTCTCTCCCCATTGAGGTAAATTTAAAGGTTAATTTACCAAAAAAGATTTATCTTGTCAAATTGAAAGTATTTTACTCAAAAATTCGATGGTTCGTTCTTCTTTAGGATTTTCAAAAATCTGCTTTGGAGTACCCTCCTCCACAATTCTCCCTTGATCTAAGAAAATTACCCTATTTGCTACCTCCTTAGCAAATCCCATTTCATGAGTCGCAATAATCATAGTCATCCCTTCATGAGCAAGCTCTCTTATAACATCTAATACTTCCTTTGTCATCTCTGGATCTATGGAAGACGTAGGCTCATCAAATAACATTACCTCTGGCTCCATAGCAAGAGCTCTTGCTATAGCAATTCTCTGTTGTTGTCCTCCCGAAAGTTGAGAAGGATAGCTCTTAGCTTTATCTAAAAGTCCAACCCTTCTTAGCAACTCATAAGCTTTTTCTACAGCAATTTGGGGATCTACTTTCTTAACTTTAATGGGAGCAAGGGTTATATTTTCAAGCACAGTAAGGTGAGGAAAAAGATTAAAAAGCTGAAAGACCATTCCAACCTTTTGTCTGATCTTATTTATATCTACTGAAGGATCGGTTATCTTTATACCATCAATGTAAATTTCACCTTCGGTAGGTTCTTCTAATCTATTTATGCAACGCAAAAGGGTACTTTTTCCCCCTCCACTTGGTCCTATAATTACAAGTACCTCACCTTTCTTTACCTCTAAATTAATCCCCTTTAAAACGTGAAGGTGCTTAAATTTCTTATGCAAATTAACTACTTTAATCACCTGTTTTCAACCTCTTTTCCAACCATACTGAGAGTCTTGTTAAAGGCAATGTCATTAACAAATATATCAAAGTTACCCCTAAAAATGGACTAAATACATTTGCCTTCCAAGCTACGATCTCTCTACCTGCCCTAAGAAGTTCGGTAACAGCAAGAGTAGAAGCAAGAGAACTTTCCTTTAACATGGAAACAAATTCATTAGTCAAAGGGGGTAAAATTCTTCTGAAAGCCTGAGGAAGAATTACATATCTCATCGCTTGAAAATAAGTCATACCAAGAGACCTTGCAGCCTCCATCTGTCCTTTTTCTATGGACTGGATTCCACTTCTAAAGATCTCTCCGGTATACGCAGCACTATTTAAAGATAAACCTACAATGGCAGCAGTGATTGCACCTAAATTTATACCAAAAGAAGGTAGAGCATAATAGATTATTAAAAGCTGCATAAGTAGAGGAGTACCCCTTATTACCTCTACATATATGGTAGAAGGTATTCTCAAAAAATAGTTTTTAGATATGCGTGCAAGACCTAAGAACAAACCAAGTATTATTCCAAAAAACACAGAAACTACTGAAAGGCGCAATGTAACCACTGCGCCTTTCAGTAAATAAGGTATACTCTCAATAAATATACTTAGATTAAAATCCAAAATATCACCTCTTACTTAGGTGGCTCTACACCAAACCATTTTTTATATATTTGGTTATATTTACCAGTTTTTTTCAAGTTAGTCAATATTTCATTTATCTTCTTTAAGAGATCTTTATCTTCTTTTCTAACAGCTATTCCATATTGTTCTATAGTAAATGGTTTTCCAACGCACTTTAACTTTGGATTATTTTTAGAATAGTATAAAGAAACTGGCAAATCGTTAATAACAGCATCTAATCTCCCAAGCTCAAGATCCATAAAAGCTTCAGGAATAGTCTCGTAACTTCTAATCTCTTTTATACCCACTTGATCTTTTAGTTTTTTAGCAGTAAGCTCTCCCGTAGTACCAAGCTGTACTCCAACTATTTTTCCTTTTAAATCTTTCTCTGAGTTAATGTCTTTATTATCACTTCTTACCACAATAATCTGTCCAGAATCATAATAAGGAATAGAGAAATCAATCTCCTTTTTCCTTTCCTCGGTAATGGTCATAGCAGAGATTATAATGTCAAATTTTTTAGCCTTTAAAGCTGCAATTATACCATCAAAAGAAGTATTTATAATTTGCAATTTAACTCCAAGCGCTTTTGCGATTTCCTGAGCAATATCAATATCAAAACCTACTGGTTTATCCCCTTCCATAAACTCAAATGGGGCATAAGCCACATCACTTCCTACTTTTAGCACTCCTGCCTTCTTTATTCTTTCAACAGCACCAGCTCCTAAAACAGGATAAAGCATTAAGAGAGAAAACAATAAAAATATAATTAGGATTTTTCGCATATTCTTTCCTCCTAATTGCATAATTTTTAAAAGTATATGAGCAAAACTTTCTAAAAGTCAAGTATAATATCTAAAGTGGAGGTGAAAAAATGGATTACTTAATAAGAGGACTATCGAAAGACAAAAGAATAGTAGCATATGTAGCAAAAACCACTGATCTTGTAGAACAAGCAAGACAAATCCACAAGGCTTCTCCAACAGCCATTGCAGCTCTTGGTAGAACCTTAACTCTTGCTGCAATAATGGGTAAAATGCTTAAAAAAGATGAAGAAAGAATAAGCCTACAAATAACAGGAAATGGGCCTTTAGGTAATATATTTGCAGAAGCAGATTCAAAAGGAAATGTAAGAGGTTTTATTAAAAGAGCTTACATAGACCTACCACCCACTCCCGACGGAAAATTAGATGTGCCTTCTGCTATAGGAAAAGAAGGAACTCTAAGCGTAATAAGAGATTTAGGATTAAAAGAGCCCTATAGAGGAGTTGTACCCATTGTATCTGGAGGTATAGCTAAAGACTTAGCTTATTATTTTACATACTCTGAGCAATTACCATCTGCCGTTGCTGCAGGGGTTTATGTGAGTAAAGAAGGAAAAGTGATCTCTGCTGGTGGATACATTGTTCAAATAATGGAAAGTGCGGAAAAAGATATTATTGATATTTTGGAAACCAACATTAAAAATCTCGATCCTCCCAGCAAGATGATTCTTGATGGGCAAAGTCCCGAAGAAATAATGAGCAGAATATTTAAAAATATCGAATATGAACAATTCTCAAGAGAAGATCTTAAATATGCTTGTAGGTGTAGTAGAGAAAGAGCAGAAAATACTCTTATAGCCCTCGGAGTTAAAGAATTAGAAGAGCTTATTAAAAACGAAGAATTCATTGAAGTAAAATGCGAATTCTGTGGAAAAACCTATACTTTTGACAAAAGGGATATGGAAGAAATAATAAATCAATTAAAAAATAAAACATAAGAAGTCCCCTCTAATTAGAGGAGACTTCTTCCTTAAATAACCTCTTCCAATGGAACATATGGAAGGTTAAAAGCCTTCGCTACTTGTTCATGGGTTACTCTACCGTATGCTATATTAACTCCTCTTGCTAAACTCTTATTTTCCATTACAGCTCTCTTCCAGCCTTTATCTGCAATTTCAATTACATAAGGCAATGTGTTTAAAGTAAGAGCCCTTGTAGAAGTTCTTGGAACAGCCCCAGGCATATTTGCTACAGTATAATGTATTACTCCTTCCTCTTCATATATAGGATCCTTATGAGTGGTAGGACGAGAAGTCTCAGCACAACCTCCTTGATCTATAGCTACATCCACAAGCACTGAACCCTTTTTCATATTTTTAAGGAGCTCTCTCGTGATAATTTTTGGGGCCTTTGCTCCTGGAACTAAGACAGCTCCAATTATAAGATCAGCATATTCAACAGCCATTCTTATGTTATACTCATCTGCAAACATAGTTATGACTTTTCCTTGAAAGTAATCATCAATATACCTTAATTTTCTGGGATTTATGTCAAGTACGGTAACTGATGCACCCATACCATAGGCAATTCTTGCAGAATTAAAACCCACATTTCCAGCACCAATAATAACTACGTTTGCTGGAGGTACCCCAGGAACTCCTCCAAGCAAAATTCCTCTTCCTCCGAAAGTCTTCTCCAAATACTTAGCTCCCTCTTGAGGAGCCATTCTTCCAGCTATTTCACTCATAGGAGCTAAAAGAGGCAAAAAACCATCATCGGTTTGCACAGTTTCATAAGCTATACCAATAATTTTTCTTTTCAAAAGATTCAAAGTTAAATCTTGCGAAGCTGCAAGATGTAAATAAGTAAATAGAATTTTACCCTCAGAAAGAAGATCGTACTCCTCTGGCAAAGGTTCTTTAACCTTCAGGATAAGTTCTGCTTCATAAAAAACATCTTCGTGTCTTTCTAAAATTATAGCTCCAGCTTTAATAAACTCCTCATCTGAGAATCCACTCCCAAGCCCTGCTCCTTTTTCTATAAGTACTTTATGACCTCTTTTAACTAAAGTCTCTACTCCCCCAGGTACAATTGCCACCCTATTTTCCTCAGGTTTAATCTCCTTGGGAACACCGATTATCATAACTTAACTCCTCCTTGAGTATAAATAATAATATACGCCAATTAAAGTTTTAGAATCTTCAAATTTATTTTCAAAAAGATATCTCTTAACCTCATCTTTGCTCAGAATTACGAGCTCTAAAAACTCATCTTCATCTGGATTTTCTTTTGTCCTCTTCAGATCACTAGCCTCAAAGAGATATAAGACTTCATCACTTATACCTGGAGATGGATAAAAGGTATGGACAAGTTTCAATTTTCCAGGAACATAACCTATCTCTTCTTCAAGTTCACGATATGCACATTCCTCAGGCTTTTCGCCATAATCTAATTTTCCAGCAGGAATCTCAAGCAAAACTTTTTGAGCTGGTAGGCGATACTGCTTTACAAAAAACACGGATCCATCCTCAAGAACAGGTAAAATTGCTACAGCTCCAGGATGATGAACTACCTCCCTTTTAGCCTCCTTTCCATTTATAAGTACCACTCTATATTCTTTTACAGTAATGATTCTCCCCTTATATTTTTCAACTGTCTCTATGATTTTCTCATCCAATTTAACTTTCACCCCCCATATTTTCTAAGCTTTCCTTGCCTTTAAGTTGTGAGGCCTTAACTAATAACTCCTTTGCATGTTGCTGACTTACATCAGAAACTATACTACCCCCAAGCATTCTTGAAAGCTCAAGAATCCTAGACTTATCTTCAAGCATTGAGACCCTTATTCTGGTTTGATCATTAACGATCTTCTTCTCTACATGGAAGTGATAATCTGCCCAAGCTGCTATTTGAGGCAAATGAGTCACACAAAAAACTTGTCTTCTCTTTGAAATATTCCATAACTTTTGAGCAAGAAGATAAGCTGTTTCTCCACCTATTCCAGTATCAATTTCGTCAAAGATAAGCACAGGAGTATTATCTACTTCATTCAAAATAGTCTTTAAAGCTAACATAACCCTGGACAACTCACCACCAGAAGCTACGTGTCTTAATGGCTTAAACAGTTCACCAGGATTAGAAGATAACATAAATTCTATTACCTCTCTCCCTTTTTCACTTAACTTCACTCCGTTTATATTCAAACCTGAAGATGGCTCTATAAACTCGACGGAAAATTTTGCATGTTCCATTCCAAGTTCCGAAAGTTCTGACTCTACTCTCTTAACAAAATCTTGTACTATATTCTTTCTCATTTCTGATAATTTTTCACTCTCATAAAGAAGCTTCTCTTCAATGGAGTTTATCTCTGCCTCAATATTTTCTAATCTTGCTTCCATATTAGAAAGCATATCAAGTTCTTCTTTTGCCTTCTCTTTATACTCTAATATTTCCTCAATGGTCTTACCATATTTTCTCTTTAACTGAGAAATTCGGTACAATCTCTCTTCTATCTCCTCAATTGCAGATGGGTCTAAATTCATGCTATCTTTATACTTGATTAAATTATCCACAGCCTCACCAAGGTATATTTTTGCATTCTCAAGTAAATTTGCAATATTACTAATATTTTCATCTAATGAAGAAAGAGTTTTAATAATATCTAAGCCTTCTCCTAACTGTTCGAAGGCTGAGAAACCTTCTGGATTCTCATATAAAAATTTTATAGCCTCTTCTATACCCATTCTTATTTTCTCGTAATTTTGCAACCTCTGTCTTTCCTCTAATAATTCCTCTTCTTCTCCAATTTTTAAATTTGCTTTTTCGATTTCCTCTATTTGAAAGGACAATAGATCAATTCTTTGCTGTCTTTCCTTTTCTTTACCATATATTTCATCTCTCTCTGCATAAAGATTTTTAAGTCGAGAAAACAACTCTTTCACTTTATTTCTCTGATTTAACAATTCATCTCCACCAAGCCTATCAAAGACCTCAAGTTGAAAATCCCTATGAAGTATCTTTTGATGTTCGTGCTGTCCGTGAATTTCTACAACATTTGAAAGGAGTCTTTCCAACATACCTACAGTAACCAGTTCGCCATTAACTCTACACTTACTTCTTCCATTTTTATTTAACTCTCTCGAAACCAACAAAGTACCGTCCTTTTCTTTAGGAATATCCCATTCATCTAATAGTCTTTCTACTTCTTCATTCATAGTAAACATAGCTTCCACGAGAGTTCTATTACTTCCCGACCTTATAATATCTGTTGAAGCTCTTTCCCCTAAAAGAAAGGCTACAGCATCTACTAAAAGTGATTTACCGGCACCAGTTTCTCCAGTTATAACATTAAAACCATCATGAAAATCCAAGGTAATCTCATCTATAATTGCAAAATCTTTTACTCGCAGCGCTAATAACATTCCTCTCTACCTCCAATGTAGTTTCTTCTTAAGTCTATTTATGAAGTCCCATCCAGGTAAAAATATTAATTTTCCATAAAAATTAGCCTTACTAATGCTAATATGATTCTTATTACTAACAATACCAATTTCTTTACCATCAATCCACACTTCAACTTGAGTAGATTTTCTTTGAAAATTAACCTTTACTTCTAAGTTATTAAGATCTAAAATTAAAGGCCTTGAAGTTAAAGAATGAGCACATATGGGAATAATTTCTAAGACCTCCACTTCAGGGAAAATAATAGCGCCACCAGCAGAAAGAGCATAAGCAGTAGAACCTGCAGAGGTAGCTATAATTACCCCATCGGCCGGAGGAGTCAATATAGAACTATTGTCAAACACAAGATTTACAGAGATTAAAGGTGTATTTTCCGATTTTAAGAAGACCACTTCATTAAACGCATAAAAATTATTATGGTCAATTGAGATCTTTATTACCGGATGTTTTTCAATAAAAAAATTTCCACTTTCTATAGAGTTTAAAAGCACGGAGATATCTTTGAACTCTACGGTGGTTAAAAAACCAAGTCTTCCAGTGTTAATACCGACTACAGGTATATCATGGATAGATAGTTTTTGAAGAGTATAAAGAACAGTTCCATCACCTCCAATAGCTACTCCAAGATCCACATCAACTCCCTCGGGAATGACCTCAATACCCCTTTCCTTAGCCCAATCTTTCAGTATATCTATCCCCTTCTTTGCCTCCCTTTTTTTGGGATTATAAAAGACTCCTATCTTTCGGATCTTAATTTCCAATTTAAAAAGGCCTCCTGAACTACTCTTTCTATATCTCTACTTTCGATTAAAGTTCCTTGTTTAATAGTAAATAAAGATGGATATTCGATATTTCCTTTTCCTTCTTTACTCAAATAATATGTTACATTTTGCATGAAAAAGCCTTGTTCTTTTAATTTTTCTTTAATATTCTCTAATATTTTTATATGTACGTCAATATTTTTTACTATCCCACCTCTACTCACTTCTTTAGGCGATGCTTCGAACTGAGGCTTAATTAAAGATATAATTATACTATCATCATGTAAAAATTTTCTAATAGCCGGAAATATCTTTAAAAGAGAAATAAAAGAAACATCTATAGTAACAATATCTACCTTATCTGGGATATCCTCTTCCTTCAGATACCTAGCATTTATCCCTTCTTTTACTATAACCCTTGGATCTTTTCTCAATTTTTCATGAAGTTGACCCTTCCCTACATCAACCGCATATACTTTTGTTACCCCCTCCTGAAGAAGACAATCTGTAAATCCCCCTGTGCTTGCTCCTATATCCAATGCAATTTTCCCTCTAACATCAACTCCAAAAGTGTCAATTGCTTTCTTTAACTTGAATCCACCTTTACTAACGTACGGAATTGTCTCCTTTATTTCGATTAAAGAGTCAACAGGAATTTTTAAATCAGGTTTTGTCACAATATTACCGTTTACCTTTACTACGCCAGCTATAATGGCAGCTTTAGCCTTTTCTCTACTTTCAAAAAAGCCCCTTTTGACTAATAATACATCTAATCTTTCCTTTTCCTTCAATCCCTACACCTTAACATCTTCCAGTACACTTATTATTTTTTCAGCTATCTTATGTCCACTGAGGCCATAGATATCTCTTAAGAGCTGAGCATTACCTTGCTCGATAAACTTATCGGGAAGGCTAATTGGCAAAACTTTTTTATTTAGCTTTAAGATATTTACCAACTCAGATATAGCTCCAAAGAGTCCCCCTGTAATCACATTCTCTTCCACAGTTATTATGACATCATGAGAAGAAATCAATTCTTCCAAAGTTAGTACATCTAATGGCTTTAAGAATCTTACATTCACTATAGTAGGAGATATGCCTTCTGTTTTCAGAATACTTTCAGCCTCTAAAGCTGGGTAAACCATTGATCCAATAGCAAGAATCAGTACATTTTTTCCATATTTCAATATTTCGCTTTTACCTATTTCTATCCTTTCAAAATGATCTTTCAAACCTATGCCTACACCTTTACTCTTTGGATACCGTATAGCAAAGGGACCAGGATAATTAATCGCAGTGTATAATAGATCTCTAAGCTCAGACTCATCCTTTGGAGCAGAAATAACCATATTAGGTATTAGTCTAAGATAAGACAAATCAAAAATTCCTTGATGAGTAGGTCCATCATCACTCACTATTCCTGCCCTATCTAAAACAAAAACTATAGGAAGTTTTTGCAAGCATACATCATGAATTATCTGATCAAAAGCCCTTTGCAGAAAAGTGGAATATATGGCAACTACAGGCTTTAATCCGTTTTTTGCAAGTCCTGCCGCAAAAGTAACTGCATGTTCCTCAGCAATACCAACATCAAAAAATCTCTCGGGAAATCTTTGTGCAAAATATGATAACCCAGTTCCTTCAGGCATAGCAGCAGTTATTGCTACAATCTCAGGATACTTTTCTCCTAATTCCACAAGAGCCTTACCAAAAACTTCTGTATAAGTTGGTACTTTCTTTTCCCTTTCAATTTTAGCCCCTATACTATGGAATTTAGATGGGGTTGCTTCCGCATCTTTATGCCCAATACCTTTTTTAGTTGTAATATGAATCAATACAGGACAAGATAAATTATCTTTTATTCCTTTAAAAACTGATATAAGTACAGGAATGTCATGCCCATCAAAAGGACCAAAATACTTAAATCCCCAATATTCAAACATGGGATTTTCAAGCAAAAGACTTTTTAAACTTCTCTCTAACTTTAAATCAAAAGCTAATAAACCTTTTCCTATAGATGAATTTTTTAATAAATTTTGGGTTGTCTGTTTAAAAAATCTATATAAAGGATGTTTTCGAAGTTTTGCTAGGTATAAAGCTATTGCTCCTACATTGGGAGAAATTGAATGTTCGTTATCATTCAAAACCACAATAAGATCAGTATTTAAATAACCAATCTGATTTAACGCTTCCAAAGCCATACCCGAGGTTAAAGCTCCATCCCCTATTACCGCTATAACCTTATATTTTTCTCCCTTTAAGTCTCTTGCTTTTGCAAAACCTAAAGCAGCTGAAAGAGATGTTCCAGCATGTCCTACAGCAAAATGATCATATTCACTTTCCCAAGGAGCAATATAACCACTGATTCCACCAAACTGCCGTAAAGTATGAAAATCTTTTGCTCTTCCTGTTACTAACTTATGGGTATAGGCCTGATGACCCACATCCCATATAATCTTATCCTCAGGAGTATCAAAGACATAATGTAAGGCCAAAGTTAATTCTACGGTACCTAAATTTGAAGCCAAATGTCCCCCATTATTCTCAACAGTATTAATGATGATTTCCCTTATTTCGGCAGAAAGAGTCTTTAATTCGTCTATAGAAAGTCTTTTAAGATCTTTAGGAGAGTTAATTTTCTGGAGTAACATCCACAAAACCTTCTTTCAAACTTTTAACCTCTTCCCAATTTCTAACAATATTTCTTAAAATACCATTTACAAACCTACCAGCTTCCGGACTTACATATTTTTTAGCAAGCTCAACTGCCTCATTAACAGTAACTGCCTGAGGAATATCGGAAAAGGTAAACATCTCTGCAATTGCTAATCTCAAAATATTTCTCTCTAAAGCCCCCATTCTTTCAAGTTTCCAATTTTTACTAAACCTGCTTATTATAGAATCAGCTAAATCCTTATATTGAAGAGCACCATCATACAACCTGTAAGCAAAAGCTTGTCCCTGAGGGGAAAAATCACTAAAATCCACTTCAACTTCTTGGCCCAAGTCTTTTTGAAAAAGAAGCTGTAAAACCTTTTCACGACATCTTGTCCTCTCCTTACTCATTTTTTATTCCCTTCCTACAAAGAATATATCTTTTAACCTTTCAATGAAATCTATAAAAAGATTTTTGTCAATTATCAATCCTATTAGATATCCTATTAGAACGCATAGCAAAAGAAAAAGAGTTTTCCAAAAACCAATTAGAAGAATTAAAATTCCAATAGTTAAAAATATAAGAGAAAAAATAAACCTGTATTTGTATTCTTTAAAGTTGAGATTTTTAAAATCCATACTACTTACCCTTCTTAGCAGGAACTACATCTTCAATGATAATATTGATATTTTCTAAGTTTAGAGATAAAACATTTTCGAAATAAACCTTGACCCTATGCTGTAATTCATTCACCACTCTTGTGATATCAGTACCATAAGGAACCTTTATTCTGAGAGTCAACATAATTTTACCCCTTATATTTTCTATTTCTGGCCTAATCTCTTGAATCTCAGAGAAATATGTAGCTATATCTCTTATAGCATTTTTAATTCCATTAAGAGATATGCTTATCTCTCCAAGTCCTGAGGTATTTCCCAAACTAATAGTAGTTTTTTCTCTAAATAATAAATAAAAAAAGCTCATACTAAAAGATAATACAAATAAAACAATAAGAAGGATTATTGAGAAAAGAAAACCTTTACTAGATGCCCAATCCAAAATAGACAAAGCAGGAGGCCATTTTAATAAAGCTAAAATAAGAACAATATATATCAAACAGGAAATAAAAAGTAGCAAAAATGTAGTTACTCTTTCAGATTTATTTATTCTCATTTAACCTTGTCCTCCTCACCTTTTTTACCTAAAATAACCCCTTTAATTATAACGTTGACCTCACGAACATTTAAGCCCGTCATACTTTCTACAACTTCCTTGACATGATTTTGAATATCTCTTGCAATATCAGGGAAAAAGACATTTTGCTTAACATAAATAGGAATCCTTATAAAAACGTCCTTATCTAACAATTCCACTTTTAACCCTCTACCAATAGGTATCCCAGATACAAATTTTATAAACGATGATAAGCTCTCTCCTACCCTAGCTACTCCTTCGACTTCTTGAGCAGCTATTCCAGCAATAACTGCAATTACCTCTTTTGATATTTTAACAGATCCATAAGATAATTCTTCTTTCATAAAAACACCCTTCTATGATGATATTTTATCAGATTTACTCTTCAACTAAAATCCTTCTTGCTAAGAAATTAGTAGAATAATCACCTTTAACAAAAGAACTATTTTCCAAAATTTTAAGATGGAGTGGAATGGTAGTCTTTAATCCTCTTATGACAAACTCATTCAAAGCACGTTTCATTCTTGCTATAGCCTCATCTCTATCCTTGCCCCATGCAATGACCTTAGCAAGCAACGAATCATAATAAGGTACCATTTCATATCCTTCATAAATATGAGTATCTATCCTTACAAACGGCCCACCAGGAGGTATATATTTTTCAATTCTACCTATGGAAGGAGCAAAATTATTATCAGGATCCTCTGCATTAATCCTACATTCTATAGCATGCCCTCTTAAAGTTATGTCTTTTAAATCAAGTTTTTCTCCAGCAGCTATTAATATCTGCCATTTTACCAGATCAATACCTGTTACCATCTCAGTAACTGTGTGCTCTACTTGAATTCTAGTATTTACTTCCATGAAATAGAACTTTCCGTCTTTATCTAATAGAAATTCAAAGGTGCCAGGTCCTACATAACCAACTTTATAAGCCCCTTTTATAGCTGCTCTACTCATTGCCTCTCTTATTCTATTGTTAACCACAGGGGATGGTGACTCCTCAATCAATTTTTGATATCTTCTTTGGATGGTACAGTCCCTCTCCCCTAATGAGACAATATTACCATATTGATCCCCTAAAATCTGAATCTCTACATGTCTTGGTTCCTCTATAAATTTTTCTATATAAACACCAGGGTTTCCAAAATTCTTCTCCGCTTCCATTTTCGCAAGCCTAATATTTTTTACAAGCTCCTCAGGGCTATAAGATATCCTCATTCCTTTCCCTCCACCGCCTGCGGTGGCTTTAATGAGAACAGGAAAACCTATCTCTTTTGCAACCCTTAAAGCTTGTTTTTCATCTTCTATTAGTCCCTCAGAACCGGGAAGTAAAGGAACTCCAGCCTCTTTCATTAATTTTTTAGCTCTTGCTTTATCCCCTAAACTTTCTATTACTTCCTTTTTAGGCCCTATAAAAACTATACCATGATCCTGACATATCTCTGCGAATCTTGCAGACTCAGCTAAAAATCCATATCCTGGATGTATAGCTTCAGCATTAGTTATTAAAGCCGCACTTATTATGTTAGGTATATTTAAATAGCTTTGAGAAGCTGGTGGAGGTCCTATACATACTGCTTCATCGGCCATATATACATGAAGAGACTCTTTATCTGCTTCTGAATAGACTGCTACTGTTTTAATCCCTAATTCTCTACAAGCTCTTATAACCCTTACAGCAATTTCGCCACGATTAGCAATAAGTATTTTCTTAAACATTGCCATCGGTTTCTATAAGGAATAATTTTTGTCCAAATTCTACAGCTTGACCGTTGTCTACCAATATCTTTTTAACTCTTCCCCTGACATGACTTTTGATTTCATTCATTAGTTTCATTGCCTCTATTATACATACTGTTTGACCTGGCTCAACAAGGTCTCCCTCTTCCACAAAGGGAGGAGCACCAGGTGCTGGAGATCTGTAAAACACACCTACTAAAGGAGCTGTAATATATACTCCCTCTTCTTCTTTTACAAAAGATTCCTTCTCTCCTTGCTCTTTTTTAACCTCTTTTTCTGAAATTATATTTACTACATTATCCCCTCTTTTTAGTATTAGTTTATTTTCACCACTTTCTATTACCAGCTCTGAAAGATTACTTTTTGAAAATAAGCTTATTATCTCCTTTAAATCTTCCAAATTCCACTCTCTCATATTATCTAAGCCCTCTCTACATACTTAGCATATCTGGTATCCACAACAACTTTATCCCCTATCTGTATAAATAAAGGTACCTGGATAACAAGTCCTGTTTCAAGTTTTGCAGGTTTAGACCCACCAGAAACTGTATCTCCTCTCAAGCCTGGATCTGTTTCCACAACCTCTAATACCACAGTAGTTGGCAATTCTATTCCAATAGGATTACCCTCATAAAAAAGTACACTAACTGTATTTCCCTCTTTTAAATAATTTATTGCCTCGCCTAACTGCTCTTCAGTAAGTACATACTGTTCAAAACTTTCATTATCAATAAAATAATATTCATCCCCTTGTTTATACAAATATTCGGCTTCTCTTTTATTTATAAAGGCTTGCGGGACGTATTCATCGGATTTAAAAGTTTTCCTTATAACATTTCCTGTTTTTAGGTTTTTTAATTTAACTCTGACCGTTGCCTGTCCTTGAGCCATATGAACATGTTGATACTCTAATACTATGTAGATCTCTCCATCTAATTCAATAGTTAATCCTGGATAAAAATCGTTTACTGAGATCATTTATCTTTTTACCTCCTTTACCTTAAATAATTATCAAATCGTTAGTAAGTTTATTCAATATTTTTGAGCCACTTTTGTCTACCACTACCATATCTTCTATCCTTACCCCAAATTTCCCAGGAATATAAATACCTGGCTCAATAGTAACCACCATTCCCTTCTTAAGCACCATATCACTTTTAGGTGAAAGTCTTGGTAATTCGTGAATCTCAAGTCCAACTCCATGTCCTAATCCATGTCCAAAATAATTTCCAAAACCATTCTCTTGAATTATATCACGAGCAACTTTATCTACAAAATTACATTGAAGACCTTCTTCAATAATTTCCTCTGCTTTTTTTTGAGCTTCCAACACTATATTATAAACTAAAATTTCTTCTTCAGTAGGATTACCAAAATAAACAGTACGAGTAATATCTGAATGATATCCGTTATAAACTGCTCCAAAATCAAAAACTATAAACTCATTGCCCATAAGCTTTTTATTACTTGCTTTACCGTGAGGTAAAGCACCTCTTTCTCCTGAAGCTACTATGGTATCAAAGGCAGGCCTCTCACTACCTAATTTTGCCATTTGATACTCCAATTCAATGGCAATATCTTTTTCGCTTACTCCAACCTTTATTAAAGGTAGGACATTTTCAAAAGCCTGTTCAGCTATCATTAAAGCCTTTTTTATTTTTTCAATTTCATCTTCTGTCTTAACTATACGTAACTCTTCAACCCAATTGTTCAAGGGAACTAATTCAACATCTTGAAAAAGTTCTCTCAATTTAGCCCAAGTACTATAAACCACATTTGAGGCTTCAAAACCTAATCTTTTCAGACTATTTTTGCCCTCTAACTCCTTTAAAAAAGTAAACAGATTATTATTTCCATCTACTAGAACTGGCTTAATACCCTTAACCTCCTGATTTACTTGTTCCCAATATCTTGAATCTACTAATATATACCCCCCCTCCCTGAGAACAAGTAAATCTGCAGTAGAGCCAGTAAATCCAGTAAGATACCGAATGTTTACTATATTACTTATCCATACAGCATCTATATTTTCTTTTATTAATTTTTCCTGTATTTTTTCTATCATAAATCTCACTACTCAATTATCTTAGGCGTAATTAGTATAATAAGCTCTCTTTCAACCTTTTGAATTTTTCTTGCCTTAAATAGTTCACCTAAAATTGGAATATCTCCAAGAAGTGGTACCTTAGACATGCTTTCTATTTCTTCTTGCCTTAACAAACCTCCCAAAGCAAGAGTTTCACCATTCTTGAGATTTACAATTGTTTGAGCCTCACGAGTAGAAATTATAGGTACATCCTGAACATATCCCTGAATTGTACTTACTTGTGGATTTAAGTTAGCCGTTATAGTACCATCAGCATTCACCGTAGGAGTTACATTTAAAATTATACCTACATCTACAAAACTCACTTGTCTATTGCCCTGAGCATCATAGGATATTAGTGGTACTCTATCACCAATCATAATTCTTGTAGATTTACCACTTACAGTGGTCATACTAGGTTGAGCTAATATTTTAGCTTTGTTTTGAGACTCTAATGCTTTGATATTAGCACTAATCTGTCCTGGGTTTATAATACTTATCCTAAGATCTTGCCAACCCACATTTGCTGTAATTTGTAATCCTGTAGAAATACTACCAGTACCCCATTCAATTCCAATATCTTTAATATTTTCTCTTGATACCTCAATAACTTGCACATCTATTTTTACTTGAGGAGTAGGTTTATCAAGTTTTGCTATCATGCTCTCTACGGAGGAGACTTGATCTGCTGGTCCTTGCACTAATAGGAGACCTGAAGTCTGATCATAATAGAAATTAACATCTTTAGCTATTCCTGACACTACAGATTTCAATGTATCTAAGGATATATATTTTAACTTGTATTCTTTTGTGACAATTGGAGCACCTTCCTTTGTTGCTACTACAGCTGTGGTAAATGGCTTTACAAAGGTCACAGAACCTACTTTTTCAAAGGAGATACTTGCAATCTTACTGAGTATATCAAGAGTCTCAGGAAGCTCTACCTTGTTGAGATATAGGTCAATTTGCCCTGTAACCTTCTGATCTATCACAAAGTTTATATCTGCCTTCTTTCCAAGCTCCCTCAATACTTCCCTTATATCTGCACCCCTTAGATCACAACTTACATATATCTTGTCTCCTTCCCTCTCTACCGTAAGGAGCTCTCTACTAACTACTGCTTCCTTCTTCTCTACATCTATCCTGCTTATTAGTTCATCTAATACCTTCAAATCATCTTCCTTACCTTGTGCTATAAGCAGCCTCGTCTTATCATCATAACTCAAACTTAAGTTCTTTACTAAACTACCTCCTACCCTCTCTATGTCTGACAATGTAATGTATTTCAATGCATATATCTTTGTCTTTGCTACCTCAACTGGCACAGCTACCTTCTCTTCATAGGGCTTCACATATGTCACTTTATCCTCAGTAGTTATACTCAACTTACCTGCCCTCTGAATTATATTCAGCACCTCAGGAAGCTCTACCTTGTTGAGATATAGGTCAATTTGCCCTGTAACCTTCTGATCTATCACAAAGTTTATATCTGCCTTCTTTCCAAGCTCCCTCAATACTTCCCTTATATCTGCACCCCTTAGATCGCAACTTACATATATCTTGTCTCCTTCCCTCTCTACCGTAAGGAGCTCTCTACTAACTACTGCTTCCTTCTTCTCTACATCTATCCTGCTTATTAGTTCATCTAATACCTTCAAATCATCTTCCTTACCTTGTGCTATAAGCAGCCTCGTCTTATCATCATAACTCAAACTTAAGTTCTTTACTAAACTACCTCCTACCCTCAAAATATCTTGAAGGGTTATATACTTTAATACATAAAGCTTCGTACTTATAACCTGAGGTACAGTTGCAGTTTGAACTTCCTTAGGTCTTATGTAATAGGTCTTTCCAACTTTTTCCATATCAAAATTAGCAAGTCTTTGAATGATTGTTAAGACCTCATCAAGAGGCACCTTATTAACAAATAAATCTACAGTACCAGAAACCTTAGGATCTACAATGAAATTTAAATCAGTCTTGCTCGCAATTTCTTGTAAAACATCCCTGATATCTGACTTCTTGAGACTTGCAGTTACATAAAATACATCTCCAATTTTATCAATTTTTACAAGCTCCTTAATTTCAATTATAGGAGAGGGTGCACCTTCAATCTTAGGAGCACTTACTAATATCACTCCACCTTCTCTAACCTCATAAATATATCCAGAACTTCTTATTATCAAATCGATAGCTCTATCGAGAGGAACTCTATTAAGAGTTAAGTAAACACCCCCAGATACATCTTTAGAGAAGATAATATTTTTACCAGATTTTTGAATTATCTCCTGAAGAATATCCTTAATATCATCGCCTTTTGCAGTTAGAGTTACAAGATAAGTGTCTTCACTCTTTTCCAAAATAACCTTTCCTAAGGTCTTAGCTCCTGCTATACTTTCCGATGGGATATCCAAAGTTTTGATTGTGCTTTCTATCTTTGCAAACTCTGATGGAGGAGCAGAAACTATAAGCCAATTTCTCGAATCATCAGAATCAAAAACTGCAGTTTTAGAAGTTTTACTTAAAATATCCTTAGCCTTCTGACTTTCAAAATACTTCAATTGATAAACCTTTGTTACCAAATCCCTACTTTCTATCTTTTGTAACTTATCAAGATTAGCTACAATAATAATTTCGCCTTGTTGAATGTACCCTAAATCAGAAGAGGCTAGTAAAGCATAAAAAGCATCTTTAAAAGGAATATCTTTCAAGTATACACTTATTCTTCCCTGAACCCCTATATCAGTGATAATATTCAATCCCGCAAGCTGACCCATTGCCTTCAATACATCTCTTATCTCTGCTCTATCAAAAGAGACCGATATTCTTTGTTGAAACTTATCCTTTACTTCTACAGGCTTACTTACAATTTCTTCTTTAGGTTTTTCTTCTGGCTTTTCTTCTACAGTAGTAGTTTTAACTTCGGTTACTTTTGGTGCTTCCTCAACTTTAGGAACCTCCGTTACAACTTTTTGAGAAACGGGTACTACTTTTGCTAACACTTCCGAAGTTCCAATATATAACTTATTTTGATAATCCTTAACTACTAATTTAGGATATGAAGTTTTTAAGTCTACAACCACACGTGTAACATAAGGCTTTGTAGTAAACTGAGAAACTCTAACTCCAAGTATAGGGCTTGAATTTACAGAGATACTTTTTGTAGTCACTTTATTTATCGTATTGTTTATATCAATAACAAGCCTTAAGGGGTTTTGTAATAAAGAGACCTTATATTCAGGAACCTCAGCAGAGAAATTTAACACAATTAAATTCGGCTTATAGTTTTTGTCAACATTTATACTAATCAGATTTACTTCAGATTCTTTTGTCTTGGATAAGGTAGTAGACACACCAGACAACTGAGGATTCAAGACTAATTTTAAACTTCCTACCCCTGAATTATAGATATAGGTGGGCACTCCACCCACAAAATTTATGTAAACTATTGTATTTTTTTCGTTCTGGGTAAGTTCAATTTTTGTAAGAAAGGCCTTGTTTACGTCGATAGATTTGGAGGGCATCTTGACAGTTGTATTCAAGAAGGTAACAACCAATTTACCATCTTTCTGCTGGATATCAAATTTAGGCAAACCTGTTGTGGGAGAGAAATAAAATCCAATATTAAGACTTCCTCCTACCCCCTCTTCTACTTGCACTCCCACTAAGCTAAAATTTGCGACTTGGGCATATAATATAGAAAAAATAAAAATCAAAAAAATACAAAATATCAGACTTTTTCCCCTTTTAAACCTCAAATTATTCACCTCCCAATTTTAATGTGGCATAAGCATTACCTCTTTTTAAAACCACAGAACTATCACTAATCTTAGAAACATATATATCATTTTTCAAAAACTCACCCTCTCTCAAGACATAGCCCCTATCCCCCTCTTCAATGATAGCATAGCGTCTATCTTTACCCATCACAATCCCTGTTAACCTAAAGTTGCTATACCATGTCTTAGTAGATTCCAAAGGTGCTTTTGGAGTTACTGTAATATTAACATTACTAGGAGTACTTTGAGGCACTTGAGAAACTTGTTTCTTAGGAGTTAGGTCAATAACTGGAATAAATGGATTACTTCTACCGAGCTCAACCCTTGAATAAGTAAAAACCACTGACGTTTGTCGAGTTAGGGTCTCAAGCAATTGAGCTAAGGTATACGTCTCTATAGAAGTCACTCTTCTTGGTGTTGTTACAACTGTTTCTTCAGAAGGTACCAATATGTAATTTGTAACCACATAATAACCGCCTATCAGGCCAATCAATACCAAGAGTACTACTAAAAATATAATTCTCTGTTTTGGGTTACTCAATAAACTTTTTAAGTCCATCTTCTTTCCCCACCTATTTAGTTATGAAGGTTGAAAGGACAAAAGAAAATTTCAATTCTTTTGCAGTCACATCAACAGGATCTATTTTCAAATCTTTCATCAGTATTAACCTAGGCGCTGTTTTTAACTTAGATAAGAACAGTAAAAACCCACCATAACTTCCTTGAAGATCAAGACTGTACGATCTTTCTTCATAAGCTGGTTTTTGCTCCTGCTGAACTTGTTTTCCTTGTTGCTCTTGAGTTGTGGTCTGTTTTACTTCAGGAGGTAAAGGCTTAAAACTATTAATTGATAATTTTGAATTTTTAGCTATAGATTCAATAAAGGCTAATAAACTTGGAAGATCCTCTTTTGTAGGAAGTTTTTGCTGAATTTCTGAAAATCTTTGAAGAGAATCCTTAAATTTCTCCCATTCTTCTAAGCTCTTTTTATAGCTAAGTTGATACCTAAGTAACATCTGCCTATTGGTTTCGATACTTTCTGTAAGAGTTGTTTTTTCGTTTTCTAAAGCTTTATAAAAGACAAAGTAAAAACCAATTGAAATTACAAAAAGTAAGATTCCAATTATAACCCATTTGTTTATACTTATCTTCATTGTTCACCCCTCTTATACTGAGCCACAATCCTAAAATTTATAGAAACCAAAGGTGGTTCTCCCACTTTTTGAGCAAATCCCAAAGAAGCATTTTTTACAAGATTACTTTTGTCAAGTTGATCTAAAAATATGGCAATCTCTTTATAATTGAGAGCAAAGCCTTCAATGTTTATATTATCAGAAGAATCCAGATTAAAACTTTTAACCCACAAATTCTTAGGAGTTATACTATTTAACATCTCAAATAAGTCAAGCCATGCAATTTCCCTTTTTGATATTTCTTCTACCAGTTTTAATTTCTCTTCATATTGGGATTTTATACTCTGTAATTTCTGAAGTTCATTGATTTTGTTTTTTAAATCATTAATCTGAATCTCCAATGATGTATTTTCATTTCTTAAATTTGCAACCTCCGAAGAAAGATTAAAATAAAGTATGATCTCCCCAATTAGTAAAATCAAACCCACAAGCGTAATTAGTACACCAAGAAAAGGTAACCTTATGGGTTCTTTTTTCTTAGCCTCTTTTGGAAGCAAATTAATCCTAAACATCTCTCATAACCTCTCCCAGAAGAATAATCCAACAGGAACTACCCAAGAATATATATCACTTAAAAACTCCTTTTCCTGTTTTTTCAAATTTACTGTTAACAAGTTATCCGTACCAACAGAAGAACTTGGAGAGATTTCGGTGGTTACATTAAGAATTGCTTCTAAAAGATCTATGAAATCTTTATTCTTTACATTACTCCCTGTAATTATAGCCTGATCTATATGCTCTTCAGGAAATTGCATATAAAAGAAGTTAACAGCTTCCTGTATTTTTCTAACAAAATCCTCGAGCATGAAGGATTTTGTTAAATCATCGACTTCTTCTTGTGGATTCCACTCCTCCATTACAGTACTTCTAAAAAACATAGGCTGATTTTCCTTCGCTATCACAAACTCTGCCACATTATCATGGGTGTATAGATACATAGTATTACCCTTAGGAATATCTTTTCTACTCATAATCATCATTCTTACAGCTGAGAAGACACTAACATCTACTAATTCAGGTTCCAGGTTCAGTTTTTTTATAACATCAAGGTAAGGATTCAAAATCTCCTTAGACACAGCCACAAGCATTATTCTACTTTCTTTTGTATCTCCTTTATCTACTACGTCTACTACTTGAATATCATAATTTACATCTTCGGGAGATAGAGGTATATATCTTTCAAGCTCCCATTTTATTGATTCCCTAAGTTCATTCTCAGGCATATAAGGAAAATTAAAAAATCTTACAACCACATTTTGAGCAGGAATAGATATCAAAGTTTTTCCTGACTTTACCTTAAATCTTTTCAAAATCCCCTTAAGTACTTCTAAGAGATAATCTGGATTATTCAATTGACCCCCTTGAATAACCTCCGGAGGAAGAGTTTCTAATGCAAAATTCTTAATTACAACCTTTTTATCTTTCCTCTTCCCCCCAAAAACAACTCTTAATGGATTGCCAAACTCAATACTTAAAATTGGAACCTCAGAAGAAAATAAACCCATCCCCATTTTCCTTCCTTTCAACCTCTCCCTGATTGAGATTTATTTTAATACAAACATTAAAAAAATACAACACTTTATTTTTCCTGCCAAGCAAGAATTTTTAATTTTGTCTTTGTAGCCTTCACTACATTTGTTATACCATGAGTACTAAATATATTCTCAATGTACTGCTTATTATGCCTTACCGTACTATTTCCGCCAATACTTACATCTTCTCCAATACTTGTACCTTCAATTATAGGGTCACCATAAATAGATAAATCTTGTACAGTAGTATCTACAGAAGCAGCATATAATATACCCTTTACTTTGTTTCCTGTACCAGTAATTTTAACATCACCCTTTACTACTATCATCCCTTGAAACTCCACATTTCCAGCCATTTTTGCAGATCCCTCAATATATATAACTAAAGACCAAGTAAGCCAAGTATTTGTAGCAGAATTATACCAATTAGGATTAGATTTAGCATAAGCTACAATAGCTTTTAAATCAATATTACTACCAGATCTATAAAGTCCTTGAGATTGAGAAATACTTTTTAGGTAAGCATCATTCAAAACAGGCATTGTCAAAGTATTGTCATTTGCTATAACATCCTTTCCAAGGATTGGCGAGTAAGTACCATTAATCAAAGGAGGATTTCTCAAATCCACAGGACCATTAGAGTATATGGCCGTATCAAAAGAGCCATCAGGAAGTCTTTCACCCTCAATTACTGCCGACTTTCCAGCAAAGCTTACTGATTTTCCTGCATAAACTGCAAATTTAAAAGGATCCAATGAAATATCGGTGTTATTACCATAAACTTCTATAGTTCTTTTTATCCTTGAATTAGAAATAGAGGGAATATATCCGGTACTTACAATCTTATATACAGGAAAATTAATAATAATACCGCCAGAAGACATATTCAAAAGAGAGTAAGAAACATTAACGGTATATTCTCCTAAAGATACACTATTTAAATTTAGACTTTTCTTCTCGGTTGAGCCATAGGTATAAGTAAGAGTATACACTAAGATGTTTCCTTGGCCTGATTTTACCAAGGAAAGATTTAAAAATGCTAAATCAGGATTGTTATTAACAAAATATACTGCTTGTTGCAAACCTGACTGGGCAAGATAAAAAGCCTGATTACTCTCTGCTGTTCTCTTTGCAATAGTATATTCAGAAGGCATGAGCTGTATTATAACCATCCCTAATAGGAATACAAAAAGAACAATGACTACAGCAAAGATTAACTGCCCACTCTCTCTATTTAACATAATAGACACTCCTCACTGGTAAAAAAATATTAAAGGTCAAAGTATAATCTGGAATATTATTTCTATCTCCATCAAACTTTAAAACTACCTCAATTAATTCTGCATTCTGAGGAGAAACTAAGTTACGTGAAGAATTATAATAATAAAAAACTGGAGTTAAAACCCTAAAATCACTTTCTGTTAAGGGATTATTCCCAACCCATAGATTTCCCTGTTTAACTTGTCTCCTTAAAATCCCGTTTGAATCCACATAATATTTGACTGTGGATGAGGTTGAACTTATAGGATTAGTGGAAAAATCATAATAGGTATAACTAAAAATTAGATTACTTCCATCAGAAGCACTGTCAATAAGTGAAGCCTTTTTTACTTCTCTTATCATTCTTTCAGCTACAAGTCTTGCATTTCTTTGATATTGAACCTTTCTATTAATAAATTGATATCCCAACGAACCAGTAACAAGGAAATTAACTACTAGTGCTATTATGATTATCACTATGGAAATACTTATTAAAAGCTCTACTAATGTATAACCCTTTTTCATAATTTAGCCTTAAATAGCTCAATGCTTAAACTTTTATTTTCTTTCCCCTCATTCCAAAAAGTACTGAGTTTGATATATTTCCCCCAACTAAGCTCATCTAACAAAGTATATGTTATAGTATAACTTATATTTCCATAATTTACAATTTTAGGATAATTAGATAAAAGAAAATTATCTAAAGTTGTGTACGATTGAGATAATACTATCTCAGCTTCTTTAATTAAAAGATAATTTGCCCTCGTTAAATTATCTACTTTAGGAGCATTATAAAATATCACAGAGTACATTTGAAGTATACCCACAATACTTATTAAAAGAAGTACACCAACTACCAAAGCCTCTAATAGGCTAAATCCCCTCTCATTCCCAATTCCTTGGTGCCTCATTACTAATATATATCCTCCCTGTAGCAGGAGTTATCACAATATATTTTCTCACATTTTTATAACAAATAGCAATAGTCCCCCCTGAAGAAGGAACACTCAATCTGTTAAAGTAAACATAATTGTTATTACCAAAAACTGCGGATAGTAAATCTATACCTTCTATTGACAAATCAATTATTTTTATAGTTTTATATGTGTTTTTAGCTTTATCAAAACTCTTTATTAAAATCAAGTCGGAAAAAGGATAAAAATAAACCCAATCGGGATAGCCTTCATCTTTTGTAAAAGCATTATCTCTAATCTCGATAAGACACTGCATTATCTCATAAGCTTTTAGTGTTAGTTTTCTCTCATTAATTATTAAAAAGCCAAGATTTGAAATAATGCCTATCACAATTCCAGATATTAAGATAACTAAAATTAACTCTATAAGAGTAAAACCCTTATTATTTGTCATCTAAAAACTAAAGAAAGATATAATTTAATCAAAACTTCACCCCAAAATAAAGATATCAGTGCCCCCGTTATTAGAAAGGGACCAAAAGGTATAGCTGTCTTTAAATTTTTACTTCTCAAAACTATTACTAATATAGAAAATATTCCACCAATAAGATAACTTAAAAATATAGCAAAAAGCGATAATTTAAGCCCAAGGAAACCCCCAAGCATGAAGCCAAGCTTTATATCACCTTGCCCCATACCCTCCTCTTTTAATATTAACAAAGCCACAACATAAATTAATAAAAGAATTCCCCCAAAAATCAAACTCCCTAGAACACCCTGCACTAAATTACCTTCCCAAAAGGAGAAAAGAAGTCCTACAACTATGCCCGGAATAGAGATTACATCTGGTATTAACATATTTTCAAGATCAATGAAGAAGATAGGAATAAGCATAGAAATAAGTATAAGAGATTTAAAGGTAAAAAGAGAAAATCCGTAGATCCAAAATAAAATAGCATACGAAATTCCGGTAATAAACTCTACCACAGGATATCTCCAAGAGATTCTTGCCCCGCAGTATCTACATCTACCCTTAAGTAAAATATAACTCAATATGGGAATAAGGTCCTTAGCAGACAACTTATGGCCACAAGAAGGACAATGAGAAGGAGGGAAAATAATAGACTCCCTCCTAGGGAGTCTATATATCACCACATTAAGAAAGCTTCCCACAGCACTTCCTAAAAGGAAAAACCAGAAAGTCAATAATATTTTTAGCATTATTCAAATCCTCCGCTAAAAACTTTTTTGCTTTTAATCTCTTCTAACAGTTTTGCTATCACATAAGAGAGGTCAAAAACTCCTAAATCCTTATTATGTATCCTTACACTTACTTTACCTTCTTCTTTTTCCTTATCTCCGACAATGAAAATATACGGTACTTTTTCAGCTATAGCCTTTCTTAATTTATAATTTAACTTGGCCTGATCTTTGTCTATCTCTGCCCTTATCTCATTGTCTCTTAAGGTTCTTAGCACGTATTCAGCATACTCATTATGTTTCTCAGATATGGGTAATATTCTTACCTGTTCTGGAGCAAGCCACAAAGGGAATCTGCCACCATAGTGTTCAATAAGAATTCCTATGAATCTTTCATAAGATCCAAGAATGGCTCTATGAATCATGACAGGTCTTTTCTTCGTTCCATCAGGTGCATCATAAGTAAGATCAAACCTCTCAGGTAAGTTAAAATCTACTTGTATTGTGGGTCCCTGCCACATCTTTCCAAGAAGCCCCTTCAATCCCACATCAATTTTAGGACCATAAAAGGCTCCTTCTCCTTCGGCAATCCTATAATCTATACCTACACTTTCTAAAGCATTTTTAAGGGCTTGGGTAGCCTTTTCCCAAATCTCATCAGAACCTATATATTTTTCTGGTTTTGTAGAAAGAGTTACCACATAATCTTTTAGTCCAAAACTATCTAACATATAGAAGACAAAATCTAAAACTCCCTTTATCTCATCTTCTAACTGTTCTTGAGTACAGAATATGTGAGCATCATCTTGAGTAAAGCCTCTCGCTCTTTCAAGTCCATAAAGCACACCAGATCTTTCATATCTATAAACTGTTCCCATCTCAAAAAATCTTAAGGGTAGATCTCTGTAACTTCTTACTTTAGAATTATAGATTAAAATATGACCCGGACAATTCATTGGTTTCACTGCATAGTCTTTGTCTTCCACTTGAAGAAAGAACATATTTTCTCTATAGTTATCCCAATGCCCAGACCTTTTCCATAGTTCTGCTTGCATCAAATGAGGAGTAATTACTGGAAGATAACCCCTTTTCAAGTGTTCTTTTCTTTCAAATTCTTCAATTATAAGCCTGAGCATGGCACCTTTAGGGGGATAAAATATTAAACCTGGCCCTGCCTCCTCAAAAGTATCGAATATCTCCAACTCTCTTCCTAATTTTCTGTGATCTCTTCTTTGAGCTTCTTCTCGTTCTTCTAAATATTTTTTCAACTCCTCTTCTGAGGGAAAGGAAGTTCCATATATTCTCTGGAACATAGGATTCTTCTCATTTCCTCTCCAATAAGCCCCGGAGACGCTCAACAGTTTAAAAGACTTCACCCAACCTGTAGATGGCAAATGGGGTCCTCTACAAAGATCAATAAAATTTCCTTGCCTGTAAAAGGATATTCTTTCTCCCTCAGGTATTTCTTCAAGAAGTTCCAATTTAAAATCCTCTTTCATCTCTTTCAAAATTCTTTCTGCTTCTTCCCTTGTAACTTCAATTCTTTCAATAGGTAAATCCTGCTTTATTATCTCCCTCATTTTTGCTTCTATTTTTTCCAAGTCTTCCTGTGAAAAGGGTTCGCTTCTATAAAAGTCATAATAAAATCCATCCTCAATAGCAGGACCTATTCCAAGCTTTACTTCTGGAAATAATTCCTTTACTGCATGAGCAAGTATATGTGCAGAAGTATGCCTATAGATGCTTCTACCATCTTCACTCTCCCAATCAAGAAGCTCCACAAAACTTCCATCCTGAGGAAAGACATTTAAATCAGAAAGAACCCCATTAATCTTTGCCCCAAAAACTTTTTTCTCAAGACCTTCTTCCTTTACAACCTCTAAGAGATTTCCTTCTTTTTCCCATATTTTATCCTTATACTGCATTTTCCAACCCATCTCTATCTCCTCCCTTAATTTAAAACTAAAAAAAACTCTCGCCCTCATAAAGGACGAGAGTTTCCCGTGGTTCCACCTTAATAGGTCCCTAAAAAGACCTCCTCTTGATCTATAACGGGATCACCCGTCAATGCTTACTCTTCCAGTTATTAGGAATTTCAGCATGAGGCTCCAAGGTGGTGTTCACCTTTTCTCGACTTAGAAAGCCTCCCAGCCTAAGGCTTTCCTCTCTGGAAGTCGAAGAAAAGGCTACTCTCCTCTTCTTCGCCTTTAGTTTTATGGTGGGCGCGGGTGGGATTGAACCACCGACCCCTACCGCGTCAAGATAGTGCTCTCCCACTGAGCTACGCGCCCATACCTTAGAGAATTATAATCTTATTTATATTTATGTGTCAAGAGATGAAGAATCAAGGTATTTTTGCAAAATTATAACTGCAGCCTGTTTATTTTTTAGTAATTTTCTCTTTTTTCTCTTTATATCACCCTCTAAAAGAACCTTTTCTGCTTCCATTGTAGTAAGTCTTTCATCGACAAATTTTACAGGAATTCCTATTACAGACTCTATTAACTCTGCAATATGTCTTACCTTTTGGGTTCTTTCATTTTCATGTCCTCTTAAACTTATAGGATATCCTAAAACTATTTCTTTTACTTGATAATCTTCTACCAATCTTTTTAACCTACTTACAAAATCCTCTTCACCCTTAATCTCCCAAACATCCAATCCTTGTGCAATTATTCTCAAAGGATCTGATATAGCAAGACCTACATATTTTTCTCCCCAATCAATTGCAAGAACTCTCATTTCAAAAGATTTTCCTTTAAGAACCCCTTTATTTCTTCAATATTAGTCTTAGGCAGACTTATCTGGGCTAAGGTATCTTTTCCTCCACCCTTTCCATTAAACCTTTCCCCAATTAAATCTACAATCTTTTTGGCCGTTATACCTTTTGAAATTAACTTTTTACCTACCATAACCGTACCCACAAGTTTATTATCTAAGGGTCTAAAAAATAACATAATTAAATTATCATCTTTATTTTTTAGGTAATCCCCAAGTCTTTTAATAGCATCATTTTCCATATCTAAACTAGCACAGATAAGAGAAAAATTATCTATTTTATCGACATTATTTAACAAGACCTCTGCCTCTCTTTTAATCACTTTTTCTTCAAGATCTTTTATTTTTCTTTCTTTTTCCTTCAACTCATTAAGTAACTTCTCAACTTTTATGTGAACCTCATCAAGAGAAGAATTAAGAAGCAAAGAGACTTTATTAACAATTTCTTCTTTTCTCTTTTGATATTCCCAAGCCTTCAAACCACAAACAGCAAAAATTCTTCTTATCCCGCTCCCTATTCCCTCTTCTTTCACTATATAAAAACTGCCTATTTCTCCGGTATAGTCCACATGAGTCCCTCCACAGAGCTCCATACTTATATTGTCAATTTTAATAACTCTGACATTTTTTTGATACTTTTCTGTAAATAGAGCAATAGCTCCCATTCTTCTTGCTTCTTCCAGAGTAGTCCAGAATTTCTCTACTTTATGATTTGCCAAAATATTTTCATTAACTTTTTTCTCAATTATTTTTAAGTCTTCATAGCTTAATGGTGAATGGTGAGTAAAATCAAATCTTAAAAACTCAGGAGAAACTAAGGATCCTGACTGCATAACATGAGTACCTAAGTATTCCCTTAAAGCTGAATGTAAAAGGTGAGTAGCAGTATGATGTCTCATGGTATGATATCTTTTTTCTTTATCCACCTCTGCTTTAACAATTTGTCCCTCTTTAAACTCTCCCTTTAGAACTTTTCCCCTATGTATGATAAAGTCTTCACCAAGTTTCTTAACATCCAAAATCTCCACTTCTACTTCTGAATTATAAACTTTACCTTTATCAGAAACCTGCCCTCCGCCCTCAGCATAAAAAGGAGTCTTATCCATCAAGAAATATACTTCTTCTCCTTCCAAAATATTCTTCCCATGTTTTCCCCCGACAAAAAATAGAACATTACTCTCAGTTTCAAGAGTGTCATAACCTACAAATTCAGTCTTAGGAAGATTTCTCATATAATAAACTTCCTCGTCAGAAAGAGAAATAAAACTCTCCTCAAGCTTTTCTTCCATAGAGGCCCTTGCCTTTTCTCTCTGTTCTTCCATATATTTGTTAAATTCATCTATGTCTATCTTGAAACCTTCTTCTCCTGCTATCTCTTGTGTCAATTCAATAGGAAAACCATAAGTATCATAAAGTTTAAAAGCAAATTCTCCACTTACCACTTTATTTGAAACTTTCTTGAAATAGTCCTCGAGAAGAGCTAAGCCCTGCTCCAAAGTCCTTAAGAATTGCTCTTCTTCTCTGATAAGTACCTTTTGAATATAATCTTTTCTATCAATAAGTTCAGGATATGCCTCTTTCATTATTTCAACCACTACTGGGACCAACTTATATAAGAATGGCTCTTTTATACCATGTTTATATGCTCTTCTCAACGATCTCCTTATAAGCCTTCTCAAGACATAGCCCCTTCCCTCATTAGTTGGGACAACACCATCTCCCATCAAAAATGTAATCCCTCTTATATGATCGGAGATTAATCTTTCAGTAGTAGGGTCAGAATTTTCTATTATATTCTTAATTTCCTGAATAATAGGCAAAAATAAGTCAGTTTCAAAAACATTACTTACTCCTTCTACCACAGTAGTGATTCGTTCGAGTCCCATGCCTGTATCAATATTCTTTTGAGGAAGAGGAGAAAGTTTTCCATCTTCATCCATGTAATAAGCCATAAACACCAAATTCCATATCTCCATAAATCTATCACATGGATCTCCAGGCTTACAATTTTCTTCCTCCTTAGTCTTAGGACCAAAATCATAGTATATCTCAGAACAAGGGCCACAAGGCCCTGTAGGTCCTGGGGGTCCCCAGAAGTTATCTTCCTTCCCAAGTCTGACAATTCGCTCTTTAGGAATACCTATTTCTTTATTCCAAATGTCGTAAGCCTCATCATCCTCCTCATAAACAGAAATCCATAATTTAGAAACAGGAATGCCTAACTCCTTTGTTAAAAATTCATATGCAAAACCAATTGCCTCTCTTTTGAAATAGTCTCCAAAAGAAAAATTACCAAGCATCTCCAAAAAAGTAAGGTGTCTTGGAGTTATCCCAACTCTTTCTATATCAGTAGTTCGGAAGCACTTTTGAACTGTAGTAATTCTCCTCTTCGGAGGTACACCCTGTCCTAAAAAATAAGGTTTAAATGGTACCATTCCTGCAGTAGTGAAAAGAAGAGTTGGATCATCAGAAGGTACTAACGATGCACTTGGTAAGTGCAAATGATCATTTTTTACGAAATAGTCTATAAATTTTCTTCTAATATCGCTACTTTTCATCATAAATAAGCCCTCTCCTTAGTTTTTAATTGAGATATCAAAAAGCCCCGCCGTGCCGTGGTGTGTGAGTCCTTGTGCCCCATCCCAAAAGTTGAGGCCTACCCTGCTTGGTTATGTAGCTCCTCCGAGCCGCAATCCCAAGACAGGAGCTCAGCCTCCCGAAATGAGGTGTTGAGCCAGGACACAACAAACACCACGTACACAGCAGGGCGCTTTTGATTATGAATATAGCACAAAATAGAAGTTTTTTCAAATTTTTTATTTTTGATTGGTTGGCAGAGTTAAGTTTTGCAAAAGCGTAGCAAGCCTCATTTTGCTCATAACTAATATCTGAGGATCAGCTTTATCTCCTAATTCTTCTATTCTTCTATAAACCTTTATAGCATCTTCTATTTGCTTTTTTTCTTCAAATATGGTAGCTAGAATATATAAAGCTTGAGAGTTATCTTTATCAGTACTTAAGACTTTTTTCAAATCTTCTTCTGCCTTTTCATATAAACTTAACTTTTTGTATTGAAGAGCTCTATTTATCAAAAATTCCCTCTCGCTATTATAAAGGATCTTAGCCTTTTCATAAGCTTTTTTTGCCTTTTCTTTATCTTTATTCTCAAGAATAATACCAAGAGAAAGCCACAACTCAGGGCTATTTTTATAAATTCTTATTTTATCTTCAATTATCTTTTGAGCTGTGTCTATTTCTCCCTTATATAAATATTCATAACTTTTCTCGATAGTTTCTATAATATCCTGAGAGGGAGTTTTGAAGTAATTTAACAAAAGAACTATACCTACAAAGACTAAGATTATTATTAAAGAAGAAAGAACTATTCTCTGCAAACTTTTCTTTCTTCTCTCTTCCACTATATCCCATATATGCCACCACCAGTAGTCTTCTGGATATCTACTACCTTTTGTCCTGAGAAAAGATTTTCTTAGTAAAACATAAAGAGTATCAATATTTTTCTTTATTTCGCCATCAATCTCGCTAAGTTCAACGAGTTCAGCATCTATTGATACGCCTAAACTCTTAATTTTCTCTATTAACTCTTGTATTTCTTGCCTTTTTATAATATATTCTTCGGCATATTTTGAGGCCTCAGAATAGTCAGGAATTAAAATTTTTCCAACTAACTTTTTCAAATGTGATATCTTTTCTCTTAAAAGCTCAATAGGAGAATCTTTCATAAGGATCACCTTATAAGTATTACTATAGCTACAGCATATTTATGGGTATGTGACAAACTTAACTTAATCTCTCTCACACCTCTTTGAAGAACTACTTCTAATGCCTTGTTTTTGAGTCTAACTTCAGGTCTACCATTAATTCCATAGAGTATTTCTACATCCTTCCAACACCATCCTTCATATCTGCCCCCCAAAGCCTTTATAAAGGCTTCCTTAGCTGCAAAACGTGCAGCTAAGGAAGCATAAATATCTTTTCTATTCCCCAGTTGTCTTAATTCTTCATGAGAATATATCCTTTCTTTAAAGCTTTTATGCTTCTCACAAGCCTTTTTTATTCTCTCTATCTCTACAATATCAAGACCAACCTCAAGAGTAACGTTTTCCATCGTCTTCAACCACTACTCCACAGTTACGGATTTAGCCAAATTTCTTGGCTGATCTATTTCTCTTCCAAGGAGATTTGCTACATGATATGCAAAAAGCTGTAACACCATCGCTCCCATATAAGGATAATAAAAAGGATCAACATTAGGGACAGGAATCAAATCATCTACAAGACTTTCTAACTTTTCATCCCATTCATTGCCAATAGCAATAATAGGAGCCTTTCTTGCCTTTGCTTCCTCAAGATTATTTATCATCTTAGAATAGGTCTCATCTTTATACACTATACCAAAAACTGGTGTCTCGGGATCTAATAGTGCTATTGGACCATGTTTCATCTCTCCTGCAGGAATACCTTCCGCATGTATATAAGATATTTCCTTTAATTTTAATGCTCCCTCTAAAGCAAGAGGGAAATTTTTTCCCCTTGCAAGGTATAGAAAATTCCTTTTGTGGTAATACTTTTTTGCCACTTCAAATACTCGATCTTTTATTTGAGAGAGATAACTCTCCAAATATGTAGGAAGCATATTCCACTTATCTAAATCAATTTTTATGTTGTAAAGTCTACTTTTGATATACTCCTTAAGAAGTTCGAGATAAACAAGTTCAGCCATAAAAGTCTTTGTTGCTGCAACACCTATTTCAACACCAGCCCTCAAATTAATAAAGTAATCACTCTCCCTTGCTACTGTACTTTGAGGATTATTAACTAAGGACAGAACTTTAAATCCATTTTCTTTTACCTTCCTCAAAGTAGAAATTACGTCTGCAGTTTCACCTGACTGACTTATAGTTATAAATAAAGTCTCTTCAGGAATGTTTAAATTGCGATGATGCATTTGAGAGGCAAGCTCAACTTCTATAAAATAAGGTAACTCTTTTTCCCATAAAAATTTAGCATAATATCCTGCATGGTAAGAAGTACCACAACCCACAATAAATACTTTCCTAATTTTTTCCCAAGAAATATCCACATTTTTAATGTCTTCAAAAATAAACTTATCTTTATCTCTCTCTAAAGTAGAGAGTATTCTTCTTACTACTAAAGGTTGTTCAAAAATCTCTTTTAACATGAAATGCGGATATCCATTCTTTTCTGCTCTAATACCATCCTGAGGAACAATTATAGGCTCTACCTCTATGTAATTATTAGTTTTCAAATCATAGACTTTTATTTCTTTATCAGAAACTATCGCCATTTGATTATCCTTTAGATAATAGAATCTTTCTGTATAATCTCCTAAAGCAGGAATATCTGAGGCAACAAAGTTTTCACCTGTCCCAAACCCAACAATGAGTGGACTCTGTTTTCTTAGAGCATATAAAATGCTGGATCTTCTTTTATCTATTATTAATAATGCAAAAGCCCCTTCTAATTTCTTGAATAGTTCTTTTAAAGCCTCCTCTAAATTCATTCCCTCTTTATCGACCATTTCTTCTAAAAGATGAGGAACTATTTCTGTATCTGTTTGACTTCTAAATTTATGTCCTTTGCTCATTAAAAAGTTTTTTAGTTCTTTATAATTTTCTATGATCCCATTATGAACCACTGCAATGTTTCCCTCGCAATCAGTATGAGGATGAGCATTCTCAACAGATATTCCTCCATGGGTAGCCCACCTTGTATGCCCTATCCCCACATTTGAAAAATCATTAAAATCCAATATTTCTTTCAAGTTTTGTACCTTTCCAACGATCTTCTTTATTTCTAAGTTTTTATCTTTTAAATAAGCAATACCTGCTGAATCATATCCTCTATATTCTAATTTCTCCAAACCTGAGATAATATAGGGAATACAATTTTTGTTCCCAACGTAACCAAAAATACCGCACATTCTTCTCCTCCTCCTTTCGTTTTTTGGAGAAGGAGATAGCCCCTAATGCTACTGGAGACCTTTTGTCCTGGCAGTCACCCACCAGTTTTGTGAGTCTCCTTAAGGTAGGTAGCAACTACCTGGAGGCATCCGCCGAAAACCTCGATAAACCTCCACCTCGTCAACTTACCCCTTTTGAGGGTAAGTCCTGGCGCTTAGATCTTCTTAAAAAATCAATTATCCTGTTTTTAATCTCTAAAGCTATATTAGTTAAATCTTCCTTAGGGACATCTCCTTCCACCGTTATCCTTATTACTGGTTCAGTTCCAGATTTCCTCACTATATATCTTATATTTTTCCCATTTATCACCTCCTCTGCTATCCCTCTAAACTCTTTTTCATCTTCCTCTGTAATATAGATATCTTTTATGTGTATCTTCTCATGTACTTGAGGAAAGATTCTTATTTCTTTTGCCAAATCAGAAAGCTTTATCCCTCTTTCTTTTAGTATCTTAAGCAAAAAGAGAGAAGTTAATAAACCATCTCCCGTAGGCATATAATCAAAAAGGATTATATGTCCCGAAGTCTCTCCGCCAAGATTTAAATTATTTTTTAAAATTTCCTCCAGAACATATCTATCTCCAACCTTAGCCCTGATAAGCCCTATACCAAGTCTTTTTAAATATTCCTCAAGACCTAAATTTGTCATAACAGTACCAACAATTTTGTTACCTCTAAGTAATCCCCTTTCTTTAAGATACTTTGCAAAAATTCCGATCAACACATCTCCATCCACTATTTCTCCATCTTCTGAAAAAGCAATTACTCTATCCCCATCTCCGTCGTAGGTAAAACCTATATGAGCACCTGATTTTAAAAAAAGGTTCCTGCCTATCTCAGGATAAACAGCGCCACAATTATCATTGATATTTATACCGTTATAATTAGTATTATAAGCTATAACTTCTGCCCCTAATTCCTTAAAAACAGTAGGTGCTATCTCAGATAAAGATCCAAAAGCACAATCCAACATAATCTTATACCCTCTGAAATCTTCTCCAATTATCTCTTTTAAGTAATTTTTGTAATCTTCTAAGGCTTGAGTAAAATTGTAGATCACACCAATTTCTCTTGGGCTTGCTCTAAAATAATCATCTTCCCTTAGAATATATTCCTCAATCGTTGCTTCAACATTATCTTCAAGTTTAAATCCATCACTCTTGAATATTTTTATTCCATTATACTCTACAGGATTATGAGAAGCAGAAATCATAATCCCTAATAAAACATCATCATACTTTTTAACTAAATAAGATAAACTAGGAGTAGAAACAACTCCCACATCTAATATATCCATTCCCCCCGAAGTAAAACCAGCAATTAAAGCTGATTTCAACATATCTTTAGAATTCCTTGTATCACTTCCAATTATTACCTTCTTTTTCTTAACATCTTTAAAATAACCAATTATTGCCCTACTCAGCTTATAAGCAAGTTCAGGAGTAAGTATCTCATTCACAATTCCCCTTATACCATCCGTTCCAAAAAATTTTCTCATTTTATTTCTCTCCTCTCCTTCTCAATTACTACGATAGGATAAGTTTCTCTTACCTCCTTACCTTGCCAAAGACCTACCACCTCAAAATTCTTTCTCACTTCTCCTGTAACAATCAAATTTTCTCCTTCTGCCGGAATACCAGTAGTACTTAGTACTGTAATTTGAAAATTTTCAAAAGTCAAAGAATAGGCAGAATACACACTGCCCCAAATACCATAGGGATTTGTAGCCTCACCTTTTAAAGTTATTTCTTTCCCCACATACTTCTCTAAATTCTTCCATTTTTCTCTCCAGGGAGAATCTTTTAACCAATCATAATAACTGTAAGCCAAAAATGTTAACAATATTACAAAAAAAACAAAATATCCTCTCAATTTCTTATTCCTCAATATCTTCCCCATTTCTATCTTCCCCCTACGTGAATAGGGATAGAAGTATCACAGTAAGGACATATATTAGAGGTTTTTAAAAGATTTTTTCTTATAAAATACCCTTCTCTTACAATCAAATCCTTACCACATTTAGGACAAAAGGTTGTACTTCCTTCCACATCCCATATGTTTCCTAAATAGACAAAATTTAGCTTCTTTCTTGCTTCTTTATAGGCAAACCTTAATATCTCTATAGGAGTAGGAGGAACTGTAAATTTATATGCAGGAAAATATCTGGTAAAATGCAAAGGAATATCTGGACTTATACTTGCCACATAATCTATCAGAGCTATTATTTCCTCTTTGCTATCGTTATAACCAGGAATTATTAGATTGGTCAGCTCTATATGAATTCCTTTACTATATGCAATCTCTATTATTTTCTTTACATTTTTAAGAGATCCTTTACATAAATTCCTGTAAAATTCTTCATTTATTGACTTTATGTCAATATTCATAGCATCAATATATGGAGCCATCTCTAAAAAAGGCTCTACCTCTACAAAACCATTTGTAACCAATACATTTTTAAGGTTGTTTTCCTTAAAATACTTAGCAACATCTAAAACAAATTCATACCATATAAAGGGTTCATTATAAGTGTATGAGATCCCGATAGATCCATTCTTTAATGCCAACCCCAACAACAGATCTTTGTTTACCTCTTCCAAAAAAATATCCTCAGGAGTAACTTGAGATATACTCCAATTTTGACAAAAAGGACACTTAAAGTTACAACCTACAGTACCTATGGAGAGAATAGCTGAACCTGGATAAAAATGATAAAGAGGTTTCTTTTCGATAGGGTCTAAAGCAATAGAGCTAGCCTTTCCGTATACTAACGAATATAAAGTTCCCTCAATATTTTCTCTTACGCCACAAATTCCTCTTTTTCCTGGAGCTATAATACAATGATGAGGACACAATAAACACTGAACCTTCTGATTCTCTAATCTTTGGTAATATAAAGCCTCTTTCATCAATCATTCCTTAAATCTAGTTACTGAAAATCTGTAAACTTTAAAATTTTCGTAAGGAGAAATTCCAGCCTTTGCTAAAGCAATAGATAATTGATCCTCTATGGTATCTACTCCCTCAAGATCAGGAAGGAGTACCCCTCTCCTCCAACCCTTCTCTACTACAACCCCATACTTTTTAGGATCAAGTTCTCTAATATCTCTTACTTCCTCTAAGGGAGAAAGTACGTCAACAGATATCTCTATATCATCAAGTTCATCCAAAGTAACAGGAGGAAATCTTGGATCTTCAGTAGCTGCACTTATGGCATTTCTTATTATTTCTTCTGCAATATTAGAGGTGGTAGGTAGTATAGTACCTATACACCCTCTTAATTCACCAGTAGATCTCTTATGTAAAGAAACAAAAGTTCCTGCTCTTTTTTTTAAATAATCAGGTAAATCAGGAGGGGGAGTTATTATTTTCCCCTCCCTTAAATAAGTCTCTATAGCTTTACGAGCAAGCCCTACTATATACTCTCGTAGATCCATAAATACAAATTAACGCTTCGAGTATTGTGGTGCTCTTCTTGCTCTCTTCAAACCATACTTCTTTCTTTCTTTCTCTCTGGGATCTCTCTTAAGTAATCCCTCTTTTTTGAGTAGAGTTCTCCAATCCTCTTTTAATGCTACAAGAGCTTTTGCAATCCCATGAGCAAGAGCTTGTGCCTGAGCACTGACACCTCCACCAATTGCTTGAGCAACCACATCCACCTGATCTAACATTCCTGTTAATTCTAAAGGTTTTTTAGCTATTTTATGGAAAAATATTCTTCCCCCGAAGTATTCTTCTAAAGGTTTATCATTAACAATAATTTTACCTTCTCCAGGAAAACGCAACCATACTTTCACTCTTGAAGTCTTTCTTCCTCCAACCTCATGTATCACTTTAACATCTTGAGAAGTAAATTCCAACATCTATCCCTCCCACTATATATTCAATTCTTTTGGTTTTTGTGCTTGATGAGGATGTTCAGGCCCAGCATAAACCTTTAATTTTTTCAACATCTTTCTACCAAGAGGACCTTTAGGGAGCATACCTTTAACAGCAAGATAAATCATTTTCTCAGGACTTTTTGCTCTCATATCCTTTGCAGAAATAAGTCTATGACCTCCAGGATACCCTGAATGGAAGAAGTATATCTTTTGCTGTTCTTTCTTGCCAGTAAGAACTACATCTTTTGCATTCACAACAATCACAAAATCACCTGTGTCTACATGTGGAGTATAAATTGGCTTATGTTTTCCTCTCAATATTTTAGCTATTTCAGAAGCTAATCTACCAAGAACCTTTCCCTTCGCATCTACCACATACCATTCTCTCTTTATCTCTTCCTTTTTTGCCATAAAAGTTTTCATTCTTTTTTCCTCCTTTCCCGTAGCATTTTAATACAGATTTCTTTAATATGTCAATAATCTATCTTAAAAAGATAAAGTCCACTAGCAGGAGCTGGACTTGAAAATCTTTCTTCTTTTCTATCTTTTAAATATTTTTCTAAATCCTCTAATTCCTTTTTCTTCAATCCCACCTCTACCATACTACCTACTATAAATCTTACCATTTTTCTCAAAAAAAACGGTGCAGATACAAAATATATTAGCAAATCTTCTTTAAAATACCAAAAAGATTCATAAATTTCAACATTGGTATTATCATAATTCTCAATTACACAAAAATTTCTAAAATCATGTATCCCTTTAAATAGGTTTGCAGAAAGATTTAATAGATCTTTGTCAAGGGGTTTATTTATCCACCAACAATAATCCCTCAAAAACAGATTTTTCTCCTCATTATTATAAATAACATAAATATACCACCTTCTTTTTGCAGAATATCTAGCATGAAAATTGTCATCTACAATCTCTACTTTTTTTATCTTAATGTCTCCAGGAAGTAATTTATTCAAGACTTTATAAAGCTTATCACAGGAAAAATTTTTACTTTCCTTCGTCTTAAAATTTACTACTTGTCCCAAAGCATGAACCCCCGCATCAGTTCTTCCTGCACCTATTACTTTGATATCCTCATCAAACAAAAGTTTTAAAACCTTTTCTAACTCTCCTTGCACAGTTCGTTTTCCAGGCTGCTTCTGAAACCCCCAAAAATCCTTGCCAATATAAGAAAGTTCAACTTTCCAGTTGATCATTGTTTATAAGAACATAATTATAATTGCAGTGTAAATTCCTATAAAAGTTATGAACAAAGTTTCTTTACTTGTCCAATATGTTCTTCTATATCTAGTCCTACCTTCCGCCCCTCTATAGCATCTCGATTCCATAGCTTCAGCTAGCTCATTTGCACGTCTAAAAGCATTTATAAAGAGAGGAATTACTATGGGTAATAGGCTTTTTGCTTGATTTATTAAGTTACCCCTGCCAAATTCTGCTCCTCTGGCCTTTTGAGCCTTTATTATTTTATCAGTCTCATCCAAAAGTGTCGGAACAAATCTAATAGCTATAGTCATCATCATAGAGAACTCATGTACAGGAAATTTAAAATACTTTAAAGGATTTAAAAGATCCTCTAAGGCTTGAGCCAGTTCTAATACTGAGGTAGTTAAAGTAAGCAAAGAAGTTATCATAACTATAAAAACTAATCTTAAGGACATAAAAACGGCCATTTTAATACCCAATTCTGTTATATGAATAATTCCAAATCTCCAAAAAACTTTTCCGCCTTCCTCCCCAAAAAAGAAATGAATAATAAAGGTAAACAATACAAGAAAATAAACCGGTTTTAAAGACCTAACAAAATACTTAAAGGGCAAAGAAGAAAATAAAATTCCTAATAAAATAAGAAGAAATACAAATAAATAAGAGAGATTTAGCTTTATCAAAAATATAAAAACAATAAGCCAAAAAGATGCTAAAATCTTAGCCTTTGCATCTAATTTATGCAGTAGAGAATCTGCAGGTATATATTGTCCAAGGGGAAAAGTCTTTAACACTTCCATAAGCTCTTATAACCCTTGTAAGCAAGTATTCTTTCCACAATCTCTTGAACAGTAAATGCACCCTCTATAGGATATCCCTTTTCTTGTAATATTTTTACAATCTTAATTATTTCTGGCAAATCCAAATCTGCTTCTTCTAATTTTTTATAATTCATAAATAATTTCTCAGAGAGTCCCTCAAAAACTAAACTCCCTGCCTTTAGGACTATTACTCTTCTTACCAACCTTACAATTTCATCTAAATCATGAGAAACCACAATAAGAGTCTTATTATTCTTACTGATCCATTTATCGATATAATTCATTATCTGAAACTTACCTTTAGGATCAAGATTTGCCGTGGGCTCATCAAGGATAAGAACTTCTGGATCCATAGCCAATATACTTGCAATAGCTAATCTCCTTTTTTCTCCTCCAGAGAGATGAAAGGGAGATCTATCTTTAAGTTCATCATAAGATAAACCTACAGATTCAAGTGCACCCCTTACACAATCCTCAATTTTTTCCTCTGGAACTCCTACATTCCTTGGTCCAAAGGCAACTTCCTCAAAAACTGTCTCAGCAAAAAATTGATACTCTGGATATTGAAAAACTATTCCTACAACCTTACAAAGTTCTTTTGAGTTCCATTTTTTAATTTCTTTTCCTTTTATGTATATTTCACCCACTACTGGATAAATAAGACCTCCTATGAGTTGGATTAATGTGGACTTTCCAGATCCTGTCTTTCCAAGAATTCCTATTCTTTCCCCCTGCTCAATATCTAAAGATACATTGGTTAAGGCTTCCTTTTCTAAAGGTGTGTCTTTTAGATATGTATAATAAACACCCTTTAAACTAATTAAAGCCATAAAGCCAATTCCTCAGGAGTAAGTAGAGGATGAGGTATGTCAAAACCTCTCTCAGAAAGACACTTTGATATTTTAGTAGTTATAGGTAAATTCAGGCCCCATTCATCTAACCTTTCTTCTTTTAAAAATATTTCCTTAGGAGTACCCAGATCTACAATTTCTCCATTAAAAAAGACCACAACTTTTTCTGCCCAAACTACTTCTTCCATATGATGAGTTATTAGAATTATAGTCTTTTTTTCCTCTTCGTAAAGTTTTCTTATGATTTTTATTATATCTTTTCTACCTTTAGGATCAAGCATGGTTGTGGGTTCATCAAGCACAATGTATTTAGGCATCATAGCCAAAATTCCTGCTATAGCAACCCTTTGTTTTTGGCCTCCCGAAAGTAAATAAGGTGGGTATTTTCTATACTCTTCCATTCCAACAGCTCTCAAAGCAAATTCTATTCTTTCTTCAATCTCTTCTGGGGGAAGCCCCAAATTTTCACAACCAAAAGCCACATCCTCTTCTACAGTCATCCCTATTATTTGGTTATCAGGATTTTGAAAAACTAAACCTACGTTTTTCCTGATCTCCCATATCTTTTCTTCATCCTTAGTATTTATACCATCTACTATCACATCTCCAGAAGTCGGAGTATAAAGCCCATTAAGAAGCCTCGCAAAAGTAGACTTACCAGAACCATTTGCTCCCACAATGCAAAAAAAAGAAGGAGAAGGTATCTCTAAATTAACATTTCTAAGAGCTACCTTCTCCTGAGAGGTACCAGGTTGATAAACATAAGACACAGATTTAATTTCTATCATTACACAAGTTCGATAACTGCTTGCTCTGCTGCGTCTCCTCTTCTCATACCAAGTTTCAATATTCTAGTATATCCACCATTTCTATCCTTATATTTGGGAGCTATATCTACAAAAACTTTTCTAACCAACTCTCTATCTTGAAGCCATGCATACACTAACCTTCTATGATGGACCGAATCTTCTTTGGCAATAGTAAGAAGTTTTTCAGCAATTCTTGTAACTTCTTTTGCTCTTGGCAAAGTAGTAACTATCTTACCGTGCTTAAACAGAGATATCAAAAGAGCTTTTAATAAAGCCTTCCTCTGGGGAGTTGGTTTACTTAATTTTCTGTATGCTTTACGATGTCTCATCTAAGCTCTCTCCTTTCTCCAAATCAGGATTTCCGCCATCCTTTAAGCTTAATCCCTTCTCTCTCAATTTTTCCTCTAATTCTTGAAGAGATTTCTGACCAAAATTCTTAATCTTCATTAATTCCTCTCTAGTTTTTGACAAGAGATCCTCAATAGTATGTATGCCAGCATGTCTTAAAGAATTATAGGCTCTAGTAGAAAGTCCTAAGTCTTCCAGAGTCAATCCTTTCTTTTCTTCCTCTAAATAAGTATTCTCCGGTTTTACTTCTTCATAAGGTAATTGAAATTCTTTTTCATTTAAAAGTCTAAAGTATTCCATTAATATCCTTGAGGCTTCTCTGAATGCCTCTTCAGGAGATATAGACCCATTCGTCCATATCTCTAATATCAACCTATCTAAATCTGTTCTTCTTCCAACTCTTGTTTTTTCAACTGTATAACTTACTTTTTTAACAGGAGAAAATATAGAATCTAACACTAACACGCCAATAGGATAATTTTGATCTTTATTCTCCTCAGCACTGACATAGCCCTTTCCTTTTTTCACTTCTACTTCCATATGAAAAGGCATGTCTTCCACTAAGGTTGCAATTACAAGATCTGGATTAACTATTTTCACATTTGATGGAACTATAAAATCAGCTGCTGTTACTACTTTCGGTCCTCTTGTATCAATCTCTAAAATATGAGAGTTGTTATCTTCTATTTTAACTACAAGCTTCTTCAAATTCATCAGAACTTCTAAAATTTCTTCTTTTAGACCTGGAAGTACTTCCAATTCATGTCTTACACCATCTATTTTTACAGAAACTACGGCTGCTCCCTCTATAGAAGAAAGTAGTATTCTCCTTAGAGCGTTCCCTATGGTCCATCCATATCCTCTCTCTAAGGGCTCTATCACAAAACGCCCATAATCTTCAGATCTTTTCTCAACAATAACTCTTACATTCTCCTCTATCAAATTATCTACCTCCTTACCCTGCCCAAATAAAACAGAAATTACCTAGAATAGAACTCCACGATGAGCTGTTCCTGGACAGGAGTATCTATTTCTTCTCTCTTTGGCAATCTCAAAACTCTACCTCTAAAGTTCTCTCTATCTAGTTCTAACCAAGCAGGAACATTCTTATTTCCAAAAACAGAAATAGCTTCCTGAACAGGAATCAGGTCTTTATCAAGTAACTCTACCACATCTCCAGGCTTTAAATTATAAGAGGGTATATTAACTCTCTTACCATTCACAGCTATCTTACCGTGAGAGACAAGCTGCCTTGCTTGATCTCGAGATAAGGCCCAACCAAGTCTATATACTACATTATCAAGCCTCGTTTCTAAAAGTTGCAATAATCTTTCTCCTGTAACACCTCTACCTTTTGAGGCTATCTCAAAATATCTTCTAAATTGTCTCTCTAACACTCCATATATTCTTTTTGCCCTTTGTTTTTCTCTTAATCGCAATCCATACTCAGTCAATTTTCTCTGAGCTCTTCCATGCTGACCAGGAGCAAAAGGTCTCCTTTCAAAGGGACATTTTTCTGAAAAACACTTTGTCCCTTTTAAAAATAACTTCATACCCTCTCTTCTACATAAACGACAATCTGGTCCTGTATACCTTGCCATTGTCTCTCCTCCTTTTTAGACTACACTCTTCTTCTACGTGGTGGACGACACCCATTATGAGGAATAGGTGTAACATCCTTAATAAGGGATATCTCTAATCCAGCAGCTTGCAAAGCTCTAATAGCAGTTTCTCTTCCTGGGCCTGGTCCTTTTACTAAGACATCAACTTTTTTCATTCCATACTCTGAAATAGCTTTTTTAGCCGCCATCTCAGCTGCAAGTTGAGCTGCAAATGGAGTACCCTTTTTTGTACCTTTAAATCCTGCTGTTCCACCACTTCCCCAAGTTAATACATTTCCCTCTGGATCAGTTATAGTAACAATAGTATTATTAAAAGTAGAGTTAATATGAGCAACTCCAACAGGAACTATTCTTTTCTCTCTCTTAGGTCCTCTTGTTCTTTTCTTCTTAGCCATTTATCCAACTTCCCTCCTAAATTTTAATTTTTATTTTTCCTTCCTCTTAGCACCTACTGTCTTTCTTGGACCTTTTCTAGTACGTGCATTACAACGAGTTCTTTGACCTCTAACAGGAAGCCCTCTTTTATGTCTTATACCCCTATAACAACCTATTTCAATTAGTCTTCTAATATTTGCTGCAACCTCTTGTCTCAAATCTCCTTCCACTTTATAATTATTTTCAATCTCTTCCCTCAATTTACTTATTTCCTCTTCAGTAAGATCCTTAACCCTCTTATTAGGGTCTACGCCTGTAGCCTGAAGAATCTTCTTGCTTGTAGTACGCCCTATACCATATATATATGTTAAGGCAATTTCAATCTTTTTATTGCTTGGTAAGTCTACTCCTGCAATACGTGCCATTAAATAAACACCTCCTATCCTTGTTTCTGCTTGTGTCTTGGATTTTCACATATCACAAAAACACGACCGCCTCTTCTTACTATTTTACATTTCTCACATATTTTTTTCACAGAAGATCTAACCTTCATCCTTATTACCCTCCTTATTGGTATATCTATATATAATTCTTCCTTTAGTAAGATCATATATTGACAATTCTACCTTTACCCTATCTCCGGGCATTACTCTTATAAAGTTCATCCTCATCTTACCAGAGATATAAGCTAAGATTTCTAAACCATTATCTAATTGTACTTTAAAAGTTGCATTTGGCAAGGCCTCTTTTACAGTACCAGTTACCTCAATTACCTCTCTATCCTTTTTATCCATATGGCCCTCCAATTTCCTATTCCATTGTTAATACCAGAGGTCCATTCTGAGTTATTGCTACGGTATGTTCAAAATGAGCTGCCAATCCACCATCTAATGTAACTGCTGTCCATCCATTTTCAAGGATTCTAACCTCATAACTACCTGTAACAACCATAGGTTCGATAGCAATAACTAATCCCTCTTTTAATACAGGTCCCATACCTGGAGGACCATAGTTTAGAACATTGGGAGGCTCATGCAAATTTCTACCTATCCCATGCCCTACAAAATCTCTAATAACATTAAATCCATGTCTTTCTACATATTCCTGAATTGCCCAAGAAATGTCAGAAAGCCTATTACCAACTTTCGCTTTTTCGATTCCTCTCCATAAAGCCTCTTCGGTAACCTGAATCAACTTCAATCCTAAAGGAGATACTTCTCCTACAGGATAAGTTTTTGCCGCATCTAAGAAAAATCCATTATATTCTATCCCTATATCTATACTGACTATGTCTCCAGATCTTATGTATTTATTTTTACTTGGTATACCGTGCACAATCTCTTCATTAATAGAAACACAAATAACCTCGGGATATCCCCTGTATCCTTTGAAAGCAGGTTTAACATTATAATTCTCCATTAACTTTTCCGCAACTCTTGCCAAATCATATGTACTCATACCCTCTTTCAATTCCTTCTCTATATGGCTGAATATTTTTGCTAGTATTTTCCCTCCTTTTTCCATTATTTTAATGTCTTCATTATTTTTAAGCAGAACATTCATTCGCTAATCACCTTTAAAATTTCATTTAATACTTCTTCTCTTTCCTTTTCTGCACTAATAGTATACATGATGCCTTTATTTCTATAATAATCAATCAATGGTTGCGTTTCCTTATAATAAGTTTCTAATCTTTGTTTTATAACCTCAGGTTTATCATCGCTTCTTTGATACAACTCTCCTCCACATATATCACAGATGCCATCTTTCTTAGGAGGCATGGATATTAAATTATATATAGCTCCACAATTTTTACAAACTCTTCTTGCAGAAAGTCTCTTAATCACTAATTCATCAGAAGCATCAAGATAAATCACTTTTATCACCGCATTCTTCTCTTTTAAATATTTCTCTAACATCTCTGCTTGCGGTATTGTTCTGGGGAAACCATCCAAAATAAAACCATTTTTACAATCTTCTTTACTTATTCTATCTTTCACCACTTCCCACACTAACTCGTCTGGAACTAAGCTTCCAGAATCTAAGTAACTCTTTACCTTAATTCCTAACTCAGTTTGATTTTTGACATGTTCCCTAAAAATATCTCCTGTAGAGATATGAGGAATATTCAAAATCTGACTTACTTCTTTTGCATGAGTGCCTTTACCCGCACCCGGAGGTCCTAAAAATATTATTGCCTTCATCATCTTAAAAACCCCTCATAACTTTTCATTATCATTTGAGCTTCCAAGGCTTTTATAGTCTCAAGTATTACACCAACCATAATTAATATACTTGTTCCCCCAAGTTGAAATTCCGTTACACCAGTTATTCTTTCAATAAAGGTAGGAAGTAAAGCAATAATACCTAGAAATACTCCACCAAAAAAGTTTAAACGATTCAGAGTTCTTTGAAGATACTCTTCAGTTGGCTTTCCTGGTCTAACTCCAGGAATAAAACCGCCATACTTTTTAAAGTTCTCTGCAAGATCAGCAGGATCAAAAACTATAGATGAATAAAAATAAGTGAAACCCAAAACTAAAAGGAAATATATTATGGGATATAAGACAGAACTAGGAGAAAAAATACTAAGAAATGCTTTTAACCATCCAATTTTAACTACTGGAATAAAGGTCTGAGGAACCATTAATATAGTTATTGCAAAAATTATTGGAATAACGCCAGCTTGATTCAATTTTAAAGGAAGATAGGTACTCTGTCCTCCATAAACCCTTCTTCCCACTATTCTTCTTGAGTATTGTACCGGGATCCTTCTTTCTGCACTCTCTTCCCACACAACCCCGATTATTATAAGAATCAACAAAGCAAAAAATGCTATTACATTCAATACTCCAATTTCCCCTCTACTAAGTAATGCAAAAGTCCTTGCAAGATCAGTAGGGAAACGAGCAACTATCGAAGTTAGGATCAAAAGGGAAACTCCATTTCCTATACCATATTGAGATATCTGTTCTCCAAGCCACATAATAAAAGTACTTCCAGCGGTAAGAGTTATCACACTACTTACAACATACAATGGACTTAAGCTTGGGATTACTTTAAAGTTATGCATAAATATGGTCAAACCAAAGGCCTCTATTGCAGCAAGAAGTACTGATAAATTTCTTGCATATCTTGTTAATTTTTTTCTTCCATCTTCTTCTTTCTTCAACTCAGCCAAAGATGGAAATACAGCAGTCAAAAGCTCCATCATAATGGAGGCATTAATAAATGGAATAATTCCCATAGAAAAAATTGAAAAACGAGCAAGAGCTCCTCCTGTAAACAGATCTAAAAATCCTAATGCACCCTGGCTTCTAAAAAGATTAGCTAATGCTACTCTATCTACCCCAGGAACTGGAATATGAGCTCCCAATCTATATACGGCAAAAATAAAAAGAGTGAATAATATTTTCTTTCTTAAGTCAGGTATTCTGAAAGCCCTAAGCAAAGTATCAAACACTACTCAATCACCTCAACTTTTCCGCCCACACTTTCAATCTTCTCACGGGCTTTTTCCGAAAAAGCATGAGCTCTTACAATAAGAGGTTTTGTAAGCTCACCATCTCCGAGAATTTTAACCCCAAATTCAATATCCTTTATAATTTTTCTTTCCAGAAGTACATTAGGATCTACCACTTCGTTAGCCTCAAAATTTTTCTCCAATACAGATAAGTTAACTACTGTATACTTTCTTCTCGGAGCTCTTGGAATACCATCCATCTTTGGAAGACGTCTTGTAAGAGGAGTTTGACCACCCTCAAAGCCTGGTCTTACCCCATCTCCTGTTCTTGCGTTTTGTCCGCTCATACCTCTTCCAGCATACTTACCAGAAGCTGCATAGCCACAACCAACTCTTTTGGGTTTTTTTCTAGAACCTAATTTTGGTCTCAATTCAAATAGTTTCAATTTTCTCCCTCCTCATTCCCTTTACTATCCTCGGTTTTTAATCCAATTATTTCATTAATTTTCTTATCCCTCATCTCGGCCACTTCAGGAAGAGATCTTAACTTCTTAAGCGCTTCAAAAGTTGCTTGAGCAAGATTCACAGCAGTAGTTGAACCAAGAGCTTTAGCCAAAACATTTTTAATTCCAGCAAGCTCCAAAACAGCCCTTGCTGCTCCTCCTGCTATCACACCTGTACCTGGAGCTGCAGGTTTGAGTAATATCTTTGAAGCCCCTAATTTGCCTACAACCTCGTGAGGAATAGTACCCTTACTTATAGACACCTTAACAGCATTCTTTTTTGCTTTTCTTATAGCTTTTCTAATAGCATCAGGAACCTCAGCAGCCTTTGCTATGCCAACCCCCACGGTTCCTTGCTCATCTCCTACAACTACAAGGGCTCTAAATCTTAAATTTTTACCTCCAGCAACTACTTTGGCTACTCTTCTTATTTCAATAACTCTTTCCTTTAATACAGGTTCTAACTCTTTCAAGGTTTTCCCTCCTTTTTTAGAATTCGAGTCCTGCAGCCCTTGCGCTATCAGCAAGAGCTTTTACCTTTCCGTGATAAAGAAATCCGCCTCTATCAAAGACAACTTTCTTTATACCCTTTTCTAAAGCTCTTTTAGCTATAACTTCCCCTACTAATTTGGCTGCTTCTATATTCTTAGTAGATTTCAACTGACTTCTAATTTCTTTCTCTAAAGAGGAAGCTGATACTAATGTATGCCCCTTAGTGTCATCTATAATTTGAGCATATATATATCTTAAGCTCTTATAGACAGCTAATCTTGGTCTTTCTGAAGTACCTATTATTTTTTTTCTAATTCTCAAATGTCTTATCTTTCTAAGCTCTTTCCTCGACCTTTTTATAATCATACTCCATCAAACCTCCTATTTCTTACCTGCTTTACCAGCCTTTTGTCTTATCTTCTCACCTTCATACCTTATACCTTTACCTTTATAAGGTTCTGCAGGTCTTACACTCCTAACTATAGCAGCGAATTGTCCAACAAGCTCTTTGTCAATCCCTTTAACACTTATTTTTGTATTATCTTGAACTGTTACTGTTAGCCCCGTCGGTATCTCCAATTCTACAGGATGAGAAAAGCCTACTTCTAAAATGAGCTTGTTACCTTGAACTCTTGCTCTGTACCCTGTTCCTTGTAATTCTAATCTTTTTTCAAATCCTTGAGTTACTCCTAAAACCATATTGTTAATCAACGCTCTCGTTAAACCATGAAGAGCTTTTACAAATTTCTCATCATTAGGTCTTTCTACAACAATTTGATTATCTACCTTTTTAATTGTAAGCAAGGGACTAAAAGTTTTTTCAAGCTGTCCTAAAGGTCCTTTCACTAGAACGCAGTTTCCATCTTTTATTTCAACCTGTACATTTTGTGGTATTGGAACTGGCTTTTTCCCTATTCTAGACATAATTTACTCCTCCTTTTCTACCATACCATACAGATAAGTTCTCCACCCACACCTAAAAGTCTTGCCTCTTTATCGGTCATTATCCCTTTGGAAGTAGATAATATAGCAATTCCAAGGCCACCAAGTACTCTTGGAATTTCTTCTTTATTAACGTAATACCTTCTTCCTGGCTTACTAACTCTTTTAACATCTTGAATAACAGGAGTCTTTCCTTTATATTTTAAATAAACCCTTATATATTTCTGAGGTATCTCACCAATAACTTCATACCTAGCAATATAACCTTCCCTTAAGAGAATTTCCAAAATTTTCTCCTTCATTTTGGAATAAGGAACATCTACAGTAGGATGCCTTCTCATACTAGCATTCTTTATTCTAACTAACATATCAGCAATAGGATCTGTTACAGTCATAGCAACCCTCCTTACCAACTTGCTTTCCTTACGCCTGGCAATTCACCCTTCAATGCTAATTCCCTAAAGCATAAACGACATAATCCAAATTTTCTGATATATCCTCTTGGTCTTCCACAGATTCTACATCTGTTATATTCTCTTACTTTATACTTCTTAGGTTTGAGCCATTTTACTATTTGAGATTTCTTTGCCACAATAACCTCCCTCGCTTTTTATTTTATTTTTTGAAAGGCATTCCTAAAAGAGCTAAAAGCTCTTTAGCTTCCTCATCAGTTTTTGCCGTAGTAACTATTGTAATATCCATTCCCCTAATTCTATCAATTTTATCATACTCAATCTCTGGAAAAACCAATTGTTCCTTTAAACCTAAAGAATAATTTCCTCTACCATCAAAGGAATTGGGAGAAACTCCAGAAAAATCTCTCACTCTTGGAAGAGCAAGATTTATTAATTTATACAAAAAAGCATACATTCTTTCTCCTCTTAAAGTAACTTTTACCCCAATAGGCATTCCCTTTCTTAAATGGAAGTTAGCTATAGATTTACGTGCTTTTCTTACTATAGGTCTTTGCCCCGTAATTATTGCCAAATCTCTTGCAGCAGCCTCTATAGCTCCAGGATTCTGAACTGCTTCACTTACACCAATATTAACCACAATTTTCTCTATTTTAGGTACAGCCATCGGATTTTTGTAACCAAACTTTTTCATCATTGCAGGAACAACTTCTTGAATATATTTCTGTTTCAAAACCTCCATACTAATCTTTCCTCCTTTAATTAGACCCGATCAATGATTTCTTTGCATTTAGAGCAAACTCTTACTTTTCTTCCATCTTCAAGAAAAGTATGTTTAATCCTTGTAGGCTGGTTACAATGTGGGCATATTAACATAACCTTACACCTATATAAAGGTGCAGGTTTTTCTATAATTCCTCCCTGTCTCATTTTTGCATTAGGTCTTGTATGCTTCTTTACAATATTAACTCCCTCTACAATAACTTTCTCTTCAGAGGGAAGCACAGAAATAACTTTTCCTCTTTTTCCTTTATCTTTTCCAGATATAACCAACACAAGATCTCCTTTTTTGATGTCCATTTCACTTCACCTCTATATCACTTCTGTTGCTAAAGAGATAATTTTCATAAAGTTTTTATCCCTAAGCTCTCTTGCAACTGGGCCAAAAACTCTAGTACCCTTTGGATTTCCTTCTTTATCTATAATTACAGCCGCATTATCATCAAATCTTACACATGAACCATCTTTCCTCTTGATAGTCCTTTTAGTTCTTATAACAACAGCATAAACTACATCGCCTTTCTTTATGTTAGAACGTGGAACTGCCTCTTTTACACTAGCCACAATAATATCTCCTACTTGGGCAACTCTCTTTTTCCCAAGTATTCTAAAACACATTATTTCCTTTGCACCAGTATTATCTGCAACAACCAATCTAGTTTGAGGCATTATCATTTGTACCACCTACCTCGACTTTAGTTTCAGTATTTTCCAGATTTTCTTCATCAGAAATAGTTGGAACAATTTCTCCCCTCTTTATAATTCTAACCAATCTCCATCTCTTTTCTTTAGAAAGAGGTCTTGTCTCTCTAATAAGAACAATATCCCCTTCTTTTGCCTCTTGGTTTTCATCATGAGCCTTATACTTTTTTCTTCTTGTAACTGTTTTTTTGTATAAAGGATGAGTATAAGTCTGCTCTACTAAGACTACAATAGTCTTTTGCATTTTTGCACTTACTACTTTTCCTATTAGCTCTTTCCTATTACCCATGAACATCTCTCCTTAATTTAAGATTTTTTAAGTTCTCTCTCGCGTAGAATCGTAAGAATACGAGCAATATCTTTTCTAACTGCTTTTATTCTATGAGGATTAGTAAGTCCTCCTGTAGCCTGCTGAAGCCTTAAATTAAAAAGTTCAGCCCTTAAATTTTTAAGCTCTTCTTTAAGTTCTGAATCAGTTTTCTCCCTTAATTCAGATGCTTTCCTTGCCATACTACTCACCACCCAATTCTCTTGTCACAAATCTAGTTTTAATAGGAAGCTTACTACCAGCAATTCTAATAGCCTCCATTGCAACTTCTTTAGAAACCCCTCCAATCTCAAATAATACTGTTCCTGGTTTTACCACTGCTACCCATCCTTTTACGTCTCCTTTGCCTCCACCCATTCTGCTTTCAGCTGGTCTTGCAGTCACAGATTTATCCGGGAAAATCCTAATCCAGACTCTCCCGTTTTTTCCAGCATGTCTTGTTAGAGTCCTTCTAACAGCCTCTATTTGTTCACTGGTAATCCATGCGGGAGCCAAAGCTTGGATACCATAATCTCCAAAGACTACACGATTTCCTCGAGAAGCCTTACCCTTCATTCTTCCACGATGTTGTTTTCTATACTTAACCCTCTTAGGCATCAACATCGTAATTCACCTCGTCTTTCTCGTAAAGATCTTCATCTTCTATCTTCTTAGGTACAGCCTTTTCAGGAAGCTCTTGAATAGCTTCTTTATGCAGTTCTGGAACATCTCCTTTATATATCCATACCTTAACACCTATCACTCCAGATATGGTAAAAGCTTCTGCAAACCCATAATCGATATCTGCAGTCAAGGTTTGTAAAGGTATTCTTCCTTCTCTAAACCACTCAGAACGAGCAATCTCAGCCCCATTTAATCTGCCACTACACATAACTTTTATGCCTTTAGCTCCAGCTCTTAATGCCCTATTTATTGCTTGTTTCATGGCTCTCTTGTAATTAATTCTCTTCTCTATTTGCATAGCAATGTTTTCTGCTACAAGTTGTGCATCCAGTTCTGGATTTTTAACTTCTTGAACATTAACAAATACATTCTTGTTCGTTAGTTTAATCAAGTTTTTCCTAATGTTCTCTATTTCACTTCCTCCACGTCCAATTAACATTCCAGGTCTTGCAGTGTGAATAGTAATATCTACCCTATTAGCTGCCTTTCTTTCAATCTCTATTAACGAAATTCCTGCCTGATAATAATTTTTCTTTAAATAGTTTCTTATAGCCCAATCTTCATGTAATAAGGAGGAATAATCCGACCTTTCTGCATACCAATGACTTTTCCAATCTTTAGTTATGCCCAATCTAAACCCATAAGGATGTGTTTTCTGGCCCATTTTATTCTTCCTCCTTTTCCTTTACATAAATAACTATATGACTATTTCTTATCTGAATAATGTCAGCTCTCCCTCTTGCCCTAGGATTTAATCTCTTCCATCTAGGGCCTTCATTTACGAAAGCCTTAGATATGTATAATCTATCAGCCCTCAAACCATAATTATGTTCTGCATTTGCTTTGGCAGATCTTAAACATTTCAATATAAAATGGGCAGCCTTGTGAGGGAGATTTTCAAGTATTGCTTCTGCCTCTTCTACCATTTTACCTCTAACAAGATCAATTACCCTTCTTGCTTTGTAAGGGGAGATCCTTAAATATTTACTTTCTGCTTTTACTTCAATCATAAAAATCTAACCTCCCTACTTAATAGCCGTAATACGAGCTGTTGGTATTCTGTGTCCTGTAAATGTTCTTGTTGGAGCAAACTCACCGAGTCTATGCCCTATCATATTCTCTGTAATATAAACCGGTATATGTTTTCTACCATTATATACAGCAATAGTATGACCTACCATTTCTGGTACTATAACTGATCTTCTTGACCAAGTTTTGATTATCCTTTTCTCTCCTTTTTCATTTAGTTCTCTAATCTTTTTAAGTAATTTAGGATCTACATAAGGACCTTTTTTAAGTGAACGACCCATGTGCTCCTCCCCTTTTACTTCTCTTTTTTATCATTTGCTCTTTGAATTATAAATCTATCTGATGGCTTTCTCTTTTTCCTCGTCTTGTATCCAAGAGTAGGCTTGCCCCATGGAGTTAAGGGGCTTGGATGACCTATAGGAGCCTTACCCTCACCACCACCATGAGGGTGATCTACAGGATTCATAGCAGAGCCCCTAACATGGGGTCTCCTACCCAACCATCTACTCCTACCAGCTTTACCTAAAGAGACATTTTGATGATCAACATTACTTACTTGACCAATAGTAGCCCTACAATTCAAATCAAACAGTCTTATCTCACCAGAGGGCAGTCTAACATAAGCCCATTTTCCTTCTTTACCAAGAATCTGAGCAGCTGTTCCTGCAGCTCTAACCAGCTGTCCGCCTCTTCCTGGATATAATTCTAAATTATGAATTAATGTTCCATCAGGAATATTTTTCAACGGTAAGTTATTACCAATCTTTATATCAACATTCTCACCAGACATTATAATATCGCCAACTTTTAATCCCTCAGGAGCAATAATATACCTCTTTTCTCCATCGGCATAATGAAGAAGAGCAATTCTTGCAGTACGATTAGGATCATACTCTATACTTGCAACTTTAGCAGGTATATTATCTTTATCCCTTCTAAAATCTATGATTCTATAAAGTCTCTTATGTCCACCACCTCTAAACCTAGAGGTTACATGCCCAAAATTATTTCTTCCTCCACTTTTCTTAAGTGGTTTCAATAAAGATTTTTCTGGCTCCTCTTTTGTAATTTCAGAAAAATCAGGTAATATTAGATGTCTTAACCCAGGCGTAATTGGTTTAAATTTTTTAAGACCCATATCTTTCTACCTCCTATACTCCACTGATAAGCTCTATTTTATAGCCCGGTTCTAAAGTAACTATAGCCTTCTTCTTGGTAGAAGTAAAGCCTTGAGAAATTCCCAATCTTCTTCTTTTAGGTTTCTCATTAATTACGGCAACACTTTTTACTTTCACTTTAAATATCTCTTCTACAGCTTTTCCTATTTCAATTTTATTTGCATCTTTAGCAACTTCAAATACATATTTATTTTGTTTAGCAAGATTAAGACTCTTTTCCGTTAACACAGGTTTTAAGATTATTGTATAAGGATCTCTCATTTTAAAAATGCCTCCTCTAATACTGGAATCGCATCAACCGTAAGTATAAGATAATCATATTTCAAGAGATCATAAACATTCAAAACCGACGCTATCATTGTTTTAACTTTTTCAAGATTCATTGCAGCTCTTTTTAGATTCTCGTCTTTAGCTGGAACACCAATAAGAACCTTTGAATCAGCTAAACCAAAATTATTTAAAATATTTACCAACTCTTTCGTCTTAGGCTGAGATAATTCGATTTTGTCCAAAATAATCAAAGCATTCTCTTGAAGCTTTGTAGACAAAGCAGATCTTATAGCAAGCCTTCTCATCTTCTTAGGAATCTTATAAGAATAATCTCTTGGTTTTGGACCAAATGGTCTTCCACCACCAACCCAGTGAGGAGCTTTCCTGTCTCCTTGCCTTGCATGTCCTGTACCTTTTTGAGGCCAGACCTTTCTTCCGCTTCTATTTACTTCGCCTCTTCTCTTTGTAGAATGAGTCCCTTGTCTACCATTGGCAAGATGCATAACAACACATGTATAAAAAAGATCAGGCCTTTTCTCAACCCCAAAAAGTTCTTCCTTTAACTCTATCTCTCCAACCTTTTCTGCTTTTTGATTATATACAGGTACTTGTATCATATCCTCTTATCCCCTTCCTAGGTATTTATTTCCTTAACAGCTTTTCTAATAATCAGTAGATTTCCTGTAGGTCCAGGGACAGCACCTTTTACTAAAATAATATCCTTTTCTTTATCCACTTTAACAACCTTTAAATTCTGAACAGTTATAGTCTCATTACCCCATCTACCAGCCATCTTCTGTCCCTTCATTACATGCTGTACACCACCAGCACCAATGGAAGCCCTTCTCCTGTGAAACTTAGAACCATGAGACATTCTTCCTCTTCTAAAACCCCATCTTTTTATATGGCCGGTAAAACCATGACCTTTACTTTTACCTGTAATATCTACAAGTTCACCTTCTTGAAAAATATCTACCCTTATTTCTTGTCCTCTTGTATAGTCAAGAGGATTCTTAACTCTTACTTCCTTTATAATTCTAAAAGGCGGGAGTCCCAACTTTTTAAATATTCCAAGTTGTGGCTTATTAAGTTTTGACTCCTTGCAATTTTCGAATCCTAATTGAATAGCATCATACCCATCTTTTTCTTTGGTTTTTACATTAAGAACAAGACAAGGTCCTCCTTTAATAACAGTAACAGGAATCAATTCTCCACTATCAGTAAATATTTGTGTCATTCCAATTTTTCTTCCTAATATAGCTTTTGTAGTAGGAGCTGCCATAGCTTTTCCCCTCTCTATGTTTTAATTTCAACTTCAACACCAGCAGGAAGCTCCAAATTCATTAAAGCTTCCACCGTCTTTGAGGTAGGTTCTATTATGTCTATTAATCTCTTATGTATTCTTATTTCAAAGTGCTCTCCAGAATTCTTATTAACATGGGGAGAGCGAAGAACCCAATATCTTGTTACTTTAGTGGGGAGAGGAATAGGGCCAGAAATCTTGGCCCCAGTTCCTCTTACTGTATCAATAATCTTCTTGGTAGAAATATCAAGAACTCTATGATCAAAAGCCTTTAGTTTTATTCTTATCTTTTGTTTCTCCAGATAGCTACTCATATCCTTTAATCGCCCCCATTATTCAATAATTTTAGTTATGACGCCTGCACCAACTGTTCTTCCACCTTCTCTTATAGCAAACCTTAAACCTTCCTCTAACGCTACAGGCTTGATTAACTTTATCTCCATCTCTATGTTGTCACCTGGCATAACCATCTGTACTCCCTCTGGTAACTTTATCTCCCCTGTTACATCTGTCGTCCTAAAGTAAAATTGTGGCTTGTATCCACTGAAAAATGGCGTGTGCCTTCCACCTTCTTCCTTCTTCAATACATATACCTGCGCCTTGAAATGTGTGTGCGGCTTTATCGTACCTGGCGCAGCTACTACTTGACCCCTCTCTACTTCATCTTTGTCTATCCCTCTTAATAGTATCCCTATGTTGTCACCAGCTATCGCTTCATCTAATTGCTTCCTGAACATCTCTACTCCCGTCACCACACTCTTCTTTATCTCATCACTTAATCCTACTATCTCTACTTCGTCCCCTACCTTCACCCTTCCTCTCTCTACTCTACCCGTCACTACTGTACCTCTCCCTGTTATGCTAAATATGTCCTCTATCGGCATCAAAAATGGCTTGTCTACATCTCTCTCTGGTATCGGTATGTAATTGTCTACCGCATCCATTAACTCCCATATCGCATCTACCCACTTGTTCTCCCCTCTCTTTATCTGAGGGTTCTGGAATAACGCCTCTAATGCCTTTAATGCTGACCCCCTTACTACCGGTACCTCATCCCCTGGATATCCATACTTCGTTAATAAATCCCTTACCTCCATCTCTACTAAGTCCACTATCTCCGGATCATCTACCATGTCTATCTTGTTCAAAAATACTACTATGTATGGCACATTGACTTGCCTCGCAAGTAATATGTGCTCCCTCGTCTGGGGCATCGGACCATCCGCAGCTGATACTACTAGTATCGCTCCGTCCATCTGTGCAGCACCAGTAATCATGTTCTTTATGTAGTCAGCATGACCAGGCGCATCTATGTGCGCATAATGCCTGTTGTGCGTCTCATACTCTACATGCGCAAGGTTTATCGTCACTCCCCTTGCCCTCTCCTCTGGCGCTTTGTCTATGTCTTCATACTTCAAGGGCTTCGCTAATCCTTCAGCAGCTAGTGTCATCGTTATCGCTGATGTTAATGTCGTCTTTCCATGGTCTACGTGCCCTATCGTACCTATATTCACATGTGGCTTCGTCCTTACAAATTTCTCCTTCGCCATCCTTTATCTCCTCCTATTCCTTCATTTTTTAAGATTTGAAGATAGAATTTTTTCCTGAATATTGATAGGCATTTCTTCATAATGTGAAAATTCCATTGAGAATATTCCTCTACCTTGAGTTAATGACCTCAAGGTGGTAGCATATCCAAAAACCTCTGCGAGAGGAACTAATGCTTTTATTACTCTCGTATTATTTACAAAATCAATCTTCTCAACCCTACCTCTTCTACTATTAAGATCGCCTATTACATCTCCCATATATTCTTCAGGAACAATTATCTCAAGCTTCATTATAGGCTCTAAAAGAACTGGATCACCTTTTAAAACTCCATCTTTAAAAGCCTGAGAAGCTGCAATCTTGAAAGCCATATCTGAAGAATCAACTTCGTGATATGATCCGTCAAAAAGAGTAACCCTTAAGTCCGTAACAGGATACCCTGCAAGCACTCCTCGATCTGCAGCCTCCCTAATACCAGCCTCAACAGCTGGAATGAATTGTTGAGGAATTACTCCTCCCACAATCTTGTTTACAAATTCAAGACCACTACCTCTTGGAAGAGGTTCTAATTCTAACCAAACATGACCGTACTGACCTCTTCCACCTGTTTGTCTAATATATTTACCTTCAACTTTTACAGGCTTTCTAATGGTCTCTCTATAGGATACCTGTGGTTTACCAACATTAGCATTTACCTTAAATTCCCTCTTCAATCTATCAACAATAATCTCTAAATGCAGTTCTCCCATACCATGTATCAAAGTTTGGCCTGTTTCCTCATCATAAGTTACTTTAAACGTTGGATCTTCTTCAGCAAGTCTTTGAAGAGCAATACTCAATTTATCTTGTTCTTCCGTACTCTTTGGCTCGATAGCAACAGAAATTACAGGCTCAGGGAATGTCATTCCTTCGAGAACTATAGGTCTGTTTTCATCGCAAAGAGTATCACCTGTAGTAGTAAATTTTAAACCCACAGCAGCAGCAATATCTCCCACATATACTGCATCTATATCTTCTCTATGATTAGCATGCATTTGGAGAAGCCTACCAATTCTTTCTTTCTTACCTTTAGTTGAATTATAGACATAACTCCCTTTTTCAAGCTTTCCAGAATAAACTCTAAAATATGTAAGCTTACCTACATAGGGATCAGTCATTACCTTAAAAGCTAAAGCGGCAAATGATTCATCCTCACTAACTAGCCTTATTTCTTCTTCTCCAGTAATAGGATTTATGCCCTTCACAGGAGGTAAATCTAAAGGAGATGGAAGATAGTCTATAACGGCATCGAGCAATGGCTGAATACCCTTGTTCTTAAAGGCAGAACCACATAATGCTGGATATAACTTGCCCTCAATAGTAGCCCTTCTCAAAACCCTCTTCAAATCGGCTACGGGAATCTCTTCCCCTTCTAAGTACTTCATTAAAAGCTCATCATCAAGTTCCACAATAGCCTCTATCAGTTTACTTCTATACTCTTTAGCTTTATCTTTTAGCTCATCAGGAATTTCTGTAACTTCCCACTTAATCCCAAGATCATCATGATATACAATAGCCTTCATTTCGAAAAGATCTACTACACCCCTAAATTGATCCTCACTACCAATTGGTATTTGAACAGGTACTGCATTAACCCCTAGTCTATCCTTTATCATTTCCACCACTCTAAAGAAGTTTGCCCCAACCCTATCCATCTTATTAACAAAGATAATTCTTGGAACATTATATTTTGTGGCTTGTCTCCAAACTGTTTCAGATTGTGGCTGAACTCCAGCAACACCACAAAATACTGCTATCAAACCATCTAAAACTCTTAAGGATCTCTCTACTTCAACAGTAAAATCTACGTGTCCCGGAGTATCAATTATGTTTATTATATGATCTTTCCATTGACAGGTAGTTGTAGCAGCTGTTATAGTGATACCACGCTCCCTTTCTTGCTCCATCCAGTCCATGGTCGCTGTTCCCTCGTGAACCTCACCTAGTTTGTGAGTTTTACCAGTATAAAATAATATCCTTTCGGTAAGAGTAGTCTTACCTGCATCTATATGAGCAGCTATTCCTATATTTCTTAATTTGTCTAATGGACATCTAGGCACGTCTATCTTCCTCCTTTTTTAATTACCAACGATAATGAGCAAATGCCTTATTAGCCTCTGCCATTCTATGCATTTCATCTCTCTTTTTAATTGCTCCACCAGTATTGTTAAGAGCATCTAAAATTTCTAAAGCAAGCCTTTCTTTCATAGGCATACCTTTTCTTTCTCTTGCCGCCCTAACAATCCACCTCAAAGCGAGAGAAAGACCTCTTCTAGGAGGAACTTCTATTGGCACCTGATAGGTTGCACCACCAACTCTTCTTGGTCTTACCTCTAGAAGAGGTGTTACATTCTGTACCGCCTTTTCAAGAACAACTAAAGGATCCTGTTTTGTTTTTTCTCTTATTATTTCCATAGCACCATATACTATTTTTTCTGCAATACTCTTTTTACCATCAAGCATAACTTTATTTATAAGTTTCTGTACAAGAACACTATTATATACAGGATCAGGAGGTATTTCTCTTGGAGTAACTGGACCTCTACGTGGCATTATTTCTTACCTCCTTCCTTTGGACGTTTTGTTCCATATTTAGATCTTCCTTGTTTTCTACCTTCAACCCCTGCAGCATCTAAAGCACCACGAATAATATGGTACCTTACACCTGGTAAATCTTTAACACGACCACCTCTTACAAGAACTACTGAGTGTTCTTGTAAATTATGTCCTATTCCAGGTATGTACGCCCATACTTCAACCCCATTTGTCAACCTAACCCTAGCAACCTTTCTTAAAGCAGAGTTAGGCTTTTTAGGGGTCATCGTAGTTACACGAATACATACCCCTCTCTTCTGGGGGTTGCCCATAAGAGCGGGAGATTTACTTTTTCTTTCTTTTGGCTCTCTTCCTTTTCTTATTAATTGATTTATGGTAGGCAAAATTACACCTCCTACACTCAGTTATTGAAAATTAAATAAACTTATAATATAGCCCCTAAAGGCAAGCGAAAAAAAGTTTATCATTATACGATTAACTTTGTCAAGAGTTAATTTCAACTTCTCCTCCATCTTCTAAAACCTCAACCTTCTTTGCTGTTCTTTTTTGAGGCACAATTCTCTTAAAGAGCCCCGTACCTGCAGGGATTAATCTGCCTATTATTACGTTTTCCTTTAACCCTTCAAGATAATCTTCCTTTCCCTTAACTGCAGCCTCAGCTAAGACCCTTGTGGTTTCCTGGAAGGAAGCTGCAGAAATGACGCTCTCTGTAGTTAGGGCTGCTTTTGTAATACCAAGCACTACTTCTCTTGCTACAGGTGGTCTCTTACCCTCCTCCTCTAATTTCTGCTTCACTTTTTCAAAGGTAACTTTATTGACAAGTTGACCAAATAGGAAATTACTATCACCTGGATCTTCAATTCTTACTCTGTTAGTCATTTGTCTAACTATAACTTCTATGTGCTTGTCATTAATTTCTGCTCCTTGTTTTAGATAAACCTTTTGTACCTCATCAACGATATATCTCTGTACAGCAGCAAGCCCTTCATTAGCAAGAATTTCTGCAGGGTTTCTATATCCTTTAGTCAATTCCTGTCCAACTGTTACATAATCTCCTTCTTTCACTAAAAGTTGAGCATTAGGAGGTAAAATATGCTCATCTTTACTACCATCTTCACCTTCAATTATTATCTTTTCCCCTGATTTAGTTCTTGTTATCCTTACAATACCACTTACACCAGCTATTATGGATTTTCCTTTTGGCCTTCTTGCCTCAAACAGCTCTTCTACACGAGGAAGACCTTGGACAATATCTTCTGTTTTTGCAGTCCTTTGCTGGTAAGAAGGGAAGTAAGCAAGAATAGTACCAAATTCCACATGGTCACCAACATTCACGTGCAGTTTAAGTCCACGAGGAATTCTATACTCAATCTCCTTACCGTCATTGTTTCTTACTACAACAACTGCCTCTCCTGTAGCTACTATTTTGTCTATTATTTCGCCATTTCTTTCAAGAATATTAACCACCTTACCATCTTCGCAAGATTGAATCTTCATCGTTTCTCTACTGTACTCGGCAATTAAATCTCCTTCATCAATGAGATCTCCGATTCTAAATAAGAATGTTGCTCCTTCTGGTAGTTCTATCCTATGCTCATTCCCGGATTGATCTAATAGTACTACAGAACAAAAGACTGTGTGAGTTTCTTCATTAAAGCTTAATTCATATTTATTAATATCTCTGTTGTACCTTACATTAACAAGATTAAATCTCTTACTGCGATTTTCCAAAACCTTTTCAACCCTTACAACTTTCCCAGAATAAGGAGATGTTATATATCTTAAATTAGGATCAATATATCCCAAACTCATACCCTTAGTAACATCACTTCCAGGTTCAATAGAGATTATAGCGCCTGGTGGAATAATTATTTCCTCTTCTTGACCATCACCTTTAACCACAACTTTTCCATTACGTCCTACCACCATTTTTTCTCTTTTACCTAAAACCTCAAATCTATCTCTAAACTTCAAATCTACAAAATCAACCTTTCCAGTTACTCTAAATTGGATATTTTGATAGTTCAAAGATGTTAGAGCAACACCACCAGTATGGAAGGTCCTCATGGTAAGCTGAGTTCCAGGCTCCCCGATAGATTGAGCAGCTATTACTCCTACAGCCTCTCCTATGTTGACAAGTCTATGAGTTGCTAAATCTTCACCATAACATTTCTGACATATTCCCTTCTCACTCTTACAAGTCATCGGAGATCTAATTTTTACTCTCTTTATACCAAACTTCTCTACTAATTTTGCTTTTTCTACGTCTATATACTCATTCTTAGCTATTATCAATTCTCCCTTATCATTGTATACATCTTCAGCAGCAAACCTTCCTATAATTCTATCCTTAAGACTTAATACTATCTTGCCCTCATCCTCTAAGGCTTCTACGTATATACCATCGTCAGTTCCACAATCTTCTTCTCTAATAACAAGACTCTGAGCTACATCTACAAGCCTTCTAGTTAAGTATCCTGAATCGGAGGTTCTCAAAGCTGTATCTACTACACCTTTTCTTGCACCATAGGAAGAAATGAAGTGTTCTGATACAGTTAATCCCTCATAAAAACTTGACTTAATAGGAATGTCCATGATTTGTCCTGATGGATCAGCCATTAAACCTCTCATAGCTGCAAGCTGTCTTACCTGGTCTACATTACCTCTTGCACCGGAAAATGCCATCATATATACAGAGTTAAGAATATCAAAGTTAGCAAGCATTATATCTTTTACTTCTTCCGTTGCTTTTGTCCATATTTCAATAGCCCTGTGATATCTCTCTTCCTCAGAGTATAAGCCACTTTCTACGGCCTTCTGAAGAAGCGTAGACTCTTCTTCTGCTTTCTTTATAACTTTTTCTTTTGCCTCTTTAGGTATCTCAATATCTACAATAGAGAAACTTACTCCTGCCTTTGTGGCATACTCAAAACCAAGTCGTTTAAGTTCATCCAAAAATTCTGCAGTTTTACTCCAACCATAAACCTCAAAGCATTTTTCAACAATTTTTCTTACTTCTCTTCTATTTAAAGTGACATTATAATATCTCAACTTTTCAGGAACAATTTCGTTTAGAATTAATCTTCCTGGTGTTGTCTCTATAAATGCCGGCTGATCAGGCAAAGATATATTATAAGTTTCTTCCATACCTTTCTTGTGCACATATACTTTTGAATGCAGATCAACCTTTTTATTCTCTAAAGCTAACAAAACCTCTTCTGGTGTTGCAAATCTCTTGTCTTCTACCTCTCTTCCAGGAACCATAAGAGTAAGATAATAAAGTCCAAGAACCACATCTTGAGTTGGCAATGTAAGAGGCTTTCCATGAGCAGGAGAAATAAGGTTATTAGCTGATAACATCAAAATACGTGCCTCTGCTTGAGCCTCAATAGATAAGGGTACATGAACTGCCATCTGGTCTCCATCAAAATCTGCATTGTATGGAGGACACACTAAAGGATGCAGTTGAATTGCATTTCCATCGATTAATTTAGGTTCAAAAGCTTGTATACTAACTCTATGCAAAGTAGGAGCACGATTCAAAAGTACTAATTTTTCCTTAATAATCTCGTCAAGTACATCCCATACTTCAGAAGTTTCTCTTTCTATTTTCTTTCTAGCATTTTTCACATTAGTAGCATAGCCATGCTCTATTAATTTATTTATTACAAAAGGCTTAAACAACTCCAAAGCCATTTTCTTAGGAAGACCACATTGATGCAATTTTAGCTCAGGGCCAACCACAATCACAGCTCTTCCTGAAAAATCAACTCTCTTACCCAAAAGATTTTGTCTAAACCTTCCTTGCTTTCCTTCTAATATGTCTGACAAGGATCTTAATGCTCTTCCACTAGCATTAGTAACAGGTTTTCCTCTCCTGCCATTATCAATAAGTGCATCTACTGCCTCCTGTAACATCCTCTTTTCATTCCTAACGATAATCTCAGGAGCATTTATCTCTAAAAGTTTCGCAAGACGATTGTTTCTATTAATAACCCTTCTATAAAGATCATTAAGATCGGAAGTTGCAAACTTACCACCCTCAAGTTGTACCATTGGTCTTAAATCTGGGGGAATAACAGGTAATACCTCTAATACCATCCACTCAGGTTTATTTCCTGATAACCTAAAACTTTCTACTATTTCCAACCTCTTAATGAGTTTTGCTCTTTTTTGCCCCTGAATTTCCTCTATCTGCTTTTTCAAGTCAAAAGATAATTCTTCTAAATCCAATTCCTTTAAGAGTCTTTTTATAGCCTCCGCACCCATTCCAACCTTAAAACCGTCTCCAAAATCGCTATAGGCCTTTTCGTATTCCTCCTCTGTTAAGACTTGCATTTTTTGTAAAGGAGTGTCTCCTGGATCTAATACTATATAGGAGTGGTAATAAATTACCTCTTCAAGTTGCTTACTGCTTATGTTAAGAAGTAGACCTATATAGTTAGGAACATTCTTAAAGTACCAAATATGTACTACGGGCACAGCAAGTTTAATATGTCCCATTCTTTCTCTTCTAACAGAACTCTTCGTTACTGTAACTCCACATCTGTCACAAGTTATACCTTCATATCTTTGTCCCTTATACTTACCACAATGACATTCATAGTCCTTTACAGGTCCAAAAATTTTCTCACAAAACAACCCGTCTCTTTCAGGTTTAAAAGTTCTATAATTAATGGTCTCCGGTTTTTTAACCTCACCGTAAGACCAACTTAGAATATCTTCGGGCGATGCTAAACCAAAAACTAACTTATCAAAATCTTTTATCTTCAAGGTTTATTCCTCCCCTTCCTTAAGATTCATCTTCAATTTTATAAAGATTAACCAATCTATTTCCGATATAGGCAGATACCTTAATACCTAATCCTTGTAATTCTCTAACAAGAACTTTAAAGGATTCCGGAATACCTGGTTCTTTTATCAAGTTACCAGAAACAATAGCAGAATAAGCCTCGGTTCTTCCAGCCACATCGTCAGATTTATATGTTAACATCTCTTCCAGAGTATGAGCTGCGCCATAAGCCTCCAAGGCCCATACCTCCATTTCTCCAAATCTCTGACCACCAAATTGAGCTCTTCCACCAAGAGGCTGCTGAGTAACGAGAGAATAAGGTCCAACAGATCTTGCATGAATCTTATCATCCGCAAGATGAATTAATTTCAAAATGTACATATATCCTACAGTAACTTTTTGGTTGAAAGGCTCCCCAGTTCTCCCATCATATAGAACCACCCTACCATCCTCGGGAAGCCCTGCTTTTCTCAGCATCTCCTTCACTAAATTAGCAGATCTATTTTCTCCCAATACTTCATCAAAGGGAGGTACTATAGCATATAAACCTAATTCTTTAGCTGCCCATCCCAAATGGGTTTCTAAAATTTGTCCCACGTTCATACGAGACGGCACTCCTAATGGATTTAATATTATGTCTACTGGAGTACCATCTTCAAGGAAGGGCATATCTTCCTCTGGTAATATGGTTGCAATTACACCCTTATTACCATGCCTTCCTGCCAACTTATCTCCTACCGAAATTTTTCTTATTTGAGCAACTCTAACTTTTACAATCTTATTTACTCCTGGAGGAAGTTCATCGTCATTTTCTCTGCTCAAAACTTTTACATCTATGACCTTACCCCACTCACCATGAGGCATCCTCAAAGATGTATCCTTAGTTTCACGAGACTTTTCTCCAAAAATCGCTCTCAATAGCCTTTCCTCAGGAGTAAGTTCGGTTTCACCTTTTGGAGTGACCTTTCCTACCAAAATATCATTAGGACCAACCTCTGCACCTATCATTATTATCCCATCTTTATCCAAATACCTTATGGCATCTTCACTTATATTTGGTATATCCCTAGTTATTTCCTCAGGACCAAGTTTTGTATCTCTTGCTTTTATCTCATATTCTTCGATATGAATAGACGTAAATATATCCTCCTTAACTAATCTTTCACTTATTATTATTGCGTCCTCATAGTTATAGCCACCCCATGGCATAAATGCTACAAGCACATTTCTACCTAAAGCAAGTTTTCCATTAGAAGTTGCTGGACCATCAGCTAAAACATCTCCTTTTTTAACCCTTTGTCCTACTTCAACTATTGGCTTTTGATTCCAACAAGTCCCTTGATTTGTTCTTCTGTACTTTATAAGTTGATACCTCTTCTCTTCTTTATTATCTGTTTCGATCACAATCTCCGAGGACGATACTTTTTTAACTATACCATCTACGTCAGATATGACCATAACTCCCGTATTTCTTGCTACAGTTTCTTCAATTCCTGTCCCCACTAAGGGAGGCTCTGTATTTATCAATGGTACTGCTTGACGCTGCATATTTGCTCCCATAAGAGCTCTGTTTGCGTCATCATGTTCAAGGAAAGGAATTAAAGCAGTAGAAATACTTACTGTTTGATATGGTGATACTCCTACGAAATCTACTTCTTTAGGAGAACAAAGTACAAACTTTCCTTTTCTTCTTGCATGAATTAGCTCATCAACTATTTCTCTATTTTCATTAATATGAACATCAAAGGATGCTATGGTATATTTATCTTCTTCTGTGGCTGATAGATACACAATTTCATCTGTAATTTTTCCATCTTTTACTCTGTAATAAGGTGTTCTCAAGAATCCATATTCATCAACTATAGCTAAAGTGGATAAATAGTTTATTAAACCTGCATTAGGGCCCTCTGGAGTTTCTATTGGACAAACCCTTCCATAATGAGAAGGATGAATATCTCTTACTTCAAATGTTGCTCTTTCACGAGTTAAACCTCCAGGGCCCAGAGCACTTATTCTTCTCTTATGAGCGAGCTCTGAAAGAGGGTTAGTTTGATCCATAAATTGGGAGAGTGGGTTTCTATTAAAGAATTCTTTAACTGCTGCCATCAAAGGTCTAGTACTTACTAAAGCAATAGGACTTGCTTGTTCGGGATCTGTTAAAGCCATCTTCTCTCTTATCAACTTCTCTACCCTTGCAAGTCCAGCCCTAAATTGCATCTGCAAGAGTTCTCCTACAGATCTTATTCTTCTATTACCAAGGTGATCTATATCATCTGTCTCATCTTTGCCTGTTTTAACCATTGTCAGCCTTTTTATTATTTCGATTAAATCATCTTCTGTAAGAGCATAGTTATCAAGGGGAATGTTTAATCCCAATCTCTGATTTAATTTATATCTTCCAACTTTACCCAAGTTATATCTTCTAACATCAAAAAACATTTGTTTTATTACTCTTAATGCATCCTCTTCTCTACTTGGAACATCCCCAGGTCTTAACTTTGCACAAGCCTCAAAAATTGCTTGTGATCTATCATTTACATTGTCTTTTGCATAGGTCATTTCCAAGTAATTCAACTCTTCTGGTCCTAAAATTTCAGAGAAATAATCCAAATCGTAACCTAAAGCCCTAAGTAAAAGAGATACAGGAAATTTTTTCATTCCATTAGGATGAATATAGATAATACCATTACTATCCAATTCAAACTCTATCCAGCCACCCCTTGTAGGTATAAGAGTTGCAATAATACTATGTCCCTCTTCCTGGAAAAATACTCCAGGCGATCTTGTGATTTGGTTAACTATAACCTTTTCTGTACCATTTACAATAAAGGTGGCTCTATTAGTCATTTGAGGAATATTTCCAAGAAAAACCATCTGTTCTTTAATATCTTTGATATTCCTATTCTCATCCTTAAAATACAACCTTGTCTTTACATAAATTGAGGATTCATAAGTAAGACCTTTTTCTAAACATTCATCAGGGGTTTTTGTAGGCGGATCAATCTTTATACCGTCCTCAGTAGTAACAAATTCTAAAGATAGTCCTTGACGTACCGATTCTATAGGATTTATTTCATCAAGAACCTCTCTAAGACCCTGAGTTAAAAACCAGTTGAAGGAATCATATTGTATTTTTAATAAATCTGGGATATTTTGAAATACAGGCCTACTATCACTCCAAAAGATTTCTGTTTTGAAATTTTTACCCTTCATACCTCATCTCCTTTTCCCTAGAGATTAGACAAATTTATATTTTATATATAAAGAGGACAAAAATGAAATCCTAAAAAAAGAAGAAAAACATAGAAAACAAACAATAAAAAAAGATTAAGGTAGAATTATACCCAAAATTCTACCCTTTTCTTTTTTAATCTTTAAAAATTGTCCAAATTCCAACCAATATAAAAATTAAACCTACAACTTTTTCAAGTGTATCTCTTGGAATATATCTTGTCAATACTTCTCCTAAGTAAGCTCCTATAAAACTCAGAAGAGTTAATGCTAAGGAGGCTCCTAAAAAAACATAAAAGGGAGATTTTGTCTTTACAGACAAAGTTAATACTGCAAGCTGAGTCTTATCTCCAAGCTCTGCAAGAAAAATGACTCCAAAAACTGATAGTAACACTTTGATTTTTTCCATAATTTCACCTCACGAATATAAATTTTATAAACAAAAGAGTATAATATTAAGAAAAACCAAAAATCAACAAGGAGGAATAATAATGTGGAACGTAATAATTACTGGAATTACTAGCTTCCTCACAGATATTAGCTCAGAAATGTTTTATCCTCTAATCTCCTTCTATCTACTAGCTTTAGGAGCTGGCCCAGCTATCTTAGGCTTAGTTGAGGGACTAGCTGAAAGCATAGCCTCACTTTTAAAAGTATATTCAGGATATATTTCAGATAAAATTAGAAAAAGAAAACCAATTACGATCTTAGGATATAGTTTATCAGCCTTGGCAAAGCTTTTCTTATATCTCGCAAACAGTTGGATTGGGGTTTTCATAGGAAGAATCTCAGACAGATTTGGCAAAGGGATAAGAACAGCCCCAAGAGATGCTATAATCGCCGAGTCGGTATCTCAAAATCGCGGAAGAGCTTTTGGACTTCATAGAGCCATGGATACTTTGGGAGCTTTTATAGGTGTATTAATATCTATTTTTATAATAAAAAGTATAAACTTAACAGAAACAGGAAATAACCTTGCGGATTATATTCCAACTTTCAAGAATATACTTTTAATAAGCCTTATACCAGCTGTGCTTGGAGTTTTAGTATTATTTCTTGTCAAAGAACCCAGCCTTCATAAAAAATCAGAAGAAAAAGAGAGGATAAAATTTCAGTGGAGATCTTTGGATCGAAAATTAAAAAATTTCTTGATCTTTTCTTTTATATTTACTCTTGGGAACTCATCAAACCAATTTCTATTTTTGAGATCTAGAAATCTTGGGGCCTCACTGTTAGACGTTCTTCTTTTCTATCTTTTATATAACCTTGTTTATGCAATTTTCTCTTATCCTGCAGGCTTTCTCTCCGATAAAATAGGCAGAAAAAAAATTATAATCTTGGGGTATGCCTTCTATGGACTTGTATATTTAGGATTTGGAATAAATTCAAAACTAAGCTATCTATGGATATTATTTGGCCTCTACGGACTTTACAATGCTTTCACAGAAGGGATTGAAAAAGCCTTAATTTCCGATCTATCTCCAACGCATTTAAGAGCAACTACCATAGGCCTTCATGCAACTTTAGTAGGAATAGGATTATTTCCAGCATCCTTTATAGCAGGACTTTTATGGAGTACATTAGGTCCTCAAGCTCCTTTTATTTTTGGAGGAATAATGGGTATAAGTGCAGCTATAGGACTGATGTTTATTCTGTAAGATGTTGTTGTATAATTAATAAAATATCATGAAAACCGAGGATGCACTGTTACAAGAATTATTAGAAAAAGGAAAAGAAAAATATTCTTCCGAGAATCTGAAGAAGGCCTTTATTTTTGCTGAAAATGCCCACAAAGGGCAGATGAGAAAATCTGGCGAACCTTATATAACTCACCCTGTGGAAGTTGCAAAAATACTTATGGACCTGGGAATGGAAGAGACCGTTATAATTGCTGGACTCCTTCATGACGTACTTGAAGATACCAAAGTACCCAAAGAAGAAATTGAAAAAGAATTTGGAAAAGACGTACTCTCACTTGTGGAAGCAATAACCAAACTGGAAAAACTGAGCTTTTATCCCACCGAAGCCTATAGAGCACAAAACCTAAGAAAAATGTTCATAGCAATGGCAAAGGATATAAGAGTGATAATAATAAAACTTGCTGATAGACTTCACAATATGCAAACTCTTCAATATCATGACGAAGAAAAACAAAAAAGAATTGCCAAAGAAACTCTTGAGATATATGCTCCCCTTGCTCATAGACTTGGTGTATGGGATATTAAGTGGAGATTAGAAGATCTTGCCTTTAGATATTTAGAGCCTGAAAAATATCATTACGTTGCTAAAAAAGTAGCAGAGACAAGAAAAGAAAGAGAAAAATTTATTGAAAAAGCAATTGAAATAATAAAAGAAGAGCTAAAAAAGACAGGTATAAATGCAGAAGTAACAGGTAGAGCTAAACATTTATATAGTATTTATCAAAAGATGTTACGAAGAGGAATCGAAATAGAGGAAATGTATGATCTTTTAGGAGTAAGAGTAATAGTTAACTCTGAAAAAGAATGCTATGAGGTTTTAGGCATAATTCATAATCTTTGGAAACCCGTTCCCGGAAGATTCAAAGACTATATCGCCAATAAGAAATCAAATAACTACCAATCTTTACACACAACTGTAATTGCTATGGATGGAAAGCCCTTAGAGGTACAAATAAGAACATGGGAAATGCATCGAGTGGCAGAATATGGAATAGCAGCTCACTGGCTCTACAAAGAAGAAATTAAAAAACCTGATTACTTTGAAGAAAAATTATCATGGCTGAGACAACTTCTTGAATGGCAAAAAGAATTAGCCGATGACCAAGAGTTTCTTGAATCTATAAAGAGCGATCTTTTTGAAAGAGAAATTTATGTTTTTACTCCCAAAGGGGATATCATTGCTCTACCGCAAGGATCTACTCCTATTGACTTTGCATATGCTATACATACTGAAGTTGGTCATAGATGTCGAGGGGCAAAAGTAAATGGGAAGATAGTACCTTTAAATTATGTCCTTAAAAATGGAGATATTGTGGAAATAATAACAAGCAAAGAAGAAGGTAAACCAAGCAGAGATTGGCTTAATATAGTAAAAACAACTCAAGCCAAAAACAAAATCAAACAATACTTTAAGAAAATTGCAAGAGAAGAGACCATAGAGAAAGCTAAAGAACTTTTGGAAAATGAGATAAAAAGAAATGAAGATTGGTTAAGGGAATTTCTACAAAAAACAGAAATAAGCCTAAATGATTTAATCGAACATCCCTTAGGAAAATCTTTCTTAAGCGAAAGCGGTTTTAAAGAGGTTGAGTCATTCCTATTAAGTGTTGGGACAGGAGACATTACCCCACAACAGTTTATTGAAAAATTTAAAAGAGAATACAAAAAAGAATTAGTAGTTCCCATCTCTTTCGAGGAGAAGCGAGAACAATTAGTAGAAGGAGTCGAAATTTCAGGACTTGATAATATAATGATGAGAATAGCTGAATGCTGTCATCCAATTCCAGGCGATAAAGTAATAGGATACATCTCAAAAGGAAGAGGGATTGTAATTCACAGAATAGACTGCCCTAATTTAGTAAACTTAAAAAAGACCCATCCTGAAAAAATCGTACCTATAGAGTGGCAAAAAATTAAAGGAGGAAAGTATAAAACTGGAATAGAAATAGAAGCTATAGACAGAGTAGGACTACTTAAAGATATAATTGAGAGAGTTGCTCAAGCAAGAATTAATATATTAGACTTAGCCACAAAGGTTGGAAAAGATGGAATAGCAAGAATTAAACTTATTGTTGAGATTGACAATCCTCCTGCATTTTATTATCTTATGGAAGAGATTAAAAAATTATCTGACATTATCTCTGTAAGAAGACTACAAGAGTTTAGATGAAAGCCGTAATACAAAGAGTAAAAAGGGCCTCAGTAAAAGTAAATGGAGAACTTATAAGTCAGATTTCTAAGGGACTTCTTATTCTTCTTGGAATAGGTAAAAATGATGAAGAGGAAGATATAAAAATACTTGCAGATAAAATAGTTGACTTGAGAATTTTTTCCGATGAAAATGGAAAAATGAACTTAAACATTAACGATATAAACGGATCGGCCTTAGTAGTATCTCAATTTACTCTTTTTGCTGATTGCAGAAGAGGAAAAAGGCCGGACTTTACAAATGCTGCTGATAAAGAAAAGGCTTTAGATTACTACAAAAAATTCGTTGAGTATTTAAAAAGTAAAATTGGAGACGTAAAAGAAGGTGTATTTCAAGCATATATGGAAGTAGAACTGATAAATGATGGACCTGTAACTATTATTTTGGATACTGAAGAACTTAAAAAACCAAGGAGGAGAAAAGAATGAATTTAGGAATCCCAAGAGGAGTACAAGATATACTTCCTGATGAAACGCCTTTTTGGCATTTAATTGAGAATACAGCCAGAAATCTTTTTGAAAAATATAACTATGAGGAAATAAGAACTCCCATATTTGAATTTACAGAACTCTTTATCAAAGGCACTGGCGAAACTACTGACATAGTAATGAAAGAGATGTATACATTTCAGGATAAAAAAGGAAGATCTTTAACTTTAAGACCTGAGGGAACTCCTGGAGTTATTAGAGCCTATCTTATGAATAAAGTATACGCAACAACGCCAATATGGAAAGTTTATTACATAGGACCTATGTTCAGATATGAAAGACCTCAAGCAGGAAGATATAGGCAATTTCATCAATTAGGAGTTGAGGTATTAGGTAGAAAAGATCCCTACATCGATTTTGAGATTATAAACCTAGCCATAGAGTTTCTTAAAACTTTAGAACTTGAAAACCTAGAAGTTGAAATAAATTCATTAGGTTGTACTAAATGTAGACCAGCTTATAGAGAAGCACTTAAAAATTACTTTTCCCAATACAAAGATATTTTATCTCATATAGATCAAGAGAGACTCGAGAGAAATCCTCTTCGAATCTTAGATTCAAAGGACGAGAAAATTATACCCCTCAAAGAGAATGCTCCTCAGCCCTTGGATTTTTTATGTGATGATTGTAAAAACCACTTCGAGAAAGTACTCAATTATATGAAAGAGGCAGATTTAAGCTTCAAAATAAGCCCAAAACTCGTAAGAGGCCTTGACTATTATACTAGAACTGTCTTTGAAATAACCACAACCTCCCTTGGAGCACAAAATGCCGTTGTAGGTGGAGGAAGATATGACAACTTGGTAGAAACTTATGGTGGACCTTCAACACCAGGGCTTGGTTTTGCATTAGGCATAGAAAGATTAATACTTCTTTTAAAACAACAAAATAAAATTAAAATAGAAAGACCATCACTTATTTTTATTGCTATAGAAAAGGAAAAATATGTAAAAAAAGCTATGGAAATAGCAAAAACTTTACGTACAAATTACAGAGTAGAGATGGGCTCCCCTGAAGAGTCTTTGAGAACTCAGCTCAAATGGGCAGACAAGCTCAATTCTGACTACGTTATTTTTGTAAATCAAGGAATAGAAAATAATATTTTAAAAATTAAAAATTTTAAGACAGGAGAAGAAAAGGAAATCAAAATTAAGGATATTAAAGAATTACAACATATTGTGTTATAATTACAAAGAATTTTCAAAAAGAAAGGTGGGCTTGCATTGAGAAGGACTCATTACTGTGGGGAGATTAACATTAAAAACGTAGGAGAAAAAGTATCATTAAGTGGTTGGGTACATAGAATAAGACATCATGGTGGTTTGATATTTATAGATCTGAGAGACAGAAGTGGAATTGTTCAATTAGTCGTAGATCCAGCCATATCCCAAGAAAGCTACAACATTGCTGATACATTAGGCAACGAATGGGTTATATCTGTGGAAGGAAAGGTTAGAAAAAGACCTGAAGGCATGGAAAATCCTAAAATTCCTACAGGAGAGATAGAAATCGAGGTAGAAAAAATAAATATAGAAAACCCATCAAAGCCACTTCCCTTTAATCTATGGAGTAACAAAGAAATAGATGAAACAGTAAGACTTAAATATAGATATTTAGACCTAAGAAGAGATAAAATGCAATCTAATATAATATTTAGACACAATTTTATCTTAGCAATAAGAAATTTCTTGGCTCAAAATGGATTTATAGAAATTGAAACACCATATCTCATAGTAAGTACCCCTGAAGGCGCAAGAGATTTTATCATTCCAAGCAGACTTCAACCAGGAAAATTTTATGCTCTTCCTCAATCTCCCCAACTTTTTAAACAGATCCTTATGGTATCAGGTTTTGATAGATATTTCCAGATTGCTAGATGTTTTAGAGACGAAGATTTGAGAGCAGATAGGCAACCAGAATTTACACAACTTGACATGGAAATGTCCTTTGTAGAGATAGAAGATATATTTAACATAATAGAGAATCTCTTTAAAACCACACTAAAAAATTTAATGAATATAGATATAACGGTCCCTTTCCCAAGAATCACCTACGAAGAAGCAATGAATACATACGGAAGTGATAAACCCGATCTGAGATATGACCTAAAGATATCAGACGTTACTGAGATTTTTAAAAACCTTCCATTAGAATTTATTAGGTCTACTCTTGAGAAAAACGGAGTAATAAAGGGAATTATCTTAAAAAACATCGTACCATCAAGAAGAGAATGGTCTATTATTGAAAATAAAGTCAGGGAACTAAAAGGAAAAGGCATTATGTGGTTTACTTATACTGACGGAGAACTGAAATCTTCTATAAGTAAATACTTAGATGAAAACACTAAAAATAAGCTAATCGAAAATCTTAATCTTAGAGAAGGAGATTCTTTCTTCTGCATTGCAGGAGAATGGAAAGAGGTAGTTAAAATACTTGGTACTCTTAGACTTGAAATAGCAGAACTTTTCAATATAGAAAAGAAAGAAGGACTTTACTTTCTATGGGTTACCGATTTCCCTTTATTTGAATACGATGAAGAAGAAAGAAGAATTGTTGCAGAACATCATCCCTTCACTTCTCCAAAAGATGAAGATATACCACTATTAGATACTGATCCTTTAAAAGTGAAAGCAAAGTGCTATGACTTAGTTTTAAATGGAACAGAGCTTGGAAGTGGTAGTATAAGAATACATAAAAAGGAGATTCAAGAAAAAGTATTCAATATTCTGAATATAACTCCAGAAGATGCTAAGAAGAAATTTGGATTTTTACTTGAAGCCTTTGAATATGGGGCACCCCCTCACGGAGGAATAGCATTAGGTATAGATAGAATTATAGCAATCTTAACTAAGTCTAATTCCTTAAGAGATGTGATAGCATTCCCCAAAACCCAAAGTGGCACCTGCCTACTTACTGGTGCTCCTTCGGAGGTTGATTCTAAACAGTTAGAAGAAGTACATATACGTGTAGTCTATCCAGAGGAAAAGAGAAAAGAGGAGGAATAAATGGATATCTACCAGGAATCTATTAATCTCCACAGAAAGCATAAAGGAAAAATAAAAATAGAATCAAAGATTCCTTTAAGAGATAGACATGATCTATCCTTAGCTTATACCCCTGGAGTTGCGGGGGTTTCAGAAGAGATACACAAAAATAACGAAGAAGTTTATGATCTAACTATTAAAGCAAATACTGTTGCAGTAGTAAGTGACGGATCTGCAGTTCTAGGCTTAGGAAATATAGGTCCTTTAGGGGCTATACCAGTTATGGAAGGAAAGGCCCTACTTTTTAAAAAATTCGCAAATATAGACGCTTTCCCTATCTGTTTGAATACCCAAGATCCAGAGAAAATTATTGAAGTGACTTCTACAATAGCCCCAGTATTTGGAGGAATAAATTTAGAAGACATAGCTGCTCCTAAATGTTTTTTAATCGAGAAGAGACTAAAAGAAATCTTAGATATTCCTGTATTCCATGATGATCAGCACGGTACAGCAATAGTCGTATATGCTGCCCTAATAAATGCACTAAAGCTTGTAAATAAAAAGATTAACGAAATAAAAATAGTAATACTTGGGGCAGGAGCTGCTGGAATCGCCATTACTAAGCTTCTTTTAAGAGAAGGAGCAAAAAACATAAAACTCCTTGATCGAAATGGAATTATTTATCCTGGAAGAAAGGAAAACATGAATGAAATAAAAGAAGAAATAGCAAGCATAATTAATCCCGAAGGAGAAAAGGGCGACCTAAAGGATGCCCTTAAAGAAGCCGATGTATTTATAGGTGTTTCGCAAGCTAAACTTTTTCCTCCTGAATACATAAAATTAATGAATAAAAATCCTATAATATTTGCAATGGCCAACCCTATTCCTGAAATTATGCCTGAGGACGCAAAAAGAGAAGGAGTAAAAATAATAGGTACTGGTAGATCGGACTATCCAAATCAAATAAATAATCTTCTGGCTTTCCCAGGAGTATTTAGGGGAGCTTTTACAGTAAGAGCAAGAGAAATAAATGATGAAATGAAAGTAGCAGCCGCAAAAGCCATTGCATCCTTAATAGAAGAACCCCAAGAAGATTATCTTATACCTTCTCCTCTTGATGAAAGGGTAGTACCAGCTGTATCTTTTTCTGTGGCTAAAGCAGCTATAGAAACAAAAGTAGCCCAAATTATAAAAGATGATACTAAAATAATGGAAGACATAATGAAAGCTTTAGGAGGCGAAGAGAAATGAACAAAGAAAAAACTCTTGTGGTTATAGGCGCTCAATGGGGAGATGAGGGAAAAGGAAAAATCATAGACCTTATATCTCAAAATGCAGACGTAGTAGTAAGATTCAATGGAGGAAACAACGCAGGTCATACTGTTATAGTAGATGGAAAAACCTATAGATTTAGACTTCTACCTTCTGGAGTAATATCTCCAAAAACTCTAAACATAATAGCTACAGGAGTAATAGTAAATCTTAATGGACTTTTGGAAGAAATAGAGGAAGCTGAAAAGAATGGTTTATCCATAAGAAATCTGTATATAAGCGATAGGTCTCCTTTAGTTTTACCTTACCACATATTGCTAGATAAGTTTTATGAGGAAAAAAGAGGGAACAAAAAAATAGGAACAACTGCAAGAGGAATTGGCCCTGCATATACTGATCATTTTTCAAGAGACACTATCCACGTAGGAGATCTCTTAGATAAAGAAGTCTTTAGAGAGAAGCTAGAATATATTTATTCTCTAAAAAGAGCCATTCTCTCTTCAGATTTTATGTTACCTTCTTTCGAGGAGATTTACAACTCTCAAATAGAAGCCTTTGAAAAACTCATGGAAAAAAGAGTTGTTGTTACCGACACCTCAAAGTTAATATATGATAATATCAAAGCAGAAAAAAGAATCCTATTTGAAGGAGCCCAAGGAACTTTGTTAGATATAAATTTTGGTACTTATCCCTTTGTAACTTCCTCTTTCACCATCTCTGGCGGGGTTTGCGTTGGAGCTGGACTACCTCCTCAATGTATAAACAAAATTGTGGGAGTTATAAAAGCGTACACTTCAAGAGTTGGTGAAGGGCCTTTTCCAAGCGAAATAACCGATGAACTAGCGGAAATTATAAGAGAAAAAGGACAAGAATATGGCACAGTTACAAGAAGACCACGAAGAGTAGGATGGCTTGACTTTGTAGCTTTAAGATATGCCAAAAGGATTAATGGTTTTACAGACCTCGCCATAACTAAGCTTGATGTTTTAAGTGGATTAGATAGAATAAAGTTCGTCATAGCCTATAAATATAATGGAAAAATTATTGAGGAATTTCCATCTTCTCTCAATATCCTTGAAAAATGTGAACCTATAATTGAGGAAATTTCAGGATGGAAACAACCCTTGAAAGGTATAAAAAAATATGAAGAACTTCCAGAAAATGTTATTAGGTACATAGAAAGAATTGAAAAAGAACTCGAAACAAAAGTTACAATAATAGGTACAGGTCCCGCAAGGGATGAAGTCATACTCTTAAAAGATCTCTGGGAATAATCATGGAATTCTTGAGTAAAAGTCCTTCAGAAACTAAAAAACTAGGTATGACTCTAGGAGGTATTTTAATTCCAGGGGATGTACTAGCATTGATAGGAGATTTAGGAAGTGGGAAAACCACTTTTGTACAAGGAATTGCCCAAGCACTAAGCATAAATATACCTGTAAATAGCCCTTCTTTCTTGATAATGAAGGAATATAAAGGAAAATATAATATGCTTCATGTAGATGTATATAGATTGAAAGTTCCAGAATTAGAGCTAGAAAGTATAGGTTTTGAAGAGTATTTAAATAGCGATTTTATTATAGTTATCGAATGGGCAGATAAAATTGAGAAAATACTGCCGAAAGAGTATATGGAAATTAATTTTGAGCACATAGATTTAAACGAAAGAAAGATAAAATTTAAACCTTACGGAGACAGATATAACACTTTATTACAGGAGTTAAAAAAATGTTTATTCTTGGAATAAACACTGCCTTTGAAAAAAGCAGTATAATACTATGGAAAGATAACAAACTATATGAGTTATTTTATTCTACTGATTCAAAAACTTATGGTGAAACTCTATTAACAAACCTTAAAACTTTACTAGATATATCAGGTTGGAAATTAGAAAATATTGAGCTCTACTCTATAATAAGAGGTCCTGGATCCTTTACAGGCCTTAGAATAGGAATAGTCGCGATAAAAACTCTCGCCCAGATCTATAAAAAACCTATAGTAGGAATTTCTTATTTAGAATGCCTGGCATATCAGACTCCATTTTTAGGAATTAAAGTACCTATAATGCCTGCAAGGAAGGGAGAACTCCATGCAGGTTTCTATGATACCCAAAATGAAAAAATATACGAAGAAGGAATCTATACCTATGAAAATTTTATAAGCTTAATAAATACTTTGAAGAACAAACCTATAATGATAATAGGAAAGATAAATGAAGATATCAAAGCTTTAATACCTAAAGATGTTATAATCTCTTCCGAATATCAAAATTCCCCCAGAGGTGAGACCATTATTCATCTCTCTCTCGAGAAATATAAAAAAGGAGAAGTGTGGAATTACATAAATCTCCTTCCCGATTATAGACAGAAATCCAGTGCTGAGATTAATTGGGAGAGAAAAAATGCAAACCCAGAGAAAAAATAGTGAGCTTTCTATAGAAATAAGACCCATGAAATTCGAAGATATCGATCAAGTAGACGAGATAAATAAACTTTCTTTCTCAAACCCATGGAGCCGAGAAAGTTTTGAAAGAGAACTTTCCTCAAATAGAATTGCTCACTACTTTGTAGCAACATATGAAAATAAAGTGGTGGGTTTTGTGGGGCTTTGGATAATCTTTCAAGAAGCCCAAATAACTACAATAGCTGTACACCCTGATTATAGAGGAAGAAAAATCGGTGAAAAACTTCTTGATTTTGTGATAGACTATTGTGAAAGGCAGTCAGTTAAAAACATAATTTTGGAAGTGAGAGTCTCTAATACGATTGCCCAAAATTTATATTACAAAAAGGGCTTTAAAAAAATTGGAGTAAGAAAATGGTATTACAAAGATGGAGAAGATGCCCTCGTCATGGTAAAAAAATTAATACCTTAAGGTGAAAAAATGATTACTCTTGGCATTGAGACTTCTTGCGATGAAACTAGCGTAAGTATATTAGAAGACAGTAACAAAATATTAAGTAATATTGTGTCTTCTCAAGTGGAGATACACAAGACTTTTGGTGGAGTAGTACCTGAGGTAGCCTCAAGAATTCATGTAGAAGTGTTAAATAGACTTATGGATCTCGCTTTAAAAGAAGCTGATAAAGACTTTAAAGATATAGATCTAATATCGGTAACTTATGGACCTGGTCTTATTGGTGCGTTATGGGTAGGAATAACAGCAGCAAAAGCTCTCTCTCTTGCTCTAAAAAAGCCCCTAGTAGGAGTAAATCATCTTGAAGGACATATTTTTGCAAACTTCCTAAGAGATGATCCTCCCTCTTTTCCTTTTATTGCATTAATAGTATCAGGAGGACATACCGAATATATTCTCGTAGAGGATGTTGGAAAATATAGAATTCTTGGTCAAACTCTTGATGATGCAGCAGGTGAAGCTTTTGATAAAGTAGCAAGGATACTAGGTCTAAATTATCCAGGAGGACCAGAAATCGATAGAATATCAAAAACAGGAAAATCTATATTTAGTTTTCCTAAAATAAGATGCGACAGAGAACTAGACATAAGTTTTAGTGGTATTAAGACTGCAGTTTTATATCTTGTAAGAGACCTCAAAAAGGAAAATAAAGAAATACCTGTCGCAGATATTGCAGCCTCTTTTCAAGAAAGAGTTGTTGAAGAGTTATTAGAAAGAGCTATGATAGCATTAGAAAAATTCAATATAAAAACTTTAGTGGTATCAGGAGGCGTTGCCTCTAATAGTTATCTCCAAAAAAGATTTAAAGAAGAAAGTCAAAAAAAAGGTATAAAGTTATACATTCCACCCCCCTATTTATGTACCGATAATGGGGCTATGATTGCTTGTGCAGGTTATCATCTTTACCAAAAAGGATACAAAAGTGATCTATCTCTTGAAGCAAAACCAGACCTTTTATTAGGTGAAAGATGAGGGAGTTAAATAACACTATAAAATCAGGATTGAAAATATCATTGATCATAACTATAATCGTCTTCCTTATAATTCTCTTTTTAACCACAGATTCGAGGACATGGCATGCCCTTAAATCTATAAACGGAAAATATCTAGTATATGTTATCTTATTAAACATATTAAGCTGGATATGGTCTGGAATTAGATATAGTATCTTAATCCAGGGCATAGAGGGAGCTAAACTGAATCTTTTAGAAGCATTACAGATTCATTTGTCGTATTACTTCGCAGCGAGTATTACCCCTACCTCTGCAGGTGGAGAACCCTTGGAAATCTATCTTCTGTCCAAAAAGAATATTAAAGTCGGACAAGCTACGGCTTTAAGTCTTTTTAGATATGTGATAAACACACTTACTTTTGCTCTTGCTTCCCCTTTAATAATATATTTCTATTCTTATCTCTTCCCTCAAAATATAATTAGAAAATTGGTGCAATATAGTGCCATACTCTTTCTAATGGTAGTAGGGCTTTTTCTCTTTGCTTTATTTAAACCAAGACCAATAATCCGATTACTATCTTATGTATTAATAAAACTAAGAAAAATCCCTTTCTTAAGAAAAATCCATCCATTCAAAATACTAAGAGTAGTAAACAAAACTGTAAGAGATTTTCACAACACTTTGTGGTCTTTCTTAAAAGAAAAAAAACTTACAATTTTAGGATTTTTCCTCTTTAACCTTCTTTCCTGGATCACTTATTTTCTTATTGCTCCTGTACTTATGAGTGCATTTAATTTACAAGTTAACTATATATCTGTAGTTTTGGTACAAGTACCAATCTTTTTCATGATGTTTTATGTGCCCTCCCCTGGAGGCAGTGGAGCCATAGAAATTCTCCTTTCTCTTGCTTTTGCCCCATTTGTACCTAAATATATTTTAGGAATATTTATAATCCTCTGGAGAACTCTTACTCACTATTTAACATTGCTTGTTGGAGCAATTGTGTTAGTATATATATTGGGTATTAAAAATTGGTAAAGAGACTCGAGGTGAATTATGAATAAGAAAATAAAAGTTAACCTGCTCTTTAAACCAGGTATACCATCGGCAAGAAAAAAAGGTGGTGGGGACCAAACAGCTTGTAAGATGTTATATGAAGCACTAAAAAAGAGAAATGATGTGGAAGTTTATTATAACGGAACATTAAAAGAAGGACCATATGATATACTTCATTTCCATTCCTTAGGAGATGTCTTTTTTAAGTATGCAAAACAAAGCTCTGATAGTAAGATAGTCTTTACAGCTCACGTAATAGCCGACACAATGCTTGGTAGCGCAATTCTTGCTGAGAGATGGAAGTCACTCTTCGCCCAATATCTTTTATTATTTTACAACCAAGCAGATGCTGTCATTGCAGTTTCCCCCTTAGAAGTTGAGAAACTAAAAGAGATGGGAGTTAAAAGCGAAATTATATTTATTCCAAATGGTATAGATCTAAGTTTATTCAAAAAAGACGAAAAACTTAGAAAAGAAATGAGAAAAGCCTTTAGCATATCTGATAATGAAATCGTGTTATTAAGTGTAGGACATATAATAAAAAGAAAAGGGTTTGATACCTTTGCTAAAGTGGCAGAAGCCCTTCCTCAATATAAATTCGTATGGGTTGGAGGTATACCATTCTCCTTCTTCAGTGGAGGATATGGAGAAATTAAAAAGATTCTAAAAGATCCACCACCTAATTTAATATTACCTGGACCTATTCCCCATGAAGAACTCAATAAATTTTATAACATGGCAGATATATTCTTTTTCCCCTCAAGGCAAGAAAACTTTAGCATAGCTGTATTAGAAGCTTCTGCAGTTGGACTTCCTCTACTTTTAAGAGATATTGAAGAGTACAAAGCTCCTCTATCCCCCCATTATATACCATGGAATGAGAATGATGTGATTCAAAAAATAATTCAACTTGCAGAAGATAAAAGTTTGAGAGAAGAATACTCAAAAAGAGCTACGGAAATAGCTAAAACCTATAATATAGAAAAAACTACCGAAGCTACAGTAAATTTATATAAAAAACTACTAGGAATACTATGAAAATAGCCTTTTTTACAAATAATTACCTCCCTAATACTGGAGGAGCAGCTATAGCAGTTGAGAGCTATAGAGAAGCTTTAGAAAAGCTAGGACATGAGGTTTTTGTCTTTGCTCCCAAATATCCACCCTGGTTTCCCAGATATAAAGATGATTCTAACAAAAAGGTTTGGAGATTCCCATCCTTTGCTCTAAAATTTATTACCCCTCAGCCCATACCTTTATACTTTTCTTTTTTCGTAGAGGATTTTTTTAAAAAACAAAACTTCGACATTGTGCATTCTCATCATCCTTTTGTGATAGGAAAAACAGCTCTAAAACTTGCAAAGAAGTATCGCATACCTATTGTTTTTACCCATCATACCCAATACCACAAATATGTACACTATATACCTCTAATTCCAGAAAAAATTTCTGCAAAGTTTGCTATTCAGGAAAGCGTTAAGTATGCTAATCAAGTAGATTTAGTTATAGCCCCTACTAAGGAAATAAAAGAAATGATAATAAATTTTGGCGTAAAAACCCGAATCGAAATATTACCTACAGGAATAGATTTTTCTCTATGGGAAAAGGATATTTCAGAAGAATTTCTTAAAAATTTTCCATGGAAAGATAAGAGAATATTACTTTATGCAGGAAGACTTGCAAAAGAAAAGAATATCCCATTTCTATTCTACTCTTTAGAAAAACTACTTAAAAACAGGGATGACACCATTTTTCTTGTAGTTGGAGATGGTGAAGAAAAAAAGAACCTAGAAAACCTAATAAAAAAACTAAATTTAGAAGATAAAATTATACTAATGGGCTGGTACCCAAGAGAAGAACTAGTAAATTTCTACAAAATAGCTGAAATTTTTGTGTTTGCCTCCACTACTGAAACCCAGGGGCTAGTAACCCTAGAAGCCATGGCTGGTGAATGTGCAGTAGTAGCAATAAGAGCTCCAGGCTCTATGAGCCTAATAGAAGATGGAAAAGAAGGCTTTCTTGTAGAAGAGGATCTGGAAGAATTTTCCAATAAGGTAGAACTTTTACTGAATAATCCTGAACTTTTAAAGATGATGCAAAAGAACGCAAAAATCAAAGCACAAGAGTTTTCCATAGATAGGAGCGCTATAAAATTAGAAGAATTATACAGAGAATTGATAAAAAACAAAGAAAAATAGCAATATTTTCTGATAAATTTGATTTTTTAGGATTTTTTTACTATTTTTTGTTGATTTTATTTATTGAACCACAGTTAAGAATTAATATATATTATTTTTTGGTTTTAGCACTCACCAAATGAGATTGCTAACAAAAATTTTAAGAAAGGAGGCTGGGAAAAGTGAAATTACGTCCTATTGGTGATCGTGTAGTAGTGAAGGTTATTGAGCAAGAGGAGAAAACAAAAAGTGGTATTGTTTTACCCGATACTGCAAAAGAAAAGCCCCAACAAGGAAAAGTCATCGCAGTAGGAACTGGTAGAATTCTTGATAATGGTCAAAAAGTGCCATTAGAAATCAAAGAGGGAGACAGAGTAATATTTGCTAAGTACGCAGGGACTGAAGTCAAAATTGAAGGTGAAGAATATCTTATTCTCAGCGAAAGAGATATTTTAGCTGTTATTGAGGAGTAAAAAACTTTTAGGAAAAAGGAGGGATGGAATATGGCAGCCAAATTAGTGAGCCTTGATATGCAAGCAAGAACAGCACTAATCAGAGGTCTCGATATTGTTGCTGATACTGTAAAGATCACTTTAGGACCAAAGGGAAGAAATGTAGTTCTTGAGAAAAAATTTGGGGCTCCAGTTATAACAAATGATGGTGTAACTATTGCTAAAGAAATTGATCTTGAAGATCCTTTTGAGAATATGGGAGCTCAACTTGTAAAAGAGGTTGCTTCCAAAACTAACGATGTTGCAGGCGATGGTACAACTACCGCAACAGTTCTTGCACAGGCATTAGTACATGAGGGAATGAAACATGTTGTCGCTGGCGCAAATCCTATGTATGTAAGAAGAGGAATAGAAAAAGCTGTTGAGAAAGTAGTAGAAGAATTAAAGAAGATTGCAAAACCTGTAGAAACAAAACAAGACATTGCCCATGTAGCAGCTATATCTGCAAATAACGATACAGAGATTGGAAATCTTATTGCTGAAGCAATGGACAAAGTTGGAAAAGATGGTGTTATAACCGTAGAAGAATCTCAGGGAATAACCACTACCTTAGAATTAGTTGAAGGAATGCAATTTGATAGAGGATACCTTTCTGCATATATGATCACAGACCCAGAAAGAATGGAGGCAGTATTAGAAGAACCATATATCTTGATAACTGATAGAAAAATTAGTGCAGTAAGCGAGATCCTACCAATACTTGAGAGAGTTGTCCAAACAGGTAAACCACTAGTAATAATAGCAGAAGATGTTGAGGGTGAGGCTCTTGCGACCTTAGTAGTCAACAAATTACGTGGAGTATTACAATCTCTTGCAGTAAAAGCACCTGGATTTGGTGATCGTAGAAAAGCTATGCTTCAAGATATAGCTATACTAACAGGAGGTCAGTTCATCTCCGAGGAGACTGGAATCAAACTTGAAAATGTAACTTTAGACATGCTCGGAAGAGCTGAAAAAGTAAGAGCTAACAAAGATAAGACTACCATTATCGGTGGAAAAGGAAATAAGAAGGATATTGAGGCTAGAATTGCTCAAATCAAAAAGCAATTAGAAGAAACTGATTCTGAATTTGATAGAGAGAAATTACAAGAGAGACTTGCAAAACTTGCTGGTGGTGTAGCTGTAATAAAGGTTGGAGCAGCCACTGAGGTAGAACTCAAAGAGAAGAAACATAGAATAGAAGATGCATTATCCGCAACTAAAGCTGCCGTAGAGGAAGGTATTGTTCCTGGCGGTGGTGTAGCCTTACTAAGAACAATAAAAGCCCTCGATGATGTAAAAGTTGATAACGAAGATGAAAGAATAGGAGTAGAAATTGTAAGAAGATCCTTAGATGTACCATTAAAGTTAATAGCTAACAATGCTGGTAAAGAAGGATCAATTATTGCAGAAAAAGTTAAAGAAATGGATGGACCAATGGGATACGATGCAGCAAACGATAGGTTTGTAAATATGTTTGAAGCTGGAATTGTAGATCCTGCAAAGGTAACTAGATCTGCATTACAAAATGCTGCAAGTATAGCAGCCTTAGTATTAACTACTGAGGGTCTCGTAGCTGAAAAGCCAGAAAAAGAGAAACAAACCCCTCCTCCACCACCTGAGTACTAATAAGAATTAAACCCCCAGGAAAAACTCCTGGGGGTTTTTATTTTTTATGTGGTAAATACTTAGATTTAGATCATTTATTTTTTGCAAGTCTTAAATAAAGAAAAAAACCAAAACTACTATTTATGTAATTCAAAAGTAGACAATTTTAAAAAGAAAGGAGGGAAAAAGGACTCACTAAAGAACTACTGATTTTAGGAGAAAGCTCGATTATATTGACAAAATCGGCGTTATATATTAACATAATCTTGTAAAAAACTGGGGAGTCGTCTAGCTGGTAGGACGCCTGACTCTGGATCAGGTAGGGATGGTTCGAATCCATCCTCCCCAGCCAGAAAAAAAGTGGCCCTATCGTCTAGTGGACTAGGACGTTGGGTTCTCAACCCAAAAACCGGGGTTCGAATCCCCGTAGGGCCACCAAATATAAATTTTTGTAACATTATGCTTTTAGAAAGTATTAGGGTTGTCACGAAAATTTAAACACACTTTGAGAATTCTTTTTAGAAAAATATACTTGACTTAATAAAAATATTTTTATCCAACTTGTTTACTCATTTTTAATTAGACGAAATAACTTGGGATACAAAAATTTTTTTATAGGACGCAAAAGTTCGCTTATGGTTGCTCCCGCAATATTTAAAATCTCCACAACGTCATTCTTAATCTAAAATACTCATTTCATCACAGTTTTTTGATATAGAGTTTAAAGCTTCCTCATTTAAACAATTTCTTATTTTTGATTCTTTAGGAATATCAAATAAGCCAAATCCCCAAATTTTTCCATCTTTACTTTTATTAATTTTTCTTAGAATAACTGAATACAACATACATGTTATAGGATGAATTTTCCCTTTAGAATCTCCATATAAATTCCGTAAAACATAACTAAATGCCCCAAAAAATATATCATTTATATCAAAAAAAAGGTGGTATTATTCTATCAAATCTGTGGTAAAAAATATCTCCACTAATTATCAATTCTCTTACTTTTTAAAATATAGCTCATCAATTCTATTATTAGTTCGATCTATTAATATAAGTCCTAGCCCGTCTTTTTCCTCTAACCATTTGAAATACCGTTGAACAATATCTTGAATTGATTTTTCTCTAACCCATATCTCACATCTTTTCCTATCCTCTTTGTTTTTGTGATCTTTCCATTCTCTCCAGAGAGTAACTAGAGGAAGTTCTACAACAGAACAAAAGAATGAAAAAATTTCTTTTTCGCCTAAATAAACAATTTTTTCTAAATATTCTTTATATTTTTTTTAATTCAGACTCCAATGTAGGAGAGTTTGATTTTTTTATTTTCTTAATTTTACAAGTAAAATTACTCCATTTAAATTCTTTGTCTGTATCTTCAAATTTCAATATATCCCTCTTAATTTCTCTTAAATATAAAATAATTTTCCATAAACAAGATAAATCAAAAACACAACCACCCATCATAAAGAGATTTTTGTGCCAATCTCCAACCTCATCCAAAACTAGAAGATATGTTTGAGGATATCTCTCAATCTTCTCCTCCATAGCCTCAGTTCTTTGCTTCGCCACAATATTACAAAATTCATTTAACTCAGTCTTTACATCTCTTTAAGTACCTTAAAACAACTTTAAATGTCTAATAAAATTATTATCTTTAGAAGCTCTCTTTCAAAATCTTTTCTATCCTTTTAGGTGACCATATTATATCGGCAAGTTGACAATAAAGTTCTTGTCTCTCTTCAAGTTCTTTTTTCCCAAATTTAGAATAGGGCTTAAAAGGAAGACCTGTCTTTTCAATGAAATTAAGGAATCCAGGATTGTGATTATAGCAATCTTCGTGCAAAGATTTTGCAAGTAAATTTTGACCAAAATAATGTTTTAGCTTTTCCGTATAAAGAAGATCACCATAGGATGCATTGAAACTCTTAGGCAATATCAAAAGTCCTCCAATTTTATTTCTATGTTCTTCAAAATCTGATAAGCTTGAAAATTCACCCTTTAACTCATTAAAGGCATTTTTTGACCATATATGCTCAATTTCATATCTATTTGGACCCTTAGCTATATACTCCTCAAATCGGCTTTTCAGGCCTGATTCTACCTCAACAAAATCAGTCATCCTTGCTAGAATATAATGCACATAAAACCTTCTAAAAGATATTAATTTAAAGTTTTTGTTCTTAGCAAAGTTAAATTTATCTTCTGCTAACTTTCTTAATAATATCTCACCTAAGTCGTATAAGGATTTATCTCTAATCTCCTTTATTATATTGAAGCATATGTATTGCATGTTCTTATAATCTATACCTTTATAATTCCAAAGTCTACGCACAAAAACAATATCAAGGAAATCCCCCACAATTTGATATTTCTTCTTAATGTTTTTGTCATCATCTTCGATATTAATCGAAGCGAGAAGTACTGGATACTGGAGAGTAAATCCTAAATAACTTAGATAATAGATAGACTCTAACCCCCTTGTTAGTTTCTGAGAATATTCCTTTAATTCTTTATACCTTTCTGAATAAAATTTCACATCCTTAGTTATAAATTTATAAAAGTCATCAGAATCTTTTAAACCAATAATTATTTCATTCTCCTTAACCCATCGATGCATTTCTGTTCCTATTCTATCAAAATCAAGAGGTTTAGAATCCTTTTTCTTCTCACGAATACTATTTGCAAATTTTCCTCTCATCCACGCTTTAAAAGCTTCGCTATCTTCATTTTTTCCTAAACGCCTCAAAGCCTCTACTTTCTCTCTCCAAACCTTTGCAGCCTCATTTCTTTTATTAGTATCGCTAATTCTTGATAAAAGATAGCTTTTCAACATTTCAATGGGAGTCAATGAAAGACCTCGATCATTCATCGTTTCAAATATCTTATAAGCATCCTCCTCTACGTGAGTTGTTATCTCTACAAGATAGACATTTTCTATCAACCAATCGCTAAAGTAAAGAAATGCTTTATCATCAAAATCATCAGGAAAGAATGTAGGTATTTCTTTATAGCTTTCAATAAGATTCTCGATAGACTCGGAAACACCGTTTATATCAGGAACATTTCCTTTAACAAGCTCATCAAGGTAAGGTTTTCTTTCCTCCACATCAATATTGTAAGTCTTTTTGCCAAAAACATCTGAGAATACAAGACTATACAACTTAGCTTTCTGGTCTTCATCCTTTAATATATTTCTCAGATAAATAAGTAGCAGTGTTAAAGTTGTAAGACGTTGCTGTCCATCAATAATATATTTCTGAGCATCCTTCTCACAAATAATAATAGCTCCAAGATAATATTTACTATAATTTGCTATCTTCTCTCTAGAATCTTCGGGATCGTAATCTTCTAGAAAACACTCAACTAAATCCTCAATTAACTCCTTGACCTGCTTAGTCTGCCATTTATATTCCCTCTGATAGTAATCAATAAGATATCTTTTATCCTTAAGAAGTTCTCTTATACTCTTTTCTTTTGCGCTTATTTTTTCCATTTATTTGTCCCCCTAAAAGATTTTTTAAAATTGCTTTTGTTCTATTATACCCAAAGAAACATTTATCTCATAACTTAAATCCTATACTAACACCTTAAGCAGAATTTCTAAAGTATTCATTTTTAGAAAATATATTGCAAATCATCAGGTTTAATTTCTCACTTTTTTCATATTCAGCCAAATTAAAATCAGGCTCTCCACAAACATCAACTCCAATCACATTAAATTGGGAGAGAAAATTAAGTAAGTTAAAAAATTCTTTAATATCCATATTACCTTGCTCCCAATTAGTATTTAGGTACTTTTTATCAAGAATGTCCTTATCTATACTCACATAAATAGGCAAATCTCCTATCATGGTTTTTAAAGGTTTAAAATTCTTGCTTATTACAACTAACTTGTTATTATTTTCTCCAGTATTATTATCGGAAGTAAATAAAAAAATTTTATTTAAAGATGAAATTTTCATAACATCTCTCAACCATGATCCACAGCTAATGTACCCCTCAAAAGTGCTTTTTAGATCCACATGATGATCTATAACCACAAGATTAAATTTAATATTAATGCTTTTTACAAACAGATAAGTAAAGTAATGAAAATCACTTTTACCTAAGAACTTAATTCCACTTATTGAATTAACAAATTTCTCAAGCTCCTTCAATCTGTCATAAGAACAGAGATACCTTACCTGTTTAAATCCTCTTAAATCTATTACTTTTCCAAATCTCACAAGATTTCTTTGATTAAAATATGTATCGTCAAAACAAAATAGGTATATATGAGATTTTTCTTTTTTATACATAATCCATCCCATCCTTTATCCAAAGACACCCTTTTCACTACACAAAGAAAACCAAGAACAATCCTTACACAAATCCTCAAAATCCTTCCTATTAAAATTTTTAAAAATTAGTGATTTGACATAAGCAAAATCATATAGTTCTCCCTCTAAACTTAATCCAAGCCTTGAAACAATCTCACTGTCTTTATACATTAGCTTATTATCAACATCTTTTCTACATTCGTTATTCTCCATATAAGGACACTTTTTGCATATATCATCACAATACAAAACTAAAGAGAATTTTCCCCTATTCTCAAGAGCTTCTTTAACCTTATACATGTTCTCTACAAAATCTTGAGAATATCCTTTACCCTCAAAATGTAAAAGACAAAACAAATGATGCCCTCTAATCTTCATTTTTACCTACCACAGTAAACCAACCTTCTTTCTCCCTTATCTCCAAGATTTTTATGTTATTTTCCTCAAAAGATTTCAAAACCATATCTAATTTCTCTCCTATGATGCCAGAAGTAATGTATACTCCACTTTCTTTCAAAACTCTTTTAACTTCAGAATTTAGTTTTAAAATAATCTCTGCAATTAAATTTGCCACAACTATATCATACTTGTCCTCTATGCCAATAGTAAGATTAGCCTGTTGAAACTCTAACTCTACATTGTTTCTCTTTGCATTTTCTTTTGCAACCTCTACAGCTTTTTTGTCAATATCAATGCCTTTAACCTTACCTGCACCAAGTTTTTTAGCCACAATAGAAAGAATTCCAGAACCAGTTCCTACATCTAAAACATCCATTCCTTCTTTCAAATATTTCTGAAGCATTTCAATACACATAATAGTAGTAGGATGACTACCTGATCCAAAAGCCATTCCCGGATCCATTATAACTAAAATCTTATCTTCGGTAGTATCTACTTTTTCCCAGGAAGGCAAAATTAAAATTCTTCCAACATATATTGGTTTTGCATACTTTTTCCATTCATTAGCCCAATCTTCTTCTTTAACAACTCTATACTCTACATCTTCTACATCCCCTAACCCTTCAAAATTTTCTTTAATTCTTGCCTTCAATCTATTTATTATCTCTTCCATGTCTGTATCTTTGTCAAAATAGGATCTTATAAGCACATAGTCTCTCTCTGCAAACTCCTCATCTACATAATCCCAGAGAACAGAGTTATCAAAGAAATTATCTTCTATAGCTGTACCCTTTGAACCCAAAATCTCTAATATGGCAATTATAGGTTCTTCTAAGTCTTTCTTAGTTTTTAATATTAATTCAAAATACTCCATGCTATCTCCTTAGACTTCTTTCAATTTCCATGTAAAATTTACCCTTTTGAGTAACATTAATTTTATTGATTTTAAAATTTCCAAGCCCCTGAACTATTACTATGTCTCCCTCTTCCAATTCATAATGAGCATCGTATACTTTTTTCCCGTTAACTGTTACCACCCCAGCTTTTATATAGCTTTGCATCTTACTTCTTGAGATCCCTAATGCAGCACTACCAACAGAGTCTAATCTCTTAGAACTCTCTGTAGTACGTATAACTCTTGTAATTTTAGAATAAGCTTTAAGTTGTTCAAGGGTTAAAAGTTCAAAATCAATTTGATATTCATTAAATAGTTTCTCAACATCAGATAAAATTTCGCTTGCCAAAACTAATTTTATCCCATCTGAATACCAAATATCCCCTAATTTATTTATTAAGTTATTTTTTTCAAAAATCTCCTTTAAAAATGAAATAGAAATTTTATCCTTAGATCTTATGCTTAATCCCACTAAATATTTACTGTAGTCTATATACTCAATCAACTCTATCTTATCTGATATAAATCCCATCTTTCTTTCCGCTCCATCTACGCCGCCATAAAGCGATGTATATAATTCATTAACAAAATAGCTACTTATTTTCTGAAAATAATACTGTTCTGTCAAATCTAAGAAATCAGTAATATAGAGTCCACCCCTTTGGGCTACCCTCTGAAATATTTCATATAAGTCTTTAATTTTTCCCTTCAATTTTTCATCTTTTATCTCCAAAAAAATATCCTCAATTTTTTGGGTCATTAAACTTCCTCCTTTTTTGATTTCTATTATAACAAGATTCATCTTTATAAAAACAAAAATTAAGTGTAAAATTTTTCTAATAGACCTTAGGAAAAGAAAGGAGAATCTTTACTTTATGAAAATTGGTGTTCTTATCGGTGTAAAATCAAGTGAAAAAGAGATTGCTTTTAAAACAGCTCGAAACATTGTAAATGCTTTAAAGTTAAAAGGTTACGATTACATTGAGATTCCCATTGATGAAAATGTAGTAGAGAACATTAAAAAAGCAAATATAAATGTAGCCATTATATCTGCCCATGGAAAATATGGAGAAGATGGAACCATTCAAGGATTACTCGAGCTTCTTGGTATTCCATATGTAGGATCTGGAGTCCTTGCAAGTGCCCTTGCCCTTGACAAAACAATGGCAAAAAAAATATTTACCTTTCACAATATTCCAACTCCTAAATGGATAGAATTATCTAAAAAGGAGCTTGAAACAAAAGATTTAAATAATATTGTAAAAAATGTATCAAAATTAAAAAAACCTTGGATCATAAAGCCTGCAACTCAAGGATCTACTATTGGGCTTTCATTAGCAAGCACAGAAGAAGAACTATTAAAAGGTATAGAATTGGCTTTTAAATATGATGAAAATATAATCATCGAGGAATATATAAAGGGAAAAGAGATTACAGCAGGAATCTACGATATTAATAATCCTGTATGTTTACCCCTTATAGAGATTATACCTAAAACAGGCTTTTATGATTATGAAACTAAATATACTCCAGGACTCTCAGATCATATTATTCCTGCGAGACTTCCCAAAGAAGTATACGAAAAAGCCCAAGGGCTTGGTATTTTAGCTCACCAAGCCCTTGGGTGCAGACATCTATCAAGAGTTGATATGATCGTAGAGGAAAATACAAACCATATCTATGTATTAGAAGTTAACACTATTCCTGGAATGACCGAGACAAGTCTATATCCAGAAGCCGCAAAAGCCTTTGGTATAGACTTTCCTGAACTTATAGATAGTTTTATAAAAGCAACCCTTAAAAACATATAACTTATCTCTTTTTGCTAACTTTAGGTTTTGTGGTCATAACTTTCCAAAAGAGACACTGCTCGGGAATTATAGGACGACCAGCCTTTCTTCTTCTATAAGCATAGATGCCAAAAGCAATTAGGAGTAAAGAAACTGTTTGAGATCCTGTTAAATATAGGAAATTACGTGGATTGTCTCTAAAGATTTCTACTATAAAAAAGGCAAAGGAATAGTAAATGAAGAAATTAGTTGCTACTTCTCCATCAAAAGTCTTCCTACTTTTAACCCTCAAAAGATATATAAATACGATAAGGAAAGCAACTGTATAATAAAGCTCCGTAGCATGCCTATAACCATAGACATTTGGAAACTTCACTCCCCAAAGAAGTGGAGTTTCATATCCATAACAACACCCATTAAGAAAACAACCAATTCTGCCAATAGCACTTCCTATGGTAACGGCAGGAGCTAATATATCTAAGAACTTCCAATAATCAATCTTGTATTTTCTAATATAAAGCAAAACTACTATTAGTGCTACGAAAAAGCCACCAAAAAATATTAATCCGCCGTCCCATAAATGAAGAATTGTGATTGGGTTAGTTTTATAAGCATTCCAATATTTAATAACATAAACTGCCCTTGCACCTATTATAGAAGAGATTATGCTCCATACTGCTACATTAAGAACGTGATCTGGATCAATATTTTCTTTCTTAGCCCATCTCATAGCAAGAAGAATACCAATAAGAAAACCAAGAGCCACAAAAGTTCCCCATGAATAGATAACAATTGGTCCTATTTTATACTTCAAAAACTGGAATTGTGGAATCGTAAGTAATTTTGGATACATCCTTCCTCTCGACCTCCTTCTTTATTTTATTAGTTTAAAAAACACCAAAACCCCTCCTAAAGTAATAAACAGATCTGCCAAATTAAAAACGAAAAAGTTCTTCAGATGAATAAAGTCTATCACATATCCATAAAAAACTCTATCATATAAATTGCCAAGAAGCCCACCCAAAATGAAAGCTAAACCTAAAAATTCATACCTCTTATATAAGATAATAAGGACAATTAAAGCTATTAAATTAAAAAATAGGATGATCTTTCTTGTAAACTCAATTCCAAAAGCAATTCCATAATTGTGAGTAAGAAAAAAACTTAGAAAAAAATCCACATTAATCTTACTGAAGTAGCCCCTTTCAGCAAGTTCTTTGGTAATCCTATCTAAGATAAAAATTATAAGAACTACTAAATACTTCATAAGTAATATAGAAGAGCTATTTCTCCACAATCTGGAAATTTTGGACACTTAACACAATCGCTCCAAACCTTAAAAGGTAATGTCCTTTTGTCTATCTCTACAAAGCCAAGCTTCTTGAAATACTCTGGTATATATGTCAGTGCAAGTACTCGTTTTAATCCTAAGAATTTGGCCTCTCTCAAACATGTATCTACAAGCTTCTTACCATATCCCTTACCCCTATACTCATCCCTAACAATCACTGACCTAACCTCGCCTAAATCTTCCCATATTATATGCAAAGCTGATGTTCCTACTACCTTTCCATCAATAACAAGGATGTAAAAATCTCTAATATTTTCATAAAGATCACTTAAAGATCTGGGAAGAAGCAAACCTTTTTCTGCAAACTCATTAATCAATTTATGAATCTCAGGAATATCTTCTACCTTAGCCTTCCTTATCATACCTTAACCTCCGGTATAAATGACTCAATGAACTCGTTAGGGTCAAAAACCTTCAAATCCTCTACCCCTTCTCCTATAGTCACAAGTTTTACTGGTATATTGAATCTTCTCACCACATTAAATATTACTCCTCCCTTTGCAGTTCCATCCAGCTTTGTTAAAACAGCTCCGGTTAAATTCACTGCATTATGAAAAGTTTCTACCTGCCTTATTACATTCTGGCCTAAGGTAGCATCTATAACTATAAGATTTTCTGAAGGTCCATATCCTAAAGTTCTTTCTACTACTCTATTTATTTTTTTGAGCTCCTCAATTAAATTACTTTTAGTATGCATTCTACCAGCAGTATCTACAAGAAGAACATTCTTATTTCTCGCTCTTGCAGCCTCAATAGCGTTGAACACAACTGCACCCGGGTCTGCTCCTTCTTTTTGAGCTATCACCTCAACTCCTACTCTCTCTCCCCATATCTTGACCTGATCAATAGCTGCAGCTCTAAAAGTATCTGCAGCAGCTATAATAGGAGAATATCCTAAACCTTTAAGGTAATATGCAAATTTACCCACAGTACTTGTTTTTCCTGTACCATTTACGCCTATAAAAACAACCACATTTAATCTATCCTCAAGAAGATCAAGTCTGTAATCTAAGTTCTCCAAAATAGCTTTTAGATAATTAAATAAAAAGTCTCTTAATTCCGGGGTATTTGTTATTTTTCTTTTTCTTATTTCACTTATGATCTCGTTAGTAAGCTCAAGCCCTAAATCGCTTTGTATAAATTCCATCTCAAGTTCATCTAAAAGATTATCGTCAACTCTTGAGAACTTAAGAATATTTTGTAATCTCTCAGCAAATCCTTTTATTTTAGGCAATCTGTCCCAAAAACTCAATTCTATACCTCCTCTTTTACTTTCCAAGATAAAACTTGAGAAGATCCCTTTTCATTCAAAGTTACTCCATATATTACATCTGCATATTGCATTAATACTGGATTATGACTAATTAGAATAAATTGATTTCTCTCACTTAATTCCTTTATCTTCTTACCTAAAATTTGAGCATTCTGATTATCTAAAGCTGCATCTATCTCATCCCAAAAACAGAAATTTACAGAAGCAAGTTCCACTGCTGACAAAAGAAGCACAATTCCTACTATACTTTTTTCTCCCCCAGAAAGCATTAATAAATTTCTCCAATTCTTCTTCTGAGAGTAAATCCTCAAACTTATATCTGAATCAAGAATATCTTCTTCGCTTTCAACTAACAAATCAAGTTCTGCATTAGGGAAGAATAATTTCCAATTATTTTTAGCCTTAATTTTAAACTCTTCAAAAGCCTTTAAAAATCTTCTTTCTGCCTCTTCCCTTGTATCTTTTATAATCTTTTTTAAGGAATTAATAGACCCTTCAATATCTTCTATCTGGAAAACAAGAGAATTATATTTGGCTTCCTCCTCTTCCAACTTAGCTTTAGCAAGAAAATTAATTGGACCTAATGATTCCATCTCCTGTAATATCTCAATTTCTAATCTCTTTAAATCCTCTTCTGGAAGATCCATTTTAATCTCTAAACCTTCCCGATAATTTCTCTGATATTCAAATTCTAGATCTTTTATTCTTTCTTTAATATCTTTTTTTCTTTCTTCCAGTACTACAAATTCCTCTCTCAATTTTTGCCATTCTCTCTCAAGCTTTTTTATCTCATTTTTAATTCTTTCTCCTTCTTCAAGAACCTTTTTATTTTCATCCATAAAAATTTCTTTTTCCCTTCTTATATTCTCATATTCAACTTTAAAATCTTCTAAAGCCTTTTCCAAAAGCTTCAACTCTTCCTTAAATCTTTTTTCCTCTTCCTCTAAATTAAATAGGCGCCCATTTAGTTCTTTTAAATCTTTTTTAACTACAACTAAATCCTTCTCTGTCTCAATCTTCTTAAATCTTTTATCATCATAACTCTTTCTAAGATTCTCAAATTCTAACTTTGTTCTTTCAACTTCATTTGACAATCTTTCAAATTCTTCTAAAATGTTCTTTCCCTCTTTCAAGTAATCTTCATACAATCTAAGCTTACTTTCAATCTCTCTTATCTCTTTTTCCTTTTCATTTATTTTAGACTCTATTTTTGTAATCAAATTCTCTAATTTTTGTCTCAACTTTCTATTTTTATTAATACTATTCTCTAAATCTTCTATATCTCTTTTTAGAAACACATTTGCCTCACTATAATCCTTTATTTTTTCCTCAGTTTCAAATATTGCTCTCTCGGTGTTAAGCGTTGCCTCAACACCAAACCTTACACCCCCACTTATAGTACCCGAGGGATGAAAAACCTCTCCTTGAAGGGTCACAATCCTCCAGCCGTCCCATAGCAAATTTTTGTGCATTGAGGCTGTTTGGAAATCTGTGAAAATTAGAACATTACCTAGTACGTTTTTGACTAACTTATCATATTTCAGATCATAACTTACCACATCTATTGCTCTTACAGCATTCTCCAAAATATCTTTAGGTATTTCCTTTATTCTTTCATCTCTACATAATGTAAGAGGTCTAAAAGTAGCCCACCCAAGTTTTTTATCTTTTAAATAACCTATAAGTTCCTTTGCAACATCCTCATTATCCACAACAATGTCATATATGGTATTACCTAAAAGATTATATATAGCAACAAGATATTCCTTTGGCACATTGATAATATTTTTAACAATATCATGAACTCTATCTTTTTTATGTAATAATAATTCTCTAACCCCACGAGGAAGATTTTCAAAAGTAGCCTCCTTTAATTCTGCAAGAATATTGTTAAGTTTCAGTATTTCCAATTTGTTATTCTCATAAACATCTTTTTTTCTTCTTAAAATTCTGTTTTCTTCTGTAAGTTTAACTTCGATTTCTTCTTTTACTTTCTGTAAGATTTCAATTTTCCTTCTATATTTTGTAATAAAACCTTCCAAACTTTCTCTTTTAATTTTTATGTCTTCAATACTTGTCTGTTCTTTTAAAATAGGTTCAAAAGCTCTTATTTTATCCTCTAGTTTTCCCTTATTTAAGATAAGTTCTTGGAGTCTGTTTTCTTTCTCTTTAAGCTCTGCCTCAATTTTTGAAAAATCATCATAATCAAAATTTTTAAGAAGTTCGACAATTTCCTTTTCTTTTGTTTCTAGATCAAGAATTTTTTCCTTTAAAAGAATCTTTTCCTTCTCAATCTTTCTTAAACTATCTCCAATAAGCCTTTCCTTCTCTCGGTAAACATTTTCTTTTAGAGTTACCTCATAAACCTTTTTATCTATATTCTCTAGAATCTCTCTTAGTTTCAATAAATCCTTCTCGATTTTTCTGTATTCATCACTGAGTTCTTCACGCTTTACCGAGTTTACATTAATCAACTCATTTAATTCTAAGATTCTCTTTTCGATCTTTTCTTCTTCCTCTAAATATCTATCAATGTTTTCTCTTAATTTTTTAAGACTGATAAAAGCCAATGTAGTTCTAACATCTTCCAACTTACTTTTCAATACATCATATCTTTCAGCAATCCTTACTTCCTTTCTTAATCCTTCAACAACTGTGAAAAGATCCCTCCTTTTCTCCTCAAGCTCATTCCACTTACTCTCAATTACCTCTAATTTTAACATCAATTCCTTTACTTTCTCATGATATCCTGAGATGCCAGCAATATTCTCTATCAACTCCCTTATTCTTCCATTTTCTTTCAAAATCAGATCTTCAATCTCTCCTTGTCCTAAAAAAGCAAAGCCATACCTACCTAATCCAAAATTATTAAGAAATAGCTGAATATCTTTCAGTCTAACCATTTTGCCATTTATATAATATTCGCTATCTTCATCCCTATATATTTTGCGAGTAATGAAATAATCTTCGCCAAAAATATTCAAACAAAGTTCTACTTTCGCATAATTAGCTTGGGAATAAAATTTGTTTCCACCAAATATAACTTCATCAGTTTTTTCAGCCCTCAAAGTTTTTACTCTTTGCTCACCAAGCACCCAACGAATAGCATCCAATATATTACTTTTACCACTTCCATTAGGGCCTGTGATGACAGTAAAATTTTGAGAAAAAGGAATTTTATTATTCCCAATAAATGACTTAAAATTGGTAAGCTCTAAACTCTTTAGATAAATCATCTTCTCATCTTCTCCAAAGCTATCTTAGCTGCTTTGATTTCAGCCTCCCTTTTAGTTTTACCTTCGCCTTCTGCTATTTTATTATTATCGATCCATAACTCCACATAAAAAATCTTGTTATGTTCCGGACCTTCTTCACGGGTAACAATATATGAGGGTTTCTTTCCCTCTTTCATAAGTTGGGATTGTAAAAGATTCTTCCAGTCAATTTCCATTTCTACACTTTCTATTTCTTCTCTAAAGATTCTTTCCACAAAATTCTTTGTAAATTCGTATCCTTTATCCAAATAAAGAGCACCAATAAAAGCCTCAAAAAGATCACTTAGAATGGAGATCTTCTCCCTACCACCCTGTTTTTCCTCTCCTTTTCCTAATAAAATCAAATCACCTAAATTGAGACTTTTGGCTTTTTTATACAAAGTTTCTTCCTTTACCATATAGATCCTTTTTTGGGTTAAAATACCTTCTGAAGCCTCTTTATATCTTTGAAATAGTATTTCAGTGATTATCATATTCAATACTGCATCACCAAGAAACTCTAATCTTTGATTATCATACTCAAAATGAGGATTTTCATGCTTAAAAGAAGGATGAGTTAAAGCCTCTATTATTAGATTCTTGTTATCAAAAGAAATTCCCGTTTTTTCTTTTACCTTAGATAATATCTCATCCAGATCTATATTTCTTAGTTTGTTACTCTTTTTTTCCATCCTCGTATTTTTTGAATATCAAAGTAGCGTTTTGCCCTCCAAACCCAAAGGAATTCTTTAAAGCATATTTTACATCCCACTTGCGTGCCACATTAGGTACGTAGTCCAGATCACATTCTGGATCTTTTTCCTCATAATTTATAGTAGGATGAAGTATTCCTTCATATATAGAAAGAACTGTAGCTATAGATTCTACAGATGCTGCTGCACCAAGAAGATGCCCAATCATCGACTTAGTAGAACTAACAGGAATTTTGTATGCATATTCTCCAAAAACCTTCTTAATAGCAAGAGTTTCAATTTTATCATTCAGCTTAGTGGAAGTTCCATGAGCATTGATATAATTAATTTCCTCTGGCCTTATATTTGCATCTTTAATTGCCCTTTTCATAGATAAAACTGCACCATTTCCTTCAGGATCTGGAGCAGTAATATGATATGCATCATCAGATGCGCCAAACCCTACAATTTCAGCGTATATTCTTGCTCCTCTATCCAATGCATGATTAAGTTCCTCAAGAATAAGAATTCCTGCTCCTTCTCCCATCACAAAACCGTCTCTTTTTGCATCAAAAGGCCTACTTGCCTTTTCCGGCTCATCATTTCTCGTAGACAAGGCTTGTAAAGCACAAAATCCAGCAATCCCCATAGGGGTTATAGAAGCCTCGCTACCTCCAACTATAGCAAAATCTGCTTCACCCGAGGAAACCAATCTATAACCGATTCCAATAGCATGAGCAGAAGAAGCACAAGCAGAAACAGGAGAATAATTTGGTCCTTTAAATCCAAAGAATATTGAGATATTCCCAGAAGCTATATTTATAATAACCATAGGAATCAAAAAGGGACTAATCCTATTTGGTCCCTTTTCAAACAAAGTCCTAAATTGGTTTTCTAAGGTTTCAAAACCTCCTATGCCAGAGGTAACAATGACAGCTGTATTCTCTTTTTCCTCCTCAGTAGGATTCCAACCTGAGTCTTCGAGGGCAAGTTTTGTAGCTGCAATAGCAAACTGTGAAAATCTATCAAGCCTTCTTGCCTCTCTTTTATCTATAAAATCCTCAGGATTAAAGTCCTTTACTTCGCCCGCAATCTTTGTTGGAAAATCGTCAACCGAAAACTTTGAAATACGAGAAATTCCTGATTTACCTTTTTTAATATTTTCCCAGAAAATGTCTTTTCCAATCCCTACTGGAGAAATAACCCCAAGACCCGTGATTACAACCCTTCTCCTCATTAAATCAAATACCCCCTTTAAAAATAAGGGTACTGGACTCTCCTACCAGTACCCTTTGCTAAAAATTAAAGTTTCTTTTCTATATACCTTACTACGTCTCCGACAGTTTTGAAGTTCTCTGCCTCTTCATCTTGAACATCAATACCAAATTCTTCTTCTAGTGCCATAATTAACTCTACTGCATCCAAGGAATCAGCCCCTAAATCCTCTTGAATGTTTGAGTCCATGGTAACAAGACTCTCATCTACCCTGAGCTGATCTACAATTATTTTTTTGACTTTTTCAAAAATGGTGCTCTCATCCATTTACACATTCACCTCCTTCTTAATGTTGACTTTATAAAAAATACTAAATAGAAAGTCCTCCGTCAATACTTAAAACCACCCCAGTAATATAGCTAGCCTCATCAGAGGCAAGGAATTTTACTACATTTGCTACATCCTCAGGGTTTCCAAATCTACCCATAGGTATTTCCTCAAGTACTTTTTTCTTCATTTCTTCTGACAAAACCTCTGTCATATCGGTCAAGATAAATCCTGGAGCAACAGCATTTACAGTAATTCCTCTTGAAGCCACCTCTCTTGCTACTGCCTTTGTAAAACCTATTATCCCTGCCTTTGCTGCTGCATAATTAGCTTGCCCTATATTTCCCCTTAAACCTATTACTGATGAGACATTTATTATTCTCCCATATCTTTGTTTAAGCATAATTTTTACAGCTGCTCTTGTACAGTAAAAAACACCTTTTAAATTCGTATTAATAACTTGTTCCCATTCTTCGTTTTTCATTCTTATTAGCAAGTTATCTTTAGTTATACCTGCATTGTTCACTAATATATCCAATCTTCCCCATTTTTCAAGTATAAAATTAAACATCTTTTCAACCCCTTCTTCCACACTTACATCCGCCCTAAAAATTTCTCCTTCCGCCCCTATCTTTTTTACTTCTTCTAAAGTCTCCATAGCTGCTTTTTCGTTTCCTTTATAATTTATCAGGACCTTTGCTCCCTCCTTTGCGAGAGAAAGCACTATAGCTCTACCTATACCTCTACTACCCCCTGTAACTAAGGCTACCTTATCTCTAAACATACTATAATTCCCCCCTTATGTTTTCAAAATCTGTCACCTTCTCTATACCAAAAACTTTCACATTAGGATCTATCTTTTTTATAAGTCCTTGAAGAACTTTTCCAGGACCAATTTCTATAAAAACCTTCTCTCCCAAACTAATTAGTTTATTTATAGTATCCACCCATTTTACTGAGGAAGTAAACTGCTTTACAAGTATAGCTTTTACTTCCTCTTTATCTTTGACTATATCTCCTGAAGTACTACTTACTATGAGCACTTTAGGATCGTTAAAATCTATCTTTTGCAGATAACTACTAAAGATTTCCTCTGCCTCTTTCATTAACGGAGAATGAAAAGGCCCACTTACGGAAAGGGGAACTACCCTTTTTATTCTATCTTTCATCTTCGAATACCATTCTTCAAAAGCCTCTTTTTCCCCTGAGAGAACAATCTGGGAGGGAGCATTGTAATTTGCAGCCCATAAAGATTTTCCATCTTTCTGCAGTTCTTTAAGACTCTCTTCTATTTCGGCCAACTCTCCTCCTATTACTGCCCACATACCACCTGCTATCTTCTCGGCCACATCACTCATAACTTCAGCTCTTCTTTTTATAAGATTTAATCCAGTCCCAAAATCAAAAACTTTTCCAGCATAAAATGCTGAATACTCTCCCAAACTATGACCAGCAAGATAATTAGGTATAATACCATTTCCCATGACATAATCCGATAAAATAGCACTAACAATAAAAATTGCTGGCTGAGATATCTTTGTATCTTTAAGTACATCCTCAGGACCATCCTGTACTTTCCTAATAAATTCATCACCTAATAACTCTCTTACTATATCAAAATACACAGCAAACTCTTTCCTATTTAAAAAATCAGAAAACATACCTACATATTGAGAACCCTGCCCTGGAAAAACAAACACACTCATAAATCTAACCCCCAATAAATTATTAGATTTCTTTCCATCTCATTATAGCCGAGCCCCAAGACAAACCAGCGCCAAAACCAACCAGAGCAACTATATCTCCATCTTTTAGTTTCTTATCTCTTATCAATTCCTCTAAAGCAAGAGGAATCGAAGCTGTAGAGGTATTACCATACTTTTGTAAGTTGATAGCAACTTTATCAAGAGGTATACCTAATCTTTCTGCTCCTGCCTCAATTATTCTTACATTTGCCTGGTGAGGCACAAGCCAATCTAAATCTTTTGAAGTCAAACTTGCCTTTGAAAGCGCCTCTTCCGTAACTTCTCCTATTACTTTTACAGAAAACTTGAATACTTCTCTACCATTCATCTTTATATAATGAAGCTTATTTTTTAAAACCTCCTCAGAACAAGGGTTCCTAGCACAACCTCCAGGAATAGCTAAAAGATCAGCACCAGAACCATCCAAATGTAGACTCCAAGAAAGTAATCCATAATTATCTCCAACCTCTCTCAAGACTACAGCTCCCGCACCATCTCCAAAAAGGACACAAGTATTCCTATCCTCCCAATCAATAAATCGCGAAAGAACTTCGGTTCCTATTACTAATACAGTCTTAACATCTCCCGTTCTTATAAACTGAGCTCCAGTTATCAGGGAAGAAACAAATCCTGTACATGCACTTAATAAGTCAAATCCACCAGCATTCTTCGCCCCTATTTTATTTTGAATTATTGCAGCCATAGATGGAAAGACCATCTCAAGAGAGGCGGAAGTAACAATGATTAAATCTATATCTTCTGGAGATATTTTTGCCATTTCTATCGCTTTTAAAGCAGCCTCTGCTCCCAAGTCTGACGGATTTGTATCTTTATCTGCTATACGTCTTTCTTTAATTCCAGTTCTTGTGGTAATCCATTCGTCAGATGTGTCAACCATTTTCTCAAGGTCAAAATTAGTTAAAATTCGAGGGGGGACTGCCGTCCCAATTCCAACTATTCCTACACCCATTTTAGAACTCCTTAAACTTCTTTTATTATTCTTTTTCCTCAGTCTTTACAGCTATAACTTCTCTACCCTCATAGTACCCACAGAAGGGACACACTCTATGAGGTCTTATTTTTTTATGACAATGAGGACACTCAACAAGAGCTATTCCTTCAAGTTTATACCTTACCCATCTTCTATCTCTTCTTGTAGTCGAGAGTTTTTTCTTCGGAAGTCCCATTACTTATTTCCCTCCTTTTTGTCTATAAACTTCATTAATGGTTCCCATCTGGGATCATATTGTCTTTTCTTTGAGCACTCACACTCCCCCATATTTAAATCTTGACCACAAACAGGACATAATCCTTTGCAATCGGGACGGCAGAGAGGTTTTACAGGAAGATTTAACCTTATAACGTCCTCCACTAAAGGATCCAAAAATAAACTTTCTTTCTCAAGAACAAACTTAAAATCTTCGTCTTTAAGTTCAATAATCTCTCCAGGACTTATATTTTTTTGAATAGGAACATCCCATAAGTATATTTCTTGAATTTTTGCCTCAAGATCATAAGGAAATTCTTTCAAACATCTACTACACACTAACTTAATCTTTGTCTTTAAAGATCCCTTTACTAAAACTTCTCTTCCTAAATTTACTAATTTTAGCTTAATGTGGACAGGTTCTATAAAAGAAATATCCCTATAGTTAGGAATAAACTCCTCTTCAAAACTAAAAACCTTTCCTACTTCTGAATGCAAATCTGCAAGATAGATCTCCAATATATCACCTTCTTATTATTTTTTGCCCACAACTCTTACTGTTTCTCTTGCAATCATTAACTCCTCATTTGTAGGTATAACCCATACTTCTACTTTAGAGTCAGGAGTACTAATTTTTAATTCTTCACCTTTAACCTTATTTTTCTCAGGATCAAGCTTAATACCAAGATGCTCCAACCCGCTACATATAAGGCTTCTTTCTAATGGACCCCTCTCTCCAACTCCAGCAGTAAATACGAGAACATCAAGGCCTCCAAGGATTGCATGGTAAGCTCCAATGTATTTTTTAACTCTATAAGCAAAAACTTTTAAGGCTAGCTCTGCCCTTTTATTCCCTTTCTCTGCAGCCTCCCCCACATCTCTAAAATCACTACTTACTCCAGATATTCCAAGAATACCACTTTTTTTATTAAGGATTTCATCTATCTGCTTTGGACTTAAATTCTCTTTCTCCATTAATAAAATTGGTATGGCAGGATCAATATCTCCACATCTTGTTCCCATTACAAGTCCCTCTAAAGGGGTATATCCCATACTAGTATCAATGGATTTTCCATTCTTAATTGCAGTTATACTTGCACCATTTCCTAAGTGGCAAGAAATGATTTTTAATTCTTCTACAGGTCTTCCTATTAATTCTGCCACCCTTCTTGAAACATAATAATGAGAGGTGCCGTGGAAACCATACCTTCTTATCTTATACTTCTCATACCATTCATAAGGAAGAGCATAAATATAGGCTTCTTCAGGCATAGTTTGATGAAAAGACGTATCAAATACTAAAACCTGTGGGACTCCTGGCATTAACTCCAAGCAAGCATCAACTCCTTGAAGATTATAGGGATTATGTAATGGTGCAAGATCAAGTATTCCTTTAAAAGTATTATATACTTCATCATTCACAAGAACCGACTCTATGAATTTATCCCCACCATGTACTACCCTATGTCCTACTGCATCAATTTCATTCAAAGAACTTAAGATTCCATCATTCTTATCCACTAATAATCTAAAAATCTCTTCTATCGCCTTTTTGTGAGTAGGTAAAGGAATTTCAAAAACTTTTTTAGATTCTACCCCCCTTTGATAAACTATCCTTGATCCATCAAGCCCTATTCTTTCTGCAAGCCCCTTTGCTAACACTTTTTCATCTTTCATATCAAAAACTTGATATTTAACCGATGAACTTCCACAGTTCAAAACAAGTACCTTCATAGCTACCTCCTTTTCTACCTTAGAAAATTCTCCACGTAATTATACTATAGTGAGTTTTTTTCCACAATATTTACAGATAAGGTTTAAAAATTTATTAAATTTTGCGTATATGTACTACTGTTATATTATTTTTTCTGAATATCTCATTTACAAAGGTAAGATTCTCTGTTTCTAAACGAAGCACCAAATAGCCATACTCTTCCGTATCTTCTGCAGGAAAAGTTGCCATACTCATTATATTTATGTTTTCCTTTGCTATAAGATCCACAATATGGGCAATCTCTCCAGGAGTATTTTTTATTCTTAAAGTGTATCTTAATCCCTTCTTCCCATCACCTAACATTTCAATAAAAGCCCTGAAAATATCGCTTTCAGTTATTATTCCAACCACTTCCCCATTTTCAATAACAGGTAAAGCACTTATCTTGTTATCTCTCATTATTAAAGCTGCCTCTTCAATAGGAGCATCAGCATCTACAGTGATGGGATTGGGAGTCATGGCATCTTTTACTTTCAATTTTTCTAAAAGGTAATTTATCTCAAAAATACTTAAAGACGTAGCTTGAGATGGAGAAACCGACCTTAAATCTCTTTCTGTCACAATGCCTACAAGCTTTCCTTTATCCCTAACAAGTAATCTTCTTATCTGAGAATTTTGCATAATTTTCCAAGCTTCTAATATAGAGGTATCTGGAGAAACACTTATAGGATTCCTCGTCATTCTCATTCTAACAAGCATTTTAAATCAACCTCCTAAATAAGCCTTCTTAATAGCATCATTACTAGCAACTTCTTGCGTAGTACCAGAAAGCACTATTCTACCAGTTTCCATAACATAAACCCTATGAGCTATTGAAAAAGCCATATTAGCATTTTGCTCAACTAAAAGTAAAGTTCTTTTTTCCTCATTTATTTTCCTTAAAACCGAAAAGATTTCTTGAACAAGAAGAGGAGCAAGTCCCATCGAAGGCTCATCTAAAAGTAAAAGCCTTGCGTTAGACATCAATGCCCTTCCTATAGCAAGCATCTGTTGCTCGCCACCACTCAATGTCCCAGCAAGTTGCTTTTCTCTTTCTTTAAGCCTTGGAAATAAGGAATATACAAAGTCAAAATTATTTTTTATCGTAGTTTTATCCTTTACCAAAAAAGCACCCATTTCCAAATTTTCCTTAACGGTCATATCAGGAAAAACTCTTCTTCCTTCAGGTACATGAGCTATTCCAAGAGATGCTATCCTATGAGTTGGAATTTTAGTTAAATTTATCTCATAAAAGAAAATATCTCCCTTTACAATGGGGGTAAGGCGAAATATAGATCTCAAGGTTGTAGTTTTTCCTGCACCATTTGCTCCTATAAGAGCTACAACCTCTCCCTCTTTTACATCGATATCTATTCCCTGAAGAGCTTTTATCCCACCATAATAAACATGAAGATCTCTAATGGATAACACCTTTTACCTCCTTACCTAAATAAGCCTCAATTACACGAGGATCATTTCTTACTTTTTCAGGATCTCCCTCTGCTATCTTCATACCAAAGTCTAAAACAATAATCCTTTTACATATATTCATAACCACTTCCATATGATGCTCTATCAACAAAATAGTCACTCCAAATTTATCTCTAATAGTTGCTATCAAATCTACCAACTCTAAAGACTCATTTAAATTCATCCCTGCAGCAGGCTCATCGAGAAGGAGAAGGGAAGGATTTGTCGCTAATGCCCTTGCAATTTCCAGTTTTCTCTGCTCGCCATAGGGCAGATTTTCTGCAAAGTCATCCTTTCTTCTATATAGTCCAAAAAAGTCAAGAATTTCCTCTGCTTTCTCTCTCTGAAGACTTTCTTCCTTATAATACCTTTTATTTAGAAAGAGAGCATCGGAAAGATGAGCATTATACACTTTATGCATAGCTATCATTACATTCTCTATCACAGAGAGTTTCTTAAACAATCTAGGATTTTGGAAAGTTCTTGCAATACCTAACCTAGTAATCTGATAAGGTTTCAAACCAACTATATTTTTGCCGTTAAATATTATCTCTCCTTTTAGAGGAAGATAAAAACCAGTTATCAAGTTAAAAACTGTGGTCTTTCCCGCACCATTTGGGCCTATGATTCCTAATATCTCATTCTTATAAAGATCAAAAGATAAATCTGATACTGCCATTAATCCACCAAAGGCACAAGAAAGATTTTTTACCTCAAGAACCTTCATTTTATATTCCCTGTCCTTCTATTCAGTTTTTTTACAATACTCATAATATTTCCAAAAGATATTTCTCTATTTCCCATAAGACCCGTTGGTCTAATAAGCATCAAGATGATCAAAGTCAAAGAATAGATAACCAGTCTTAGTCCAGAAAAACCTCTTAGAGCTTCGGGAAGAACGGTCAAAACAAAGGCTCCTATAATAGAGCCTGTTAAACTTCCAAGGCCTCCAAGAACTATCATGAGTAAAACCTCTACTGACCTCATAAAGGTAAAACTCGCAGGATGAAGAAGCATTAAATAATGTCCAAAAAGTCCTCCTGCTATGCCAGCAAAAAATGCACCTATAGAAAAGGCAAGAACCTTATAATATGTTGTATTTACTCCCATTGCTTCAGATGCAGTTTCATCCTCTCTAATAGAGATTATGGCACGACCATGAGAGGAATTTATAATCCTATATAGAGTAATAAAGCAAATAAAAGCCCAAAACATCACCCAAACACTATTAGTAAGCTGAGGAATACCTGGAAATCCTCTTGCTCCTCCCACCACATCCATATTATAGATTATTACCCTTATTATCTCTCCAAATCCTAAAGTCGCAATAGCAAGATAATCTCCTTTTAATCTTAAAGTAGGAATTCCAATTATTACTCCTAATAATGCCGAAAAAAGCCCCCCGATAATAAGAAAAATAAAGAAAACTATATTTTTACTAATACTTTCTGGCATAAAACTCAGAAGTTTTATAATCTTATCCCCATGATAAACCGTTAAGGCAGCCGATAAATATCCACCTGCTGCCATAAAACCTGCATGTCCTATGGAGAACTGTCCCGTAAAACCATTAATAAGGTTCAAGCTCATAGCGAGTATAGAATTAATTCCCCAAAAAATGAGTACTTGATAAAAATAAGGGTTAAGTCCTTGACTAAACTTAGCAAGGATAAGCAATAATATAAGTACAATTATGATAAAAACATTCTTTCTCATTATACTTTTTCCCTCATATACTTTCCTAATATTCCTGTAGGCTTAACTAAAAGTATAACAATCAATATTATAAAAGCAATTGCATCTCTTATGGTAGAAGATATAAAAGCTGACACCAAAACCTCAGCAATTCCCATTATAAATCCTCCAAGCATAGCCCCTGGAATAATTCCAATACCACCTAAAACCGCAGCCACAAAAGCCTTTAATCCTGGCATAATCCCCATATAAGGTTCAATCTTATTAAAATACATTCCTACCAAAACCCCACCTGCAGCAGCAAGAGCAGACCCTAAAGCAAAGGTAAAACTTATCACATTATCTATGTTTACACCAAGCATTTGCGCCATTTCCTTATCTTGAGAAACAGCCCTCATAGCTCTACCAATTTTAGTCTTGTTAACAACAAACTGTAAAAATAGCATAAGAAAAATAGAGACAGAAAGAATAATGATCTGCTTATTTGTAACGATAATATTGCCTATAAGATAAACTTCTGTGGGAATTTTCTGAGGAAAAGCCCTTGGTGTTGCTCCTACTAAAAGAACCATAATGTTTTCGAGCAGAAAAGATACTCCTATTGCAGTTATCAAAAGAGAAATTCTTGGTGCATTTCTTAAAGGTTTATAAGCTAATTTTTCTACTAAAATACCAATGATCGCAGTTAACAACATAGCAACAATCAAACCAATAGCAAAAGGCATATCCCAGCTTCCAAGGGCAAAGAACCCAATAAAAGCCCCAAGCATATAGATATCTCCATGAGCAAAATTTATCAGCCTTAGTATTCCATATACCATAGTGTAACCTAAGGCTATTAGAGCATATATACTACCCAAAGATATACCATTTATAATTTGTTGTAATATGTTCTCAAGCATAATATATTCAGCCCTTCTTATATCCAAAAATTATACAAAAAGAGGGGGGATATTTCCATCCCCCCTAGAGAAAATATATACTAAGGTTTCACAGTAGTGTAGTAGACTACCTTCCCATCCTTAATCTGGAGTATAAATGCACTCTTAATAGGATTCCTATTAGCATCAAAGGTCATACTTCCAGTTACGCCTCTGAAAGTCTTCATAGAGGCTAAAGCTTCTTTAATCTTTACAGGATCAGCACTTCCTGCCTTCTTGATACCTTCCAATAAGAACTTCATAGCATCATACTTCAGTGCTGCAAGAGCATCTGGAGCCATTCCGTACTTTTTGGTGTAATTCTTCACAAAAGTTTGAACCAAAAGATCTTTTGCATCAGGAGTGAAATGGTTAGAATAGAAACATCCTTCAGCTGCTTTTGCTGCTTGTTTTAAAAGCTCTGGAGAATCCCAACCATCACCACCACCAAAGGGTACTGTAATACCGAGCTCTCTTGCCTGGTTCAAAATAGGAGCCACATCAGAATAATATCCCGGCACAAAAACAAAATCAGGTTTCAAAGCTTTAATCTTGGTAAGCTGAGCCCTAAAATCAGTATCTCCTTCAGAATAAGATTCATCTGCTACAATCTTTCCACCAATAGCAGTAAATTTTTTCTTAAAAGCATCAGCAAGTCCTTTACTATAGTCACTAGTTACAGCAGTAAGTACTGCTGCTGTTTTTGCCTTTAAGTTTTTATAAGCAAAATTAGCCATTACTTCACCTTGGAAATCATCTAAGAAGCAGACTCTGAAAATAAAATCTCCTACCTGAGTAACCTTAGGGTTTGTAGCAGTACCTGTTACAAGCACAACCTTAGAACTTTGAGCTATTGGACCAATAGTGAGAGCCTCAGAACTTGTGACACCACCAACGATAGCCACAACTTTATCTCTCTCTATTAACTTCCTTGCTGCGTTTGCTGCTTCTTCAAGCTTATACTGATCGTCTTCAATAATAAGTTCTATCTTGCTTCCTAATACTCCTCCTTTAGCGTTTGCCTCCTCTACAGCCATTTTAGCTCCATTAGCACAGGAAATGCCAAAAGTTGCAACTGGTCCTGTAATTGGGAATATTCCTCCGATCTTAATTGTACCTGCAGCTTGTAGTGGAAGAACAAAAAGAGAAAAGATTACCAGAGCTATGATCAAAATTTTAACAAAACGCTTCATCCCTTCACCTCCCTAAAGTATGTATTTAATAAAAAACAGGGATGCTCTCCTTGAGAACATCCCTGTTCTTAGTAATTCAAGTATAACTATAATGTTTAATAATGTCAACTTAAATAAACTCTCTTAAACCTTTAAGGATAGATTCTGTATATCATTCGTGGGAAAGGAATTGCTTCTCTTACATGTTTTAACCCACATATCCAAGCTACAGTTCTCTCAATTCCAAGACCAAATCCTGAATGAGGAACACTACCGTATCTCCTTAAATCTAAATACCATTCAAAAGCTTCTTTGGGCAAGTTATATTCTTCCAATTTTTTCTCCAAAAGTTTTAAGTCATGAATTCTCTGACTACCTCCAATTATTTCTCCATAACCCTCAGGAGCTAATAAGTCGTTATTCAAAACTTCCTCAGGATTCTCTGGATCTGGTTGCATATAAAAGGGCTTTATCTTAGCAGGATAATGATGAATAAATACAGGCCTATCAAATTGGCTTGATATTATGGTTTCTTCATCACCTCCAAAATCATCCCCATACTCTACATTTTGTCCATTCCGCTTAAGAATTTCTATAGCTTCTCTATAGGTTATTCTTGGGAAAGGAGGGACAACTTTTTCAAGAGGTTTCGTATCCCTCTCTAAAATCTCTAGTTCTCTTTTTCTTTTTTCTAAAACTCTTTGCACTATATAACTTACCAATTCTTCTTGAAGTCTCATATTATCTTGCCAATCCCAAAAAGCCATTTCAGGTTCTACCATCCAAAACTCAGTCAAATGTCTTCTTGTCTTTGATTTCTCAGCCCTGAAAGCAGGCCCAAAGCAGTATACTTTTCCAAAGGCCATACAAGCTGCTTCCATATATAACTGCCCACTTTGAGAAAGATATGCCTTACCAAGATCAAAATAGTCAAGTTCAAACAAAGTAGTAGTACCCTCACAAGCAGAGGGAGTAAGTATGGGAGCATCTATTAAAACAAATCCTTTTTCATCTAAAAAATCTCTAATAGCCTTAACTACTTCGCTCCTTATTCTTAAAATAGCATTCTGCTTACGAGACCTAATCCAAAGATGTCTTCTTTCAAGAAGAAAATCTATAGAATGATCCTTTTTTTGAATAGGATACTCCTCGGAATAAGAAACCACATTAACACTCTTAAGCAATAATTCATATCCACCAGGAGCTCTAGGCTCTTTCTTCAAATCTCCAACCACAATCAAGGAAGATTCAATAGGTATTTTTTCTAAACTCTCTAACTGGTCCTGAGTAAAATTGTCTAAAGTAGCCACACCTTGAATATAACCTGTACCATCTCTTATTATAAGAAAAACAATTTTGCCACTAGATCTTTTGTTGAAAAGCCAACCTCTTACCTCAATTTCTCCCTCTTGAATCTTTGGTATATCCTCAATATAAACCCAAGGAGCTGACATAGCTCTATCCTCCTAACTTTTTTTTATTAATTCAAAAGCTCTCTTTTCTGCCTCATACATAATCTTCTCTTCATCGAGAGTTTTTAATTCTCTTTTCTCCATCAAAATTCTACCATCTACTATTACAGTATCCACATCCGAAGAAGAAGCAGAATAAACTAAATGAGAAACAAGATTATGCCTGGGATAAAAATGGGGTTTATTAACATCTACAAGGATTAAATCCGCCTTATATCCTTCCTTAATAATCCCAGAATTCTCAAACCCCAAAATCTCCATACCATTTTTGGTGGCCATAATTAAAGCATCCCTTGCAGGAACACAAATAGGATCTCTCTCTACTCCTTTATGCAACGTAGCAACTAATCTGATTTCTTCCCACATATCTAAATTATTATTACTAGCAGGCCCATCAGTTCCAAGACCTACTTTTACTCCTTTTTCCAACATTTTTTTTACAGGAGCAACCCCTGATGCAAGCTTCAGATTACTTTGAGGATTATGAGCCACCCCTACTCCTTTCTCAGAAAGTATTTCTATTTCCTCATCATCCACAAAGACACAATGAGCTGCAAGGACAGGAACATTAAAAAGTCCAACCCTATCCATAAGTCTTATAGGAGTTAATCCATACATGTTTTTTATATTTTCTACCTCAAGATAAGTCTCCGAAAGATGAGTATGAATACCTAAACTCATCTCAATAGCTTTATCTATAACTTTTTCCAAGAAAGAAGGAGGACAAGTATAAGGAGCGTGCGGTCCAAGCATTACTCTAATCCTACCATCTTCAGCATTATGCCAATTTTTAGCAAAACTTACCCCTCTATTCAATGTTTCATTTTCATCACCTGCTATACCTATCATACCAACAGACAAAGAGGCCTTTATTCCACTTTCAGCTACAGCTTTTGCCATCTCATCCATAAAGAAATACATATCTGAAAAAGCAATAGTCCCTCCCCTAATCATTTCACATATACCTAAAAGGCTACCCCAGTATACATCATCGGCAGTGAGCTTTGCCTCTTGAGGCCAAATTTTCTCCTCAAGCCATTCTTCAAGGGGAAGATCATCTGCAAATCCTCTAAAAAGGGTCATAGCAAGATGAGTATGAGTATTAACAAGTCCAGGTAAAGCTATTTTATTCTTTCCATCAATAATGTAATCTATTCTTTCAAAACTTTTGCTATCTGAAATCTGTTTTATAATGTCATTTTCAATGAGAATATTTTTATTTTCAACAATTTTATCATCTATCAGGATATTAACATCCTCAATCAAAATTCTCATAATCTAAGTTCCTCCTTCAATTTTTTAATATTCTCTTTTAGTGGAGGATAAATTATACCTTTATCAGTAATAATACCTGAAATTAATTCGGCTGGTGTAACATCAAAGGCAGGATTTAAGGCTAAAATGCCTTCAGCAGTTATTTTCTTATTTGCAAAAGACAAAACTTCTTCTGAATCTCTTTCTTCAATGGGGATTTCCATCCCTTCTTCAAGATTGAAATCAAAACTAGAAACCGGTGCAGCAACGTAGAAGGGAATATTATGATAGTGAGCAAGAATAGCAATAGAGTAGGTCCCTATTTTATTCGCCACATCTCCCCTTAAGGTAATTCTATCAGCTCCTACAATTACCAAATCCACAAGCTTTTTAGATAAAACATAACCTACCATATTATCAGTTATCATTGTCGCAGGAATATTTTCTTTAGCAAGCTCCCAACCTGTAAGTCTTGCACCTTGAAGAAGAGGTCTTGTCTCAGTGAAATATACATGAGATATCTTACCCTTTCTCCACCCTTCTTTAATAACTCCAAGAGCTGTACCAGGTCCAATTGTTGCAAGACTTCCCGTATTACAATGAGTAAGAACTTTTGCATTGTCTGGTAATATCTCAATCCCAAAATTTGAGATTGCTATGGATTTTTCTCTTTCTTCTTCCTCTATCTTTTTAGCCTCTTCTAAAAGTAAGATTTTCAACTCAGAGGGAGACAAATTTCTATTAGTATTAACCACATTTGCCATTCTCTCAATAGCAAAGAAAAGATTTACTGCTGTAGGTCTTGATACTGCAAATTCTCCCATTACTTCATGAACATAATCTACTAAATTCGAACCAGTGTATTTTATAGCAGCCAATGCAATACCATAAGCTGCCACAACTCCAATTATTGGAGCACCCCTAACCTTCATCTTTTTAATTGCATCTATAACTTGTTGATACTTAAAACAGAGAACATAGTCTTCCTTCCAAGGAAGTTTTGTTTGATCTAAGATATATAAAATATTATTTTTCCACTCAATTGGTCTCATAATACTCCCTTATCTCTATATTCTTTTAGTGCATCTTTACATGTACATCTTCGCTCTTTAGGAATCCGAGGAATAACCATGGCAAATAGTTTTCTTACCTTTTCAATATTTTGTGCCATAACTTCTAGTACTTCACTATAAGTCAAAGGTGCCTGCGATATACCAGCAGCATAATTAGTCACAATAGAAACAGAAGCATAACACATCTCAAGCTCTCTTGCAAGAACTACCTCGGGCACTTTAGTCATACCCACTACGTCACCAAAAAAAGAATACATTTTGATCTCTGCAGGTGTTTCAAAACGAGGACCTTCGGTACATATATAAGTACCAAAAGGATGAACCTTAATACCAAGCTCTTTTGAGGTTTCATATAAAATGCTTCTCAATTCAGGACAATAAGGAGTTGTGAAATCTATATGTACCACCTTATCATCGTCACCATCATAAAATGTGTGAATTCTACCCTTTGTAAAGTCAATAAACTGATCAAGAATTACCAAATCACCAGGAGCCAAATTAAGTTTTAGACTTCCCACTGCAGTAGTTGATAATATCCTTTCTACCCCAAGACTTTTCAGAGCCCACATATTCGCCTTATAGTTTATTCTATGAGGTGGCACCGTATGACCTGATCCATGTCTCGCCAAGAAGCCAACTTCTTCTCCTTGATATATTCCTTTCAAAAGCTTTACTTCTCCGTAAGGAGTTGAAACTTTTATTTCTTCAGGATTTTCTAAAAATTTAGGATCATAAACTCCTGTCCCACCAATTATGGCAATTCTCATAGAGATCTCCTCCTAATCTTAAATTTTAAGACTAACCTTTATAATATAGAGAAAGTAGTCAATTAAATCATAAATCAAATCTATCAAACTTGTACCCCTACTACCTCTTGTGAGGGCACTATAAAAATATGAAGCAGTATCTAAAGCTGCCTTGTCTATCTGTTCTTGAGTTATTTTTGATACGTCTCTAAATTTATCTCCACTTAAATAAGCCTTCTCTATATCCTTATAAAAGCGATTTGCACTAAATATAGAGTCTAGAATATAACTTGCAGGATATTTAATGTAAATCAATTCTGATTTAATCTTAGGATTTATAACGTCAGCATCTTTTTCATACTTACTATGAAACTCGTCCTCTCTCTTACTGGAATCAGTGTGGAGTGGATTATTCAAATCAGCAATATAATGAGAAAGAACTCCCAATTGAAAAGCAACGAGCCTCCAAGATTTTCCTTCCTGAATCAAACTAATTATCTCTAAATATTTCTCCCTCACTTCTTCTGGGCCCTTACCCTTATCCCCATGCACATGAAATACGTGATTATTGAAATCTTTATATATCCTATCTGGAGCAACACTGCCCTCTAGAAGTTCATCTAAGTAAGGAGAAAGCTTTCTTTGATATTCCTTTGGTAAAGAATATAGGGCTTCTTTGGCAATTTTTTGATGAGTTTTAGCGGACCATCCCAATATAGGATTAAAAAACAGTACTAAAACAAGAAAGAATATTATAAAATTTCTTTTTTGAATTGTTAATTTCCCTCTCATAGCATTAGTTATTTTATCATAAATTTTCTCACTTTATTATCCCTTCTATATAGGATTTAAACTCGATCTTAAAACGTTCCTTAGAGAATCTTTTAGCATTCTCAATAAGTTTCTCTTTTTTGAAACTATCTTTCTCTCTTAAAAATCTCAAAACAGCCTCTTTCAAACTTTCCCCATTCTGTTCTTCAAAAAATATGCCAGTCTCTCCTTCAATTACTGTTTCCTTGGCACCACCCCTTTTATAAGCTATAACAGGAGTACCACAAGCCTGCGCCTCTACAGGTACAATACCAAAATCCTCCTCAGAAGCAAAAATTAAAGCCTGAGCCTTAGACAGATATTCTCTTACTACACTATCCTCCTGCCATCCCAAAATCTTTATATTTTCTCTTGCCATCTTCTTAATCTTTTGCATATCTTCTCCATCTCCAATCACCAAAAGAGGAAGCTTTAAATCATTAAAAACCTCTACTACTAAATCCACCTTCTTGTAAGGAACAAGACGTGAAAGCACAATAAAATAATCTTCCTTCTTATCCGAAGGACTAAAAAGCTCAACATCTACTGGAGGATATATGACTACAGGGTCTCTCCGGTATATCTTTTTAATTCTATCTGCCACATTTTGAGAATTTGCGATAAAATAGTCTACCCTATTAGCGCTTAAAACATCCCACATTCTTAAATAATGGAATACTAATCGAACAAAAATATTTTTAATACCTTTTTCTAATTTCTGATCCTTTAAATATGAAAAATAAAGATCCCAAATATATCTCATAGGTGTATGGCAATAACACACATGAATCTGGTAAGATTTAGTCAATATTCCCTTTGCTACACAATGACTGCTAGATATAACAAGATCATATTGGGATAAATCAAATTGTTCTACAGCAAGAGGCATCAAAGGTAAATAATATGAGTATTTTTCTTTTGCAAAAGGAAGTCCATTAATGAATGAGGGATAAATTTTGCTTTCTATTCCTAACTTTTTAACTGTATTCTTCAGGTATACAAGAGTATAAACATCGGCATCAGGAAAAATCTCTAAAATTGCCTTTAGAACTTTTTCTGCCCCACCAATATTAACAATCCAGTCATGAACAACCGCCACTTTCATAAGTATCAACCTATCCTTCTATAGGAAATAGAATCGCCCTTACAGGAGAACCTTCTCCCCCTTTCACTTTTAAAGGAAGCGCTATCATAAAATATTTTCCCTCTTCTACTTCTAAAAGATCTAAACCCTCAATAATACCTATTTCTTCCCTTAAGAGCGTTCTATGTACCTCTCTTCCTTCATCTCCTCTTGGACCTATGGAGAGATAATCTATTCCAACAGTTTTGACCCTTTTACCTACCAAATATTTTGCAGCCTCTAAGGATAAACCTACGTAATCCTCATGGAAGACATTTTCTCTTAAGAGCGAAGAATTTTTAGTTTTAAAAAGAACAATATCCCCCTCTTCGATAGGCAGAGACTCTATATCTTGTAAAAGAATCTTAACGGAATTTTTGATCTCAAAAACCTTAGCAAAACCATAGAATCTAAATATATCAATTTTTTCAAGAGTTTTCCCATTATCGAGAAAATGATAGGGTGCATCTATATGAGTACCTGTATGAGATCCTAAAATTAATTTGGAAAGATTCGCATTCTTACCTTCAGATATCCTTGCCACCCATTCTCTTTGAAACTTTGGATCGTTAGGCCAAAAGAGCATATCTTCACGAATTAAAAGACTTACATCTATAGGTTTATCCCAAAGAATTTTCATCTTATGAAGTCCCTCCTATTTTTATTGAGGATCATATTATATAATCATAACAAAAATTATGTTATTATTAAACTATGCTTATTCCTATCGACTCTTTAGGGATCATACTTACATATAAGTGTTCATCAAGATGCAGGCACTGCTTATATGCATCAGGGCCTGAATGGAATGATTTTATGAACCAAGAATACTTAGACTCATTACTAAAGGAAATTAAAAAAGTCTGGAAAAACTATCATCCTCCTCGTAATAAAAATATCTTATTTCACGGAATTCATTTTGCTGGAGGAGAACCATTCTTAAACTTTCCACTTCTTCTCCATGCAGTAAAGAGAGCAAAAGAACTTGACCTATACATTGGCTATGTGGAAACTAACGCTAGCTGGTGTATAAATAGAGAAGATGTACATGAAAAGTTCTATCTTTTAAAATCAGCAGGCCTTTCTAAAATATTTATTAGTTGTTCCCCCTTTCATACAGAAAGAATTCCTTTAAAAAGAACTCTTCTTGCCATTGAAGTTGCATTAGAAGTATTTGGGAAAGAAAACGTTATTGTTTATATGGAGCATTTTTTACCCAAAATTGCAAAAATAGATATAGAAAATCCTATACCCTTAGAAAAATGGATAGAGATTTATGGTGAAAAAGCGGCTGGCTATATCTTCTGGGAAGGCTATGCACTAATCCCTGGAGGAAGATCAGGCTTTCATTTAGGACATCTATTTCCTAGATACCCTGCAGAGGTTTTTAGGGAAGAAAATTGTAAGTTCGAGATTTTAGAGTCCCAACATGCCCATTTTGATTTATATGGAAATTATATTCCCTATTTTTGCGGAGGAGTTTCTTTGGGAAAAATTGAAGATTTAGAGGAATTTTATAAAAATTTTGATCTAGAAAAACTTCCCTTTATAAAGATTCTCGTAGAGGAAGGCCCTTATGGATTGTCAAAGTATGCTCAAAAATTAGGATTTAAGGAATCTAAAGATGGGTATGTAGGTAAATGTCATCTATGTGTAGATGTAAGAAAATTCTTGAATGATGTTTTTCCTTACTCTCAAGAATTAAATCCTAAAGACTTCTATCGTTTTTTGTTTTAAAATCAAACATATTAAAAGTTTTCTTGACCCATTAAAAGATATTGTGATATTTTAAAGACAAAAAAGGAGTTGTTATTTATGAACTGGCTTGAAGTATTTAAAGAAAAAGGAGCTTTTTTAGAGGGACACTTCCTGCTTTCCTCTGGTCTTCATAGTCCTAACTATCTTCAATGTGCCCTTATTCTTCAATATCCTGATCTTTCTGAAGAAATAGCAAAAGAAATAGCAAATAAAATCCCTAAAGATCTAAAAATAGATCTAGTGGTAGGTCCTGCTTTAGGAGGGATAATTATCGCTTATGAGCTTGCAAGAGCTCTAAAAGTAAGAGGGATTTTTGCAGAAAGAGAAGAAGGAAAAATGAAGTTAAGAAGAGGATTTACAGTAAAACCTGGAGAAAAGGTTATGGTATGTGAAGATGTAGTAACCACAGGTGGATCTGCTTTAGAAGTGGCTAGTTTAATAAAAGAGTATGGGGGTGACGTGGTAGCCTTTTCTTGTATTGTAGATAGAAGTGGTGGTAAACCTATCTTTGATAAACCTTTATACTCTCTAATTCAATTAAACTTAGAAACTTACCAGCCTGAAGAATGTCCTCTATGTAAGGAGGGTATACCCTTAGTGAAACCAGGAAGCAGGAACCTTAAATAACGCTTATAAGGTTCCTGCTTCTTCTAACCTTTTTACTACAAAATCCTTGGGCAAGGAAACTAAGAAATAACCTGCCCTTGGTCCTGATGTTTGATTTAAGAAGGCCAAATATATTAACTGAAAAGCTCTCTTTCCTTCTATTTCATATTCTTGAGCTAAAGTATAAATAAAATTTTGAAGTTCGTCTCCTTGCCAATCTCTTTCTTTTATTTTTTCCGACAATTTTTTCAAAAACTCCTTTTCTTTAGGAGAAAAACTTTTTACAATCTCCGGAACTTCTTCTTGAAGCTTAAATTTTACTTGAGACGGTGCGAATTTTTGGAGCCAGTTATTAACATATTCTACCCTCTTCAATATTTCATCAAATTTACTGAGTTCCTTCTCATAACCACTCCTCACAAGCATTTCTTTTAGAAGTTCGCTGTTTCCTAGCGAAATTTGAGCCAATGTGATTAGATGTCTTAAGGGTACCTGAGGACCAGGTTCCTTAGGTACTTCCTTAACCTGTGATAACTCATAGACTCTTGCAAGCTCAGCCCATTCTTCTTCCGTACCCTCTAAACGATAGTAAATTCTTTCTAATCTTTCATAATCTTCTGCTAATAAAATATAGCCATTTACTGGATCAAAATCTATGTGTTTGTCTGGTTTGTATCTTAATATCAAATACCTAACCCAAGAGGGAGGAAGAATTTCTAATATCTCATTTATAGAAATCGCAATACCCTTTGAACTTGACATTGCTCCCTTTCCTTTTAGATATATCCATTCATATACAAATGGATAAGGAGGCTCATAGCCAAATATCTCCTTAGTAATTACTTTACCTGTATCATAAGACCCACCAGTAGTAGCATGATCCTTTCCAAAAGGCTCTACTGTAACCCCAAAAATCTTCCATCTTCCAGGCCAATCAAGTCTCCAGGGAAGCTTTGCTTCTCCCTTGCTGTAATCGGCAATCCCAGTATGGCCACACTTACACTGATACTCTACCTGATGTTTACTGGTATCAAAAGAAATTATGCTTGTAGTATTCAACCTACCACATTTTTCACATTTGGGAAGAAGAGGAACAAAATTCTTTTCAAGATTTCTCCCTGCGATTTCATTAAGAATCTCCGTTATTTTTTCATTATTTTCCAAAGTCAAGTCAATTATCTCTGTGTACAGTCCATTCTTATAGCTTTCGTGAGCTTTTATTACCTTTGGTTCTATTCCCAGTACTTTAATAGCATCCAAGAAAGGCTCTAAAAAATGTTCAGCATAGTTTTCATGACAACCTTCAGGATCAGGTATTTCGCATATAGGCTTTCCTACATGTTCTGCATAAGATTCAGGAAGAAATGGATATACCTTTCTTAATGGATCAAAAGTATCGGCTATATAAATAAATTCTACCTCTGAACCCTTTTCTTTAAGAGCTCTATAAAGAGCATCACCAGTAAGGATCTCCCTCAGGTTCCCAAGATGTATGGGACCTGAGGGAGTAATTCCTGTTGCTACTACATTTTTATTACCTTTAAGACGTAGTATCTCCTCAGCAGCTAAATCAGCCCAATGAGGCACCTTCTCTACCATACGGAATACTTCCCCTCAGCAAGCTCGTTACAGAACTTCTCAATGTTAGCCAATTCCTGATCAATTATATCTTCTACTGGCTTTGCTACATCATAGATAGAAACTCCATTTTCTAAAATAAGCTGAGCTGTAGCGATCTTAGGCTGATCAATAGGTTTTCCAATTTGGCTACAAAGCCATACATAAACCTCTTTAATACCTGGTACATTTTGATAAATTTCATTGGCAATCTTATGAGTAAGAATATTGTAAATTTTTCCTACATGGCTTACAGGATTTTTCCCAGCAGCAGCCTCTGTTCCCATAGGTCTATTTAAAGCAATAACCCCATTTACTCTATTACCTCTTCCTACCTGCCCTGAATCTGCATCCTCTGCTGAAGTCCCAAGCACGCTTACATAAATACCATCCATACCTCTCTCTGGATCATCTAAAGTATTTATATCAATAGTAATGCTCTCAAAATTCTGAGCCCTTTCTCTTACAAAATCTTCAACAATACCTTTTACAACTTCTTTTTTCTCAAAATAATCCTTCACACTGGTTACATACCTATCAATTAGAGGCATTGCTATAGTTAGCTGCAAATTTTTCTTCTGTCTAAATGCCATTATTTTTATGTCTTCTCCTACCTCTGGATGAATAGCTTTAAATTCTTTAGAATTTAAATATCTCTCAAGTTCTAATACTATTTTTTCAGTAGATGTCAAAGGAGCATATCCAACTGCAGCCGAGGTATCATTAGCAGGAAGCAAGCCCTTTCTTCTTCTAAAAATATCTGTAAGTTCTGGAGAGCCAGGATAGAGCTCAACTTGGAATTTTACATGTTTTTCAGGATCAACAAACCTTAAATTCTTTCTAAACCATTCCTTAGCTGTCTCAATAGCTATTTCTTCGACAGGAATTCTTATACCGTCTACTTCAAAAGTTGCTCTGTCCCCTATAACAAGAAGCATAGGTTTTTTAACTTCGCCACCTACACCAAGCTTTCTCTCAACCTCTCCTGCTACAAGTAAACTTTTATCAATGTTATGGTGTAGAATATTTCCTACACGCCTTATATATTCTTGCGATAAATTTACAGAAATTTGATCCATAATAGCATCGCAGATAGAATCAGGATGTCCTATACCCTTTCTTTCCACAAGCTCCACACCATGTTCTTCTACTGGCAAAGAATTTAGTTTTTCTACTACAATGTTTCTCATCTCTCCTATCCTCCTTCTTTTTTTAATAAAACAAGCAAAAAAATAATACCACAAGCTAATAAAGATTACAATAAAATTAATAAATTTTTCAACAAAAAAGGGAGAAGATTTTTCATCTTCTCCCCTTTAGAATAAATTATATCAAAAATTTTTAACTATTTTTTATTGTTCGAATAATACTTTTCAACAAAATTAGAGAGCTTCCTATAATAATCCTTCAAAAGAGGATAAAGCTCTCTATATAATCCATACATCTCCTCATACATTTTTGCTCTTTCTGGATTAGGCTCCTCTAAACTCATAACTTTAACAACTCTATCACAAGCCTCTTCTACATTCTTGTAAATTCCCACACCCACTCCTGCAAGAAGGGCAGCACCATATGCAGCACCCTCAGTTACATTTATAGTAGTTATAGGAGTATTAAATACATCTGCCAGAATTTGCCTCCACAACTTACTTCTTGCTCCACCAGCAATTGCTCTTATCTCTTTCATCTCTATTCCAAGATTTTTCATAAGCTCTAAAGAGTCCCTCAGTCCAAAAGCAACTCCTTCAAGGACTGCTCTTACAAAATATGGCTTCTTATGTCTTAAACTAATACCAGCAAATACTCCTTTTGCAAGAGGATCCGCATGAGGAGTTCTCTCACCCGTAAGATATGGAAGGAAAATTAAACCTTCAGAACCAGGAGGCACATTTTCAGCTTCCATAGTCAAAAACTCATAAGGATCTCTCCCAGTCCACTTTGAAAGTTCTATTTCTACATCTCCAAAGGAATCTCTGAACCACCTAAAGGATCCACCTGCAGAAAGCATCACTCCCATAGTATGCCACTTACCAGGTACAGCGTGACAAAAAGTATGAAGCCTTCCCTCAGGATCTCCTTCAGGGGTATCAAGATGAGCAAATATGACCCCAGAGGTTCCTAAACTTACAAAGAGAATACCACTCTTAACAATACCACTACCTACAGCCTGAGAAGCATTGTCACCTCCACCACCAACCACAGGAATCCCAGAAGGAAGCCCTAATTCCTCAGCAACATTAGGTAATAAAGTACCAGTAATTTCCGGAGACTCATAAACCTTAGGCATCCATTCCTCTGGAATCTCCAATAAATTCAACATCTCTTTAGACCATCTTCTATTCTTTACATCAAAAAGCAAAGTTCCAGAAGAGTCAGAAACATCCGAAGCATATTCTCCCGTTAATCTGAATCTCACATAGTCCTTTGGAAGTAATACTTTATGGACCTTGGAGTAATTTTCTGGCTCATTCTCTCTAAGCCATAATATCTTCGGAGCTGTAAATCCAGTAAGAGCAAGATTTAATGTTAGTTCTAAAAGTCTCTTTACTCCTCCAACTCTCTCCACAATCTCATCGCATTGTTTAGCTGTTCTTTGATCATTCCATAATATTGCTCTTCTTATCACGTTTCCTTTTGCATCTAAAAACACCGAACCATGCATCTGTCCAGACAGTCCTATACCCTTAATCAATTTAGGAGAAACACCTGTTTTGCTTATTACATTAAGTATTGCTTCTTTTGTTGCCCTCCACCAATCCTCTGGCTCTTGTTCTGACCAGGAAGGAAAAGGAGTATAAAGAGGATACTCCACTGTGGAACTTCCAATTACCTTTCCATCATCATCAATAAGTAAAGCTTTAGTGCCAGATGTACCAATATCAACTCCTAAAAGCAAATTATTCACCCCACTTTTCAATATGATTTTTTATTTAGTTTATAAAAACGTTTTTCTATTTGTCAATATTTTATTATCTTTTAGAAAACTAAAATTTAATAGAGGGCAAATTTTAAGAGTTTTAAATCCTACCTTGTATATTTATCTTCTGGAATGTAAGGGACCTTGATAAAGACCGCTAAAAAATCCTCGGAAGAGTTTATAATATTATGCTCTTCTCCTGGTTCTATTCTTACCGCATCTCCTACATTTAATTCCAATATTTTATCGTCAACTACCATCTCTGCTTTTCCTGAAAGGACATAAAAAATTTCCTCTACCTCTTTATGATAATGAGCTCCCAATTCCTTACCAGGGATAATCTTTACAATTCCCCATTCAAGCTTAGGACCTCTCATCAAATACTTAGGTCCCCAATCTCCAAACCTAAATTCTTTTTCCTTCTCATTAACTTTTTCCATAAGATGTCCCCCCTTAGCAGAAAATTTCTAAAGCTAATCTTTTTCCTTATGTAAGAAAATCTTTAACCCCCTTTTAAAAGATCATATCCCTAAAAAATTTAGAAATTTAAAGAAGTAAAAATTTGAATAAAAAGTAGGGGGGGGGAATGCCATCCCCCTATTTATTCTTTCTTAATAACTTTGAAAGGACATACCTGGAAACAGATTCCACACTTTGTACATTTAGATTGATCTATTACGTAAGTCCCATCTTCATCTTTATAGATTGCTCCAACAGGACAATTTCTAAAACAAATAGAACACTTTCTACACTCTTCTCTTATTACTTCGTAATGTATTAACGCAGTGCATACTTTAGCAGGACATTTTTTATCCCTAATATGAGCTAAATATTCATCTCTGAAGTATTTGAGAGTAGTAAGCACAGGATTTGGTGCTCCTTTACCAAGACCACACAAAGATGTATTTCTAACAGTATATGCAAGCTGTTCTAATTCTACAAGATCCTCTTCTGTCCCTTCACCTTTAGTAATCTTGTCAAGAATCTCCAACATCCTTTTTGTACCTACCCTACAAGGTACACACTTTCCACAAGACTCATCCTGGGTGAAGGACAAGAAGAACTTAGCCACATCTACCATACAATTGTCCTCGTCCATTACAATAAGACCACCCGAACCCATTATAGCCCCAAGAGCAGTAATAGATTCATAGTCAATGGGAGTATCAAGATATTCCGCTGGAATACAGCCTCCTGCTGGACCTCCTATTTGTACTGCTTTAAATTTCTTGCCCCCAGGAATTCCTCCTCCAATATCATATACAACCTCTCTTAAAGTGATACCCATAGGAACTTCGATAAGACCAGTCATGTTGATTTTCCCAGCAAGGGCAAAGACTTTTGTACCCTTACTCTTTTCGGTTCCAAATTTACTAAACCACTCTGAGCCATTCAAAATTATTGGAGGGATATTTGCCCAAGTCTCCACATTGTTTATCACTGTAGGCTTACCCCAAAGCCCTGAGTTAACGGGAAAAGGAGGTCTTGGCCTTGGCATTCCTCTTTTACCTTCAATAGAGGCAATTAGTGCGGTCTCTTCACCACATACAAATGCTCCTGCTCCTATTCTTATCTCAATATCAAAAGAAAAATTAGTTCCAAGAATATTTTCACCTAAAAGTCCATATTCTCTTGCTTGTTCCAATGCTGCTGTAAGTCTTTTAATGGCAAGAGGATACTCTGCTCTTATATAAACAAAACCCTTTTTAGCTCCAATAGCATATCCTCCAATTAGCATTCCCTCAATTACCGAATGAGGATCCCCCTCCATAATACTTCTGTCCATGAAGGCTCCAGGATCTCCTTCATCTGCATTACAAACAATATACTTTTCTTCCCCTTTTGCTTTTTTTCCAAGCTCCCACTTTAAACCTGTTGGAAAACCTGCTCCACCTCTACCTCTAAGACCAGATTTTTTTACCTCTTCTATTACTTCCTCAGGTGTCATCTCCGTAAGAACTTTTGCAAGCGCGGAGTAACCATCTCTTGCAATGTACTCTTCAATATTTAACGGATCGATAAAACCCACATTCCTTAGTGCTATTCTTACCTGATTCTTAAAGAATGGTAATTCATCAATAGTAGGAATTGATTTCTTTAGTTCTGGTTCCTTAACAAGAAGTCTTTCTACTACTCTACCTTTAAGGAGATGTTCGTGCACAATGTCTTTAGCATCCTGTGGTTTCAAGCGAATATAAAAAGTACCTTCAGGATAAATAGCCATAACAGGGCCTAAGTCACAGGTTCCAAAACAACCTGTCTCAATTACCTTTACCTCGTCATAAATTCCTGCCTCTTTAAGCTCTCTCTCAAGGGCGGATTTGAAACTTTCTTCTCCTGCTGAAATACATGCTGCTCCTGCGCATATTAAGATGTGTGCTCTTTCTGGCATTTCTAAACCTCCTTATCCTATAATGTTTCTATATTTATTCTGTAGAAAGAACATCTTCAGCAACAACTTGTCCATTAACAATATGTTGAGCAATAATTTTTCTTGCTTTCTCTGGAGTAACATGCTTATACAAAACCTTAGGACCTCCTACTTTTTCCACAGATATTAAAGGTTCATACTCACAAAGCCCAATACATCCTGCTTGAGTTACTATAACATTTTTCAAATTTCTTTTTTCTATCTCATCAAGAATTGCAAGTAATGTCTCTCTTGCTCCAGCCGCAATTCCACATGTACCCATGTGTACTACTATTTTGTCCTTCCCCTCAGCACTCCTTGTCTCAAGCTCAGCCTGAGCTTTTTCTTTAATTTTCTTGAGATCCTCAATGGTAAGCTTCTTAGTCATATTTACCAACCTCCTAAATGCTCATAAAGATATTTTTTTAGAAAAGAGATAACCTCTAAACTATTTATAGGAACTTCACCTAACTCCTTCTTCAACTCTATAGTTGAGAAATCAAAAACATCTCCATTTTTTTCAAACCTAAAACTAAAATTCAAATCAGGATTTGTAGCTATTATGGATAAGATAGTACCCGGAAGATCACCTAATGGTGGAAGATCAATACAATGGTAAGGAACTTCAGCAATAATCTCAGTTCCTTTCCCTACTTCTGATTTAATTTCAAGACTACCGTCACAATTTCTTATTAATTCCCAGAACAGGGGAATTCCCAAACCTACTTTTCTAGTTTTTCTAGTAGTAAAAAATGGATTTTTTAATTCCTCCAACATTTCAGGAGGAATTCCTTTCCCATTATCTTTTATCCTTAACATCAACTTCTTATTTATTAGATCCTTTTTCATCTCAATATATATATCCTTTGCTCCAGCCTCTACAGAGTTTTGCACTAAATCAAGCAAATGAAGGGATAATTCTTTCATTGATGCTCTTTCCTAAAATTTTCTATCAATTTCTTCAGCTTATCAGGAGTTAATTTTCCATATACTTCCTCATCAATCATAAGAGCAGGAGCCATACTACAAGCACCAATACATCTCACAAGATCCAAAGAGAAATAACCATCCTCAGTTACTTTTCCTTCCTTCAAACCCATTTGCTCTAAAGCCGTCAACAAATCTGCTGCCCCCTTAACATAACAGGCAGTACCCATACAAAGTCTGATTACATGCTTTCCTTGAGGCTCCAATCGGAAGAAAGAATAAAAAGTAACTACTCCATAAATTTCACTTAATGGTATCTTTAACTTTTCAGATACCATTTCTAAAGCCTCTTTAGGAAGATAACCAAATTTCTCCTGAATAGCATGTAAAATCATAATTAGAGATCCTTTGGTAGAAGAAAATCTGTCTAAGATTCTCTCTACTTCTTTCTGGGCATACTCTGAGAACTTTAATTCTACAGCCATAGCTATACCTCCACTTTTTCTATTTTTATAATTTTGTTTTTAAGACTCGTAAAAACACTTTCAACTGTAAGTTTATCTAAGCCTATAAAGGTTCTCGGCTTTTCAATATCTCCTATATAATGCGCGTCAGAGGAAATTATGAAACTATCCTTCTTTGCCACTAAGTAAGGATTACTCTCAAGAAACTTATCAACCCTCGCATTCTTTGATAGCTCAAGTAAATCATAATCTAATCCCTCAGGTATAAAACCAAGATTAGAAAGTACACTAAAACTATTTTTATCAATATGAGCTAAGATCACAATTCCCCCAAATTTTTTAATCAAATTTACAACCTCTTCTAAAGAGAGTTGTATAGAGGTTAGTAATAATCTATTCTCAATTCTTTCTACTTCATCTTTTTCATTAACTACTACCTGTACTCCAAAAAGATCTTCATTATTAGTTTCTTCAGGCAGATAATTCCAAATTTTTTTTTGAAAATTGTAAGCAAGTTCATAATCTTTGAATAATGCTAATACATGAACCTCTTCTTTAGTCTGAATTTCCATTCCAGGAATAACCAAAATTCCCAACCTCTTTCCCCAGTAAGAAACTGCAGGAAAATTTTCTACCATATGGTGGTCTGTAATTCCCATAACACTTAGTCCCACTTCTTTAGCTCTCTCAACTATCTTCTTAGGACTCATATCCCAATCTCCACAAGGAGAAAGTATAGTATGAATATGAAGATCTACTCCAACCCATTTCAACTATCCTTACTCTCCTCTCTCGCTTTTCCCTTCATAACTGCAGCTTTAATACCATGAGAGTACAGAATTCCACTTACCTCAAAAACTATCTTTTCGGTACTTACCAAAATTATTCCTTTCTCCTCAGCAAGTTCTATAACTTCCTTAGGTACAACTTTTCCCCTACATATTATTATCATAGGAATATCTAATATCTCTGCAGTCCTTATAATTTGTGGATTTGTAATTCCAGTAATAAGCACCACATCTCTCTTATCCGATGTGACCATTGCAAGAACATCACTCATAAGATCTGCAGCAAAAGCTTTTTCGATTTCGATCTCATCAAGTTTTTCTTTACCTGTTAAAACTTTTCCATCAATTAATTTTACCAGTTCTATGCCTTTCATTATATCCTCTTTACCCCTTTTATTCCTAATTCATATAACTTACCCACAATATTGAATGCTGTATCCTCAGTACATGTAATAATAATCTTTTCTTCTCTTGCCTTTTTAATAGTTTCCTCATCAGGCTTTTGACCAGCAACAAATATTATCATCTTTATACCCGCAAGAGTCGCAACAGCTATAGTATTTACATGGGTCTGTATAGTCACCCATACAGAATTCTCTGGAGCATTAGCCATTACAAAAGAAAGCAAATCACATACTATACCACTCTCTATCTCACAATCTTCATCATAAGGAACAATCAATTTAAGCTCTAACTTATTTATCAACTCACTGACCCTCATTATCTTCTGACCTCCGCTTTAAAATAACCGAAGAGGATCTTCTAGATAGCTCCTCCATTTCTTTAGCCATTTCCCATAATTTTTCTTTTAAAAGGAAGATACAATCGTATATTTGAGCATTACCTCTTACAATATCCTCAGCTAAAGAGGCACATGTCGGCGATCCACAAGATCCACAATCAAGACCAGGAAGAATTTCAAGAATTCTTTTCATTTCATCCATCTTTTTAAGAGCCTTACTTATATCTTCGTCTAATTTCCAAACAGGTCTCGGCGAGATAGGAGATGTTCTAACTATTCTGGAGATATGCATTTCGGAAAGATCTTTTAATAAATCACTATTCTCAATTTTTCCTTTATTTAAAGCCTTGTAAATAGAATATATCCTTTTCTTTGCCAAATAATAACTTTCAGGATTTAAAACACCTCCTACACATCCCTCTTCACAAGCCCTAAGCTCTAAAAATTTTACATCCTGAATTTTGTTTCTCTCTAAGTCTTCAAGTACTCTTAATATTTTGTCTATACCTCCAACACTTATTGCTTCTTCTTCATTAAATATTTGAGCTTCACCACCTAATGTTCCTGTAAGAATGCCTTTAGGATAAAACAATTTTTGTACACCTAAATTTGCTTCTTGAAGTTCTTTTTTGACTTTTAAGTAGATATTATCTATACCTATTATAAATTCAACTGTATCTTCTTTTATCTCCTTTAAATAACTTGCAAGAGCAGGACAAGGAGTAATATATACTAAGTTCAGGCCTTCACCAGGATGATCTTTCTGCCAGTGCTCTCTTATAATCTGGCTCATAATCTCCACTGGAGATTTAAAAGGAGCTAAGTTAGGAATAAGCGTAGGAAATCTCACTTGAATTAGCTCAATTATTGCAGGACAATAAGTAGAAATCAAGGGTAAGTTAGGAGAAGAATTTACATAATCTAAAAGAGCACTCTCAAGTAAATAGATAGCATAAGTAGTATCCCATACCTCTTTTGCAGAAGTAGCTTTTCTAACCGCCTCTTGGATATCCCCAATAGAATACTTAGTAGGAAATTGAGAATAAAACTCAGGAGAAATAATAACTACTACATTTTCGAGATAAGCAATACTATCCAATGTATGCGTAAAACCAAAGGGAGCATGATAGGGGCAGACCCTAATACATTCTCCACAATCAATACAACGATAGGGAATTATTAAAGATTTACCATTTCTTACTCTCATCGCCTCGGTAGGACAATGTCTTATGCAGTGAATACAGCCTCTACATCTTTGAAGATTTATAGCAACAGAATGAATATATCTTTCAGACATTCTTTTCCCTCTTCAAATAAATTCTTGAGTGGACTGTCGTACCTCTACCTACTATGGAATCGATCTTAAGTTCATCGGAAGAATTTTTTATATTGGGAAGCCCCATTCCTGCTCCAAATCCCATTTCTCTTATGTTATCAGGAGCAGTAGAATAACCTGGCTGCATTGCAAGTTCTATATCGGGTATTCCTGGTCCTTCGTCTTCTGCTACAATATCAATATATTCTGGAGTTACCTTTACTCTCAAAACTCCTCTATAAGCATGAATTACAATATTCATTTCAGCCTCATAAGTCACTACTGCAACTCTCCTTATAATATCAGGGCTTATACCCAATTGCTGCAAGGTCTTTTTCACATTACTTGATGCCATCCCTGCTAAGGCAAAATCTCCTCCCATTACTGGATACTCCAGAACAAGCACTGCCTCTTCTTTTTTTTCCTCTTTTATTCCCTCTATATCTTCAATATCTACAAGATTCAGAACTATATCTTTAGTGCTTAATATTCCAAGAACTTTACCTTCTTCATCAACTACTGGAAATCTACCAAATCTAAACTGTCTAAATTTTAGCAATGCCTCATAAAGATTGTCATCAGGTTTCAAGCATTTAGGCTCTCTCACCATATATCTCTCACAAGGAACATTCAGATCACCTTTTACTAAAGCTTGGATAACATTTTCCACAGTTACGAGACCAATAAGTCTTTCTAAATCATCCACAATGGGTATAGCATCAATTCTTTTAATTCGCATTATCTCTTGAAGAGAACGCATATCCTGGTAAGGTCTTAACCTTACAATATCAGTATTCATAATATCCTTAACTTTTATATTTTCAAGATATTCTTTTGGGATCTTCAAGAATCAACATCTACCTTCTTTCCTCTAAAACCAGCTATGTATAACAATCCACAAGCTTCATACATAGGGTACTTAGTCGAAAGCAAAGGTAAGTTAGAATTGCGAGCAAGTTCAATCACATCCTTAGGAGGAATTTTTCCTCTTACAAAAACCACTCCTACAAGATCAAGCATTTCCGCCGTCCTTATAACTTGTACCGTTACAAGACCTGTTAGAAGTAAAGCTCCTTCCTCTAATAGACATAGAGCATCACTCATAAGATCAGTAGCTCCAACAAGAGATATCTCTTTGTTTAAATGTTCCTCCCCGCATAGTACTTGAGCTTTTAAGACTTCTTTAACCCTCTCTAAGGTCATACCTTCTCTCCTAATTATTATTTTCTCTACTTTTTCTCATTTAATTTAAACACAATTATAATTGTATTGTCAATAAAACTTAAATATGATATAATTTTAAATTTTTATTAAGTATACCTATATGGGGTAATAACTAATTGATAACTTTTTCTCAATTTACTACCTAATTGTTCAATTATTTCACAATAATATACTCCTGATGGGTATTAAATAAGAAAAATAAATGCTATAATTAAAAATATGGGAAGGTTAAGAATTGGAGTAGCATTAGGAAGTGGTGGAGCAAAAGGTCTATCTCATATAGGAGTTCTTAAGGTATTAGAAGAGAACAATGTAGAAATATCCTTTGTAACAGGAAGTAGTATCGGAGCAATAATAGGTGCATTGTATGCTAAGGGTTATTCTCCTAAGGACATTGAAAAATTAGCCAATAACATTGCAGAGAATAAACAACAATTTTATAACTTATTTGATTTTTCAAAATCTCTCCAAGGAATAATTAAAGGAGATAAGATCTTAGAGTATTTAGACACCATATTAGAGGGAGTCACCTTTGACAAATTGAAAAAACCCTTTACCCCTATCGCAGTAGATTTGATCACAGGAGAAAAAGTTTATATCCAAGAAGGGAAAGTAGCTGAGGGTATAAGAGCCAGTATGTCTATCCCCGTAATTTTTCAACCTTTTTCGTGGAAAAATAGACTCTTAATAGATGGAGGAGTTCTTTCTCCTCTTCCTGTAAAGGATTTAAAAATGTTATATAAACCTGATATTATAATTGCAGTAAGTCTTCACAAAAAAACTAAATGGACCCCAAAAGAAAACATAAATATTGATATACCTTTTCAACCCAGTACTATCACTGAAAAAATTACTTATTCTTTATCTCAAACCAAAATTTTCAAAGAGTTTCAAAAAAGATTAAATCCCTTATTAAACCCATCTCTATTTGATGTATTAATGCAAACCATAGACATAATGAACTATGAACTTGAAGAAAGTAATAAAAAAGAAGCAGATATTGTAATAAATCCAGATGTTCAAAATTATGGAACTTTTGATTTTGACAAAGCAAAAGAATTAATAGAAAAAGGCGAAATTGCTGCAAGAGAAAAAATCCCTGAAATTTTGAAGCTTATTAAAAAGAAAAGAAAAAGATTTATATTCCTTTAAACAAACTTTACAATTTCTTCCAAAGATAATCTAGGTCTTGGAGAAGGATCTTCTGCAGGATAACCTAAAGTCATTAACTGAATTACCTCCGCTTCTTCTGGTAGATTTAGAACCTTTTTAACTTTATCTTGATAAAAGGAACCAATCCAACAAGTTCCAAGTCCCTCTTCTACTGCCTGAAGATGAATATGAGTAAGAGCTATAGCCACATCAATATAATGAGCTGGAACACCACATCTCATAATATAATCCTTCTCTAAAACATAGGCTACAATTATGATAGGAGCCTGAAGCATAAAAGGTTGATGCGGAGATGCTTCTCTAACCAATTCTTCTTTTACCTTTTTATCTTTAACAACAATAAATCTCCATTCTTGGCGATTTCTTGCAGATGGAGCAAGCCTAGCAGCTTCAAGTATTCTCAAAAGCTTATCTTCCTCCACATCTCTATCTTGATATTTTCTTATACTTCTTCTTTTGCTTATAGCCTCAAACACATTCATATTTTTTTACCCCTCCTTATCCAAAAGTTTCCACCTTTCTCCCATCATTCTAAGTCTTCTAATCCTATCCTCAATAGGTGGATGAGTACTAAACAGGTTAGACATCCCACCCTTTAAAGGATTGACTATGTAAAGAGGTGCAGTCATTGTATTTGCTCTTTTCACTGGTTGAAAATTTTTAGATATTTTCTCCAATGCAGAAGCAAGCCCCTCCGGATATCTTGTTAGCATAGCAGCATTAGCATCTGCCATATATTCTCTTTGTCTCGAAAGGGCAAATTTTAATAGTGTGGCAAGAAAGGGTGCTAAAATTGCAATCACTAAAGAAACTATTCCTAAGATATTTTCATCTTTATCTCTTCTTCTCCGCGAATAATAAAAAGATCTCTTTAAACTATCTCCTAATATCACAATCAACCCTACCATAACTGCTGCTACAGTTTGTAATCTAACGTCATAATTTTTAATATGTGAGATTTCATGAGCTATTACTCCTTCAAGTTCTAATCTATCAAGAAGATCCAAAAGTCCTTTAGTTACAACAACTACCCCACTTTTGGGATCCTTGCCAGTAGCAAAGGCATTTGGAGAAGGATCGTCCATAACATAAATTTTAGGAGTAGGTATTCCTGCAGCAATACTTAACCCTTCTACCACATTCAAAAGATACGGAAATTCCTCTTTAGTAGGTTCTCTTACACCGCTATATTTCAAAATTATCTCATCACTATTTTTATAGGCATAGTAGTTGACAAAAAATACCATTAAAAAAGCCACTAATATTCCAAATTCTCCCAATTCAAAGTAAGATACAATGGCATAACAAACTAAAAAAAGCAGAATAGAGATAACAAAGATAATAATCCAGGTCTTCCTCTTATTAGCTTCTATAGCCTCATAAAAGGTAAAGGGCTTCATATTAATTTAGAAGCTCACTTTTACAGCTCTTCTCTCTTCAGGGTTCTCTACCTCAAAGTATTCCTTAGGTTTAAAACCAAAAATATTAGCAATAATAGAATTAGGAAAAACTTGCAAAGATTGATTATAAATCATCACTGTATCGTTATAAAATTGTCTAGCATAAGCAATTTTTGACTCTATTCCTGAGAGTTCCTCTTGCAGCATCATAAAGTTTTGATTTGCCTTAAGCTCAGGATAATTTTCTGCAATTGCAAAAAGAGTCTTCAAAACAGAACTTAATCCTTCGTTAGCCTGAGCAGCTTCTCCTGGAGTCTTTGCCCCCGCCATCTGAGCTCTATACATAGCTATCTTATCAAAAACTTCTTTTTCGTGAGAAGCATAAGCCTTAACTGTCTCTACAAGATTTGGAATTAAATCAAACCTTCTTTTCAATTGAACATCTATCTGCGCCCATGCATTTTCTACTCTATTTCTTAATACCACCAAGCGATTGTAGATAATTATGACAAAAGCCACAAGGAAAATAATTACACCTAAAACAATTAAACCAATCATTGATTCTTTTACCCCCTTTTCAAAATTTTTATTCTCTGAATAACTACTCCCAGCTCTTGAGATATTTTAACTGTTCTTCAGTTAGAGAATCAATGTTAATATTTAGGCTATTCAATTTTATCATTGCTAATTCCTTTTCCATATCTTCAGGAACAGAGAGTACACTTTTAGGAAGTTCTTTTCCTTTTTCCAAAAGCCATTTCATAACAAGAAACTGAAGACCAAAAGAAAGATCCATTATCTCTACGGGATGTCCATCTCCGCTAGCAAGATTTAAAAGCCTCCCATCAGCAATTACAAAGATCCTCCTACCATTTGGGAGTTTATACTCTTGTATGTTATCTCTAATCTCTCTCTTCTCAACAGCAATTTTTTCAAGAGCTTCCATATCTATTTCCACGTTAAAATGCCCAGCATTAGCAAGAATAGCACCATCCTTTAAGTTATAAAAATGTTGCTCATTTATAACTTTAAAGTTACCAGTAGCGGTAATAAATACATCCCCAATCTTTGCAGCTTCGTTCATAGGCATTACATCAAAACCATCCATATGAGCCTCCAAAGCCTTGATAGGATCTACTTCTGTTATTATGACCTTTGCTTTTAAACCTTGAAGTTTATGAGCAATACCTCTTCCTACCCATCCGTATCCTGCCACAACAAAATTCTTACCAGAAACAAGCAGATTAGTATTCCGCATAAAAGATGCTATGGAGGACTCTCCTGTACCATATCGATTGTCAAAAAGAAACTTCAATCTCGAATCATTAACAGCGACAACAGGAAAATCTAGACCTCTATCCTTTAGCAAGGCCTTTGCTCTATTAACTCCAGTAGTGGTCTCTTCTCCAACTCCAATAAGCTTATTTTTTAAATGAGGAAACTTCTTATAAAGCATTACCGTTAAATCAAAGCCATCATCTATTATCAAATCTGGTTCTCTTTTCAAAACTTCCTCTAAGTTTTCTTCGTATTCTTTTAAAGTTTCTCCCCTCCAGGCAAAAACCTCAACACCTTCTCTAACAAGATAAGCAGCCACATCATCTTGGGTAGATAACGGATTACTTCCTGTACATACCACTTTTGCCCCACAATTCTTAAAAGCAAGAGCAAGCCTCGCTGTTTTTGCCTCTAAATGGATACACATACCAATAGTTTTACCTTTAAAGATTTGAGAGGAAGAATATTTATTTTCAAGAGTGTTAACTACAGGCATGAAGTTTTTTACCCATTCAACTTTCCTTTCACCAGATTTCCACAAATTGATATCTTTAATTCTACTCATGTACCCTCTCTCTTCTCTTCTGATTTATAAAGACTTCTACTTCACCTTTTAAAACCTGTAAAAACAGATTGCCTCCCACATTTCTATTCTCTTTCATGTAGTTTTCTATTCTGTCTTTCTCAAAAGATAATACTTTAATAAAATCATCAAGAGTAAACACAGGCAAACCAAAATCATTTATTTGTTTCTCAAGCTTAGAAAATTCTTCCTCTAAGATAGATTTTAGTTTAATCGCTCGAGTTGATTTGGGATGAAGAGAGGGCAAATAAAGATTCTTTTTCCTAGTTTGATATTCCTTCTCCATTAGAGATATCACATCCAGAAGCTCCTCATCAGTAAAAGTAGTAAATTCTAAAAGGAATTTGTATATTAAACTCTCAAAATACCAAAATAAATCCCATTGTTTAGGCTGAAAATCAGCAGGTTTTTCTTCAACTCTTAGAATAGAGTACAATTGAGCTTCTTTAAGATAAACACAGTCTAAAGGACAATTTATTTCTTTCATTCTCTTTGTCCCACAACATTCAGCGCATATAAGTCCCGAAAGAGCAGGACACTTTCTCTTCCCTTTTCTCTTATTGCATACCACACACTTACTCATAACAGTTAGATTATACCATATAAGCTTTAAAAAAAAATTAATTGAATAGGAATCCATGTAGTTATATAATACTTACACTAAGAAACAAAATCCTACAAAAATATTAGAGAGGTTTAATTTGGAAAGGGCAATAATTATCAAGGAAATTGAATCCCTTAAAGAAAAACTTCTTAGAATGGGAAGCATCGTGGAAAAGATGCTTCACAAAACTCTCGACTCTATAAAAACCAGAGACTTAGATTTAGCTCAAGAAGTTATAGAGACGGACAAATTAGTAGATGAGTATAACTGGGATATAGAAAACCAATGTCTTAAAATATTATCTCTTCATCAACCCGTAGCAAAAGAACTAAGAATAGTAGCCTCTACCATGAAAATAATCAAAGATTTAGAAAGAATAGGAGATTACTCTGTAGATATAGCTAAATTTGCATCGAGTCTTTTGAAATACTCTTTTGATATCCCCCTTTCAGACATAATTTCCTTAGCTACCTTAGTAGAAAGAATGGTAAAAGATGTAATAAGGGCCTACTCAGAACCTAATTTAGAACAACTAGAAAATATCTCCTCATATTACAATTTTGTCTTTCTCAAGTATCAAGAGATATCCAACGAACTGCTTGAAGAAATTTATAAAAACCCCATACTAACCCAACAAATAATTCAACTTATCATGATCTCAAGATATTTAGAAAGAATCGCTGATCACACAACTAATATAATAGAACTTATCTACTACATAGAGACAGGTGAAAGAAAAGAACTCCACAAGTAAATCATGTATATATTAAATGAGAACTCCCTATCAGTAGAAGATTTTATCCTAATTTTAAACTCTGAACAAGAAATCGAAATATCTGAAAATCTAAAAAATAAAGTCTTTTTATCATCGAATCTACTGAAAGATTATTATGAGTTTCTGGATAAAAAAATAAACCTTGAAGACTATGAAGAAATTGATAGTACTGCTTTTTTAAGCGATAAAGAAGTAAAAGGAATTTTGCTTGCTACCATTTACACATCAGCAAATAGTAGTTGTGGGATAAGTTATAAAGTTTTAGAACAATTAATAAATTTACTTAGAGAGAATATAAAAATACCAGAAATCTCCCTATCTACGAATCTAAAAGTAGCCACTCCCAATTATCATTTTCTAAAGTATTTAGAAAATATAACTCTCCTTGAGAGAAAAATCCTACTTAAAACCTCTGCATATATTCCTGGTTTTATCTGCTCTTATTTTGAAGAACTTCAATTAATAAAAAAACTGTTAACAATCTCTGCGATACTATACTTTAATTATCCATATATTGACCCCTATAATCTAGCTTTAACTCCATATTTACCCTTCATAAAACTTGCTGAAAATATAAATTCATTCTCTAATCCTAAAAAGGAAGACCAAACCATAGATCCCCTCTTATATTCAGCGCTCTCTCTCCTTTATAAAACCTTAGATGATCTATATGAAATCTTAAACATACAGCTAAATTCTTCCCATTATCCATATATCTTTATACCTGAAAAAAACAATTTTATTGAGAATTCCTTAGTACTAACTCAAAAAAAATACTTACTCGAAAGTCTCAAAACTTTACTCCTAATAATAGATAAAATATTTAAAGACTTGTTTATAAGAATTAAATTCTCCGAGGAAAACAAAAGCAAAATTTATGAAATCTACAACGCATTAAGAGAGAGTGATGAACCTCTTCTAAGTTTTAGAAAAAAAATTAAAGATTACAAAAAGGCTTTAGCTCTTATTCTAACTAACTATACTCTCACCTGCTCTACAGAAAAACCATTAGATAAAATACTTAGATCTTTTATGTTAGAAAAAAACATAAAAAGCTATATAGAGCTAACACCTTTCCTAAATGATCTCTTGAAAACTATCGAAGAAAACATCAACGAATTATATTAAGCTCACAAGATCCTTCACAATTTTAACTGCCTGATCCATCTTCAACATACCCATATTCAAGACCATATGATATAACTCAGGATCATTCCAATCCACGTTATAGAATCTGTATAGGTATTCTTGAGCTGCTTTGTCTTTCTCAGAAATATATTTTAAAGCATCCTCTCTAGTCAAACCTTTTTGTTTCATGATATTTTCAATTCTAAATTCAAGAGGAGCAATCACTCTTATATGTAAAACATGAGGAAATCCTCTCAAAAGGACCTGTCCTCCCCTTCCTAAAATTACCACATTATCCCAATCGACAAGTTTTTTAATCACTGCCTGGACAAAAGTAAGAGAACTCTCCTCATCAAAAACCTTAGTTGTTAAAAATACCTTACCCTTTTCATCTCTATCCCTTACAGTAATGGTACCAACAGGACTTTTTCTACCAAATAATTGTTCAAAGAAACTCCTCACTTTGTAATTATCTTCATTAAAATCTATAACTTCTGCTTCTGTAAGTCCCGAAGAAACCGCAATCTCTGTCATAAGAAACTTATCAAAATATCTATAACCAAGCTCCTTAGCAATCTTCTCTGCCAACTCATCTCCTAAACTTCCTACTTGGCGAGAAATTGTGATAACAGCCACAAAAAACCCCTCCCCCCATACAGTTAGAACTTATAACCTATCCTTCTCAAAAATTCCTTTCTATGCTTTATATCTTCTTCTCCTTCTACACCTTTAGGTTTTATACCATCTATAACTCCAATAATTCCACGTCCAACTCCATCATCTACTATAACAACCTTTAGAGGATTAGCTGTAGCAGCAAAAATATTGACCACCTCAGGTACATGCTTAATAGCGTTTAAAACATTAATAGGATAAAAGTTCTTTATAAAAATAATAAAACTATGCCCTGCTGCAATCTTTTGAAGATTTTTAACTGCAAGATTTTCCATCTCTTCATCAGTTCCCACATGTCTTATAAGAGCAGGACCTGAAGCCTCACAAAAAGCAATACCAAATTTAGCTCCTGGAACAGTGTTCACAATGGCCTCATATAAATCTTCAACAGATTTAATAAAGTGAGTCTGCCCAATAATAACATTTACCTCAGCAGGCTTCTCAATTTCTACAATTTGAATTTCCATCCTTTTCACCCCCAAAAATTATTATTAAAAAGATAGGCAGGGAAAACCCTACCTATCTTTTTATCCTTAGTTTATCTTCGCTTCTTCAGTTATCTTCTCAAACTCTATTGTATTTTTCTCTTTATTATAAACTACCCTAATCTTATCTCCTTCTTGAATTGCTCCTTCAAGCATAGCCTTAGCAAGCTTTGTCTCAAGTTCATTTCTAATCTTTCTCTTGAGCTCTCTTGCCCCAAATTCAGGGCTATATCCTATCTCAGCAAAGAAATCTACCACTGACTCATCAAACACGAGCTCTATATTTTGAGCCCTAGCCGTTCTCCTTACTCTCTCAAGTTGTAACTTGACAATATCTCTGACCTGCTCCTTAGTTAACGCATGGAATACTATTATTTCATCAATTCTATTAAGAAATTCTGGTCTAAAGTATCTCTTAAGTATATCCATAAGCTTTTCTTTAAGCTGCTCATAGCTTAACTTATCTCTTCCTGTAGCAGTTAAATTGGCCTGAATAATGTCAGATCCTATATTACTTGTCATTATAATTATGGTATTTGTAAAGTCCACAACCCTTCCTTTTCCATCAGTAAGTCTTCCTGCGTCAAATACCTGTAACAATATATTATGTACATCGGGATGCGCTTTCTCTATTTCATCTAAGAGAATGACACTATATGGTCTTCTACGTACCTTCTCAGTAAGTTGTCCTCCCTCTTCATATCCTACATATCCTGGTGGTGCACCAATCAACCTTGAAACAGTATGTCTCTCCATATATTCACTCATGTCAATACGAATAATAGCATCTTCATCCCCAAACACTGCCCATGCAAGCGCCCTTGCAAGCTCTGTCTTACCTACTCCAGTAGGACCAAGGAACAGAAAAGTAGCAATAGGTCTATTCTTTTCCCTAAGACCTGCTCTTGCCAACCTTATAGCATCACTTACTGCCTTTATAGCTTCATCCTGTCCTACCACCCTTTCATGAAGTTTTTCCTCTAACTTTAATAATCTCTCTTTTTCATCGGTAGTAAGCTCTGTTACAGGAATACCAGTAAGTGAAGAAACTATTTCAGCTATATGTTTAGCTCTTACCTCTGGAACATCAGATGCTATTTCTTTTTTCCAAGCCTCAGTTTTTTCTTGTAATTCCTTCTCTAATTTCTGGATCTGTTCTTCAAGCTCCTTTGCTCTATCATACTGTTTTCTCGAAGATGCATATTCTTGCTCCCTCTTCAAAGACTGAATCTTAGCTTCAAGTTCCTGTATTTCGGCAGGTCTTGAAGTCATCATAATTCTTACCCTAGCAGCCGCCTGATCTATGAGATCTATAGCCTTATCAGGCAAGTATCTGTTAGTGATATACTTATCTGAAAGCTCAGCAGCAGCAATTATCGCCTCATCAGTAATTTTTACCTTGTGATGAGCCTCAAACCTATCTCTCAAACCTCTCAATATCATTATTGTTTGCTCTACTGTAGGCTCAGAAACAAATATAGGTTGAAATCTTCTCTCAAGGGCAGGATCCTTTTCAATATATTTTTGATATTCATTTAATGTTGTAGCACCAATCAAGTGTAGTTCTCCCCTTGCTAATGCAGGTTTAAAGGCATTAGCAATATCTAAACTTCCTTCTCCAGCGGCACCTGCTCCCACAATAGTATGAATTTCATCGATAAATATTATAAGGCTATCTTGGTTGGCTATTATCTCATCCAAGATCTGCTTAACTCTCTCTTCCAACTCTCCTCTATACTTTGTTCCTGCAACTAAAGTATTTATGTTTAATTCGACTAATCTTTTATCTCTCAAAACTTCTGGAACTTCTCCTTTAACAATTCTTTGAGCAAGCCCCTCTACAATTGCTGTCTTACCTACACCTGGCTCTCCTATAAGCACAGGGTTGTTCTTCTTTCTTCTTGCAAGAACTTCAATTACAGTCTCAATTTCCTTTGCTCTTCCTATCACAGGATCTAACTTACCTTGTCTTGCCAATTCGGTTAAATCACGAGAGAACTTATCAAGAGTTGGAGTATTAGACCTTCTAACTCCTTTACCAGCCTCTTTACCTCTACCTACAACCCTTATAGTTGCTTGTCTTAAAGCTTGTGGAGTCAAACCATATTTTCTTAGAACATTAGCAGCAAATCCTTCTTCTTCCTCAGCGAGCCCTATTAAAAGATGCTCTGGTCCTATATAATTATGCTCCAGATCCCTTGCAGCCATAAAAGCTCTCTCTAAAGCGCTTTTCAGTCTTGGAGATATATCTACTTCTACCTCCTCTCCCTCAGGCTTAAATCCACCCTTAGGAGCATTATTGTCTATATAAGCCTTAATCTCTTGTGGAGAAATCTTAAACTGCTTTAAAATCTCATTCACTACGTCATTATCCAAGAGAACATAGAGTAAATGTTCAGTACCTACCTGCTTCTTACCAAAATCAATTGCTTTTTTGGCAGCTTGCTGTAAAAGATCCTTTGATACATTACTCAAATAATCATTCAAATCTATAGATTCTCTCTCTCTTCCTAAGGATCCTTCAAAGGGAAGACCAAAATCTTCTCCAAAAAAGTCTCTAAAAAGATCCCCAAAGAAGAGAGATTCTAAAGGAGAATAAGATCTTTCTTGTCTCCTTTGTTTTGCATAACATTCTTCGCATATATCAAGAATCCGTCTTTGGCCATTTTTTATGGTATAAACCCTAATGGTTGCAGGGTTTACTCCACATATATCGCATAATTTTCTACTCATGATATTCTCACCTCCTCAATTCTATTATAATTAATCTTTTATTTGTTTGGTATATAAAAACTTTTATGCTATATATTAAAACTGTATATATATTATTCTATTATTTTCCCTTTGTCAACAGTTTTAAAAAAGAAAAAATAAGTATATAATTAAAATTATGAGGGAAATTCTTGATATAGCTACAAAAACAATTAAAAAATCTGGTCATATACTTTTAGAGTATATAAATAAAGAGAAAGAAATAAAACTTAAAGGAATATCAAACTTAGTAACCCAAGTAGATAAACTCTCTGAAGAGAACATCTTAAAATCTATAGAAGATAATTTTCCTGATCACTCAATACTAACTGAAGAATTGGGCCTAATAAACAAGAACTCAGAATATATATGGATAGTAGATCCATTAGATGGAACTACGAATTATGCTCACAACTTTCCCTTTTTCGGGATAAGTGTTGCTCTTATTAGGAATGAAGAAATATTATTAGGCTTAATCTATGATCCAATAAGAGATGAGCTGTTCTATGCCATGAAAGATGAGGGTGCATATTTAAATGAAAGAAGGATAAAAGTCTCTGAAACTGAAAAAATAAATGATTCTCTCATTAGCTTTGCATTCCCATATGAGCTAAGCCTTGATGAAAAAAATTTTCTTCCATTCATAAACTTTTCCTCAAGAACTCACGGTATAAGAAGAACAGGATCCGCAGCATTAGAAATAGCCTATGTTGGTTGTGGAAGACTCGATGGATTTTGGGCTAAAAAACTAAAACCCTGGGATATTGCTGCGGGTATTATTATAGTAGAAGAAGCAAAGGGAAAAGTAACTGATTTTTCTGGAAATAAGATTAATATTTATACTGATAATATCTTGTTTTCAAACGGTAAAATACATGAAGAAATGATAAAAATTTTAAATTTGGGTAAAATTCTAATTAGAGATGAGGAATTTTGATCTATTATATTTTGTTAATATAATTTTACATTTTGTCTCCATATGCTATATCTTAGGAGGCTCTGGATTCTTTACTCTTTTGTTATTAAAAATTAAGGATAAAGAATCCTCTCTAAAAACTTTAAAAAGCTTTACAGATTACCTTCCTTTTTTCATGCTTCTATATACTGTAACTACTTTAGTTTATGTTTTTGTAGATAAGAATATAATCCTAAATTTTGAATACGACTTCAATGTAAGATTATTAGTTAAATTCTACATTCCATTTTTCCTTGCCTCAATATTACTATCAATTCATCTTCGTAATAAAGTTATTAAACTTTTAAATCTTCAAATTCCATTAATCCCAAATCGTGAATGGTGGAAAATAAAGATTGATATATCTGTCCTAATGGAATTTTATTTCGTAATTTTAATAATAGAAAGTTTATTAATATATCTAACCTATTTTGATTAATAACTAATAGGTGCGCCCGTAGCTCAAAGGGATAGAGCATCGGCCTCCGAAGCCGAAGGTTGGAGGTTCAATTCCTCTCGGGCGCACCAAAAATTACTTAACCCAAAATCTTATGGTAGTTCTCCAAGTTGAACCAACTGGTAAATCTACTTTGTAGAAGTGAATAAGAGCACTTCCCTGATAAACTCTCTCAAATCCCTCCTCAGATAAAGATACAGTCTCTATTGGATACCTATATAAACTAGCCTCTACATCTAATACACACTCTAATTCTATTCCTATACCAGAGAATATTTTCCAATTATTAACTTTCTCTATACCAAAAGAAGAGAGAGGATATTTTTGATCACCTATCAAAAAATAATAATCAGGATGATTAGGAGCTAAAAAGTTCAAATTTATTTCCCATCCGAAATTTAGACTTATAGGTGTTTCTGAAACATTCTTAATCTCATACACCACATCAACAAAACTTTTATCTTTGTAAAGAATATAACTCTTACAAAGCTCAAATCCTCTAAAAACTCCACTGAATAAAACTCTAATTTTATTCTCATCTTTGTTTATTTCATAATCATAATTTTCATAAAAACTATCAACTTCAAGTCTTGAACTATCTTTCCATAGATCTTCAAGGACAGGCTCACTCTCAAAAATCTTTTCGGTAAAAGAAACTCTCCTATGATTATCGTAAAATAGAATATTCTCTAATCCTTCTTCTTTAGCAGTCCATCTCTCATGTATACTTTTCCCCTGAGCCTCAGATGTCACATAAGATAACTTAGAATGATAGGCTTCTTTTCTTCTAGTTAAGACATTAGTGAGATTGAAAGCCTTAGTCTTAAAATCCCATTCAAGTACAGATCCCCCATGATTTGGCGAAAGATACAAATTAAAAAATGGAGATTCAACAATTATCTCGTCATTTCCATCACAATCAAAATCAAAGATATTAAAGCGTATCTCACTATTTTCCAGATAATTTTCCGCTTTAATCAAGTGTTCATATATAGCCGTCCTCAGATGTGGAAGATAAAGCCCCCCAAAGATACCATGCCAATATGCATCGTTTGCTTGTCCTTGAAAGACCTCCTCCATCGCCTTTTCCTTAACTTCTTCATTAGGGGAATCTTGAACTTTTTTCCAAACATAAAGCATTTTCTTTTGCATATGATTAGATTCGTCATATTTAGCAAGAAAATTCCTCCAAAAACCACCTTTTACATAAGGAGAAAACTTATCCCATAAATTCTCTGTTTTAAGTTTTTCTACTAATTCTTCGAGTTCTTTCTGAGCTTCAGGAAACAAAACCCATTCCATCATCTCTCTATAAGAAGCTGTGGGAAGATATATTCTTCCCTTTGGCTTTACCCTTTGCATATAGGTATATAAATTAACAGGTGTTACTAACAAAAAATTTTCTTTTATCTTACTTACAAATGTTTCCAACCAGCCTTCTTCATACACAGTCCTGTAAGTATCAGGCCAAAGTCCAAATTTCTCTCCATCATCAAACAAAAGAGCAATTTTACTTTTATCTTCTGAAGCAAATTTATCGAGATATGTAATAGTTTCCTCTGGATCAGCAAAGGGAATCAGGTATCGTAATTTCATACTTATGGGAAACACCGCAAGCTTATATCCTTGCTCCTCCATAAGATAATAGCCAAAAAGATCCTCTTCCTTTAATCCTACAGAAAAGAAATGAGCATCATCTACTACCACATATTCAATACCTGCTTCTGCAATATATTTCACAAGATGAGGTTCCCAAACCCTCTCAGCAAGCCACATTCCCTTAGGAGTTTGACCAAACTTATCGTAAATATATTTGTTTAACTTCTTTATTTGCTGGACTTTATCTTTATCAGGTATTATGGGTAAGATCGGCTCATAGAAACCTCCACTTACAAACTCAATTTGTCCCCTTTCTGCCATAATCTTTAATTTTTCAAAATACTCAGGATGATTTTTTTCAAGCCAAAGAAGTAAAAAACCTGAAAAGTGAACATTTATAGGAAAATCAGGATGTTTAAAGAAAAAATTAATAAGAGGTTTGTAACTCATCTCATAAGCTCTTTCAATTACAAAATCAAAATTACCTACAGGTTGATGGTTGTGTATTCCTAATGAAAAATATATACTTTTAGTCATCTTTTACCTCCTTTCAAATATTTTATAATCTATGAAATTAAAGAGAGAGTCTTTATCTTCAAGTTTTTTCAAAAACTCAAATTCTTTCACAGAGACTTCAAAAAGCTCAAAGTAAGTCAATAAAGTTTTGTAATTTAAATAATGTTCTTCGAACCTTTGATATCCATATTCCTTGGCCTGACCAGTAGTAATTAAGAAAGGCCAATCACTACTTTCTAATAATAATTTTTCTCTACAAATTTGTTTCACAACCTTTTCCTTCCATAAATTTAACTGAGCATTTTTAACTTTATCGATAAAATTCTCATTTTCTTCCTCAATTTCATAAATCTTTTTCCATAACCCTACTGTTTCATCGTTTAACCAAACCTCGTGTTTTCCTCCCCTACCCCAAGAAGACTCAGGAAGCTCGATTCTTTCAAGAGGAGGATATTTTTCAAGAGCCAAAGAAGAATTTATACTTTTGACTTTTTTACTTTCATGTAATAATTCAAAAACTCGCTCTAAAAACCATACCCCTTCGAACCACCAATGTCCAAAAAGTTCAGTATCATACATCGCTGTTATTATTCCATCGGTATTAATTTCCTCTTCTAAAATACTAACAAAATGTTCCGCATGCTCATATACTCTCCCTCTTGCTACCTTAGGATCATAGACATCCTTTTCTCCAAGATCTTTTCTCTTATCAGTTATCCTCCAATATTGAAGACCTGATCTTTCTGACTTTTTATGAAACTCTCTATAGACTCCATCTCCTGGATATCCCCACTCTGCAGACCAAACTTGCATACCTGTTCTACTATCTCTTCCAAAAACAGCCACATTACTATTTGAAACCCAATAAGGTCTATAAATATTCTTATCTATCTTTTCTCTTTTCGAATTTAAATCAGGATAATTTAAAGCCTCTCCTCCAAGAATAGTATGTGTATCTACAAAGAAATAATGTATGCCAAGATCTTCAAGAAAGTTTTCAATTCCAGGTTTATAAGCACATTCAGGGAGCCATATCCCTCTTGGAGATCTTCCCATATTTCTTACATAAGTTTCCTTTCCCACGTAAAGCTGAGCATATATAGAAGAGCTCTTCTTTAGCAAGGGTAAATATGCATGAGTTGCAGAAGAGGTAATTATATCTAAATATCCTTCATCTTGTAATTTTCTCCAAAAGCCTAATACATCCATAGAGATTTTATGTTTAAAAAAGTCCAAAATTTCACTGAAATAATTAATATAGAACTTAACAACTTCGACTTCTTTCTTATTTTCCTTACTATATATTTCTAACTCCTTTTGAGCAGATTCTATTTTTGTTTCTATATATTTTTCTGTTTCGTATATCATATAAGAATCCAGCATTTGTTCCATAAGAACTGGCGTAACTCCTAGAGTTAATCTAAAATCTATGCCTTTATCAATTAATCTATAAAAAGCCATAGAAAGGGGTATATAGGTCTCCAACATAGCTTCAAAAAACCATTCCTCTCCAAAAGGCCATCTTCCAGCTTTCTTAACATAAGGAAGATGGGAATGGAGAACTAAATTAAAATACTTTTTTATCATGACAACCTCCCCACTAACACATGTTAATTATTAATTATTAAAGAAGGGGGAATTTTGATCCCCCTTCTTAATCATAAACCCTAATACCCATTTCCCTTTACTTCTTCTAAATTATCGCAACCTGAGTTACAGGATCAAAAAGATGCATTTTTCTTAAATCAAACATTACCTTCACATTTTCACCCATTCTTGCTTTAGTCTCAGATCCTACTCTTGCTACTACACTTACTGGACCATTTATAAGATACAAATATACTTCAGTTCCCATAGGTTCAAGTACCTCTACTCTCATATCCGCTACAGCTTCAGGAATAAGATCTTCAGTCTTTATAAGACTTACTTCATATATATGCTCAGGTCTTACCCCAAGTATCACTTTTTTACCAAGATAATCTTTGGCTTGTTCCGCAACAAAACTCTGCATATCAGCAGGAATACCAAGCTTGAAACTACCCAAATCAAGAACTCTAGCATCAGAGGACAATGTAGCATCAATGAAGTTCATTGGAGGACTTCCTATAAAACCTGCCACAAATACGTTGTTAGGCTTTTCATAAACCGTTAAAGGATCGTCTACTTGTTGTACCACTCCATCTTTCATTACTACAATCCTATCTCCCATTGTCATTGCTTCCGTCTGATCATGAGTAACATAAATCGTTGTAACCCCAAGAGTTCTTTGAAGTTTCTTAAGCTCAGCTCTCATCTGTACCCTTAATTTCGCATCTAAGTTTGAAAGAGGCTCATCCATTAAGAAGACCTTTGGCTCACGAACAATAGCACGACCTAAAGCAACACGCTGTCTCTGACCACCTGAAAGTTCTTTCGGTTTTCTCTTTAATAGATTTTCAATTCCAAGCATTTCCGCTGCTGCTTTTACTCTTCGGTCAATCTCACTCTTAGGATACTTTCTTAATTTAAGACCAAAAGCCATGTTGTCATAAACTGTCATATGAGGATAAAGAGCATAGTTCTGGAACACCATTGCTATATCACGATCTTTAGGTGGAACATCATTAACAACTTTTCCATCAATATAAATATTACCAGAAGTAACTTCCTCTAATCCTGCGATCATTCTTAATGTAGTTGTCTTACCACACCCTGATGGGCCAACCAATACAATAAATTCTTTGTCTTTAATATCAAGATTTACATTATTTACCGCTATAACATCCCCAAATTTTTTAGTCACATTTTCAAGCTTTACCTCTGCCATTTCTCCTACCTCCCTAAAACTTTTCTATTAAAAAATCTAATAAATGAAGCATGCTTTAACAGAGAGCTACAAATTCTTCTTATAAAATACCACCTCCACTATTTGAATATTGAAGCGTAGGGTAGGAGTTAAGGCGGGTATTCAAAATTGGTGCGCCCGAAGGGATTCGAACCCCCGACACGCGGTTTAGGAAACCGCTGCTCTGTCCTACTGAGCTACGGGCGCTTCGGGAGTTTTTAAGAAACCATAAAGGGAAATTTAAATTTATATCAAATTCAAACTCTCTCAATCTTAAGTTTATTCTCCTTTATGTTATGGTGCGGACGGAGGGAATCGAACCCCCGACGCAGGGATTTTCAGTCCCTCGCTCTACCGACTGAGCTACGTCCGCACTCTTGAGTAAATTATACCAGATAAATACCTTACAGACAAGTACCTATTGGCCTTTAGACCTCAAAGGTATGATTAATTTTTGCCCTACAACTAAATAATTTGGATCCTTTAATTTATTTACCTTAGCTATTTCTCTCCAATCAACACCATATTTTTGCGCTATTCCTATCATGGTATCGCCAACTCTTACTTCATAAATTATCTCATCCGGTTGCCTTATTTCTTGTTGCTTCACTTCTTGAGGATTTGACAAGCTAGTTGAATTTGTAGCACCTTTATAAGTCTCTGTACTTGCAAAAGTTTGAGTCAAGGTATAACCTTCTACGTTAGATTTAAACTCTTTATTGTTATTATCCACAATCTTATCCGGAGTCTCAAAATATGGTCTTTTTTCAAGAGAAAATAATTGGCTCGTCAAAAAGGCTATAAGCAGAAAACTTATACTATAAATTAATATTTCTCTTAAAAATCTTTTCATAAATTTTCTCTCCCGTTAATAGATAGATAGGAAACAGAGCCAAGACTAAAGTCAATAAAAATTCTCTTACACTTAACCTTTCCAAATTAAAAAATCTTATCCCTATAGGAGTAAACACTACAAGAACTTGCAAAAACAGAGAAAACAATACCGCAAGAGTTAAATACTTATTAGAAAATCTCTCTCTAAAAAGACTTTTTCTCTTTCTTAAAGACAGTCTTAATGCTTGAAATATTTGAGAAAAAACAATACCTGTAAAAGCCATAGTCCTTCCAGTATTAATGTTCTCCTTACTTCCTATCACAAAAAGCACAAAAGCCGCTATACCTATAAGAATACCATCGATAATAATATTTTTCCACATACTCTTATTAATAATCCCTTCATTCAATTTGCGAGGCTTTCGACTCATGATATCTTTCTCAGGGGGCTCGACTCCAAGAGCAAGAGCAGGAAAGCCATCAGTCACCAAATTTATCCATAGAAGCTCTATAGGAGTCAAAGGTAAAGGATAGCCTAAAAATACACTTAAACTAACCACTAAAATTTCGCTAAAATTGCAAGTTAACAGATAATAAGTAACCTTTCTAATATTATCAAAAATCCTCCTACCTTCTTCTACTGCTCTGACTATAGTTGCAAAACTATCATCTAAAAGCACCAAATCAGAGGCTTCTCTTGCTACATCGGTTCCCCTCAATCCCATTCCTACCCCTATATCTGCCATTTTCAAAGCAGGAGCATCATTTACTCCATCTCCAGTCATAGCCACTATTTCTCCTCTTTCTTTTAACTCTTTTACTATGTTCATCTTTTGCTCTGGAAGAACTCTAGAGAAAAGTACCACGCTATCCCAATCAAGAGAATCTAGATCTTGCCTCTGTAAATCTAATCCAGTATAGGTAGATCCACTATCGACATCTATACCTAAATCTTCAGCAATCTTTTTAGCAGTAAGTAAATAGTCTCCTGTAACAATAATGGGTCTTATGCCTGCCTCTTTACATTTCTCAATAGCCTCTTTTACACCTTCTCTCAAAGGATCCATAAAAGCTATAAAACCTAAAAAGATTAAATCCTTTTCCCATTCATCTCTTTCATCAATCTCATCAAACTCTCTTTTAGCAACCGCAAGAACCCTTAATCCATCTTTAGAAAGAAGATCCTGAATCTCCATAAATCTTTTTCTATCTTCAACACTCATAGGTTTTATCACATTCTCTTCTTGGTAAGTATTACTTCTTTGTAATATCTCTTCTCCCGCACCTTTTACACACAATAAATACTTGTCTTCAGATAAGACCTTGTATAAAATACTCACTCTTTTTCGAGAAGAATCAAAAGGAAGCTCATCTACTTTTGTTAAATTCTCAGGTTTATTACCATAAGTCTCTTCAAAATTCTTATAAATTGCTACATCTAAAGCATCTCCTATATAACTACCATCACTAGTTACTCTTACACTACTAGCAAGAAGCGCTGTCTCAAGTATATCTCTTATCTTTTCCTTTTGTTTCTTATAGTCTTTTTTTTCTACCATCTCCCCGTTAGGCAATACTATTTTTACCAAATCCATTTTATTTTCCGTCAAAGTTCCTGTCTTATCAGTACAGATTACAGAGGTTGCTCCTAAAGCCTCTACCGCTGAAAGTTTTCTCACTATTGCTTTCCTCTTAGCCATCTCTTGGACTCCAATGGCAAGAAGAATGGTTATTACTGTAGGTAAACCCTCAGGTATTGCTGCAACAGCAAGACTTACTGCAGTAAGAAACATATCAAAAAATTCTCTTTCTTGTATAATTCCAATAAAAAGAAGAAGAGCCACCAGGGATAATATTACATAAGTGAGCTGTTTTCCTAATTTTTCAAGTTCTTTTTGCAGAGGAGTAGGTTCTTCCTCCATCTCTGAAAGCATTTTAGCAATATCTCCAAGAGCTGTGTTTAAACCAGTCCCCACAACAACACCTTTGCCTCTACCACTTACGACTGTGGTTCCTTTAAATGCCATATTAATTTGATCTCCTAAAGTTATATCTTCTTGAGCAACAAAATCTGCATCCTTTCTTACAGGAACCGATTCTCCTATCAATATAGATTCATCTACCTGTAGATTGTTAGTTTCAATCAACCTTAAATCAGCTGGCATTTTTTCTCCTTCCTCAATCAAAACTATATCTCCAGGAACCAATTCTTCAATATCTACTTTTATAATTTTTCCATCTCTCAATACATTCGCTTTTGGAGAAACATAAGATTTAAGAGATTCAAGGGTTTTTTCAGCTTTATATTCTTGAACACTCCCAAGAATAGCATTGATTATAACAATAATTAAGATCGCAACAGCATCTTTTATCTCTCCAAGAAGAAAAGATATTAGAGTTGCAATTATAAGAACAATAGTAAGAAATTCTTTAAATTGACTAAAAAATATATTTATGAAACTTTTTGATTTTTTCTCGGGGATTTTGTTTTCTCCATATTTTTTCCTTCTTTCTTCGACTTCTTGCTCTGCCAAACCCTTTTCAGGATCTACCCTTAGTTCTTTCAGCACTTCTTCTTTTGTAAGTTTATACCACAAATAAACTCCCTCCTTTTTCAAAATCAATTCTTACTCATCCACGAAGAAATACTTTTTCCACCCCTCATTCTTATCACAATCAAGATATCTCGTCAATCTAAAATAATAAACATTTTTAGGAGGTTTTGGTTCTCTAAGTAACTTCATATTAGCTTCTTCCAAAGTTTTATCGCCCTTCTTATGGTTACATTCTTTACAAGCAGTAACCAGATTTTCCCAAACAGATTTTCCGCCAAGCCTTTTAGGTATCACATGATCAATAGTCAACTCACCACCCTTTTTGCCACAATATTGACAAGTATAATTGTCCCTTAGAAATATTCCTTTTCTTGATAATTTCAGCTCTAATCTTGGCCTTTTCACATAATAAAGAAGTCTGATAACCGAAGGAACCTCTATTTCCATGGAAGCTGATTTTACAAAACCACTGTTGGTTTCTATAGTCTCAGCTTTTTTTTGCATAATAAGACTTATTGCCCTTTTTACTTTACATACATCCAAGGGTTCGTAATTACTATTGAGTACTAACACCATTTCGTTAAGAATATCATCCATAACTATAAAAAATTATAACATAATTTAATAAGCACCTTTACCGAAGAGGACTGAGGGAATAGTTTTCAAAATAATTTTTATATCCAATAAGATGCTCCAATTCTGGATATAGTAAAGATCAAACTTAATTCTTTGAGAATAATCTACATCACTTCTTCCACTTACCTGCCAAAGGCCTGTTAAACCTGGTTTTACCCTTAATATTTCCTCAGCATATTCTCCATATTTTTCCAGCTCTTTATAAGTAACTGGTCTTGGTCCTACTACACTCATCTCTCCTTTTAAAATGTTGAATATTTGAGGAATCTCATCCAAACTAAACTTTCTTAAAAACTTCCCTACTTTTGTTACCCTTGGATCATTCTTCAACTTAAACTCTTTTTCAAATTCTTTTTTTAATTCAGGATATTTATCAAGGATCTTATCTGCATCCTTATACATGGTCCTAAATTTCCAAAGATAAAAGGGTTTACCATATCTCCCAACCCTCAAATGTTTATAAAACACAGGTCCAGGAGAATCTAATTTTATAAGAATTGCTATTATTAAAAAAAGAGGCGAAAAAACTATTAAGCCTAAAGTTCCAAGAACAAAATCCAGAGCTTCTTTTATATATCCCTGGAATCCCTCAAGGGCAGATAATTCTATCTCCAATAAAGGTATACCACTAATCTCGTCAAAAGAAATTCTTTTAGCAAAAATTAAATATCCTTCTGGAACCACCTTTATAGATATACTTCTTTTCCTCTTCAAGGAAACTAATTTCAACAATTCATCATCAGAGATTTTTCCTGCCACAATAATCTCTTGTATGTCTTTTTCAGAGACAATTTTCTCAAGATCACTAAAATCTAAATTTTCTCTATCTATTGTCTCGTATTCTGTATAGTTCCTATTCCTCTGAGATGAAATTATAGATCTTGCAAATTCGTTGTTGCCAATAATCAGAATCCTCAACGGTTTTTTACCCAAAATTGTCAACCTTAATATATAAAGAACTAATCTAGAAAGAAAAGTTAGCAAAAGAGCAACTCCCCAAGTTAATATAAAGACCAATCTTGAATAGGAAAACCCCCTATAAAAGAAGGATAAAGAAGATACTATAAATACTCCCAAAGTGATAGCATTAACTACTGGATAATAAGAGAAAAGATTTTTAAAATTGTAGGCTTTACTAAAAACGAGCAAAATAATCCATAATATTGTAAGTACAATGCTTACAGTAAGATAATAAGGAAAAAATTGCGGTGCTTCATTTGGCTCTACATAGAAGTAACTAACTCTACTTAAGAGATTAAAACGAAGATTATAAGCAATAGGAAGAGCAAGACTTAACAAAGTCAAATCTAAAACAAACAATATTAAAACAAAGAGAGCATTTAATCTTTGTTTTTCCATCTCACTTGCTAAATATTCTTTTTTGGATTATAAAAAGAATTATAGAAATTGTCAAAAGGGAGGGAAATATGAGAAAAACGATTCTGATTTTTACCGTCCTTATTTTTATAGTTTCACCAGCTTTCTCCCAAGAATGGGGAAATCTTGAAATTAGTACTGAGGTTAATTCCGTTTACGGCCAAGACTATATCTTTTCCGTTGAAAAATGGTGGAGCGAGAATTTAGGTGCAGGACTTTCTTTATTTTATAATCCCAATTCAGTTTTTTCCTATAAGATCTTCCTTCAAACCTTATATATAAAGTTTATCTACGGAAAATTCTATCCTTATCTTAATCTCATGACAGAGAATCTAGAATTAAAGGGACATCAAATTAGCTTTTATCTTTACAACAATGAGATATTTTACCTTTCAGGATACGGAGCAAGAAAATTCTTTGATCTTCCTTATTATTACCACTTACCCAACGAAATCCCGTTAAAGATTTTAGGTTGGAACTCTAAAATCACAGACAACAAATATATTAACCTATCATTAACATCCATTAATGATGGACAAGAAAATTATTTAATTGATATCTCTTTATTAAATAAAGCTAACCTTCCCCTTGGAAATATAAACATAATTCAAAATGCCAGCCTATATCTCAAAGATTCCGTCATTTATGGAAGTATATTAAATAGCGCTAGTCTATCTTTAGGAAGTTTATCTATAAAAGGACTTTTGGGATACTTAAACCCTAATACTCCTTCTTTCTGTATATTTGATCCTGGTGACATAGGAGGAATTATCAGCCTAAGTCTACCTTTGTCCTCAACAATATTTCCAGAATATATACTCGGATATTTTTACAACTTTAAAGATTCAGAGCACAAATTTAATTTGGGAATAAATCTGACCTGGAATCTATCTAATTATCTTAGCTTGTCAAGCTCTATTAGATATGTATTATCTTCAAAAAATAATAACTGGAGCTATATGCAATTAGCGTTAAACTTTCCAACTTTACAGGGTACGATGTGGAACAGTATATATTTAAAATATGAAAAGAATACAACTCAAGAGAATACAAGTCTTGGCCTTAAAATAACCTATCAATTTTAAAGGAGGCTAAAAAATGAAAAAAATTCTTAGTTTTCTTGTAATTCTTCTTCTAATACCCTCTATAATTTATGCAAAAACAGGAGAGGACATTTTAAAGAATCTTGAGCAAAAATGGAGCTCTGCAAAGGATATAAGTATGAAAATGACTATAACAGTATATTCTTATTCAAGTAAAGGGGAAAGCTTACCTACAAAAATGTCTATGGAGTTAAAAGCAATAAAAAATCCTGAAATATTGAGAATAGACTTTACAGAGCCAGCCCTTCTTGCGGGACAAATAATTTTAATTGACGGGGAGAAAAAAATTACAAGAATGTATTCACCATCAACAAAACAAATAATTGAAGCACCTTATACTACTACCCAGACCTACACTATGTCTTTCTCCACATTGCCTATGGTTGGAAGTAAAGATGACTTCTCCTTAAAAGTGGAAGAGATAACAGATAAAAATCAAAAGCTCTATAAAATCACAGGAGTTCCTTTAAAACCAGAGTTAAAAACTAATTACTCTTACTTTGAGTTCTATATTACCAAAGATTACTACCCTACAAAGATAATAATATATGACGTTCAAAATAGACCTTATATTGAGATCTTATGGCAAGATATAAAGATTAATTCTAACCTATCTCCAAATGCCTTAAGAACTCTTCCACAAGGAAAAATAATAAGACAAAAAGAGCCATTAAATCTCAACGCAACTATGCCTTTTATGACTCCATCAAAATAGAGGAGGGGGTTCTATTAATCCCCTCCTCTATTTCTCATTTCTACTAAAGCTACCGCAAAAGCACCATATATACCTACATCTTCGCCTAATTCTGCTTGAACTATATCTACCATATCTACAGGCACAAGAAAAACCCTCCGCTTAACCACTTCTCTTATTTTTTCAATTACATCTTTACCTGAAAGCCCAATACTTCCACCTATAACCACTCTTTCAGGCGAAACAATGGTAATAATATTTCCTATGCCTATACCCAAATATTCCATAGCGTTATTCCAAATCTCTCTCGCAACTTCGTCCCCCATAAGCATAGCTTCCCTAACATGCTTCGCAGTTATTTTTTCATTTTTCGCCCATTGCTTTAATATAGTATCCTTTCCACTATTAATTTCTTCCATTGCTCTTTTAGCTATAGCAGTGCCCGAAGAGAGAGCTTCTAAACATCCTTTATTTCCACAATTACATAAAGGACCATCAGGAACTATGGTTTGATGCCCCACTTCTCCAGCACTATCCCTTACTCCATGTACTAAACTACCATTTATAATAATTCCTCCACCTATACCAGTGCTTACTGTAACATAAACCATATTTTTTACTCCTTTTCCAGCACCAAAAATATATTCTCCTAAACAAGCAGCATTAGCATCATTGTCAATGAAAATAGGAATTTTCAAATTTTCATAAAGATCTTTCTTTAGAGGAACACCATCCCAACCTGGGAGATTAGGCGGAGAATATATCTCTCCTTTAATTCTATCAAGGGGACCTGCAGTACCAACTCCAAGAGCTATAGTATCCTCAGTCTTCAACCTTAAAAGTACAGAAACTATATCTTTTAAAATCTCTTTATAACCTCTTTCTGCTCTTGTGGGGAATAAAATCTTTTCTTCTAAAAGACCGTCTTCAGTAAACCTTCCGCAGGCAATCTTAGTACCACCAATATCTAAAGCAAGATACCTTTTCATTCTCCAACCTTACCCCCTCTAAGGTCAATAAGTATTTTTTAAATTCGACTCCAAGAGAAAAATTTCCTAAACTTCCATCACTTTTTACAACTCGATGACATGGGACTATAATCAAGAAAGGATTGTTTTTCATAGCATTTCCTACAACCCTCTGAAGCTTACTATTTCCAATAAGTTCTGCAATACTCTTATAACTTGTAACCTTTCCATAGGGTATTCTTCTTGCAACCTCATAAATTCTCTTAAAAAAAGAAGGAAACTCAGTCAAATCAATATTTAACTCACCAAAATCAACTTTTTTACCTGAAAAGTAATCAATAAAAAGTTCTCTTCCTGGAAAATTCTTCTCTTCTTCAGATTCATTTGTCCAATATACTCTCTTAATCAGACTACTTTCATATTCCACTACTATAAACCCTTTATCTAACTTAAGAGCACCTTTCACTTTTTGCCTCTTCCTTAAAAAGTATTTTTCTTAAAAACTTCCCTGTATAAGATCTCCCATTCATAGCAACTTCTTCGGGAGTTCCTTCGGCTATAATCTCTCCCCCTCTATCTCCACCCTCTGGTCCTAAATCAATGATATAATCAGCAGTTTTTATCACATCTAAGTTATGTTCTATAACAAGAACCGTATTTCCTTGATCTACCAGTCTATGAAGAAGATTTAGTAACTTTTCTACATCAGCAAAATGGAGTCCTGTGGTAGGTTCATCAAGGATATAAAAAGTCTTTCCTGTACTTCTTCTAGAAAGCTCAGCTGCAAGCTTAATTCTTTGTGCTTCTCCCCCAGAAAGGGTAGTGGCAGGCTGTCCTAATTTTATGTAACCAAGACCTACATCGTACAAAGTTTCTAACTTTCTCCTTATGGATGGGAAATTTTCAAAAAATTCCAGTGCTTCTTCCACACTCATGTCAAGAACATCTGCTATATTTTTTCCTTTATAAGTTATCTCTAAAGTCTCACTATTATATCTTTTTCCTTTACATACTTCACAAGGGATATAAATATCAGGTAAAAAATGCATTTCAACTTTTACCATTCCCTCGCCTTTACAAGCTTCGCACCTTCCCCCCTTAACATTAAAACTAAATCTGCCTGGCTTGTATCCTCTCATCTTTGCCTCAGGAAGTTGGGCAAAAAGTTCTCGGATTTCGGTAAAAAGATTAGTATAAGTAGCTGGGTTAGAACGAGGAGTTCTTCCTATAGGAGATTGATCTATCACTATAACTTTATCAATATACTCTGTACCTTTTATTTCATCGTAATATTCGCTTTTTATCTTCTTACCATGAATTGCCTTTTGTAAAGCAGGATATATTATCTCCTCCACAAGGGTACTCTTTCCAGAGCCTGAGACTCCAGTAAGACAAACAAAAGTTCCAAGAGGAATTCTAACATCTATATTCTTTAAATTTCTTGCCCTAGCTCCTTTAATCTCTAACCATCTTCTTCCTATACTTCTTCGCTTTTTAGGTATAGGTATTTGTCTTTCACCTCTTAAATATTGAGCAGTAATAGAAGTAGGATGTTTCAGAACTTCTGAGAGAGGACCTGCTACTACAATTTCTCCTCCTTTTTCACCTGCACCTGGCCCTATATCTACAATAAAATCTGCCGATCTCATTATCTCTTCATCATGTTCCACAACTATGACTGTATTGCCAAGATCTCTTAAACTCTTTAGGTTCTTAATCAACTTCTCATTATCTCTTGGATGTAAACCTATGCTTGGCTCATCCAACACATATATAACCCCTACAAGTCCTGACCCAATTTGAGTAGCGAGACGAACCCTTTGAGACTCTCCTCCCGACAAAGTATCTGCAGATCTATCAAGGGTAAGATAGTCAACCCCTACCTCAATAAGAAAATTTACCCTCTGAAGAATCTCCTTTAGTATTGGAGAGGCAATTATCTTTTCTCTTTCAGATAGGTTAAGGTTCTCAAAAAATTCCCTTAATTCCAGCATATTCATGGAGGAAACATCTGCTATATTTTTTCCATTAATATAAACCGACAAGGCTTCCTTTTTAAGCCTCTTTCCATTACAAACACTACATGGAGAAAATACCATAAATCTTTCATAAAAAGTCCTCACATCTTCAGACTCTGTCTCTTGATACCTCTTGTTAAAGATATTTATCAAACCCTCAAAATGCCTATATCCATCTATATCCCAATCGGGTAAATATACCTCAACAGCAAAGGGAACTCCATAAAGAAGAGCCTTTAATTGGTTTTCAGTAAAAAACTTCAAAGGAGTATCAAGAGTAAAACCCAACCTTTTCCCAACGTTGGTAAGTAAAATCCTATAATATGGTGAGATTTCTTTTCCCCATGGAATTATAGCCCCTTCAGAGATTGATTTCTCATAGTCCAAAAGAAGGTCAGGATCAAACTCCTTTTTCCCACCAAGTCCAGAACAAGCAGGACAAGCTCCATAAGGACTATTAAAGGAAAATAGCCTTGGAGTTATCTCTCCAAAGCTGAAACCACATATGGGACAAGAAAAATTCTCACTAAATATATGTTCTTCAAATTTTCCATCCTCCAAATACTTTTCAACTAATACAAGCCCCTCACTAAGTTTTAAAGCAAGCTCTACTGAGTCTGCCAGTCTTGTCCTTACATCGGGTTTTATTACCAATCTATCTATAACTACATATATATCGTGCTTTTTATTTTTATCCAATTCTATCTCATCTTCAAGAGAATACATTTCTCCATCAATCTTTACTCTTAAAAACCCCTCTTTTCTTAAATTATCCAAGAGTTTTTTATACTCACCCTTTCTTCCCCTAACCACAGGCGATAATATCTGAATCCTTGTACCTTCATCCCAAGACAATATCTTTTCCACAATTTCCTGAGAGGTTTGAGCAGAAATCTCTATACCACAGAAAGGACAATGAGGCTTTCCTATATTTGCAAAAAGAAGTCTAAGATAGTCATAAATCTCTGTAACAGTACCTACCGTAGATCTAGGATTCTTTATGACGGTCTTCTGATCTATAGAAATAGCAGGTGAAAGTCCTTCGATGACATCCACGTCAGGCTTATTTAGCTGTCCTAAAAACTGTCTTGCATAAGTAGACAGAGATTCCACATATCTTCGCTGACCCTCAGCATAAATAGTATCAAAGGCAAGGGATGATTTGCCTGAGCCACTAATACCAGTAAATACTATCAATTTATTCCTTGGAAGATCTAAGTTAATATTCTTTAGGTTGTGCTCTCTAGCCCCTCGTATCCTAATATACTCGCTCATAATCTTGTCTTCTTTTTCAATTCATTTTTTAATTCTTTAATCTGATCCCTCAAATAGGCAGCCTTTTCAAAATCAAGCTCTGCAGCTGCTTCATACATTTCCTTTTCAAGTTGTTTTATTACCTCTTCAATCTCATCTATAGATAACTTTTTAGAGACTGCTTTATAATCAACTTTTTTCTCTGATACTGCTTCAACAAAATCAAATACCTCTTTTACTGGTTTTTTGATACTCTTTGGAGTTATACCATGAGCCTGGTTATATTCCATTTGAATTCTTCTTCTTCTTTGTGTCTCTTCAATAGCTCTCCTCATAGAGTCCGTTATCACATCCGCATACATTATTACTTTACCATTTACGTTTCTTGCAGCCCTTCCCATTACCTGAATAAGAGATCTTTCTGATCTCAAAAATCCTTCCCTATCTGCATCAAGGATTGCCACCAAAGATACTTCAGGAAGATCAAGCCCTTCTCTAAGCAAGTTTATTCCTACAAGGACATCAAACTTTCCAAGTCTTAAACTCTGCAAAATCCCTGTTCTTTCCAAAGTTTCTATCTCGGAATGGAGATAAGTAACATTGATACCAAGATTTGAAAGATACTCAACAAGATCTTCTGCTGTTCTTTTGGTAAGTGTAGTAACAAGTACTCGTTCTCCACGAGCTACTACCTTTTTTATCTCAGATATTAAATGGTCTATCTGTCCTTCTGTAGGATGCACTTCTATTTCAGGATCAAGAAGTCCTGTAGGTCTTATAAGCTGTTCTACAACCTGTTCTGACACTGACAACTCAAACTCTGCGGGAGTAGCAGAAACAAAAATTACTTGAGGAACTCTTTCCCAAAATTCCTCAAAGGTTAAGGGTCTATTATCATAGGCAGAGGGTAATCTAAAACCATACTCTACCAAATTGTCCTTTCTCGACTTATCACCATGATACATGGCTCTAAGTTGAGGAATGGTTAAATGGGACTCATCGATAAATACAAGAAAATCATCAGGAAAATAATCAAGAAGGGTATAAGGAGGCTCTCCTGGTTTTCTTCCATCAAAATGTCTTGAATAGTTTTCAATTCCTTTACAATATCCTACTTCTCTCAAAAGTTCTATATCATAAAGAGTTCTTGCTTCAAGTCTTTTTGCTTCAAGAAATTTACCTTGAGATCTCAACTCTTCAAGCCTTTCCTCAAGCTCTCTTTTTATAGACTCAATAGCTCTTTCCATCTTTTCTGTAGGAGCTATATAGTGAGTCGCAGGATATATAAAAACCTCATTAAAATCAACAACTCTTTTTCCATTCAGAGGATCAATCTCTGAAATCCTCTCAATGGTATCTCCCCAATACTCAATCCTTATAGCGGTCTCTCCGCCTATGGGAAAAACTTCTACTACGTCTCCTCTTACCCTAAACTTTCCTCTAGTAAATTCATAATCGTTCCTTTCATACTGAAGTTTAATAAGTTTTCTAAGTAAAGTATCTCTTGGAAGATCTTCTCCTCTCTTTACCATAAGGATCATTTCTGCATAATCGGTAGGAGAACCTAAGCCATATATACATGAAACGCTTGCCACTACTATTACATCTCTCCGAGACAAGAGAGAACTTGTAGTACTATGTCTCAACCTATCTATTCTGTCATTAATATCTGCATCCTTTTCTATATAAGTATCCGTTTGGGGAATGTAAGCTTCGGGTTGGTAATAATCGTAATAGCTTACAAAATATTCCACAGCATTGTAGGGAAAAAACTCTTTAAACTCACTATAAAGCTGGGCTGCTAAAGTTTTATTAGGAGCAATAACCAGGGTAGGCTTCTGTACATTTGCTATAATATTTGCCATGGTAAAAGTTTTTCCAGAACCAGTAACCCCTATAAGGGTCTGATATCTAAGACCCCTCTTAACTCCTTCGGTAAGTTTCTCTATAGCCTGAGGCTGATCACCACAGGGTTTGAATTCAGAAACTAATATAAATCCACTCATATTTACTCCAAATTTTTATTATATATCATTCTGTATATGGTTGAAACTCTTTCTTTAATTTGATTTTTAGTACTCTCTATATCTTTATCATTGTAGATTACAAAATCAGCTTTTTTAAGCTTTTCTTCTATAGGGATTTGAGCTCTTATTCTTGCAACAGCATCTTCTTTTGATATATTATCTCTATTAACAATTCTTTCAAGTTGAAGCTCAAATGGAGCGTAAACAACCCAGATTTCATCAAACCAATCTTCAATCCCCACTTCAAACAAAAGAGGAACCTCCACAGCAATTATATCTCTTTCCTTAAGCTCTTCTAATTTCTTTTTAATTTCTTCTAGGACAGGCGGGTGAAGAAGATTCTCTAATTTTCTTCTTGCATCAGAATCTGAAAAAATTATCTTTGCAAGTTTCTTCCTATCGAGGTTACCTTTATCAAAAACATTATCCCCAAAAATTTCTCTAATTTTCTGCAGATAATAAGGATCTTTCTGAAGCTCTCTTACAATCTCATCAGCACTTATGACAATTATTCCAAGTTCCTTCAGAATATTACTTACAAGAGACTTTCCTGTGCCAATACCACCTGTTATACCAATCTTATAGCTCATTTTAATTCAGCAAGATTTTTACCTACCGAGATTTCAACTACAAGAGGAACCGAAAGTTCTACCACCTTTTCCATTTTTTCCTTTGCCATTAAAGGAGTAAATTCCATCTCCTCCTCTGGCACTTCAAGAATAAGCTCATCATGAATTTGAAGGAGTATTCTTGACTTGAGATTTTTATTTTCAATCTCCTTGTAAATTTCTATCATGGCAAGTTTTATAATATCAGCAGCTGTTCCCTGAATTGGCGCATTTATTGCTATCCTTTCATAGGCATTCCTTACCTGTTTATTTATGCTCTTAATCTCAGGAATATATCTTTTTCTGCCAAATAAGGTTTTAACGTACAGTTTTTCTCTTGCCTCATGAATAGTCTTATCTATAAAAAGCTTCACTCTTGGATAGTGCTTAAAATACGAGTCTATAAATTTCTCTGCCTCTTCTGGTGTAATACTTACAGTCTCAGAAAGTCCAAAAGAAGAGATACCATAAATAATTCCAAAATTAACGGCCTTTGCCCTTGACCTTAAAAGATCATCAACTTCTTCCTCTGGCACTCCAAAAATCTCCGATGCTGTTCTTCTATGAATATCCTCTCCTTTTTGGAAGGCAGATATTAATTTAGGCTCCTGAGAAAGATGAGCCATAATCCTTAGCTCTATCTGAGAATAATCAAGAGATACAAGAAAATATCCATCTTCTGACACGAAGGCTCTTCTTATCTTTCTACCTTCTTCACTTTTTATAGGAATATTCTGAAGATTAGGTTCACTACTACTTATTCTTCCTGTAGCTGTACCTGTAGGATTAAATTTTGTATGAACTCTACCTGTTTGTGGATTAACCAGATTAGGAATAGCATCCACATAAGTACTCTTCAATTTATAGAGTTCTCTATATTGGAGGATTTTTCTCACTATAGGATGAGCATTTATTAAGTTTTGAAGCACAGAAGACGACGTAGAATATCCTGTTTTTCCTTTCTTACCAGAAGGAAGTTTTAACCTCTCAAATAAAACTTCAGAAAGTTGTTTTGGAGAATTGAGATTAAATCTGGTTCCTGCAAGTTCATATATCTCTTCTTCCAATTTTTTAATTCTCTCGCAGAATTCATCAGAAAGCTGTTTTAAATATTCCTTATCTACCTTTATCCCCCACTTCTCCATGGAGTAAAGTACAGGGATTAATGGAATCTCTATGTTATAAAGTACAAATTCTAACCCTTCATTCTTTATCCTCTCCTCAAGAATAGACTTTAACGGAAAAAGATAACCAGCGTATTTTTGAGGAATAAAAGAGGTTTTATTTAGATACTCTCCTATCAAAATATCAAGAGAGTGATTTTGTCTTTCAGGGTTCAAAAGATAAGATGCGAGACTAACATCAAATACATCGCCCTTTATTTTACAGTTTAAAAAATGTAAATCTCTTTGAATATAAGAGCCAATTTTTTTAACATTCTCTGAAGAAATTATATTTTCAATCTTCTTTCTTATCTCATTATTGAAATCAAAAGGAGATATAAAATATCCTTCCCCCTCCTTGAAGGAAAGAGAAATACCCTCAAAAGCCCTATCTCCAAGACATTTAAAGGCAAAGTAGCCTTCTTTTTCTACCTCATTAAAATTGATCTCTTCGACATCTTTAATCTCTATATTTTCTTCCTCTTGAAGATCAGGAAATAACTTTTGAAGAATACTCTTAAGTTCATATCTCTTCAAAAAATCTATTACTTTTTCATCTCTTTTAATCTCGAAGGGTTTAAGAATAAGATCCTTATCTATATTTTTTAAAGTAACAAGTTCTAAATTTCTTTCAATAATATTCCAATTTTTCTCAATAAGCTCCCTTAAATCACTATCCAAAACTTTTATTTTACTTTTAAATTCATCTACACTTGAAATTTTCTCAAGAATCTTTGAGGCCTTTTTAGGACCTATTCCATTTACTCCTGGAATATTATCAGATTCGTCCCCTACTAATACTTTGTATAAGGGAATCTTATAGGGCTCTACTCCAAACCTATCCTTTACAGCTTTTGGATCATAAATAGTAAACTCAGTAATTCCCTTTTGAGGATGTATTAGAAAGGTTTTGTCCGAGACTAATTGCAAAAGATCTAAATCTCCAGAGAGAATATATTTTAAATCATCCTTATATTTATTCACTATAGTAGCTATTATATCATCCGCTTCATAGCCAGGCTCTTCCAATAGAGGTATATCATTTAACCTTAGAAATTCTCTTATCCATGGTATCTGCGCTTTCAAATCATCCTTCATAGGTGGTCTCTTAGCCTTATACTCTTTATAAATCACATGCCTAAAAGTAGGTTCAGGTCTATCAAAGGCAACGCCTACAAGATCAGGATTAAAATCTTCTACGGCCTTTAAAAGTATTCTTATGAAGCCATAAAGAGCATTAGTTAATTCACCATTTTTTGTCTTTAAAGGGGGAAGGGCGTAATAAACCCTGTATATGAGGCTTGAGCCATCAATAATCAGAATCTTCCTTTTGGACTCTTTCTCGGTATTTTCTTGAAAAAGATCCCACAGAGATTTCTGCTCCATAATAAGATTATATAAAATTTTTTTCCTTCAAACTCAAATAATCTTCATTGTGGATAATGAGATGATCAAGAACCTCAATCCCTAAAATTTTTCCAGCCTCAATTAATCTCTTTGTAAAGATTACATCATCTTCACTGGGAGTAAGATCTCCCGATGGATGATTATGAGCAAGAATTATTTTAGCAGAATTCTCCTGAAGAGCATATTTAAAAATATCCCTTGGAGAAGCATACACAATATTCAAATCGCCTTTTGCAATAAGCCTTTTACTCAAACACTTATTCTTTATATCCATATAAATACAAAAAAGATGCTCTTCTTTTAGATCAAACATATCTTCCTTAAAGATTAAAAAAGCGTCATAAGGATTTGAGATGCTTTCCCCAAAGTAGCTCTTTTTCTCAGAAAATATCCTTCTTCCAAGTTCAATACTTGCTTTTATTTGAATAGCCTTGGTAACACCAATTCCAGGATATTTAATAAGCTCTCCTATTCCAACTTCTGCAATTCTCCTTAAACTTCCAAAATCAATTATCAAATTTTGAGCAAGCTCATAAACAGAATATTTTTTATCTCCTGTCCTCAAAATAATAGCAAGAAGTTCAACATCCGAAAGAGCTTTTTCTCCATAATTTAATAATCTTTCCCTTGGTCTTTCAGAAGTAGGAAAATCTTTAATCTTTCTTTTCTTCATCTTCAACAGCAGGAATTTTTTCGATATCTTCTGGATTCAAATTCTCCTCTTTTGCTATGCTTTCTATCTCTTTCTGTTTCTCTAAAATCTTCTTATCTAATTCCTCGATTTCTTTCACAAGCTCAGAAAATACTTCTTTCTTAATCTCTTCCTCATTCTTATATAATTGGTATAACTTTTCTCCAAGCTTTCTTAAAAGGTTATCTTTATTTCCTTCAAGAATAAGAATATCTGCCTTTAATTTTCCAATTTTAGCGAGTTTAGCAGACTCTTTACCAAGAGTCTTTGCCATCTCTGAAATTACTTCACCAGCTTTTTGAGCAGTCTCTCCCGCCTTTTGAATTGCCGAAGCTATCTGAGGCTTTAGAGTATCCCATAGTTTCTTCCATCTGTCCTCTGCCATATTAATCACTCCTTTTTCTCCTAATGTAAGAAGGAAATACTGTTAGACAAAAAATATAATCTCTTTATATTATACCTATCCATAACTGTCAATGTATAACGGTTCTCTAAAGGATCATAAGTATAGGAAATCTTGTAGTGATCATTATTTTCATCAGAGTATGGCATGTTGTTGGAAGGATTATCTGGATATTCTCTACCTGGCAAATAATTTAATATCTGAAATTTTAGCTCACTTAAATTGTTTGCAATAGGATATTTCCCTTTGTTATCTGTAGAATACATCTCTAAAGCAACTTGTATAGCCTTAAGAGCACTCCTGGCAGAACTTTCCCTTGCCCTCTCTACATATATAGAGTAGCCTGCTATTCCAACAAGAGCAAGAATTGATATAATTACAATCACTACAAGAAGCTCAACTAATGTAAACCCCATCTTATTCATAAGTATTTCCCTACCTTATAAAAAGATAAAATAAAGGACAAGCCCCTGATAGGCTTGTCCTTTAGCCTAACCATATAAGATTATTGATCAACTACTTGTTTGAAAGAGTCAAAACTTCTTTAGTGTTAGTCCTATTATACCCCTTTAAAGTATAGGAATTCTCTACAGGATTATATAAGTAAACTATAGCATATTGCTCATTAGTGTTAGGGTTAGTATTCAAGACTGGTGTAGATGGAGGATTACCGCTAGCTTGCATAAGGTTTTGACCAATAACATAAGGAGAATTCGTTGCAGGACTATTAGGGAATTTATTGCCGGGTAAATGAGGCAATATACCATTTAAATCATTCGTATATGTTCCACTATGTTCTGTTGCATACATCTCTAATGCTGTTTGGATAGTCTTCATAGCACTTCTTACTGCAGACTCTCTTGCTCTCTCAGTTGCTCCCATAAAGTTTGGAAGTGCTACTGCTGCTAAAATTGCAATGATCACAATAACTACCATCAACTCAATTAGTGTAAAACCTCTCTCTCTTCTCATTTTTCGGGTCCTCCTTCCCTCAAAAATTTTTCTTTTGATTAATATTATACCATTTTTAAACATCTTCTATTCATACCAAGGCAAAGAGAATAATTAAAGCATTTCTTTCAACTTCTCCAAAGCACTCCTTAATATTCTCGAAACCTGTGACTGGGATATCTTTAATATTTTTGCTACCTCTGTTTGAGTTAAGTCCTGATAAAAAATATACTCAATTACCTTTCTTTGTATATCAGGAAGTTTAGCTAATGCTTGTTCTAAGGCAATCTTATCTTCTATTGGAAGTTTAAAAGATTCTAATTTCTCAGCTCTTATTCTATCCATCTCAATCTCTAAATCTTCCAGAGATACAGTCATCATAGCCTCTTTAATTTTAAAAAGCTCTTCTACCGATTCTACAGTAATATTTAGATGCTTCGCAATTTCCTCACAAGAAGGAGATCTATTTTCCTTTTCCCACACCTCTTTTATAAAATTATCCATCTTATTTATCAAACCCTTAACACTTCTTGGAATTTTTATTTTATCTATTTTATCCCTTAAATGATGCCTTATTTCACCTAATACGTAATGAGAAATGTATGTGGAAAGATCACCCTTTTCAGGATCATAGTTTTCAACAGCCTTTAAAAAGCCAAGATAACCTATTTGTACTAAGTCTTCTAAAGGCTCTCCATAAGAAGTAAACTTTGAAGCCCAGTAGTATATCAGATCATCAAAAACTTCAAGGAGTTCCTCAAGAACTTTTTTATCCCCTGTTTCTCTATACTTTAGCCAAAGCTCTAAAGCGGGTTTTATCATTTTATGTACTGGAACATGGTGAATATAGGTAGGTATAATGCAATTAGCATTCCACCAACTATACCACCCACAAATACCATCATTAAAGGCTCAATAAGAGAAGTCAAACTCTCAACCGCTGCTGCTACTTCACCTTCATAAAATTCTGCGATCTTATTTAACATTTGTTCCAAAGAACCAGATTCTTCTCCAATAGATATCATATGTACCACCATTGGTGGGAATACCTTTGTTTCCCTTAAAACAGGCGCAATTCTTTCTCCCTCTCTAACCCTTTGCCTTGTTAAATCAATTGCTTTTCTAAACACACTATTTCCTGCTGTTTGTCCGGCGAGCTGTAATGCTTGAAGGATAGGAACTCCAGTTCTTACCTGAGCTGCAAGAGTGGTCGCAAAATTTACCACTGAGGTCTTTTGAATTAAGCCTCCAAAAACTGGAATCTTCAAAATTATTTCGTCTATTTTATCCTTTATCTTAGGATTCTTCCAAGCTCTTATGGCTCCCAGCACTAAAATTATTGCCCCAAGCAAAATCAAAAGAATATTGCTAGTTATAAATTTACTCATCTTTAAGAGTATGGCAGTAGGTAAAGGAAGTTGAGCTCCCATACTTTCAAACATACCTGCAAATATAGGAACAAGAAAGGTCAACATGCCAAAACCAGCTCCAATAGCAATGATCAACACTATAACTGGGTAAGTCATGGCAGATTTTATTTTTCTTCTTAATTCCTGTTGCTTTTCAAGAGTCACTGCAAGTCTTTCCAAAGTTTCATCGAGGGTTCCAGCAGATTCTGCTGCTTTCACCATATTTATATATAAAGGAGAAAAAACATCAGGAAATTTTGCAAAAGCCTCAGAAAGAGAACTTCCTTCATCTACCATTCTCTGAACTTCCTTTAGTATCTGCTTTAATGCTTTACTTTCACTCTGTTCAGAGAGAATATTTAGACAAGTAGAAAGAGAAAGGCCTGCATTAATCATTGTAGCAAACTGTCTTGTAAACACTGTAAGATCCGTTAACTTTACCTTTCCAACTCTTTCCTTTTTAGGCGCTAATGTTAAACTGAAAAATGAGGAGGGCGTTCTTTTCTCCTCTATTCTTATAGGGTACAAATTCATTCCTCTTAACCTTATGGCTACCTCTCTCATGTTTTCTGCTTCATATTCTCCAGTGACTAACTCACCTTTCATATTTCGTGCTTGATAAACATATACTTTAGCCATCTATCCCCTCACCTCCTTACTTCTCCCCCCAAAAGACGGATTAATTCCTCTCTATTCACTGCCCTTTCAAAGGCTACTTCTTGAGAAATAAGTCCTTTTTTCACAAGATCTGCAAGACTTTGATCCATTGTTTGCATTCCATATCTTCCCCCCGTTTGAATTACACTATATATTTGTGGGGTTTTTCCTTCTCTTATCAAACTTCTTACAGCTGGAATTCCAATTAAAATCTCTGTTGCAACAATTCTTCCTGTGCCATCCTTTCTTGGTAAAAGTTGTTGAGATATGATACCTTGTATAACTCCAGAAAGTTGCAATCTTATCTGTTGCTGCTGATGGGCAGGGAATTGGTCTACAATTCTTTCTATACTTTGTACAGCATCTACAGTATGCAGAGTAGCCATTACTAAGTGTCCTGTCTCTGCTGCCGTTATGGCTATAGCTGTGGTTTCTAAGTCTCGCATCTCACCCACGAGGATTACATCAGGATCCTCTCTTAAAGCTGACCTTAAAGCATTTGCAAAAGAATAGGTATCGCTTCCTACTTCTCTTTGGTTAACAATAGACTTTTTGTGAGTATGTAAATACTCAATAGGATCCTCAATAGTAATAATATGCCTACTAAAATTTGAGTTTATATAGTCAATCATAGAAGCAAGAGTAGTAGACTTACCACTTCCTGTAGGTCCAGTTACTAGTATTAGTCCTCTTGGAAGAGCAGCCAAATCTTTCAAAACTAATGGTAACCTTAACTCCTCTATTGTTGGAATTTTCCAAGGTATTAATCTAAATACTGCTGCAAGGCTTCCTCTTTGCCAAAAAGCATTTACTCTAAACCTACCCTCTCCGCTGATTCCTACTGAGAAATCCAACTCTTTATTTTCCTGTAATTTTTGCTTTTGCTCTTCAGTCAAAAGGCTAAATATAAGTCTATAAGTTAATTGAGGCGTAAGTGTAGGATATTGGGTTTGAGGTATTAAATGTCCCTTTATACGAAAAACTGGGGGAATTCCTGATGTAATATGCACATCTGAGGCTTCCTTTTGAAGAGCACTTTGGAGAATCTCAATAATCGAAAGTTCTTCTTTCATATATCTCTATACCTCCCATTAATCTGCAGCAGTTACTCTCATTACCTCTTCAACTGTAGTCATACCTTTTAAAACTTTTTGCATTCCATCTTCTCTTAAGGTTACCATACCGTGTTTTCTTGCAACTTCTTTTATGGTCTCTCTCGATGCCTTCTTTAATACCAAGTCCCTTATCTCATCATTCATGAGCATAATCTCATGAATAGCAGTTCTTCCCTTATATCCTTTTCCGTTACACTTAGGACAACCTTTGCCTTTGTAAAAAGTTACATTTGACAAATCTATATCTCCCAAAGTAGCCTTTATAGCCTCTATTTCCTCCTTAGTAGGTTCGTAAGGAGCCTTACAATTAGGACATATAGTCCTTACAAGTCTTTGGGCCACAGCCCCTAATAAAGAAGAACTAATAAGGAAAGGCTCAATTCCCATATCTATCAATCTCGTAACAGCAGACGGAGCATCATTAGTATGTAAAGTTGAAAGCACTAAGTGACCTGTCAATGCAGCTTGAATAGCAATTCTTGCAGTCTCCTCATCACGAATCTCTCCCACAAGTACCACATCAGGGTCTTGTCTTAATATGGATCTTAACGCTGAAGCAAAGGTAAGACCTGCCTTTGGATTAACCTGTACTTGGTGAATTCCCGGAAGCTGATACTCTACAGGATCTTCCACAGTAATAATGTTTATATCAGGAGAATTTATCATGTTCAAAGAAGCATAAAGAGTGGTAGACTTACCACTTCCTGTAGGTCCGGTCACTAATATTATTCCGTAAGGAGTTTTCAACATCTTTAAATATCTCTCGTAGTTGTGCTCAGAAAAACCTAAACTCTCAAGGCTTAAAGATATGGAGCCTCTACCGAGAATTCTTAAAACCACCTTTTCTCCAAAAACTCCAGGAAGAGTAGACACACGAAAATCATAAACCTCTCCTTTAATATTTGCTTTTATTCTTCCATCTTGAGGAATCCTTCTTTCTGATATATCCATATCACTCATAATTTTGATTCTCGAAACTATTGCCGCCTGAAATCTCTTTTGAATAAACATTATCTCGTGAAGAACACCATCAATTCTGAATCTTACCCTTACATTCTTTTCTGTAGGTTCGATGTGAATATCGCTAGCCCCTCTTTTCACAGCATCTACCAAAATACTATTAACTAATTTTGCTATAGGACCTTCCTGAGACGAAATTTCCTCAAGAGAGACCTCCTGATATTGGGTCTCCTCCTCTTCCTTTTGCACAATAATTTCCTCTAAAACCTTCTCCACCTCTTCACTACCCCATATCTGGTTTATAGCATCTATAAGCTCATTTCTCGGAACTATAACAGGAAAAACTTCGCTTCTTGTAACCATACGTAGATCATCTAAGGCTAAAATATTACTTGGATCTACTATTCCTACAACAATTCTTCCATTATCCCTATATAAAGGAAGAATCAGGTTCTCTCTTGCTTTCTGAGGTGAAATTAGCTTAGCAAGATCATGGTCAATTTTTACCTCTTTTAAAGACTTAAAGGGAATATCAAATTGCTCGCTTAAAAGCTTAGCTAATGCTACATCATCTAATAACTTTAATTCCAACAAGGCTTCTCCAAGTCTTATACCTTTCTTAGAAGAAAGAGCCAATGCTTCATCAAGCTGTTCTTTAGTAATCAGATTTTTTTCAAGTAAAACCTCACCTAATAATTTTCTCCTCCCTGTTCTTCTTGTTGAAGGTTTTGCAACCTTCTTTTCATCCAATCCTTTTTTATCTGCAGATGATAAACTACTCCTGATACTTTCAATAATCTTATCAGCCAAATCTTTTTCAGTTTTTTTAAAACCTTCCTTTTGCTTTTCTTCTACCTTTTCAGCCTCTTGAACCTCTTCTATTCTCTCAACCTTTTCCTCCTCTACAACCTCAACACCCTCTATTTGAGATAATACTTCTGAAATTGATTCCTCTTTTACTTCAATAGTTGGCATATTCTCCTCTTGTTTAGCTTCTGACGTTTCACCAGGAGATATAGTCTGAGATTCTTGATTATCGATTAGTAAAGAAGCACTTGAACTTTCCTCCAAAATTCCTCCTTCAGGAGTCAATTCCTCGATAATTTTATTTAACTCCGATTCATCCCATGTACCGATTTCGATTCCCTTTAAAGGTTCTTCAACTTTCTCAGGTTCCAAATCAATATCTACATTAGTAGTTTTAGGAGCAGCAATTAAAGAAGACAAATCCTCTTCCCCTGAGCTGATTTTTAAAAGGTAAGGTTCCACATCATAACCAGTTAATAGTCTTATATCCTCGATAGCTGTTGGTTTTACAGGAGGAAAGAATCCCACTTTAATGGTTTTTTCCTCAATTCCAAGAGGAATAAAATTATGAAACTTAGTTAAAAACGGCGGAATACTTTTTGCTGCTTCTTCATTAGGCTTAAACTCTTTACCTACAAGTACCTTCCACCCTAAAATCTCACTAAGTAAATCTACTAACTTTTCCTTAGAAATCAACCCTTCTTCCAACAAAATTTCTTGTATATCCTTCCCTCTTAAGTTAGAGAGGATATTATCTAAAATTGCAGCAGGAACAATGTTTCTACTCTTTAAAATTCCTATTAATCTCTCATTAATATTAATCGAATCCATTTTATTCCCCCTTAGTAATTTCTCCCCTTTTAATCCAGAGATCTAAAAGCCAATTTTCTAATTTTCTTACCGTCCATTTTTTTATCCATATCTCATTTTTATCAATAGGTGCTACTAATATAGTATACATTCCAATTTTATTTCCTCCAAATATATCTGTTAATATTCTATCACCAACAACCAAAGTATTTGTAGGTTCTGTATCCATCAATTCCATAGCTTTTTTGAAAGATCTAACCCTAGGTTTAAAAGCAGATCCTAATGCAGGAAGTTTCATAATTTTTGAAAAATATTTTACTCTTTTCTGAGACCAATTATTTGATAAAATAACCACCTTAAAACCTATTTTCTTAATGTTTTCAATCAGATCTCTTGTCTTAGGATCGAGCTCATTTCCATTCCAAGGAACTATGGTATTATCAAGATCAAAGATTATACCCCTATAACCTCTCTTATATAAATCTTCAAAATCAATATCAAATATTGATTCTACAAACTTCTTAGGCTTTAATATATCTAACATAGAACACCTCATTTTTTCATTCCTTGGACCTTTAGGTGTTCTTCGTAAGTTTTAGTAAAGAAATGAGTACCATCTCCTTTCGCCACAAAAAACAAATAATCTCCTTGAGGATAAAGTACCGCTTTCAAAGATTCCAAGCTTGGAGAACAAATTGGAGAAGGAGGAAGTCCATAATATATATAGGTATTATATGGAGAATCAACCTCCAGATCTTTATACAAAAGCACAGGCTTTTTGAATCCATAAATGTATTCTACTGTTGCACAAGATTGTAATTTATAGCCTTTTCTTAAACGATTTATAAATACACCTGCAATAAGAGGTTTCTCTTCATTAACCTTAGCTTCTTTCTCTACAATGGATGCTAAAATAATCCAATCCTTAAAAGATAAATTCAAAGCTTTAAGTCTATCTTTATACTCAGGTATGTTATTTCTCACTTGATAGAAAAAACTCTTTACAAGAAATCTTATAACATCCTCCTCTTTTACTCCTTTATTAAAATAATAAGTTGAAGAAAATAAATAACCTTCAAGAGTTTTAATATCCTCATGGCTTCCCAAAAAATCTTTATAATCCCGTATCACACTATTGATAAAATCTTTGTCATTACAAAGTTTTATAAACCTCTCAACAGAGAGATTCAATTTCTCAGAGAGTATATTAGCTATATCTTTTAAACTACTTCCCTCAGGAATCGTAACTTTTACTCTTACACCTTTCCCCTGGGTTATAGCATCCAATATATCAAAAATGGAGTAGGAAGGAGACAATAAATAATATCCACTCTTAAGCTCTTTTTCTTTGCCTAATAATTTCGTAGTCACAATAAAGATTTTTTTAGACTTTATTAATCCATTATCAAAAAGAATATCCGCAATCTTATAAGCAGAGGAACCTTCAGGTATATATACCTCTATGTCTCTCCTTATCTTACTCTTAGGAGCGGTTAAGTCTAAGTAAAAAAGGAATCCTATAAAAAATATAAGAGAAACAATTAATAAGAAATAGAGAGAATAATTATTGATCTTCTTCTTCCCAATCCTCTTCCTCCCACTCTTCTTCTTCCTCGAGTGCCTCAACAACTCTCTCATACTCATCGTCGTCTTCTATTTCTTCAAGAGCTTCTATATATAGTTCACCATCCTTTTCTGCAAGCCTGCAACGAAATATATACACTTCCTCCATATCCTCAGAATCCTTAGGGGTGAGAAGAACATAAGTCTTATCATCTACCTCGACAAAATCTCTTACAATATACTCATAAGTAGTTCCGTCTTCACCCTCCAAAACAATTATATCTTCTTCATAATCTCTGTCTGGCATTATCTCACACCTCTTTTAATTAATATTTAAAGAGGGGTTGGAATGGTGCCGGAGGCCGGACTCGAACCGGCACGGGGATTGCTCCCCACTGGATTTTAAGTCCAGTGCGTCTGCCATTCCGCCACTCCGGCGGTAATCCCTAAACCTCTCTTTGGTTTAAAAGTTTATCATAAGTTTTATTCTTCGTAAAGTATTGTCTAAAACAAAAATTTTTATTATAATTCATTTGAAAAGAAAAAATTGGCGGTGTAGCTCAGCGGTTAGAGCACACGGTTCATAACCGTGGTGTCCAGGGTTCGAATCCCTGCACCGCCACCAAGGAAAGTGACTAAGGATATAAGTAATTTAGATTATATAGAAAAAAAAGTCTTAGATTTTATAAAAAGCGAGTCCCTCATATCTCAGGGGGACTCTATTATTTTAAGTGTTTCTGGTGGGAGTGATTCTATAGCCTTATCCGAAATTTTATATAATTTATCTTCTATTCTTAACTTGAATTTATATATTGTATACATAGACCACCATGTCCGCTCAAATACTTACATAGAAAAAGAAATAATTAAAGACTATGCCACATCTAGAAGCATTCCTTATTCCTTTCTTGACATTTATACTACAGATTTTACGGAAAAGACCCTCAGAGAAGAAAGATACAAAGCCCTTATAAAATTTTCAGAAAAGATCAAATTTAATAAAATTGCTTTAGGACACACCTTAGATGACCAAATAGAAACTATAATTATGAGTTTCTTTAAAGGATATGGAATAGAGGGTTTGTGTGGCATACCCACCAAAAGAGATAATTTCATAAGACCTATTATTATACTCTCAAAGGAAGAAATTCTTGAGTATTGTAAAAGAAAAAATTTAAAATATGTCGATGATTTTACAAATCTTTTACCAATTACTTTAAGAAACAGAATTAGATATCAACTAATTCCTTTCCTTAAAGAAAATATACCACAGTTTCCTCAAAGTATTATTTCTCAAAGCGTCATACTATCTATTGAGAATGATCTCTTAGAAAAACTTTCCAAGAAATATTTTGATGGTCTAAAAAGATCTAATAATGTAATAGAAATAGAAAATGAAGGTTGGAAACTTTTACATGATGCTATAAAAATCAGAGTTTTGAAGGAGATCTTCAAAAATTTTAATGAAGAGTTATCAAACGAAGCAATATTTTATATTCTCAGAGAGATGAGTATTATGGAAGGTAGCAAAACTTTAGAAATAGGAAATACAGAAATCTATCTTTACAACCAGAAAATATATATCTATAAAAAAGAAAAACATGAATTTATAATTATACTTCCTATACCTGGAGAGGTTAAGCTTCCTACAGGAGAAATCCTAAAAGCAGAATTGATAAGAAACGAAGGAGAGCCTTTCAATTTTAAAGATTTGTGGCATGCATATTTTGACTATGATAAAATAAAAGCTAAGGAGTTAATAGTTAGAAACTGGAAAGAGGGAGATAGAATAGAGCCTTTTGGACTTGAAGGAAAAAGTAAAAAGGTACAAGATGTTTTTGTGGATAAAAAGATCCCAAAATGGAAAAGAAAGATTATTCCCTTGGTGACTTATAAAGATAAGATATTATGGATTCCAGGGGTAATAAGGTCGGATATTGCTAAAGTCACCAACGATACCCAAACAATACTACATCTTAGCCTAAAGAAGGAGGTTTAAATAATTGAACTGGAGGGGCTTAATTCAGAGACTTATAATAATCTTTTTGATTGGTTTTTTAGTATACACTTTTATTAATCCTAACTCTCTTAATTTAAATAATAGAGAAAGACAAATCTCTTATACAGAGTTTTTAAAATATGTTGAAAATAAAGAAGTATATAAAGTAGAAATAGGAGAGAATGACGCCACAGGTCTCTTTAGAGATGGAACAAAATTCAAAGTATATATTCCTTCTCAGGATCCAAATCTTATACCCACTCTTGTAAGAAATGATGTAGAAGTTGAGGTTAGACCTCCAGAAACTACATCTATATGGATAAGTTTTCTTTTAGGCTTCGCTCCCTATCTAATTCTTATTTTCTTCTTCTGGATGATGTTTAGACAAATTCAAGGTAGCAATAATCAGGCATTTTCCTTTGGAAGAAGTAGAGCAAGACTATTTCTTGACAACAGACCAAAAGTAACCTTTGCTGACGTAGCTGGAGCCGATGAGGCAAAACAAGAGCTCAAAGAAGTTGTAGACTTTCTTAAATATCCACAGAAATATAGACAATTAGGAGCAAGAATTCCTAGAGGAATACTTCTTGTAGGCCCACCAGGAACTGGTAAAACATTACTTGCAAGAGCTGTAGCAGGAGAAGCCAATGTACCCTTCTTTTCTATAAGCGGCTCAGAATTTGTAGAAATGTTTGTCGGAGTAGGAGCTGCAAGAGTAAGAGATCTATTTACCCAGGCTAAAAAATTGAGCCCTTCAATTATCTTTATTGATGAGCTTGATGCTGTAGGAAGACATAGAGGAGCAGGGCTTGGTGGAGGCCACGACGAAAGAGAACAAACATTGAACCAACTTTTAGTAGAAATGGATGGTTTTGATGAAAATACTAATGTTATAGTACTTGCAGCTACAAACAGACCTGATATCTTAGATCCTGCCCTACTAAGGCCAGGGCGTTTTGATAGAAGAGTAATTGTAGATAGACCAGACTTTGAAGGCAGGAAAAAAATATTAGAAGTTCATCTAAGAGGAAAACCAATAGGAAAAGATGTTAATATTGATATAATTGCTAAAAGTACTCCCGGGTTTGTAGGCGCTGATATTGCAAATCTAGTAAATGAGGCAGCTATTCTAGCAGCAAGAAAAAACAAGAGAGAAATTAACATGGAGGAATTTGAAGAAGCCATTGAAAAGGTCATAGCAGGTCCGGAAAAGAAGAATCGAATTTTAAGACCGCAAGAAAAAGAAATCGTTGCTTTTCATGAGTTAGGGCATGCCTTAGTTGCCAAACTAATTCCCGAAGCAACTCCTGTCCATAAAGTTACCATTATTCCAAGAGGACTTGCCTTAGGATATACCCTTCAATTGCCAGAAGAAGACAGGTACTTACTCACTAAAAGAGAATTAGAAGCTGAAATTACGGTACTTTTAGGAGGAAGGGCTGCCGAAGAATTAATCTTTGGACAACCAACCTCTGGCGCTGCTGACGATTTAAGGAGAGCTACAGAACTTGCTCGAAAAATGGTGTGTGAATATGGAATGAGTGAGAAATTAAGAAATCTCTCTCTTGGAGAAAATCATTCAGAAATATTCTTGGGTAAAGATTTAATGCAAATTAAAAATTATTCTGAAGAAACTGCAAGAGTTATAGATGAAGAAATAAAAAGTATAATAGATAAAATGTATAATAAAGCCCTCGATTTACTAAAAAATCATGAAGATGTACTAAGAGAACTTTCAAAAATACTCATGGAAAAGGAAACTCTTGAAGGAACTGAAATTGATAAATATCTTTCAAAAGATACATCAAAAGTGGAGGAAGCTCTATAAGCTTCCTCCCTCTTTTATCTCTTTTTTTCTATTCCTAAGTTCCTGAACTCTATAAAGAATTTGCCAATCCTTTGGATCTTTTTTCCTAAATTCAAATATTTCCTCCTCTGCCTCTTCTATCTTTCCAACTTTTATCAATAATTCAATTAGATTATCTCTTGCAGCACTGTTATCAGGATCTATCCTTAGAACTTCTCTTAAGATCCTTTCTGAAATCTCATAATTGCCCAATAAAAATTCAACTAACCCTAATCCTCTCAGATACTCTGCATTCTCAGGTTCTATATCACAGGCTAACTTAAAATACTCCTTTGCAGTATGTAAATCTCCTTCTCCGACTAAAACAAATCCCATAAAATAGTAATTAAAAGCTTCTTTAGGATTATGATCAATATTATCAGTTATTAATCTTTTAGCCTTATCAAATTCTTTTACCCAAAAATAGAGATCAGCAAGAGTTATCCTAAGCCAGCTTAAAAGTTCGTCATCATTGATCTCTGATAAAATCTTTTCATAAAGAGTTATGGCTTTATATAACTTACCTTTCTGCTTAAAATCATCTGCTTTTTTTAATAAATCAGTAATATCCATTTTCATATTTAAAAGTATAATATATTTAAAACTAAAATCAACTAATAAGGAGCTTAAAGATGATCTTAGTGGTGAATATAAATCCAAGTCTAGATATAGTTTTTTATACTCAAAAATTTCAAAAAAACAAAGTGAATAGATCTTATAAGGAAGAAATGATACCTGGTGGAAAGGGAATAAATGTGGCAAAAACCTTGAAAGCTTTTGGAGAAAAGGTTAAAATTATTGGATTTTGTGGAGGATCTACAGGTATAATTTTAAAAGAAGAATTAAATATAAGAGACATTGATTATGAATTTGTAGAAACTAAAGGTAAAACAAGGTTTGCTATAGGAATAAAAGAGGATAAAAAAAATACCTTTACTGTATTAAACGGAGCTGGAAATAGAATAAGAAATGAAGAATGGGAAAAGTTCTTTAAGATCTTTAGAGAAAATGTTAAAAATTCTGAGATAGTAATAATATCAGGAAGTGTTCCTCCAGAGACCCCTGCAGAGATCTACGCTTTAATGTTGAAAGAAATAAAAAATCCTAAAATAATTAAAGTAGTAGATGCAAGAGATAATGTGTTAAAAGAAGCCTTAAAGGAATCCCCAGATATTGTTAAACCAAACAAAGAAGAAATTGAAACTTTATTAAAATTCAAACTCAAAAACAGAAATAACTATATTCAGGCCATTAGCTTCCTAAAAAACTATAATATAAAGTACCCCATTATATCCCTTGGAAAAAAAGGAGCTCTAATTGGAATAGAAAACCATATCTATAAATCCGCTTTACCTCCTAATAATGGTATTCAATGGGGAACAGGAGATTCATTCTTAGCAGGATTTATCTATGGTCTTAAAAATTATAAAGATCCTATTAAGGCTATAAAATTGGCCTGTGCTACTGGATATGTCAAAACAAAATATGTAGAAATCACCCAAGAGGAACAAATTAAGGAAATATTCAACTTAGAGAATAAAGTAAGAGTTACAAAAATATACTAAAAATTTCTAAAATTATATCTTGACTTAATTGAATAATTATGCTAATTTTTGTGAAAAAGTTAAGGAGAGTGGGAAGATGGGGTGCAAAAAATTTTCAAAAAGAATAGCCCAAAGAACCTCTGATGCTATGTCAAAATTTGTTTTAGCTCAAGATCCAGAAACTATTTCTTTTGCAGGAGGTCTACCAGACAATAACCTCTTCCCAGTGGAAGAACTAAGATACGCCTATGAAGAAGTACTTAGGACAGAAGGAAATCGTGCCTTTCAATATTCGTCAACTATTGGAGATATAAAACTAAGACAGCTAATTGGGGAACAATTTTTCAATAAATGGTCTTTAACAATAAATCCAGAAAACATAATACTAACAGAAGGATCTCAACAAGCCTTAGATTTGCTTGGGAAATTATTTCTTGATGAGAATGACATTGCCTTAATAGAGGAACCAGGCTATCTTGGGACTATACAAGCATGGAGTATGTTTACCGATAGACTTATTGGAATTCCACAAGACGAATATGGTATCAATACAGATTATTTAGAAGAGGTACTATCAAATCTAAATGAGAAAGTAAAATTGCTTTATATAGTTCCTGACTTTTCTAACCCAGCAGGCACATGTCTTGCCATAGAGAGAAGAAGAAAAATCTTAGAACTCTCTGAAAAATATGATTTCTTCGTAGTAGAGGATTTAGCATATAGTTTGCTCTCCTATGATACTGACACTCTACCTCCTCTTCTAACCATCTCCGGTAGTGAAAAAATTATAACCATAGGAAGCTTCTCGAAAATTTTATCTCCAGGCCTAAGAACAGGTTTTGTAATCGGCCATAAAGAAGTAATAAATGCCCTTGTAAGATTAAAAGAAGCCTCTGACCTCTGTTCAGGAACTCTGAATCAAAAAATGATATACCAATATTGGAGATTAGGTTTCCTTGAAAAGCATGTTAAAAAATTGAGAAAAGCATACAAAGAAAAGAGAGACGCTTTAAAAATAGCCTTAGAAAATACCTTCAAAAATATCGCTAACTGGAATTATCCTCAAGGTGGATTTTTCTTTTTCTTAACCTTTCCAGAATGGGTAGATACCTATAAACTCGCAGAGTGTGCATTAAATAACAAAACAAGTTTTGTCCCTGGAGAAGAGTTCTTTGTATCCCAAGAAGGAAAAAACACTGCTCGAATCTCTTTCTCTCAAGTACCAGTGGATAAAGTAGAAGAAGGTGTAAGAAGACTCATAAAAGCGTGGGAAGAATATAAAGAAAGAGAGAAAGAAAGAATAACTATATGATTTGGGACCTAGTAATAGTTGGTGGTGGACCCGTAGGAAGTTTTGCAGGTTACTTAGCAGGGAAAAATAATATAAAAACTCTCATAATAGAAGAGCACAGCAAAATAGGAGAACCCCTACACTGTTTGGGTAAACTAAGCATTCATGCCTTTGAAGAATTCCCTCTTCCTAAGGAATCCATTAGGAATAGCTTAAAAGGGGGATATTTTTTCTTTCCCAATGGGAATTTTATAAAATTAAAAAAAAGTAAGCCTGACTCCTACATTCTTGATCGTTCTCTCTTTGACAAAAACATGGCAGAATTAGCTGGAAAAAATGGCTGTACTTTACTGTTATCAGCAAAGGCTATTGGAATTGAAATTGAAAACGAAGCAACAAGACTAATCATAGAAGAAAAAAATCGAAGAAGAAAGATTGAAGCAAAAGTAATAATAAACGCTGAAGGTGCAAAACGGCAATTTGCCAAAAGATTAGGTCTCAAGCCTAATCCTTATCTCGTATCCCTTCAATATGAAGTAATAGGATTAGAACTTCTAGATAAAGAATGCGTAGAGGTTTATCTTGGTTCTACTTATTCAAAAGGCTTTTTCCTTTGGGTTTCTCCTTATGGAAACCTTACGAAAATCGGTGTAGCAGTCCAACCTAATGAGAATCCTAAAATATTTCTTGATAAATTTTTAAACAATCTAAAAAAAACCCGAAATTCGGGTATAGAAATAATAAAGTCCTATGGTGGAATTATACCTATTTTAGGACCTTATGAAGAATATTATTATCCCAATATCCTCATTGTTGGAGATGCTGCAGGATACAACAAATCTACCACAGGTGGAGGTATATACTTTGGATTACAAGGAGCCCAAATAGCTATAGAACAAGTTAAAAAATATCTTGAGGATAACAATATTAATCATTTAAAAACATTTCCCAAGTTAACTTATAAAAAATTTGGTAAAGAGTTAAAATTCACAAAAATAGTAAGAAAGTTTTTAAACCAATTAAGTGATAGTGATTTGAATGAGATATATAAAATAATTAATTCTGAAGAAATTATAAGAAACATTGAAAACTTTGGAGATACTGCTTATCAGACATCAGTACTTAAAACAATTCCTAATTTATTAAAAAATAAAGAATTTTATAAGTTATCAAAATTCACCCCTAAAATTCTAAAATCAATTTTTTAAATACTCCTGTAGGAAATAAAAAAGGGGAGGGATTTTCTTCCCTCCCCTTGATTTTCCAATCAGCAGATATTAGAAGGAAGCTCCTGCAGAGAATACTACGGATTTTTGGACAGCGTCAAAATTACCTCCAAGTAGATTTCCTAGACCGTACAAGTACAATCCTAAAGATAGATCAGCCTTAGGATCTACAGCATACACTACTGCAAAATTAGCTGCTGCTGCACCACCTTCAAGATTTGTTGCATATCCTGTTAAGCTAACTTTATCAGTTAATTTATAAGATCCACCAATCTTCAAAGATACTGTATCTTTTAGTTCTCCACTGCCAAGAGCCATAACATCTGGAACTCCTACTATAACATCAATTACAGCATTCTTTAACATCGCAAGCTTCACACCACCATAAACTGAGAACTTACCATTATCATATGAAGCTCCTGCAACACCTGTTATATCTTTGCTAATTGGCATGCTTGCATCTACACCACCAGACATATCAATTCCACTAGCACTACTCACAGATTGTAAGAAGAGTTTTACACTAGGCATCAAATTAAATGTTAACTTTGTTGTAAGAGTATTCACTGGGGTTCTTGTGGCCAAACCAACTTTTACTGTAAATCTTAAATCCAATGCAAAATTCTTCTCTACAGTAGCTTTATTCTCAAGAGTAGCCACCCTCTCTTCTAAAGTAACTAATCTATTTACTGTTTCATCTAATCTTGTAGATACTCCATCATTAAGCACAAATAGATCGTCCACACTGGTAGATAGAGCTTCTATAGAAGAGTTGATATTATCAATATTTGTATTAACTTGATCAAATTTCGAATTAATATCATCAATCTGAGATTGTAAATCAGCTACTACTGTACTTAGATCATCTACACTGGTAGAAAGCTCTGTTAACCTTGAGTCTAAATCCATTATGAATGATTTAATCTCATCAAGTTCTACAGGAATCTCTATACCCTGTATAGATTCTATCCTTGCTATTAACTCATCAAGTTGATCTTTTAATGCAAGTACCTCATCGACCTTTCCAGAAAGATCTACAAGATTTGCATTTAGATCATCTACTGAACTCATAATATCAGAAATTGCACTGTCTACATCATCAAGTCTTGTTTCAACTGCCGAAACCCTATCCTCAAGATCAGTAACTCTGCCAGTTAACTCCTCCACATCTGGAACCTCAATTGAACCTAATTTCTCCTCAATCATTGCCTCTACTTCATCTAAAGATGGCTTATCTACTAATGCTGCCTCAACATCTGCAAGTCTTGAATCTAAGTCAGTAACAAATCCCTCAAGATCAGTAACTCTGCTAGTTAACTCCTCCATTTTTGATTCTACAAGTTGCTCTAACTTATCTCCAACTACTGCCTCAATTTGTTCAGGAGTAATTTCCACTTTTTCTATAGCTTCTATCTTTGCCTCTAAATCATCAAGCCTTGCATTTACATCCGCAAGTGCCTCATTGACTATATTCTCTACATCTTCTACTCCCACTTTCTCAGTAATCGCTGTTTCTAAGTCAGAAACTCTTGAATCAAGATCTTGTAACGCATTCATTAAATCTTCTACGTTTGCTCCAATAAGCTGCAATTCATCCTGGAGTTGAGAAACAAGGTCTTTAAGTTCACTAACATCGGTTGCAGGCAAGGCTATTTTACCAGTTTGTAGAGCTTGTATTAACTTATAGAGTAAGACAGCAACTTGATATCTTGTTACATATAGATCTCCAGCAAAAGTATCAGGTTTGATTCCAGAAATTATCCCTAAATCTGTTAAGTACTTAACTGCTTCTGCTGCCCAATGATTAGATGGAACATCCTTAAATTTACCTACCTGTGCATAAGAAACACTTAAGACTAAGAATACCATTAATACTAAACTTAAAATCCTCCTACTCATACGACCCTCCCACAATAAATATTTTTTTAGAGAGAGCTACCTTTATCCTTTAAAGGATAAAGAGCTTCCTCTCTAAATCTCTCATTAAGACCGTACTTAAAACGAGTAACATTAAGGATTTCTCTCACCACCTCCCTTCACAACAACTCAATTAAATTATACTTTTAAAATAATTAGATGTCAACATAATAAAATCAATATATTTTGTGATAAAATTTTACAAATTCAATTTTCTGTGAACATAAGCCTCATAGTCAGGAACAAGCCTTACATACTCCATATTCATTAGTGGAGAGGAGATTATAAAATCAGCTGTAGCTCTATTCGAAGCTATAGGAATATTCCATACCACAGCAATTCTAAGAAGTGCCTTTACATCAGGATCATGAGGGAGTGGTTCTAATGGATCCCAGAAAAATATGAGAAAATCTATCTCCCCTTCTGCAATTTTTGCTCCAATCTGTTGGTCTCCTCCAAGTGGACCACTATAAAATTTTATTATTTTTAAACCAAGTTCTTTTTCTAAAATATCACCAGTAGTTCCAGTAGCATACAGAATATGGTTAGACAATGTTCCTCTGTTAAACCTTGCCCATTCTAATAATTCCTGTTTTTTGTTATCATGAGCCACTAAGGCAATTCTCTTTTGTTTCCCCATAACAATCTCTTTATAACCCATTTTAGCTACACCTCACTTATAGGACTTTGGATCAAATACATCTCTCAACGCATCCCCAAAAAGATTGAATGCAAGGACTAACATCATTATAGCAAGTCCTGGAAAAACAACAGTCCAAGGAGCAGTTCTCAAATATTGTCGAGATTCAGAAAGCATAGCACCCCATTCGGGAGTTGGAGGTTTTGCCCCAAGCCCTAAAAAAGAAAGACCAGCAGCCTCAAGTATTGCAGAACCTATGCCCAAAGTAGCTTGTACAATTATAGGAGCAACAATATTAGGCAAGATATGCTTTAACAAGATTTTTCCCGTACTTACGCCTACAGCTTTTGCAGCAACAATAAAATCTTTTTCTTTTACTGAAAGGACTGAAGCTCTAACTATCCTTGCAAAGGTTGGAATAGAGACAATACCAACAGCAATCATAGTGTTTTCCAATTTTGGTCCTAAAACAGCCACAATACCAATAGCAAGAAGTATTGTTGGAAAAGCAAGCATTATATCAATTAATCTCATTATTAAAACATCCCACAAACCCCCAAAATATCCTGAAATTAGTCCTAAAAAGACTCCAAAAGATAAAGCAAAAAAAACAGATATAAATCCTACGGTAAGCGAGATCCTTGCTCCATAAATAATCCTTGTAAAAATATCCCTTCCTGCATAGTCAGTACCGAAAAAATGCTTAGGAGATGGTGGAAGTAATCTTTCAACTAAATTTTGGGTATAAGGATCATATGGTGTTATTAAGTCAGCAAATACAGCTAAGAGAATGAAAGAAAAAAGCAAAAAAGCCCCTAAAATCCCTGTCTTATGCCTTAAAAATTTTTTCAAAATTCTTCTTGAGGACTTTTGACCTAAATTTACCTTTTTCATTATCATCTTCCCCTAACCTAATAGCGTATTCTTGGATCGATAAAAACATATATTATATCCACTATAAGATTAATTATTACAAATAATAAGGCTGATAGCAATATGGCTCCTTGTATTAACGGATAATCTCGAGACATTATAGCATCATATACTAGTCTTCCCATTCCAGGCCATGAGAATATAGTCTCCGTCATAATAGCCCCTCCCAACAAAAACCCAAATTCTAGCCCAATCACAGTAATAATGGGGATTAATGCATTTCTTAGAGCAGATCGTAAAATGATTCTTCTTTTTGGTAAACCCTTAGCATATTCTACTAAAATGTACTCTTGATTTAGCACCTCTAACATACTTGACCTTGTCATTCTTGCAATTGTTGCCATAGGTACCGAGGATAAGGCAATACTCGGTAAGATAAGATGATACAAAGAGTTGAAGAAGGCTTTAAAATTACCTGTTAAAACGCTGTCAATCAAGTAAAAGTTTGTTATAACATTCAAGTTTATATCTACATCTAATCTTCCTGAAGGAGGGAACCACCCTAAATAGAGAGCCCCAAACCATATTAACATAAGACCTAACCAAAAAATAGGCATAGACACTCCTACAAGAGCAAGAAACATAACAAAAGTGTCAACAATAGATCCAGGCTTTAGAGATGCTAAAATTCCGAAAAATATCCCCAAAAAGCTTGCTATAAACATAGAAAACAAGGTCAACTCAATAGTAGCTGGAAATCTAATCATAATTTCATTGATAACTTTTTCTCTAGTCACAATAGATCTTCCAAGGTCTCCTTTTATAAGCTGTTTCAAAAAAATCAAGTATTGTATTAAAATTGGCTTATTCAAACCAAGCTCTTCTCTAATACGTGCTAGCTCGCCAGGAGTTGCTCTTTCTCCTAAGATCACCCTAGCAGGATCTCCAGGTATCAATCTTATTAATATAAAAGAAATAAAGGAAACTCCAATTAAAATAGGGATTAAAAGCAATAGTCTTTTTATTATATATTCCTTCATTAGTTTATATCACCCCAATTGTAAAAAAGAGGGGGGAAGATAAACTTCCCCCTTTTCCTTATTCTTTCCAAACTTTGTTAAGCGGCTCACTTCCTGTTGCATGAGGAATATAATTATGAACTGTCTTTTTTCCAGCAAGAGGTGGCATTGTATGAGCCAATATTACCCATGGAACATCACGATGGACTATCTCACAAGCCTTTTCGTATAATTTAGCTCTTTCTTTTTGGTTAGATATAGTTTGAGCTTTAATAAGTATTTCATGTAATTCGTCAGATCTATAAAAAGCAATATTACCCGCACTTCCTTTTACCGCATTGTCTTTATCTAAAAGGACATAGAAGAAATTATCAGGATCACCATTATCTCCTGTCCAACCTAAGAAAGCCATATCGTGTTCACCATTCTCGGTCTTTTGAAGATATGTTCCCCAATCATAAGTAACGATTTCAGCATCAATACCTACGGCTTTTAAATAACTCTGTACTGCTTCTGCTACCTTCATTGGTTGAGGGATGTATGGCCTATTAACAGGCATTGCCCATAAGGTAGTCTTGAAACCATTAGGATATCCTGCCTCTGCTAACAACTTCTTAGCCTTCTCAGGATCATATGAGTAATCTTGGATCTTATCATTATATCCCCATAAGCTAGGAGGAATAGGGTTCTTTGCTACCATGGCAAATCCTTTAGGATAATAAGCATCTACAATTGCTTTTTTATCTATAGCATAATTTATAGCTAACCTAACCCTTATATCATCAAAGGGCTTCTTATCCATGTTCATTGCAATATAGCATACATTTAAACTTGGCCTTATAAAGAGTTGTAAGTTTTTATTTTGTTTTACCCTCTCCACGTCCTCTGGATTAATACCATCAATAATATCTACAGTCCCTGCCTCAAGTTCCATAAATCTTGCTGAATTATCTGGAATAGATCTAAATATTATCTTATCTAAGTAAGGAGCACCATCCCAATAGTTTTTATTCGCCTCGAGGACAATTTTATCTCCTTTAATCCAGGAAACAAACTTAAAAGGTCCTGTTCCTACGGGATTTTTAAAGAAATCTTCCTTATATTTCTTAATAGCTGTAGGACTCGCTATGGCAAAGCATGGCATTGCAAGGTTAGAAAGAAACGGTGCTAAAGGTTTTGTTAAAGTAATTTTTACCGTATAATCATCTATTACATCTACAGATTTAACAATCCCTGGAAATCCACCAAACATATATCCCCAGTATTCAAATTCTCCCCCAAAATGATAAGGATTCTTAGGATCTCTCCATCTATCAAAATTAAATTTTACTGCCTGAGCATTAAAGGGAGTACCATCATGAAATTTTACTCCCTTTCTAAGATAAAAGGTCCAAACCTTTTGATCTTTTGATACTGTCCATTTTACAGCTAAAGAGGGTACTACTTCGGTATTATTAGGCTTATACTTCACTAAAGTATCAAAAATTTGATGAGTAACTCTTAAAGATTCACCATCAGTAACATTTATTGGATCCAACTTAACCGAATCTCCCCCTCTTCCAAAAACTAGTGTACCACCTCTTTTGGGGGTTTGAGAGTTAGCAAAACTTACGAAAAGCAATAAAACCAATAAAAAAACTATATACTTCTTCATCTTAACCTCTCCATAAAGTAATAAATTATTTTATTTATAAAGGCCCCCTTGCCTTTCCTACTCTTGTTCTTTCAACTCAAAATCATCTATCCATGCCCAGTTTCCAGTATTTCCATCCACTATTATACTTATTTTAATCTCTCCCGTAGTAACTTCAATATTGCTTATAGTAGGATTTTTCCACTCTAACCAACCAGTATTAGTTATGTCAATATATCTATCTTCACCCCCGTATCCACTAACTTTAAACCTTACTAAATTTTCTCCTCCGCCACCTTGAATCCAAAAACTAACCTTATATTTACCAGGTTTAAGATCCTTAACAACCTGGTATAACTCAAACTTAAAAGGCTTATCAAGCCAATAGTTAAGAGCGTAATCCCCTGACTTTGCATTCTGAGGAGGAGTTGCCTTTACAACCTTTACAGCAGAGATATCTCCTTCAACCTTCCAAGGGAAAAGAGTTCCAGATTCAAAGCTTGGATTCTGTATATAATTTTTCTGACCACTCACCTGAATATTTGCATATATTTCTTTTTGTACTTCATCAATAATTCCTTTTAACTTAAACTCTCCAGGAGTTGCAATAAGTTTTGGATCAATAACATCCCATTTAACTTTCATACTTCTAATTGAGTCATCATCAAATAGCACTTTAACCTTTTCAGGCAAATTAGGTATCTCTCCTGTAGAAATTTTTATATTTATCTCGGACAAAACTTCTATTGGTTTTGAATAAACCTTCTCTTTTCTATAAACAAGATTAAACACATCTAAAGATGGAAGAGCATTCCCTTTAAAATCAAATAGAGCTTGATTTTCCCATGGATTGCCTTCTCCTTGCTTCCATCCTGCTCCCTTTACAGGTATCCAACAACCCTCCCAATAGAATATTCCTAAACCTTTATTATTTGGTATATTAGCTATTACATCCATTATGTCCCTTATAGCTGTAGCTTGTCCTTGAATTGTAGGCTTATATCCTCCTATCTTCCACAGGTCTCCACCAAAAATGTTTGGATGTCCATCAGCATCATCTAAAGTCCATGCATAAGCAGTCTCAAAAATTGCTATCTCCTTATTCAACCAGAGAGCAATACTGTTTAAATTTTCCCTCAATTCATCCAAGGTGCCATGCCAGTAGGGATAATAAGATACTCCGATAACATCAAAGTCCATTTTTAAACTTAAAACATTTCCAAAAAACCATCTAAATAATGCACTATTTCCACCTTCAGCAAGATGCACAGCTATCTTAATATTCTTATCCACTTTTCTTACAGCACTTGCTCCAGCATTGAACAACCTAACAAAATTCTCAAAACCTCCTGCATCATCTCCAATAAGCTTACCATCAGGCCACAAAAAACCATTATTAACTTCGTTACCAATCTGCACCATATCAGGTAAAGCTCTATTATCTCTCATGTACTTAATCACCTGATATGTAAAATCAGAAACTGCTTTTTCAAGGGCTTTACCTTTTAAATTTTTCCACGCCTTTGGCTTTTCCTGTTTACCAGGATCAGCCCAAAAATCGCTGTAATGAAAATCCACAAGTACTTTTAATCCCAGAGCTTTTGCTCTCTTAGCAAGTTCGGTCATACTTTTATATTCGCAATTTCCTCCACCATAAGGATTGCCTTTCTCATCGTAAGGATCATTCCATATCCTTACTCTCACCCAATTAACTCCGTGATCCTTTAGTATTTGAAGCGGATCTTTTTGAACCCCATTATCAAAAAACTTTCCTCCATTTTTCTCAATCTCATACAACATTGATATATCAATGCCCTTAATGAAATCTTTGGATATATTTTCTATAGGATTTACAACTACCTTAGTTTCGGCATATCCCAAAGTTAGCATAAAAACCCCCATCAAAATTAATATAGTTAGTTTTCTCATATTTCATATCCTCCTAAAATTTAAAGACTATCCTTTAACTGCTCCTTTAGTCAAACCACTTACAATATACCTTTGCAAAGATAGGAATAATATAGTCATAGGTAACATACCAAGAAGAGCAGCAGCAGTAAATAACCCCCACTCTGTTTGATAGGGCCCTGAAGAGAAAGTCCATAGACCAATAGCATAAGTATATTTCTGAGCATCTTGAAGGATTATTCGTGCAAAGATAAACTCATTAAAGATATTCATAAATGTAAGAATCACCACAACAGTTAGGATAGGTCTTGCTAAAGGTAATACAATCTTGTAAAAAGTTTGAAACCTGGTGGCTCCATCAATCATAGCGGATTCTTCAAGAGAATCAGGTATAGTATCATAATATCCTTTTATAAGATACATGTTATAGGCAATATTTCCCAAATAAACAAAGGTAAGACCTGAAAGAGTATCGAGCCCAAGAAATGGAATAAATCTACCCAGGATATTAAGTAGAGTATATATAGCAATCATATAAACTGCACTAGGAAACATCTGAATAAGAAGAAGAGTCAAAATACCATATCTCCTGCCCCAAAATCTCATCCTACTAAATGGATAGGCTGCAAGAGAACATATTAAAGTAGTTATAATAGCTGCTATTCCTGATACCAAGATAGAATTTCTAACCCATTTTAAAAAGTAATGTTTTGTCTTTTGTTTCCAAATTTGATCTATTCTAAATACTCCGTTATCTATTCTATCAAGCCATTTCTTTGCTTCTTTAAAAGGAATTATATCCATTAGATCTCCAGCCTTTTTAGATACAATATTCATGTTAGCACTTACAAAATTTACAAAATCAGTCTTTATTAAATTGTATAAATCATCAAGCTCAGAAAGATATAATCTATTCCCTTGAAGATTCTTCTCAAAAACTTCTCTCCATTTATTTTCTATTCTAGATGTTAAATCGCTAGCCTTTTCTAAATTTTTACTTAAGTAAGAAGAAAAGCTTACAAATCTTTCCTTCAAAGTTTTGTAATCATTAAACCACTTTAATCCTTCCGCAGTACTTTCAATCTTTGAGCTTAAACTATCTCTTCCGTAATCAATAATATATGAGGTAACAAATTCTCTAAATTCACTCTCCCAATTAGAGACTTCATTAACCAAATCGTCTAAGTTACCAAACATCTGAATTTTATTTAACTTACTATCAAGAGAAGATATAAACTCCTTTAACTTATCAATCTTCGTTAATGGCTTTACCTCTTCCTCTATGTTCTCTTCTTGACCTTGAAGAAGCTCCTTCTGCATCTCAAGAAATTCGTTCTCTTGATTTAAAAGTGCAATTTTTTTATCATATGCGCTTAACTCTACAACTTTCTTATCAAATTGATCAATCAAATTATTAAGCTCTTTAGAAATTTTAAAAAGAGACGTTTGAAGATAAGTGTATTCAATATCCTTTGGTGAAAGATATTTCAATTTTTGATAAAGATTTTTAATATTCTGGGTCACTAAACTAAAATCTGAGTATCGGGATAGTTTACTAATTAGAGCAGATTGTGCTTCTTCAATATAAGAATTTTCTTTATAACTTACCAGCGAGAAATCACTAAACTTACTATTTAGACTTACAACTTCATTATTCAGGGCATTAATTTTTTTATCTATCTCTAAGATCTCTCTCTGAATTAAACTAAGTTTTTCCAAAAACCTATTATATTTAACCCTATTCTGATATATTTTACTGTTTAATTCTTCAATCTTTTCCCTTAGCTTTTTTAACTTGGATAATTTTAAAGATAGATCACCTTCTTTTCCTTCCTTAGGAAGATTTTTTTCTAAATATTCCTTTAAGCTTTCTATTAACTCGTATAGGCTTGTCTTAATGTTATCGGTTTTTAAAGACAAATAATCGTTTAGGGCTTTATAGTTCTTCTCTACCTCGTTATACCTGGTATTAGTCTCTTCTATATATGACTTCAAAGCAGAAATATCCCTTTCTATCTCTCTTTCAATCCTCTTTCTGTCCCAATTATCATAAGGTGGTGTTAACATTATAAGATTTTGAATTTCCTGAACAAGAGCAGGCATATTCTTCTCGGGAGCAATGAGATCTTTATAATTTTGTAAGGATACCCTTGAAGAGAAGATCTTAGTAGAAAAAGCAGCCTCATCTCTCCTTATAGAAGTACTAACCACCCAGACCACTGGAAACAATATAATAGGAATTAAGATCCATAAAACAATATGAGTTAACCAATAAGTCTTTTTCTCAACCATATCTATTCACCTCTTACCTCTTCAAAAGAACCCGATATTTTGAAATTGATCAAACTTATACCAGCAACTAAGAAAAATATCAAAATAGAAATAGCACTTGCAAAACCAAACTCTTGACCTCTTCCCTCAAAAGCAAGCTTATAAACATAGGATATCAAAATATCAGTATGTCCAGCTGGCGTGGTTGCAGAAACCATTGGAGGACCACCTGCTGTTAAGAGATAAATTAGAGTAAAATTATTGAAAGTATAGGCAAAACTACTTATTAAAAGAGGAGCTACAATAGTTAAAAGCATAGGAAGGGTTATGTATCTAAATCTTGCAAATCTTCCAGCACCATCAATCGCAGCCACCTCATAAAGTTCATCAGGAATTGACTGGAGAGCTCCTAAAGATATGGTCATCATATAGGGAAATGTAAGCCAAGTATTAACAATTATGCATATTACCTTTGCCCAGAAGGGATCATTAAACCATTTTATTGGATTCAATCCTATCATAGGAAGTATTATCTTATTTAGAATTCCATAAGTCTCATTGAATATACCATTTTTCCATGTCAAAACCGATATAAAATAGGGGATTGCCCAAGGAATTATCAAAAGTGTTCTATAAACATTTCTACCCTTTAATCTTCTGTTGTTTAAAGCAAGAGCAAAAATAAGGCCTATAGAGAAGGATAATAGTACGGTAAATAAAGACCATTCCACAGTCCATATAAAAATATTTAAAAAGGGTTTAGATATTCTCTCATCTTTAAAGATTCTCTCAAAGTTCTCCAACCCTACAAAGGCAGTATAACCTATCAAGAAAACCCTATTGCCATTTTCGTCAAGATCATAAAAAGATCCTTTCTCCTCTATCAAGGGTTTTTGAGTCTTTGTGTTTATTATTACACTCTTTTTATAAGTCTTATCACCTGCTTTTACTTCTTCAAAAGAAAGGCGATATAGCCTATTGATAAAAAAGAATTTCCACCTACCATCAGTATCTACCTTAACTCCCACTATTCTTCCTGTTTCTTGATCTATATACTCCGCATTAGAAAGATATTTTTGTATTAACAAGATGAAATAATAAGTATTTCTCTCTAAACTGAGATCCTCAGAAGAATATAGCAATTTGTAAACTTTATCCTTAGAAATTATTTGATTCACATCTTTTAGAGTAGGCTGAAACTCGTAAGATACTCCATCTATTGTTACCTTAGAAGAAGTTATTTTATAAAGTTTACCTTCCCTAAGCAAAACTTCAGTGCCTTTCCTTACAGTAGGAATAGGCATTTTCCCCAAATATGTCTCTCCACCTATTTTAAATAACACAAGAAAGGATTCTGTAGGCTTTTCATCCTTGTAAACAGCAAAAATTTTAAAGTCTATAGGATTTTTCTCAACCACATAAGTATAATTAGGATCGTATAATAATCTCTCAACAGCTTCTTGACGAGTAAATATGTGTCCAGTTCCGTAGTTAGTAAAAGCAGTTTTTATGGTAAAGTATATGGGATAAATGACAAGTAAAAATAAAAAAATAAGAGCAGGAATTGTATACCTATAAGGATAAGCTTTAGGATTAAATATAAAAAAATCTATAAGGATTAAAGCAATTATTATAATTGCGCCAAGTTCATAATAATAGTTTTGAATCAGGTATACTCCTGCCCAAAAAAGAAGAGCATTAACTAACGCTAATAAAAACCATAAGACAAATTTTGTTAATTTTAACATCAAATTATCCACCCTCCTCAGGTGGCCCAGAGTTATCTCTGGACCACCACTATTTATCTTTATCTTTTACTTCTTAATTTGAGCTTTTATTGCTTTCACTGCATTTTCTAAAGCTTCCTCAGGAGTTGCCTTCCCATTTGCAATTAAGTTAAGAGCATCATTCATAGCACTCCAAACAAAAGCCATTTCAGGAACGTTAGGCATAGGTATACCATTTGCTGCACTCTTTGTGAAACCAACTATATCAGGATTATCTTTAATCATAGAAAGGACATCTTTTCTTGCAGGAATTCTTGGATCTGCCAGATAAATCTTGTACATTGTATCTTTTGTAGCTATATAGTTGAGTACGAAATCTCTTGCAAGAATCTTATTAGGAGATTTTGCATTTATCATAAATCCCTGAACCCCTACAAAAGGCTTTGCCACTACACCTTTCTCTAAGCTTGGTATTACAGTTACCCCATAATTTATACCTGCATCTTTATAAGCCTTGACAGCCCATGGTCCATTAATAATCATTGCTGCCTTTCCTTCTTTAAACATGGAATCCATTATCTGATAATTATCTCCAGGTGTTAAAATCTTTTCATCAAAAAGCCTCTTCCAAAGTTTTGCGCCTTTTATAGCTCCAGGATTCGCAAGACCAATATCAGAAACATCAAGACCTTTTGGTGTCTCTTTAAATACATAACCACCATAACCAAAAAGAACAGGTGCTACATAGTAGAATTCTGTTCCACTAGTTATGAAGCCTCTAACCCTTCCTTTATAAGCAGTATCTATTCTTTTTGCAGTTGAGATTAAGGAATCAAAAGTAGAAGGTGGAAGCTTTACATAATCTTTGTTATAGATTAGTGCAATAGCCTCCATAGCATAGGGCAAACCATAGAGTTTACCACCATAAGAGAAGGCATTCAAAGCTGTAGCATAAAATTGATTTTGATCTTTGAACTGACTAATAGGTTCCAATAAGCCATTTACTACCAGTTCACCTACCCAATCATGAGCACCCACAATTATATCTGCCCCTTTACCCTGAGGAGCAGCCGTTAAAAAATTAGGCTTAATAGAGCCAAATTCTACATATTGAACGTCAACACTGACTCCATATTTAGCCTTAAATTCCTCTCCTAATCTTTGGAGAATATCTACCTGCTTTTCAGAGCACCAAACAGTAATCTTATTAGTTTGTGCTCCCGTCAAACTAAGGAAAAGAATCATTAAAGAGATTAAAATTAATACATAACCTAATTTTTTCATAATGAACCCCCTTTTTGAGATTATTTTAGGAGAGAGCTTATAATTTTAATTTCTTTGCCTTTTTCTTTCACCTCCCCCATACCATTTTAGAACCAATTAAACACCACTTAATTATATTATATTTAGTCATATAAGATCTTGTCAATCCATTAGAGTCTGTCTTATTACAAATTCAGCAGGCACAAGAACTCTTTTATCAAAAACAGACTTTCTTTTGTTTATTATATCACTCAAAACCCCCAAAATTTCTTCCACAATTTTCTCAATATCCCATTTAAAAGTAGTCAAATTAGGAACAACCTCCGTCGATAAAGGAACATCATCACATCCAATAACGCTTAAGTCCCTACCTGCTATAACACCAGCCTCTTTCAACCTCTGCATCAAGCCTATAGCCATCCAGTCATTTGCAGCAAAAATTCCAATTTTACTTCTTTTCTCTTTATTAAAAATCTCTAAGACCTTTTCACCTAATTCATAACCCGATTTATAATTCATCTTTCCCTCAATTATTTCATATTTTACCTTAGGCTCAATTTTAACTCTATCCCAAAAGCCCAACTTTCTTAAACGAGGTGCCGTATATCTCTCTGGTCCACAAAGATGAATAATATAATCGTGATTTCTCTTAATGAGGGCCTCTGCCGCAGACCAACCTATTCTATAATCATCTACAGAAATCTGAATGATTTCATCATGATTAAAATACTGCTCAATAGAAATTAAATATCTGAAATTATTTTTAAGTTTTTCAATAGTTCCGTCATTAATTACCCCTATAATGAGTACTGGCACTTCCTTGTCTTTTTTTCGAGCAATTCTATCCATGGATATAAAATTCAAATTAAAACCTTTTTTTGTAAGTTTATTCGTTAATTCCACAAAAAATTTAGAGTAAAAAGGATCATCGCTTTTTAAATCTGGAGAATTCAAAACATAAACAAATTTTTCTGTTTTAGGGGTTATATAAGTTCCTTTCCCTTGAATTTGTACTAACATTCCTTCTTCTATTAGTTCCTTTATCACACTTCTTATAGTGGTCCTACTCACAGCAAAGATTTGAGCCAGTTCTCTCTCAGAAGAGATTTTTACATAGTCATCTTTTCTACTACTTTCAATTATTTTCAGCAACTCCTCTTTAATTTTCTCTTTAACTAAAGGCGATATACCCATATATTTTTATTCCCAACCAATATAATACCATTTTTATTTAAAAGGTATCATATTTATAGAAGATAGTCAATCCAGGAAATTTTTGGTTTAAAATATATTAAAATCTCATAAGGAGGTTATAAGATGAAAGCCTTTCATTTGTCCTCATCCTCTTCACAAGACGTTTTAATACTCAACTTTTATCCTGGAGAGTTATTATTAGAAACAATCATAAGTTACTTAAAAGAAAATAAAATAAAAAATAGCTGTGTTATAAGTGGAATAGGAACTTTAAAGAGACTCTCTTTTCATCGGGTTTTAACCACTGAGGAGAAGCCTAAGAATGAATATATAACTCTTGAAGGTCCTTTTGAGCTATCATCAACTCAAGGTTTAATAATAAACTATGAGCCTCACCTACATTTTGTTGCTTCAGACCTTAGAAACACATATTCGGGACATCTTGAATATAATTCTCAGGTTTTATATCTAGCAGAGTTTACCTTACTAATCTTAGACAGCAAAAATCATAACTTGGTCAGAAAACTGAAAGAGAATAATATATCTTTTATAGAGGAGGTTTAACCATGAATTTTAGTGAGAAAGAAAATCTCGAACTAATCGAATTATTTAAAGGATTACGAGTAGCGGATGTAAGAGATGGACTAGATTATCTTCTCTTACACAATAATTTTAGCATCCCTTACACCATAAAACCTTTATTTAGAATCAGAGTAGTTGGCATAGCAAAAACAGTAAGATATATACCCTATAGAGGAGAAATACCTAAATTAACTCCAGAAGAATATTCTGAATGGATGGGCTATTATTATACCCATATCTGTCCCTATCCTTGGCTTGAAGAGGTAAAAAAAGGAGATTTTATTGTGATAGATCAAAGCAGTGTAGACGCAGGTCTCATGGGATCAAATAACTCTTTATATGGATTTTCAAAAGGAGTAGTTGGATACCTTACAAATGGAGGACCAAGAGATACCGATGAGCTTATTCTACAAAAGATTCCCTTTTGGAGCAAATTTGTCTCTCAAAAAACTGTTATTGGAAGATTACAATATGATGCCATGGACATTCCTATAAATATAGAGGGAGTAACAGTCAACCCTGGGGATGTAATTATCGCAGATGGCGATGGAGTTTTAGTAGTTCCTAGGGATAAAGCCCCTGTAGTAGCAGAACTTGCAAGAAAGGAACTTAATTTAGATAAAGATTCAAGAAGGAAGTTATACGATAAAATGGGATGGAATTACGACAATACCGTTTTATAATGCTTAAGGGGGGAGTCTTGCTCCCCCTTTTATTACTCTACCTTAACATCACTTGCAAATTTTCTTTTTTCTGTAATTACTTTTGTCTCCAGTACCTCAAAGGTTCCCATAAGTCTTATATCTTCAGAAGAACTACCAATCATTACTTCAAAGACACCCTTTTCAACAATGAATCTCATAAACTCATCATAGAAGGCAAGCTGCTCAGGATAAAGAGTAAAAGTTACTCTCTTTGATTCTCCAGGTTTAAGATATATCTTCTTAAAGCCCTTTAATTCCTTAACAGGTCTTTCTAAGCTTGCCACTTGATCATGGATATATAATTGAACTACTTCTTCACCATCTCTATTACCCGTATTCTTAATAGTAAAGCTAATTTCGACCTTTTCTAACGAATTAACCTTCTCTGGAGAGATTTTTAGGTCAGAATATTCAAAAGTTGTATAAGAGAGTCCATGACCAAAAGGATATAAAGGTTTAGCTGACTCATCTATATAGTCACTAAAGGCAGATGGTTTTCTATTATAATAGACAGGTATTTGTCCTGTCACAGCTGGGAAAGAAATAGGAAGCTTTCCAGAAGGATTATAATCTCCAAAAATTACATCAGCAACTGCATTTCCACCTTCCTCTCCTGGATACCATGCTTCCAAAATTGCATTGAGATTCTCATGCTCCCATTTTAAGGCCTGTGGTCTTCCATTAATAAGTACAAGAACGATTGGCTTACCAAGTTTGTGAAGTTCCTTTAATAGATCTCTTTGAACACCAAAAAGCTCTAATGTTGTCCTATCATTTCCTTCACCAGAAATTCCTCTGTGGAATAGTCCACTTTCTTCACCCATTACAGCTATAATTACATCAGCCTCTTTAGCCATCTCTATAGCTTCAGCAAACCCATCCTTAGAGTCGCTAATAATGTCACAGCCCTTAGCATATAATACTTCAGTTTCAGGAGACACTTTATTCCTTATCCCTTCCAAAATACTTACAGTTCTCACTACACATTTTTCCTCTACTTTTACTCCCTCAAGACCTTCTGCTATTGATGGAATATGAGCTGTGTAACTATAGTCTCCATGTAGATTACGAGGATTATCTGCATTAGGGCCGATCACTGCAACCTTCTTAAGATTTTTGGAAAGTGGTAATGTCCCATCATTCTTAAGAAGTACTATTGATCTCCTTGCAACTTCTCTTGACAAATCTCTAAATTCCGGTTTATCAAAAACCTCATATACTTTCTTAGGATCCTTTTCTAAATTATCATCAAACAAGCCAAGCATAAATTTTGCTCTTAAAACTCTCTCAACAGAAGCATTTATAACTTCTTCAGATATCAAACCTTCTTTTACTGCTTGAATCAACGGCTCGCCATAGCAATCTACACTTGGAAGTTCAATATCAATTCCAGCTTCCAAAGCAAGTACTGCTGCCTCCTTTGCATCTCTTGCTACTTTATGGAAGTTTTCAAGCATTCTTACAGCTATATAGTCAGATACTACATAACCCTTAAAACCCCATTCCCATCTTAAAATCTTTGTTAACAAAAACTTTGAAGAAGCGCAGGGCACTCCATCTATCTCATGATATGCGTTCATTAAGGATCCTGCTTGTCCTTCTTTTATTGCTACCTCAAAAGGAAATAGGAAAACTTCTCTAAGTTCTCTCTCTCCAACTTTTGCAGGTCCTAAATTTCTCGCTCCCTCAGAAATACCATAAGCTGTAAAATGTTTAACTGTAGCTACAATTCCCTCTCTCCAATCCTCTCCCTGAAGTCCTTTTACATATTCCGTAGCCATTCTTGATACAAGATAAGGATCTTCCCCAAAAGTTTCCTCTGTCCTACCCCATCTTGGATCTCTTGGGATATCAAGAACAGGAGAGAGACCCTGATGAACATTAGCTGCCTTCATATGTTGTCTTATAACATCGCTTACCCTTCTTATAAGTTCAGGTTCAAAAGTACTTGCCATACCAATAGCCTGAGGAAATACTGTTGCTCCTTGAGCCATAAATCCACTTAAACATTCTTCGTGAATTATTGCTGGAATTCCAAGTCTTGTTTTTTCTTTCAAAAATTTTTGAATTTTGTTGGCAAGCTCGACTGCCTTCTCAGGACTTACTCCTCTTTCTCCAGCCACCCTTGAAATCTGCCCAATACCATTCTTCAAAAGCTTTTCAGCCTTTTCCTCTGAAAAATTACCATTCTCATCTACTAAATCCTTACCATAAACAGCTTGTAATTGAGCAATCTTCTCTTCAAGGGTCATCTTAGCAATCAAATCCTTAACTTTTTTTGATAATTCTTTCTCTTCCATTCCTTTACCTCCTTTAGAAAAACGTTTTTATTTCTAGCTTTAATTATATCTAAACTCGCACAAAAATAAAAGTGAAACTTTCATACTTTCAAAATATACTTTATTCTCTTAAGAACATGTTTTATAATAAATTGTTTTTTAAAATGCTATTTTCTTAGGAGGATCTAAAAATGGAAAAGGACTTAAAATTTAAAGTAGTAACCGACAGTACTGCCGATATACCAGAAGAAATCAGCAAGGCTTTAGGTATAGAAGTTATTCCCTACTATATACACTTAGAGGGAAGATCCTTTAAAGAAAGTATAGAAATAACTCCAGAGGAAGTTTGGAGCTATCTAGAAAAGACAGAAGATTTAAGCAAATTACCTAAAACAGCCTGTCCTGGAGTTGGAGAATACTATGAAACTTTCAAAAAAATATTAGAGGAAGGGAAAAGAGTTTTAAGCATCCATATGACCTCATGGGGAAGTGGAGCTTTCCAATCTGCAAATACAGCAAAACAAATCATTAAGGAGGAAGAGCCCGAGGCTGAAATAGAAGTTTTAGATTCCAAGAGTGTATCCTTAGGGACTGGTTTTATGGTGATAGAAGCTGCAAAAGCTTCTCTTAAAGGATGGGATCTAAAAAAAACAATAGAACATATCAATGAGGTAAGGAGTAATTTATTCCATGCCTTTACAAATGATACTCTAAAATTTCTTGCAGCAGGAGGAAGAATAGGAAAGGCTAAATATCTACTCGCAGAGATGCTAAAAATAAATCCTATAATATCTGTAGATCATGATGGGGTTTTAGTTGCTCTTGACAAAGCTATAGGAAGAGTAAAAGCCTACCAGAAGATAGTCTCCCATATGAATAACTTTTTTAAAGATAAGAAATTTCTAAATATCGGATTCTTACACGCAAGTGCTGAAGAAGAAGTGAAAAAGCTTAAAGAAGAGATCTCAAAAGTATTTGAAATAAAAAACATAATAGTAAATAAACTAAGTGCAGCCCTAAGCGTACATGCAGGACCAGGAACTGTAGGAGTAATAGCTTATCCTTCAAATTTGTCTATCGATATTGAAACAAAATAGAATTTTAGATATAATTTCATAAAATTACCTTCGGGGCAGGGTGAGAGAGGAACAATAAAAGTTCCTCTCAATTCCCGACCGGCAGTGATGGTAGCTCTAAATAGATAGAGCTACCTAAGCCTGCGAGCAAGCCAAAAGGCTTGCAGATCTGGTGAGAATCCAGAGCCGACGGTATAGTCCGGATGGGAGAAGGTAATTTAATTTTTTGGAAAAAAGCCCTGAAGGTATATGCCTTCAGGGCTTTTTTTGTATATAAATAAATATTTCAAAGGGAGGTAAAATTATGGCCACCAAAAAACTTGTATTAGTATCAATTCTTACAGCATTATCAATCATTCTTTCTATCACTATCTATTTTCCTATTCTTCCTCAAGCACCATATCTACTTTATGACCCAGGCGATATTTCTTTAATCTTAATATCAACCCAAATAGGAGTACCTTATGGACTACTTTCAACTCTTATAGTAGCAATATTAATGGCAGTTTTCACAGGACAAGGAGGACCAATTGGAGCTCTAATGCACTTTTTGGCTTCTGGTACTCTAGTTAGCGTTGCCGGATATGTTTATAAGAAAACTAAAAATTTAATATTAGGCCTTGTTCTTGGAACCATAAGCATGGCTATAGTTATGGCTATAGCAAATATTATTTTTACTCCCATATATTTGGGAGTACCAAGAAGTACTATTTATCCACTGATTTTACCAGTTATAATTCCTTTTAACCTGATAAAGGCAGGAATAAACTCCATAATATCCTATTTGTTGATATCAATATCTTCTATTAGGACTTATTTTGAAAGGATGAGGGAATAGAGATAAATAAAGATATCAATATTAAGGATGCTCCTATGATTTGCTGAAAATTTAATTTTTCGGAGAGAAGTAAAAAGGCAAATAAAGTAGCAAACACTGGTTCCAAATTATAGATTAAGGCAGATTTAGTAGGAGAAACATATTTTTGTCCAACAAGTTGTAAGGTCAGAGTAAAAGCTGTAGCACCAATTCCTAAATAAATAACAGACAAAGAATTTTTGAGAATAAAATTTAAGGGGAGATTTCTTGGTTCAAAAATTAAAAAAAACAAAAAAGAAAAGATAGCAGTAAATAAAATTTCAGAAAAAGCAAGATCAAATATCTCTCTGCGCTCCACTACATAAGAGATATATACAATCTGAATAGCATATAGAACGGCACAAACTAAAACCAGGAAATCTCCCCAATTAATTGTAGAGATCGATGAAAAATCTGTGGTTAAAAAGATAAGTCCTATAAATCCTGTAAATACAGCTAACCAAAGATTCCAATAAATTTTGTTTTTAAAAACTAATTTTTCAAAAAAAGGCACTAAAAGGACCGAAAGCCCAGTAATAAAAGCTGTTTTAGTAGCAGTGGTATATCTAAGACCAAAGGTTTGAAAAGCGATAGCACTAAAGTTTATAATTCCTAAGATAACACCCGAGAAATTTATAGAAATCCTTTGCCTTTTTAATATCAGAAACAGAAATAATGCAAAAGCTCCAAGTAGAAACCTTAAAAAAAGCAAGAAAAATGGAGTAAATACTTCAAGAGCAATCTTTGTAAAAGAAAAAGTACTACCCCAAACAAAAGTTATTAATGTAAGAATAAGCAATCCCTTTAACTCATCATACCTCATACAAAACTGAATTATACCATAACAATTTACAAAGTAGGATATTTAAGCTAATATAAAAGAAACATCTACCAAAAAGAGGTGAACTTTATGATGGTAGAGGTTTATATAGCAGGACTAAGTTTAGACCCACAGACAAACCAGTTTGTAGTAATACTCCGCGAAAAAAACGAAGGAAAAAGGTTCCTTCCTATATGGATAGGTCCTTTTGAAGCTAATGCTATTGCGATTGCTCTTGAAAAAATAGACATAGGAAGACCTCTTACTCATGACCTAATGAAAAATATAATCGAGGCTTTAGATGCAAAAGTAGAAAAAGTATTTATCCATTCTTTAAAAGAGAATACTTTTTACGCTACTATATACCTAAATGTGGAAGATAAGACATTAGAAATAGACTCAAGGCCTTCTGATGCAATGGCTCTTGCTCTAAGAACTAACTCTCCAATCTATGTAGATTCAAAACTTATAGAAGAAGCAGGATTCATAGAGGAATACAGTGCAGAAGAGGAGCTTACTAAATTACTTCAAAATTTAAATCCTGATGAATTCAAAAAACAATAATATTAAGGAGGGTATATTGAAATATGAAATATGCTCTCATCAGTGTCTGGGACAAGACAGATCTTGAGAAACTCTGTAATAAAATAATAAATAAAGGATATACTCTTCTTGCCACTTCTTCCACAGCAAAATATCTTAAGGAAAAAGGGTTTGAAGTGAAAGAAACATCAGAATTGACGGGTTTTTCAGAACTTATTGGTGGAAGAGTAAAAACCTTACATCCTAAGATATTTGCAGGAATTCTAGCAAGAAGAGATAACCCTAAAGATATGGAAGACCTAAAAAAAGAAAATATACCATTAATTGACATCGTAGTTTGCAATCTGTATCCGTTCCAACAAGTAATAAAGAACAAAAATACAACTTTGGAGGAAGCTCTTGAAAATATAGATATAGGAGGTGTTTCTCTCTTAAGAGCTGCAGCTAAAAACTTTCCCTTTGTCCTTGTAGTCCCCTCTCCTAAATATTATGACGAAGTTATAAATTATCTAGAAAAAGAAGATAATGGTTTAGAATTTAGGAGAAGAATGGCCATAAAAGCCTTTTCTATAACAAGTACTTATGACAACGCCATTATGAATTATCTTGCTCAAACCTTCGAAGATGTCATCTCCCTTAACCTTACCAAAAAACTAGACCTAAGATACGGCGAAAATCCACAACAGAAAGCAGGTTTCTATACATTAAACGATGAAGATTTACCTTTTATCCAATATCAGGGAAAAGAACTCTCATATAACAATCTATTAGATACCGATTCTGCTTGGAACTTGATAAAAGAATTTGATGAACCAACTGTAGCTATAATAAAACATAACAATCCCTGTGGTGTTGCATCGGATAATGATAGTTTAAAGGCTTTTATTAAAGCCTTTGAAAGCGATCCTGTGTCTGCCTATGGTGGTATTGTAGCATGTAACTTTGAGATAGATGAAAATGTGGCCAAAGAGATCACAAAACACTTTTTCGAAGTAATAGTAGCTCCATCATATAAAGAAGAAGCATTAAAAGTCTTTTCTCAGAAAAAGAATCTCAGAGTTTTAAAATATAGAGAAGACATACCAGAAAATCCCTTTGAAATAAGATCTCTAAGAAGAGGAGTCTTGGTACAAAGTTTTAACGATATCCTTTTTGATAATTATGAAGTCAAAACCTCAGCAAAACCTACACAAAAGGATATGGAAGAATTGATTTTTGCCCTAAAAGTTGTAAAACATGTTAAATCCAATGCTATAGTGGTAAGCAAAGATAAGCAGACTTTAGGGATAGGAGCAGGACAAATGAATAGAGTAAATGCAGTAAAAATTGCTCTAGAGCAAGCAGGTGAAAAGGCTAAAGAAGCATATCTTGCATCAGATGCTTTCTTTCCTTTCCCAGACTCCATAGAATTAGCAGCAAAATACGGAATAAAAGCAATCATACAACCAGGAGGATCTATAAGAGATAATGAAGTAATAGAAGCAGCAGAAAAGAATAACCTAATATTAGTAATGATATCCTCCAGGCATTTCAGACATTGAACCCTATTGAGGATATCTTCAAATTACTTTTTGACAGATATGGCCCACAGTATTGGTGGCCTGCAGATACACCTTTTGAGGTTATTGTCGGTGCAATTTTAACCCAGGCTACAAACTGGAGAAATGTGGAAAAAGCTATAAAAAACCTAAAGGAGGAGCATCTTCTTGATCCATTTAAACTTTATTCCTTAGACGAAGAGAAACTATCAATATTAATAAGGCCTGTGGGTTTCTACAAAATAAAAGCAAAAAGACTAAAAAATTTCCTCAAGTACTTTGTGGAAAAATATAAGGGAGATCTTATCTCTATGAATAAAAAATCAACAAAAGAGTTAAGAGAAGAACTACTTAAAATAAACGGTTTAGGTAAAGAAACTGTAGACTCAATACTCCTTTACGTCTTTAACAGACCTCTTTTTGTGATAGATAACTATACAAAAAAAATTTTTACTTGTTTAGAGATAGGTAAACTTAACTTATCCTATAATGAATGGCAAGAAATATTTCACAAGTCTCTTTTCCCTATCTATCAACTCTTTCAGGAGTATCACGCCCTAATCGTAGAACACGGAAAAAGAGAATGTAAAAGTTGCTCAAACAACTGCTTTCTTAAGAACTTTTTACTTAATAACAGAAGGTTTTACAAAAGCACTAATTATTTTATTTAAATAATCTTTTGGAAAATCACCTATTAACAAGAAAAATCTATCTCCATCTAACCAAGAAATGGATTTCCATAGGATGTTAGAATCATAAAAAACATGAAAATCATCTATATTTACAGGCTTACCAGGAAGATTAAAAGGCATCAAACCTTTAAATAAAGAGGCATCATTCAACCCATCGGTGTATTTAAAATAGTGAGTAAATCTGTCTTCTTTCTCCCATAGGGTGTAATGTTTAATGAGAGAATATCCTAAAGGAAAATTCAATGGTACATCTATATTCTCTAATTTTTCTTCTTTCAACCTCGTTTCTTCTATTTTTACATCTTTATCCTTGAGAATATTTAAATCAAATAGCTCATCAGATATCTTAGGATTAAAGTTAATTTCAACAAACATTACCCTTCCCACCAAAATACCATCTCCATTATATTTATCTATTCTCAAAGGAACGTATTTATCTTTGTCAATCCAAAGTTTTAAAACCAACTTCTTTGTATACACAGAAGTGACTGATAACACATATACTTTTCTTCCAAGATATACCTCTTCTCCCTCTAATTTTGCATAAAAATTCCTTCTAATAAGGTTTATTCGCTGATTTATCTCATCCCTGTTTAAAAAAGCATTACTCGAAGGAGAGATTCTTACCAAATTTTTCTTGGGATCAAAGTCATATTGAAATTTCCCGTTATCTATGTTGATCTTTCCCAACATAAAAGGGGGAGAAAGATAATCTCTTCTGACAACATATTTTCCATTAGCAATAACCCTAACCGTACTTGTTCTTGGAAAATCAGGTTTAGCAAATAAAATAGAAACTTCTATTCCTTCATAGGGAATCCTACCACTGTTTAATGCATAGTTTTTAATAATCTCCATAGGTTCAACAGCAAAGGTTAAGACGACAAAGAGTATAATTAAAAGAAAGAAAAGTGACTTATACATTGTTATTCTCTAAATAATACTAAATCAACTAGATTGTTCTCACGGGTAAAAGTAGAATTTGTCATTTTTCCATGCAACTCATAATATATATAAATATTATTGTTTTGCTTATTCAAAAACTGATTAATGTAATTTTGAATAATAAAGATTAGCCCTAAAAATACCACGGCAGTACCTAAAACAATAAAAATTCTCTTCCAAATACTAAAAGATCCATCTTTCTCTCCTTCAAGAGTCATTTTTATCCATAATTTCTCACTAAAATCCTCCGAAGGCACCATTTCGGGAATATTATGAATTTCTTTTATTAATCTCTCCAGAAGTATGAGCTCCTTCTTACAATCAATACAATAAGAAAGATGCTCCTCAATTTCTCCTTTTTTCTCAGGAGAAATTTCTCCATCTATATATGCAGAGAGAAGTCTTTTAACTTCTTTACAATGCATAATTCCCTACTTCCTTCAACAATTTCTCTTTCAGCTCCTTTCTTGCTCTATAAAGGCGAGACTCTACAGTACCGATAGGACACCTAAGAATTTCGGATATTTCTTCATAAGACAGACCCTCATATTCTCTCAAAATTAAAACTTCCTGATATTCTTTAGGAAGCTCTTTTATTAGTTTATGTAATTTTTTCTTTATATCTTCTTTCTCCACAATAGAGAGTGGATCTTCTTCATCACTCGATATAACCTTTTCAAAAGTGTCTTCTTCGTCTTCTCCTATGGGTTCATCTAAGGAATAACTTTCTTTAAATTTTCTTTTGTAATCGTGAGCAACATTTATAGTAATCCTATAGATCCATGTGGAAAATTTTGCCTCACCTCTAAATCTATTTAAGTTCTTGAAAACTTTAATAAAAACTTCTTGAGCAAGATCTTCAAGATCAGGAATATTACCAAGTTGGAGATAAAGAATATTTAAAACCTTTTTTTCATATCGCTTTACCAATATATTAAAAGCCTCTTTATCACCATTTTTTATTAGAGAGATTAAAGATTGATCAGAAAATTTATTCTTTTCCTCCCAGCCAAGGGGAGACGGCTGGGAGGTATGACTTGAAAGGGGGTATTTTCCTTTAATTATATTGATTATACTCTTCTCCATAATATTCTCCTTTGCTTTCCTAATAATTTAAAACACCTTAATTCTTATCCTTATATTATATCTCTGCATTAATCTTACAAGAATTCTAAATTGTTCCTGATCAAGTACCTGCTTTAATTCTTTGAACATTGTCTTCTGCTTATCCCTTATTTCATTTTTTATCTTATATATTTCCTCCCTAAGCTCTTTCTGCCTATCCTGCTGATTTTCTTCCAAAGTTCTCATCTCTAAGTTTTTATCTCGCAATTGTATTCTCAAATTTCTAATCTCATCTAAGTATTTATTTAGTAAATCTTCTACTTTCTGTATTTGTTCTTCTTTTAGTTTTAAAACCTTAGAAAGATCATCTATAAGATCTTTTTTAAATTTTGTATAGATTTTGTCATCCAAATCCTTTAACTTTCCCAAATATTTTTGAAGCTCTTCAGAATCTACTTTTCCACTTCTCAAAAGAAGTTGAATCTGAGCCTCAATTCGATCTCTTTCTCTAATCAGATTTCTATATTCTTGAGAAAATTGCAATCTTGTTCTCTCCTTTAATATCAGAGGATTACCTCTAAAAGGAGAAGCGTATGAAAAACTTAAAAACATCACTAATATAACTAAGATTACTGCAAATATCTTTATAATCTTTCTCATTTTTTCTATACCTCCCCTTCAGCCTTAATTACCACTTCCCATCTACATCTAAATTAGACATATCTTCCTTATCTTTTATTTCCAAAATTTTTATTCTTTCTCCCAACCTCTTGCTTTTGTTACGGCTTCTTTCCACTTTGCTAAATAATATCTTCTTTTCTCTTCAGGCATACCAGGAGTAAATATCTTTTCTTCTCTCCAAATTCTCTTAATCTCATTGAGATCTTTCCATATGCCTACTTTAAGACCCGCCAGAAAAGCTGCACCAAGAGAGGTAGTCTCGGTAATATAAGGTCTCACAACTTTTAAATTAGATATATCTGACTGGAATTGCATAAGAAAATTGTTTGCCGAAGCCCCTCCATCTACTCTTAGCTCCTTTATTTTTATACCTGTTTCACTTTCCATAAGCTCTATCACATCATTAGTCTGGTAAGCTATAGATTCTAAAGCTGCTCTTACAATATGTTCTCTCTTTACACCTCTTGTGATACCAATAATCAAACCTCTCGCAAACATATCCCAATAAGGTGCACCAAGACCTACAAATGCGGGAACAAAATATACTCCACCATTGTCTTCTACCATTTTTGCCAAAATTTCACTTTCGGAAGAGTTCTTAATAATTCCAAGATTATCTCGAAGCCACTGAATTACAGCTCCTGCTATGAACACACTACCTTCAAGAGCATAATGCACATCATCACCAATTCCATAAGCTACAGTAGTAATTAAACCTTTTGAGGAATATTTGATATCTTTTCCAGTATTAAGAAGTATAAAACATCCTGTACCATAAGTATTCTTCAAAATGCCTTCTTCGAAGCCACACTGTCCAAATAATGCAGCCTGTTGATCACCTGCTATACCTGTTATAGGAATTTCTGCATCCTCAAATATATTGCAAACACCATAAAAATAACTAGAAGGAAGAGGTTTAGGTAACATATTACGAGGAATGTTCATTATTTCAAGAAGTTCATCATCCCAATCTAAATTTTTTATGTTAAACAGCATAGTCCTTGAGGCATTAGTGTAATCTGTAGCATGAACTTTTCTCCCCGTTAAATTCCATATAAGCCAGGTATCAACAGTACCAAAAAGTAGCTTTCCTTGTTCTGCCTTTTTTCTTGCCTCAGGAACATTATCAAGAATCCACTTTATCTTAGGACTAGAAAAATATGCGTCTATAACCAGACCAGTCTTTTCTTTAACAAGCTCTGAGAGTCCATCTTTTTTTAATCTCTCACAATAATCTGCAGTTCTTCTACATTGCCAAACAATAGCATTATGTATTGGTTGTCCCGTATCTTTATCCCACACAATAGTAGTCTCTCTCTGATTTGTAACTCCAATAGCAGAAATTTCTTTGGGCTTTATCTTTGCTTTTTCTATAGCTTCAAACATTACTTCCCTTTGAGAATTCCATATATCCCATGGATTGTGTTCCACCCAACCAGGTTTTGGAAAAATCTGAGGAAATTCCTTTTGGGCCACACCTATTATATTCCCCAAAGAATCAAATATTATAGCCCTTGAACTTGTAGTACCCTGATCTAAGGCAAGAATATACACAAGATCACCTCCCCCTTCTAAATCTAATAATTAATCTATTTTTGATTTTCTTATTTTTTCTTCAAGTAATCAATAAGATCATTAAGTTGTTTCTTATAGATGGATAAATGATAAAAGGGATTTAGAGGTTTTCCTTTACTCCAAGCATCCATAAACTTTTGAAATTCCTGCCTTTCCTTCTCAGATATTTGAAAATTCTGTTGATTTCTCCATTGGGGATTAAATTGAGGCTGTTGAGCAGAAGATTGTTGTTGAGACATTCTTTGTCTCATCTCCTCTAATCTCTTTTGTCTCTCTATTTGCAACTTATCAAGATAGGTTAATTGAGCATCTGTAAGCACACCTTCAATACGGTTAATAAATTTATCGGCTTCTTTCTTAGGTAATTCACTTACCTTACCTAGCTCTTGAAGTATAGGGATAAGTTTTTGAGCTTGACTTTTAGTTATAGTTACCTTCTTATCCTTATCAAGTTCTCTTAAGTCTCTTATTAATCTTGTCAAATACTGCACTTCTTGAGACATAAAAGCCCTTCTTTGAGGTTGAGACTGAGTCTGAGCCCCAACTATAGAAATAAGAAGCAAGAAGATAAAAATAAAAGATACATATCTCTTTGTCCACCTCATTTTTATCCCCCTTATTCATATCTTAAGGCATCGATAGGATTTAATTTAGAAGCCCTATAAGCAGGATAGTATCCAAAGAAAATTCCTACGAGTGCAGAAACAGTAAAGGAAAGTACCACAGGATATAAAGTTACAACAGCAGAAAGACCTGAAAAAGATTTTATAACTTGAGATAATACAATTCCCAAAAGTATCCCTAATATACCACCAGCAACAGATACAATAACTGACTCGATTAAAAACTGATATAGGATATATCTTGCCTTTGCCCCAACAGCCTTCCTTATACCTATCTCTCTTATTCTTTCCGTTACATTCACAAGCATAATATTCATTATTCCTATTCCTCCTACAAGAAGAGAAATAGCAGCAATTCCTGCCAAGAACAAAGTCAAAGTCTGCATTGATTGGTTCAATGAAGAAAGGATAGTTAATTGATTTTGAACTACAAAATCATCATTATTAGGATCTGTTATTTTATGTTTTTTCCTTAAAATCTCCTCTATTTTAGATTGTAAATCATTCATTACATCGGGACTTACTGCGGATACATAGATACTGTTTAAATAATTCCCTCCCTGAATTTTCCTTTGAAAAGTAGTCAAAGGAATAAATATCATATCATCAAGATTAGCAAAACCACCAAGTTGACCCTGAGGTTCAAGTACCCCTATAACTTTGAAAGTAATACCCGAAATTTTTATACTTTGCCCAATAGGATCTTCATTATCAAATAATGTCTCTGCAACAGAGGATCCCAAAACTGCAACCCTTTTACTTCCCTTATATTCTTCTTCAGAAAAGAAATCTCCACTAGCCACTTTAATTTCCCTCAAATTTAAATACTCAGGAGATGTACCAATCACTTGTGTATTTGTATTCTGAGCCTTATATTTAACCTGAACATTTCTAGAGGTATAAGGAACTATTGCTACAATCTTACTTAGGTCTAATTCCTTTAACAAAGCTTCATAATCATCATTGGTAATTGAACTTCTCGGAGTACCTCTTACAAGCCCTACTCCTCTTCCAAATCTCGGGAAAACTGTCAAGAGATTTGATCCTAAAGAGGTAAACTGCCTCTCAATTGTAACCTTAGTTCCTTCTCCTAAGGACATTAGTGTGACCACGGCAGCAACACCAATGATTATCCCTAAAGTAGTAAGAAATGTCCTTAATTTATTTGTATTAAAATTATTAATAGCCATTTTTATAAGTTCTAAGATCATATCTTTCACCTACCTCAAAGGCACTCCAGGAATTCTCATTTGAACTTGTTGATTTCTACTGGTAGAAGTGGTACTTGAAGATGGAAGAATTACTATATCTCCTTCCTTTAATCCACTTTCAACCACTACATTTGTCCCATCATCTTCTCCGAGAGTTACCCTAACCAGTTCCCTTTCTCCATTTGGCTTCAATACTTCCACATAACTTCTTCTTTCTGTCTTTTTCACAGCCTTTAGAGGAACAAGAAGAACATTCTTTCTTTCTAAAAGAATGATATCTCCATCGGCACTCATTCCTACCTTTAATCTTAAATCTTCATTAGGAATTCTGACCCTTACCTTAAAAATAGGAATATTATTAGAAATGGTAGCTGTAGGAGATATCCTAATAACCTTACCTTCAAATTCTTCATCAGGAAAAGCATCCAAGGAGATTCTTACAGGAAGACCTACTGAAACCTTGCCAATATCTGTTTCATCTACCTCAAGAGAAAGTTCCACATTTTTAGTATCAAGAAGAGTCATCAATACCGTATTTGAAGATATATTTTGGCCTTTAACAACGTTTACATTTGCTACAATCCCTGAAAAGGGAGCTTTAATTATAGTATTTTCTAAATTTCTTTTAGCGTTCGAAAGATCTATCTTAGCCTTTTCCAAAGAAAGTTTACTTGCTTCAAGTTCTTTTTGTAAACTTTTTAATTGGCTGTCATAGTTTTCCTTTACCAATTTTAGATTAGACTCTGCTTGAGTTAAAGAATTCTTTGCCTTTTCAAAATTGAATTTTGCTGTATCTAAATCACTTTGGGAAGCAAAACCTTTTTTAAATAATTCTTCGATCCTTTCAAGATTATTTTTAGCATTTTGATATTCTATATATGCATTATCTCTAGTTATTTGTGCGTCTTTCAAATTTTTCTCAAGTTGTCTTTTCTGAGTCTCATAATTTAACTTAGCTTGTTCATAAGAATTTTCATAATTCTCATAAGCAATTAAAGCTTGCTGATAAGCATTCTGATAGTCTGTTGGATCAATTTTTACTAAAACATCACCTTCTTTAACCCTTTTACCTTCTTCAACTACATATATCACTGTGCCTGAGACCTTACTTGTTATATCAAGGCTTCTCTCAGCTTCTAAAATCCCACTCCCAGAAACAGTAATAGTTAAATCTCCCCTTCTTACTGTATAGGTATTAAGAGTAACATTATTTTTATTACCTTTGTTTGTTCTTCCAAATCCCCACCAAAGTCCAACCCCTACTAGAATCAAAATTACAAAGATAATAAATAATTTCCTTTTCATAATTTCAACCTCCAACTAATAAAGAGCTTTCCCTATAGCCAATGATAGACTGTCTAAATTTTTCCAATAATTATGGAGAGAAGAATAGTAATTATTTTCAGCCTTTATGATGTTTATTTCAGCACTCATTAGATCAATTTTTGTTATTAAACCAGCATCAAACTTAAGTTGTGCTATCTTGTAATTTTCTTTAGCAAGATCTAAATTTTTTTGTTGAATTTCTAAGTCCTTTAGACTTGCATTAAGCTGTTCTAATCTTTGAGCAATAGTTACTTTTGCATTATTTAAAGATTGTTCATAAGATTTTTTTGCACTTTCAAGAGAGTTCTTTGCAGATATCAATGTGGCCTTAGGTGTATAATCGTTGTCATAAAGTTTGACCTGAAGTTCATAAAGTTCAACATTATTTTTAGCCTGCACTAAAGAAGGAAGATTGTCTTTAGCTATGTTAAACAATTCATCAAAATTAAAACTGAATGATTTTAATTCAGGCTCTTTTAGAGTCACACCCTCCATAGGTGATATTCCAAGAGTTTGCCAAAATTGGCTCCAATATATTGTTAAATTATTTTGGGCAGTTTTTAAAGAATTCACCGCAGACAGATAGTTTAACTCAGCTTGACTCACATCAGTTGCGGTAGCATTTCCCACCTGATATTTTGCTTTTGTAGCATTAAAAACCTCTTCATAATAAGTCAATTGCTTTTCATTTAATCTAACTTGAGCTTGTGCCTCTAAAACATTAAAATATGCATTCCTTACACTTTGCATGACTTGTAATTTGGTATTTTCATATCTAACTTTCTCAAGGTTTAAACTTAGTTCAGATTGTTTCAAGGCTAATACCAAAGTAGTAGGATCTTTCTTCTTATTTTCATAATCGAGAGAAGCATTGTCTAAGTTAATCTTCGCTATTAGAAGATCCCCATTATTTTTCAACGCAATGTCTATAGCCTCTTCAATAGACAATATTTTTTTCTCTTGAGAAAAAGATATAGAACACAATAAAACAAGAGACATAAAAACTATAAAAAATTTTTTAAACATAGATTAGTTCACCTCCAAATCTCCTAAAAGAATAAACAGTTGAACTTTCTGGAGATTAAAATTCAAGATTGAACTTTCAAGATCGTAATTTGCCTGCATATAATCAATTTCATAATTTTTAAGATCAAGATCCGTGATCAAACCAAGATTATATCTTATTTTTTGAGCCTCTAAATTAGCTTTCTTTTGTTCCAGAACAAGCTCTTTCTGTTTTATGCTCTCTTGAGCTATTAAAAGATTATAGTAAGTTTTCAAAAAACTAAGCTCTACGTCTTTTTTAGTCTTATCATAATTTATTTGAGAGCTCTCTAAAGAAAGTTGAGCCTGATTTTTACTAATATTTTTACTACCACCATCTAATATAGGTGTACTGAAAGAAATTCTAAAGTTCCATATGTTTTCACTACTATTTTTTTGCGAGGTACTCCAACTTGGATTTATTGAAGTATTAAGGACATAATTCTGAGTATCAAAAGATAAAGCATAAGTAGTATTCCCTGAAGTAAAACTTCCACTGACAGAGATATTCCAAGGAGGAATATTAGATTTTTCAAGATTTATCTTGGCTTTCTCAATATCAAGCTTGGAATTTTTAATGGTCAAATTATTGGAATATAACCTTGATATTAACTCATCGTAGGAATAGGTAACAGGCTCATATTTTACACCAAGTTTTACAGGTTTTCGTGGAAGGGTTTTGCCTAAAAGATTTTCAAGAGATTTATAACTTAATTCTAAATTATTCTTTGCAGAATTATAATTTATCTCTGCAAGTTTTGCTTTTTGCTTATAATCCATAAAACTAATCTCATTTATTAGACCATCTTTGAATTGTTTCTCTGCTACTTCTTCTTGCCTCTTAGCAAGTTTGTAACTCTCCTCATATATTTTTAGCTGTTCCTGGGCAAGATATAGGTTATAAAAGTTTTGCAAAAATTGATAGTATAAATTTTGAACATTATTCTTGAAATCGTTCTTTGCTTGTTCTAAATTTAACTCAGCCAGTTTTACATTTATACCCGCCTGTCCTTTTGTAAAAAGAATTTGAGAAAAATTTAAGGATAAATTTCCCGATTTTGATTCGCTTGTAGAAGTAACATTATTTAAGGTTACACTTGTTTCCCCTTGATTATAGGATATCTGTAAAGAAAGTTGTGGTTTTAAACTAGAATAAGCAAGATAATATTCTTGTAAGCTACTATTATATTGTGCTTGATAGATCTTATAGAGAGGAGAATTAGTCAGCAAAGGCTTCAGATCCTCGAGAGTTAAATAATCCTCGGCAAAGACAAAAGTTGTAAGTAACAAAAAAATTATAAAAAGAGAAAACATAAGTTTCCTAAACATGGCTTTTCTCCCTCTTCTTATCCTCAATATCTACTATCTTGCCATCTTGCATTCTAACAATCTTTTCAGCATAACTTGCAATATCAATCTCGTGAGTAACAAGTATAATAGTTAAATTCTCCTCTTTATGAAGTTTACTGATAAGCTCCATTATTTCATGACTGGACTTTGAATCTAAATTTCCTGTAGGCTCATCAGCAAGAAGAACTACAGGATCTACAATCAAAGCTCTTGCAATAGCAACCCTTTGTTGCTGTCCCCCTGAAAGCTGAGTCGGCCTGTGATGTAATCTATCTCCAAGCCCCATTCTCTCAAGCATTAATTTTGCCTTCTCTTTTCTCTCCTTAGGAGGAACCCCTCTATATATAAGAGGGAGTTCTACGTTTTGAATGGCATCATAACGAGGAAGAAGATAGAAGCTCTGAAAGACAAAGCCTATTTTCTTATTCCTTATCTCTGCAAGTTCATCATCAGAAAGTTGAGATACATCTTTTCCCTCAAAATAAATCTTGCCTGACGTAGGTCTATCAAGACAACCCATAAGATGCATCATGGTAGATTTACCCGAACCAGACGGCCCCATTATTGCTATGAATTCTCCTCTTTTTACCCTTAAAGAAACCCCATTCAGCGCTACTGTCTCTACACCATCCATTTTATATATCTTTACCACATTTTCTAAAACAAAAATATCATCCATTTTCTCTCTCACATCCTTTCTAGGAAAGATTCTTTTTATTAAGACGGTACATTATACAATTTTATTTCTTTTAAAAACATTTGACAAAAAGGCTTTTATCACTTATAAACTAAATAGACATCTAACAGAAATAATTAAATGGGGGCGTAGCTCAGTGGGAGAGCGCTTGCTTCGCATGCAAGAGGTCGTGGGTTCAAATCCCATCGCCTCCACCAAAATATGGTAAAGAAAAGGGGACTCTTAAGAGTCCCCTCGGTTTATTAATACCAAGTTATTTCTATGAATTACTTCCTCGTAAAAATCCTCACCTAAAATATTTTTTATTTCCTCAGTATTTTTACCCTTTATCCTTTCCAATTCAGAACTATCATAATTCGTTATCCCACGTCCAATTTCTTCTCCAGTAAGATCTAAAATACTTACCGTATCTCCTCTTACAAATTCTCCTTCTATCTTTTTAACTCCAACAGGAAGCAAGCTTTTACCCTTTTTCAATAGAGCATCTTTTGCCCCATCATCTATATATACTTTTCCCTGAGGTTTTGCCATAAAAAGCATCCAATGCTTCCTTCTATTTAGATGCCTCTCTACTGGATAAAACATCGTTCCAACTTTTTCTTTTTTTAGAACTATTCTCTCAAGAACATTTTCTAAATCTGCTTTTGCAAGAATCATAGGAATACCCGCCTCTGTTACTATCTTAGCAGCTTGTACTTTAGTATACATTCCACCAGTACCTTTTCCTGGACCAGCTATCTTCTCTATTTTTTCATCAATTTCATAGATATCTCTTATTAATACAGCATTAGGTGATAAATTAGGATCTTCCGAATACAATCCTTCCACATCGGATAAGATTACAAGAAGATCTGCATTAATAGCACAAGCCACCTTTGCCGAAAGAGTATCGTTATCACCTATTTTTATTTCTTCCACAGCTACTGTATCGTTCTCATTAACAATTGGTACAACTTTTTCTTCTATTAATGTCTCGAAGGTTTGAGAGATATTTATATACCTTTTCCTATCTCTGAGATCTTCTGCAGTAAGAAGTATTTGAGCAATAGGCTGTTTAAATATAGAAAAAAGCTGAGAATAATACTGCATCAACCTTACTTGTCCAACGGCCGAAAGAGCTTGTTTTGCAGGAAGATCTTTCCTTTTAGAGAGCTTCTGCATTATTTCTCTGCCAGAGGCAATAGCACCTGACGATACAAGCACTACCTCCTTATTAGCTCTCATAAGTTTTACACATTCCCTAACTAATGACAAAATCTTTTCTCCAGAAGGATTTCCCCTCTCATCAGTAATACTTGAAGTACCTACTTTTACCACAATCCTTTTCCAATCATTCATACTTCGAAAGTTCCTCCAAACTTACTTCTCCCACCTTTTTAGCTTTTCTCCTAACCTCCATTCTAGGAAGCATTACTATTCTTCCACATTTTTCGCATTTAAGTTTTATGTCAACCCCTGAAAAAAGCACTATCCATCTGCTTCCACCACAAGGATGCTTCTTAGGAAGTTCTAAAATATCTCCAACCTGGATCTTCTCTATCATTCCTCTTCTTCTTCAGCTCTAGGTTTAGCTTTAGCAATTATTTCCTCTTGGATTTTTGCAGGAACTTCTTCATAATGGGAAAACTTCATAGAATATGATCCTCTTCCTTGAGTTATAGACTTTAATACGGAAGAATATCTTAACATTTCTGCAAGAGGAACAAGAGCCTTTATCACTTGCAATTTGCCTAACGCCTCTATAGAGGTTACTTTTCCTCTTCTACCGTTTAAATCACTAATTATATCTCCAGTATATTCATCGGGAGCTGTTATCTCTACCATCATTATTGGTTCAAGAAGAACAGGTTTGGCTTCTAAGAAACCTTTTTTGAAAGCTTTAGAAGCTGCAATCTTAAACGCCATATCTGAGGAGTCCACCTCATGATAAGATCCATCAAACAACGTCACCCTAACATCTACAATAGGATATCCAGCAAGAATACCTTTTTCCATCGTTTCTCTTACACCTTTTTCTACCGCTGGTATATAATTCTTTGGTACTACTCCGCCTACAATCTTATCTACAAATTCAAATCCTGCACCCCTTGGAAGAGGTTCAAGTTCGAGCCATACATGTCCATATTGGCCTCTTCCACCTGTTTGTTTCTTAACCTTTCCTTCTGCCTTTGCTGTAGCTCTTATGGTTTCCCTATACGCCACTTGAGGGGTACCAAGAGTTACATTAACACCAAACTTTCTCTGCATTCTTTCAACTACTACCTCAAGATGCGAATCTCCTAAGCCATAGATTAAGGTTTCATTGGTCTCAATATTTCTCTGAACTCTCAAAGTAGGATCTTCATCAAGAATTCTAGCAATAGCAGTACTCATTCTATCCTCGTCTGCTCTAGACTTAGGAACTACAGCTACTGCAAACACTGGCTCAGGAAATTCAGCAGGAATAACTTTTACTGAATTATCTTTATCTCCCAAAGTTTCGTTTGTAGACGTTTCCTTTAATTTAGTAATAACCCCAATATCGCCTGCATTTATCTCGGTAGCAGGCTCTTGATTTTTTCCTCTTTGGAAGAAAAGTCCTCCTATCTTCTCTTGTACACTTTTATTTACATTGAATAAGTTAGAATCTGGTCTTAGAACCCCAGAAATAACCCTCACATAACTTATCTTACCCACAAAGGGATCAGCGGAAGTCTTAAATACAAAAGCTAAAAGCCCATTTTTCTCACCAATAGATATGGTCTTTGTTTCTCCTGTTTTTGTATCTTCTATAGGAAGAGCAGGACGTTCTTTAGGGCTTGGGAAGAAGGAAACTACAGCATCAAGAAGTTTTGAAACTCCAATATTTTTAAAAGAGGATACAGGGAAAATAGGGAAGATCTCTCTATTTTTAAAAGCCTCCTTTAGAGTCTTAAGGATTAAATCTCCAGATATTTCTTCTCCTTCTAAGTACTTTTGTAAAAGTTCTTCATCAAACTCTATTATGGTCTCAATAAGCTGTTGTCTGTGCTTTTCATAATCAGATTTTAAATCAGAGGGAATATCTGAAACTTCAGCATCTCCTTTTTCATCTTTATATATATAAGCCTTGCCTTCTAACAAATCAATAACACCGTTAAAATTACCTTCTTTACCTATGGGAATATAAATAGGAATAGCTTTACTTCCAAATCTTTCCTGAATAGATTTAACTACCTCAAAAAAGTCCGAGTTTTCCCTGTCAAGTTTATTAACTACAAAAGCAACAGGAAGTTTTTCTCCTTCACCCATACTCCAAACCTTCTCAGTTTGAACCTGTATTCCTGAAATTGCATCTATTACAATAAGCATACTATCCACAGCCCTTAATGCACTTATAATTTCTCCTATAAAATCTGCGTATCCTGGAGTATCTATCAAGTTTATCTTTTTGCCCTTCCACTCTAAAGGCAAAATAGATAAGCTTAGAGAAATACCTCTTTTTATCTCTTCAGGCTCAAAATCCGATACCGTGTTTCCATTCTCTACTCTTCCCATCCTATCAATTACTTTTGCAGTATAGAGAATCGCCTCCGCTAAACTTGTCTTTCCAGCACCCCCATGTCCAAAAAGTCCTACATTTCTTAAATTTTCAGTTTCATATTTCATTTTTCTTTCAAAACCCCCTTACTTTTTATATTTTTTTTTACTTCCTAAGAATTATATTATCAAAAATTTTAAAGAAGATTATAATCCTGTACTTCCCAGCCCCCCTTCACCTCTCTCAGTTTGGGGAAGCTGAGATACTTCTTCCCACATCACGTGAGCATATTGAAGAACCAAAAGTTGAGCAATACGCATACCTCTTTTTCCATAAAATGTCTTATTAGAAAAATTGATTAAATTTACGAAAATTTCTCCTCTGTAATCACTATCAATAAGCCCTGGAGTATTAAGAATCGATATTCCCTCCTTTGCAGCAAGCCCACTTCTTGGTAAAACAAAAGCTAAATATCCCTCAGGCAAAGCAATTTTTATACCAGTAGGAATTACAAGCCCCCCTCCAATCTCTTTAAAGGGAGGAAGTTCAAAGTCAATACGAGAATATAGATCCAATGCTGCTGACCCAGAGGTAGCATAATTAGGGAGAGGTAAATCTTTGTCTATTCTTTCAATCAAAACTTTAACCATATCAGTAGGCTTTTGCAAAAAGAGCTTTTATTTTTGTCTCCTTTCCACATAAAATACATTTTCCTTCTTCTTCCTTCCAATCAAGAGGTATATTTCTTATGGTTGCTCCTGTTAATTCTTTTATCTTTAACTCACATTCCCCATCTCCACACCAACTTGCCTTTACAAATCCCCTTTTTGTATCCATAATCCTCTTAAATTCTTCAAAATTATCAATTTCATACGTATTTTCTTCTCTAAATCTCAACGCCTTTTCAAAGAGAGTCTTCTGAATATCTCTCAGAAGATTTTCTAAATCCTGGACCATATTTTCTCTCTTAATTGACATTTTTATTCTCAAATCTCTTCTTGCCACATATAACTCTTGCTTCTCTACCTCTTTAGGGCCTATTTCCACTCTAACAGGAACACCTTTCAATTCCCATTCATTGAACTTCCATCCTGGAGTATGTTCCTCGTCTTTATCTACTTTAACTCTGAAGTATTTTCTTAAGACCTCATAAATCTCGTCCACATAATTATAAACTTTTGTCTTATCCGTTTCACTTTTCCATATAGGTATGATGACTATCTGATAAGGAGCAACTCTTGGGGGAAGTACAAGTCCATAATCGTCTCCATGGGTCATTATTAAAGCTCCTATCAATCTTGTAGAAACTCCCCAGCTAGTTTGCCACACATATTTTCTCTCTCCATCCACATCCTGGAACATTATATCGAAGGCTTTCGCAAAATGCTGACCTAAGTTATGAGAAGTTCCAGCTTGAAGGGCTCTACCGTCTGCAAGAAGTACCTCAATGGAATAAGTGTGAAGTGCACCTGCGAATTTTTCGTTCTCAGTTTTTCTTCCAGCTATCACAGGAATAGCAAGATCATTTTCAACAAAATCCTTGTAAACATTCAACATTCTCAATGCTTCTTCTTCTGCCTCTTCAAAGGTTCTATGAGCAGTATGCCCTTCTTGCCATAAGAACTCTGTAGTTCTTAAAAAGGGCCTTGTCTCTTTTTCCCATCTTACCACATTTGCCCACTGATTTATTAAGACTGGCAAATCTCTCCAAGACTGTATCCATTTTGAATACATACTACATATAATTGCCTCTGAGGTAGGTCTTACAGCAAGAGGTTCAAATAGCTCTTCATCCCCTCCTTTAGTTACCCAAGCAACCTGAGGAGAAAAACCTTCTACATGCTCTGCCTCCTTTTCTAGAAAGCTCTTAGGTATAAAAAGGGGAAAATAGGCATTTACATGGCCTGTTGCTTTTATCTTCTCATCAAGAATTCTCTGCATATTTTCCCAAATAGCATAACCGTAAGGTTTTATCACCATACATCCCTTAACTGGAGAATAATCCACTAAATCTGCTTTTAAAACCACTTCTGTATACCATTTAGAAAAATCTTCTTTTTGAGAGGTTAACTCTTCCACAAACTTTTTCTCCATAGACTTTCTACCTCCTACAATTCAAATCTTATTTTTAAAGGACCACTGTTATAGGTATCTTCATCAACTATAACTTTTAGAATAACCTTTTTGTTTTTTTCTTTTATTTTATAAACTATATTATAAAATTCTTCAAAAGAAATTTCTCCAACAGTATTAGTGAGAGGATCTGGAAGTACACCCTTTTGCTGTGCTATTCTGTTAACTTCAGAAAGCACTTCAAGAAGCTTCGCTTCGATACTATTCATATCTTCCCCACCATCAATCACTTTTAAAACCAATATCTCTCCCTTCTTGAATACAAGCCTATATGGATATATCTCAAAGTTTAAAAGAGCAGGTTCTCCCTCAAAAATATTTGCAAGAGAAAAGACTCTTATTAATTTCTCTCCAGGACTTGTAAAAGCATCTAATAGTTTTTTCCATTCCGCTTCGGGAATCCATATAAATCCCTTTTCCTCACTTCCAGCTCCCCTTTCTTTAGCTATATTTTCTATCAATGAAAGAAGTGCCTTAGCTTCTTTTTCTGCCTGTTCCTTGTTTAAACTTCCCTTTGAAATATAATTGAGTATCAATTCTCCTCTCCTAAAAACTATGCCTTCAGTTCTCATACTCGTTATTGTAGAGTTCAAAAACTGTATCTCATCAATAAGCTCTTTCTTTTCCTCTAACAATTTTTCCCTCTCCTTATTTAAAAAAGAGATCTTTTGAGAAATATCATATATAGATCTTTGCAATTTCTCATTTTCTCTTAAAAGTAATTCTCTCTCCCTAGATAAATTCTTAATTTCTGTAAGCATTTTAGCTCTATCTTTCTCTAACTCATCAAGCTTCTTCTTATAACTCTCCAACTCCTTTATCGCTTTCTCTCTTTCTATCCTCACCTCTTCATATTTCTGTATAATCTCTGAAAGTTCTTTTTCTTTATTTTTTATGTTAACCTGAAGATCAGTTATTTCTCTTTTTAACTTTTCCATGCCAAAAAGAGCTATCCTAACATTTTCAGAAAATATAGATAAAACAATAAGAGAAAAAATCATGATAAGAATCCCAGTAAAAACGCTAATAATCCTTGAGGTATACTTAGGACGAAGGTTAAAAATAGAAAGTTTCTTTTTTCCTGCCTTCCTTCCCACATAGTCACCTGCATATGCTATTAATCCGCTAGCAACAAGCAATATAACTATTAGTATTATTCCAGACATCAAAGATTAAACCTCTCCCCAAGAAAGAATCTTTTTGCAATATCACTACTAATTATTTCCCCAGGAGTTCCTGAGATCAGAACCTCTCCCGAAAAGATAATATAAGCATAATCTGTTATAGCTAATGTGTCTCGTACATTATGATCTGTTATAAGAATCCCAAGTCCTTTATCTTTTAAATAATAAATAGTCTCTTGAAGATTCTGTACTGTGATAGGATCTACCCCTGCAAAGGGTTCATCAAGAAGTATATACCTAGGCGATAAAGCTAAAACCCTTGCTATCTCTACCCTTCTTCTTTCCCCACCCGACAAGGTATAACCTAAATTTTTCCTAACTTTATGGAGTTGAAATTCATCAATTAATTCCTCAAGTTTTTTCTTTTGCTCTTTAGGCGTTAAATTGGTAAGTTCTAAAACTAATTTAATATTCTCTTCCACAGTGAGCTTCCTAAAAATTGTAGGATCCTGAGCAAGATAGCCTATGCCTTTTCTTGCCCTTTGAGGCATAGAAAGATAAGTAATATCTTCACCATCGAGAATTACTTTTCCACCATCAGCATAAACCTCTCCCATGATAGTATAGAAAGTAGTAGTCTTACCAGCCCCGTTAGGACCTAGAAGGCCAACTACATACCCAGGATCTACAGTAAGGGATACATTTCTAACCACACATCTTTTGCCGTAATATTTATAAATGCCAACAGTTTCCAAACTCATATGCTTTAATGTTAAAAAATTTTTAATTTCATGTCAATTTTTATCTCAAACCTCTGAGTATCTCCCATATGTTCTTGTATCCCTTTTTTTGAACAATATTCATAGTAATAAAATATTCTTTCAAGGCTAAAAGATAATTACCCTTTTTTAAATATAATGCACACCTCAAAGCATGAAGTGCTTCATTGTCTCTATTTATCTCAAGGCCCTTATTCACAAGAGCTTCGACTTCATTATAGTTGCCCTTTAAGTAATGTAAATATGCAAGATAACTCATTATCCAATCATCCTTAGGCCTCAATAAACTTAGCTTGTTAAAATAATAAATTGCCTTATCCACCTCTCCCAAGAAATAATAAGAAAAGGCAATTTTGTAAAGATTAAAAATATCCTCAGAATTATTTTTAAGGTTAGACCTTATATTTTCCTTTAAGTAATTAGGATCGATCTTATTTAGGATATTGTAATATTCATATAATTTTTCTAAATTTCCTATAGCACCATACAACACAAGCAGATTAAAAACAGTATCGGGATCCCTTGAATCCTTATTATATTTAGCCTCGTATTCTTTTATTAAAAGATTAAAATCCTGTCCACCCGCTAAACTAATTAAGACAAAAAGGGAAAAAACAATAACAAAGAATCTACCTCTTAAAATCAAAAACCTTCAACTCCTTCAATATTTCTGTAGCAAGCGCTAATGCTAACTTACCATCTTCAAGAGTAACCTCAGGATCTTTCCCCTCCAAAATACATTTTACAAAATGTTCAAGTTCCAATCTCAATGGTTCTTCTCTTTCTAAAACCGGTGACTCTAAACTAGACTCAATATGCTGAGCTCCTCCATGAACTATAGATATACTCTGTTCAATATAATCTACAATTATTTGATCTCCACTCTTTTCATGAATATCGAGTTTTCTTAACTTCTTAGGTGAAACTTTACTTGCTATAAGATTTACAAATATATCCCCTTCAAAAAGGATATTCACTGTTGCAAAATCTTCATGAGGAGTATAAATAGAATAACCTACTCCATTTATATCAATAATTTTTCTATTCTTTCCAAGAATATAAAAAAGAATGTCTAAATCATGTATCATAAGATCCATAACAACCCCAACATCGGTAGACCTACCATCAAAAGGTCCCATTCTCCTTGCCTCAATATAAAAAGGATTCTTTATATACTTTTTTAATTCCTGTACTGCAGGATTAAATCTTTCAATATGTCCTACCTGTAAAACTAAATCTTTTCCACTCGCGATATCTAACAATATCTCTGCTTCCCTTAAGTTATACGTAACAGGCTTTTCAATAAAGGTATGAATGCCCTTCTCAAGAAAATCTTTCGCTATCTGAAAATGAGAAATTGTTGGAGTAACAATACTTACAGCCTCTACCTTATCAATGAGATCTCTATAATCGTCAGTCACAAAGGGTATATTATATATAGAAGCAATTTCTTTAGCCCTTTTAAGATTTATATCACATACCCCCAAAAGTTCTACTTGGGGAATCTCACTAAAGATTCTCACATGATGTTGTCCTAAATAACCTACACCTATAACTCCTACTTTTACCTTATTCATTTTTGTCCTTACTCTCCTCTAATTGCCATTTTATTATTCTCAGATAAACTCCTCCCAATTTCAAGAGCTCTTCATGGGTACCTTCTTCTACTATTTCTCCATTCTCAAGTACCACAATTCTGTCAGCTCTTTTAATAGTTGAAAGCCTATGAGCAACAATAAAAGCAGTTTTCCCTCTCATCAGCTCCTCAAGAGCCTCTTGAACAAAAGCCTCAGACTCTGAATCAAGAGCAGATGTAGCCTCATCAAGAATAATTAATCGAGGTTTTAAAAGAATAGTTCTTGCAATAGCTATTCTCTGAGCTTGTCCTCCCGATAAATTAATTCCTCCTTCACCAATTATAGTATCGTATCCTTGAGGTAATTTCATTATAAAATCATGAGCTCTTGCCATCTTTGCAGCCTCTACAATTTCCTCAAAGGAAACATACGGATTTCCATAACTTATATTATCCCTCACTGTACCATGAAAAATAATTGTCTCTTGGGGTACAAAACCAATTTGTGATCTTAAAGATTTAAGACTAACTTTTCTAATATCATATCCATCTATCCTTACTACCCCTTTAGTTGGATCAATAAAACGTGGTATCAGATTTACTAAAGAAGTTTTCCCTGCTCCGCTACTTCCTACAATGGCAATTTTTTCTCCAGCTCTAACTTTAAGATTTATATCTTTTAACACCCAATTAATCCCGTCATAAGTAAAGGAAACATTATCAAATTCTACAAAACCCTTTATAGGTGGAAGAACAATAGGATTTTTTACCTCTAATACTTCTTTGCCCATCTCCAAAACCTCAAAGATTCGTTCTAAAGCAGCATATGCCTGTCTTAATCCCGCTAAAACTCTCAAAATAGTCTGTGTAGGATCAATAGCCATACCTACATAAGTTAAAAAAGCCACAAAAGTTCCAAGAGTCATCTCTCCCTTGGCAATTTTTCTCGTTCCAAGCCATAGAATAAAAACAAGTGCTAAAGCACTTAAAAAGCTAGAGAGAGGAATTTGAATGGCAGTAAGCCTTGCTATCTTTAGGTTTCTAAAAAAATTCTTCTCATTCTCTTCCTTAAACCTTTTAATCTCCGTCTCTTCTTGAGAAAATACTCTAACTACTCTTGCTCCTTTAATGCTTTCTTGAATTATTCTTGTAAGATCTGCAATCTTTCTCTGGACAGCCAAAGACCATTTCTGAATTTCCTTCCCTATTCCTGATATAGAAAAGACAAAAAGAGGAATAACAAGAAAAGTAGCAAGAGCAAGCTGCCAATCAGTAAGTACTACAATTATTAATACTCCCAAGAGGAGTACAATAGCATAAAAAAGATCTGCGATACCTGAGAGGAAAGATGTCTGAATTAGCTGAGTATCTTGTAAAGTTCTTGCAATGAGATCTCCACTATTCCATCGATTTAAATAATCAAGAGATAAGTATTGAATTTTGGAGAAAAGCTTTTCCCTAAGATCTGCAACAACTCTATGACCTATAAAAGAGAAAATATAAATTTGTCCATATAAAAATAAACTTCTTAAGAAAAGAAGAAGTATAATTATTAGCGAAAGTCTATTAAGGACAGCAAGATCTTTAACATTAGAAAGCTGATCTAAAAGTTCTCCTAAAAATTTAGGAGCATACAATTGAGCCCCATTACCAACTAGAATACAAAAAAGACCTAATATAAAATATCCCCAATAAGGTTTTATTAATTTAAATAATCTTGCTAAGTACTTCATTGTATAAGTCTTTCCATATAATCTCAGAGCTCAAATAATCCTTATTAAAATTCTCCTTTAATTTTTCATGAATCTTAATTAACCTCTCCCTATTATACAAAATCTCCTTTATATACTTAAGTACATCTCTAAAATGAAAATTTCCCACAATCTCAGGGATAATACCTGGAGATATTTTATTAGGCAAAGCAAGATAAGGATTTTTCTTTAAATAAAGATTGATCAGTCCCTCCCTTAGCCTACCTTTAAATAAATTCGCAATTCCCTCTATAGGAATGAATTCAGGTCTATGAAGAGGAAGAATAACAATCATAGGTATTTTCATATATGCAAGTTGCATAGTATTGGTTCCAGGTAAGGTTATTGCCATTAAATATCCGTTCAGTTTCTTCATATCATCAAGGATCTCAAATTTTATAGGAAGATCTTTTACCATAGAATTTACTCTTCTCAAAATATCATCTACAACTTTTCCATCAATAAAAGGTGACAGAAAGAAAGTGAAATTAAAATCTGGAAAATCCTTTACTATTTCTTTAACAAGAGCCAAATAAAATGGAATAAAAAATTTCAAGGCATAATTTCTACTCCCTGGAAATAGAGCAATATTATTACTATCGGAGAAAGCATTTGAAGGTAAAAAATCAAATCTTAAATCTCCCACGAAAATAGAATTTGGAATATTTAATTTATCGTTCAAGGTGTAAACTTTTCTATAAAATCTCTCTCCCCAAAAATATTTCTCCACATAAGCTACAGGTATACCTTTTTTCCTCTTAGAAAGGGCTAAGTTAAAATATAAGTCTCCTCCTATATGGAAGAAAACTGAATTTTCATATTTTCTACCATCTCTAAATAAACTCCAATACTTATTAGAAGGAATAACTTCGCCAAAAAAATTCCAAGATTTTAATACCTCCTCTTCTCTGCCTGACGCAAACTGACAAGGAACAACTATAGAATTAAAGACTAAATCTTGAGACCATGCTGGATTAAACTCTTTAATCCATTTAACCAAAGGGTATAACCAACCAGAGATTTCTCCAGGGCCATTTACTAAGAAATAAACTTTTTTCATATTATTTCTAAAATAAAGTTTGAAATTCTGTCCAAAACTCCAGGTTGTCCTAACTTAGTCTCTAACTCTTTTAATTTATCTTCTAAATTTTTTCTATAAATATCGTCCTTTAAAATTCTTCCTATATTAGTCATTACTTCTTCTATATCAATCTTCTGAATAAATTCCGGGTAAATCATCTGGTTAAGAATAATATTGGGCAGTGCTATAAAGGTATAGTGAACAAGTCTTTTAGCAATATGATAAGTTACAGGAGAGATTTTATAAAAAACCATAGCAGGAGTTTTTAAAATAGCTGCCTCTAAGGTTACAGTACCAGAAGCCACAAGACTCAAAGATGAAATCTTTAAATATTTCTGACTCTCTTTTCCAGAAACTAATTCTATATGATCTTTGCCCCTTACATACTCAAAAACTAAATTAGAGAATTTTTCAGAGGCAATAGGCATTACAAATCTGTATCCATTTACTTTCAATCTATCAGCTATCTCTAAAAAAATAGGAGTCAAATTTTTAATCTCTTGAATTCTACTGCCTGGGAAAAGTCCTATGATATTTTTTTCCCGTTCAAGATCTTTATAGGGCAGTAGATAATCTACCAGAGGATGACCATAATATACTACATTGTCTCCAAAGCTTCTATATAATTCATATTCTTGAGGAAAAGTAGCAATAACATAAGAGAGACTATCTAAGACCTCTTTTACCTTTTTCTTATCTCCCCAAAGCCAATATTGAGGAGCAAAATAATAGATTGTTTTCAAACCTAATTTTTTAGCATATTTCGCAAGGGGCAAATTAAATCCCTGAGCATCTATAAAAATTATTAAATCAGGTTTCGTCTCCTTAATTATCCTTTTAACCCTTTCTTGAACTAATAAAAGTTTTGGAATATAAGGAATAGGTTCTACAAAACCAACAGTACTATATTGAGTTACGTCGTATAATACTTCCATCCCTTCTTCTTTCATCCTCTCTCCACCAAGTCCATAGAAATATATATTTTTAGCTTTGTTTTTTAATGCATTTATTAATTTTGCACCATGAATATCAGCCGAAACCTCTAATGCCGATAGAAATATTTTCATTCTTCACTCCTCCAAGATGCATCGGTTATTCCACGTTTTGATCTTATAATAAACTGATACAGAATTTTTGCCTCTTCTTCTTCCCTATTTTTTAGAAGCTCCAGCCTTTTTTCAAAAGAAAGATTTTTATCATATATCAAATGAAATAGCAACCTTATTGTCCTTATTTTTTCAGTAGAAAAATTATTTCTTCTCAATCCCACAACGTTTATACCATATACCTTTGCAGGATTTCCATCACATAGAGAGTAAGGAAGAACATCCTTAACAAGCTTTGTAGAAGCACCTACCATGGCATAACTTCCAATTCTCACAAACTGATGAACAGTTACAAGTCCACTTATAAAAGCCCTATCTTCTACCTCCACATAACCCGCAAGTTGAGTACCATTTGCTATTATCACATTATTACCTATTTTAACATTATGAGCCACATGAACATATGCCATCAAATAACAGTTATCTCCAATTACTGTAACATTACCTTCTCCCGTAGCCCTATGAAATACACAATTTTCTCGTATGGTTACATTATTACCAATGATTAAAAAGCTCTCTTCATTTTTAAAGCTCAAATCCTGAGGAATATCTCCTAAAACACATCCTGAATGTATATGACAATTTTCTCCTATAATGGTCCCTTTTTTAATATGAACAAAAGACTCGATCCTTGTATTTTTGCCTATTTTAACTCCTTCCTCTATGACACAAAAGGGACCTATTTCAACTTTTTCTCCTATCTCCGCTTTGTCGCTAATTATCGAATTCATTGTTAGCCCCCTAAAGCTATTGTAATCTCACCCTCAGCCACTAACTTATCATCCACAAAAGCCCTTGCATCTAATTTATAAATATTTCTTAGAGTTTGTTTAATTTTGACTTCGAGAATTAAAATATCTCCAGGTAATACATTTCTTCTAAACTTAAAATTATTAATACCGGCAAGATAGGCCATAAAACTATTAGGATCTTTTCCTTCACCATAACTAAGATAAAGTAAAAGCCCACAAGCTTGTGCTAAAGCTTCAACAATTAAGACTCCAGGCATAACAGGTCTTTGAGGAAAATGGCCCATAAAGAAATAATCATTGTAAGAAACATTTTTAACAGCTCTAAGATTTTCTCCTTCTTTATAATCAATAACCTTATCCACAAAAAGAAAGGGAAATCTATGAGGCAAGATATTTAATATGTTAACTTCTTTCAAACTCCCTTCCCCCTTCAATAAATTTATTACTTATAATCTCAAGAGCTTTTATATGTAAAGAATGGCCTGAACCTATGGAAATAACCCTCATTTTTAAATCCATTCCCAACAAAGAGAAGTCACCAATTATATCCAAGATTTTGTGTCTTACAGGCTCATCAAAAAACCTTGGTAAATTAACATATCCCTCTTCTCCAACTAACAAGGCATTTTCAAGGTCTGCCCCTGATATTAATCCTCTCTTAATCAAATCTTCTACTTCGTAATAAAATCCAAAGGTTCTTGCAGGAGCAATCTCATTAAAATACTTATCTAAAGAATCTAAATAAAACCTTTGCCATTTAATAAAGGATTTAGGGAAAGATATGGCACATAAAATCTCCAATCTTTCCGATGGAAAAAGAAGCAATAACCCATTACCATCCCTTATCAAAACACTATCCATCAAAGAAAATGATCTTCTTTCAGCATCTTGAATTTTAATTCCAGCATTATACAACAATTCACACCACTTAACAGAACTTCCATCCAAAATTGGTATTTCGTCACCTTCCACATATATAAATAAGTTTGATATACCTAAAGCGTATATAGCTGAAAGCAAGTGTTCTACAGTAGAGATAAGCTTATCCTTATTACCTAATACAACTCGTCTTTTAGTATCAAAAACATAATTATAAAGAGCAGGAACCTTTATCCCTTCTTTTATAAAGACTATCCCTGTATCAATAGGAGCAGGTTCAAAAGTTAACTTAGAAAAACCTCCTATATGTAAACCCTTTCCTTCAGCAGTAAAAGAATTACTTATTGTTGCCTGTTTGCCCAATTTTTTCCCTCAACTTTCTTATTTCTTCCCAAAGTTCAGGAAGTTTCCTTAAAATTGCCTGAACTTTCATCTCTTCGCTATGAGGCCTTGCAGGAAAACCTGAGACTACTGTATTATCAGGCACATCCTTCGTTACACCACTCTTTGCTAAAATTACTACATTATTTCCCACCTTTACATGGTCAGAAACACCGCTTTGTCCTGCCATTATTACACCATTTCCAAGAATGCTACTTCCTGCTATACCACTTTGGCTTACTATAACGCAATTTTCACCGATCTTAACATTATGTCCTATCATTATCAATGATCCTATTTTAGTGCCCTTTCCTATTCGAGTCTCTCCTAAAGTCGCTCTTTCGATTACTGTATTTCCACCAATTTCCACATTATCTTCAATAATTACTTTCCCTATATGAGTAATTTTAAAATGTTCCTTTCCATCCCAAACATATCCAAAACCATCGACGCCAATGCTACAACCCGAATGGATTATCACATTATTCCCAATTATTACATGATCATAAATAGTATTACGAGGATAAATAATACAATTTTCCCCAATCTCTACGTTATTTCCTATTACTACCCCTGGAAAAATTTTGGTTCCTGCCCCTATCTTTACATTATTCCCTATAACCACATAGGCTCCTATACCTGTATTTTCCCCAAGTTCCACATTATTTCCCAAAACAGCAGTATTATGAATACCTGATGGATAAACTCTAAAATCAAAAAACTTTAGAATTTTTGCCATGGCAAGTTTTGGATCCTCAACTTTTATATGGGTCTTTTTTGCTTTCCCATCAGAAGGAATCACGAGAGACCTTGCCCTTGTTTTATCTTCGATTTCTGCCACATCTTTACTTTTAAAAACAAAGACAAGATCCCTCTCTGTAGCAGACTCCCACTCTGCTACTTTTTCTATCTCCATATCCTCACCAGTTAATTCTCCCCCAATAATCTTTGCAATCTCGCTAAGAAGCATATAGATTCACCTTCACTTATTCAAATTATTCAAAACTTCTGTCGTAATATCAATTCCACCCCAAATTCTTACTTTCCTCTCTAAAACTACCGACAATTTTTTGGACTTAGCTACTTTTTCGACCTCTTTATAAATTTTAGTCCTTATCCTTTGCCTTGCTTCCTCCACAAAATCACCCAACTTTTTCTCCTCTTTTACCCTATATTCGTTAATCTCCTTCTCACTCATACCCTTTTTCTTGTAATTCTCGATCAACTTTTCTATCGCTTCCTGCCTTTTCTTTATCTCATTCTGAACAGTTTTTGTTTCTTTATACTCCATGAAAACCTTAGAATAATCCAATACACCAACATTTAAGGTTTGAGTAGAAGATATGACACTAAAAGTAAAAATCAAACTCAAAAACAAGATTGGAAATAACTTACCTCTTCTCATATCTATTTACTACCTGAAAGTATTTTTATGACTTTATCTGTAATATCAACACCACCCCATATAACTACATCTTGCCCCTGAACGGACTTGGTTAGAACTGCTATATATCCCTCTTTTTTAGAAAGATCAGCAAAAATACCATCTAAAGTCTTTCTCAAATTTTCCAATACCTTCTGTACTGCCTGTTTGTAAGGTTCTAATTCTTTATCATACTGATCTGACAACTTTTTAATTTCATCCTGAGACTTTCCTGCCTTTTGAGCCTCTGCTATCTTATTTAACCTATCTTGGTATTCCTGTTGATACTTATTGTAAGCATTCATAAAGGGCTGATAATTTCTAAGAAGTTTATCTTCATCAATATAGGCTATCTTGGGCTGTTGAGTTTGTGCTCCAACAATCTTTAAACCAACGAAAACAAAGGCTACTGAGATTAATAGAACTAAAGCTAAAAATCCATATTTCTTCATTTTATACGCCTCCTAAAATTTTATTTTTGTCTCAGCTTTAAACTTCAAGATATTCACAAAATCACTTTCTAAATTTATAGAGTAATCCACAAATCTTTGAGAACTAACTAAATCAATACCACCTAAAATATTAAATTTTAAATCTGAAAGCGAACTTAAATTATCAAAATTACTACCACCTCCTACTTTTAAACTTACATATGCGTTATTTCCTAAGGGTATAGTATACAATAACCTTATCCCTAAATTTCCACTTTCTGGAGAATTACCCAAAGGATATTTTAAATCACCTTCAAATCCAATTATCTTTCTATCTAATCCTTGTCCTAAAGTCAGATAATATTTACCCTCAAAAGATAAGATTGAGAAATTGAATAAAGATCCACCACCATGGAAATCCAAACCTATCCTCACATATCTTCCAGACTCTGGTACATTATTATCAGTTTTTAATAAATCTTGAGTAAAATAAATAAACAAAGCCTTATCATTTATCACAAAACTCCCTCTATATCCTAACTCCGCTTCAATATTATTTGTTTTTGACATCTGTCTTTTTAAAGCAACACTGTAGTCTTTATTGTTTATATTCAAATCAAGATAATAACTTTGCAAACTAATCCCATAATCAATACTTCCCTGAAGATTAGAAGACACAAATCCTTTTATATAACCAACATTTCCCCAAAAATATCCTAAACTTAGATCGGTGGATTCATTGTAATTATAAGAAAGAGATATTTCTCGAGGGGGTAAATATACCACGTTAAGATATAAAATAGTACTCTCTTTTTCAATCTTCCACTCTGGTTGAACTTTGATCTTTATATTTTTCTTGTTAAAGAGGTCGTTTAGCTCCTCTATTTTATTCATATTTAAATAATCGCCAACATTTATTTTAAGGTAACGCTTTATTAAAGGTTCTTCCCAATAACTCTTTGCTTTTACTTCAATTCTACCTATAGGAGGAAGCTCCTCCCAGGTAAAGGTTAATACGTTATCCTTAAAGAAATACTCTGGTTTCTTTGCTAAAACAAATCCCTTCTTTGAGTAATATTCCTCAATCTTACTGCAATCCTCTTTAGTTTTTTCTTCATTAAAAAATCCTCTTTCTTTACTATAAAGAATGCCTTTTATCTCCTCTACAGAAACAAGTTTAGTATCAGGAAATACAATTTTAGAAATAAGTGGTAATTCTTCCACATGGATTACTAATTCGTATCCTACATCTCTTTTAATAAGTTCATAGCTCAGATATTTAAAATAGCCAGTTTTCAAAAGTTTTTGTACTTCCTTCTCAATATAATCCTTTGAGTAGGTATTAAGAACCTTTATATTAATGCTATTTTGCAGAACATCATAAGGTACATTTTTTACACCATCAAATACTATTCCCTGTATAAGAAAATTTTCATCCCCATATATCACTCCTAAAAGTCCAAAAATAAGTATTGTAAAAATAATAATCTTCCTCAATTTATACCCCTCCATTTCTTCTAAAAAATATCACCAAAACTAAAGTGTACTCTCCATTTAGTATTAGGAGCTATAGGATCATTTCCAAAATTATAACCAAAGTCAATTCTTATAGGAATAATAAGAGTATCATATCTAAGTCCTAAACCAATGCCTGTGTAAAATTTAATATCTGTCAATGAAGTTACATCCTGTCTATACCAAGCACTTCCTGAATCTACAAATAAAACACCGTATAAATTATTTCCTAACGGGATTCTATATTGCATATTAAAAAGAAGGTATGTATCTCCCTTAAAGATGTTATCAGAGAAACCTCTTATCGTACTTGTGCCTCCAAGAGTAAAAAGTTCTGTGGATGGAAAATTTCCTTCTTCAAAACCAAATCCTATCTTTAGAGACAAAACTTGCCTTTCCTTTTGCTGAGAAATAGAGATAGGACTTTCTCTATTTGTTAGAGGAAGATGCCATTGCAGATCCACATTATATTTTATGAAATTAGATTCACTGCCTCCTCCTGCAAACTCAATACTAATAGCTTGTCTAGAACCCTGTGTAGGATTCAAATAGAAATCACGAGTATCCCTCCACAATCCTACATTGAAGCTTCCCACAGTGGTAGAGGTCGTCATTGTGGATGATTCTATGGGAGTAATACTCTCATATTTGAAGCCTAGGCTTATGCTCCAGAAATTCTCAAGAGGATAAGAAAAAGAAAAAGCCCCTCCTGCCTTTTCAAAAGTAGAAGTAGAGGAAGTTGTAGCATCAGTAATATTTACTTTTTTGTCATAAAGATCTAACTGGAAGGCATTTCTACCCCCTAAAAACCATGGATCTATAAAAGTTAACTGATAATTAATTTTAGCCAAAGAAGTCAAAGAGAGCTGTAAACTTAGCTGTTGAGCTTTTCCAAATAAATTTTTCTCTTTGTATTCAACAAATCCATATAATCCTACATCGGTTGCATATCCACCACCAAAATTAAAAGAACCCGAAAGTTTCTCTTTTACAACATAAACCACTTTCACACTATCCTCAGTACTTCCTTTATCAAATCTAACTGAGACATCTTCAAATATCCCCACATTATATATCCTTTGAAGATCAGACTTTATCTTCTCTATATTTACCGATTCTCCCACCGACAAAGATATTTCTCTCTTTACTACGTTCTTGTCTGTAGGTCTTCTAAATATGGCAAGAAAACTTAAAACGGAAGTTTCAGTTGAGGGTATTATCTCTACCTGAATATCTTCTACTTTATAGTCTTTAAAGTAAAAGATTAATTCTCCCTCATTGTTGAAAACTACATTTTGAATAGAAGCAAAAACATACCCCTTGCTCTGCAATAGATTCAAAATACTTTGAACATCTTTATCTAAAAATACCGAATTAAAAGGTAATCCCTCTTTATTTAGCAAAACTTGTCTCAGTTCCTTTTCTGATACCCCCAAAAGCCCCTCAAAAACAATTTTTTTAACTTCTGGATTTTCATTAAAGATAAAATTAAGACTCACTTTATCATTCTCTACACTCTTTTCCACACTTACTTTGGAAAAATACCCCATATTTTCAAATTTTGTAATTTGTTCCTCTATCCTATCATCGGAAATAAAATCTCCTTCTTTTAAGATACGGTACTTTTTAATTTCCTTTTCAGGAATAAGCCTTAACCCTGAATATGTAATGCTTTTTAAAATAGGATTCTCTACCACTGTTAAAGTAATATATGCATAGTTATTAGGAGTTATAACATACTTAGTGTCAACAGAAGAAAACCAACCAGTACTTAGCAATTTTTCTTTCAGTTCATTTAAGTAGTTATCATTTAAGAATCCTCTACCTCTTCCCGAAATAACTTCCATAACCTTCTCTTTCTTAAGGTTAACTAGTCCCTTAACATCTATAGCTACAACCCATGGATTTTCTACAACTGTGATCTCAACCTCTACTGACCTTTCATTCACTCTTTTTGGATTTAGTTCAACCTTCTTAAAATATCCCGTTTCTAATAATTTAGCCTTCCATAAAGATATTAACTCTTCAGAATAATAAATACTACTTTTTGAAATAATGGTATTTTCCGAAATATCCCCAACTATAGAAAGGATTGCCTGAATATCTTTTATATTAGACTTATTATTACCAATCAAGCCCACTTTAGAAACAAGTGGATTTTCCTCCAAGTTAATAGTTAGATAAAGTTTATTTTCCTTTTTAGTTATATTAAATTCTACCTTTGAAAACATATTTGAGCTTATTATCTCTTCTTTTTTAGCCATCAAATCATCTTCTGATATTAACATTCCTTCCTTAATCCCAATCATAGATAAAACATCTTCTTTTCTTAAATTCTGTAAGCCTTTAACTTCTATCTTTTCTAGAACAGGATTTTCTTGAAAATTGAAAATTACAATAAAACCCTCTCCGGATTTTACTTCGTTAACATCCACCTTTGAGAAATATCCCGTAGACATAAACTTCCTCTTTTGCTCCCATATTCTCTCGTCTGTAGTCCACCCAATAGCGGGTAAAATTATAAGATTCTGAAGTTCCTTTACGCTGATTCTTTGCAAACCCTGGAAAGAGATACCATTAATAAAAATCAAAAATGGGGATTCTACAACATTTATCTCAAGTATTATCCCACTTTTACCAGAAAGTTTATTTATTACCACAGAAAGGAAGTATGTGGAATTATCAAGCTTTTCTTTTATCTTATTAATCTGATCATCGGTAATATTTGCCCCTTTACTTACGCCAACCATATTTAATATTTCTTGAGTTGAAATCTTTTGATTTCCTTTTATAACGATATCCTCAATTTTGTACTCACTTTGGGCAAAAGTAAAGCAAATTAAAGCAAAAATAAAAGCAATAAAGAAGAGAAACTTCTTATTCAACCCCATCACCTTCCCTTTCTTTAAAATTGAGTTCCATATTCAAAGCTAAAAGAGAACTCCGTTTTAGGAGAGGTATATAGTTTAAAATACAAATTCTCATTAAATTTATAGGTCAACTGAGTACTCCATAGATTATCTCCTTCCAAATAATAGACTACATTTAAACTTAAATTGCTAAAAAGAACTCTTTCAAAAGAAATACTCTTCCACCTTGGTATCAAACCTTCTAAAGTGTATTCAACTTTTATTCTATCCATTTTTAGTATTTTTTCAAACTCACTTAGTAAAGGAGAAAGTATGTAACTACTAAAAGCAGAGCTCACAACCCCTTCTACTCCTTGAGGAATACTCTCCAAGATTGTCGATAAAGTCCAGTTTTCCTCCTTCACAATAGGAAGATTTTTTTGACCTAAGAGTAAGAATAATATCTCCCTTAGTGAAAGTGGAGGATCGGAACTAAAAATAAAAGAAGAATTCCCCATAAAACTTATACCCTTTAAAATCACATTATATCCTTGAATTATCTTTGAGGCTGATACTTCCCATATATTCTCATTAAAACTCAAACCTGGAAATCTAATATAGCCATCATTTACTATAAAATCATTACCAAGAATATTTATATTTCCATTTACAAACTCTATTTTACCATCAAGTAGTGGCATATTAATATTACCTTTTATAAAAACATTACCCTTAAGATATAGATATAAAAGACCTGGATCAGAAAATAAAATATTATCCTCTAACTTTAACTCCAAATCTAAACTTAAAGGAAGATTTAGTTTGAAATTGTTGAGGCTGATATTTGTATTTTTAGGGAAATATATATGAGAATTACTCACTTTAAGTGTTCCATTTATAGTATATATATCTTTATCCTTTGTTATTTTAAAATCTCCAGCCAAATATCCGTTCCCTATATCAGGAGAGGAAAGACAAAGGCTACTAACATTCCCATAAAGACTAAATAAAGGAGAGATTACTCCATGAATCTTTAGCTTACTAGAAAAAGCATTGATCTCTAAATCCGTCAATTTTAATTCACCATTATTGTAATTAAGCTGAAAATTTCCACCATAAATTTTATCCTTAACGTATTTAAATACTAAGGGATTACTCCACGTTAGTTTACCATAAAGATTTATATTGCTTAAATCTCCATCTACATCTAATCTTAACACTCCACTCTTTAAATCACCTTCGGCAATCAAATCTTTGCTAATAAAATCTTCCAAGAACTTTAAATCTGTAAAACTTACTTGCAGATTAAAGTCTTTTGGACTAAAAACCCCGTTAATTTTCGCAGGCTTTTCCGAAAGTTTAGAGATATCTCCACTTAATAGATAGCCATTTCTATCTTTTACTCCCTTCAAAGATAAATTTATGCTCTTTTCATTAAAATTTTTAATTCTTAAATTAACTGCATCAAGTTCAAAATCAGGTATATCCCATTTCTCCAATCTTAAAAGTCCTGAAATTGAACCCTCAAAACCCGAAATATCTAAATCCTCAAGGAACGAAAGAGAAATATCCTTTAGATTTACTAATCCATTTCCATCAAAACCCAATTTTAAGTTTATCTCTCCCCTTTCCCCTACAATAACATTCCCCATCAAAACACTATTCTGAACATCAATATTAATATTGCCTGATTTTAAAAACTTAATATCATCTTTATTCAATGTGAGCCTTATATTCTTAAAGTCTTTATCCACCTCTCCAATAAAATCCAATGAGAGAACCTTAGACAAAACTTCGTTGAAATTGCCCTCTTTAGGTCTTAAAGACAGAGTAAATCTATTTCCACCTCTAAAGTTAAAAGTCCCATTTAAAGAGAAGTCAAACATAGAATAAGAAGCAGTAAGATTAAATTTTAAGTCTTCCTTATAACTTCCTTTAAAGGAGACATTTTCAATACTATTTCCTTTAAAACCCATTTTCGTACTATTTCCTTTAAAAGATAAAAATCCTTCTTTAAAAGTAGCAGAAAAATCCTCGAGATTTCCATAAAAATTACTGTCAATCTCAGATAAGCTAAGATTTTTTACATCCAAAATAGCAGAATTCTCTTTAAAATCATAATAACCCTCAACACTTCCAGCAAATATATTACCTATAAAACTTAGTTTCTCAAAATCTCCTTTAAGGTTTAAGAACCCAATCTCTTTTTCTTTCATTTTTATGTACAATAGCGACTTAACATAACCACTTTCAAGATTAAAATCTCCATATACCCTTATATTAAAAGGCATCTCCACCGAAAATTCCTTCACATGATTAGGTTCCTCAAAATCAAGCTTACACTGAATATTTTCAAGATCTAACCCGCTAAAATTTAACTTAGGAATCTTAAAAATAAGTCCATCTTTTCTAATATTAACAGTACCTGAGACCTTCAAATCACCAAATCTTATATCTGAAAAATCCAAATTACCGCTTTCTCCGATTTTATAGTATCCTCTGACAAAACCTTGAAGAATCTGCCCATCTATATTAAGGATGTTATTTTCCAAGGAAAGCTTTATATCACCCAAATAATACTTATCAAAGTAAAAGTTTTTGAGATTAATAAATTTGCTATCTAAAGATAGACCAAAATCACTTTTCAACAAGTAATCTCCAACTTTAATATTAAAATCTCCAGAAAAACTACTATCTAAATTCACCTTTATCACTTTTATCTTTTCACCTAATACCTTTATATTTTCTCCCCAAAAGGTTAATTTCCACTCATCCCAATTTCCATTAAGCCCAATATATGCAAATTGCTCTCCGTCAATTAAAAAAATATGTCCTTCTATATTTCTATTACTATCAGTCCTCAAGTTAAGATCTGAAATTCTAAACATGTAGTTATTATATTTTAGACTAGAATTTTTCAGATATATTTCCAAATTCCATGAAGAAAGATCACCTGTAAATAAAAAATAAGGACTAAACTTAATCTGATCTTGCCAATTAATCCTCCCTTTTACATCAAATTTAAAATTACTATAACTAAATTTTCCTTTACCCAACAAAAAATTGTTACCATATTTTCCACTTATAGAAAGATCTAGGTTATTTATGTCTTTACCTTTAAGGTGAAGATTAATTCTATCAACATTAAAATTGCTTATCTTAATCCCCTTTAAATAAAGACTTGCATTATAATTTGGAGAGTGAAATAAATCTCCTGTAATTTTTCCCCTAAAGTAAACCCTACTCTCTATTTCTGGTATGTTTAATCCTAACAGAGATTTTAGATCCTTTAAATTAAAATCTGAAGAAATTAAAGATATATCACCATAAGGCTTATCAAAATCATACTTACCATAAATCCATAATACACCTAAACCGGAGAAAAGAACCTTTCCGCTGAGATTATATATCTTAGAGCTTAATGAGGTTTTGGAGAAAAATAAATTTCCGTTAGCCTGTAAACCCTTAAAAGAAAACCCTAAAATTTCAATTTTTAACCTCTTTGGAAAAAAAAACTATCACCAAGGGGTAAATTGAAGTCTATATCTTCATTTTCGAAGTTAAATTTAATATTTTCTGCAGAGTATTCTCCGAGCCTACCATTCTCAATAACACCACTTACCAATATTTTCCACTTCTTATCCTTCTTGGCCTCTATTATAACGTCTCCTTTTCCCTCCATTTTAGGAAGATTAAAGACCTCTGCTATCTTTTCTACCTTGATATTATTAGCATCAAGTTTTAAGGTAATAAAACCACTCTTTAAATTCAAAGAGGCCTTTCCTGTTAAAGAACCAACATCAAGATTCCCTAAAATCTCTAAACTTATCAAAGGCAATTTTGAGTCTGTATTCACCCTTATGCTATCAAAAACAAAATTATATATAGAACCTTTTTCAGCAACAATATAACCTTTTACCACAGTTTCTTCCCAAGAATCAGAGATAAGAATTTCACCTTTTGCATTTCCTTTTAAATTGATACTATTTTTGAAAAATTCTTTATCTACTTTTTCTAAATTTAAATTTCCAAAACTTATACTTAAGTTAGGTGTGGGAGAAACTTTACCTAAAAATTTTATATCTGCTTCCCAGAGTTTACCTTTCCCCTCAAGGATTGTTATATTTTCTCCTTCAATTTTCACCTTTGTACTCACATCTGCGAATTTAGGACTAAAAGAAGCAATCTTACCCTCAACTTTGGATGCATTAATTTCTCCAGTTGCAGACCAAAAACTTTTCTCCCCCTGAGTATTTATCCACCCAGTAAAATAACCTTTTTCGATCTGAAATATATCAGATAGAAAAATTGGAGCCCATACATTAGCCAAAGCATTCTTAAACTCAAAGGTTAGACTGCCTTTTTCCTTAGAGAAGTCATAATTACCATAACTTTTTATTTGTTGATTATCAATAAAAGTAGACACACTATAAGTAATAACTTGGTTTTTCCAACTCAAGTCACCATTTACCTTTCCGATCTCTATATCTTTCTTAATCCTTAAATCTCTAACAATAACTATTCCATCCTTAATCTTTGCCTTTATCTCTACATTTATACTGCTTGAGCCTCCAGGCTTAGAGGCATCAATTCCCGGTATTTGAGGAAAAATCCATTCTCCCTTTTCATTGTGAATAACAGTTATTTTAGGCTTAGTCAATTCTATATTAACAGGAGAAAGTTTTATAAGATTTTGCAGAGAAATACTTGCATTAGAAAAACTAGCAAAATCTCCTATTTCTAAAGTAGATATTTGTAGTTTATTTGGAAAAATATACCTTACATCTTCAGCCCTTATATAATTCCCGAAATTCTTCTCAAGAATATAATAAATCAATGGTTTGACCCAAAAAGGAGAGGTAATAATTACAAAAAATATTAAAGAGATTAATATAGAAGTAAAGATTAATAAAACTTTAGTTACTTTCTTCATAATAGACCCTTTTAATCTTAGCACCCAAACTCGATAGTTTATCCTCTAAGGCTACATAACCCCTATCAATATGTTCTCCCACATCTAAAACCTCAGTAATTCCCTCAGCCACCAACCCTGCAAGCACAAGAGCAGCACCAGCTCTTAAGTCTGTGGCCTCTACAGGTGCCCCTTTAAGTTTTTCCACACCCTGAATTAATGCTGTTCTACCATCTATACTTATCTTAGCACCAAGACGTAATAGTTCTCCTACGTGAAGAAATCTATTTTCAAAAACTGTTTCTACAATCAAACTACTCCCTTGAGCAAGACTTAAAAATACCATCATTTGAGGCTGAAGATCAGTAGGAAAACCAGGATAAGGCATTGTAGTTACCTCTATACCTTTCCAATTTTTTGCTGCCTTAACTCTTACTTCTCTCTCCTTGATTTGAAAACTCTCCACTCCAGCTTCTTTTAGCTTTATAAATAAGCTTTGTAAATGTTCAGGTTCAACATTTTTTATAATTAGATCTTTTCCCAACATTACCCCAGCAATAATAAAAGTCCCTGCTGCAATTCTATCAGGAATAACTTTATAGTAGTCTACAGGCTTTAACTCTTTTTTACCTTTTATATAAATAGTAGATGTCCCTAATCCTTCAATCTCTGCCCCCATCATCCTTAAGAAGTTCCCTAAATCTACTACTTCGGGCTCGCAAGCAGCATTTTCAATAACTGTCTCTCCCTCTGCCATAACTGCAGCCATCATTATATTCCTTGTAGCTCCTACACTCGGCTTATCTAAATGTATTTTTGTACCTTTTAATCCTTTTTTAGCTCTTGCGCATACATAACCCTTTTCAACTGTAACCTCTGCCCCTAAACTTTCAAAACCCTTAATATGTAAGTCTACTGGTCTCAGCCCTATTCTACAACCACCTGGGTAAGGAATTTCCGCTTCTCCAAAACGAGCAAGTAAAGGTCCCATCAATTCAAAAGATGCTCTCATTTTAGAAACAAGTTCATATGGAGCTCTCCATCCCTTAGGTTCACCCTTTATATGTAATCTATCGCCACCAAGAAATTCTACTTCCATTCCTAAAAATTTTAATATCTCAGCCATAGTGATGTTGTCTTTAACAGGAGGCACATTATCAAGAATTAAATCACCAGAGTTCAAAACAGAGGCAGCCATTATGGGTAAAGAAGCATTTTTGCTTCCCCATATCTCTATTTCTCCCCTAAGTTTGTGTCCTCCCTCAATGACAAACTTGTCTTTTCTCACATGTAGATCACCTATCATTTCATTTTGTTCCAAAGAGCCTATCTCCTGCATCGCCTAACCCCGGTATAATATACCCATGATCATTTAACCTTTCATCTATAGCAGCAGTATATATATCAACATCAGGATGACTATTTCTTAAAGTCTCTATTCCCTCTGGAGCACTTATAATACATACGAACTTAATATCTTTAACTCCTTTAGCCTTTAAAATTGAAATAGCTGCCACTGCAGAACCACCAGTGGCAAGCATAGGATCTACAACTATAACCTCTCTCTTATCTATATCCTCGGGAAGCTTTGTATAATATTGAACAGGTTTTAAAGTTTCAGGATCTCTATAAAGTCCAATATGTCCCACTTTTGCCGAAGGAAGAATTTGCAACATACCATCAGCCATTACAAGTCCAGCCCTTAAGATTGGAACAATAGCTAAATCTTTATTATCTAAAACTTTTCCCTTTGCTATACCTAAAGGAGTTTCTACCTCTACCTCCTTTGTAGGCAAATTTTTTGTGACCTCGTATAACATAAGACTAGAGATTTCAAAAAGAAGCTCTCTAAATTCTTTGGGACCTGTGTTTTTATCTCTAAGTTTTGTCAGCTTATGCTGAACTAAAGGATGATCCACAACTATAACCATTTCTTAATTCTCCTTTCTATAAATTGGAAATTGTTTACAAAGTTCTTCTACTTCTTTTTTAACCTTTTCTTTCACTTTACTATCCTTAAAGTTTGAAAGAACCTCATGAATCAACCTTGCTACATATCTCATCTCATCTTCTTTCATTCCACGAGTAGTTAATGCAGGAGTACCTATCCTAATTCCACTAGTTACTGTAGGAGGTTGAGGATCAAAAGGTATTGCATTCTTATTCACAGTTATACCAGCCTCCTCCAGAGCTTTCTCTGCCTCTTTTCCAGTTATTCCCTTATCCCTCAGATCTACCAGCATGAGATGATTGTCAGTTCCACCACTCACAAGTCTATATCCTAATCTCATAAGTTCTTCTGCCATAGCCTTTGCATTTAAAATTATCTGCTTCTGATATTCCTTAAATTCAGGGGTCATTGCTTCTTTAAAGGCTACTGCCTTAGCAGCTATCACGTGCATCAAGGGTCCTCCTTGAATTCCTGGGAACACTGCCTTGTCAATTTCCTTGGCAAATTCTTTTTTACATAAAATAAATCCACCCCTCGGTCCTCTTAAGGTTTTATGAGTAGTACTCGTAACAAAATGCGCATAAGGAACAGGAGATGGATGCAATCCTGCAGCAACAAGTCCAGCTATATGAGCCATGTCTACCATGAAATAAGCACCTACGTCCTCTGCTATTTGAGCAAATTTTTCAAAGTCTATAATTCTCGGATAAGCACTTGCACCAGCAACTATTAGCTTAGGTTTTACCTCTTTTGCCAAGTTCCAAACTGAATCATAATTTATCATTTCCGTATCTCTATCTACGCCATAAAAATAAAAATTATATAACTTTCCTGAAAAATTAACAGGACTTCCATGCGTCAAGTGTCCACCATGAGCAAGATTCATCCCCAGAACATTATCTCCAGGATTTAAAACCACAAAATAAACAGCCATATTGGCTTGGCTACCTGAATGGGGTTGTACATTAGCATGCTCAGCTCCATATATTGTCTTTACTCTCTCCCTTGCTATATCTTCTACCTTATCCACATACATACATCCACCATAATACCTCTTTCCGGGATAACCTTCAGCATATTTATTGGTAAGAACAGAACCTTGAGCCTCTAAAACAGCTCTACTCACAAAATTTTCAGAAGCAATAAGTTCTAAATGATATTCTTCTCTATACTCCTCACTCTTAATGGCCTCGTAAATTTCAGGATCAACCTCTGGTAAATACCTCACAGCTCATCCTCCTCAATCCTCGAGATTTTATCTATTCTTACCTTATGTCTACCCCCACTAAACTCAGTGTTTAACCATACCCTAACTATCTCCTTTGCAAGATCAAAGCCTAAAATTCTACCACCTAAAGCTAATATGTTAGCATCATTGTGTTCTCTACTTAATTTTGCCTCATATGGATCTCTACATAGCGCAGCTCTTATCCCTTTTACTTTATTTGCTACAATACTCATACCTATCCCTGTACCACATATTAAAATTCCTTTTTCAAAACCACCTTTCGCAACTGCCCTTGCCACAAGGATTCCATAATCAGGGTAATCTACTCTTTCAGGAGAATAAGTCCCAAAATCATGATAGGGAATATTCCATTCATCAAGCCAATGTTTCAATTCTTCTTTTAACATATACCCCGCATGATCAGCTCCTATTGCAATTTTCATCTTACTACCCTCTCCTTCAAATTTTCAACAATTTTTGTTATTGCTTTTTCTATCTTATCACGAACTTCTCTATATTTTTCAATATCAAGTCCAAAAGGATCCTCAATATCCTCTTCTCCAAGAGTCAAAATTTTATTTTTGAACTCAGGATACATTTCCCCTAATACGAATAATTGATCTTTAGTCATAGTGTAAATTAAAGAAGCCTCTTTAATCAAGTCAAAGGTTAACTTCCTAGACCTATGAGAAGATATATCTATTCCTCGCTCTATCATTACCTTTACTGAAAGATATGAAGGTTCCCTGCCCTCGTAAGTAAAAATACCTGCAGAAGTTACCTCTATATTAGAGAGATTAAGCTTTTTTACAATATCCCTAAAAAGATATTCTGCCATTGGACTTCTACATGTATTTCCACTGCACACAAAAACTATCTTCATCTTATCCCTCTCCTGCTGCTCTTCTTAATCTATCCATTATGGCAAGACCAATTCCTTCCTCAGGAAAAGACTCTGAAATTATTATATCTACTTCTTTTTCTAGTTTACGTAAATAAAAAAATAAATTCAAAGCAACTTCTTTCAGATTATTTCTGCTTCCTACAACGTATTTTTTAACAATATCAGGATAAAGACCTTCATTTTCCTTCGAAACCAAAATACCCACCTTTTTACCTTCTTTTAGCCAGATATCTATTTTATTTTGCCATATTTCATTAAACTCTTCAATAATATATAAAGGAACTTTTGGTGCATAATGTCTGTACTTTAACCCAGGAGATGGAATATCCTCTGTCTTTTTTCCCCTCCAAAGTAATACTTTTCTTCCAATTACTCTTTCAATTTCCTCTTTAGGACAAGCACCCGGTCTATATATAATAGGTGGATCTGTGGTCACATCAAGCACCGTAGATTCTACTCCAAAACTCACCTCTCCACCATCTATTATCATATCAATTCTATCTCCCAAATCTTCAATAACATGTTCTGCTCTTGTTGGACTAGGTCTTCCAGAAGCATTCGCTGAAGGAGCAGCAATAGGTCTACCAAAGATCTCAAGAAGCTTAAGAGCAACTTTATTCATTGGCTGTCTTATGCCAACCTTAGGACTTCCAGCAGTAACAATATCGTTCACAAGATTAGATTTATAAAATATTAAAGTTAAAGGTCCAGGCCAAAACCTTTCCATAAGCCTTTCAGCTATAGGAGAGACATTTTCAGCAAGACTATACACTTGCTCCTTTTTGCCAACATGAACAATAATAGGATTGTCTTGAGGTCTGCCTTTTGCCACGAAAATTTTCCTCACTGCTTCTGGATTTAAAGCATCAGCTCCAAGTCCATAAACTGTTTCCGTAGGAAAAGCTACAAGCCCCCCTGCATCAAGCACTTGTGCAGCTTTTTCTAAAGCCTCTAAATCTGGATTATCTTTATCTACTTTTAATACTATTGCCATACGACCCTCAAGACCCTCTTATATCCTAAACTATCTTCAAAAGATTCTACTATTACATTATTAAAAAATCTTTTTACAATGTTTAAAACTTTTTTATATATAAAAGGAGATATTTCCAATATAGCCACAAATTTCTTCCCTTTATCTTTCAAAATCTTAAAAAGAGTTCTATAAAATTCACATCCATCCCATCCTCCATAAAGAGCTTCCCATGGTTCTCTTTTAACTTCCTTTTGCAAAAAAGGAAATTCATAAGAAGCCACATAAGGAGGATTACTTAATAAGATTTCAAAATCGATATTTCTATAAATAAGGGGATAAATAAATGGTCCATAAAAGAACTCAATTTTATCAGAAACCTTATTTATCTCAGCATTAAACCTTGCTATTTTTATGGCCTTTGGAGATATATCACAAGCATATATCTTTATGTTCTCAAACTCCTTAGCAAGAGTTATAGAGATATTTCCACTACCAACCCCAACTTCTGCTACTCTATAATACCCTTCCCTCAAAATAGAATCTTTTGCAACTTCTATTAATATTTCCGTTTCATTTCTTGGTATGAGGACCCCTTTTTCAATAAAAAATTCGGTATTGTAAAACTCTTTTTTCTTAATTATATAATTTAAAGGAATACCTTTCTTTCTTAAATCTAGAAGCCTTTTGATTTCCTCTATTTTTTCTTCTTCTAAAAAATCAATTGTATATATAAATGCTCTTTCCTTATTTAATACAAAAGCTATTAATAGTTCAGCTTCTAACCATGCTGATTCAGGATTAAATTTCTCGATTTCCTTCTTCAACCATATCAAAACTTCTCTAAGAGGTTGCGCCAACTTCCTCAAATAACTTCTTGATTTGCTCTTCTTTTTCAGCAAGAATCAATCTATCAATAAACTCATCTAACTCTCCCGATAATACCTCTTCTAATTGGAAAGAGGAATAATTAATTCGGTGATCTGTTACTCTTCTTTGAGGAAAATTGTAAGTCCTAATTTTTTCACTTCTTTCTCCTGTACCTACTTGCTGTCTTCTTTGAGATGCAATCTCATTTTCCTTTTCTCTTTGATAATATTCGTAAAGTCTTGCCCTCAAGACTTTCATTGCCTTTTCTCTATTTTGATGTTGGGATCTCTCATCTTGGCACTGTACTACAATACCAGAAGGGATATGAGTAATTCTCACACCCGATTCGGTCTTATTAACGTGCTGACCGCCTGCTCCACCTGATCTAAAAGTCTCTATCCTGAGATCCTTAGGATCAATCTCAACATCAACCTCTTCCATCTCAGGAAGTACAGCTACTGTAGCAGTAGAAGTATGAATTCTTCCACTGGACTCCGTTATGGGAACTCTTTGAACCCTATGCACTCCACTCTCAAACTTTAGTCTACTGTATGCTCCTTTTCCTTCAACTATAAATATTATTTCTTTATATCCCCCAAGTCCTGTAGGGTTGGAACTAACAATCTCTACTTTCCATCCCTTTTTCTGGGCATATCCTACATACATTCTAAAAAGATCAGCAGCAAATAATGCAGCCTCTTCTCCCCCAGTACCTGCTCTTATCTCCATAATAATGTTTTTTTCATCGTTAGGATCCTTTGGCAAAAGAAGAGCCTTTAAATCAAACTCGATTTTTTCAAGTTTCTTTTCAATCTCTTCTAATTCTGCTTCTGCAAGAGAGCGTAAATCCTCGTCTTGTTCTTCTTTAGTCATAACTTCGAGATCTTCTCTTTCTTTAAGCAGTTTCTTATATTCACTAAATTTCTCTACTATCTCTTCTATCTTTGCTCTTTCTTTTAACAAAGACTGATATCTGCTTAAATCAGAAATGATCTCCTCTTTAGTGAGAAGATTTTCTATCTCTTTAAATCTCTTTTCTATTTCTTCTAATTTATCAAGAACCAACTTCTGAAGCATATTCCTTCTCTGTCACCTCCTTCAAGGCAACAATAGCTGTCTCAAGTTGATAATCATCAGGTTCCTTTGTAGTAAAATACTGCATCCATAATCCAGGAGTAAGAATAATTTTCCAGAACCAGGAATCAGTATGCTGCGATCCTATTCTTATTATCTCATAAGATAAACTAAAAATCACGGGGATTAAAAGTATTCGCGAAATAATTCTAAGTAAGAAAGGCTGTTGTCCCAAAAAAGCAAATACAACTATACTTACAAGCATTACCACAAGCAGAAAAGAAGTACCACATCTTGGATGAAAACGAGAATATTTTCTACAATTCTCAACAGTCAATTCCTCTCCTGCCTCATAACAGAAGACAGTTTTATGTTCAGCACCATGATACTGAAACACTCTATAAATCTCTTTTATCTTCGTTATACTAAAAAGATAAAGGACAAAAATAACAAGCCTAACAATTCCTTCTAATAACCTTATAATTATCTGTGATGAGATATATCTTTCTATAGGTCTCACAATTAACAAAGGTAGAACAATAAATAAAACTACAAAAAGAGCAAAACCAAGTAATAAAGCTAAACCAATTTCCCAATTATTGTCAATCTTTTCTTCCTCTTTAAAAGCCACTTGGGTAGAATAGTTCAAAGCCTTGATACCCCAAAAAAGAGAATCCATCAATATCATTAAACCCCTTAAAAAGGGAATCTGAGTCCACTTTTTAAAATAAGGTTGAAGTCTTTCCTTCTTGATCACAATCTGTCCATCAGGGTCTCTTACAGCAACCGCTATATCTATACCTTTTCTCATCATTACTCCTTCGTATACTGCCTGTCCGCCTACCAGATCTTTTTTACTTTTCATTTTCGTCTCTCCTTAATACAATATGACAATTCCTACATCTTGCCTCATAGGTCTCAAAGGCTCCTACAAGTATTATTGGATCATCATAGTAAGCTGGTTTTCCATCTATTATTCTCTGGGTTCTACTCGCCACATTTCCACATTTCATACATATGGCATGTAGTTTATCTACATACTCTGCTACAGCCATCAGATATGGCATAGGACCAAAGGGTTCACCTCTGAAATCTTGATCAAGCCCAGCCACTATAACTCTCTTCCCCTTATCTGCAAGCCTTTGGCAAACCTTTACAATACCCATATCAAAAAACTGACCTTCTTCTATAGCTACTACTTGAGTATCATCCTCCACTAATCTCTCTATATCAGCACTACTACTTACAGGAATCGCCTCTATTTTTAATCCTGTATGAGAAGCAACATAATCCTTATCATATCTTATATCTAAGCTATGCTTGAAAACTTGAACCTTCTGTTTAGCTATCTGAGCTCTTCTTACCCTTCTTATTAACTCCTCACTCTTACCACTATACATTCCCCCACATATTACCTCTATCCATCCAGAAGGACCATTTAAAATCTCCATATATTCTTTCACCCTCTCTCCGGAATACAATTTTTTCCTTCTGGACACGGCCCTCTAAAACATGGAGGACCAGCATCGGAGAAAATCACAGGAGCTACATTTTTTACTAAATCCAGCATCTTCCAAGCAAGTTCTCTTATCTCCCACTGAGCAGAATTACATGTTCTTAGAGTAAAAAAATGCATTAGCTCTCTAGCATTCATTGTAACTATAATCTTGGACTCCACAGCTTGGGGCAAGAGATACCTTGCATCCTCTTTGGGGACCCCAAGCTTTACCAATTCTTCGTAAGCCTCAAAAGCCTTATTAATTAAATCCCTATATATATTCAACCTTTGTTCTTCCTTTTCTATAGTTTCAGGAATAACATATTCATCCTTTATCTTCACATACCTTTGGCTCTGCTGAGAATAAGAAGCAATTCTATGTCTAACCAACTGGTGAGTAGTTACCCTTGACACACCCTCTATATAGAAGGTAAAAGAGGCATGCTCGAATATAGACATATGTTGAAGCTTTTTAGCCTTATTAAGTAGACGAGAAATCTCCTCAGGAGTTAGTTTTTCTTCTAACTCCTCAATATTTCCCTGATAATGGCAAAGACGCATAGCCAGAGCACATACCTTTTCAGGCTCTGGCGTATAAGAAATTAATTTGACTCTCAACTTTACTTAATTTCCCAATTGTATTTTTTAGCGAATCTCTCGACTCTTCCTTCGGTATCCACAAATTTCCTCTGCCCAGTAAAGAATGGATGACACTTTGAGCATATTTCTACAGTCATGTATTCTTTTGTAGATAATGTTTCATAAACTGCCCCACAAGCACAAACAATTCTCGCTTTTTTTAATTCAGGATGAATTCCTTTCTTCATATTTTTAACCTCTCCTTTCATTACTCATTTTTTCCTTGTGAATTATACCATAAATATATACTATAAAAAATTATGAGGCAGAAGGAATTAATTCCTTCTGCCTCTCTAACCTTTTACTTTTTACTTTCTAAACAAGAATCCTTATCGAGGTTCTACAATAAAACGGATGGCTGTTCTTTCTTCTCCATCAATTTGTACATCAGTAAATGCTGGAATACAAATTAAGTCAATACCACTTGGAGCTACATACCCTCTTGTGATAGCTATTGCTTTAACAGCTTGGTTCACAGCTCCTGCTCCTATTACTTGGATTTCTGCACGTCCTTTTTCACGAATCACACCAGCTAACGCACCTGCTACTGCATTAGGATTAGATTTGGCTGAAACTTTTAATACCTCTACCATAAACCTACCTCCTTTATATGTTCTTCCCATGGCTGACTTTTAAATTATTTAATCTCTCCCCTCCTTTGTAACCTTATAATGTTTTTTGTTTTTCCACTTTCTTCTTCTACCTCTATAATCACCCCTTCCATTTTAAAAAGTCCTTTCTCTGGTACATTAAATTTTTGAGGTATTTGGAGAAGAAATTTTTTAAGAACAGCCTCCTTCTCAACACCTAAAACTGAATCTAAAGCCCCACACATACCAAGATCTGTTATATAACCTGTCCCCCCAGGCAAAATCCTCTCATCAGCCGTCTGCACATGAGTATGTGTTCCTACAACAGCTGTAACCATCCCATCTAAAAAATATCCCATAGCTATTTTTTCTGACGTTGCTTCAGCATGTATATCTACTATTATTATTTTAGTATCTTTTTTCATTTCTTCAACTATATTTTTAACCACATGAAAGGGATTCTCAATAGGTTCCATAAAAACTCTTCCTTGTATATTAATTATACCCACTTTTTTGTCCAAATGTGTTAAAACAGTATAACCTCTTCCAGGTACTCCTAAAGGATAATTGGCTGGCCTTAATATTTTTTCATAGGTATCTAATAAGGGAATGCCTTCTTTTTTATCCCAAATATGATTTCCACTAGTAAATGCATCTATACCGTAGTCCATCAATTCTTTAAGTACGCTTTCGGTAATACCGAAACCTGAGGCAGCATTCTCAATGTTTGCCAACACAAGATCAATTTTATATTCTTTCTTTATCTGAGGCAGAAGAAGGCCTACACCCCTTCTGCCTATTCTTCCTACTATATCTCCCAAGAAAAGTATATTCATAATTACTTTGCGTACTCTACAGCTCTTGTCTCTCTAATTACAGTAACCTTAATTTGCCCTGGATATTCCATTTCCTTCTCAATCTTTTTTGCGATCTGATAAGCAAGTCTTGTAGCAGCAAGGTCATCTACTTCCTCTGGACTTACAAGTACCCTAACCTCTCTACCTGCCTGAATGGCATAAGCTTTCTCTACCCCAGGAAAAGACATAGCAATTTCTTCTAATTTCTCTAATCTCTTTATATATATCTCAATGCTTTCTCTTCTTGCTCCTGGTCTTACAGCCGATATACTATCTGCTACTTGTATTATAACATCTAAAGGCTTAACCAACGGAATTTCCTCATGATGGGCTGCCACAGCATGAACTATATCAGGATGTTCACCATATTTCTTCAAAAGTTCTGCGCCTAATGTGGCGTGAGATCCCTCTACCTCATAATCAATTGCTTTACCTATATCATGAAGAAGACCTGCCCTCTTGGCAAGATTTACGTCCATATGGAGTTCAGCAGCAATTATAGCTGCAATCTTGGCCACTTCAATTGAATGTTGTAAAACATTTTGGCCATAACTAGTTCTGTAATATAGTCTTCCTAAAGTTCTTACAAGATCTGGGTGAATATTTTGAATGCCCACTTCTATTAGTGCTCTTTCGCCTTCCTCTCTTATTCTGTTTTCTACTTCTTTTTTAGCTTTGTTTACCATCTCCTCGATTCTTGCAGGATGAATTCTACCGTCTTTTACTAACCTTTCTAAAGCAATCCTTGCAATTTCTCTCCTTACTGGATCAAAAGAAGAAAGCACTACAGCCTCAGGAGTATCGTCTATAATTAAATCAACTCCTGTCAATGTTTCAAAGGTTCTAATATTTCTTCCTTCTCTACCAATAATTCTTCCTTTCATTTCCTCACTAGGTAAACTTACTACAGAAACGGTAGACTCTACAGTATGATCTACAGCACACCTTTGTATAGCCTCTGTTATTATTTCTCTTGCTTTTTCTTCCGCCATCTCCTTATATTTAGCTTCTGCTTCTTTTATTTTTATGGCAATATCTTTCTGAATTTCTTCCTCAACATGTTTTAATAATATTTCTTTTGCTTCCTCCTTAGTCATTTGAGCTATCTTTTGAAGCTCATTCATTGCCTCTTCTTCTAATCTTTTGACACTTTCAAGCCTATTATTTATCTCTCTCTCTTTATTGGCAAGAATCTCTTCTTTTCTTTCTAAATTTTCTTCCCTCTGAAGAATTCTTCTTTCAAGATTTGTAAGTTCGTTTCTTCTTTCTCTTATTTCTCTTTCAGCTTCATTTCTTAATTTAAATATCTCTTCCTTTGCTTCAAGAAGAGCACTTCTTTTCTTTTCTTCCGCTTCCTCTTCGGCCTTTTTTAGAATTTCCTCGGCCCTTTTCTCAACTAGCTGAATAGTTTTGCTCTCTATGTATCTTCTAATAAAATATCCTAAACCCAATCCTATAATGAATAGTAATCCAGCTATTATTAAAGTGCTAATTTGAGTTCACCTCCTTTATTTTATCTAGTTCCTCTTCCAATTCTGAAATTATATTCCTGAAATTAGTCTCCTTAATTATCTTTCCTTTTCTAAAAATTATAACCCTATCTTTTGAACCTGTAATACCAATATCTGCCCATTTTGCCTCTCCAGGCCCATTAACCTCACAACCCATTACTGCAACCACCAAGTTTAAAGGATAGTTCTTAAACTTCCGCTCAATTTCTTTTGCAACTTGTTGCACTGGAAAATGAGATCTAGCACACATAGGACAAGCTATAACTCTTATCCCTTTTCTCCTTAATTCAAGGCTATCAAGGATCTCATATGCAACCTCGACTTCTTTATCAGGAGAAGAAGCCAAAGAAACCCTTATAGTATCACCTATTCCCTCATAAAGAAGAATTCCTAAACCAACCGAAGATCTTATAGTCCCAGGAAATACAGTACCCGACTCTGTTATCCCAATATGTAAAGGATAGTCTACTTTTTGAGACAAAAGCCTATATGCTTCTACAGTCAAAGGTACCGAAGAAGCCTTTACAGAGATAACAATGTCAGTAAAATCATTGTCCTCCAAAAGCCTAACTTCATGAAGAGCACTTTCTACCAAAGCTTCAGGTGTAAGTCCATTATATTTTTCTAAAATCTCTTTAGGTAAAGAACCAGCATTACTACCAACTCTTATAGGAACCCCACGAGCCTTTGCTTCCTTAGCAATAAGAGAAATATATTTGGGGTTTTTTATATTACCAGGATTTAGCCTTAATTTATCTACCCCCTGTTCCAGGGCTATCAAAGCAAGCCGATAATCGAAATGTATATCAGCTACTATTGGAATAGGACTTGCTTTTTTTATTTTACCTAAAGCTAAAGCTGATTCTTTATCAGGTACTCCAAGCCTAATAATTTCACAACCCTTTTTAGCAAGTCTTTTTATTTGCCTTACCGTTGATTTAATATCAACAGTAGGGGTCTTCGTCATACTTTGAACCCTTATAGGATTATCGCCACCTATTGCTATATTTCCAACTTTTACAACTCTTGTTTTTTTCCTGTTCATTTTCTCAAGTTTAGTATATCAAAAAAAGTCACAAGTAACATTAAAAATAGCAATATTAAGAAGCCAACCCAATGAATTATCTCCTCTTTGCTTGTTTCTATAGGTTTACCTCTTACCTTCTCAATTATTATAAAAAGAATTCTTCCACCATCAAGAGCAGGAATAGGCAATAAGTTAAAGATTCCGATTTGTACACTTAATAGAGCAATGAAATTTAGATAATAAATCAGCCCCATAGAAGCCACTTCTCCTGTCATCTTAGCAATTCCAATAGGGCCTGTAATAGAAACACCTTGAGCTCCACTAAACAAAGCCTTAAAAACATAAAATATCAAAAGCAATGCATTTACAAACATTAAAATCCCATTTTTAACCGAGGCAGGAAGAGAGTACTTCTTAGGAACAGTTTTAAATACTATACCTATTACCCCACCTTTTCGTTCTTCACTCCATTCGGGCTTTACCCTGAAGGTTAAAATATTTCCATCCCTCTCCAGCGTAACTTCTATAAACTTTTCTTCTCCAGGAGCTTTTATAGATCCAGTAATCAATCTGACTGCATCAGAAATATCTTCAATTTTTTGCCCATTTATATATAGAAGTCTATCTCCCGGCATAATTCCAGCCATACTCGCTGGTTTGTTTTCTAATACTTTATCTACTACAGGAATAGGCTGAGGAATACCTATAAGAAAAATAGATATGAAAAGTATTATCGCAAAAACAAAATTCATAAAAGAGCCAGCAAATAAAATTAAAAATCTTTGCCAAGGAGCCTTTCTATAGAATCTTCTATTCTCAGGCACTTCTTCAAATTCTGGAAGATTAATATCGTCAACTCCTGCCATTTTTACAAAACCACCAATTGGAATAAGTCTTAGTACAAATCTTGTTTCTTTCCCTTTTATTTCTAAGATTTTAGGTCCAAAACCTATAGCGTACTCATATACCTTAACCCCAAAAATCTTTGCAAAAATAAAATGTCCAAATTCATGAGGTATAGTGAGCAAGCCAAACAGTATAAGAAAAAGTATTAACTCCATCTTTTAATCTCTCCTCAAAAACAAACTTTTCAAAACTTTTCATTCAATAATACCTTTTACCCATAAAATTTTCAACCTCTGCCAAATATGGTGGCTCGGCTCCTTTTTTAGTACAGGTTAAAGCTGAAACTGTATTGGAAAAATCTAAGGCATTTTCAAGTTCTGTCTTAGTTACATTTTCTAAAAAATTTTTATTCAATTTTCCTATAGAATTCAAATAATATAAGAATCCTCCCATAAAAGCATCGCCTGCTCCTACTGTATCAACAACTTTCACCTCTTTTCCCTTAGAAAAAGCAGAAAAGAATTTAGTATACCCTATTGATCCTTCCTTTCCCAAAGTCAAAAGAAATATTTTTACACCTTTTTCTAAAAAATACCTGGCAATTTCATCCATACTCTCTGTCTCATAAAGCCATTTAATATCTGCAATACTTGCTTTTAGAATATCTATAGTTTTAAGCCAAGCCTCAAACTTTCTTAAGTAATCATTCTTATCCCTTATTAAATTAGGTCTTATATTAGGATCAAAGGAAATTAAGACCTTCCCATGATTTTGAGTCATCATTTTCTCTAATACAAAACACCCTGGTTCTCTTATCATAGATATAGAGCCAAAATGAATAAGCTCAACTTTTTCTGGATCTATTAAGGGTATATCCTTTTCTTCTAAAGAGACATCAGCAGTATTTTCTCCGTAAAATATAAAATGAGGCTCTCCTTCTCTCAAGATAACAAAAGCAAGAGTAGTATTCTTCTCTGATCTTAATACTAAGGAAATATCTACGTGATTTTTCTTCAGTTTTTCAATCAACATCTCTCCAAAAAAATCGTAAGATATCTTACCAAAAAAACCACAAGGTGCTCCCAATCTTCCCAAAGTAATTGCTACATTATATGGCGATCCACCTTCTTTAGGTATATATGCTATTTCACCATTTATCTCTATAGGAGTAAAATCTATAAGTGCTTCACCACCCACAATAATCATGTTATCATTACCTCCTTAAGAATTTATGTTTGTATAATCATTATAAACTATGATAAAATAATTAACACGAGTTAATTTACTGGAGGTAGAATAAAATGATATACGATGACAAAATATTCGGAGATTTATGCCACAAAGAGTTTTTAGTAGAAAGAGAAGTTAAAAAACTTGAAGAAATATATTTAGAAGAGGTTTTACCAGAAGATCCTAAGCCTGAAGATGAAATAGAATTTACTTTTAACTGTCCATTAAAGTTTCACATTACTTCAGGAAAAATTGTCAAAGATAACAGAGAAATATATACCTTTAATATACAGGAAAGAAAAACTCAATGGAATGATAGCATATTTAACTTTAGCGAAATTATCAAAATAAAAATACCTCCTTTAAAGGAAAATGGTCTATATCAAATCCACCTTTATGAGATGAATGAAAAAATCTATGAGCAATATCTCTCAATAGACAATTTTGAAGCACCCTTATGGAGTGAGGAGAGTATAATTTATCACATATTTATTGATAGATTTGCTAAAGATGAAAAAGAAGTAGAATATTCTGAAAACCTCAAAGAGAAATTAGGAGGAAACCTGAAGGGGATACTAAGCCGTTTGGATTATATAGAAAACCTTGGGATAAATACCATATGGATATCTCCCATTTTTAAAAGCACATCATATCATGGTTATGATATTGAGGATTACTTTGAAATTGATCCTATTTGGGGAACAAAAGAAGATTTAAAAAAACTTGTAAGGGAAGCCTTCAATAGAGGCATAAGAATAATCTTAGACTTTGTACCAAATCATATGTCATATAAAAATCCTATATTTCAGAAAGCTTTAAAAGACAAAAACAGTAATCTAAGAAGTTGGTTTATATTTAAAGGAGAAGATTATGAAACCTTTTTCGGTGTAAAGTCAATGCCCAAAATAAACCTTAAAAATAAGGAAGCGATAGATTATATAATAAATGCTGCCAAATACTGGATAAGAGAATTTGGAATTTCTGGATATAGAATGGATCATGCTACAGGTCCTGACATTAATTTTTGGAGTATTTTTTATTATAATTTGAAATCTGAATTTCCAGAAACTTTCTATTTTGGAGAGATAGTAGAGACTCCGAAAGAAACAAAAAAATATGTAGGCAAATTTGACGGAACTTTAGATTTTTATCTTTTTAAAATAATTAGAGACTTTTTTATAGGTAAAAGATGGTCTACCAAAGAGTTTGTAAAAATGATCGATTTGGAAGAAAAATTCTATGGAAATAAATTCAAGAGAATTTCTTTTCTCGAAAATCACGATTCAAATAGATTTCTATGGGTTGCTAAAGATAAGAAATTACTTAGATTAGCTTCAATTTTCCAATTCTCGATTAATGCAATACCTATAATCTACAATGGACAAGAAATGGGATGTAGTCAGTACAGAGATATACTTGAGGGAAATAGAACTCTACACGAACATGCAAGACTTCCTATACCCTGGAGTGATGACAAACAAGACAAAGAACTTATAGATTTTTACAGGCAATTAGTTAAAATCAGAAAAAGTCATCCAGCGCTTTACAAAGGTACGTTTATTCCTATATTTTCAGATATGATATCTTTTATCAAAGAAACCCAAGAAGAATCCATACTTGTACTTATAAATATAGAGGATAAAGAAGAAATCTTTAATCTGAACGGTACGTACAGAGATCTATTTAGCGGAAATATTTACACTAATTCTTTAAAGCTAGGCCCGATGAGTGCTCACTTATTACTTCGTATAGATCACTGATCCTTACTAGATCTAAATCATTAAAAAAGCCTTCCTTATCAAGTTCATTAAGAACTTTAATCGTTTTTGGTCTAAGATGGAGAATAAAAACCCCCCATCCTCTCTTTTTAGCTATATTAACTGCCTGAATAAATCTAGCTTTTATCCTTTCCTCATCATTCTCATGATCAATGAATAACATGTTTTCAAGAGCTGGTATTCCAGATCTATTTGCCATTTTATAACCTACACTGTTTAGAATAGTTCTACTGTCAAGAAAGGCTAAATTATATTTCTTAAAGACTTTTATGACTCTTTCCATAGTTTCAGAATCCTGCGTAACCTTTGAACCCATATGATTGTTAACCCAGGAAATTTTAACATTTCCAAATCTCTCAAGGTGAGTCTTTATGATATTCTCAATCTCTACCTCATCCATACCTACCATTATAGCTTCCGACACTAAATATTTTGCATCTCTTGGATAACTTATAGACTCCATAGGAAGATGCATCAGCACTTCCCAACCTCTTTTAGAAACTTTTTCTGCAATATCCTTTGTTTTTCTAGTAGGTATTATGGATATATTAAGAGTATAAGGAAAATTTAAAAGCTCATGGGTCCAAAAATTATCCTCTACCACATCATCAACCACAAAAGCAATCTTAGGAAGATTATCAGCATTTACTTTATTTATAGGAAAATAAAGATTAGCAATTTTTATGTTTTTTTCATCCCCCTCAGAAAAACGATATTTTCTAAAAATCTGATATTTTTCACTTATTCCCTGAGAACTTCTGACTCTGTCAACTATTAGTTCTTCAGATTTTAGTTTCTCGAGTAAAAAGTATTTAGTTAGTGGATTTTTGAAATATATAGAGTAAAATTTCCAGTTTAGAACATAATCCCGATAACTTTCTTTCCTATCCTCAACAATATATCTCTCTATATCCTTTTCATAATCTTTTATAATGTCCTCTGCAATCTCTGTATCAAGAACTACTATGCTCTTTTCCTTTATCACCTTATTCTCATCTATATGTTTCTCTATTTTTTTCTCTCCCTTACACCCCCCTAAAACAAAAACAAAAAAAACTAAAAGAAGAATTACTTTTTGTACCTTTCTCTCCATAAAGCCTCTAACCTTTCCTTTACCTTCTTTTCTCTACCTTGCTCAGAAGGATTATAAAAAAATTCTTCTACTCCTTCAGGAAGATACCTCTGTTTTACAAAATGATTGGGATAATCATGAGGATAAATATAATCGGGAGAATTGCCCCTCAGATGTTCTGGAACTATCGCTACTCCATGTTCTTCTATATATTTCATTGCCTTGTCAATTCCCATTATAACACTATTGCTTTTAGGAGCTGTAGCTAGGTATATGGTAGCTTCTGCAAGAGGTATCCTTGCCTCAGGCATACCTACAACATCTACCGCATAATAAGCTGCTTGAGCAACGACAATAGCAAAGGGATCTGCCATACCAATATCCTCAGCTGCATGAATAATTAACCTTCTTGCTATAAACCTCGGATCCTCTCCTGAGAGGAGCATTTTTGCAAGATAATATAAGGCTGCATCAGGATCAGAACCTCTTATACTCTTTATAAAAGCAGATATAGTGTGATAATGTTCATCTCCTTTTTGATCATATCTAAATACCCTCTTTCCAATAACCTCCTTCACTACATCTCTATCAATCATTAATCTTCCATCTTCTAAGGGAGATGCCATAAAAGAAGCAAGTTCCAATGTATTTAGAGCTATTCTTGCATCACCATTAGCAAACCTTACAATCTCCTCAATTGCATCATCTGTTATTTGCAGTTTCTTTTTGCCAAGACCTCGATCTTCATCCTCTAAAGCTCTTCTTAAAATTTTTTCAATATTTTCATTAGACAAAGGTTTAAGTTCTATTAATCTACATCTTGAGAGTAAGGTTGTATTTAGAGCAAAGAAGGGATTCTCAGTAGTCGCACCTATAAGGATAATTGTTCCTTTTTCTACAAAGGGAAGAAGTACATCTTGTTGAAGCCTGTTAAAATGATGTATCTCATCAAGGAAAAGAACAGTTCTTTTCCCGTAAAGTTCAAGGTTTCTCCTTGCCCTCTGAAGCGCTTCTTTTAACTCCTGTACTCCCACAATAGCAGCATTTAACTCTATAAACTCAGCATTAATAGCTTTTGCAAGGAGTATTGACAAAGTGGTTTTACCAGATCCAGGAGGGCCATAAACGATAAGAGAAGGAAGATAACCTTTATTAATAGCTTTCCTCAAAAAAGAATTTTCTCCAATAATATCCTCCGCCCCAAGAAATTCCTCAAGGGTTCTTGGTCTCATCCTAAAAGAGAGAGGCTCATAGTTATGGTCTTCCTTAAATAGACTTTCCTGTCTATCCATTAAAAAAATTCCTAAAAACTATTTGAAAATTCTTAATAAGGTCGCCTTTACTTTGCATTATATATAAACTTTTATCAAATGCATATATCCCTTCTTTTAGTTTTAGGCTTATATTACTTTTACCTTTTGCAAATCTCCTATCAAGAAGATATTTTATATTTTCAATTATATTTCTTTCTATCTTGAGTGTAGTATCAATAAAAAATATAGTAATTTTAGGTTTCAATTCTTCTCTTCGCCTAAGAAATTCCCACATTTCCCTTAATCTTACATTATTAGGAGGACTGGTTTTACACTCTATATATAAAAGACTACCTTCAAGGATAGAAAGAACATCAAAATCTCCCCCTCCCCTTAACTCTCTAATCTTTACGCCCCAAATCGTAGGCATTTTAAATTCTTTTCTCAAAAGCTCGGATATATACCATTCAAGGGTTTCTCCAAAATTGTCAATATAAGGATAAGAAAAATAATAGTCATTCCCAATTAAATTTATAATTCCACTTTTGATTAAAAAGTCCCAATATTCTTTTATTTCCTCTAACTTCCAACGAGACAATAACCTATCAATAAGAACTTTTCCGTTATCTTGCGAATGGATTATATCACTTAAGAGTCTTCTAAATCTGTAATGAGAAAGAAAGCTAAAATAATCACTCTCCAAAGATGTGTTCTTGGGTAAAACTATTCTATCTTTTTGACAACACTCGTCAATTTGATATCCTCTTCTCCAAAAGAATATTTTAATCTCCTCAAAATAATCCACTTATTACCTAATCTTCTTCCTCTTCTAACATCTTAAGTATTTTTTCAAGAACTTTATCTTTTTCTCCCTCTTTATCTTCTTTTTTGTATATCTTCTCAACTTCATCCAAAGAAATTAACTCTCTTCTTTCTTCATCGAATTCTACCACCAATTTATTTAAGGGTACATGATGATCTACAACTATACCTTTACCCTGTTTTGTCTCAACAACAGTACCCTTAGGAGGTAAGCTCGCTTTTATCTCTTGGTAAGTCTTATATTCATAGGATAAACAGCACATTAATCTTCCACAAATACCAGAAATTTTCAATGGATTTAAAGCAAGTCCTTGTTCTTTTGCCATCTTCACCGAAATAGACTCAAAATCCTGAAGATAAAGATGACAGCATACTTCCCTCCCACAAATCCCAATTCCGCCAAGATACCTTACCTCATCTCTTACCCCTACTTGATGCAATTCAATTCTTGTTTTATATTGACCTGCAAGCTCTTTTACTAATTCTCTAAAGTCAACCCTTTCCTCAGAGGCAAAATGTATGGTAATTTTACTATAATCAAAATTAATCTCACAAGCAAGCATTTTCATAGGTAGTCCTAATATTTTAGCCTTTTCTTGTGCAAACTGGAGAATTTCTTTCTCCTTTTCCCTATACTCTTTTATTTTCTGCAAATCCTCTTCTGTGGCCTTTCTTAAAATAGGCTTTAAAGGAGAAGGAGGTTCAAAATTCTCAGAAGGAACAAAAGGAGGAATTACAACCTTACCTGCTTCAACTCCTTGAACAGTCTTCACTATCACCACATCTCCAACTTTTAGATTAGGGTCTGTGGTTGAAAAGTAATAAACCTTTAAACTTCTTAACCTTATACCTACCACATATATATTCTCTATATTTTCCTTTTCTTCAGTCATCATGAGCTCATACCCACCCTTAAAAATAGAGTTTCTAATGTTAACAATAAATTAGCATTATTTCTAATACCTCTTATAGCATCCTGAGTTAACCTGAAAAAGTTTCTCAGATCTGAGACCGAATATTCTTGCGCCTTTCTCGCTATTTCTGGTAAGAAATCTTTCTGCATAATATACTTCTCATCTTCCGTGAGCTTCCACAAAAGCAGATCTCTCCACCAGAAAAGAACAAGCTCAAGAAGATTTATAATCTTTTCGTCATCTTTCTCCTCTACTAAAAAATCCACAAGCTCAAAAGGAGAATATGGCCTATCCTTCTTAAGAAGAGTTAAATATTTAAATAATTCTATCCTCTTAGTCCAATTATTCTCCTCACCCCAAAAAAGAGCCTTTCCAACACTCCCCTGCGATAAATTCACCAGAATCTCTAATTTATCCTCCGAAACCTTATCCTTTATTATTTGCCAAACCTCATCATAACTCAAATAAGAAAAACTTATTATTTGACTTCTTGAAATAATTGTTGGCAATAGTAACTCAGGTCTATAAGCTATTAAAATAAACAAGGTATGTTCTGGAGGCTCTTCTAATATTTTCAAAAGGGCATTAGCCCCTTCCGCTCTTAGCTGATGAGCATCATCTAAGATAAATACTTTCCAATTACTAATGTATGGCTTAACATAGGCTTCTTTTCTAATATCTCTAATTTGCTGTATCTTATACCATTGCCCCTCAGGTTTAAGGTAAAATAAATCAGGATAAGAAAGTTTTTCTATACTCTTACAAATATCGCATTCACCACATCCTTCAAGGGGTTCTACCTTACAATTTAAAGCTTGAACAAAAGAGATAGCAGTTAATCTTTTCCCAACACCTTCAGGACCCACAAAAAGATAAGTTTGGGATAATTTATTTTCATTGATAGCTCTTCTTAACACCTCTATAGCTTGTTTTTGTCCAACTATCTCTTTAAAGGCCATAGTTATATTTTCTCAAAATAGCTTACATCCACTGCAAATACTACTGCTCCGCCTACTTTTATTTTAACAGGCATAGGTACAGTTCTTAAGAGCTCTACCGATGGAAGAGGAGGAATAATCATTTTTTCTCTTTCCTTACAATTTTCTCTTAAAATAGATAAGACCTCTTCAAACTTATCATCCTCTACTACTGTCATCAATGTAATAGAAGCTTCCTCCAAAAAACCACCTTTACTTTTGAAGAAGGTAAGAGATAAATTATGCTCTATGAAAATTTCTCTTACCTTCTTCCAGTCTTCCTCCTGGATAATTGCAAAAACTAATTTCATTTTTACACCCCTCTAAGAAATTTCTCCTTTATCCTTTTAACAATCCTCTCAAAGATCTCTTCTTTAGACAAACTTCCTGGTATGATTATAAACCTTTCTTGTTCCCTTTTTGCAATCTCCAAGTATCCCTCTCTTACTCTGTAATAAAAATCCTTACCTTCCATCTCAATTCTATCAAAAGTTTTCTTTCTTCTCAAAGCCAGTTCAGGATCTAAATCAATTAAAACAGTAAGATCAGGTTTCAACCCAGAAGTGGCTATGTCATTCATTTCCGCCAAAATATTTAGTGGTAAATTCCTTCCGTATCCTTGATAAGCAATTGTTGAATCAGCATACCTTTCACAAATTACTATGTAATTCTCCTCAAGTTTCTTTTTAACCACAATGGTATTTTCCACCCTCGAAGCTAAATAGAGGAAGACTTCTGTCCAAGGATTTATTGAAAAATCTGGAGACAAAAGAATTTCTCTTATTTTACTTCCTACCTCTGTACCACCTGGCTCCCTTGTAAGGTAGACCTTAAAACCTTTGCTCTCAAGATAATCTTTTAAAAGTATAGCTTGAGTTGTCTTTCCAGATCCATCTATTCCTTCAAAGGTTATAAAAAGGCTATTTTTCATCCCTATAGAAATTAATGAGATGGATATATCCTTACCTTACGGAAAGGCTCTACTCCTACACTTTCCGAATACAATCCATACTGCTGAATGAGCTGATGTTGTAATCTTCTTATATAAGCAGGCTGAGGTGATAATTCATAAGGTTCATCATGAGTCAACACATACTCAATACCTTCTTGAGCTTCTCTGAGAGCCTCCTCCTCTGCATCACTCTTACTCGTACCTACACTTATTCCAAACTCCTCGCTCAAAAATCTCTCTATCTGAGTAACAGTGTTACTTCTTAAAACGGCAATCTTAATACCCTTCTTTTCTGCTTCTTTCAAAAGATCTTTTGCTCTTTTCTGATGTGCTTTCAATATCAAGAGGCAGCTAGCTTCGGAAAGATTTTTCACTACAAAAGCAGGAACCCCTAAATTACGTATTGCTTTTTCAAGTCTATTCCTGCTTATTCCATAGGGGAATATTTTCAAAGGCTCTGTCCTCTTCTCCCTTTCAGGCTTTCCGAAAACCGATACTTCTTCCTCTTCTTCTGAAGGCTCAATAGTAGGAGCTTCAACTTTTTTTACCTCTCCTTCAGGAGTTCTAAGTCTTATCTCAGGTTTTATAATGTATCCTCTTAATAGGGCATCAACAGTTTTTGCCACATCATGATGAATAGCAAGTCTATCTCTTTCCTGAATTTCTATAACCACTTGAAAGGTCGGAGGAGCTTTTCTTTCAAGAACAGTCTTCTGAGTACCTCTTCTTTTTGCTTCTTCATCGCTCAATGTTACTACCTGAATCCCTCCCACAAGATCCGAGAGCGTAGGATTAAGAAGTAAATTCTGAAGAGTTATACCGTGAGCAGTACCAATCAACTGCACACCTCTTTCAGCAATAGTTCTTGCAGCCTTTGCCTCAAGTTCGGTTCCAATTTCATCAATTACAATAACTTCAGGCATATGATTTTCTACCGCTTCAATCATCACATCATGTTGTTTTGCCGGATTTGGAACTTGCATCCTTCTTGCCCTACCTATAGCAGGATGAGGAATATCTCCATCACCACCAATCTCGTTAGAGGTATCGATAATAATTACTCTCTTACCAAGCTCATCAGCAAGAACTCTTGCTGTTTCTCTTAAAAGAGTTGTTTTACCAACACCAGGCCTACCTAAAAGAAGAATATTCTTTCCAGTTTCAATCACGTCTCTTATTATGTCGACCGTTCCTAACACTGCTCTTCCTACTCTACAAGTTAATCCAATTATTCTACCATGCCTATTCTCTATAGCAGAAATTCTATGAAGAGTTCTTTCTATTCCAGCTCTTTTGTCGCCACTGAATTCTCCAACTCTTGCAATAATATAATTTAAATCTTCTTCGGTGGTAAACCTCCCCTCAAAAACAACAGTTTTCTTATAAAATCTTGCCTCAATCTCCCTTCCAAGATCAAGAACAACCTCTATGAGATCCTTTATATCAGGATCTTGTTCTAACCTACTTTTGATGTCACTTGGAAATATGGCTAAGAACTTATCTAAATCATCCACTATTTGCTGTAACAACTTATTCATCCTCTCCTTTTCTAAACTTCTTTAAAAACTATTATTCCCCAAGAGCCTGGCCCAATATGAGAAAGAATAGTACAACTAAAAGGCCCTATATAAAAATCAGTTATATTTAAACTGTTCTTTACCTCTTGTGCTACTTCTAAAACCTCTTCATAATTATCTGAATAAGCAATAGCAATCTTAACCGGATCGCTTCCAGCATATTCCTTAGTAAGTTCAATAATTCTTGATTTAACTTTTTGTTTAGTCCTTACCCTTTCTACTGGCTCTATAGCTCCATCTCTAAGCTCTAAAATAGGTTTGATTTGTAAAATACTTCCCATCCAAGCCTGCGCTGCTCCAATTCTACCACCTCTATATAAATACTCTAAAGTATCCACAGTAAATTTTATACTGCTATGTAGATGCATCTTCTCAGCAAGAGCTATGAGATCATCCACTTTTGCTCCTTTTTCGACTGCCTTTGCAAGTTCAATGACAACTACTCCAAGAGCAAGCTCAGTTAACTTCGAATCAATGACAAATATCTTATCCTTTTGTGGTAAAAGCTCTCTTGCAGCATTTGCAGAACCCACAGTTCCACTTAATTTCGCCGAAATATGAATAGAAATTATAGCCTCCGTGTCCGGATATTTATCAAAGATATTTTTATAAGCTTGATAAAATTCTTCTACCGACGGCTGTGATGTCTTTGGAAAAATTGAACTCTCCTTTACTTTTTTAAAGAAAATCTCAGGAGTAATATCCACACCGTCTCTGTAAACTTCATCCCCAAAAGCAACCTTTAAAGGAACCACTGTTATATCATATCTCTTTACATACTCTTCAGGAAGAGCAGCAGTACTATCAGTCACAATTTTAATCATCAATTTTCACTCCTTTAAAAAATTTTTAAGACTGAGACTCTGTTTGAGACTCCTCAGTAGAAGCCTCCTCAGTATAACCTTTAGGAGGAATTATATTTACAATAACCTCATCTGCAGGAGTCAAAACTTTTATGTTCTCAGGTAAGTTGAGATCTCCCACAGTTATAGAATCTCCTATCTCTAAATCTGTTATATCTACCTCGATATGAGGTGGCACATCTAAAGGTAAAGCTCTTATCAAAATCTCCTCAACACCATGTTGCAATATACCACCCTGTTTTACTCCTTTGGATTCTCCTACAAGTACTACAGGCACATAAACATCTACAACTTCTTCTAAGCTTACAGCATGAAAATCAACATGAAGTAAGTCATCTTTTATAGGATCTATCTGAATATCTTGCAAAATAGCATTTTCAGTTATGGTATTTTCACCATCCTCTATTATCAACCTTAAAATATGTTGTTCTTTTGAATGTCCTTTCTTTATTAAATTCCAAAGATCTTTTTTTTCAACTAATACATGAATATTTTCTTTTAAATGAGCTCCATATACAACTCCGGGTATAAGATTACTCCTCCTATACTTTTTAGCATATTGCTTGCCTATCTTGTCTCTTTTCTTAAGTTTTATTTCGGTTATTTCCATTTTCCTAATTACCTCCTTTTTTTAATATATTATTAATCAAATAGAGAGCTTAAAGAATCCTTATTAGAAATTCTTTTTATTGCTTCTCCAAGTAAGTTCCCTATAGAAATGATAGTTAGCTTAGGCACTCTCTTTTCTACAGGTATTGGCAATGTATTAGTTACCACAAGCTCTTTTATCTCCGATTCCTCTAACTTTTTATGAGCATCATTAGTTAGTATACCATGAGTTACAGCCGCATAAATATCTCTTGCACCTTTCAATTTAAGTAATTTCGCTGCTGAAAATAGAGTATTACCAGTAGTAATAATATCATCACATATTATAACATCTCTACCTTCTACGTCTCCTATAATCTCTTCGACTTCCGCCACTTCAGGAGCAGGTCTTCTTTTATATATTATAGCAAGAGGCGTGTGTAATCTATCGGCAAGAGCTCTCGCTCTCGTAACTCCACCTATATCTGGAGATACCACTACTGGATCTTTAAGGTTCTTATCTTGAAAGTATCTCGTAAAAAGAGGTAAGGCAGATAAATTATCCACCGGAATATCAAAAAATCCTTGGATTTGTCCAGCATGAAGATCCATAGTAACTACTCGAGAAGCACCTGCGACCGTTAAAAGATTGGCTACAAGCTTTGCTGTTATAGGCTCTCTTGACTTGGTTTTTCTATCCTGTCTTGCATAGGCATAATAAGGAATAACCGCAGTAACCTCACCTGCGGAAGCTCTTTTTAAAGCATCAATAATTATGAGAAGCTCCATAAAATATTCATTAACTCTGCTTCCTAAAGACTGAATCACATATACCTCGGCCCCTCTTACACTTCTTGCAATTCTTGCATAAATTTCCCCATCAGAAAATCTTCTAATTTCAATTTCTCCCAATTCCACACCTAAATATTTCGCTACTTCCTCTGCAAGCTCCCTATTAGAAGTACCACTATAAAGAGCTAAACATTTTTGTCCCATCTCCCATTCTCCTTTTTAATCAGACTTAGAATTTATATAAGAAAAAGGACCGATATAAGAATTTTTCCTTATTATATAATCCCCAAATATAAAAACTTCAGGTTGAACTATCACATCATTCTCGACTACAACCTTATGTCCAATTACTACTTTATCAGGATCTACAATTATAACCCCATTCTCCATATTATTTTTATTTACCCTTTTTTTCAGTATACCACGTATAATACTTAATTCTTCTTGGGTATTTGCCCCTAAAACCTCCTCTGAACCAACTCTTATTACACCAATTTTCAATTTCTGTTTATTAAAAATTTCTATAACATCAGTCAAATAAAATTCACCTTGAGCATTATCATTCTTCAAATGCATTAAGGCCTCTTTCAATGGCTTCCACTTAAAAGCATAAATAGAAGTATTTATCTCTTTTACTTCTTTTTCTTTCTCTGTAGCATCCTTTTCTTCTACTATTTTTAAAATATTCCCTTTTTCGTCTCTTATTATCCTTCCATACCCCAAAGGATTATCTAAAATCGTTGTAACCACAGTACAAGCATTAGAATTCTCTCTATGAAAATCACAAACTTTTTTTAAAGTCTCACCTCTTATAAGAGGCATGTCTCCAGGGAGAATTAGCACATCTCCATCATAATCTTTTAACAAAACCTCTGTCCTTTTAACTGCATCTCCCGTACCTAAAGGCTTATCCTGAATCACAATATTTTTATCCGAAACAAAAGATAAATAAGATTTCACTTTTGGGCTCACAACTAATATATACTCTTTTTCAAAAACGGTCTCTACAGTGTCAAGCAAAAACTCCAATATGGTGTTTTCATAGAGGGGATGAAGAACCTTTGGAAGCTCAGTCCTCATCCTTTTACCCTGACCAGCAGCCAAAATGATAACTTTAAAATTATCCATAAAGAGCTTATAAAATAAAATTTGGGAATAATAAAAAATTTGGCTGGGGAGGCTGGATTCGAACCAGCGAATGGCGGATCCAAAGTCCGCTGCCTTACCAGCTTGGCTACTCCCCAAAGCCAAGTTTAATTATATATTATAGTGAAAAAGAGGTCAATAAATGATAAAATATTTATTATCATGAGAAAAGAAATTTTAAATTATAAAGGGGTATACAAATTCTTTAAAAGGCTAAAAACAGAAGTAAGTAAGAATCTAAAACAAAACTTAACATTAATTTTAACCATTTTTCTTTTAGGGGATTTCCTAATACTTTCTCTTGACTTTGTTTTTATTCCACCATTAAAAATCAATGATATCGCCCCTAAAGATATCATAGCTACAAGGACTGTAATATATCGAGATGAGAGCGAGACAGAGCGAATAAAAAACTTAATGCTTTCACAGTTTAAACCCATTTATACTGTAGATCAAAATATTACAATAAAAGTCCTATCTAAACTATCAGAAGTCCTCTCTCCAACCTCGGAACACTCTGAGGTTTACAATTACATATCTAAGTTTCAATTGTCTACAGTAAATACTATAAGAAAAAAGATCGAAACCTGGATCATAGAAAACTATTCAAAAGGAATTAAAGAAGAAGAAGTAAAAGCAAAAAAACAAGAATTTATAAAATTTTTAACTTACGAGCTAAGATTTCCACAAGACATAGCTCAAAAACTGAGTGACATTCTTATTGTTCCTAACATGTTTATAGACGTTAAAGAAACAGAAAACAAAAAGACGGAACTTATAAAATCAATAAAGCCTATAGAAAGAATAATCTCAAAAGGAGACGTAATTCTCAGAAAAGGCGAAAAAGTAACTCCTGAAAAATTCCAAATATTAGAGACTCTAGGTTATACATTCTCACCTAAAAGTATTTTACGATTTTTATGTCTATTCTTATTTGTAGCTTTACTTCATATTTCCCTAATACTTATCTTGTCTTATTTTGGCCAGATGAACATAAAGGATCTAAACATATTTCTCTTTATAAACAGCATCTTTCTTTCTGCACTAGCTATTTCAAAAATCTTCTCTTTCTATTCTACATATCTCGCACCTATTACTACCTTCCTTTTTATAATATTAAGCCTGATGGACTTTCCTGACTATGCTATTTTAAGCTTCTTGACAATTTTACTTTCAGCAATTTTCTTAAGATCATTCATAATACCAATCATTTTAATGTTTGATTTAATTTTTATTTATAGGGGCCTAAGAAACTTAGAAGATAGAGCAACTTATCTTAAAACCTCCTTTATGTTGACCCTTATTAGAATTCCTATTCTTGTTTTAATAAAATATGCCTATCCAGAAGTATATATAAATTTTTCTGATTTGTTTTACAGTATCATAAATCCCATCATCTCAGGCATTCTTGCCATAGGTCTGATCCCTATAATTGAGGATCTATTTAGACTTGCTAGCCCATTAAAGCTGTTTGAACTCACAAATCCTAACCACCCATTGTTAAGAGAATTAATCATGGAAGCCCCAGGCACATATTATCACAGTCTAATCGTAGGGAATCTTGCAGAAAGAGCTGCTGAAGAATCTGGTGCAAACCCCAAAATTGTTAGAACTGCTTCTTTATATCATGATATTGGAAAAGTAAAAAGGCCACAATATTTCATTGAAAACCTTTTACCCAATCAAAAAAATCCCCATGATGATCTTTCTCCGTATCTCAGTGCAATTATAATAAAGTCGCACCCTAAAGATGGCGCAGAAATTTTAAATAAAAATAAATTTCCTAAAAATATAATAGACATTGTGGAACAACATCATGGAACAAGTTTGTTATCCTACTTTTATATGAAACAAAAACAGTTGAATCCAAACCAAATTATACCAGAAGTAGACTTTCGTTATCCTGGACCTAAACCAAAATCAAAAGAAGCAGCAATAGTAATGTTAGCAGACAGCGTCGAAGCAGCTACAAGAAGTCTTAAAAATGTTACTCCCGAAAATATAGAAAAAGTAGTTAGAGATGTAATTAGAAAGAAATTAAATGATGGACAGTTAGAAAATAGCAGACTTACTCTAGAGGAATTGGAAAAAATATCTCAGAGTTTTATCAAAACCCTAATTGAAGTAAGACATCCGAGAGTACCCTACCCTCACGAAATTAGATAAAAAACAAAAAAGGGAGGAAGGCTCTCTGGCAATGACCTACTCTCCCACCCCGTTGCCAGGGCAGTACCATCGGCGCTGGAGGGCTTAGCTTCCGTGTTCGGAATGGGAACGGGCGTTTCCCCTCCGCTCTAATCACCAGTAGCCTTCCTCCCTCTATACTCTCCATAACTCCTCCAAGAAGGATCATACAGTAACCAGCCAGGCGTCAAAGCCTCGGCATATTAGTACCGGTCGGCTCCACGCATTGCTGCGCTTCCACCTCCGGCCTATCTACCTCCTCTTCTCGGAGGTGCCTTACCGGGCTTTCCCCGTGGGAAACCTTATCTTGGGGTGGGCTTCGCGCTTAGATGCTTTCAGCGCTTATCCCGTGCGGACTTGGCTACCCAGCTCCTGCACCTGACGGCACAACTGGTACACCAGAGGTCCGCCTGCTCCGGTCCTCTCGTACTAGGAGCAGTTCCCCTCAAGTTTCCTCCGCCCGTGGCGGATAGGGACCGAACTGTCTCACGACGTTCTGAACCCAGCTCACGTACCGCTTTAATGGGCGAACAGCCCAACCCTTGGGACCTTCTCCAGCCCCAGGATGCGGTGAGCCGACATCGAGGTGCCAAACCTCGCCGTCGATGTGGACTCTCGGGCGAGATCAGCCTGTTATCCCCGGAGTAACTTTTATCCGTTGAGCGATGGCCCTTCCACTCGGGACCACCGGATCACTAGGCCCGACTTTCGTCTCTGCTCGGCCCGTCGGCCTCACAGTCAGGCAGGCTTAACGCCCTTACACTTCAGGCACGATTTCTAACCGTGCCAAGCCTACCTTTGGGCGCCTCCGTTACCTTTTAGGAGGCGACCGCCCCAGTCAAACTGCCCACCAAGCACTGTCCCCCAAAAGGCTCTTCTTTTGGGGTTAGAACCCCAACACCACAAGGGTGGTATTCCACCGGCGGCTCCACGGAGGCTGGCGCCCCCGCTTCTCAGCCTCCCACCTATCCTCTACATGCAGTGCCAGAGTTCAATGCCAGGCTACAGTAAAGCTTCACGGGGTCTTTCCGTCCTGCCACGGGTAGTCCGTATCTTCACGGACACTCTAATTTCACCGGGCCCCTCGTTGAGACAGCGCTCCAGTGGTTATGCCTTTCATGCGGGTCGGAACTTACCCGACAAGGAATTTCGCTACCTTAGGACCGTTATAGTTACGGCCGCCGTTCACTGGGGCTTCGGTTCAGGGCTTCGGGTTATTCACCCTAACCCTTCCCCTTAACCTTCCAGCACCGGGCAGGCCTCAGCCCCTATACATCGGCTTCTACGCCTTAGCAGAGACCTGTGTTTTTGGTAAACAGTCCCCAGAGCCACTTCACTGCGGCCCTTTCAGGCTATTCACCTTACTCGGGCACCCCTTCTTGCGAACGTACGGGGCCATTTTGCCGAGTTCCTTAACGAGGGTTATCCCGCGCACCTTTGGATCTTCACCTCGCCCACCTGTGTCGGTTTGCGGTACGGGCACCCACTGACCTCCCTAGGAGCTTTTCTCGGCAGTGTGAGCTCGATGCCTTCGCCCTCTCACGAGGGCTCCCCATCACCCCTCAGTTCAACGGGAGTGCGGATTTGCCTACACTCCCTCCCTTGGGGCTTGGACCTGGTATGTCACCACCAGGCGCACCTACCCTCCTGCGTCCCTCCATCGGTATTAACGGTCAGTAGGTGGGGCCGGAATATTAACCGGCTGTGCATCACCTACGCCTTTCGGCCTCGGCTTAGCTCCCGCCTAACCCTGGGAAGACGAGCTTTACCCAGGAAACCTCGGGCTTTCGGTGGGAGGGATTCTCACCCTCCTTTTCGCTACTCATGCCGGCATTCTCACTTCCGCCTCGTCCAGCGGTCCTTCCGGTCCGCCTTCTCCCTACAGCGGAACGCTCCCCTACCGCTCTACCTATCCGAAGATAGGTAGAACCCAAAGCTTCGGCGCCGGGCTTAGCCCCGTGTATTTTCGGCGCAGCTTGGCTCGATCAGTGAGCTATTACGCACTCTTTAAATGATGGCTGCTTCTAAGCCAACATCCTGACTGTCTTCGCCAAGCTACCTCCTTTACCACTTAGCCCGGACTTTGGGGCCTTAGCTGTTGATCTGGGCTGTTCCCCTCTCGACCATGGAGCTTATCCCCCACGGTCCGACTCCCAGCCATCCACCCAGGGCATTCGGAGTTTGACTGGACTCGGCAGCGGATCCCCGCCCCTCGCCCAACCAGTGCTCTACCTCCCTGGGCTTCATCGGCTGAGGCTAGCCCTAAAGCTATTTCGGGGAGAACCAGCTATCTCCAGGCTCGATTAGCTTTTCACTCCTACCCACAGCTCATCCCATAGCTTTTCACTGCTAACGGGTTCGGACCTCCACGGGGGGTTAACCCCGCTTCATCCTGGCCATGGGTAGCTCGCCTGGTTTCGGGTCTAATGCGTGTGACTAAGCGCCCTATTCAGGCTCGCTTTCACTTCGGCTCCGGGACTGCACTCCCTTAACCTCGCCACACGCATTAACTCGCCGGCTCATTCTTCAACAGGCACGCAGTCGAGCCTTGCTCAAAAAGGGAAACCCTCTTTGAGCATAGCTCTCCTACCCCTTGTGGACGTACGGTTTCAGGTTCTATTTCACTCCCCTCTCCGGGGTTCTTTTCACCTTTCCCTCACGGTACTATGCGCTATCGGTCACCAAGGGTATTTAGCCTTAGGCGGTGGTCCGCCCAGATTCGCGCAGGATTCCCCGTGTCCCACGCTACTCGGGAGTAAGGTCCATAGGCTTAGTACACATTTCGCCTACGGGGCTCTCACCCTCTCTGGCTGGCCTTCCCAGACCATTCGGCTATGTGTACCTCGCCTACGGGAAAGTCGCGGCTTTCCCCGACCTTATCCCTCTACCCCTGTGTGGCAACGCCCGCGAGCTTCTACACCACACAGGTTTAGGCTCCTCCCCTTTCGCTCACCACTACTCAGGGAATCGAATTTCTCTTTCTTTTCCTCAGGGTACTAAGATGTTTCAGTTCCCCTGGTTCCCCTCCCTAAGAGTTTCCCCTTAGGGATACTCCGGCATTACCCGGAGTGGGTTTCCCCATTCGGACACCCCCGGATCATAGCTTGCTCGCAGCTCCCCGGGGCGTTTCGCCGCCTGCCGCGTCCTTCTTCGGCCCTTGGTGCCTAGGCATCCACCGTACGCCCTTTCTACTTTGACGCCCGGCTGATTACTGTATCATCCCTCTTGGATCTCTCCCTAATCTTCTTTTGTCTAAGGTACAAAAAATTCAGGGAGGAGAGGAAGAAGGTGAGAAAAGGAAAGCTTATCCTAAATTCTCCGTAAGAAAGGAGGTGATCCAGCCGCACCTTCCGGTACGGCTACCTTGTTACGACTTCACCCCAATCATCCGCCCCACCTTCGGCAGGCTCTTCGCCTGACTTCGGGTGTTGCGGACTCTCGTGGTGTGACGGGCGGTGTGTACAAGGCCCGAGAACGTATTCACCGCAGCGTGGCTGATCTGCGGTTACTAGCGATTCCGCCTTCACGCAGGCGAGTTGCAGCCTGCGATCTGAACTGGGGGTGGCTTTAGGGATTCGCTCCGCCTCGCGGCTTCGCTCCCCTCTGTACCACCCATTGTAGCGCGTGTGTAGCCCAGGGCATAAGGGGCATACTGACTTGACGTCATCCCCACCTTCCTCCGGCTCTTCGCCGGCAGTCCCCTTAGAGTGCCCGGCTTTACCCGCTGGCAACTAAGGGCAGGGGTTGCGCTCGTTGCGGGACTTAACCCAACATCTCACGACACGAGCTGACGACAGCCATGCACCACCTGTGCAGGCTCCAAATAGGGGAAACCCCCTATTTGGCACTCACCCTTTCGAGTGAGCTTACAGCCTGCATGTCAAGCCCTGGTAAGGTTCTTCGCTTAGCATCGAATTAAACCACGCGCTCCACCGCTTGTGCGGGCCCCCGTCAATTCCTTTGAGTTTTAGCCTTGCGGCCGTACTCCCCAGGCGGGGCACTTATCGCGTTAGCTGCAGCACGGAGAGTCTAACTCCCCACACCTAGTGCCCATCGTTTACGGCTAGGACTACCGGGGTATCTAATCCCGTTCGCTCCCCTAGCTTTCGCGCCTCAGCGTCAGGGTCAGTCCAGAGAGCCGCCTTCGCCACCGGCGTTCCTTCCGATATCTACGCATTTCACCGCTACACCGGAAGTTCCGCTCTCCTCTCCTGCCCTCTAGCTTAGCAGTATCAGATGACCTCCCTGAGTTGAGCTCAGGGCTTCCACATCTGACTTGCTAAGCCGCCTACACGCCCTTTACGCCCAGTAAATCCGGACAACGCTCGCCCCCTACGTCTTACCGCGGCTGCTGGCACGTAGTTAGCCGGGGCTTTTTCCTCGGGTACCGTCAGTATTCTTCCCCGAGAAAAGAGGTTTACACCCCGAAGGGCTTCTTCCCTCACGCGGCGTCGCTCCGTCAGGGTTTCCCCCATTGCGGAAGATTCCCGGCTGCTGCCTCCCGTAGGAGTCTGGGCCGTGTCTCAGTCCCAGTGTGGCCGACCACCCTCTCAGGCCGGCTACCCGTCTTAGCCTTGGTGGGCCATTACCCCACCAACTAGCTGATAGGCCGCAGGCCCATCCCAGAGCAGCATAGAGGGTTACCCCTCTATACTCTTTCCTTACCTGAGCATATCGCTCGGTAAGTATATGGGGGTTTAGCACCCCTTTCGAGGTGTTATCCCCCTCTCTGGGGTAGGTTACCTACGTGTTACTCACCCGTGCGCCGCTCTCACTCCTATCGGCATAAACCAATAGGAGCTACCGCTCGACTTGCATGCCTTAGGCACGCCGCCAGCGTTCGTCCTGAGCCAGGATCAAACCCTCCATCCGGTTATAATAAATATAACCTTCCTCTCGGAAGGTTTAATCCTCGCTCTTTATCTATTACGACCGCTTCCCTTTCCTCTTTTCCCTTCTTCCTTCTCTCTCCCTTTGTCCAAGGTTCATCCGCCCTTTCCCTCGGGCGCTTTAAATTCTATCACAAACCCCTTACCCTTTGCAAGAGGGTATTTTTATTTTTTTAACCTATAATAAATCTGAGTCCTCTTCTACTTTTTCTTTCTTTTGATTTCTAAACATCTCTAAAATTTCTTTCACAGTAGTAGCATCATATGGACCTTTATCTTCTCTAACAAATCCTTGAACCCTAGGGAATCTCAAGGCATATCCAAGTCCATCTAATTCCCTTCCACAAGTATGTACAGGACTCCTTGTTATTTCATCCGCCTGAACTACCACCACGTATTTAGGCTCTACCCAAACATCAGGTTCAATGAAAGACTCTACATTATTAGGCCTCTTTTCTACCTTTATTTCATCAAGTATTTCTCTAAATTTTACCCATTCCTCTTCTGTAGGCCCTGTACCTATTTTAGCTATAGTTTTAAAAAGATCTCTCTCATCATCATATACTCCTACAAGAAGAGCACCTATTCCAAACTTAGCTCTATGCCCTCTTCCTTTAAAATATCCTAAGATAACACAATCTACCGTGTCTGCCAGATGTCCTTGATAAGATCTCTTTAATTTTATCCAGTTAAAGTTTCTCATTCCTGCCTGATATGGAGCATCTAATCTTTTTGCAACTATTCCTTCCAAGCCTTCAGTAATACACTCCTCAAAAAAAGATTGAATTTCTTTTGGATCATTAGTAATTATATTTTTAGTAATAGAAATCTTCTCGCCTTCTACTAAAGCTTCTTCTAATTTTTGTCTTCTTCTTATGTAAGGTAAAGAAGTTGTATCTTCTCCATCTAAATATAGGATATCAAAGGCAAAAAGCTGTAAAGGATATAATTCCACCATTTCAGATATGTTATATTTTCTTTTTCTCTGCACTGTGACTTGAAATGGATAAAATTCACCCGTCTCTGGATTATATGATATCGCCTCTCCTTCTATAATAACATCCCTATCAGGAAATTGCTTTAAAACAGCTTCAACCAAATCTGGAAACATATATGTGTTATCTTCTAAATTTCTCGAGAAAATTCTTACACTATTTTCCTTTTTATGAATCTGACATCTAAAACCATCAAATTTAGGCTCTACAGCACATTTCCCAAGCCTTTTTATAATCTCTTCTGCCCGTGATACTCTTTCTGCAAGAGCCATTCTTATTGGTCTTCCTACCTGAACTTTTATCCTTTTTAGTGCCTCAACTCCGCCTTCCCAGAAGACCTTAGCCACGTATCCCAAATCAGAAGTAATATTAAAAGCCCTCTCAATGAAAGGCCTCAAACCTTTATCTTTCACTTTTGCAAAAGATAAAGCATCCATAATTGTTGGCTCACCAACTCCAAGTCTTAATTTACCCAAAACGATTCTTACTAAATATTTTCCTCCTTGAGGTGTCAAAGAGTTTATTAAAAAAGCAAGCCTATTTACCTTAGCGTCTACACTTCCTTCACCTGACAAGTTTGCAATATCATATAAAGTGTTAAAAGTCTCTACAACAGTTAAGTCTTTTCCTTCATTTTTGGAATACTTAACTACCAATTCTCCTAAATCTCCTACTTCCTTATAAGATCTTTCAAGCTCTAATAAAGGAATCTTCAATGCTAAGGCCATAGCTCTTAAAACCAACTTATCTGACATTCCAAACTCAATTTTTTCATAATCAGGAGCAACTCTTCCGTTTAACAAGTAGATAATTTTATCAATTTCTTCTTTGTCAACTTTTCTAAAAAGATCTGCAAGAATCTCCATCATCTCATTCCTTTTAGTAGTTTTCTCTATTCTTTCAAAATATTGAGCAAGTTCTCCAAAAAGCATAATAATCTTTCTCCTTTCTGGAAAATTTTCCTCTTTCTAATTTTATCATTTTATCTCCCAAAGAAATCTTTACAAAAAAGAAGAATCTGATAAAAATAAATTATCAAAAATACACTAAGACAAGGAGGTAATTTATGGTAGAGTTTGTAAAGAGCCATGGACTTGGAAATGATTATATTGTCTTTGATAAAACTCAAATAAACTTCCCCTTAACCGAGAAAAACATACGTCTAATATGCGATAGAAATCGTGGAGTTGGCTCTGATGGTATACTTGTTCTTGAAAAAATAAACAATCAAGAATTTAAAGTAAGAATATTCAATCCCGATGGAAGCGAAGCAGAAAAAAGTGGAAATGGTATAAGAATTCTTGCAAAGTATATTTACGATTATAAATATACTACTGAGAAAGAGTTCTTCATATACACTTTAGGAGGAAAAGTAAAAGCCTCCGTAATAGAAGAACAAAATGGAAGAGCAAAAACCATTGAAGTAGAAATGGGGAAAGTTACCTTTAGAAGTTCTGAGATTCCTGTTGCTGGCCCAGAAAGAGAGGTGATAGATGAGGAATTAAAAATTAATGGTGAAATTTTAAAAATTACATGCCTTTCTATTGGAAACCCTCATTGTGTCTTCTTTGTAGACGAAATTGATGAAGAAAAGATTAAATCTTTAGGGCCTAAAATAGAAAATAATCCAATATTTCCCAATAGAATTAATGTACAAATGGTTAAGGTTTTAGATTCAAATAAAATAGAGATAAGAATTTGGGAAAGAGGAGCAGGATATACTCTTGCATCAGGGAGTAGTTCTTGTGCAGCAGCATCAGCAGCATATAGAAAGGGATTAGTCAATAATCAAGTCGAAGTAATCATGCCTGGAGGAACATTACACATAAGAATAAACCCTGACTGGTCCGTAAATCTTATTGGACCAGTAGAAGAAGTATTTAAAGGAGAACTTTCTGAAGAAATGTTATATAAATTGAAAGACTAATTCTTTATACCTTTCTTAAATTCAGTAAGCTGAGAAAGATGCATCTTCTCCTGTTTTATTATTTCATACAGGATGTTTTTATCCTTTTCAGGAATATATTTTTCCATTTCATAATAAAAGAGAATAGAGTCTTTTTCTAAACTTATAGCAAGATCTAATACTTCTGATAAACTCCATACTGTTCTTGTAGAAAGCTTATCCCAATCAATAAAAATTTGAGAATCTACAAAAGCATGCAAATATTTATTAGCTTCCTGATCAGGATAAGCAGAAACAAAGCCTTCATTCTCCAAACGAGAGTAAATTTCCTTAAAAGCTAAGGCATGTCTTTTTTCTTCTAAAGCAAGATAGCTAAATAATTTTTTCAATTCTTCATCTTCTACCTTTGATCCCATTAATTCATAAAATTTTTCTCCTTCTTCTTCAATGTGTATAGCCATTTCAATTAAATCTTGAGAAGAAAACATCTTTACCATAAGAAAATCCTCCCCTTAAAAATTATTTTCCTGCTAATGTGATATCTTCAAGCTTTAACATAGGTGAATTTATATTACCTTTGAGGTCTAATTTATTACCAATGCCAGTTATATTTTTTAAAAAATCCTTCAAATTACCTGAAATAGTCATCTCTGCAACAGGTTCTGCTAATTCTCCATCTTTTATCCATAAACCCTCGATTCCTAAGGAAAAATCTCCAGAGATTGTATCTGCAAGATGGAGCCCCATTAAAGAAATAACATAAACCCCATTTCTCACTGATTTTATAAGCTCATCTTCACTCTTATCTCTAGGCTCAATGTACAGATTAAAATAATCAACCTGGGGCAAAGACTTAAAAGAGCCCCTAACCCCATTACCAGTAGAATTTTTACCCTCCTTATTAGCGCTATAGACATTATAAGCAAAATTCTCCAGTACACCATTTCTTATGAAATATTTTTGATAAGTCTTTATTCCTTCATCGTCAAAAAGTCTAGGAATCAAAGCTTTTTCAGAAAGAGGATCCTCTACAATACTCAAAATTGGAGAAGCCACACTCTCACCTAACAATCCCTTTAATACAGACTTTCCTTTTTGAACATTCTCTGCAGAAAATAGTTCAGAAATAAGCTCTAAAAATTCACTGGCTCTTTCTGCAGGAAGAATTATGTCTACACTTTGCGTCTTCTTGGGCAATGCTCCCAATAAACTTGTGGCCTGCCAAACCACCTTTTCAACTAATTTATCAAATTCAAGCTCATTCCAACTCCTAGCCACATCAAATTCAAATCCACTTCTTTCATTAGTCCCATCAGAAGCACCAATCTCTGTATATATATACTGGTACTGTTGATTATATTCCAAAGATAAACCCGTTGTACTTATTATTCTATTATTGTCCGTTGTTTTCTCCCAAACAATATTTCTCACAGTTTTTACTCTTTTATCTTTTGAATAGATTTCTTTTTCTAACTCTACCAATCTTTTTATTTTTTCTTGAAAGGATGGCTCTTCAGGATAGTACTTAAAATCTTTAAGATCTAAATCTTTAGAAAATTTCCAATTCTCATCTTCTTCCATTACCTGAGAAAGTTCAATTGCTCTCTGTATTGTTTCATCTATCTTATCTAAATTGGTAGTATAAGAAAATCCATGTTTACCATCTTTTATAACCCTTACCCCAATGCCATACTCCCTAGAAATTTGATAATTTTCAACCTCCTGCCTAGAGATTACTAAAGTACTTTTTTCTCTTTCTTGAAAAAATATTTCACACTCTATTTTTTGTTTTCTTAAATCCTCAATTAATTTAAATAAATCAACGGTCATGAAAATTACTCTCCTTTCTCTGTACCCCCAATAGTAATCTCAGATATAAAAAGAGTAGGCATACCATCGGTTACAGGAACTCCTTGCCCGTCTTTTCCACAAGTACCAGGAGCAAAACCAATATCATTTCCAATCATTTCAATCTTTTCTAAAATCTTAGGTCCATTTCCTATTAATGTTGCACCTCTTATTGGATGTTTAATTTCACCATTTATTACAAGATAACCCTCTTCAATTCCAAAAACAAAATCTCCAGAGGTTGTATCTACCTGACCTCCTCCCATCTTTACCACATATATTCCTCTCTCTAATCTTTGTAACATATCTTCTACTTTACTTTCTCCTGGAAGAATGAAGGTATTAGTCATTCGAGGAATAGGAGGATATCGAAAATTTTGTCTTCTCCCATTTCCTGAAGGACGAACATTGAACTTTTTTGCGGTAATTCTTGAATGCATATATCCCTTCAAAATACCCCTATCAATTAGAACATTATAATTAGTTTTTACTCCTTCATCGTCCACTGCTGAAGAGCCGTACATTCCTTCAAGAACACCTGCATCTACCATAGTAACCAGCTCTGAAGCTACCTTTTCTCCAATCTTTCCTTTGTACACTGAGACTCCCTTATCAACCAAATCAGCTTCAAGACCATGTCCAACAGCTTCGTGTATTAGAACACCTCCAGCCTTTGAAGATATAACCACTGGCATAACTCCAGCCGGAGCTTCTTTGGCTTCAAGGAGTAGAATAGCCCTTCTTGAAGCCTCGTATGGGATTTTATTAATAACTTCTTCAGTAAGCAGCTCCCAACCTACCGTACCTGCAACCGTCTCATATCCTGTTTGAATAATTCCATTATAAGACCCAACGGAAAGTCCATAAACCGCAGTTCTTACTCTCCTATCTTCAATAAAATCCCCCTCTGTGTTTGCAATAAGAATCTTCTGATCTACAGTCCTTATCACAGAAGTAAATTGAACTATCCTTGAATCGTAACCCCTTGCCTTTTCATTCATAATCTTCAAAATATCTTTTCCTTCTTTTATCTCAAAACTTCCTATATCCTTTAAAGGCCTTATGCCATACTCATCTTTCTCAGATAGGACAACTTTTATATCTTTATCTCCTTGAAACACAGCTTCCGCTAAATTCTTGGCAAGTTTTCTCAATCCCATCAATGAAATATCAGTAGTATATCCATAAAAAGTTCTGTCTCCTAATATTACCCTTAAACCTACTCCTACATCTTCTCCCGCTACTGCTTCCTCTAACTTATTATCGTCAAAATAAAAATAAAGAGAATTACTAACCTCAAAAAATAATTCCGAAAAATCTCCACCTTTGCTTAAGGAAATTTCAAGAATTTCTTCAGCTATGCTTTTAGATATCACTTTTACTACCCCCTAAATTAAATAAGAGGGAGGAAAACCCCCCCCTCTTAAAACCATTTTTAAGTAATATAAAAATTAAAGAGTTATAGCTCCTACTGGACAAGAATCGGCAGCATCTTGACAGCATCCTGCGGATTCACAATCTGCCCCTTCTCTTACTACAGCTTTTCCTTCTTCATCAATTTCAAATACATCAGGACATAAAGAAGCACAAACCCCACATCCAATGCAAAGATCTCTATCAATTTTTGGTGCGCTCATTTTTAAGACCTCCTTTCCGAAGATTTAAAAATATCTTTTAAAGCATAGAAAATTTTACCCTAAAAGTCAATTATTCTCTCCAATATTTGATCTTTGCTCCTACCGAGAAACCATACCTCTCAAAAAAGCCAGCTCTAACCTCTAAAGCATATCTATAAGGCTTAGGACTAAAGTAAATAGGACAGTTTAATTCATCCTTACATGGCTCCATTCTTTGTATATTTATAATAGTGCCATCCTCCAAAATAAAAGCTATATCAAGAGGAACATAAGTATTTTTCATCCAAAATCCAGCATTTGTATCATAAGGGAATACAAAAAGCATTCCATACTCCCAAGGGATACTTTTTCTATACATAAGTCCTAAAGTCCATAACTCATCTCGATCAGCTATCTCAATAGGTATCTCAAGAGATTTATCCCCTTGTGTTATTAAAAGCCTTCCACGGGGAAATTTAGGTGAGTTTTCCTTTCCAAGAGAAAGAAGAGAAAACATAACTATCATTAATAAAATAGTGAAGATAGTAGTAAAGAAAACTGTTCTTTTTTTCATAATTTACATTTCTCCCTTCTTTTTAACAAAGGCTTTAGGTATAATTATAATTGATTATGCTTAAAAGAGAAATTGCAGAATTACCTCTCCATTCAGGAAAAGCCCCATTTTGGCTTTTTCAAAGAATGAAAAAGCTTTCAAGAGAAATTATTCTTCTCTTTGCCGTCGAAAACAAAATAGATGAACTTTTAAAAAAATTATCTGATCCTTTCTGGTTTCAAGCCTTAGGTTGTGTATTAGGTTTTGACTGGCACTCAAGCGGCCTTACCACTACTACAGGTGCTGCTTTAAAAGAAGGATTAGGAGAACTTTCTCATGAAATAGGCCTATATATTGTAGGCGGAAAAGGTAAGGCTGGTCTGAATACTCCAGAAGAAATAAAAAGATTAGCAGAAAAAGAGGGTTTTGATCCTCAAAAATGGATTCTTGTAAGCAGAACGGTGGCTAGAGTTGATAACAATGCCATACAAGATGGATACCAGCTTTATCACCATCTTTTGATTTTCACCAAAGAAGGAAATTGGTGTGTTATACAGCAAGGTATGAATGAGAATAACAATTTTGCAAGAAGATATCATTGGCTTGGAGAAGAGGTAAAAAGTTTTATTGAGGAACCCCATAAAGGAATAATCACTCAGAAGTTCGAAAACTATGTCATAAATTTGGTAGCAAAAGAAAGTAAACCAGCGCAAGAAGTGATTACACAACTTATGAATGAAAAACCCGATAAGGTCCTAAAACTATGGAATGAAGTTTCATTAAAACTTCCATCTTACCATCCTATAACTCCTAAGGAGATAAGACCCGAAAACCTAAAAACAATCTTGTTAAAGACCTATGAGGCTCCACCCAAAGATTTCCAAGAAGTACTACTAAAAGAAGGTGTAGGATCTAAAACCTTAAGAGCCTTAACCCTTATAAGCGAACTTGTTTATAATACCCCAGCCAGCATAAAGGATCCTGCAAGATTTTCTTTTGCCCATGGAGGGAAGGATGGACACCCATACCCAGTAGATAGAGAAAATTACGATAAAACCATAGAGCTCTTAGAAAAAGCAATAAAAAATGCAAAATTAGGAAGAAGAGAAGAAATTGAAACTTTAAAGAAGCTCTCCTTTTATTTCAAAGTTTAATGCCTTTTTGCTATAGATATGAGCTAACCTTACCGGCTCTGGTAGTCGATACTTAGTAGAAGTTTTTAGTATAATCTCAATAGAGGTACTTAAAGAAATCTTATGCCCTAAAGATACAAAAACAGGCTTTACATTATCTTTAGTCCTCACCACAGCCCCAACAATCTCATTGTCAATATAGATATATTCAAAAGAACCTCTTTTTTTATCTGGTTCTTTATAAACACCTACAAGTATTTTCTTAGCACAACCGATAGATGGAACATCAAGAACATATCCTACATGAGAAGCTATTCCTAATCTTCTTGGATGAGCAATTCCTTGTCCATCAAAGATGAGAAGATCAGGTTTGATTTTTAAATTCTCCCATGCTTTTAAGATTATTGGTCCCTCTCTAAAACTTAAAAAACCTGGAATATAAGGAAAATTAACTTGAGAAATCTCTATAGAAACCTCAAGAACCTCCAAAGTATTGAATTCTAAAACAACAATTACTCCTGCTATTTTATCTTCAATAGAAGAAGTATCTACTCCTCCTACATATCTCAAGTTCTTAAATGCATCTTCTTTAATTATTTTCTCACTTATTTCTTTTTGAAGCCTTACTGTTTCCTCATACCCTAACCATTTAAAATATTTAGATTCATAATCCATATATCTCTATCCTTCCCAGTTTATCCATCTCAATAGGAACTTCCAATTTTTCCTTCTCAATATACTTTTTAAGAAAATCATGTACAAAAACTTTTGGTTCTATCACATATATTCCTTCTGTCTTGCTGACTCTACCCACAGGAGCACATACATATTTGTCTAAAATTCCAAAAACCTTCAAATCTCTGACACACTGGATTAAGAATAAAAGCTCTCTTAGAGAAATATGTTTGGTAACTTCTATGATTTCACCCTTATTTTCTATTTTTACAAAATCTTTTTTAAGAGAATCTTGCAATATACTTACTTTAGAATAAAGATTATAAACTTTTTTCCTAGAAATAAGCATCGTCGAAAGTTCGACCTTTCGAGAAGGATCCCCAAAAAGAAATAGTTTTGTAATAATTTCATCCATTAAATTAGGAATCTCAAACCAAAAATTCTCTGTATCCTCAAGACTTTCTACCATCTCTGTATTTTTACACAAATCAACCTTAAAATGGATCGTTGAATTCCTATCAAACCCTGTGAATTTATCCCAAGGAATACTAACCTCAACTATATCTTTTATCTTCAATGAAATATTATCCCCACAAAGCTCATTTCTTAAATCTAATCTATATTTACAGCTACCTTTGTTTCTTGAGTAAAAGTTGATAACTATAAAATAATCATCATTAAAATATTTTTCTGCCTTATCCATTAAGTCAATTCTCATATATAAGTTGCTTAAGTCATAACCATAATAAATTCCTGTTATAAATTCACTTTTCTTCTCTTCTAACAAATTTAAGGACGACAAAACCCACTCATCTTTAGAGGTAATTATCCCATCGATCTTAGGAGTAAAAATTAAAGATCTCCTACTTCTCCATAACGGATTTCTAAAAACAATAGGGAAGTCAAGGAAAGAAGGATAAGCTTTATTAATAGATCTATAAACATTTTTAAGATGAGACCTAAAAATTTCATCGAAAATCTCGTCATATCCTGATTCTTGATCATCTCCATACCACCAAAACCAGTCACTTCCTTCTGCCGCCATAAGGCTTATCCAATCTACCCGATCTTTCTTCTTCTCTACAAACTTCCTTGTAATGGTTAGATATTCCCATGCAAGATTCTCCTCTATCTCTCCAATCCAAGTAGTAAGATCAGCATTTATCCAGGATCCAGTAAAAATATTATTAAGTTCTCCAAAATTTTTTGTTTTCTCAATAAAATCTTTTACCGTTATTGTCTCAAGCTCTTTAGAATCAGAAAGTAAAGTATATAGGTTTCTTAAGAAATCTCGCCCATCATTATCGTAATACTCCCAACAATTTTCACCATCTAAAGCAATAGTTACAAGAAAATCTGAATTTTGAGGTAGACTATTTTTTATTTTTAAAAGACGATAATATAGATCCTTAGCCCCATCTTCAGGAGGATAATTCATATAGACAAATCCAATTCTGTCTGACAGAACCTGATCTCTAAAAACTGCATAGACTTCTTTTCCATTCAAATTTATTCTATAAGGTTTATAAAGGATTTCTGGCTTATTTATGAACTCCTCATTATCCCGTAAGAAATCTTCTCCCAAACTTTTAAAAAGAATCCTTTCGTCTGAAACAAACCATTTAATATTAAACTCTGAGACCATTTCTACAAATTCAGGACTTACAGCTTGCTCTGAAGGCCATATACCTAAAGGATCTTTATCAAATAACTTTCTATAATATTCTTTTCCAAGGAAAAGCTGCTTTTCTGCATCTTCCTTAAAAGAAAAATAGTCAAAAGGAAGAGGAAGCTCAGGCGTAGATACTTTGGCACTCTTTGTGTCTATCAAAAGAGGCATTATAGGATGAAAAAAGGGAGAAAAAATCACTTCTATTTGTCCAGAATCCTGCATCGATCTATAAAGAGAAAAAAGTCCTCTTAGGATTTCAAACTGCTTTTCTATAACTTTTAATTTTTCCTCTTCAGTAAAATTTTTGCCTTTTTCTACCAAATAAATTAAGAAAGAATCTTTCTTTCTCAAATCAGGATCAAACCAAGCAAGATTATATAAAACTTGTAAATCCAAAAAATCCTGAACTGTGTATTCTTCGTTATTCAACTTTTTGTAGTATAACTCTTTAAATCTTGGAAATATAAACCCCATCTTCTCCTTATTAAGGAGGAAAAAGTTATCTAAAATAAATTTCTTATCCTCCATATTTAACTCAGAGGCTTTTTTAAGAGATTTCTCTAACCACAAATCTGTAGTTCTTCTGTCCAAGTATTCTTGTATTTGTAAAAGTAAGGATGGAACAAAATTAAACGTCTGCTTTATCTTTGGAAAATCTTTCAGTATGGAAACCATATTGTAATAGTTCTTAATACCGTGAAATCTAACCCAAGGGAATATGGATAAACTTTTAGAAGTGTCTTTATAATATGGTTGATGCATATGCCATATAAAACTTACATACAACTTACCCATTTTTGCTCCAATATCCTCCTACTAAAAGGTGTTAATTTTTACGATTATCATATCATTTTAATTTAATTTTTTTCAATTCTAATTGACGCTAAGCTCTTACAGTGCTATAACAAAAAACAAAGAATCTTAAAAAAGAAGGGAGGGAGAGATAAAAGCTTTATGAGTAGCAGTGAGGATACCATCCCGAGACGCCCATTAATTTTCTACAAAAACAAAAAGAAAGGAGAAAAGTTATCATGGAGAAAAGAAAACTCTCTCCCTTATATAAAGGAGGCCAGAGAAAATGTCCAGGGTAATCTGGTCTCCAACAAGATACAGACGATTTTCTTTAGGAGATATAATAATACTCCTATTTATAGGGAGTATTATTTACGCTATATCTTCCCTCAATACCATATATTCAAAGCCCACCGAGGTAATTAGTTTAGATTTATCCCCTCAAAAGCTTCCTCTTTATTCTCTTTTCTCTCTTTTAAGAATGATTCTTGCATATTTTATTTCATTAATATTTACCATCGTTTATGCCTATACTGCTGCTTACAAAAAAAGTCTTGAAAAAATTCTTATACCACTACTAGACATACTTCAATCAATTCCTGTACTTTCCTTCCTTCCCCCAGTATTCATGGCAGTTATTTCTATGTTTCCAGGATCAAAATTAGGCCTTGAAATTACCTCCATAATTCTTATTTTCACAGGACAGGTATGGAACATGGTATTTAGTTTTTACCAATCTTTAATCTCTATCCCAAGAGATTTAAAAGAAGCAGCCCAATTATTCAAATTAAACCCATGGCAAAGATTTTGGTATCTAGAACTTCCCTACTCTGCTATCGGATTAATTTGGAATAGTATGATGTCTTGGGCTGGAGGTTGGTTCTTCCTTATGGCATGTGAGATGTTTACCCTGACAAATCAAAATTTCGTCCTACCAGGACTTGGTTCTTACCTGTCCTTTGCCGCTTTAAAGGGTGATCTTTTGAAAATATTTTATGGCCTTTTTGCTTTGATTACTGTGATAATTCTTCTTGATCAATTAGTTTGGAGACCTCTCCTTTCTTGGAGTCAAAAATTTAAGGTAGAATATGTTCAGGCAGAAGAATACTATGAATCAAAAGTACTTTTATGGTATAGAAGATCACGTATTTTTGACCTCCTCTATAAAAAGATTATCTTACCTTTAAGAGAAAGGTTAGAAATTTTATTTATCTCTTATTACGATAAGAAAGAAAAACAAGAAATAAAAACATCTAAAATTTCAAAACTATTAAACCTCATTGTGTCCACCATCTTAATCTTTCTTGTATTAAGAGGATTTATTGGACTTCTAAAATTAATTATAAACTTACCATTAAACATGTGGAAGGATATAATCTACTCAGCATTCCTTACTCTACTTAGAGTTACAACTGCAGTGCTAATTGCACTATCCTGGACTCTCCCATTGGGAGTAAGAATAGGTATGAATCCTAAACTCTCAAAGGTAATACAACCAATTGTACAAATAGTGGCCTCGGTACCTGCAACCGCTATCTTTCCAGTAATAGTCATGTATCTGATAAATCTTCCTGGAGGATTAAATATAGCAAGTATTGTACTAATGCTTTTGGGTACTCAATGGTATTTACTATTTAACATCATCGCAGGAGGAATGTCTATTCCTAATGATCTTATTGAAGTAAGTGAACTATTAAAATTAAGTAAAATTGACAAGTGGAAAATACTTATTATTCCCTCTATTCTACCATTTCTTGTGACAGGCGGTATTACTGCTATGGGAGGAGCATTTAACGCAAGTATAGTTTCTGAATATATAGAATTTCATAACCAAATCTATAAAATAAAAGGACTTGGAGCTCTTATTACTGAAGCATCAAGCAAGGGGAATAATTCACTTCTTGCAGCAAGTACCCTAGTTATGGCTTTAATAGTGGTTACTATAAATAGGTTATTCTGGAAAAGACTATTCAAAAAGTCCGAAGAGCTGTTATCCTAAGTATGTTAAGGAGGGATTGTAATGGAACTTTTAAGACTTGAAAATATAACAGTTAGCTTTAAGTTTCCAGAGGGAGAAATAACTGTACTTGATAATATAAATTTCACAGTAAATGAGGGAGATTTTATTGCATTACTTGGCCCATCAGGATCTGGAAAATCTACTATTCTAAGAATAATTGCTGGTCTTCTGAAACCTAACAAAGGTAAAGTTTATTACAAAGGCAAAGAGATCAAAGGAGTAAATCCAGGAGTTGCAATGGTATTTCAAAATTTTGCTCTATTTCCATGGCTAACAGTACTTGAGAATGTAGAGTTAGGACTTAAAGCAAAAGGAGTACCACCAGAAGAAAGAAGAGAAAGAGCAATTAAAGCTATAGACCTTATAGGTCTTGATGGATTTGAAAATGCATATCCTAAAGAACTTTCAGGAGGAATGAAACAAAGGGTTGGTTTTGCAAGGGCTTTAGTAATGGATCCTGATATCCTTTTGTTAGATGAACCTTTCTCTGCTCTTGATGTCTTAACCGCTGAAAACCTAAGAAATGACCTTATAGAACTTTGGATAGAGAAGAGAATACCTACAAAAGCCATTATCTTAGTAACCCATAGTATTGAAGAAGCAGTATATATGGCAGACAGAGTATTACTTCTAAGTAAGGATCCAGGAAGAATAATAAAAGAAGTCAAGATAACTCTTCCTCATTGGAGAGACAAAAAATCTCAAGAATTTTTAGATATAGTAGATGAGATTTATGGTGTATTGACAGGAAAGCCCGTAGAGAGAATCTCTGCAAAAGAAAAGAAACCTCTCCATATACCTCAAGCAAGTGTAGGATCTATAACCGGACTCGTCGAATTAGTAAACGATCTTGAAGGCAAAGCTGACATATATAAATTGGGAGAAGAACTACTTATGGACGTAGAGGACCTACTACCCATCATTGAAGCTTGTGAAATATTAGGTTTCGCTGAAATAAGAGAAGGAGACATAATTCTTACAGAAGCAGGTAGAGAGTTTGCAGAAGCAGATGTTTTGGAAAGAAAAGAAATTTTTAAAAAACTTGCCATAGAGAAAGTTCCATTCTTAAAACAAATTGTAAAATTACTACAGTCAAAATCTAATCATAAGATGCCAAGATCCTTCTTCTTAGACTTGCTAAAACAACATCTTTCACCTCAGGAAGCTGAAAAAGAACTTGATATATTGATAGATTGGGGAAGATATGCAGAACTATTTGAATATGACGATGATAGAGATGAACTTTACTTGCCTGAAACCTCAGAACTTTTAGTTAACGTTCAAAAACAAGAAGAATAATGTTATAATTTAAAATCAAAAAGGGAGGAAAAGGCTAAATTGGAAAACCTAGTAATAAGTAGACTAAGAATTTTAACTTTCTTATTTATAGCAGTTTATTTATTACCAAACAGCTTCTTTGATGACCTTAGAATTTGGCTTTTAATACTTTTTGCGCTTCTTTATAGTTCAATAGTATATTATTTTGTGGCTAGAGAAAAACTACAGGAAAATTTAACATTATCCATTATTGATTTGCTTATTGTTTTCTTTTATTTATTTCTCATAAATCAAATGGCAACAAAATTTGTATTTCTCATCTATCTTCCTGCCATAAAAGAAATCCTTTATAGAAGAATTAAAAATGCCTACATAATAAGTTTTATGGGAAATCTAGGAGTAATAGTTTTATCCTTTATTCTTAAAGAGAACTTACCCTTAGAAATTTCCCTTTCACTAATTCCTATCTCCTTTCTCATTCCCTATTTTTCTTCCTCTTATATAAAAGAAATGGAGGGATCTTAATTTGAAAAAAATCTTTATAACTATTTTTCTTTTGTTTTTAATACTATCCTCCATATATGCTCAAAATCAAAATGTTTACATAATACCAATAAAGGGAACTATCGAACTCGGTCTTGCCTCTTTTGTTGAAAGAAGTATAAGAGAACACCCTAATGCAAAAGCCTTTATTTTTGAAATAGACACTTTTGGAGGCAGAGTAGACGCAGCTATCAAAATAAGAGATACTATATTGGCTACCCCCACTTTAACTATCGCTTTTATAAAAGATAGAGCCTGGTCTGCAGGGGCCTTAATAGCATTATCTTGCGAAAAGATAGTTATTTCTCCTTCAGGTAGTATTGGAGCTGCAGAACCTCGTCCAGCCGATGAAAAAACTATCTCAGCTTTAAAAGCTGAATTTGAAAGTACAGCAAAAAAGAGAAATAGAAACCCCAAAATTGCAGCTGCAATGGTAGATGCTGATGAGGTAATTCCAGGTTTAAAACAAAAAGGAAAGATTTTAACTCTATACGCAGAAGAGGCTAAAAAATGGAAAATTGCTGATGAAATATTAGAAAACACAGACTCAGTAATAAAATTCTTTAACTTAGAAAAGGGAAAAATCATAGAATTACAACCTAATTGGGCTGAAAACTTCGTAAGATTTATAACTGACCCTACTGTATCAAGCATTATACTAACAGTAGGAATGCTTTCCTTATATGTAGCCATATTTACTCCTGGTCTTGGTGTCCCTGAACTCTTAGCTTTAGTGTGTTTAGGTTTATTTTTTGGAGGACATTATCTTGCCGGACTTGCAGGCTTAGAACCAGTAATTTTATTCCTTCTTGGGCTTATCTTAATTTTTATAGAAATGCATACGCCAGGATTTGGAATTCCTGGAATAGCAGGAAGTATCTCGGTATTTCTCAGTATATACTGGACAATAGTACAAAAAGGAGGTACCCTTCAAGCATTACTCACTGGAATATTAGTAGTCCTTTCACTTATAATATTCCTAGCAATTTATCTACCAAAAAGTCGTGTATGGATAAAGTTTGGACTTCCTGAGAGTCAAAAGAAAGATTTAGGCTATACTGCTTTCCAAGAGAGAAAAGATTTAATTGGAAAAAAAGGCAAAACTATTACTATGCTACGTCCTACAGGAATTATAGAAATTGAAGGAGAAAAATTCGAGGCTTATTCGGAATCAGAATTTATTGAACCTAGCGAAGAAGTTATAGTCTTCAAAGTTGAGGGAAATAAAATCTTTGTAAGGAGGAGTGAAAAATGAGTTTATTGTGGGGCTTTTTAATTTTAATCTTAGTATTAATATTCCTTGGAATATTCTTTAGTTTTGTGCCATTAGGATTATGGATTTCAGCTCTTGCTGCAGGAGTTTCCATCAAAATTACCGATTTGATCGGAATGAGACTTAGAAGAGTCCCCCCTGGAGTAATAATAAACTCCTTAATTAAAGCCCATAAAGCTGGACTTTCAGAAGTAACTCTTGACAAATTAGAAGCCCATTACTTGGCTGGAGGAAATGTAGATAAAGTTGTTAATGCTTTAATTGCAGCCCAAAGAGCAGGTATCCCCTTAACCTTCGAAAAGGCAGCAGCCATAGACCTTGCTGGAAGAGATGTATTAGAAGCAGTACAAATGAGTGTTAATCCAAAGGTTATTGAAACTCCAGTGGTAGCCGCTGTAGCAAAGGATGGCATTGAATTAAAAGCCAAGGCAAGAGTAACTGTAAGAGCCAATATTGAAAGATTAGTAGGAGGAGCAGGAGAAGCAACAATTATAGCGAGAGTAGGAGAAGGAATAGTAACTACTATTGGATCTGCAGAAAGTTATAAAGAAGTTTTAGAAAACCCAGATAGTATATCAAAAACAGTACTTGCAAAGGGACTTGATGCAGGAACAGCTTTCGAAATCGTATCCATTGATATAGCAGATGTAGATGTAGGAAATAACGTAGGTGCAAGATTAAAAATGGACCAAGCAGAAGCCGACATGAGAATTGCACAAGCCCAAGCAGAAAGTAGAAGAGCCCTTGCCATAGCAAGAGAACAAGAAATGAAAGCTCTAACCCAAGAAATGAGAGCAAGACTAATAGAGGCAGAAAAAGAAGTTCCTCTTGCTGTAGCAGAAGCTCTAAGAAGCGGGAAAATAGGAGTACTAGATTATTATACTTTGAAAAACATAATGGCAGATACAGCCATGAGAGAGGCTATTTCTAAGCTTGGACAAAAAGAAGAAGAGGGAAGGAAAGACTAAATGTTTGAATGGCTGGTAATTTTATACATACTTTTTATATTTATCTCTGCTATATTAGATGCTACAAAAAAGGCAAAGGATCAAAAAGAAATAATAATTAAAAAGATAGAAAGAACAAAAGAAAAGACTACACCTCAAGAATTACCTAAAGAAATGGTCATTCCACAAAAAACAATTGAACAAAAGAAGAAAATAGAAGAAGTCAAGAAAGAGGAAAAAATCAAAGAAACTCATGAAGAAACTTATATTGAAAAAAGTATAAAAAATAACCTACCTGAGATAATAGCACTTATAGAGATTATAGGTCCTCCAAAAGCATACCAAAATTGGACAGCTCCTTACAAGAAGAAAAATTAAATACCATAAAAGAATCAAAGCCAAATTCTTTAACTACCGAGAGGCAAACTTTTCTCTTAACATCTTCCATGGGAGGAGAAAAGTTTGCCTCTTTTAAAATTGAAGTAACTTTTTTATCCTTTAAACCACAGGGAATTATATAAGAGAATGGAGCCAAATCATTATTTACATTTAGGGCAAATCCATGATATGAAACTCTTTTCTTTATAGCAATACCTATAGCAGTTATTTTTCTATCTTCTACCCATACTCCTGGATACTCTATACTTTCTTTGGCTTCTATACCATACTCATGAAGTACATTTATAATAGACTTCTCAACTTTTAAGACAAAATTCTTAACCCCATCAACTTTAAAAATAAAATACCCCACAAGCTGTGAAGGTCCATGATAAGTAATATCTCCTCCTCTATCAACTCTTATAAAATCTATTCCCATACTTTTTAGTTCCTCTTTTGTCTTAAGCAAATTTTTCTCATCCCCAAACTTTCCTAAAGTTATTACTGGAAAGTGCTCTAAAAGTATCAAAGTATCATAAATAGTATCTTTTACTCTTAAATCGTGGAGCTTTTTTTGAAGATCCCATGCGTCTTCATATTTTATTTTTTCTCTAAAGTCAATTACTAATAACTTCTTCATACTTAACCTTAAAACTTTCCTTTTTATAATAGCCTTTAACTATAAACATATAGTAATTAGCAATAGCCTTCAATGAAATATCTGTAGACATAGCAATCCATGCACCCACAAGCCCTAAATTCATCTTTATAGCCAAAAAATATGCCAAAGGTATTCTAACAAACCACATACCTACACCACTTATCACCATAGGAATTTTAGAGAAACCAGCCCCTCTCAAAGATCCAGACATAACATTTGCTGTCGCAAGAAGGGGTTGAATTACAGCAATAATTCTCAACACCGAGGAAGCATATTTAACCACTTCCACATCTCTAGTAAATATCTGAACTAAATATTCTGGAAATAAAAAAAGAAAAACTCCTACACTACCCATGAATATAATAGCCCTTTTCCAAGCCTCAACTGAAGCCAATCTTGCCAAATTGTCTTCTTTCGCTCCCTTATATTGTCCAACAAGAGTTGTTGCTGCAACCCCAAAAGCAAACCCAGGTTGAAAAGACAAAGATTCAACATTTAAAGCTATTCTATGAGCTGCATACACCTTAGTACCCAAGCTTAAAACAACCGTAGCATAAACAAGAGCTCCTATGTTAAAGAAAAGCTGCTCAAAAGATGTTGGTACTCCTATTCTTAATATTTGTAAACTATAACTCCTTTCAAGAATAAAGTTATAAAAGAATTTATATTTTAAGAGATTACTTCTTTTATATAATGATATATAAAAGAAAAATTGTACCTAATAGTCGAGATAAACTTGTAGCCAAAGCAGCACCAGCAACCCCCATCTTAGGAAAACCAAACTTTCCAAAAACCAAAATATAATCCAAAAAGATGTTCGAAGTATTAGAAATTATACTCGCATACAAAGGAGTTTTAGTATCTCCTGCTCCTCTTAAAGCAGAAGAGATTATGGACATATACACAATTAGAAAGCCAGGAATAAGAATATATTTTAAATATAGAGAGGCATTAATAAAAAGATCTTCTTTTGCACCTAAGATTTGCAAGAGCCTATCACTTCCAAATAACCCAAATAGTAGGATCAAAATTGAAAGGTAAAAACCTAAAATCATTGAATTTTCAAGATATTTTACAGCATCCTCATAGTTTCCTGCCCCAATACTATAGGCTATCGTAACCATCGTACCAACAGTAAGAGCTGAAACCACAGCAAGAACCACATTGATAATCTGCATTCCCAAACCCACTGCAGCAAGAGCTGTAGCCCCTAAAAAACCTACAAAGATCATATCTACAAAGCTAAATACAAGTTGAAATAAATTCTCCAGCAAAACTGGAATAGCAAGAAAAAGAACCCTTCTTCCAATTTTGCTCCGTTCATCCTCAAGCATCTTTGCTTTTTCCTCCAACAAATAAATATTTTAACTACATCAAAAAGAGAGGCTGGAGTTTTGTTTATTCCTCCAGCCTCTCGTAAGGAGGGGGGTGTGTAGATATTATTATATTAAACTGAATACTTTTTTGTAAAGAAAAAATGATTTAAAATAAAGATACTCCAAAAAGGGAGGTGTCTTTAATGGTCCAGAAAAGGCCCTATGGAAAAAAGGGAGAATTACTTTCTATTATTGGATTTGGGGGAATCCTAGTAATGAATGAAGAACAAAGGGAGGCTACTAGAAGAGTTGCTGAGGCTATAGATCTTGGAATTAATTATTTTGACGTAGCACCATCCTATGGAGATGCTGAAGATAAACTTGGACCAGCCCTTCGTAGAAAGAGAAAAAATATCTTTCTTGCCTGTAAAACTATGGAGAGAACTAAAGAGAAGGCTTGGGAAGAGCTTCAAAATTCTCTAAAAAAGCTCGAAACAGATTATTTTGATCTATATCAACTCCATGCTATGACTACTGAGGAAGACTTCCAATTGGCTACAGGACCCAATGGAGCCTTAGAAACTTTTGTTAAAGCTAAGAAGGAAGGAATAATAAGATACATAGGGTTTTCAGCCCACTCTGTAGATGTAGCCCTAAAACTCCTTGATGTTTTTGATTTTGATTCTATACTCTTTCCTATTAATTGGGTAAACTTCTTTAATGGGAACTTTGGACCTCAGGTGGTACAGAAGGCGCAAGAAAAAAATGTAACTATACTTGCTTTAAAAGCAATGGCAAAAACTATTATTCCTGAAGGACAAGAAAGAAAATATCCAAAGTGTTGGTATGACCCCATCGACGAAAAAGATCTTGCTCAACTTGCCCTAAGATTTACCCTATCTCAACCAGTAACAGCAGCAATACCCCCTGGGGAATATAAGTTCTTTAAATGGGCAATTGAAGTAGGAGAAAACTTTACACCAATAACTGTAGAAGAATTAGAGATCCTTAAACAAAGAGCCAAAAATTTAGAGCCAATTTTTAAAGTTTCTTAACATAGAATCTATTGCAATATTAATAATATCTGATATACTCCATATGGTATATTAAAAGGAGGTGATAAAGAAAAATGGATTTTATATCTTTAACAAAGCCTATAGAAAAGATTGAAGAAGAACAAGATGTAATTATTTTAGGAGGAGGACCAGCAGGTCTTACTGCAGGAATATATGCTGGAAGAAATCTGTGGAGAACTCTTATAATTGAAAAGGCAATAGTAGGAGGCAATGCTGCTCTCACAGAGAAAATAGACAATTATCCTGGTTTTCCAGAAGGAATAACAGGAGAAGAATTGGTAAAAAGAATGGAGGCTCAAGCAAAAAAATTTGGTTCTAAAATATTAGAAGCTGATGTCTTATCCTTAAAAATAGACGGAAACTGGAAAATAGTTGAAACATCAAATGGAGTTTTTAGGGCTCCTACTCTTATTATTGCTACTGGCACAAGACCCAAGAAATTAGGAGTTCCAGGAGAAAAAGAATTTATAGGGAAAGGTGTCTCCTACTGTGCAGTATGTGATGGTGCCTTCTTTACTGGAAAAAAAGTTGCTGTTATAGGTGGAGGAGATTCTGCTGTTGAAGAAGCAATATATCTAACAAAGTTTGCTGAAGAAGTAACAATTATTCATAGAAGAGATACTCTTAGGGCCGAAAAAATAAATCAACAAAGAGCTTTCTCTAATCCTAAAATAAAATTTCTATGGAGCCATATAGTTAAAGCTATAGAAGGCGAGAAGAAAGTTGAAAAATTAATACTAGAAGATTTAAAGACGGGAGAGACCAAAATCTTTCCTGTAGATGGTGTTTTCATTTATATAGGCTTAATTCCAAATACAGAACTTTTTAAGGGTATTTTGAATTTGGATTCCAATGGTTTTATAATAACAGATGAAAAAATGCATACTTCTATACCTGGAATATATGCAGCAGGAGATGTAAGAGGTAAAATTCTAAGACAAGTTGTAACTGCAGTTTCTGACGGAGCTATAGCTGGTATGGAAGCAAGCAAGTTTTTAGAAGAATTAAATTACAAGGAGGTTTGACAATGGCTTTATTAAGAGAAGAGGATCGTCAATATTTAGAAAATCTATTTAAAGAAAACCTTAAAGACAAAGTAAAAATTATACTCTTCAGTGACAAAGCAGCAGGAAGTAAGCTGGTTGTTCCTGGGAGAGTAGAATGTCCTTACTGCCAGCAAACAAGGGAAATCTTAGAAGAACTTGTATCCCTTTCGGACAAGCTAGAACTTGAAATTCACGATTTTCTAACCGATGAGATAATTGCTAAAAAGTATAATGTGGATAAGATACCTGCAATTCTTTTTGAAAAAAATAACAACGTCCTTGGTGTGAGGTATTTTGGTATCCCTTCTGGATATGAATTCTCAAGTTTAATAGAAGACATCTTGGACATATCCCGTGGAGAAACTCAACTTTCCCCAACCACAAAAGCTTTCCTTGCTACTGTAAACAAACCAGTACATATACAAGTATTCGTTACTCCTACATGTCCATACTGTCCAAGAGCAGTGAGACTCGCCCACCAATTTGCCATGGAAAACCCATTAATTACTGCAGACATGATAGAAGCTATAGAATTTCCACATCTTGCTGAGAAGTACAATGTAACTGGAGTTCCTAAAACAATAATAAATGAGAAAGTAGAAATTGAAGGAGCTGTACCCGAGAACATATTCCTTGAATACTTTAAATCTGCTTTAAAAGACTAATCTAATCTTCCATAAAAATAATCTAAAGCCTCACCTGCAAGGTACAAAGAGCCTGTAATAAGTATCAAATCTGCAGGTGAGGCTTTTTTATTAACAAAGCTTATTGCACTACTAAAATTATCATAAATATTTATCTCAGCATTTGGCCTGAAAACTTTGACTATATTAGCAAGCTCTTCAGGAGTCCTTGTTCTATGTGAAGGCAAAGGTATAAAATTATAGCTATAAACTAATGGATCTAGAATCTTTAGAAATTTCTCCGCATCCTTATCTTTCATAATTCCACATATCAAAAACAATCTATCAAAATTAACATAACTTTCCAATGTATTTTTTAACGCCATAGCAGAATCTACATTGTGAGCACCATCTACTACTATCAAAGGGTTTTTATTAATGATTTGAAATCTTCCTCTCCACTGCACATTTTCAAAACCTTTTTTTACAACCTCATTATCTATGTTTAACCTGTTTTTCAGTACATATATAGCTCCGTAAGCAGTAACAGCATTCACAATCTGATGCTCTCCCAAAAGAGGTATAAAAAATTCTTCCTTTATATCCCTTCCCTCTAATAAGAATTTTTGTCCATCAAGATTAGCCTCTTTTTTCCTCCAACTAAAAAGATCGTCTACTTTATAATAAACAGCATTTCTTTCTCTCGAAACTCTTTCAATAACTTCTTCTGCTTCTTTCTTTTGGGGAGAAGATATAACAATTTTACCCTCTTTAATAATTCCTGCCTTTTCAAAAGCAATCTTCTCTAAAGTATCACCCAGTATATGCATGTGATCAAAACCAATGGGAGTAATAATTGAGATAAGTGGATTAATAACATTTGTAGCATCTAACCTTCCTCCAAGCCCCACTTCTATAACTACATAATCAAGTTTCTTCATAGAAAAATACAAAAAAGCAAGTGCTGTTAAAACCTCAAAAAAAGTAGGAGAACCAAAAATAGGATGCTTTTTAGCCTCTTCGATATAAGGCTTAGCATAGTCGATTAAATCAACAAATTCCTCCTGAGAGATAAATCCCTCATGAGTAGCTATTCTTTCTCTTATAGACTGAAGATGAGGAGACGTATAAAGTCCCACTTTATAGCCTGCTGATTTCAAAATTGAAAAAATCATAGCAGAAGTAGATCCTTTTCCTTTAGTGCCAGCAATATGAAAAGCTTGAAGATTATCTTGAGGATTTCCCATTAGTTGTAGCAAATATCTCATTCTCTCAAGGTAAAACTTTTTCTCTTCATAGGTTAAATTATCAAGTCGCTTTTCATAGTTTATAAAACTATTGACATAATTTAGACTATCCCAATACAATTTTCTCATTCCTCCATTTTATTAATATTTTTTTTATTGATTTTAGCATTTTTTTGTGCTAAATTTATTCCGTAAAATCTGTATCAACGGCGATAGTATTTCCCAACAAAGAAGTTAATTTTTACTTATTATATATTTTTTAGAAATATTTCTCTAAGAAAGGAGAGAACTCCAACATGATAAGAGAAGAAATTTCATACTTAGTCCTACCAAAAGAAGTAGAAAACATTCTTCTTTCTTGTAAAAAAATTATAATCCCCGAAAGTAGGGAACATTTTTTAGAACTTGCCTTAGGTGGAAAAAACAATATGGAATTTGAGGTAAAATATGAGGTCCCAGGAAAGGGAGAAGTGGTTGAAGCCATAATAACAAGAGCAAAAAATGGTATAGTGGTAAACTATACAGATCCTTACATGAGAAGACGTGACCCTGATAGTTTGGTAATAGGAGACGAGGGAGACACTGATAAACCCACTTTTAAGGAAAGATTTGGCGAAGATTTTGATACTTTAAGAGAAAAGACCTTTAACTGGTTAAAAGAGCAAGAACTAATTGTAATGCCTTTTATGGCTGGAGGATATGAATTAGGATATCCATCTCTGTTAATTGCTCCTTCTAACGCAGGATTTTTTGCTTGGGCTCTTGCAGATATTCAAGGATTTATACCTAAAAGTCAATTGAGAGATAACTTTGAACCTATAGCTATTGTTTATGTAGCTCCTCCCTTCAGACATACTCATTTTTCAGGTAAACAGATAGTAGTACACTATAGATCTGATGGAAGGCACGAGGTATTCTCTTACAATCTGTATCCAGGGCCAAGTGCTAAAAAAGGTGTCTATGGTGTGCTTTTAAATATAGGCGAGATGGAAGGCTGGATTACTGCCCATGCCTCTACAGTCAAAATCGTCACTCCTTACGATAACGAGTTAGTAATACTGCACGAAGGAGCAAGTGGCGGTGGAAAAAGTGAAATGATTCAACAAATGCACAGGGAGAAGGATAATAGAATACTAGTAGGAGAAAACATCGTTACGGGAGAAAAGTACTACATTGAGATAAAAGAATCATGTGAAATATTCCCTGTAACCGATGATATGGCTTTATGCCACCCACGTCTTCAAAATGGAAGTGGTAAAATGGTTATAAAAGACGCAGAACAGGGATGGTTTGTAAGAGTTGACCAGATAAAAAGATATGGAGTAGATCCCCAACTTGAATCCATTACAATTCATCCACCAGAGCCTCTTATATTCCTAAATATTGAAGGGCATCCTGGAGCCACAGCCCTAATATGGGAACATACTATGGACGAACCAGGAAAACCTTGTCCTAATCCAAGAGTAATATTACCGAGAAGATTTGTACCTAATATTATAGATGAGCCCGTAGAAGTAGACGTTAGAAGTTTTGGCTTTAGAACTCCACCTTGTACAAAAGACAAACCAACTTACGGAATTGTTGGACTGTTCCATGTACTTCCACCTGCCTTAGCCTGGCTATGGAGATTAGTAAGTCCAAGAGGATACGATAATCCCAGCATAACCAGTGGCGATCTAATGAGTAGTGAGGGTGTAGGTTCATATTGGCCTTTTGCAACAGGAAAGATGGTAAAACATGCTAATCTCTTACTACAACAAATTCTAGATTATCCACGTACTCAGTACATACTTATTCCTAACCAATATATTGGTGCTTATAGAGTTGGTTTTATGCCAGAATGGATAGTAAGAGAGTATCTGGCAAAAAGAGGTAGCGCCAGAATTAAACCTGATAATCTAAAACCAGCAAGATGTTCATTACTTGGATTTGCTCTTGAAACTCTAAAAGTAGAAGGTCATTACATTCCTAAAGCTCTCCTTCAAGTAGATCAACAGCCAGAAGTAGGCCCTGAAGCTTATGATAAAGGAGCAGAAATGCTTAAAGCATTTTTCAAAAAGGAACTACAAAAGTTCATATCTTTAGATCTTGACCCCTTAGGCAAGAGAATTATAGAGTGTTGCCTTGAAGATGGAACCTTAGAAGACTATATAAAACTCATTCCTCCTCGAAGATAAGAAACTTTTAATTTTTTTACTTTAAAAAATATGTCTAAAGTGGTATAACAATATAGTAAAAGAAATTAAAACGATTATATTCGAGGAGGAATATAAAATGAAAGAGGTAAAAGTACCAATAGGCGTGTCTGCACGCCATGTACACCTCTCTCAGGATGATCTGGAGAGGTTATTTGGTAAAGGCTATGAATTACATCCATTAAAGCCATTATCCCAACCAGGACAATTTGCAGCCGAGGAAGAAGTAGAATTAATTGGACCTAAGAGATCTCTAAAAGTAAGAATCCTTGGCCCAGTGAGAAAAAATACTCAGGTAGAATTGGCTTTAACTGATGTTATTTATTTAGGTCTTCCATCTATACCTCCAGTAAGAGACTCGGGAGATGTAGAAGGAACTCCAGGAATAAAAATAAAAGGACCATTGGGAGAAATTGAAATACCTAAGGGTGTAATTATTGCATGGAGACATATTCATACACCAGAAGATATAGCAAAAGATTTAGGACTTGTGGATAAACAATTAGTAAAAGTAAAAGTAGAAGGACCAAGAGCACTTACTTTTGAAAATGTCTTAATAAGAGTAAGTAACAAATTTGCTTGGGAATTCCATATCGATACCGATGAAGCAAATGCGGCAATGGTAAAAACAGGTGATATTGCAACAGTGATTTTCGAACCAGCTAAAATTATGCAAAAAATTTAATATTATTTCAAGTTGTAAAATATAAAAAATCTCAAAAGAGGGAGAATATAAATTTCTCCCTCTTTTTTTAGGAGGTGAGAAATAGTGAGTACTGTAATAATAGTACTACTTGTAGGGATCATTTTGGCTCTTTTATTCTCTTTTCAAAATCAATCCTTAGTAACCATTTACTTCTTAAACTGGTCTTTTGAAGAGAAAATATCTACAGTGCTATTTTTAACCTTTGCTGCTGGCGTTATCCTTGCTTTCATAAGTACCTTACCAACCATTATCAAAGACAAAAGAACTATATCTAAGTTAAATAAAAGGATAAAAGAGTTAGAAAAAAATATAAGCCTAAACAAAGAAACCTTACCTGAACAAGATAATAGAGTAAATAACAAATAACATTTGACAAGATCCTAATATTCCTTTAACTTTATAATTCATAAATAATACTTTCAGAGGTGAGATTTTAAATGACAATACAAGAGAAGATACAAAAGCTAAAAAGAGAAAAGAACGCTATAATTTTAGCTCATAATTACCAACTTCCAGAAGTACAAGATATAGCAGACTTTGTAGGAGATTCTTTAGAACTTGCAAGAATCTCCGCACAAGTTAAAGAAGAAGTCATTATATTCTGTGGAGTACATTTTATGGCTGAAACAGCCTCCATTCTTGCTCCTAATAAAAAAGTAATACTCCCTGATCTTTTCGCAGGATGTCCTCTTGCAAATACTATCACACCAGAAGATGTAAAAAGTTTAAAGGAAAAATACAAAAACTATGCAATAGTAGCCTATGTAAATACATCAGCTAAAGTAAAGGCAGAAAGTGATTATATCTGCACCTCCGCTAATGCCATATCAGTAGTAGAAAAAATCCCAGAAGAAAAAATTATATTCATACCCGATAGAAACCTGGGATACTATGTAAGTAAACATACAAAGAAAGAAATGATAATATGGAATGGATTCTGCCCAACTCATCAAAGAATATTACCTCAAGATATAATCAATCTCAAAGAAAAATACAAGGATGCAAAAGTAGTAGTTCATCCTGAATGTAGAAAAGAAGTTTTAGATCTTGCAGACAAAATTGCAAGTACTAGTGGAATAATTAAATTTGTAAAAGAGGATGATGGGAAACGTTATATTATAGGAACAGAAGCAGGACTTTTACATCGTCTGAGAAAAGAAAATCCTGAAAAAGAATTCTATCTCGCTTCTTCCCTTGCTGTTTGTCCCAATATGAAGAAGATTACTCTCGATAAGATACTAACAAGTCTAGAAAATTTAGAGCCAGAGGTTAAAGTTGAAGAATCTGTTAGAGAAAAAGCATTAAAACCTATAGAAAGAATGCTTAATCTATGACCGAGAGATTTATAACACCTTTTTCTAGTGAAGATTTTGAAAAAGAATATGATTTGATAATAATTGGCAGTGGTATAGCAGGGTTAATATCTGCCTATTATGCTCCAGAAAACCTAAAAATAGCTTTACTTTCTAAAGATAAACTTGAAGAGAGTAATACCTATTACGCCCAAGGCGGTATTGCTGTAGCCTTAAACCCAGAAGATTCTCCAGAACTTCATTACAAAGATACTTTAAACGCGGGTGCAGAATTTAATGAAGAGAAAATCGTAAGAATAGTAGTACATGAAGGAATAGAAAGAGTAAAAGACCTTATCAAGTTAGGAGTGAACTTTGATAAACATAACGGACTCTCTTTTACAAAAGAGGCTGCTCACAGTAAGAGAAGAATTCTTCATGCTCAAGGAGACGCTACCGGTTATGAGATAGCAAGAGTAATGATAAACCTTGTGAGGAATAAAAATAACATAGATATATATGAGCATCATATGTTAGTTGATTTACTAACCCATGAAGATGAGGTATACGGAGGAATTTTCTTTGATACCAAGGAGAAGAAAATCAAAATATTTACTTCAAGATATACTATATTAGCCACAGGTGGCGCAGGCCAATTATACCTGCATACCACAAATCCTCTTACTGCTACTGGAGATGGTCTTGCAGTTGCTTTTAGAGCCGGTGCAAGAATAATGGATCTTGAATTTTTCCAATTTCACCCTACAGCCCTTGATATAGATTCTCCCCAAAGGTTTCTCATCTCAGAAGCAGTGAGAGGAGAAGGAGCTCATCTCCTAAATGCCTTTGGAGAAAGATTTATGTTAAATTATCACCCTCTTGCAGAGCTTGCTCCAAGGGACGTAGTAACAAGAGCAATATTTTTTGAGATGACGGAAACTCAAGACAAAATATATCTAGATCTTAGGCCTATTGGAGAAAAAAGAATAAAGGATAGATTTCCTAATATCTATAAAAAATGTATGGAATACGGCATAGATATTACAAAAGACTTAGTACCAGTCTCTCCAGCTGCCCATTATTTTATGGGAGGAATTGAAACCGATGAAAACGGAAGAACAAGCTTAAAAAACCTCTACGCATGTGGAGAGGTCGCATGTACTGGATTGCATGGAGCTAATAGATTAGCAAGCAATTCTCTTTTAGAAGGACTTGTATTTGGTAAGAGATGCATTGACACCATATTAAATGAAGACCCAGCTAAGCCTCGTTCCATACCCAACAATAAGAGTATACATGTAAATTCGTTCTCCTTAGGAGAAGTAGAAAAGATGATAAAAATTCTCCGAAAAACCTTATGGGAAAAAGTAGGAATTATAAGAGAAGAAAAGGAATTAAAAGAGGCAGAAAATATCATCCATGAGAATCTATATGAGAAATTAGGTAGTTGCACTATTATAGACAGATCCTTTTTTGAACTTAAAAATATGCTCCTAATATCTAAACTCATGATAAATTCAGCTTTGATAAGAAAAGAAAGTCGTGGAGCTCATTTTAGATTAGACTATCCTAAATCTAAAGAAGAGTGGAGAAAACATATAATCTGGGAAAGAGAAAAAGAGGTGATATTCTGTGAAGTCAATTCCTTACCTTCATTTAAAAAAAATCGTTGAGGAAGCCCTAGAAGAAGATATAGGCTTTGGAGATATAACGACTGAAAGTATCGTTCCAGAAGATATGAATTCAAAAGCAGTGATCATTGCAAAAGAAGAAGGAATACTTGCAGGATTACCCGTAGCAAAAGCAGTATTTAAAACTTTAGAAAGTAGTGTAGAATTTAAAGAACTTAAAAAAGATGGAGATAAGATTAAAGAGGGGGACATAATTTTAGAAATTATTGGAAAAACAAAAACAATTCTTATGGGAGAAAGAACTGCCTTAAATTTCATTCAAAGACTCTCAGGAATAGCAACCTATACAAGAAAGTGTGTAGATATGGTAAGACCTTACGGAGTAAAGATCTTAGACACAAGAAAAACCACTCCGACGCTTCGGATTCTTGAAAAATACGCTGTAAAAATAGGAGGAGGAGAAAATCATAGATTTGCTTTATATGATATGGTACTGATAAAAGACAACCATATAAGAGTAGCTGGAAGTATAAAAGAAGCAATAAGAAGAGTAAGAGAAAATGTCTCTCACGTATACAAAATAGAAGTTGAAGTAAGTAATTTGGAAGAGTTAAAAGAGGCCCTCGAAACTCAGGTTGACATAGTACTTCTTGATAACATGGATTATGAAACTCTAAAAGAAGCAATAAATATGGCAAAGGGGAAAGTATTAATTGAAGTATCAGGAAAAATTTCCATGGAAGATCTGGAAAAAATTGCCAAATTAGGAGTAGATTTTATCTCTATGGGAAAACTTACCCATTCTTTTAAAAGCTTAGATCTAAGTTTAGAAATATTATAACAAGATGATAAAGAATAAAACAGAAAAAGAAAAAGCATATATATTTCTCTTAATTGGAATAACAGCTATGGCTTCTGCCTCTTTGATAATAAGGCTCACTCCTGCTCCACCTCTTATCATTGCTTCTTATAGACTACTCATAGCATCTCTCATATTATTTATAATAAACAAAAACCACATAAGAATACCCAAAAACATTCCCATACTGCTTCTTGCAGGAATTTCTTTAGGAATACATTTTTATACATGGATTTCTGCATTGTTCTTAACCTCAGTTGCCAATGCAGTAGTATTAGTAAACACAAGTCCAATATTTATTTCTCTTCTTACCTACATATATGAAAAAAGAAAACCAACTAAAAAATTTTTCTTTTCTCTCTTTTTAATCCTTATAGGTATAGTCTTAATAACCAATAATAAGCTTTCATTAAGATTTGGAGAAGGAGAATTACTCGCAATACTGGGTGCTGTTACTTTTGCCTTCTACCTTTATATAGGAAGATACCTTTCCTCTGATTTAAACGTATCCTCATACATCACACTGGTATACTTTACAGGAGGAATCACTCTCTTAGTTTTTGCCCTCTTGTTAAGAATACCTCTCGTAGGATACCCTATTAATATATATGTTAATTTCCTACTCCTTGCTCTAATTCCCCAACTTATAGGACATACATCAGCCAATTACGCTATAAGAATTCTATCTCCCAATTTGACCTCTATTGTATTAATAGGTGAAACAGTCATTGCAACAATTTTTGCCTTTATCTTCTTAAAAGAAAAAATTTCTCTATTCCAAACCATAGGAATTATATTTATTATTATAGGAATTCTCTACTCCTCTTTGGAAGAAAAATATTTATAAAGATCCCAAGCTATTTTTTCTTGTTCTCTAAAGTTTCCAAAGATTACTCCTTTAGGGAGTAATCTATTTATCACCTTTTTATATAATCCCTCTATCTTTCCTGGGGGAAACTTAGCAAAAGGTGTTCCAGGCAAAGGCATAAAAGTATGAGCATGAACTTTGGCTCCCATTTTTACCAACTCTTCTATGAATCTTACAGTCTCTTCAATATCTTTTTCCTCTTCGTACGGAAGACCAAAAATAAAATCCACATTAGCCTTCAGGTTGTATTTTAGAGTTAATTCAACAGCCTTATATACATCTTCAACCGTATGTGCTCTATGAGACAAATCAAGAATTCTTTGACTTCCCGACTGAGCTCCTATCACTAGATTATCATTATTAGCGTAAGTTTTAACAAGCTCTAAAGTTTCCTCTTTAACATGTTCTGGCCTGACCTCTGAGGGAAAAGACCCAAAAAATATTCTGCCTTTTTTACCAATTACTTTTCTTATACCAGAAAGTAATTCTTCAATTTTAACCAGATTAACATCTTTTCCAGTATTAGAACCATATGCAAAGGCATTAGGAGTTACAAATCTTATATCTTTTAAGTTTAGATTATTCATTACCTTGACTAAATCTAAAATTTTCTCCACACTTCTATGTCTCATCACTCCTCCAAAAATTCTTGGAGTTTGACAGAAATAACAACCGTAAGGGCAACCCCTACTTATCTCTATAGGACCAAATCTTTTAAATTTAAGAGAAAAAGGAGAAAATTCATCAAGATTAACAAAGCCTTTAGCTTTAAAGATTCCCTTAACGTCTTCGCCAGAAATGATTCTATCAATAATATCAAGAAAAAGCTTTTCCCCCTCTCCTACTACTACAATATCTGCCCCAATTTTAATAGCACTTTCAGGATCTCCTGATGCATGAGGTCCCCCTACAATTATCTTTATATTCTCAATCTTAGATTTTATTTTTCTTAAAAGAGCCTCTATTTCAAAAAACTGAGTAGTAAAGAAAGATACACAAAAAATATAAACGGTATTTTTCTCTATATTTTCTAGCCATGAACCAAGTTTTTCACTAGATATAACCTCTACTTCAAGAGGTTTGAAACTGCCCTCCAAAGCCCCAAGAAGAGCATTTACACTATATTTGTTCTGTTTATTATCATAAAACAAGATTTTATAGCTCATTGCTAATAATTTTACAAAAAATAAATTTGACTTTTAAAGCTCTCTTAAATAAAATAATTGAAAATTTTCACAAACCAAAAGGAGGATCTTGTTATGAACTTCGATGAAAGGTTTTTAGGAGAAGCCTTAACCTTTGACGACATACTATTAGTACCAGCATATAGTGAAGTAACCCCTAAGGAAGTGTGTGTAGATACCTATCTCACTGAAAGAATACATTTAAATATACCTATATTGAGTGCTGCCATGGATACGGTAACAGAAGCAAGAATGGCTATAGCCATAGCTAGGGAGGGTGGGCTTGGTATAATCCACCGAAATATGAGTATTGAAAGGCAAGCAGAGGAAGTAGATAAGGTAAAAAGATCTGAACACGGAATGATAACAGATCCTATCTTTTTACATCCTGAACAAACTGTAGGAGAAGCTCTAAGTATAATGGCAAAATATCATATCTCAGGTCTTCCAGTGGTAGAAAAAGATGGAAAACTAGTAGGTATAGTTACAAACAGAGATTTAAGATTTGAGACAAACATGAATAAAAAGGTATCTGAGATAATGACAAAAGATAACCTCATAGTAGCTCAGGTAGGAATAACCATAAAAGATGCCCAAGAAATACTTCAAAAGTATAAAATTGAAAAACTTCCTATAGTAGATAAAGATTTTAAACTAAGAGGGCTCATAACCATTAAAGATATACAAAAGATGAAACAATATCCAAATGCTGCAAAAGATAAGAAAGGTAGGCTTATTGCAGGAGCAGCTATAGGAGTTGGGGAAGAGGCTATAAAAAGAGCAAAAGCCCTTGTAGAAGCAGAAGTTGATGTAATTGTAGTAGATACTGCTCATGGTCACCACAAAAGGGTATTAGAAACAGTAAATGAACTCAAAAAATTGTTTTCAAAAGAAGTTGTAATCGTTGCAGGAAATGTGGCTACAGCAGAAGGCACTAAAGCTTTAATTGATGCAGGCGCAGACGTAGTAAAAGTAGGAATTGGGCCAGGATCTATATGTACCACAAGAGTAGTAGCTGGAATAGGAGTTCCCCAATTTTCTGCCATATGGGAATGTGCAAAAGAAGCAAAAAAGTACAATGTGCCAATTATTGCTGATGGGGGCATAAAATTTTCAGGAGATATAACAAAAGCAATAGCAGCAGGGGCTCATGCAGTAATGCTGGGAAGTCTACTTGCAGGAACAGAAGAGAGTCCTGGCGAAATAGAGATATATCAGGGAAGAAGTTTCAAAGTCTATAGAGGAATGGGATCTTTATCAGCAATGAAAGAGGGAAGTAAAGATAGATATTTTCAGGAACAATCGGAAAAATTAGTACCTGAAGGTATTGAAGGAAGAGTTCCTTATCGAGGACCTGTCTCAGAAGTATTATTCCAACTTGTTGGTGGGCTAAAATCGGGAATGGGTTATTGTGGGGTTAAAAACTTAGAAGAGTTAAGAACCAAAACCAAATTCATAAAAATTACCAATGCAGGATTAAGAGAAAGCCATCCTCATGATGTAATAATAACAAAAGAGGCACCTAACTACAGTATTTCTACATGGGAGAGTCGCTAAAAATCCTCGTTCACAAGCCTGACCACATCTTCTATACTATTATTAACAGAAGTTAAAAATTTCAGATGTACCTTTAAGTCTCCCATATCTCCTAAAGGGATATGGGAGACTTTTTCTTCTATATCCATTACTGTCCTTGTAAAAAGATAAAATCTATTAAAACCATGCCCAATTAGATCATTGGGTCTTAACCTTTCTTTTAATCTATTTGCAAGGTTATAAATAGTATTCTTTCTCACATTATCAGATATGAGCCCCTCAAATTCATAATAGATTCTACCAAAAGCAAAAGGCCCTTGGACTTTATACATCTCCCTCCATAACAGAGGGAAAAAGTAAGGTAAAGAGAGGGTTCCTGTGAGAGGATCTACAAGAGAAAACCTTCTTGGAAGCCTTATAGTAAAGGTAGTACCCTCTCCCACCTTGCTTGCTACTGAGATCTTTCCTCCATGAGCTTCTATGATGCTCTTAACTATTGAAAGACCAAGCCCCGTTCCACTTGTAGACTTCCTCAAAGAGCTATCTACTCTATAGAACCTATCGAAAATATGAGGAAGATGCTCAGGAGGGATTCCTATCCCTTGATCTTGCACCTCTATTACTATATCCTCCATTTTATCTGAAACTCTTACCCATATATTTCCTCCATTAGGCGAGTATTTAATAGCATTATCTAAAAGATTATGAAAAACCTGAGCAAGTCTTGCATTATCTCCAAGAATAAAGGTAGGATACTCAGGGAATTGCAAAACTATTGTATGCTTTGAAGTCTGCGTTTGGAAAAAAGTAGCTCTTTCTTTTATTACCTTTCTTATTTCCACCATTTCCTTTTTAAGTTCAATCTTACCAGATTCTATTCTTGAAACTTCAAGTAAATCATTTATTAATTGAGTTAAGCGTTCCGATTCCTTATATATTATCTGATAATAATTTCTTACTTTTTCTGGTGGTAGATTCATTTTTATTAGAAGCTCACTATAGCCTTTAATAGCTGTTAAAGGTGTCTTTAACTCATGAGATACATTAGCAACAAATTCTGATTTCATCCTGTCAAGCTCCTTTGCCAAACTTATATCCCTAAGAGCAAGGATAAAATTGGTAACCTTTCTACCCTCCCAAGTACTAGAAAGATTGCATCCTAAAATAATTTCTTTTTCTCCATTCCAAACCTTCATCTCATATTGCATCAAAGAAAGCCCCTGAAACACCATTTTATCCAACGGACATTCAGAACACATTAATTCTCCAGATAAATTCCTACACTTTAAAACTTCTGTACATCTTTTCTCTTTCTGTTCAGGAGATAATTTAAATATCTCTTCTGCCACATTATTAAACATGGACAATCTTTTTCTTCCATCTAAAATAACCAAACCATCACCAACATTTTCAAGAATCTTTTTCATTTTCTCTCTTTCTAAATTCACTTCGTTATAGAGAATTGCCTTATTTAGAGCTACAGAGGTCTCGTATGCTAAATTCATAAGCATATCAAGCTCATACTCGGTAAATTTCCTATTTCTATTGCTATTTATAACCTCTATAGCTCCTAGAACTTCATCTCCAACTTTTAAAGGGGCACAAATTATTGAGCCTGTTTTGAATCCAGAGAGTTTATCATAATAGCTTGAAAATCTTGGATCTTTCTGAGGATTATTTATAATTATAGGAGTTCCATTTTCTACTACCCAACCTACAATACCTTCTCCTTTAGACAATTTCTTACCCTCTAATAATTCTCCTTTCTCTCCAATAGCTCTCTCAAAGATCAAATCCCCTGTATCTTTATCTTTTAAAAAAATAGTTCCACCATCAGCCCCTAAAAGTTTCACTGCAGAATCTAAAATTAGAGATAGAATTTCCTTAGTTTCCAAAGATGAGTTAACGGTTTTTATTATCTCAGAGAATATCTTCATTTCATTTATCTTTTGCTCAAGTTTTAAACTTTCTCTACCAATATAATTCAAGAATAAAGCAAGAACAATAGCTATAACTCCAAGCTCAACAACTCTAATATAAGTATTACTTAAGATTATGTTAACACCCTGAATAATTCCAAAAAGTATAAAAACAAGAGTAACTAATATGGCAGAAAGTATAGCAGATCTGAAATCATATCTAAAAGCAGAAGATACTATCGGAAAAATAAGGAACAAATATAGATCACTTGAAATTCCTCCAGTAAGATATACAAGTATGGCTACCAAGATCACATCTATCGCAGTAAAAATCTCATGCTTATAAAAAATAGGATACTTATATACAGGAAATATGGTTGTGATCAATATATAAATAGAAGAAAAAACAAGAAATATATTAAAAATGCTTTGGTTTATTGGAGGGATTATATCAAACTTCACAAGTAGTAAGGCTATAAAAAGAAGTAAGGCTCTAAATAAAGACAAAAGCCTTTCTTTTGTTTCGTTATAATAAGTCTTCACCATAAAAAAAGAGCCCTAACCTTAAAAATCTTACTCTCCCAAAAGATTTTCTACTCTAGTAATTAAATCTGCAAGTCCAAAAGGCTTAGTCATATAATCATCTGCGCCCATACTATAGCCAACTCTTTTATCAAGATCACTAGACCTTGCTGTTAGTATTAGGACAAGAGAATTTAATGAAGGATCCTCTTTAATCTGCTCACATATTGTATATCCATCAATATCAGGGAGCATTATGTCCAAAATTACAAGATCCGGATTTAACTCCTTTATTTTCTCTAATGCCTCCTTACCTGTACCTGCCTCGTGGATTTCATATTTGTTTAGGAATTCAAGGGTCTCCTTAATAAGCCCCCTAACATTTTGTTCATCTTCAACGATTAGTATTTTCTTCATTACTTACCTCCCAAGTAAATTTTAATATTTCTTTAATTTTATCAGAGGACATTTTATTATATTATACTAACAAAAAATTACGAGGTGAATGGTATGAATTTAAAGGAAACAATAGAAAATAAATTAAAAGAAATTATAGACCCTGAGGTAGGATTAGACTTAGTCACTCTAAACACCATAGAAAAATTAGAGATAGACAATGACGGAAATGTAAAAATAGTTTTTAGACCTACAACTCCATTCTGCCCTTTAGGGATACAATTAGCCTTATCCATTAAAAAAGCAGTCAAGGAAATAGATGGAGTAAAAAATGTAGATGTGGAAGTAGTGGATTATATATTTGCAGAACAAGCTAACGAACTATTAAAAAATCAATAATTACTAAATCTCTCTTTGAACTATCCACTCCTCGAAGAGCTCTTTGTAAGGGAGCTCTTCGAGGAAGATAGATGGCTTAGTAAAAACATTCATATCTTTTACTTTTCTCGTAAGATAAGTAATAACATAGAGTTCTCTTTTTGCTCTTGTAACAGCCACATAAAAAAGCCTTCTTTCTTCTTCTATATTATCCATACTTTTATAGGATGGAAAATCTCCCTGAACAAGCCTCAAAATAAACACAGCATGCCACTCGAGTCCCTTAGCCTGGTGAATTGTAGACAAAACTACAAAATCTTTCTCTTCTTCTTCCTCTTCTAATAATTTTTCTCCTGCATAAGTATAAAGAGTAAGCTCACTTAAGAACTTCTCAAGATCATCATACCTTTCAGAAAGAAGAATAAGTTGATCAACATCCTTTTCTCTATCTTTGAAATCAGGATAATTTCTTTCCAAGTAATCTTTGTAATATTCATTAAAAAATACCCTTAAAATCTCCGAAAAGTTTTGAACAGGAATAACCTTTATTTTATCCCAAATGTTTTTTAATATCCTCAAACCCTCAAGAGTCCTTCCACTAAACTGCATCTGAAAAATCTTATCAAAATCCTTAGACTCTTTCAAAACTTGAGAAAGTTTTTTTGCATAAGCTCTACCAATACCTGGAAATAATTTAAAAAATCTCTGAGCGGATATTTCATCTTGAGGATTAAAAAGTATCTTCAGCAGAGAGATCATATCTTTAATGTGAGCCTGTTCAAAAAATCTTAAACCTCCCCTAACCTCATAGGGAATCCCTTGCAGAGTAAGTTCCATTTGAACGGCCATAGAATGATAATTGGATCTAAAAAGTACACCTATGTCCTTATATTTTACACCCTCTTTATGTAACTCTTTTATAACCTCTACTACAAATTGTGCTTCCTCCTCATCATCCCTCACCCATACAAGTTTTGGCTTACTTCCACTTTTCAAAACAGGTTTTATCTCTTTAAAATATTGTCTTGTATTCCTTTTAATTATCTCATTTGCAAGATTTATTATTTCAGGAGTGCTCCTATAATTGAAAACCAAATAAAAAATCCGTGTGCCTGGAAAAATTTCTGGAAAAGATAAGATGTTTTCGATGGTTGCTCCTCTAAAAGAGTATATACTTTGAGCATCGTCTCCTACTACCAATATATTCTTATTTTCCTCTCGCGTAAGCCTTATGATTTCTCCCTGAAGCCAATTAGTATCTTGGTACTCATCCACAAGAATATATAAAAATCTGTCATTTAAAATCTTCCTCGTCTTTTCACTCTCCAAAAGCAATCTATACCAAAAGAAAAGTAGATCATCATAATCAAGAACATTAAGCTCTCTTTTCCTTTTCTCATATCTCTCAAAAACCTTCTGCACAATCTCAATTTTATCTATTATCTGAGGTGCCTTTATCTTTAAAACTTCATCCCAATTCTTTCCTGTATTTACCTTATAGCTAAAAAGCTCACCCAAGATTCCTTTACCAAGATTCTCTTCTGGAAATAACTCCTCAAGACATTCATCAATGAGATCCAATGAATCTTCTCTATCAAGAATGTTATATTGCTCATTAATGCCTATTATCTTGCCATAAACTCTCAATATTCTATTTCCCACATGATGAAAAGTACCACCCCAAATCTCTTCAATACTCTCCCTTATAAGAGCCTGAGTCCTGTTAATCATATGTCTTGCAGCCTGGTTAGTAAAGGTTAAAAGCATAATGTTTTTTGGAGAATAGCCAAGAGCTACAAGATAGCCTACTCTATAAACAATAGTCCTTGTTTTTCCGGAACCTGGTCCAGCAATAACCAAAGAAGGACCATCTGCCTCTAAAACTACTTTTCTTTGTTCTTCGTTGAGATCTTTCTCAATTCTTTCGAGAAATTCTTTTTTCTTTCTGGATGGTATTATGAATATTTTCTTTTCGCTATCAAATTGGTTATTCATGATAAACTATTATATAATACTTAAAAGTTAAATTAATTTATAGGAGGCATAAGACCAATGAGAAAAAATTATATTTTCATATTTACCCTGATACTGTTTTTATCAACTATAATTTTTGCTCAGACCCAAACTACCACAAAGACTCAACCGCCTAAAAAACCAGCTACAATTTTTGTTCTACATGCTTTAACTTTTAGTAATCTATCTAAAGGAAATTTAGAAAAAGATCTCAAATCTCTGGATGATACCTTTAAGATGAGTATACCCATATATCACCCTGCTATTGGACTAAATCTATCTTTTTATACAAAACTACAACAAAAAGGTTTACCTTATCCTTCTATGATAAACAGAATTCTTAAAAATCTGGTAAACATACTAAACTCTTCAGAACTCCCTGATAAAACAACCATCAACATAGTACTTTACACTGAAGATGATAAAGACTTATATAATGGAAAAACCCTATTCCTAACCTTTCCTCTTTCTGCAATAAAAGAATATAATAAAACAAAGGACCTTAATAAATTTGGATCCCAAATTATAGTCTTTTTAGAAACAGAAAAATTAGAGTATAAAAATGGGGTCTTTACAGCTAAAAATTATGACTTCGAGTGGATATTAAAAATATAGGAGTTGATTCTCATGTATCATGAAGTAAAAACAAATTTTGTATATCTTTTACACCCTTTACCAGGGATTTTAATAACAAGTATTGGAAAAAATAATAATCCAAATGTAATGTCTGCATCTTGGATTACGCCTATAAGTATAAATCCTCCTCTTATCAGTATAAGCTTAAGACCTGAAAGATATACCTACGAACTTATAAAAGAAACAGGAGACTTTGCAATAAACATACCCGATTATTCTTTAAGAAAAGCTGTTTTTATTTGCGGAAGATTCTCAGGAAGGAAAGTGAATAAATTTAAAAAAGCAAATCTCACTCCCATTCCAGCCAATAAAATAAAATCGCCTATAATAAAAGAATGTTTAGCTCATATCGAATGTACTCTTGAAAAGATTATTGAACTTCCTGCAGATCACCACCTTATAATTGGCAGAGTACAATACGCCCAAGCCCATGAAGAAATTTTTAAAAACACATACATTCCTGAAAAATTTAAACCCCTTTTGTATTTTGGTAAAGACATCTATGGAACCATAGAGACTTTTGAACAGGTCAAAATAGAGGAAATATGAGAAAAATAAGATTTATAAAATACATAATTTTATTATTATTCGTTCTCACCTTATTGGGGACAAACAAACCCTCCTTTGCTATATCCTACGAAGAAATTCTGCAAAAAACAATTTCATCCTATAAAAATCTAAAAACCTTTTCTTGCATTCTTGAAGTATATAACAAAGCTGGAAATAATGAGGAAAATATAACCTATGAGTACTATTTTCAAAAACCCGACAAAATAAGATTAGAAATCATGGAGGGAAAAGATAAAGGCACTATTATTGTATACCAGAATGGCAGAGTAAGATACAAAAAGGGAGGAGTTCTAAGCTTTATACCTTTATCTCTTAACGTAGATGATCCTATAGTACTTTCCATAAGAAGAGGAAGAGTAAACGAACTGAGTCTTGAGTATATTGTCGATATCCTAACTAAGTATAATCCTCAATCTATAAAAGAGGTAAATATATTGGGATATAGCTGTTATGTAATTGAGATTGGAGATAGTAGAGACAGACTTTATAATTACTCGCTTCAAAGAATATATATTGAAAAGAATAATTTTATTCCAATTCAATTAGAACAATATGAAAATACAAATGGACAAAACGAATTAGTTCACAGAAGAGTGTATAAAAACTTCAAGATAAATCCTCCTATTGATGAAAAAATTTTTAACATCTAATCAATGAGTATAGAGATTAGATTAGAAAATATTACAAAAACCTTTAAAGCAAAAAATGAAACCATATATGCTCTTAAAAATATCAACTTAAATATACCAGCAGGAAAAACTATCTCCATATTAGGCCCTTCTGGTTGTGGCAAAACAACTCTTCTAAAAGTAATTGCGGGCTTAGAAAAGCCTGACGAAGGAAAAATATTTTTTAACAGCGAAGATGTGAGTGAATTGTCTCCCTACGAAAGAAGAATTGGCATGGTTTTTCAAAACTATGCTCTATATCCTCACTATAAAGCGAGAGGAAACTTGGCCTTTCCATTCTGGATTAAAAAGGTCCCTGAAAAGGAAATTGATGAAAAAATAAGAGAGACAGCAAAAATTCTTGGAGTAGGTTTTGAATACTTATTAGATAAGAAACCTAAAGAGCTTTCTGGAGGCGAACAACAAAGAGTAGCCATAGGAAGATGTATAATAAGAAATCCATCGGTCATGCTTTTTGATGAACCCTTATCTAATCTTGATGCAAAACTCAGAGTTATTACAAGAGCTCAATTAAAAAAGCTACTTGTAACCTTTAACGTAACCTCCGTATATGTAACCCATGATCAAACTGAAGCAATAAGCATAGGAGATCTAATAGGGATTATGAATAACGGAGAGATAATACAAGTGGGAACTTATGAGGAAATAGTAAACAATCCTAAAAACTCTTTTGTGGCTTCCTTCTTTGGAAAACCTTCTATGAACCTGCTAGAAGTAAAAGTAATTAATTCTCAGATTATGTGGAGAGATAAGACTATTCCTTTAGATAAAAAAATAGAAGATGGAGAGTATCTTTTAGGATTCCATGGAAAGGACGTAGAGATAAATCCTAATGGTGAAATAAAAGGTGAAATATATTTCATAGATGGAACTCCAGCCGACATTTCGAAGGTTCTCCATGTACAGTTAGAAGATAATAGCTCTATCAAAATAGAAATTAAATCAGGAGAAATATATCGTTGTGGTGAAAAAATAGCCTTTTCATTGCCTAAAAAAATTTACCTTTTTAAAAAGAACTCAGGGGAAAGAATATTATGATTGGGGAGGCAAAAGTATGAAAAAGAGAATTATCTTTTTAGGAATTTTATTTCTTATCCTCATATCTCCTATTTTCTCTTGGTCAGCCCACAGAGAAATGACCGAAATAATATTAAAAGACTATGTGTGGTTGAAAAACTACAACAAGATAAAGGTAACTCCTTATACCTACAATGATCCCTCTCCTTATAACCCAGCTTATGCCATACCTTATAGAGGAGAAAAAATAGGAGACACAATAGATGCCATTACTATTATAACAAGGTATGTTACTGAACCAGACAATGGCATGGATGAAAACCTCAACTTAAACTCCATGCAGAAGCTTACAGGGGGAAGCTCAGGCTGGAGACATCAGTATTACATTGCCCTTGGAGGAGTTTTAAAATTAGGTGAAGCCCCAAAGAGAATAATACACTTCTGGAATTTAGCAAGGGAAGCTTTCCAAAAAAGGGATTATTACTGGGGATTTAGATTCTTTGCCTATAGCCTTCACTATCTACAAGATCTAACCCAACCTTTTCATGCTTATCCTATGCCTCTTGGAAATGTTATAAAAAATATTTTTAATCTTGAAAAAGTAATTGCTCAAGGAGAAAACCACCATTATACCCTTGAAGATTATCAAGAGTATCAAATTTTAAATAAAAATCCTGCATATATTGAAACGTTAAAAAAGGCAAAACCATATAAAATAGAAAACCCTGAAGAAGCAGGAATCAAAGCTGCATGGACATCAAGAAAGGATGCAGGTAAATTGTTTGAAATACAATCAAAATACTTCAAAGAAATAAACGAGACTAAAAATTACAAGGCTCCAAAAGATTTATTTATGGGAAATAATTCTACTCTTAAAGAAGAATATGATAAAATTATTCTTCGTAATTTAGAAAACTTTGCAGGATATTCCAAAGGATATATTGAATTTTTAAAGGAATTCTTAGAAAAACTTGAAGGACAGGAGAAGTGAAAAGATGAAAAGATTATTAATCATAGTTCTAATCCTTACAGCAATTGGAATAACTGTTTTCTATCAAAGTAATAACGCCATTCTTGTAAAAGTAGAAAAGATAAGTAAGAAAGATCTAAATCTAACAATTAACCTAAGCGGTAACCTCTCTTTCTTAAGAAAAATAGAGATTTATCCAAAAATCTCAGGAGTTGTTAAAGAGGTAAGGGTAAAACCAGGAGATAAAGTTAAAAAAGGAGATATATTAGCAATAATAGATGCCGAAGACTTAAAAAAGCAAATAGAGCAAATAAAAAATATAATTGATCTTGCTAAAATCAGTATTGCCTTTGGTACTCTTAATTCTCAATCAGAGTTTAAAATAACATCAGATCAAATAAAAACTTTAGAGTCATATTATGAATCCTTGAAGAAATTATATGAAGAAAGAATAATTAAGTCTCCCATAAATGGATTCATCGCTAAAGTAAATCTCTCTCCCAATGAGACAGTACAAATTTCACAAAATAACTTAAACTTAAACAACTTATTGGGAAACTTCTCAAGCTTACTTAATATGTTCAATTTAGCTTTACCCCAAAATAACCCTGCCTTTATCATAATTGATCCTACCTCGCTAAATGCCATCTTGAAAGTAGATGAAAACAATGTCCTAAAGATAAGAGAAGGCCAAAAAGCAATAATTACTGTAGATGCTCTTGATCAAAATCCATGGGAAGGGAAAGTAACTTATGTAAGCAAAATTCCATCCTTAAATAAAGATGGAACCTACGCATACGAAGTATATATTCCTATTCCCCAACTGGGAGAAAAAGTAGTAGAAGGAATGACCATCTCAGCCATAATAAATATTGGAGTAAAGAAAGATGTTATTACAATTCCCTTGAGCGCCATAACTTTTAAAGAAGGAAAAACCTATGTGTATGTTTATGAAAATGGAAAGGCTCAAGAGAGAGAAGTAATTATTGGAGACATGACTCTTGACGAAATTGAAATAAAAGAAGGATTGAAAGAGGGAGATCTTATAATAACATCCCCTATTGACAAAATCGCCAATAATAAGAAAGTAAAAATAGATAATGAGATAAAAAGATGAAAACCCAAATTAAAGAGAATCTGAGACTGGCTGTTTATTCTCTAATATCTAATAAATTAAGATCTTTTTTGACTATATTGGGAATAATTATAGGGGTATTCTCTGTTGTATTGCTTATTTCTATTGGAGAAGGAGCTAAAAACCAAACCCTTCAGATAATAGAAAACCTTGGCAGTAATACTCTAATAATATTTCCATCCTCCACAGAGACTGGAGGCACTTTTAGATCCATACAAGGTCAAAGACCAAGAAGAGGAATGCCTCAACTTTTTAGTTACAATGACCTATTATATCTTAGAAACATCTTTAGGAACGAACTATTAGTTTCTTCCTTAGTATCCTCACCCTATAATGTCTATTACCAGATTTTTCCCATAGAGGCCAATGTACAAGGCACTGATAATGATGGAATCTTAATAAGTAAAGACTCAATAATTGAGGGTAGGTTTTTTACATCCTACGAGCAAGATGCCAAAGAAAAAGTATGCATAGTAGGACCTAAAATAGCCAAAAGTATAGCTATTAGTTATAAAGAGGCAACAAACAAGATTATAAAGATCGGAGATCATAATTTCAGAATAATAGGTATTCTAAAAGAAAGAGGCTATAGTCAGAACTTAGGAGATTTAGATTCAAGAATAATAATTCCGCTGACCACTGCATTAATGCTAAAGGGCGACCAAACTCTAAATTTCATCATTGCACAGGTTAAAGAAAATAAAAGCATAGAAACCTACAGACAAAAATTAATCTTTGTCTTAAAACAAAGAAGAGGAAAATTAAATTTCGTCATTGCAAAACAGGAAGATCTTCTCTCTGCCATGAATGATATATTAAACATATTAACACTAACCCTTGCTGGTATAGCTGCAATTTCTCTTATTGTTGGTGGCATTGGAATTATGAACATAATGCTTGTTTCTGTAACGGAAAGATATAAAGAGATTGGAATTAGAAAAGCAATTGGAGCTAAGAAAAGAGACATTCTCATACAATTCCTAACCGAATCTGCTTTTTTAGGAATGATTGGGGGAACCCTTGGCATAGCTCTTTCTATTATTGCAGGAGAGATCCTCTCTAAATTTGAGGTACCTTATAGCCTTTCTTACTCAACTTTAATTCTTGGATTCTCTTTCTCACTCTTTATTGGACTCATATTTGGAGTCTTACCAGCTATGCGAGCTGCCAATTTAGATCCCATTCAAGCCTTAAGATCCGAGTAAATTTTTCTATTTTTAAAATCAATTTTTAAAATATTGATTTTTTATTTTAAACTTTATAAAATTATCCATGAAAATTTAAAGGAGGAATAAAAATGTCTCATCCTTTACCGAGATGCCCTATATGTGGCAACGAAATGATAATAAAAAAATTAGAATGCCCTAATTGCAAAATTACTATAGAAGGAGAGTTTTGGGTAAACCGTTTAGCAAGCCTTCCTCAAGAAGAACTTGAATTCTTAGAGCTATTTTTAAAAACTCGAGGAAACGTTAAGGAAATGGAAAGAATTCTAAAACTTTCTTATCCTACGGTAAGGAGTAAGTTAGATAATATTCTTAAAAAGTTAGGACTCCTCGAGGAAGAGGAAGAACCTAAAGATAAAGTTAAATGGATCATAAATAAGTTGGAAAAAGGAGAGATAACTGTACAAGATGCCCTTAAGATTTTAGAGGAGGGAGAAAATGTTTAATAAAGTCTTTTGGAGTATTTTTCTAATAATCATTGGCTTGTCACTTTTAGCTAATAATTTTGATGTCCCTGTATTAAAAGACCTTTGGAAACTATGGCCTTTAGTTTTCATTTATACTGGCATAAAACTAATATTCCCTAAATACAGGAGGAATATAAAGATGAGGGAAGAGAGGTATAAAATTCTAAAACTTGTAGAAGAAGGAAGAATAAGGGCCGATGAGGCAGAAGAACTTATAAAAAAGCTTGAAGAAGTAAGTAAAAAAGAGAAAAGATATTTAAGAGTAAATGTCGTTGAAAAAGAAAGAAATATTGTAAATATAACGGTTCCTCTATCATTTTTAAGCTGGGGCTTAAAATTTGCCAGTACCTATGCTGGAAAATATGGAGAAAAGATAGAGATATCACCTGAAGAAATAAAAAATCTAATTAATGATCCCGATTTTAAAGGAAGAATTGTTGATATAAATGATGTCGATGATAATGTTCAGGTAGTAATTGAAATTATATGATTATAACTTTATAAGCTCAAGATTCCCCCAAACTCCAAGATGTTTATCAAAAACTATCACAACCTGTATTACTTCAGGGAATTTTCGTGCAAATTCAATTCCCAATTCTACATCCTTTTCATTTTTAATCATATTCCCAACAGCTGTCGCCAAAGCATCAGAAAATACCGCAGAATTAGAAACAATCATAACCGCATCTGTCACTCCAAAACTTAATGAAGGACCTACTTTACCTGAAGATGTACATACTCCTAAGGTTGAGTTAGGGGGAATTAAAACTCCTATTTTATTACTCCAAGGCGATTCTCCTGCAAATATTGCTACTTTCCTCTCTTTTTTTGTTGAAATAAATATATCACCCCCATTTTCAACAATTACTTCATCGGAGTAATTTAGAAGTTCCTTTCCTACATATTCTGCTATAGCTCCAGCAACCGATGCCATAGGTCCAACTCCTGCTTTCCCTGACCAAAAGCACATATCTTGCACTATTTCAGGAGCATTATCCTTTGGTCTATGTGGACTTAGAGTTAATTTAAATACTGGATCTTCTAAAATATAATCCTCAATTTGCTTTCTATAGAAAAGTAAAAACTTTTCAGCTTCTTTTTTTAAATCTTTTTTTGCCAAAATATAAAGATCACTTTCTTGTATCTTTACCTGAAAAGATACAAGATCAAGAGCTTTCATATACTTTCTATAAGTTCTCTCTACATACTTATCTGAAGACATCTCATAAAATAAGGGGGAGAAAATGAAAAAATCTCTCCCCCTTTAAATCTGAGTTAGCCTATACAAAAATTTTCATCTCCATAGCACTATATGGACAAATCTCAACACATATTCCACATGCAGTACATTTCTGAGAATCAAAACTAACAGTTAGAGTTTTTTCATCTCTATTGAGCGCTTTTGTAGGACAATAACTCACACAATATCCACAGTGGACGCATTTATCTTCAAGCCATATTACATCCTTTGATAAAGGCTGTATAGAAACACCAAGCTCTTTTAAATATTCGATACCTTCTGAAAACTTATTATCTTCCCCTGTTATTTCCAACACCATAACCCCTTCCGCATCAGGGGTGATAGTTGCCTTTAATATATTAAAATCTAAATTAAACTTCTTTACCAAGTTCACAATCACTGGTTTATCTGCAAGCTCTTTAGGAAAATGCAAAACTATTCTTTCCGTTCTCATCTCTTCTCCACCTCCTCCAATATCTCTCTCCCACTAAAGGGCTTAAATTTAATCCCCGATTCTACCCCAGGAATTGGAGCAGATGGAGAAGTAAGTAAAAATTTACCTTCTTTAATCCATTCCTTGAGAATTTCTGCAATTCTCCTTGCCTTAGGATAGCTAGAGAGAGGACTTGTAGGAACCTTTTTCCCAAAAAGTTCTATTTCTCCACTTCTCAGTTCTTTGTAACTCACATAAGTTATTACCTCAGAGCCTCTATTAGGATAAGTAGTAGCATAATCCACTACAGGTGCTAATATATCTTCATCACTTACCGATGTATAAAAAGCGATCTCCTCATCTAAAACAGGAATCGGAACTCCTATTCCAACAGCAAGAGATACCCCATAACCCTTCATACTTACCCCTCGGAGCCACTCACTGCTCATCTGCTTGAGATCTCCTATAACTGCAAGGGTACCTGCTCCTCCCTTAGGTATTCCTCTTTCTGTTCTTTCTACATTAGGGTTATGCTGTGTACCATGCCAGGCCACATATCCTATTCCTCCACCAAGAAATATTCTAGTTCCTATTCCAATAGTCTTATAATAAGGATCATTTAAAAGAGGAGAGAGTTGTCCTGCACTACTATAATTTGCATTTCCAAAACGAGGTTTTAACATACCCATATATGTATATATGGTTTTATCTGAAGAATTTACAGCCACATTATAATTTTGATAAGCATTTCTCACATTAAAAAGTACAGCCTCATTTAAATCGTGTATAGTTATGTATGCGTCTAAAAACTTCCTGGGATAACAATCTGTACCATAAGCTTGTGCTGTAATTCTAATCTCTTTTCCAGAAACAAGATCCTCTATCACATGTCCTCCACCATATTCAAAATCACCAGGATAATATCTGTTTCTCGGATCATCATCAGGAAGTGCATTTGCTCCAAGGAAAAGATCTACTGCAGCATAAGCAGCATAAGCTGGAACCCCATTTAAATAAACCTTTCCTCCACCTAACTTTATCCTTGGCTTTGTATGTCCTATATTAAAATATATTCCTGACGAACACATAATGCCAAATGTTCCTGTGGTTACCACATCAACCTCCTTTGCTGCCTTCTCCACACCCTTTTCTTTTACAATATCAATCATCTCTTCAGCAGTAACCACCACTGCCTTACCCTGGCGGATTTTCTCATTTATTTCTTCAATTGTCCTTAACATCCTCATACCTCCTTTTATAAAGTTTCAGTATATTTGCTTCTATGTGAACCGCCCTTTTCGGGCAAGGCATGATCCATACCAACTTCATCACCTCCTAAAATTTTATAAAGTTTATCAGATATAATACCAAAATCGTCGGAGTTTTTCAATAACTATTTAAAACTTTTAGCAGCCTGCATAAACGCATCAATATTTTCTAAAGGTGTTCCCAAAGGAATATCACAGCCCGAACTTAGTATGAAATTATCTACATCTCTCATTTTTTCCAAAAGTTCCTTAGTCTTTTCATATATCATCTCAGGATTACCCTGTAAGAATACTTTTACAGGATCTAAATTACCTATGAGTCTAACATCCGAAGGAACTATTTCAGAAGCCCATTTCAGATCAACAGCACTATCAAGGCTCAAACCCCATGCACCACTTTTTCCCATATCCTCAATTAAATGCTTGGTATTCCCACATATATGATAAATAACTGGTTTTTTTAATTCTGATGAAAGATGTTTAAAATGTTTCATTGAAAATTCCCTAAATTGCTGGGGAGAAAGAATTACCGCTGTAGGCTCTAAAACTGCAATCATATCTATACCCGTTTCCAAAAGAGCCTTAGCATACTCGAAAATTACACTTGTTGTAAAATCTACGACCTCTTCAACAAAATCTGGATCTTCTATAACATTAATTCCTAAATCATTAACTCCCACAAGCTCTCCTGCAAGGGTAAAAGGTCCTATCACATATCCTCCCTTTAAAATATTAAACTCTTTTGCCATCATCTCACAAACTTTTATAAAAGTAATCATTCTTTCAGAGACACCCTTCCATTTTCTCTTTATCTCGTTTAAAGCATCTCTATTTTTAACAGGATGCTCCCTAACCGATGGGTTATCATTCTCAGGAAACTCAATCTTTAAACCCAAAGCCTCTGCCTCTACTGTGAGATCCATAAAAGGAAAAATTCCATCAGGATTAAATCTCTCCACAATCTTATAAAGAGTCTTAAATTGAACAAAGGGATCGCTCAAGTTTTCTTTAAGAGTAGTATCCGTGAGTTTGACCCCAGGGGCTCCTAAAAGTGGAATAACAAGCCTTTTATTTTTGTTATTCATAATATCCCGCCCCCAATCTCATAAACTTAATGAATAAATCTTGAAACTCGGAAGATGAGGATAATTCTATATATTTAATCTTGCTAATAATAGATTCACTTTTTTTAATAAAATTTTTATCAAGAAGTAGTAGCTCTGCTCCAATTAAAGAGGTGTTTCCCGATATTACAAATTTTCCCATTTCAAGAGGAGGTAAAAGTCCCACTTTGATGGCATTTTCTAAATTAATATAGTTTCCAAAATTACCTGATATATATACCTTATCCAAATCCTTATAAGAAATACCAGCCTTAATAAGAACCATTTCTATTCCAGCCCTTATTGCAGATTTTGCTAATTGGAACTCTCTTATATCCTTTTGAGTTATCTTTACCTTTCCTATATTAAAGTACTCCTTTTTCATTCTACCTGTCTCATCGACTATTTTTAGATCAAGCATTAAAGCTACCGCATCTATTAATCCAGAACCAGTTATACCTTTTTCCTGCTCATCTCCAATTACGCTATACCTTATATTTTCATCCTCAAGCCATACATGATCTATAGCACCATTTACTGCTATCATCCCTTGAGATATATTTCCTCCCTCAAAAGCAGGGCCTGCTGCAGTAGCACAGGCATAAAATTCATCTTTGTACTTTAGTACTATCTCTCCATTAGTTCCTATGTCTATAAGAAGGATATTTTTATCTTCATAATCCATACCCACAGCAAGTATTCCAGAGACAATATCTCCCCCTACATATCCAGAAATAAGAGGAAAAGTATAAACTTTTGCATTTCTGATACCCTTAAAAAGATTCCGAGATGACACTATTAAACCCCTTCTAAACACTGGTGTAAAAGGAAAAACACCAATACTTAAGGGATTTACCCCTAAAAAAATATGAGTCATTATCGAGTTACCAGCTACAGAAATTAGATATATGTCCTCAGGATTTATTTTATTTTCTTCACAAAGACTTAAAATCATATTTTCTACTTTAGAATCTATTAAATCCTGTAAGACAGGGAGCCCATTCCTATGAGTCATTATGTAATTAATCCTAGAAAGGACATCAGCCCCATAAGATACCTGAGGATTAACCTCCATCTTAGCCCCTAAATTTCCACCATTAGTGATATCAAAAAGAGTAGCTACAAGAGTTGTAGTTCCCAAGTCTACCGCAACCCCATAAATTTTTTCCAAATCTTTTTCTCTTATATCTATAATTTCTTCATCAAAGATTATTATGGACGCATCAAAATAATTATCTTTGACAAAATTTGTCAATTTCTTAACCAGATTCAAATCTTTTACAAAAACACCATATTTTTCTATACATTCTAAATAAGACTTAACTATATCTCTTTCATCTATTTTATGGAAAATTTTACTTATCCTTATAGGAGGGTTTAAAACAAACTTATATTCCAATCCTTTAGAAAAGTTAAAAAAATCATGTTTCTCTAAAATTTCTATTTCTAAGTCATCCTTAATACACAATTGACAAGCAAGTCTAATATTATTTTTAATCTCTTCATCAGAAAGAAGTTTTTTCTCCTCTCCCGTTAAGGCTGAAACTTTTCCACTCCAAATCTTTACTTTACACTTTCCACACCATCCCACGCCATTACATAGAGAGACAATATTTATATTGTTATCCCTCAATATATCAAGGAGATTTTCTCCCTCATTTGCATATATAATTTTATTCTCGTTTAATACCTTGATCTCATGCATTTACTTTAAACCTAAGAGTTGATTCACAAGCTCTACTGCAGAAGGAGCATCAGGAGCATAACCATCAGCACCTATCTCTTTAGCAAAAGTCTCTGTAACAGGAGCTCCTCCCACAATTACCTTAACTTTATCTCTTACCCCCTCTTTCTTAAGAACTTCTATAGTTACTCCCATTTGAGGCATTGTGGTAGTCAATAAAGCAGACATACCTACTATATCTGGATTATACTCCTTTATAGCTTCCACAAATTTCTCTGGTGGAACGTCAATTCCTAAATCAAACACTTGATATCCAGCTCCTTCTAACATCATAGCTACTAAATTTTTACCTATATCATGCAAATCTCCCTTAACCGTTCCTATAACTACTTTCCCTTTAATAATACCAGGGTTCTTAGCAATCAAGGGTTTTAGTATATCCATTCCAGCCTGCATTGCCCTAGCAGAAACCAATACTTCTGGCACAAAGATTTCATTGTTTTTAAATCTCTCCCCAACTACACTCATACCTGCAAGAAGACCGTTGTTTATAATTTCTTCAGGGCTCAAACCATCCTCTAAAGCTTTGCTAACAAGTTCCTGGACTTTTTTTCTATTTCCTTTTATCACAGCCTCTGCAATTTCTTTCAAATCTACCATTTAATTTTTACACCTCCCAAAAAAACGTTTTTATAATTTGGTAAAATTATACCATAATCGTTAAAATTTAAATTATTTAAATTTAAACTTGATTTTTATTTTCTTTTTGCAGTACTCTCTCTTATTACTAATTTTGTTGGCAATTTTACATGCTGTATAGGCATATTAGGATTTTTCAATCTTTCAATTAATATTTCAGCAGCCTTTGCACCCATTTCATAAAAAGGTTGAGAAACAGTAGTTAAAGCAGGTATTGTTAAGTTAGCAAGAGTGTCATCAAAACCAACTACTGAAATATCATCTGGAATCCTATATCCCCTTCTAATTAATATCTTCATAACTTGAATTGCCATAAAATCACTAAAAGTAAAAATGGCTGTAGGAGGATCAGGAAGTGAAAACAGCTCGTTTATTGCACTTTCTTCATCAACTTTCCCATAAAATATTTTCAAAAGATCAGCATCGAAAGGAATACCAGCATCTTCAAGGGCTTTCTTGTATCCCTCAATTCTCTCTTGAACAATTATGCTTTCAGGGTTTATGGTTATATGAGCAATCCTATTGTGTCCTAACTCAATAAGATGCATCACTGCCTCATAACTTCCTTTAACATTATCAGCATAAACTACATCGTGTTCCTGTAATCTTGGATGTTCAAGAATTACAAGAGGCATATTTTTCTTTTGGGCTATTTTGCTTACCTCTTCATTAGATAATGCTCCAGCAATTATTCCATCTACTCTCCTCTCCAACATTATATTCATATATCTCAGTTCTCTTAAACTCTTACCATCGGTATTGCAAAGAAGTAAAATATATCCATTCTGTCTCGCAACATCCTCTATACCCCTTGCCATATTAGGAAAAACTGGGTTTGCAATATCCAAAACAAAAAATGCAATAGCCTCTGTTTTCTGCTTTGCAAGACTCCTAGCTATAGCATTTGGCTTATAATCAAGAGCCTTTACAGCCTCTAGCACTCTTTTCCTTGTCTCTTCACTTATTTTTATTCCAGGGGTATTATTAAGCACAAAAGATACGGTAGATCTAGAAACCCCTGCAAGTCTAGCCACGTCCCAACTAGTAGGAGCTTTTTTCTTTTTTGTCATTTTATTCCTCCAAATTATTTAAATGCAAAATATTTTGAACTAACACAAGTTATTTTTAAAAATTTTACACTCTATTTGATAATATTTTCAAGCTAATCTACGTTGTATAATTAATTATCAGATTAAAATTTAAGGAGACGGTCATGAGAAAAAGGACATACATAAGCATTAGCTTAATAATTCTCCTTTTAATTTTACTCACTTCCCCCTTTGCTAAAACTACTAAACTAGGAGATCTACTTTTAGAGAATAAATTTGAACTATTGAAAAATTCCTCTAATGAAGATTTCTATTCTAATGTATTATTTAGTATAACTTACCTTCTTGAAGACAACGTATCTCAAGCTTGGAGACACTGGAAAAAGTCTATAGAGATTAAACCAAATTCTCCATGGCATCAGGTGATAGGACTTTTAGGATATGACCTATGGGATAGCCTACCCATATACAAAGAACTAATCACTTTATTAAGAGAGAAAGATTTTAATAATTCTTATTTAGAATATTTGTATTGGAAAGCCTTACTTTCTCAAAATCTTGTTCAAGAAGCAGAAAAGTATTCTGAAGAAAAAGGATTTATAAAAGACTTTCTCTTTTTAGGTCCCTTTGAGAATATTGGAAATTCAGGCATTTATAAAGAGTATCCTCCAGAAAAAGAAATAAATCTTGAAAAAACATATCAAGGCAAGAATGGAATTGATATAAAATGGTTTACTCCTGAAGAGAGAGGTAAAAATGCCTATACAAGTATTTACAACTTAATCTACCCCAATCAGTGGGCTGTTTCTTATGCTCTGTGCTACTTTTATGTACCTCAAAATCAAGATATATACATAAGAATAGGAACTACAAGCTCTTATAAACTCTTTTTAGATGATTTTTCTTTCCCTCAGATAGAAACTCAAAGAAGAGCAATTTGGAATCAAGAAATATACAAGACTAAGCTTTCTTCAGGCTGGCACAAACTTTTACTAAAACTCTGTAATCAAGAAGGAGATTTTGGCTTCTTCTTAAGAGTAACTGATTCGAGAGGGAACAAAATACCAGGGCTTAAAATTTCCTTAGTACCACAGAATTACAAAAGAGCTCAAGTATATTTTGAAAGAATAACTCCAGAAAAAGAACTCATAAAGGAAAGTGATTCCTCTGAAATTTTTTACACTTTTTATGGATTTTTACTATTCGAGAAGGGTTTAACAGACGAAGCTGAAGAATACCTTAAAAGAGCAGAAAAGATAAAGCAAAATTCCAGTATTATAAAATTCATATTAGGAAAAATTTATTTAGACTCCCAAGAAGAATTAGGAAAAAGCTATCTTCTTGATTCTTATTCTATCTCAAAAAATTTAAAAATAAATCTCTACTACCTCTCTCTTTATGAGTTAGAGCATGGAAGATATGAAGAGGCCTTAAAATACTTAGAAAAGGAAGATATACCTGAAAACTCATTTCTTTTAAGAAGCCTCCTTATAAGACTCTTTAATGCTCTTTCTTGGACCAAAGAATCAGAAGATCAAATAAGTACTTTAGAGAAAAAATACAAAGAAAGTCAAGAAACCTACTTTTTAAAGGGTAAGATGTATGAAAAAAGAAACATGCCATTTAAAGCAATAGAAAACTATTTGAAGGCTTTATCTATGAATTGGGAAAACTGGGAAGTTTTCTATAATCTCTTTTATCTCGCAAGGGACCTACATAAATACGATATAGTAGAAACCTTAGCTAAAAATTTAATAGATAAGGATCCTACCGATGTATGGGCATATAGTCAACTTATAAGTATATATCTTTCTCAAGAAAGAATAGATGAGGCTCAAAAATTAATAGAAAAAGCAAAAAACATAACTTATCTGTATCCTGAAACGTTCATCTATGAGGCAGAAATCTATAACTTAAAAGACGAAAAAGAGCTTGCTATGGAATCTTATCAAAAAGCCATATCCATTGACCCATCCTATAAAGGAATAAGAGAATATTTAAATTACCTAAGAAGCGAGCAGATTAGAATACCTGACATATCAGAATACATAACCCAAAAGGTTCCTGAAGAATTCTTAGACTTTCCTGCCATATATTTATTAGATCGGCAAGAAAGGATAATGCAAAAAGATGGCTCCTTTACAGTAGTATTCCATAAAATAATCAAAATTCTAAAAGATGAAGCAAAAGAAAAATACGGTGAAATACTTATAAATTACGATTCAAGCTTTGAAGACGTGAGAATATTAAGGGCAAGAACCATAAAACCTGATGGTAAAGAAATAGAAGCAACTTCCATACAAGATTTTGCAATAGCAAGTGACTATCCTCTTTACACCGATCAAAGACAAATTGTAATCTCTATGCCATCAGTAGAAAAAGGTTCTATCCTTGAATGTTTCTATGTAATTGATGAGTACACAAGAAGTATATTTGGAAAAAACTTCCAAGATATATTCTTCTTCCAAAATGAAATACCTATTTTAAGAAGTATATATACTTTGAAAATTCCTTCCCAGATAGACCTTAAATATAAAGTATACAATGGTAAAATAGAACCCCAAATAAAAGAAGATAAAGAGTATAAGATACTTACATGGGAAATGGAAAATGTACCAGGAATCATAGAAGAACCTTATATGCCAGATCCATCTAAATTAGTACCTCAACTATGGATAACCACCTTTGAAAGCTGGGAATCCCTTGCAGATTGGTATTATTCTCTTGCTTACCCTCAGATCAGAAGTGACAAAAACATAAAAGAAAAAGTGAAAGAGCTAACTTCAGGTGCAAAAACCGAGGAAGAGAAAATAAAAAGTATTTATTACTTTGTAACCAATCAAGTAAGATATGTGGGATTAGAATATGGGATAAGAGGAATAATGCCTCACAGTGCACCAGAAATTTTTAAAGCTAAATATGGAGATTGCAAAGACAAAGCAATTCTACTTCTCACCATGCTAAAAGAAGCAGGGATAAAAGCCTATTATACTCTAGTCTCTACCAGATACTCTTTACCTCTTAAAAAAGAATTACCAGGTTTTCAGTTTGACCACGCTATAGTAGCCCTTCCTTATAAAAACTCATATCTTTTCTTAGATGGAACCGCAGAAGATGTTCCCTTTGGAGAAGTTCCTATGATGGATCAAGGGGCAGACGCAATGATAATTATAGATGGTAAACCACTATTTACCAAAATCCCTATGAGCAAGCCCGAAGATAACTTGAGAAGATATGATATAGAAATTAACATAGAAGATGGAAAATTATTAGCAGAAGTACTAATAAATCTTACAGGTTATTTTGCAAACTATTACCGCTACTATTTAAAGACTATGACTACTCTTCAAAAGGAAAACTTCTTATCCAGGCTTTTGAATTATTACATCCCCAATTCCAAATTAACAGATTGGGATATACAAAACCTATCTAACCTAGAGGAGCCTTTATTAATCAAACTAAGATTTGAAAATCCATATCTAATATCTAATAAAAAAGATATAAACCTAATTAAAATGTTCCCATTTACCAGCATAAATTCTGCAGAGGAGATATCAAAAGAAGAAAGAGTTTATGACATAGAATACTACTTACCTTATAAAGAGGTAGAAGATATCACCATAAAAATTCCCAAAGGAGTAAACATAACTACAACCATCACAGAGATAATAAAAGAAAATGATTGGATAAGCTATCTTGTACAAGTGGAAAGAAAAGAAAATATATTACACCTAAAAAGAGTGTTTGTTCAGAAAGAAATACTAATACCTGTTCAAAATTTCAAAGAATACAAAAAAGATCTTGAAGAGATAATGAACTATGATAGAGGCATGCTTCTAATCAAAACAGATTAGCCTTCTGGCACTTTATACTGCTTAATAATAATCCTATAATATCTAACCTCTTTTAGAGGAATAAATTTATTTTCCAAAAGGCTTATAACTTTTCCTTCAGGATCCTCTATTTCATGATTTGCAATGATCATCCAAAATCTTTCGCCAGAAGATAAGCCTTTTAATTTATTCTCTAATTGAGAGATATGCAAAGTTTCATAGCTTATCTTTCCTCTATTATAGTATTCAAAGGGTCTCCACATGTAAGGAGCAAAAATAAAGACTTTTTCCCCTCCCACATTTTCATGTATATATCTTACCGCATCTCTCCATGGACGGTTCAGGTTAGCAAGATTGCTATAATAGTAATTTAACCCTAAAGCGTATATTGAAAGTAATCCCATAACAATTAAAAATATTAAAGAATAGTGCTTAAACCTCCTAATACCTCTTCCAAGAAATATTACATATCCAGGGATAAACATAGAAATGTATCGAGCACTAAAGAAACTCTTCCTCAATGAGAGAAGCAACAAAAGCAATATAGGCACAAAAAGGTACAAAAATAAAAGAAGAATTTCTCTTTTCTTTTCCCAAGGAGGCAAAAATCCAATAATAAAAATAAGCAAGAAGAGGGATGCAATAAGGATTTTGTTTCTAAAGACTGCCCTTCCAGCCCCAAGATTTATCTCTAAAAATGTATAACCAAGATTAGTCAAAGAAACCTTCTGGGCTCCTTGATAAACTTCTGGAGTTCTATTTTGAATGATTACATATAACCAAGGTAAAATAAAGAGCAAAATTATAAACTGAGCAATAATCCACTTTTTTAGAACCTTTTTGTTTTTAAAATTAGTAATAAAGACAAAGAGATTTTCAGAAAGGACTACAAAGGCTGAAAAAATATGAGTATACAGCATAAGAATATTGGAAATTGTAATAAGAATAATATTTTTACCCTTATCTATCCCTTTGAGAAGATAATACAGAGAAAGAAGTATAAGAAAAGTTACCATGGGATACATCCTTGCCTCTTGTCCAAAATACACATAAAAAGGCGAAAAAGCAAAAATAAAAGCAGAGATAAGTCCTGTTAACTTATCAAAAATTTTTGAGGCAAGCTTATATATCATAAAAATACACAAAATACCAAAAATAGCTGATAAAGACCTAATAGCAATTTCTGAGTCTCCAAAAATCTTTATCCAAAAGTGCATAAGAATAAAATAAAGAGGTGGATGGATACCAGTAGAAGCTCTGTTTAAAATAATATCCTTCACACCCATCCCCGATACCTGAGCAGTTATAGCCTCATCTATCCATATACTTCTTACTCCAATCTTATAGAATCTTAAAAATCCACCTATAAAAGTAATAAGATAAGCCCATAAATCAGTTTTATAGATACTCTTTTTTATCTCCCATAAATACATAGCAAAAATACCTAAAATAGCAGGCAATGCAGTATTTATAAGGAATATCAAAAAAGAGACATTAAATGCAATATTTGAAGGTACAGAAAACTTATCCAAAATTAAAATAGCAGTACCCTCCCTTATACCAAGCCCTGCTATAGTTATAGGGATTAAATTTACTAACATCACAAGAGGATATCCATATAAAAAGGCAAAGAAGTTTTCCATATTGAACGCCATACCCAAAAAATATCCCTCTATAATAACAAGAAAATAAGCCATGAAAGTAATAATAAGATTGATTATCAGAGTTTTTAGCTTAATAACCTTTAAACCATCAATAATTTGAGGATAATTTTTGAGGATAGGAATTTTCTTTAAAAAATCGAGGTATTGAGGTCTTATTAAAATAAAGAAAATTGCTATTAAAAAGAAAGTATATAAAATACCAACTAAAAATCCTCTGAAGTAATAAACTCCAGGTAGAGCAAGAAGCAGTACTATATAAAGATCGAAAATTTTATCCCAAAGAGCAATACCTAAACCTTCTAATTTTTTATTTATATTACTTATCCTTCCAACTTCCCCAATTCTACCAGGAGTAACAATTCCAAGAGACATTCCAATAAAATAACTATCCACAGACCTTGAAAAATTAACATCTTCTACCGATGACAACAAAAGATGCCATTTATAGATCTTAAAAATTGTAAAACCTACACCCAACAAAAAGACAGGAATAAAATAAAAAAACCTTGTCCCTTTTATAACTTCAAATAAGGAATTAAAAGGAACTCTTTTAAAAATAACCCAAAATATTAAAAAAGTTAATATTAGCTTAATCAAGTTTATAACTAAATTCTTCTTTTCCTTTCTCATTAAAAACCCTCCTAATTGTTACCCTTTTTGAACCTACTTCAAACTGGTGATAATATCTATTTAAGTCTCCAATTTCAAAATATCTTGAAGAAGGAATAAAAATATAAGGATTTTCCATACCACAAAACACCTTACTAATTTTCTCTGACGAGATTATTACATCTTCTATTTCAAGCTTATCATCAAACACTCTAATAACCCTGAAGAATTTTACCCCAGAGGATTTTTGTTTTGAGATTAGGATATCTCTCAATAACTTCTTTGTTATTTTATTCACAAAGTTAAATCTTCCAAATAAAGACTGAAAAATCCTCAAAAATATGTTTTTAATTATACTCATCTTAGGAAAAGTTAATAATTTCAACTCTCTAAACACCTTATAACCTCTATCTTCGCTAATTACTTCTTCCTCAGGATTAAGCCAAGAAGAGGCATAAACTTTGTTTCTTATCTTCACCACGACTCCACTATCTTTCAAAAGATAACCATTTTTAAAATTAGCCTTTAACACCCCACCCTTTTTAAAATTAGAAACAAGATAAAAATTATCATTAGAAAAAACCCATATCCCACTTTGATTAAAATACTTATCTATGTATCTTTCTCTCCCCTCAATCTCCAAATCTTCCTTGTAATATAAAGATGCCTGAAGATAAGTATAACCAATATAAGCAAGATATCTATCATCCAAATTATAAGGACCTATAGTGCTCTTTTCCGAGAGAGCCTTTCTTAAATTAAATGCTATATAACCAGCCTTCTTATTCCATGAAGTAGCAAATTCTATTCCAGAAGGAATTATGTACTTAGTATTTCTCGATCCATATTCACCCCCAAAACTTCCATCAGGATGAGAAAAATAATACAAAAAACCTATAGCTTTATCCATCATCTCCCTAATAATATCCCAATTAGACTTTTCATATAATTTAGCAAGATAATCTATGGTAAGAGATAAATACCCTACATCTGGTCCTCCATACTCAGGAAACCATCCTTCTTCCTTCTGTAGCTTATAAAAGCTGACTAACCTTTTATAGGCCAGCTCTTTATATCTATCTTCATTAGAGAGCAGATAATAATTATATATTGTGAGAATAGCCCCAGCCTCCTGATTACAGGCAGTATAATCCACATTAGCAGAGAGAAAATCTACAGCTTTCTTAACAGATCTCAAAGCTTCTTCAAAGTTTTCTATCTTATCTTTTAGAAGAAGTAAAACCTCCGAGATAGCATAGGTAGAAAAAGCAGTAGCCACAAAACTACCCTCATAGGGATACCACTCATCAAAAGATCCATTCCCCCTCTGAATTTTACGCCAAAAATTAACCCCTCCATTTATAAAACCTAAAATGCCCTCTGAATTATAATAAGGATTTTTCTCGTAATTTAAAACATAAAGAAGGGCTAACGTAAGAGTTGCCTCTTGATATCTTGCACAAGGAAAATCAGATATATTATAATGCCAATAATTTCTATCAAAGGAACCAAAGGTAGGACTTACAGGATTTTTATCCAGAAGTCCAAGAAGCCTTGGAATCTCCTCAATAATAACTTTAAAGTATACATTACTCAAAACCAATCTCCTCTGAGATCAAATATTCCTTTTTTCTTCCATGAGTAACATTATTTATCATCTCTCCAAGAAGACCTATGGATAAAAATTGAACTCCTAAGATCATTAAAAGTACTCCAAAAAGAAGTAAAGGTCTACTTCCTATTAGAGCTCCAGTGGTATATTTATATATGGTTAAACCTAAATTTATAAGGAACCCAACTATAAAGAACAGAAGCCCTAATCCTCCAAAAAAATGCATAGGACGCTTTAAAAATCTTGTGAGGAAAACTACGGTAAATAAATCCAAGAAACCTTTTATTAATCTTTCCCATCCATACTTTGATCTTCCATAAATCCTAGGATGATGTTCTACTACTACCTCCCCAATCCTAAACCCCTTACTGTAGGCTAAGGCAGGAATATATCTGTAGAGTTCTCCATATATATCAAGATTCTTCACAACCTCATTTCTATAAGCCTTAAATCCACAATTAAAATCATGAATATTAACTCCTGTAAGCCAAGCAGTAATCTTATTAAATATTTTAGAAGGAATCTTTTTACTCCAAGGATCTTTTCGATCCTTCTTCCATCCAGAAACTACATCATATCCATTATTGATCAAATCAATAAACTTTGGAATTTCCTTCGGATCATCTTGCAAATCTGCATCCATAGTTATAATAATCTCTCCTTTTGCTTTTTCAAAACCACAAGAGAGTGCTGCAGCTTTTCCAAAATTTCTTCTAAATCTAACTACCTTAACCCTAGAATCTCTTTGAGACAATTGCTTCATAATATCAAAGGATCTATCAGTACTACCATCATCAATAAAAAGGATTTCAAAGGAAAGGTTCAAAGATTCAAGGACTTCTAAGATTTTCTCATATAGAGTTTCTAAAGTGCCCTCCTCATCTTTAACTGGTATTACAAGCGAAACATTTACATTCTCCATAATAATTTTTTTATCAAAAATAAAGAATATGGTCAACATATTTCACACCACATAGACCACATAGGTATGGAAATAGGTACCAGTATGAGGAATATAGGAATAATAATGAAGATAAGAAGATAAAAAGAATTGAGGCTGTATCCCTTCTCCTTGGTATAATTAAGAAATTAAATCTCACTTTCTTTAGATCTCTTAATCCTTTCCAAGGAGGAGGATACAGCCTATGATCTTATCTTATCACGAAATTAGAAATTTGTCTCCTGAAAAGACAAGAGAAATTGTAATAAGAGCTATAAATGGCCCTCTTCATGACCTACCTAAAAAACCTCATTCCTCTCCTAATAAAACTCCTCCTTCCCTCGAAAACTTGATAACTCTCAAGGCTAAAAGAACTGGCTTCTCCTATAGAAGACTTAAAGCTCTTATCCTAAGAAAATATTCCCTATCTATCTCTGAAAATACTATCAAAAAAAGCTCCTTGATAAAAATTCTCTTCCTACTGATGTGTATAATCATTTGGTTAAGTTTAATCTACCTCAGTATGAATGGAATATTATTGATGTTAAAACAAGAACAAGATTCACTGCTTACTCTTTTATTATCTTTGTGGTTTTGTGGTGGAGAGCTCATAATGTGAGGCATAAAATAAGTATAAGAGTAGATAATGGTGAGGAGTTCTGTTTAGGAAGTGAAAGATTGTAGAGCTAAAACCAATACCGAAAGGAGCTAAATATCTTATGGGTATAGTTGAGAATTCTCATAGGCAGGATGATGAGTATTTCCTTGGTATTCATGCAGAAAGATGTAAAAATGTAAAAGAGTTTCTTGTTAAAGCTCAGAGATGGCAGGATACATGGAACATAGCAAGACCAAGTTTTGGAATTGGTATGGATGGTAAAACTCCTTATGAGAAGTTAATCTCTTCTAATTTTCTTGTTCATCCTCATATATTTTCTTTCCCTGTTATTCTTATGGAAGATCTTCTTTCTCAATATGGTCTATTTACAAAGAATTTATCTTTATTCCTTAAAAGTGGTACCTATGTCCTGACCACGTGCCTTTCACTTTTATTTGACTAAAACTTGAAATAGAATTTACACTAAATTATCTTGCCTTTAAAAGGAGGCTAATTAAATGAAAAGAAAAGTATATTTAGATTACGCAGCCACAACTCCTATAAGAAAAGAAGTTTACGAGGAAATGAAACTCTTTCTAAAGGAAAAATTTGGAAACCCATCCAGTATTCATAACTTTGGAAGAGAGGTAAAAAAGGCTATAGAAGAAGCAAGAGAAAAAATAGCAAAAGCAATCGGAGCAGAATCCGACGAGATAATCTTTACCAGTGGTGGAACAGAGTCAAACAATATGGCTATTAAAGGTGTTGCTTTTGCTTTATCTCATAAAGGAAGACATATAATCACAAGTCAAATTGAGCATCACGCTGTATTGGAGCCCTGTCATTTTCTTGAAAAAATAGGATTTGAAATAACCTACCTCCCTGTAGATAAAGAAGGATACGTAGACCCAGACGATCTTAAAAAAGCTATAAGAAAAGACACTATATTAATATCTATAATGCATGCTAATAATGAGATCGGAACCATTGAACCTATCAGGGAGATCTCTAATATTGCAAAGGAACATGATATCTATTTTCATACTGATGCTGTACAAACAGTAGGCCATATACCAGTAAACGTGAATGATCTTGGAGTAGATCTTCTTTCTCTATCTGCCCACAAATTCTATGGTCCTAAAGGAATTGGAGCCCTATATATAAGAAAAGGAACCAGAATTGAACCTATAATTCATGGAGGATCTCAAGAAAACAATAAAAGAGCTGGAACAGAAAATGTAGCAGGAATAATAGGGATGGGAAAAGCTTTGGAATTAGCTATTTCTGAAATGGAGAGAGAACAAAAACGCTTAACAGAGCTTAGAGACTACTTTATAAATCAAGTAGAGAAAAGAATTCCAGAGGTTTATCTAAACGGCCCTAGAGTAAACCGACTTCCTAATAATATAAATTTTAGCTTTGCCCAAATAGAAGGAGAAACTCTTCTTCTCCACTTAGATTTAGAAGGAATTGCAGTATCCACAGGATCTGCTTGCAGTTCCAAATCTTTAGAACCATCCCACGTTCTCTCCGCCATTAAATTACCAGCCAAACTCGCCCAAGGATCTATAAGATTTACTATAGGTTTATATACCCAGAAGGAAGACTTGGATTATACCATAAAAGTTTTGGAGAACACAATAGAGAAATTAAGATCCATCTCACCAGATAGACAAGAGTGGAGGATGAGTAGAACAGAGTAAAAATTTTGTGATAAAATCTTTAAGGAAAAAACCATTGAAGGAGGAAACATTGAGAAAGATAGGTATTGTAGGAACAGGATATATAGGACTTGTAACAGGTCTTGGTCTTGCTGATTTTGGTAATAAAGTAACCTGCTTCGATGTAGACTATGAAAAAATCGAAAAACTAAAAAACGGCATCTCTCCAATTAAAGAGAAGAATATAGATGAACTATTAAAGAGAAATATAGAAAATAAGAGAATAACATTTACCACAAATATTCAAGAACTTTTAGAAAACTCAGAAATTATTTTTGTATGTGTAAATACTCCTCCTAAAGAAGATGGAAATGTAGATCTTTCCCAAATAATATCAGTCTCTGAGAATCTTGCTCAGAATATAAAGGATAAAAAAATAATAGCAATAAAAAGCACTGTTCCAATAGGAACTTTAGAAAAGATAACTCTAATATTTGAAAAATATGGTAAACGTAAGGATCAAGATTTCGAACTGGCTGTTGTTCCAGAGTTTTTAAGAGAAGGAAATGCAGTTTACGACTTTTTCAACCCATCTCGTATAGTTATAGGAGCAGAAAACCCTGAAACCATTGAAAAGTTAAAAGAAGTTTTCCTTCCATTAAACGCTCCCATTGTGGTAACATCCCCCAATGCTGCTATATTAATAAAATACGCATCTAACGCTTTTCTTGCCATGAGGATATCTTTCATAAATGAGATTGCAAATATTGCAGAAAAATTTGGAATTGACATAAAAGAAGTTATCGAAGGAATGAAATATGACAAAAGAATAGGAAAAGATTATCTACAGCCTGGTATTGGATTTGGAGGACCATGCTTAGGAAAAGATCTTATGGGCCTTATTAAAATGGCAGAAAAAGAGGGATATCACCCAAGTCTACTTATAAGTATTTTTGAAAAAAATGAGCATCAAATAAGACAAATCATCTATAAAATCAAATTCTTCTTAGGGGAATTTTTAGATAATCAAACCATAGGTATATTAGGACTCACCTTCAAACCTGATACAAATGATGTAAGGAATTCATTGGCTCTAAGAATAATAAAAATGCTTAAGAATGATGGAGCGAAAATTAAAGCTTATGATCCATTAGGAATAGATGAGGCAAAAAAAGAAATTCAAGATATTGAGTATTATGATAATCCCTACGATGTAGCTAAAGACTCCAATTGTCTTGTTATCCTCACAGGATGGAAAGAGTTTAAAGAATTAGATTTTAGAAAAATAAAAGATGTAATGAAAACCCCTATAATAATTGATGGAGTAAACCTACTCGATCCTAAAACCATAAAAGAGATGGGATTTATTTATAAAGGAGTAGGAAGGCAATAATGGAAGAAAGAATAAAAGTTAGACTCAAGAAACATAACTTTACCTTAAAACTTGTAGAAGAATATCTACTACCCGATATCAAAAAGGCTGCAAAGATGATTGTGGAAAAGTACAAAAAAGGTAAAAAAGTACTTATTTTTGGAAACGGGGGAAGCGCTGCAGATGCTCAGCACATAGTTGCAGAACTTGTAGGAAGATTTCTAAAAGAGAGAAAAGGCATTCCTGCCATCGCCCTTACCACAAACTCTTCAAATCTTACCTCTATATCTAATGATTACGGATTCGATGAGGTATTTGAAAGACAGGTTGAAGCTCTTTTAGAAGAAGAAGATGTGGTCATTGGGATAAGCACATCAGGAAATTCTCCTAATGTAGTAAAAGCCTTAAAAAAAGCAAAAGAACTTAAAGGAACAACCATAGCTCTCTCTGGAAAAAACGGAGGAGAGATGATTAAATATGCTGATATCTCTATTGTTGTACCCTTTCACATGACCCCCCATATTCAAGAAGCCCATATTACCATAGGACATATCTTATGTGATCTAATAGAAGAAGAATTATTCCCATCTAAAAATCGTGCTATTTTCCTTGATAGAGATGGGACTATAAATGAAGACAAAGGTTATGTTTATAAACCAGAAGATCTGATAATTTTACCCTATGTGATAGAGGCTCTAAAACTATTACAAAAGAAATTTCTAATTATTGTAGTGACTAATCAGTCTGGAGTAGAGAGAGGTTACTATACTACAGAAGATGTAGATAAATTCCATAGATACTTATACTACACTCTGTCAAAAGAGGAAGTCTATATAGATGATTTTTATTATTGTCCTTATCTTGAGGGAGAATGCAGAAAACCAAACCCAGGAATGTTACTTCAAGCAGCAAAAGATTGGAATATAGATTTAGAAAAATCTTATATGATTGGAGACAAAAGTAGTGATGTAGAAGCAGGTAAAAAAGCTGGATGTAAAACCATAATATTAGGGAAGGAGGATCCTCTTGCTGATTTTTCAGCCAAAAACTTATTGGAGGCAGCAAAATGGATATTAGAGAAAGACTCTTAGAAATAACTCAATCTTGGAAAGGAAAAAGAATCGCAGTAATAGGTGACATTATGATCGATGAATACATCATAGGGAAGATTGAAAGAATCTCGCCTGAGGCTCCTGTCCCTATTTTAGAAATTGAAGAAGAAAAATATGTGCTTGGAGGGGCAGGAAATGTAGCTAATAACATAAAAAGCCTCGGAGGAGAGCCTATCCTTTTTGGAGTAGTAGGAGATGATCAGGGAGCAGAAAAAATTTTAAATCTTCTTCAACAAAAAGAAATAGAAAACTTTATGATAAAAGATAAAGAACGACCTACAACTACTAAGACAAGACTTATTGCACTAAGTCAACAAGTAGTAAGAATGGATAGAGAAAAAAGACACCCTATAAAGGGGGAAATAGAGATAAACTTACTAAAAAAAGTTGAGGAAAATATTGACAAAATAGATCTTTTTCTCCTTTCGGATTATGCAAAAGGAGTACTTACACCCTCTTTTACAAAAAAGGTTATTGACCTTGCCAAAGCTAAAGGTAAAAAAATATTAACAGATCCGAAGGGAAAAGATTTTACCAAGTACAAAGGAGTAAACTACATCACCCCTAACGAAAAAGAGGCAAAGATTGCCACAGACATGGAGGAAAACTTTGATATCATATCTTGTGCTCAAAAGCTCTTAGAAATAATAGAAGGGGAAGGAATAATCATTACAAGAGGAGAAAAAGGAATGCTTCTTTATCAAAAAGATTCCTACTATTACATTCCTGCCCTTAAGGTAGAGGTTAGAGATGTGACAGGAGCTGGAGATACTGTAATATCTGCATTATCCTTAGCCCTATCTTGTGGAGCAAACTCTCTCGAAGCTGCTCTCATATCAAATTTTGCTGCTAGTGTAGTGGTGAGAAAATTAGGAACTAGTACTGTGACTCCTGAAGAAATTGTGCAAGTAATTCCTCAAAATATAAAAATAGATAAAAATTATGTGGAATTCTGAGAGAAAAATCAAAACAAAAGAAGAGATATCAGAAATAGCCGATAATTTAAGGAAAGAGAATAAAATTATAGTTTTTACTAATGGTTGTTTCGAAATACTACACCCAGGTCATATCACCCTCCTTGAAAAAGCTAAAAGTCTTGGAGATATCTTGATAGTTGGTATCAACAGTGATGAATCTGTAAAAAAAATCAAAGGAGAAAAAAAACTTATCTTTGACGAAAAAAGCAGATTGAAAATAATATCCAGCTTAGAATGTGTTGATTACACAGTACTTTTTGATGAAGAAACCCCAGAAAATATAATAAGAACCATCAAACCTCATATTCATGTAAAAGGAGGAGATTATAAAGAAGAAGATCTCCCTGAGGCAAAAATTGTAAAAAGTTATGGCGGAAAAGTCATTATAGTTCCACTTTTAGAGGGATTCTCCACAACTCAAATAATAAACAGAATTTTAACCCTTTATAAAGATCATTAACTTTTCCCACACCAAATCTACAGGAATCTTCATACAATCTAAGGCTTCGCAAACTCTTTTTCTTTTATCCCAAAGACAGGGTTCGCAAGGAAGATCTATTTTCACTACTTGGTAAATAGGCTCCATAGGCACAATCTCCATAGGATTTGTAGGTCCAAAAAGAGCAACGATAGGCTTTTTAAGAGCGACACCGAGATGTAAAGGTGCAGAGTCTAAACATGCCATAACTTTAGAATAATATATCCATCCCAGAAATTCTTCTAACGATTTAGGAGAAACGAATTTACTATTTGGAAGCTCCTCCTTTAGATCCCTTATACTATCTTCTTCATCAGGCCCATATATAATTACATGCTCAATATCGTTCTCTTTTAACCTTTTTATTAATTCTATCCAATTCTCCATAGGCCATCTTCTATCTATTCCTCTTTTAATACTCATCTTACTTATTCCTGGGTGAAGTAAGACATATTCGAAAGGTCTTAGATTGTATTTTTCAGTATTCTTCTTTGTCTCTTCTTTTATATCCTCTGAAAGCTCTAATTCAGGATTGGAGTAAGAGACGTCCTTAAAAATTGCCTCTACCAGTCTAAAATGAACTCTTGCCATATATTCATTCCTCTTAGAAGATGCCTTATGGGTGTATAGAAAACTTAATGGATTCTCATAATAACCAGCCCTTACAGGTGCACCTACAAGATACATAAAAATAGGTACAAAAGGAGATTTGCCTGTAGAAATCGACAAATCATAGTTCTCCCTATGTAACTTTGCTATGAGATACAATGTATCTTTTAAAGATAGCTTTTCCTTAGGATTAAATTCTATTACATTCATTCTTAAAATATCATAAATTTTTCTGCCCCTTCTTTCCGTTATTATGGTGATCTTAGGATTAAGTTTTTCTTTAATGGCTTTTATAACAGGAAGAAAGAGAATTTGATCTCCTAATCCACCCAGGTTAAAAAGCAAAACTTTTGACTCTTTATTTTCTTTGAATAAGTTTATAATTATGCTAACAGAAAACCAAAAAATTATTTGCGGGTAAGGTCTATACCAAATAGTATCTACAAAACCATGAAAAAGAGGAGCAACAATTGAAGCAAAAGCAGTTATTCCAATTACCTTATAATCCAAGTTCCATAGATTGTATTTTCTAATAAACCTACTAAAAAGATAATAAAGCATCAAGAGAAAAACCAAAAGGGCAAATATACCACCCTCAATCCCTATCTCCATAAAAAGATTATAAGAGGCAAGAGCTGTAAACCTTGGTTCCATATAAAAAGCATAGACTCTTCTAAAGACGTCATTACCAAGACCTATTCCCGTCAAGAAGAAATCCCTAAATATTTTGAAAGATCTCTGCCATATTACGATTCTTGTAGCATTTGAAGAATGTCCCCACAATGTAAAAGCTGAAAGTATTCTTTTTTGAAGATAAGAAGACTTAATTAAAATTCCAAGTCCCACAAAAAACAGCAAAATGATAAAAGCAAATATGATTTTTCTTTGCTTTTTAGTTAAATAACCCCAAATAATCCTAAAAATAAAGTAAAAATATACAAGCATGGAAAACAGAAAGCCCAAATAAGCTCCCCTTGAATAAGTCCAAATTATAGATAGAAAAGAAAGCAAAGTTGCAAAGATAGGTACACTCTTAAATTTAAAAATAAAAATGGAAGAAAGAATAAAAGGAAAAACACCAATGAGATAACCACCAAGAAGATTTGGATTTTGAAGAGTCCCATAAACCCTGGTTACATTCTCACCAACAAATTCAACATCCTCCCAACCTGCAAGGGGAGGAACTTTTATTATCCATTGATACAAACAGTATAAAGATAATAAAAAAGTAGAAAAAAGTATAACAAATAAAGCTCTTTTAATCTTTTCCTTATCTTTAAATACATCCCTAAAGACCAAAAATAAACCAAAATAGACACAAAACTTTAAATAACCTTTTATAGCAGGCACTAAATAAGGTGAGAAAAAGGTCGATGCAAGGTTTATCAACATAAATATAATATAGAGCAAAGTAAAAGTATCAAGAGTCTCAAAAAATCTCCTATCCTTTGCCAAGAACGTATCAACCAACCATAAGACAAAAGCTATAAAAATCCCAATAGCTATTTTTCCTGATGATAAAAAAGGAAGTAAAAATAGGAAAATATAAAGATAATATTCCAAAACAAAATGGAAAAAGGGGAAAAAGAACGATGTAGTAATTATGGGTTCAATTTTAGATTTTATATTAATTTCTAAGGAATTCAAAAACCTAAATATTAAACTTTCTCTCCAAATTTGTACCAATTTTTCCATAAATTAATACCTTAGCGCAGAAACAACTCCATTAACATCAAGTTTATAACTTTCAACACTTATTGGCATACCCACTTTAACTTTAACCCCAAGAACCACGCTATCCTCGGTAACATAACCTCTCGAGGTAAAAGTTATAAGCATATCTACATTAAATGGATTATTAACATCATCTATAAAAGTATAAGTGCCATTAAAATTAGGAACAAGCATCTTTTTATCATAGATTTTAACATCTTTAACCGTTACCCAAGCAAAGGGCTGATTTTTAATCCTTATAAAAGCCTTATCTCCGGGTTTTATCACCTCTTTATCGTTAAGAGGTAGATTTCTTACTATCATATCGATTTCTACATCCTTTTCAATCCCTTGGACCTTTGCAAGAGGAGTTTTCCCTTCTTTCACAAGGAAAAATCCAAGAATTCCAAGAAGGATAATAATGAATACTATAACGTCGAAAAGATTTATTTTTAGCTTCATAATCAGTTACATCTCCTTTCCTTAAGCCTTTTAGACAGAAAAAATTATATCACAAAAATCAAACTTACCCTCTTTAAAAAAATTTTAATCTATGCTATAATTAACTAACACGAGTTAGATAAAGGAGGTGATTTGGAAGATTAAAGATTTTTCTTCAATTCTTTCTTAGACTAAAAACAAAAAGGGGGTAAAATTATATGAAGAAGATTTTAATTCTCTCACTTTTATTGATTATAGTCTTCTCACTATCTCAAGCAGCTGTTCCCGGTAAAATTACTATATGGACCTCGGAAGCACAAGTAAAAGCACTAAGAGAGTTTGTAAAGAACTTCAGCAATAAGTATGGAATACCAGTAGAAGTTAACGAAGTAAGCTTTAGTGATATAAAACCTAAATTTATCACTTCAGCACCTACAGGAGAAGGACCAGATATCATTGTAGGAGCTCATGATTGGATTGGAGAATTGGTAATCAATGGCTTATTACTTCCTATTGATTTTCTTCCTAAGAATGTCTTAGATCAATTCACACCTGTTACTCTACAAGCTATGTCCTATGGAGGAAAACTTTACGGAATTCCTTATTCCATGGAGGCTGTAGCATTAATATATAACAAGAATTTGGTTCCTAATCCTCCTACCACCTATGAATCGTTAGTAAGGATAGCAAAAAATTTAACAAAGGGAGGAATTTACGGCTTCCTTTATGATTACAACAACTTTTACTTCAGTTTCCCATTCTTCTCCGCATTAGGTGGGTATGTATTTAAAGAAACACCCAATGGTCTCGATCCTTTAGACATTGGACTTGCAAACGAAGGAGCTATAAAAGGAGTAGAAAAACTTGTCAACTTATTTAAAGAAGGAATCTTAAAGCAAGGAGTAGATTATCAAACAACCACAAGCCTCTTCTCAGAAGGTAAATTAGGTATGATGATAAATGGTCCATGGGAAATTGACAATATAAAGAAAGCAAAAATAAATTATGGTGTGGCAAAACTTCCTAAGATAGATGGAAAACCCATGAGACCTTTTGTGGGAGTACAAGGATTTATGATAAACTCAAGATCTCCTAATATTGCCATTCTAAAAACCTTTGCTTTAGAAGTCCTTGCAACAAAAGAACTAGAGCTCAAATTATTTGAAACTGACCCAAGAATTCTTGCCAGGAAAGATGCCTATAGAGTGGTTTCTTCAAATCCTGATATTAAAGCCTTTGGAGCAAGTGCAGCTGATGGAATACCTATGCCTAATATTCCCGAAATGGGACCTGTATGGAGCTATATGGGAGATGCTTTGACTCTAATAACCTCTGGTAAAAAGGCTCCTGACGTAGCCCTTAAAGAAGCTGTGGCCCAAATAAAAGATGCCATCTTAAAAGCCAGAAAATAAAAAGATCTTAAAGATCTCAGAGAGGAGAGGATCCATTTTTCCTCTCCTCTCTAAAAAAAAGGAGGGAATTTATGAGTTTTTTCATATCTTTTCTTCCTATAATATACGCTGGAATTGTAGTAGTGATTGGAATATTTTTTAGCTACATTTTAAGCATGATCGCAGGTTTCATATGGGGTTTAATCTTCTTTCTTGCAACTTTTTTATTTGCTCTTTTAATAGTTAATCCTAAAACCTATCCTTGGAAATACATTGTACCAGCTTTTCTACTCATGTTTATGTTCATGATTTATCCTATCATCTACACAATTCAAATTGCCTTTACAAATTACGGAACAGGACACATCCTAACCAAGACACAAGTAATAGAACAATTAGAAAAAGAAACTTTTTTGCCAGAAAATACTCAAAATTTTAAGTATGAAATTTATAAAAGTAAAATTGGCGATATATTACTTCTTTTTAAGGACGAGAACAATAATATTTATAAGGTAGAGGATAAAAAATTAATAAAAATAGCTGAAGGAGATTTCCCCTCAGAATATGCTGGTTATAAACTGCTTCCTCAAACCCAAAAATATTCTGAGATATCTAAATTGCAAAACTTAAAAATTGAAATTGGGAATGGCATTTTTTTACAGATGTCAGATTTAAATAATTTTTCCACTTATAAGCAGAGGTATAAATACATTCCAGAAGAAGATGTTCTAATAGACAATCTTACAGGAGAAAAGTTGGTCCCCCAAAATGGATTCTTTGTAAGACCAAATGGGCAAGAAATTTTACCTGGTTTTGTAACCTATGTAGGTTTAGAAAATTTCTTAAGACTCTTTAAAGACGAACGGGTTTCAAAACCCTTTGTTAGAGTCTTCACCTGGAACGTCCTATGGGCAACTTTAACTACTTTTATAAATTTCGCCTTTGGACTATTCTTAGCTCTACTCATGAACGATAAAAATTTAAAATTCAAAGGAATATACCGCACCCTACTCATTATACCATGGGCCATTCCCTCTTTTATATCCTTACTTATTTGGGTTGGCCTTCTAAACACAGAGGTGGGAGTAGTAAACAGAATACTCTCTTCTCTTTTTGGAGTAAAGATACCATGGTTTTTAGAAACGAAATGGGCAAGACTTGCTTTATTTATTGTTAATCTATGGTTGGGATATCCCTATGCCATGACTGTATGTCTTGGTTCTCTCCAAAGCATTCCAGAAGAGCTCTACGAAGCAGCAAAGGTGGATGGTGCAAGTTATTTTCAACAGCTTAAAAATATAACTCTTCCTCTCTTACTCACTGCTATAGGCCCTCTTATTGTTGGCACTTTTGCCTTTAACTTTAATAATTTCAACGTAATATATCTCCTTACTGGAGGAAAACCTCCTATGGCTGATGTATCCTCAGTGGCAGGAACCACCGATATTCTCATTTCATATACTTACAAACTTGCTTTTGAAGGCGGAAGGGGTCAAGATTATGGCCTCGCAGCTACCATCTCTATAATTGTATTTATAATTGTAGCCTCCCTAAGTCTTTTCAACTTTTGGATATCTGGAATGTTTAAACGAGAGGTGAGATACGAATGAGGAGAAATAAATTTTTAGATCAAGTTCCAAAACATCTAATAATATGGTTTATTCTAATATTCACCTTTTTCCCAGTAGTATGGACTATATCAGCCTCATTAAGAGCTGGAGGCGGGCTTGTAGGACAAAGATTAATTCCCGAAGTATTAACATTTGAACATTATTCTAATTTAAAAGAAATTGGTTTTTTTAACTGGATTAAGAACTCCCTAATAGTATCATTGACCACTGCTATTCTCACAGTATTCTTTGTATCCCTTGCAGCCTACGCTTTTTCAAGATTTAATTTTTGGGGTAAAAAGTATTCTCTCCTAACCTTACTTATTTTACAAATGTTCCCAGCAGTAATGGGTATGGTAGCAGTATATTTGCTACTCTTCCATATTGGTAAATATATTCCCTTTTTAGGCTTAAATACCCTATCAGGATTAATAATGGTCTATCTTGGGGGAGGAATCCCCTACAATATATGGCTTATGAAGGGATTTTTTGACAGTATTCCTGACTCTTTAGAAGAATCAGCTTTAATTGATGGTGCTACAAGATTTCAAGCCTATTACAAGATAATCCTTCCTCTTGCCACTCCCATCTTAGCAGTAGTCGCAATTAATTCCTTTATTGGAACATACTCGGACTTTTTGTTAGCAAGTATTATATTAAAAGATCCCTCTAAATACACCTTTGCTGTTGGCTTAAGAAATTTTATCTCAGGACTATATGATGTGAGATGGGGAGATTTTGCTGCAGCATCCATCGTTGGAGCCTTACCCATTGTTATACTATTCTTATCCCTCCAAAATCTCATAGTTTCAGGCCTAACCCGAGGCGCTGTTAAGGAGTAAGGTAGGAGTTAATCCTACCTTACTCCTGTAAATATGCTATAATTAAACAAAAAACTGAGGGGGATAATAAATGAAAAAGTGGAGTATATTCATAATTTTGGTATGCTTAATTCTTCTTAGTTTATCTTTTGGGGAGACTGTTCCTCTTTTAATTCAAGGCAAAGAAGTCAAAGGAGAAAATCTTGACGGCTTAGTAGTATACATACAAAAAATACAAAAAGTAGAAGAACTTCCACTATATTCAGATTTTAAATATCTCCCCGAAGGTGTATTCTATGTAATTAATCTGTTTTTATGGAATAAAACCCAAAAGGAGATATTAATTACCGCTAATAATTTCAACCTGATTGATGACGATGGAAAAAGCCATCCTGTAAGCGCTTTTGGGAGCATATACTACACTTTTAAAGATTACAATACTTTTTTAAGGAATTACTTAAAACCTGGAGAGTTAAAAGAAGGCTACTTAGTTTTTGAAATCCATCCATCAAACGTTCCTTATAAACTAAATATTATCGACATTCCTGAAAAGGGAAAAAACTACTCTATCTCCCTTAATCTTTGAGGTTATAAATTTAGAAGGAGTTTTATTAAGAGTTAATATTCTGCCTATACTTTCATAATAAATAAAGTATTCTTTTAAAGCATGATCAACAATAAAACCAAATCCATCAAGTAAGTGAGAATTTTTTACAACTTCAAAAATTGGCTCAAAATTTTCTTTATCTACTTTTATAACACCACTATGATATTTCATAGCTAAATCAAGATCCTTCATTTCCTTATCACAAAAGGGGCATATGAATTTATAATTTCTTAAAAATACCTCATTACCTTCTTTACCACAAAAGAAACATCTAAATTTCCCCTCTTCGGATATTAAGTTATAAAAAGAAGGTTTTTCTTTTTTAACCTTATTGCCAAAAGATTTTCTAATAAACCAAGAATCAATGTAAGAATAATTTACCAAAAACAATTCCAACTCTTTGTTAGACATATTTCCTTTTATCAAATTTCCTGGAATTTCATATATCTCCTGTAAAAATTTTAATATCCTCTCCCTATGAGCCTTTGCAATTAAAGATGCAAGCTTTACCTCTAAAAACTTATCTTCAGAATCGATAGCAAAAATATATTCAAAATTACTCTCTTTCCTTTCCTTCTCCAAAAACTTTTTCAACCCTTCCCCTACTCCATAATCGTCAATCACAACCCTTGCTTCTACTCCAGAAGGCAAACCTTCCATTAATCTTTTAATAAGTTTTGTATACGACAAATCCAAAAGTTGATTAATGTTAAAACGGTCAATCTCTCGAGGTTGTATGAGATCAATAGCATAGAAAAAAACATCAGAAATATATCTATTAATAATACTCAATATCCTGGTCCAATACTCAAAATCATGAGACTTCTTAGTATCGGGGGTCTTCAATTCAGAAGGTATTTGAGAAATATAATCTCTCTTTATAAGTACTCCACAGGTTATTATCGGACCAAAAACTTCACCTTTTCCTACCTCATCAAAACCTAAAACATAATCCTTAGATAGATCAAAATTATCTTCCACTAACGAATCTATTTCTTTCCATATCTCTTCAGCCTCTTCTGATTGAGTACTATAAAGTTTACCAGAAGTATAGTACACAAAGGTACTTCCCTTTAATTTTAATCTCCATAATTCATAAGGATTTGTAGGTGATTCCTCAATACCCCCCTTTCTAAGTAAATAATCTCTTATTTCCTTACTTTTATTCCCATTTAACTTCCAAGTTCTTCCGTACAATTTCAATCTTCCTCAATTATAGGGATCCTTCTGATTTCGGGATCAGTAAAAATATCATATTCATCGGAATTTCTTGTAGAAAATTCCGAAACAATAGCACCTTCGTCTCCTGCCTGAAACCAGTGAGGAGTATTAGGATAAAGAGTATACTGTTCTCCTGGGTTTAATTCTATTTCATGCCAAACAGTGAAATACTTTTTCTTTTCCTCAGGAATAATTGCTTTAGGATTTTCCACAGCTTCACCAGGAACATAAAGATAAACTTTGCCCCATCTACATCTAAAGGTTTCTTCCTTACCAGGATCCCCATTAAAAGGGGGATGTCTATGCTCTGGACAGGTCTGTCTTGGAAACATAATAAGTTCTTTTGCACAAACCCTTTCGGTACTTACATATGTTAGAATTTGTAGCCCAAATATATCAAGCCTTCCGAGTCCAAAATCAGCAACTTCAATCCTATTCTTCTCCTCTTCAGTAATAACTATATGGGCTTTTTCAAGAAGTTGAATAGCCTTCATTCTTGCTTTTTCATAATCAGACCTTTTCATCTTTGATCCCCCCTGTTCTTAAATAACCTTTTGTACAAGGAGATAAATTCTTTATCTAACTCCTTTGTACTTTCTAACCTATTATATCTAACATGAACATAAATTTCTCTTATCCTCTTCAATATTTCAGAATCAAAGAGATTAAAAGTCTTTTTATACACATCCTGAGTAGTATCTGAAGGTCTCAAATCTACACCAAAACCCTTACTTTCCAAAAGATATTTTCTATAGTACTCTCTTACTAATCCTAAATTTCTTCTCTCCAAAAGCCTCCTTAACGCATTTAAAGGATTCACTTGAGAGAACAAAAATTCTCTTTCCTCTATATAGTTTTCACCTTTTGTTTGAGATGAAAAAACTCTCTTTATTACCCACAAAATAATTAGTATGATTATTCCAGCAATCAAGATATAAAAAGATATAACAAGTAAAGTATCTATTATTTCGGAACGAATTTCCCTCCTATCCCAGAGCAATCTAAGCAATCTACTCAGATTAGGATCCATCGTAAAATCACGTGTATTCAACCTTCCAATAAAACCTCCTTTACTCATAAAATTCAAAATAAGATAAAATATCCAAGAAAGAACGTAGCCTATCACTATAAAAATAACGGCTAAAGCTGTAGTAAAAATAAAATAAAGTATTGAGAAGATATTACTAGTGATAAAGAATATCTTGTCTCTTATGGCAGGTACGCTTAAAAGAGCCGATAATAAAATTACTCCAAAAGCATATCTTATGTTTAAAGAAACCAATCTCCTATCTTCTATCTTATGCTCCATATATCTCAAAGTCCTAAGAAGAAATACGCTCACCACAAAATATATTAGGAGAGAAGGCAAAACTGTAACCTCAAAGTTTAAAAATCTGCTCGTAGAAAGATATCTCATCAAAAAAGAAATAATAAAAATAAGAATAGCTATAGGATTAGTCTTTTTAAAATGATCCACAGCAAGGCCATAACTTATCGCCTTTTGAGTTAATATAAGATAGAGAGAGATAGAAGAAATGATTAAAATCAATATTTTCTCATATATACCTACAGGTATTATTAGAACAGCCAAATAAGGTATTATGGATAAAAACTTCAAATTCTCCTTAAAAATATTCTTCAATATATAACTTAAAAAAGATAGAAAAATAAACAAAGGATAGAAATAGAAAGGAATAAAGGGATTATACATTATGATAACTGCAGACATAATCAAAGAAAATATAAAAGATATCCTGGTTATTAAATCAAGATATAAAAGCCACATCTTTTTCCCTTCTTAAAGAGTACTTTAACACCCTTGGAGAAAGAAGACCAAGATTTTCGTCATAGTATGATATAACTATTACTTTGGTTAAATCAGTATCAAGGGCAGAAATATAAGGAATATACTCTCTTAATAGATATGGCGTAATTATTACATAAGTAGAAATCATAAAATTATTATTCCTCATAAAAGCCTTTATAATCTCTTCAAAAGGAACATTAACATTATAAGAAAGCCTTCCTAAATATTCTAAAAAAAGCTGAAGATGGGTATCCCCCATTCCAGGATAAACAGTATTCTCATCTCTTGAGAAACCATAAATCAACGAGTTAGTTGTAAATCCAAAAGGAACTTTTCTATCATGAAATATCTCCCCTATACTTCTTGCCACAGATATGCATTCTTCAATACTATTTTCATCCATTTTAATCCAATAAGGTTTGGAACACTCTACATTTAAAAATATCATTGCATTGTTTTCATAGGTAAAATCAAAATTTTTAACAAGTATCTTATGGTGTTTTAAAGAAAGTGGCCAATGAATAGTTTTAGCTGGTTCCCTACCAGTATATTCCTTAACCCCAATAATCATAGTAGGATCCTCTATGATCCACCTTTTTACAGAAACATCCCCATTAAAATTTCCATAAGGAATTAAATCCTTTTCAAGATCTTTTCTTTTAGGAAGAACCACTAAATCCTGAACAAGAGATATAGATTTAGTCTTAAGATTTAATCCTAAGAAATCTCCACCACAGATTTCTACATTTCCAAACACATACCTTCCTCTTTTTGTACAAGTTGCAAGATATTTTCTCCTTATCCTTTGATAGGGAAGAAGGAAAAAAGTCATAGTATGATATAAAAAATCCTTTGTCCTTATCTTATTTACCTGAAATTTATACTCAATAATCGAAGGTAATTCCTGAATAACCTGAAGAAAAGTAACAGGAATTATCTTTCTATTTTCAACCGTTATTTCTATGTATATATCCTCTCCTATCTCTGCAACTCTTTTTGAAAAACTTCTGTTAAAATATACTCTATCTAAGGTATATTTTTTAGATAGTTCATTTAACAAAATACCAAGTAATATTAAAAAAAGTAAAAGATATACCATCTATACTTCCTCTAAAGGAACTTTTATATTCTCGAGAATAATATTAATATTTTCATAGATATCCTTTGTTCTGGAAGCTCCTATAGAGATTATTCTATGATTCAACACAAAAGGAGCCAAATATTTTATATCCTCTGGAATTACATAGTCCCTACCATTGAAAAGGGCATAAACTTGACTTGCCTTAAAAAGGGCAATGCTTCCTCTTGGGCTTACTCCAAGGAGAATGGAATCTGAATTTCTTGTGTATTCAACTATGTCAAGAAGGTAATCCATAACTTCTCTTGAGATTCTAACCTCACTAAAGTTATCTCTTAAATAATATACCTCATCAAGACTTATCACACTTTCCACATCTTCTAATATATCTCTCTTCTTATTTCTATTTATAATCTCTATCTCTTCTTCCCTTGTAGGATAGCCTACCTTTATTCTCATAAAAAATCTATCAAGTTCTGCTTCAGGAAGAGGAAAGGTTCCGTAGGTCTCTACAGGGTTCTGAGTTGCAAGCACCATGAAAGGATCGGGCAATTTCCAGGTAACCCCGTCTACGGTAACTTGTTTTTCTTCCATAGCCTCCAATAAACTACTTTGAGTTCTTGGAGTTGCCCTATTTATTTCATCGGCGAGAATGATATTAGCAAACAAAGGACCGGGTCTAAACTCAAATTCTGCTTTCTTTTGATTATAAAAATTAATCCCTGTAAGATCAGAGGGAAGAAGATCTGGTGTAAACTGAATCCTTTTGAAAGATCCTCCAACAGTCTTAGCAAAAGCCTTTACCATCAAAGTTTTTCCAAGCCCAGGTACATCTTCTAATAAAACATGCCCTCCACATATAAAAGAAATCGCTATCAACTCAATTATCTTTTCTTTTCCTACTATTGCCTTTGAAACGTTTTTTACAACTTTTTCTTTGAAATCTACATACCTATCTATATCCATATAAATCCTCCTATAAAGATACTTTTATTTTCTATTTTATCACTTTTCCTAACTATTTTTTAATCTTTTTCAAGTAGTGCAATGGTCTCCACATGGAAAGTTTGAGGAAACATATCCACCGGTTGAACATCTACTAAATTATAACCAGCATTCAAAAGAATATTTATATCCCTTGCTAAAGTCGACGGATAACAGGAAATATATATAATTTGGCGAATCTTAGCCCGAATTATACTCTCAAGAAGATTTTGATCACATCCTTTTCTTGGAGGATCAAGTACCACAGCATCGGGAATCTTACCATCCTCAATTAATCTTGGTATCACTTCTTCTGATCTTCCCCAAATAAATTCCACATTTTTAACTTTATTTAATCTTGCATTCTTCCAAGCATCTTCAATGGCAGTTCTCTCAACTTCTATCCCATATACTTTTTCTGCTTTCTTTGACAGAAAAAGAGAGATAGTACCAATTCCACAATATGCGTCAAAAACTAATCTACTATTAGGAGAAAGATATTCTAACGCTTTATTATAAAGTTTTTCAGTCTGGATAGAATTTATTTGAAAAAAAGAAACAGGAGATATCTCAAATACAAAATCTCCAATTTTATCTCTTATCGTCTCATCCCCTAATATAAGCCTACTCTCTTCCCCAAAAATTTCATTGGTTCTTTTAGGATTTATATTTACATAAAAAGATTTCAAATTCTTAAGCTTATACTTATAAAATCTCGCAACTTTTTTAGCATTATCAATCATACCCTTCGAAACAAGAATCACCATAAGATCATCAAAAGCAAAAGATCTTCTCACTACTACAAATCTCAAAAGTCCCGTATGTTGGAGCTCATTGTAAACTTCTATATGAAACTTCTTAATAGCTTCTTTTGTAGTTTCTATAACCTTATCCGTATCTTCATGGTGTACTATACACTTATTTATGTCCACTATGTAATGGGTGTTAGGTTTGTAAAATCCTAAAACTATTTTTCCTCTTCTTTTTCCTACAGGAATCTTAGCTTTGTTTCTATACCTATAAGGATTTTCCATTCCTATAACTGGATTCACTTCTTTTTCAATTTTTCCAATTCTTTTAAAAGCATCTTCTACCATCATTTTCTTTAGTTCTAATTGATATTCGTAGTTAACATGCATTAGATGACAACCACCGCATTCGTAAAAAACCTCACAAACAGGATCACATCTTCGAGGATCTTTTTCTATAAATTCTACTATTCTTCCTACAGCATAGTCCTTTTTAGCTGTATGAATCTTAATTTTAACAACCTCTCCCGGAAGAGCATAATCCACAAAAACCACAAAACTATTTATATAAGCAATACCCTGCCCTTGAGAATTTATCTTCTCAATCCTTACCTGATATTCTTCTCCAACTTTAACCATATACTTTTACTCTATACCAAACTCCTCCTTTACTTTTCTATAGGCTAACTTTGCAAGCCCTCCTGCCACATGAGTTTTAATCTCCTTTTTCTTAAGTTCATCTTCAAGAATATCAAGAACCACATCAGGATCAGCCTTAAGAATATTTCTCACTGTTTGCTTGGTTAATCCAAGAAACTCTGCTATCTCTGCTTCGGTTTTCATATATCTATCTCTTAATATCACCGCATAACAAGCCTCAATAAGACTCGGAACCCATGTAAGATTTCTGTAAAGAATTAATTTTCTTGGACCTCCCAGTATATCCAATGTCTTTAAAAAAGTCTTCATGGCAAGGTTATCGAGTTCATCCTCTTTTACAGGAAGTTCGTCGCCACTAAGTATTGGCATCTACCTTCACCCCCTTAGAGAGTTCTTTCAAAGACTGTCCAATTCTCACCAAACCATTTTTATCAATCTCCAGTAGATAAGTATCAGTGCTATGTCCACACATCCTACAACCATCTATCCTAAAAAGCCTAACCAGCTCTCCCATTGGTCTCTTATACATTCTCTCCATATATTGACTGCTAATCAAGACCTTTGAAAGAACCATAGTTCCATCCACTATATGTGATATGGCAAAACCTCCTGCAGCTTCTGCTGAAAATTCCTCTTGACTAGATCTCTTTTGAGATATGAATATGGCCGTTTGATACCATTTCTTCATAAAGTTAAAAAGTTGACGAACAATAACTCTTGCCATCATTTCTTTAGCCTCATAAAGCCCCGTTATTGAATCTATAACCGTATATTTTATCTTATATTTCTTTATGGCATGGGCAAGAGTTGCAAGAAGAGTTGGTACATCTTCCCTTAGTTTAGAATAAGATGCAGCATCAATAAACACAATATTCTCATCAATTACATTTTCTTCAACCCCCATCGCAGCAGCCCTGGATTTCATTGATGTAGCCACAAAATGAGCTGGAGACTCTACTGTTATAAATGCCACTGCATTCCCCAGGGAGGCTTGCTTTATAGCAAATTGTTCTCCCATAAGACTTTTACCTGTATCAGAGATTCCTGTTAAGTTAAATACACTATACTGAGGAATACCCCCTAAAGGTACAACTTTTGTTTTTCCTTTCTCAATTTTAGTAGTAAAAAAGAGGTTATCAAGTCCTTCTATACCTGTAGGAACACCTCTTATCTCTACAGCTCTATCGCCTATATCTTTTAAAGACAAAATCGCATCTTCTACTACTTCATATTGGGGTTGCTGTTGATAACTTCTTTCTTCTTTATCCATAACATCATCTCCCCCAAAATAAAAAATTTATTAAAGTATATCAAAAATAATAAACACTTTAAAAGTTATAATAGTTTAAGCCCCGGGAGGGGGGACCCGGGGCTTAGGGTTAAAAGGAGGAGGCGAGGTTTAACGTGAGGATAAGGAGAGAGAACTAAAAGAATCTATGGCCTCTTTTATAAACTTCGCCGAGTTATAAAGTTCCTTCTCTTCCTCTTCTGTCAATTTTACCCGCAAAACTTTTTTAACTCCATTTCTTCCTACTATAGAAGGCAGGCTCAAAGGTACATCTTTAAATTCAAAAATTTGAGGATGAACTGTAGAAACAGGAAGAATTCTATTTTCATCTCTGACTATAGCTTCCACTATATTTACTAAAGCAAGACCTATAGCATAATAGGTAGCACCCTTATATTCAATTATTTTATACGCTGAATCTCTAACTTCTTTAATTATTGCTTTCTTGACATCTTCGTCAAAGCATCTTCTACCACAGACAGGACAAAACTCTGAAATAGAAATTCCTCCAATATGCGTTAAACTCCAAGCTAATACTGCAGTATCTCCGTGCTCTCCTATCACATAAGCATTTACAGATCTTGGATCTACATCACAATGTTTTGAAAGAAGATATGCAAATCTTGAACTATCAAGAACAGTACCTGAACCTATCACCCTATTTCTTGGAAAGCCGGAAAAGGTATAAGCAAAATATGTCAAAACGTCTACAGGATTAGTTACTATCAAAAATATTCCTTTAAAGCCATTTTTAACTATTTCTGGGACAAGATCTTTATAAATACTAATATTCCTATCTAATAGCTGTAGTCTTGTCTCCCCAGGCCTTTGTTTTGCTCCAGCAGTAATTACCACTATATCGGAATCTTTCGCCTCTTCTAATCCTCCAGCTCTTACCTCAACAGGTTTTGTAAAATATATTCCATGAGCTAAATCTAAGGCTTCTCCTTTTGCCTTTTTTTCATCTATATCGTAAAGTACAATCTCCTCTACCAAACCTTTATGAATGAGACTATAAGCAAAAGATGTACCAACAGCACCAGCTCCTACGATTAATATCTTTTTCATCCATATCACCTACCTTTTTGGTATAAATTCTAAGTATATTAAACCAAAAATTAAATCAAAAGTCAATTTAAGGAAATATTAAAGGATTGATTAAGTCAAAGCTTAAATTATTGAAAAAATTACTACAAAAGTGCTATATTCATAGATATAATGATGATATAATAACTGATACTTACTAAATGTAAAAAAAAGAAGGTGAAGGAGTATGGATTTATTTGATAAGATAAAAAAAGCGGAATATTTGCAAGAGGCAAGAATAGCCATCGATCAAGGAATTTATCCTTTCTTTCTTCCCCTTGAAGAGACCGAAGGAACAGAAGTTATTATTAACGGCAGAAGGCTAATAATGTTGGGATCTAATAATTACCTTGGTCTGACCACTCATCCAAAAGTAAAAGAAGCAGCAATTAAAGCAATTAAAGAATATGGTACGAGTTGTACAGGTTCCCGCTTTATGAATGGAACTTTGAAACTTCATAAAGAATTAGAAGAAAAGCTTGCAGAATTCCTTCATAAAGAGGCTGCCCTTGTCTTCTCAACAGGATATCAGACAAATCTTGGGACTATTTCTGCTTTAATTGGTAAGGGAGATATTGCTATAACTGATAAAGAAGATCATGCCTCTATAATCGATGGATGCCGCCTCTCTCAAGGAGAAATGCGAAGATTTAAACACAATGATATGGAAGATTTAGAAAAAGTACTTGCTTCTTGTCCCGACAATGCAGGGAAACTAGTTATAGTAGATGGGGTCTTTTCTATGGCAGGAGACATAGCTCCATTACCCGAAATCGTAAAACTATGTGAAAAATACGGAGCAAGGTTAATGGTTGATGATGCTCACTCTATAGGAGTTCTTGGAGATCATGGAAGAGGCACAGCAAACCACTTTGGTCTTGAAGATAAAGTAGATATAATTATGGGAACTTTTAGTAAATCTTTTGCAAGTCTCGGAGGATTCATTGCAGGAGATGAAGAGGTAATATTTTACATACAACACACTGCAAGATCTTTTATCTTCTCAGCGAGTATGTCACCAGCAAATACAGCAGCAGCTCTTGCAGCTTTAGAAGTTATGCAAGAAGAACCTGAAAGGATTGACCACCTCTGGAAAATAGCAAACAGGATGAGGGAGGGCTTGAAATCCCTTGGATTTGATATTGGAAACAGTTGTACTCCAATAATTCCAATATATATTAGAGATAGATGGAAGACCATTTACATGTGGAAGGAACTTTTTGATCTTGGAGTTTACTGTAATCCTGTACTTCCTCCAGGAGTTCCTCCCAACCAATCACTATTAAGAACTAGCTATATGGCAACCCATACTGAAGAACAAATAGACAGAGCTTTAGAGATTTTTGAAAAGGCAGGGAAAAAAGTTGGAATCATCTGATAAGATAAAACTTATTGATCGTGCTATAACAGAATTTGTAGAACTTTTAGCCTCTCAAGAGCCTGCACCCGGAGGAGGAGCAGCCTCCTCCCTCGTAGGTGCTATTGGAGTTGCTCTATCTTCCATGGTAGCAAACCTCACCATTGGTAAAGAAAAATTTAAAGACAAAGAAGAGTTAATGTTAGAGTTAATAAAAGAAAACAATAAAATTCAAAAAGAACTTTTAGAGTTAATAGAAAAAGATGCGGAAGCCTTTTTTAAAGTAGCAAAAGCCTTAAAAATGCCAAAAAATACTGAGGAAGAGAAAAATAGAAGAAAAGAAGCCTTAGAAAATGCCCTAAAAGAGGCAACCCTTGTACCTCTTGAAATCATGAGAAAAAGCATAAAGGCATTAAGACTATTAGAAAAATCTCTTGGAAATTCTAATCCTAATGCAGTAAGTGATATAGGCGTAGGAGCAGTATGTCTCAAAGCTGCTCTCCAAGGAGCTTGGCTTAATGTAAAGATTAATTTGGTAAGTATAAGAGATAAAGATTTTGTTAAAAATACCCAAAAGGAAGCATTATCCCTATTAGAAGAAGGAACCCTACTCTCCGATAAAATCTATGAAGAAGTAGAAAGCATCTTACAAATAACCTAAAATACAAAAGCCGATTTTACAAGACCATACCTTCCTCTAAAGAAATTCATCTCTATTGCCTTTTTATAATCCTCTAATTTAAAAGTATGTGTCAACAACGGAGAGAGATCAAGTCCTTCTTCCATTAATTGAAGAGCTATACCATAACCTCTTTTTCTTTCTCCTCTAAAGATCTCTCCACTACTACTATTAGTACCTGCTACTCTCAATTCCTTAAACCATACAAAGGTCCAATCAACTTTCTTAGTAATACCTGCAAGTCCTACAAGAACTGTAGTACCCCCCTGCTTTGTAAACCTTAAAGCATCATCTATAGAATCATCATTCCCTACACATTCAAAAACCACATCTGCTCCTCCCACCATCACTGGTTTACCAAGCAGAGGCTTTAAGACCTTTCCAGAAGTAAGCTCTGCAACCTTCTTATATAAATCCCATTTGCTTAAACCTTTTGTATATAAAATCTCGTCTGCCCCATAGTGTTTTGCAAATTCGCCTTGAAACTTGTACCTTGCAAGTACAATAATTCTGGCTTTACTTCCTAATGCTCTTAAGGCACTAACCACATTTATACCTATACTCCCAGCCCCTAACACTAATACCGTATCGTTGTCCTTAGGAAAATTTCTCATCACAGGATGTAATGCTGAGCAAAAAGCATCAACAAGAATAGCATTCTCATTAGTGACTTTATCAGGTACTTTGAAAAGCTGGAACTCATTAGCAACATAATACTCTCCCCAACTTCCACCAGTATCTCTACAAGATCCAATCATAAGTGCAGGAGAAACTATACCCTCATTAAAATTCATACATTGGGAAAATTCAAAATTCTGGCATTTCTCACAGGGAGGATATATCTCTCTTGCATTGCAAGATAATGTAGGATCTGCTATAACTCTATCTCCTACTTCAAAACCTTCTACTTCGTCTCCTTTTTCCACAATAATCCCCAAATTCTCATGCCCTATAACAAAAGGAAAAGATGCAAAAGGAGATGTAGAAGGACTATCATGTAATTTGATAAGTCCTATATCACTACCACAAATACCTCCCATCAAAGTCTTTATTTTAACCCACTTTCCACTGGGAAGTTTTGGTTCTGGATAATCCCCATACCTTATACAAGAAAAAACATTATAATAGAAAGAATGATGAACCCTCCCCAAAGCTTTACTTATAAGATATCTGGGAATACTTTCCTCAAACCAAACTGCTTTCATCTCCCTATTCCTCCCTAATATTAGATTTCAAAGCGTAGCTTTATATAACTCATCAAAGTAATCCTGAATATCCTCATTATTTAAAAGCCTTTTACCTATTGCACTACCTACAATCACACCATCTACCAACCCCTTAAGAGAATTTATCTGATAACTACTACCCAAACCAAACCCCCAAACAAGAGGCTTATTAGTCTCTTTCTTAACTCTACTTATAAAAGCTACTCCTTCTTCGGGAAGTCTGTCCCTTTCACCCGTTACTCCTTTAACCGATATACAATACAAAAAACTTGGAGCTATATCTAAGATCTTCCTAATTCTTTCTTCCCTAGTAGTAGGAGATATAAAAAGAATAAGATCAAGGTTATGTTCGTTAAATAAAGGGATAAGTTTTTCTGCTTCTTCCAATGGCAAATCAGGTATTACTAATCCTTTAATCCCTACTTCCTTAAATCTTTTCAATTTTTCCTCAAGCTTGTTTTGGATTAGATTAAAATAAAGAAGAAGAATAACATCGATCTTTTTTGTGATTCCCGAATCCAAAAGCCAGTCAAGAGTATTGTTTAAGTTTACACCTTTTACCATTGCTCTATAATTTATCTCCTGCAAAATAGGTCCATCAGCTACAGGATCCGAAAAAGGAACTCCAAGCTCAAGTATATCAATCTTATCTTTATTTTTAAATAAAAATTTCTCTAAAAAATCAAAGTCAGGAAAACCTGAAACGAAAAAGGGAACAAATAGCAAAGATTTATCTCTATTTTTAAATTTCTCTAATAAGTTAGCCATTATTTCTCCCCCACATACTTTGATATTATTTCTAAATCTTTATCTCCTCTTCCAGAAAGGTTTATTACTATAATAGGCTCCTTTTCAGGAAATTCATCCCTGTGTTCAATCACATAACCTATGGCATGAGCACTCTCCAAAGCCGGAATAATTCCTTCCAACTCCGAGAGGGCCAAAAAACCTTTTAACGCCACATCATCTGTAGCAATATCATATTTTACTCTGCCAATCTTAGCAAGGAAACTGTGTTCTGGTCCTACTCCAGGGTAATCTAATCCAGCAGATATGGAGTGAGTAGGAGAAACATTTCCATTTTCATCTTGGATAAGATACATCTTAGCCCCATGAAGAACACCTACTCTTCCAAAGTTGATACTAGCAGAATGTAAACCAGACTCCAAGCCTTTTCCTCCTCCTTCAACACCTATGATCTTTACATCATCCTCCAGAAAAGGATAAAAAAGTCCTATAGAATTACTCCCTCCTCCGACAGAAGCAACTAAGTAATCAGGAAGTCTATTTTCTAACTCTAATATTTGCTTCTTGACCTCTTCTCCTATTATCTTTTGAAAATCTCTTACAATTACAGGATAAGGATGAGGACCTACCACTGATCCTAAAAGATAATAACTATCTTCTGGATGTGCCACCCAATCTCTCAACGCTTCATTTATTGCCTCTTTTAAAGTTTTTGATCCTACTTTTACAGGAATGACCTCTGCCCCTAAAAGTTTCATTCTTAAAACGTTAATTTTTTGTCTTTCGCAATCCTCTTCGCCCATATACACAGTACATTTGAATCCAAAAAGTGCTGCCACAGTTGCCGTAGCAACCCCATGCTGTCCAGCTCCAGTTTCTGCTATTAATCTCTTTTTTTCCATATATTTAGCAAGTAGTGCCTGTCCAATAGCATTATTTATCTTATGAGCCCCTGTATGACAAAGATCCTCTCTTTTCAAGTATATTTTTGCCTTCAATTTCTCAGAAAGATTCCTTGCAAAGTAAAGAGGAGTAGGTCTACCCACATAAGTCTTAAGATAGTAATCTAATTCCTGCTTAAATCTTTCATCATTCTTGTACTTATTATATGCCTCCTCTAATTGAAGCAAAGGCTCCATTAAAGTTTCAGGAACAAACCTTCCTCCAAATTCTCCAAAATATCCTCTTTCATCGGGAAGATTTTTCAGCTCTATTTTTCTCATATTCTCTCACCTTTCTCATAAAATTTGAAATTTTAACAAGATCTTTTTTTCCTTTTTCTATCTCAACCCCACTGGAAAGATCCAAACCAAAAGGTTTAAGTTCTAAAACTTTTTCTACATTACTTTCATTTATACCACCTGCTATGATTGTCTTATTATCTATATACTTACCTGCTTTTTCTATAAACTCATCAAAACTAATATTAGAACTCTTACTCTTATCCAACAATATATAAGCTATTTTAGAGAACTTTTTGATTTGAGCTTCAAGATTATCACTCTCATCTACATTTAAAGCTCGAATCAAAAAATACTTGCTGAATTTTTTTAAAAAAGAAACGTCTTCATTGCCATGAAATTGAATCCCATCAAGAGGAAGAATCTCCAAAATACTTCTGATTTCTTCCTCTGAATTGTCAGCAAATACCCCTATTCTCATTATGTTAAGTCTTTTCAAATGAGGAGCCATCCTTGTTAGTTTATCCCGAGATATAAATCTTGGTGACCACGGAACAAAAACTAAACCTATGGCATCTACCTTTTCCATTTCACAATGTAAAGCACTAATTATGTCAGTTATTCCACAGATTTTAACCCACATACTTCAAAAAGCTCCTCTATCTTTTTCTTAGGATTCTGAGAAGTCACAATACTTTCTCCAACAAGAATAGCTCTCACTCCACTTTCATAAAGAATTCTTACCTCTTCCTTATCTTTTATACCACTTGCGCTTATCACCAAAATATCAGAAGGTATGTAAGGCAACAATTTTAAGGTATTATTTATGTCTACTTTAAAGGTTGTGAGATCACGATTATTTATCATAATAATTCTTGGTCTCAAATTAAGCACTTTTTCTAAATCTTTTTCATCATAAACTTCTATTATAGGCTCAACATCGAGTTTTAAACAAAGATTATACAAGGCTTTGAGATCACCTTCGGAAAGTACTCTTGCTATAAGCAAAACTGCATCAGCTCCTAAAATTCTTCCTTCATAGATTTGCTCAGGTATTATGACAAAATCCTTCTGTAATATAGGTTTTTTTGTTATTTTCCTCACCAAAGAAAGATTATTCATACTTGCAGAAAAGGACTCAGCAGTAAGGACAGATATGGCAGATATCTCTTTAGCATCATCATATATCTTGGCCATTTCGGATATGGGAAGAGATAGAAGCTTACCTTTTATAGGAGAGGCAGGTTTCACCTCTCCTATTATATTAAACCTATTTTGATTTAAAATCTTAAAGAAATAATCCTTTTCCTTCTCAGGGAAGGTGGTTGGTATTTTATATATCTTATTGAAAACTACCTTTCTCTTTTCCTCCACGAGCTTATCAAGAATATTCATGCCGTCCTCCCCCTTAACGTCTCAACAAATTCATAAACCTTTCCTTTCATGATATGTTCCTTTACCATATCAAAACCCTCTTTTACACTCTTTACTTTTCCTAAAACCCAAAGGGCAAAAGCACTATTCACTGCCACAATATCAATATGAGACTCCTTGGCCACACCTTTAAAAATATCTTCCAATATCTTTGCATTCTCTTGGGCATCTCCACCCTTAAATTCCTCCTTTTGATATCTCTTTATTCCAATATCTTCTGGAGAAAAGTCAAAATAATCTATCTTACCATTTTTAAGATAAGCAAAAATCGTCTTTCCCGAAAGAGAAATCTCATCTATTCCATCATCCTTACCATGATAGAAGAGTATATTGTCTTTTTTCAAGATCAAAGAAGCTTCAGCCATATTACGCATGACCTTCTCAGAATATACTCCAAGAATTTGACCAGACAAATTTGCAGGATTTAACATAGGACCTGCCATATTGAATATGGTTCCAATACCAAGTTCTCTTCTTACCTTCACAGCTTTACCCACCACAGGATGAAAATAAGGAGCAAAGATTATTCCTATACCTTTTTCATCTATATCCCTTGCAATCTCTTCTGGATTATCACTACACTTAAATCCTAAGGCCTCAATTACATCAATACTACCTGCCTTGCTTGACATGGCTCTATTACCGTGCTTTGCTACCCTCACCCCTAAGCTTGCAAGGGTAAAAGCAACAGCTGTAGAGATATTGAAAGTATTAGACTTGTCACCTCCAGTACCACAAACATCCACAGCTGGAGTTCTATTAGGTATTTTCTTTGCCTTTTCATGTAAAACATCTACAAAACCAGCTATTTCTTCTGGATTTTCTCCTTTTAACCTCAATCCTAAAAGAACAGCTCCAAGTTGTGCTTCAGTTATCTCTTCTCTATCAATACTAAGCACTATCTCCTTTGCCTCATCGAAGGTTAAGTGTTTACCTTCAGATATCTTTTTAAGATACTCCTTAACCACTGATGACACCCCCTAATTTTAAAAAGTTTTTTATTATTCTCTTTCCAGAAGTTGTAAATATGGACTCAGGATGAAACTGCAATCCATATACTGGCTTATCTTCATATTGAATCCCCATGATAAGTTTATCCTGAGTCCAAGCTATAACCTTTAGAGAAGGATTTAAGGATTCTACATCTACCACAAGGGAATGATATCTTGTAGCCTCAAAGGGATTCTCTACACCTTCAAAGATAGGATTCTGAGAATAATAGATATAGGACACTTTACCATGAACAGGAATTGGAGCCCTTATAATCTTAGTACCAAAAGCAGAAGCTATAGCCTGGTGGCCAAGACATATGCCAAGTATAGGTAATTTATCCTTAAACTCTTTTACTACAGGAATACTTATTCCAGCATTTTCAGGTATAGAAGGGCCTGGTGATATGATTATTGCTTGAGGTTTTAGTTTATAAATATCCTCAACAGTTATCTTATCATTTCTATAAACTTTTACTTCGCAAAACTCAGCCACATATTGAAACAAATTGTAAGTAAAAGAATCATAATTATCTATTAACAACACCATCTTAAATATCCCCCACAATCTTTATAGCTTCAAAAAGAGCCTTTGCCTTGTTTATGCATTCTTTATATTCCCTCTCAGGAATAGAGTCGTAAACAATACCAGCCCCTGTTTGTATGAATAAATCCTGACCTTTCAAAAAATAGGTCCTTATGGTTATACAGGTATCCAAATTACCATTAAAAGAGAAATAACCAACTCCTCCCGCGTATGGTCCCCTACGGTATTTTTCAAGTTCTTCTATTATCTCCATAGCTCTAACCTTGGGAGCCCCAGAAACTGTACCTGCAGGAAAAGAAGCTCTTAAAACTTCAAAAGGATGAATATCTTCCCTAACCTCACAAGTAACTGTACTTACCAAATGCATTACATGAGAATATCTCTCCACATGCATCAAATCTTCACATTTTACAGTCCCAATCTTTGCAACCCTTCCAAGATCATTTCTTGCAAGATCAAGAAGCATAGTATGCTCAGCTCTTTCCTTCTCATCCCCAAGAAGCTCCTTCTCAAGAGCCATATCTTCCTCTTCATCCTTACCTCTTCTTCTGGTTCCCGCAATCGGCCTTATCTCTGCTTTTCCAGCCTCCACCTTCACAAGAGCTTCAGGAGATGAGCCTATAAGATATCTGTCCTTAAATTTTAAAAAGAACATATATGGAGAAGGATTTACAAACCTTAAAGCCCTATAGAGAAGATAAGGGTCAGCTTCATACCTGGTGTAAAACCTTTGAGAATAAACTACTTGAAATATCTCTCCCGCCTTAATATACTCTATTGCTTTTCTAACATTTTCTTCATATTCTTCCTGTGAAGTCAAATTTTCTATACGTGTATTAGCTATGTCATTTGCTTTATAGATATTATCCACTGGTTTCTTAAATACATTCTTGATCTCAGAGAGTTTTTCTTCTATCCTTTCTTTTATTTCAGGATCTTCTCTCTCTTCCTCAGGTATGAGAAAAATTACACTTATTCTCCTCTTAAGATGGTCAAAAACTACTAAAAAATCTACAAGTTGAAATTCCGCAAGAGGAAAACCTATAGGATCATAGGTTAAATCAGGAAGTTTTTCCCACTGCCTTACTAAATCATAACCAAAGTATCCAACCAAACCTCCAACAAACCTCGGAAGATTCTTCCCATCTTTTACATTTATTACAGGAAATCTACGAGAAAGATAAGTTAAAATATCAAAATCTACATTATTCTCAAAAGTTAATACTTCCTTAGGCTTCCAGCTTATAAAAGAGTATCTACCAATCCTCTCTCCCCCCTCCGCACTTTCCAAAAGAAACAAAAAATCTTCATCTTTTACCTTAAATAACAAACTTGACGGAGTCTCAAAATCTCCTGGAAAATCATAAATTATCGGTACGTATGTTTTGGTTGATAAAACTTTTTCCACAATTGGGACCACCTCCCTTGAGAAAAATTTCAAAAAGCCCATAAATAAAAAACCCTCTCGCCCTTTTAAAAGGGCGAGAGGGTTTACTCTCGCGGTGCCACCTTTCTTGGGCTACAATGCCCATCTCGTTCTCAGGTACGGGAGGTCATCCTCGCCTCCGATACCCTTCGCCTTGATAACGGTGGCTACTCCGGCATAGCTTACTCGGGAAGAATATCATCTTCCCTTTCAGTATGCGGCTCCCAGGCCCATTCACTCCCCGCGCAGATAGCCGGCTTCCACCTCACCCGGCCTCTCTGGATCCCGCTTGGGAGCTACTCCTCCTGTTCACAGCCTTTAATAGATCACTATCTTAAATTGTGGAATAAATTATAATACAAAAAGAAAAATTTTTCAAATTTAAGAGTTTGATGGAATACAAAATCTCTCTATAGTTCTAAGATATATTCAAAGTCCTTCTTCTCAACTGCTATACAGTAAAAGGAAATAGAAAGAATTGTTAACTTTTTAAGAAAAAAATAGAAGAAGAGAGAAAAGATGGATATTTAGGAGTATATATAAAGTATTCCTCTTTCTTGGCTTTATTTAGATCTTTAAAAAGAAAAATGGACAAAGAAAGAAGAAAAAAGCCCTTTAAGCTAATTAGGAGTTAGTATTGCTTTTTCTTTTCTACTAAATCCTTAATATAAATTGATTTATACTCGTTCTCCAATATATCCATAATAATAATATCATATCTCTCCTGCTATTTGCTTTGCCTCCCTTATTCTACCAACTTCTTTAAATCCTATCTTCTTATAACAATTTATTGCAGGTTTATTGAAAGAAAATACTCTAAGATATACATTATGAAGATTTAACATGTTAAACCCAAAGTCCAAAAGAAGTTGTATTGCTTCCATCCCATATCCCTTTCCCCAATAATCTTTATTACCAATAAATATCCCCAACTCTCCCACTTTATTTATTAAATCCAAATTAACAAAACCAATATTTCCAATTAACTCCTCTCTTTCTAAATCCACAATGGCAAAATTATAATCAGATTTTGAAAGTCTTTCTAGAACTTCTCTCTCCTTTTGCTCTGTATATAAATTTGATGCTATAGTAAGTCCAATAACTACCTCCATATCATTTACCCATCTTGTATATTTCTGGCAATCTTCTATATCAATAGGTGACAAATAACATCTTTTACCTATAAGTTTTTTATAATACATATATTATCCTCCTTTCTTAAGATAATTTGATCTATATATATCATGTTCTTTGGAAATTTAGAAGAAGGGGGAAGTAAATAAAAGGGAGACTTAGCAAAGTAATTTTTTAAGCACTGAGAGGTTAACGGAGAATAAAAGAAATGAAAAAATAAAACCAGAAATATTTTTCAACTATGAGAAAACAATACTTACATCTTTCTTAATGTGAACTAGCCAATATAAAATATTTTTTACGAAAATCTTGTCTTTCCCGTAAAAGTAAAAAATTTTTAATAACCTTATACAGAAATGTTAATATAAGGGGGAAAGAAAAAAATCTTTCCCCCTTTTAAAAATATTTACTTTAATTTTGAAAGATCTGCTTTGAATATATATTCTTCATCTCCAATAAGGATAATCTCTACTTTGGCGTCTCTTAATATCTCTGAAGTAGGAAAAACATAAAGATTAGTTGCTTTATAAGCAGGAGAGTAGGGCCATTTGTCAGTAAGTTCTGCCACATCTTTTTTAAGACTTTCGTTCTCTATAGGTTGTACTATTTTTTCTCCAATTTTTATTACACAATGATAATCTTTAGCAAAATCTATTCTATCTCCATAAATTTGCGCTGCTACAAATAATCTTTCCTCATAAAGCTTCGAAGTATTTTCGATATAATCTTTAGCAGGTTCCATATATTTTTTATAATATTCTCTCAACATTTATTACTAAGCCTAAATATGGGGTAACTATCATAATGGTTGGCTCATATGATCCATAAGAGAGAATATAATCCCGAACAATTGGGGAAAGATCATTTTTGTATCTCTTAGCAGTATCTAAAGCATCTTTAATTTCCTCATCGGATAAACTCCATGATCTACTGCTTTGGGCTAAAGTTGCTTGTAGTAAGATGAGAAAAATAAAAGAGAAAAAAAAGGAAAAAAGTTAAAAAACTTCTCTTTTTCAAGGGTATCACCTCCCCTAAAATTTCTAAGTAAGATTATAAAAAGGAATAGGGTCAAAATACGTCCCTAAAAGAAACTACTTTTCAAGTTCAATTTTCTTTCTCCTCAATTACCCCACCACATAATACGTAATCATCTTTGTAACAGACTAATATTTGACCCGGAGTTATAGCCCACTGGGGTTCTTCAAAAGTTAAATAAATTTCTTTCTCAGAAAGAATCTTTAAAAGAGCAGGCTGAGGCTCCATATTATACCTTATCATTGCCTTGACTTCTAATTCCTTTTCTCTTGGCATTCCCGAAGGATAATTTACATTCTTTGCATATACCTCTCTTGAGAAAATCTTTTCTCTATCTGCTACAACCACAATCCCTTCTTCTGGGATTATCTTTTTTACATATACTGGTTTTCCCAAAGCCACTCTCAATCCCCTTCTCTGCCCTATAGTAAAAGAAAAAACTCCATCATGATAACCTACTTCTACACCATCTTCTGTAATAATTTTTCCCTTCTTTTCCACAAGATACCTACTCAAAAATTTCCTATAATCTCTATCTGGTAAAAAGCAGATGTCCTGACTTTCTTCCTTGTCAGAAACAAAAAGCCCTATCTCTTCGGCTAATTTCCTAACTTCATTTTTCGTTAAATCTCCTAAAGGAAAGAGCGATTTTTCAATCTGCTCCTGAGTAAGATAGGCTAAAAAATAAGACTGATCTTTTTTGAGATCTTTAGCTCTTTTCAACAAAAATACCTTCTTCTCCTCATCCCAAACCTTCCTTACGTAGTGTCCCGTTGCAAGATATTCTGCTCCCAACTCTTGAGCTTTTTTAAGCAAAAGTCCAAATTTTATTATCCTATTGCAAAAAGTACAAGGATTAGGGGTATAACCGCTCTTATAGGAATCTATAAAATATTTTATTATCTGTTCTTCAAATTCTTTCCTAAGATCCACATAAAAATGAGGTATATTAAGATATTTTGCAATTTTCTCGGCATCCTTAATAGAATCAGAATAAGCAATATTCATGGTCAAACCAATAACTTCATACCCTTCTTTTTTAAGAAGGTATGCAGTAGTAGAACTATCAACACCACCACTCATTCCTACAGCTACCTTAATGGGCATTTTATACTTTTTAAGTATGAATTTATAAAAAATTATAGACTTTTTTCAACAAAAAGTCAAACTTAACAAATAAAAATAAGTAAAAATCTGAAATTTTAAGGGTGTGTTTATTTTTTATTGACAAAAATTATCTTTCGTTATATCTTTATTTTAAAAACTTTTTTTAAAAATTTTATAAGTGGGGAGAAAAAGCGATGAAAATAGGAAGACCTCAATTAATAGATGAAGTTAACAAAGGACAGATTTTAAAGTTATTAAGAGAGGAGGGTCCTATATCAAGAGCGGAAATTGCAAGAAGATTAGGATTAAGCCGTCCTACGGTATCTACTCATATAAAAGATCTTTTAAAAGAAGGTCTTGTAATCGAAGTAGGAAAAGGAAAAAGTTCCAAAGGCAGAAAAGGAATTCTTTTAAAGTACAATGCAAGACATGGTTACTTTCTTGCAGGAGATATTGAGGGTTCTATTATGCGCTTTGCCTTATCAGATTTGTGTGGAGAGATACTATACGAAAAGGTATTATCTCTTAATGAATTAAGACAAAAAAACATGATGAAACCCGAAAATTTCATTAACATAATGAAGGAATTTCTAAAAGAAAACAATGTGGAAGAAAAAAATTTAAAGATAATTGCCTTAGGAATTGCAGGTATTATAGAAGAAGGAAAATTAATCTTTGCCCCTAACTTGCCTGAATGGAATCATGCTCCTCTTCAAAATTTGGTAAAAGAAGGCTTCCCAGGAACACAGGTGATTTTAGAGAATGATGTAAATATGGGTGTAATGGGAGAGATGTGGAAAGGAGCTGGAAAAGGGCTTAAAAATATTGTTTACTTAAACTTAAGTACTGGAGTTGGGGCAGGCATCGTTATAGATGGAAAACTTTATGAGGGGAGTAATAAATTTGCAGGAGAAGTTGCATATATGGTAGTAGATAATCATCACGAAAACTTCCCAGGAGTAGAATACACTCCTTTAGGTGCCTTAGAATGGGTTGTTTCAGGAGCAAGAATCATCGAAAAAGCAAAATCATTTGATTCCAAGTATACCCTTTTAGAGAGAATATTTGATGATTATGACAAAGTGGACGAGATAAAAGTTTTAATTGACAAGGTAGGAGAATATCTCGGAAAGGCTATAGTAAACATAGTAAGTGTAATTGATCCTGAAGTTATAATAGTAGGTGGCATAGTGGGTAAGTTTTTAAACATCCTTATGAGAAAAATAAAACCAACCATAGAATACTATCTTCCAATTCCTGTTAAAATCATACCTTCAGCCTTATATCCTAAAACAGTAGTTTATGGAGCTATATACAAAGCCTTAGAATTATATCACACAAAACCTGTGATTGTCTGATAATTCTATTAGTATAGAATTTTGATCATATCTTGAAAGTAAAGATTCTGTAGATTCTGCATATCCTACAGTAGGCTTATATATGGTTATGCCGTTAACACTGAAAATGCCACTTCTATGTTCATGTCCACATATAACTTTGTTAATTCCATGTTCCAAAATAATCTCTCCGAACTTCTTACTACCAAGATAAGCAGAAAAGAAATTCTTGATAAATAAAATTTCCTCAAAAGGTATAAAATGACTTACAACAATTTTATCTTTGCCCTTTTCTATCTTTAAAAGATGATGTTTAAATTCATCATATATTAAATTATAAACTTCCTCGTTACTAAGTATTTTTCCATTATTACAAAACCTTGCAAGTCCCCAATAAACCTCTCGCCATTTAATTCCCCCATACTCTCCCCTATCAAAATCACTTTTATCATAATAGCTATCTCCAAAAGAATAGTCATACCATCCCATAGTGCCAACAATTACTAAATCATTAAGCTTAATAGGCTCAAAAGGCAAATAGGCAAAACCATATTCTTTACAGAGTTTGGGAAGAATTTTGTAATATTTTTGATCACTGGTAATTTCTCCTTCTTTCCAAATATCATGATTTCCCGGAACAAAAACCTTTACTCCTGAGAAGCTACTAAACACTTCTAAAAATAATTCTACCTCCCAAATTTTGGCAGAAATATCTCCAGCAAAAATAAAGATGTCAATATTTTTATCCAATACAACATTTAAAAGAGTTTTTAGCAGTTCTCTCTCTTCAGAAACTTTAAGTCCCTTTTTAATTCTCAAATAATCCAGATGAAGATCGGAAACTGCGAAGATTCTCATCTAACAATTTTTAAAAACCTAAAAAGCATTAATATAAATCCAATTATAGGCTTTATAAGGGAATAGATATAAGAATTTTCGACGATCATTTTTTGATATCCCATGGGAATAAAATTCAAAATAACACCATAAATTATTATAAGCACAAAACCCCCAACTGCTACCTTAAGAAAAAAACCTGGAAGAGTTAAAAGAAGATACGCCAACACAAAGGTTAACACAAAACTTGAGATATTAGAGGAAAGATTTATTGGAAGCCTCACATATTTCACATAAATAGGCATAAGCACAGAAGAAAAAGTAAAAGCTATTATCAAAGCTACAATTAAAGCAAGCCTATTAAAAAATACTTCCTTTATACCCTTTAAAGCAAGCCCCAACACGGTAATTGCACATATAATATCAAATACCATTCCTAAATCACCTCTTCAGAAATTTATTATAACCCTCAAGGCATCCCCTGAAAGTCCTACTTTAATGGCTTCATCTATCTTTTCTATAGAAAATCTATGAGAAACAATCTTTTTTACGTCTATTTTTCCCTCCTCAATGAGAGATAAAGCTCTTGAATTAGTAAAGGGATTTACAAAAGATCCCATAATTGTTAATTCCCTAAAATATATATCATAAGGAGAAATGCTAAGTAAATCCTCAGGAGAAGATACACCAAAGATCAAAACTTTTCCACCTCTCCTTACACTACCTAAAACAGTCTTTACTGTTTCCGTCTTTCCTACAGCTTCGATACCCACATCAGCTCCTCTTCCATAAGTATTCTCTTTAACAATCTCTTCCACATTCTCTTTCAAAGGATCTATAACAATATCAGCCCCAAGATCTTTTGCTATCTTTCTCTTCCACTCCACTTTTTCCACTAAGAAAACTTTAGAAGCTCCAGAAAGCTTAGCAAGTTGTAACAATACCAGACCTAAAGCTCCTCCTCCCACAATAAGCACTGTATCTCCTGGCCCGACATTTAACCTTTCAATACCATGAAGAGCACATGCCACAGGCTCCATCATTGCTCCTTCTATTGGAGATATCTTTTCTGAAAAAACATATAATTGCTTGTATGGCACCACACAATATTCTGCAAATCCCCCATTAATATCTACGCCTAAAGCAACAAGATTTTCACAAAGATTTATTTCTCCCCTTTTACAAAAGTAACAATGACCGCATGTTATATTGGGATCAACAGCAACCAAATCTCCTACCTTTATTCCTTTTACATCCTTTCCTATTTCCACTACCCTTCCTGAAAACTCATGCCCTCTTATTACCCCATCTTTACCATAGGCTTTACCAGAAAACACATGAAGATCAGTACCACATATACCTGAAGCAAGAACTTTTATGATAACTTCATCTTCTTTTTTAATAACAGGATTAGGTAATTCTTCTAAAGATATCTTTCCACCTCTCCAAACAGCAGCTATCATCTTGTGATCCCCCAAAATTTTTATTATTGATTATATTTTACAATTTAAATATGATGTAGTAAAATTTGAAATTGTAAAAAATATTTACTTTTTTAGTTCACCTGTACCAATATTCAATCTAAAATTTTCTATAAAATAAGGAGGGATAAAAAATGAAGTACAGAAAAATGGGAAAACTTGACGTAACCGTTTCCGTACTTGGATTTGGTGCAATGAGACTTCCCACATTAGGAACAGAGTCCCAAATTGATGAGCCTAAAGCCATTGAAATGATAAGATATGCTATTGATCATGGAGTAAACTATGTAGATACAGCTTATGGTTATCATGGGGGACAAAGCGAGATTGTAGTTGGAAAGGCATTAAAAGATGGCTACAGAGATAAAACTTACCTGGCCACAAAACTTCCTGTATGGCTTGTAAACAAAAAAGAAGATATGGATAGGCTATTAAATGAACAACTCAAAAAACTAGATACTGATCATATAGATTTCTATCTCCTCCATGCTCTAAACAAAGATAGCTGGCAAAAGATATATAATCTTGGAGCCATCGAATGGGGAGAAAAGATGAAAGAAAAAGGCCTTATCAGATATTTTGGTTTTTCTTTCCATGATGACTTGGAAACCTTCAAAAAAATAATTGATGCCCATGACTGGGATTTCTGCCAGATCCAATATAACTACATGGATATAGATTACCAGGCAGGAAGAGAAGGCTTAGAATATGCAGGTAAAAAGGGAATAGGAGTCGTGGTGATGGAACCTTTAAGAGGAGGTAGACTTGCAAGGCCCCCAAAGGACGTAATGGAGCTTATAGAAAAATATCCTATAAAAAGATCTCCTGTAGAATGGGCCTTACTTTGGGTTTGGAATCACAAAGAAGTTTCCCTTGCACTTTCTGGAATGAGTACTTTAGAGCAAGTTAAGGAAAACTTAGAAATTGCAGATAAAGCAGAAGTAAATATCTTATCTAAAGAAGACCTTGAACTAATAGAAAAACTAAGACTTGCCTTCTTAGGAAGAAAGGCCATAGATTGTACTCAATGCAGGTATTGTATGCCTTGTCCCTATGGAGTAGATATACCAAGAAACTTTTATATTTACAACGAAGGTATAAGATATGACGACTGGGGTGCACCAAGATGGGAATATAATTATGCTATGAAGCCTGAAGAAAGAGCTGAAAATTGTAAGAAGTGTGGAGAATGCGAGACTAAATGTCCTCAAGGTCTTGCCATAAGAGACCTCTTAGAGATGGTCCACAACACCTTATCCCGTTAAAAATTTAGAAGAGGGGAGATAAAATCTCCCCTCTTATTTGATAAATGCCGATGGACATATATCATTTAAAATACATTCATCACATTTGGGATTCTTAGCCTTACATACATTTCTTCCGTGATGAATTAAAAGATAAGAAAAATTTGCCCATTCTTCCCTCGGCACAATCTTCATCAAGTCTTGTTCCAATTTATCCCTATTTTTTTCCTTACTTAAATTAAATCTTTTAGAAAGCCTATCTACATGAGTATCTACCACTATACCCTCATTCTTACCATACCCTGCAGAAAGAACAACATTTGCAGTTTTTCTAGCAACTCCTGGAAGCTTCAGAAGTTCTTCCATAGTATCGGGCACCTTACCACCATATTTCTCAAGAATTATTTGGGCACAAGCCCTAATATTTTTAGCCTTTGTTCTATAGTAATTAATAGACTTAATATCTTGCTCTAACTCTTCCAAAGGGACCTTTAAATAATCCTCAGGCGTTTTATACTTTTTAAAGAGCTTCTCTGTAACCATATTTACCCTCTCATCGGTAGTCTGTGCCGAAAGTATGGTAGCTACAAGAAGCTCCCATGGATTGGAAAAATTTAGTGCAATTTTAGGTTCATAAAGAGTTCTTAGTCTCTTTAAAACCTCTATTACAAATTCCTTTTTATCCATAATAACACCTCCATAAATTAAGCTACTAAAGTTTAACACACCCATAGTATAATCAAAGTATACTTTTAAAGAAGAAAGGAGGCTCCATGGTGGAAATTAAAGAAGTTCTGAAAAATCTATCAAATCTTGATGGCCCCTCAGGATACGAACAACTAGTCTTGGAATATATTGAAAATGTTGCAAAAAAAATAGCTGATGTGGAGACAAACATAGACAAACACGGCAACCTCATAGTAAGAAGACCAGGTAAAGGTAAAAGAATAGCTCTTTTCGCCCACACCGATGAAATTGCTTTTGTAATAACAAAAAAGGAATTCGGAAATTATTTTCGCATTCATACCTTTGGTGGAGTAGATCCTAAAGTAGTAATATCTCAAAGATTAAGAATTCACACTAAAGAAGGCATTTCTTACGGAGTGGTTGGCATGTTAGAACCCCATCTACAGACCGAAGAAATAAGACAAAAAAATATTACCTTTGATGATCTTTTCATAGATATAGTAGAAAAAGCAGATAAAGTTCAAATAGGAGATCTCGCTACCTTTGACTCGGAAGCTTTTGAATTAAATGAAAAATATATTGCAGGAAAAGCTTTGGACAATAGAGCAAGTTGTACAGCTCTTCTTTATACCCTTGAATTATTAAACCAGTTTATAGTGAGTGGAGATATTTATTTTGTCTTTTCTGTAAGAGAAGAGGATGGAGTATCTGGAGCTATAAATGCTTCCTATCAAATAAACCCTGAGCTTGCCATAGTCTTAGATGTAACCCATGGAGATATTCAAAGACCCTCTTATCCTAAAATCGAAACGGGAAAAGGACCAGTATTAGACATAGGACCAATGATAGATTATGACTATTTCAATAAAATCAAAAATTTGGCTGAAAAACTTTCAGTAAACTACCAAATAGAGCCCAATGGCAATCATAGCAGTACTGATACCGATAGTATACAAATAGCAAGAGAAGGAATTTCCACCTTACTTATCTCAATTCCCTTAAGATATATGCACACCCCATACGAGGTAGTAAATATAAGAGACATCGAAGAGACAGCAAGACTTTTAAGCTTTTTCCTTGCAAGAGGAGGTGAATGAAATTGTTTTTAAAGGAGCTATCAGATATACCAGGAGTTTCTGGCTTTGAGGGAAAGGTAAGAGAATTTATTAAAGAGAAGATAAAAGACAAAGTAGACCAGATTGAAGTAGACAAATTAGGGAACCTTATAGCCTTTAAAAAAGGCAAAGTAAACAAAAAACTCATGATTTCAGCTCATATGGATGAGGTTGGTTTTATAGTAAGCAACATAGAAGAAGATGGAAAACTAAGTATACTACCATTAGGATCTATTGACCCTAGGGTAGTGTTAGGTAAAAAAGTAGTTATAGGAGAAAAACAAATATTAGGAGTTATAGGTTCAAAACCTATTCATCTTATGGAAGGATATGAAAAGGTATCTTTTGAAAACATCAAAGTAGATATTGGAGCCACAAAAAAACAAGAAGCTGAGGCAAAAGTAAAAATAGGAGACTTTGTTAGCTTTGCACCCAATGCTATGATACATGGAGAATGGATATCTGGAAAGGCTTTAGATGATAGAGGGGGATGTTCCCTATTGATAGACTTAATACTTAAAGATTTAGATTTATACTACGACACCTTCTTCGCTTTTGTAATCCAAGAGGAGACAGGATTAAGAGGATCTGGACCCTGTGCTTTCAAGATAAAACCTGACCTCGCAATTGTGGTAGAAACAACCACCTCTGGAGATAATCCTGAGTTTCCAGAAGCTAGAAGATCTTCAGAGTTAGGCAAAGGTCCAGTTATCACGCCTGCTCACAGAGGCTATGTAAATGATGAAAGGCTTTTTAATTTTGCCGTAAAAGTAGCCGAAGAAAATAAAATTCCTTACCAGATAAAGAGGAGAACCGCAGGAGGCACTGATGCTGCAAGAATTGCCATAACTACAGGTACTCCTTCCTTGGTTATTTCTATTCCATCAAGATATATTCATTCCCCTATATGTGTGTTAAATATCAACGACTATCGGAATACTTTTAAGCTTCTTTCTTTAATACTCACAAAGGAGGTCTTATAGAATGAAAGAGCTTATCAAAAAGTTAACGGAAATCAAATCTCCCAGTGGTAGAGAGGATAACATAAGAAATGCAATCCTGGAAGAATTAAAAGGATATATTGACGGGTATGAGATAGACAAACTTGGAAATCTAATCGTTTGGAAAAAAGGTAAAAAAGATGGGAAAATACTCCTTGATGCCCATATGGATGAAATTGGTGTTCTTGCAACTTATATTGATGAAAAAGGATTTATTAGAATAGAACCTATTGGAGGAGTTTCTCCTTATAATTTATTAGGAAGCAGTATAGCTTTTCCTCAGGCAGAAGGATTTGTAGGAGTAGAAGGAGAAACTTTAGAAGAGCTCTCCAAAAACATTAAAAATCTTGATTTTGATAAGATATTTGTAGACATTGGAGCTAAAAGCAGAGAGGAAGCTGAAAAGCTTGTTCCTCCTGGAACCTTTGGTGTATACTCTGCAAATTTTAAAGATCTGGGAGAAAGATTGGTCTCAAAAGCTATGGATGATAGAATAGGATGCGCCATAATAATTGAAGTTTTTAAAAGATCAAACCCTTATTACACTCTCTACGGTACTTTCTCCATTCAAGAAGAAATTGGACTTGTAGGAGCAAGCGTAGTTGCCTTTGACATAAAACCTGATCTTGCTATAGCCATTGATGTAACTGCCCATTCTGACACTCCTAAAGGCCCAAAGAGAATGTCCCTTGAGCTAGGGAAGGGACCTGCTATCAAAATAAAAGATAGTGCTTCTATTAGTGATAGAAGAATAGTGGAAAAACTCAAAAATATAGCAGAGAAAAATGGTATACCCTATCAAATTGAAATTCTACTTCGTGGGGGTACCAACGCTGCTGCACTCCAAAGAACAGGAGAAGGTATTCCAGCTGGAACTCTCTCCATACCTACAAGATATGTGCATTCACCCCATGAGATGATTGATATAAATGATGTGGAAAATGCAATTAGAATTCTTAAAATATTAGTAGAAAGTGATGAAAGTCTCTTATAATTAAAGACAAGGGGGGACATTTTATCAAATGTCCCCCTATTATTAACAAAATGACAAATTGATAATAAAATATTAAGTATGAATGTGGGGAAGAGGATAAGAGAAACCAGAAAAAAACATAATATGAAATTAGAAGATCTGGCAGAAAAAACAGGTCTTTCCTTATCCTACATCTCCTTAATCGAAAGAGGTCTTAAGAATCCCTCTTTAAAAGCTTTAGAAAGAATAGCAAAAGCCTTTAATCTTCCTACTTCATACTTCTTCTCCGAAGATAATGATGAAACCATAGAGACTTTTCTAAGGACAAAGACCTCCTTAGATGAAGATGAGAGAAGAATGATAATTCAACTTATTAAATCCTTGGAGAGTAAAAAAGGTGTACGAAGAACTGATTAAAGATCTATTATCCCTTTTTTATATAAAAAAACCTCCCATAAAACCTGAAATTATTGCTTATGGATTAGGGGTAGAAGTACACTTCCAAGAACTACCCTCACAAATTTCTGGTATATTGTATAACCATAATGATCACCCTATGATACTCATCAATAAAAGAGATAATCCTTTAAGACAAAGATTCACTATTGCCCACGAACTTGGCCACTTTTTACTTCACCATTCAAATAAACAAATTTATTTTGATTATCCAATAAGTAAAAACCCTAAGCTTGAAAAAGAAGCTAACACTTTTGCCGCCTCCCTGCTTCTTCCTGATTTCTTTCTTAAGAGATATTTAAACCTACCCTATCAGAAGATATCAAGTATTTTTCAGGTTTCTCAAAAAGTAATTGAGATAAGATTAAAGGATTTTAAAACAATTTAAGACTGTTTTAAAAATATCCTTGACAAATTAAAAAACTCTTTTTTAAAATATTATTAAAACTAACACGTGTAATTTTTATAAATTAAAATTAACACGTGTTTAGGAGGTGATAAGAGCAGTAAATGCTGAGAAGAATTAATAACTAATTCAAGTTAATTTCTGTTCCTAAGATTGCTAAAAAATTAAAGGGGGTATTAAAAATGAAAAAAGTATTGTTACTAAGTTTGATCCTCATCTTTATAGTTTCTTTTGCCTACGCTCAAGGAGTTACATTTTATGGCTACAGCGAAATTGGAGTCCACAGCGAGTTCTTAAAAGACTCAAATGGAAACTACTCTAACACGTTAGGTCCAGTAAATTTAGATTATTGGAACACCTATTTTAGAGTAAAAGCAGAACCTTCAAGCTTCTTAGAAAGTTATTTTGAACTTCATTTATATCCCAATTATAGCGATCTTTTTGGTCCTGGAATTGTGGAGGTACAAAAGGCACATCTCACTGTTAAAAGCTCCCTTCTAAACTTAAGAGTATATTACAAGGAAAATGCAACTCCTTTTGATGATCCATTGCTTTTGAATAAGCCTGGTGATCTTCCTGGATCTTCATGGATATGGGGAAATGGAATTGAAGTTTCTGGAAAAGTATTTGATACAAACTTCTTAGCAGGTATTAATTCGTCAGATCAAATCTCTTACTTAAGATTAAAAAGAGCATTTCAAAACCTAACTCTTGGATTTACAGCAATGGGTGCTAATTGGGGTGTTGCTAACCAAGGAAAGAGTTTATTCGGAGTAGATGTAACTGGAAAATTAGCCAATGTAGACGTAAAAGCAGAAGGAATATACGGCAAGGGCTCCTTTGATACTGGCTCTGAAGGTGGAATGGTCCTATATGGTGACTTTTCAACTCAGCTAACACCTGTTGTAAAAATTTACGGCACAGCCAAAAAAGTTGATGGAGGTTATATCAATCAATTTAACTGGTTCAAAACTGATCAAACTCAACTTATTCCTGGAGAAAGTGGATCTTATGGTACATACTTTAAGCTTGGTTCCGTAATTACCCCACTTTCCAATTTATCCTTTGAACCAATTGTAGAACTAATAAATAGAGAAAATATAAACCAAAAAACTACTAATCTAAAAGGTATAGTAACATATGTAGTAAATAAGAACCTAACTGTTAAGGGAACAGTGGCCAATTCAACAGTAGATAGTAATAGTTCCACTAACATTACTCTTGAAACAACCTTTGTACCTTTACAAAATCTCTCAATTTATGGAAAGTTATATCAACCAATCGGAGGAAATACAGAAATTTATGGAAATCTTTCAACCACCTTCGATAAATTAAATGTCTACTTAGCTGGGAATTATTCAGCAAGCAAATCATACCTGTACTTAAACGCTCTCTATAACTTAGCTAAGAATGTAAATCTTAGAGCAATATCTCAACTTCTTAAAGATAGTAGCACAACTCATAATACCTACTATCTAGCTCTTGAACTTAACAATGCTTCTCTCTACTTTGGTAATGCTCCATCAGAAGAAGGTTCTGTAACCGACTTTGTAAAACAAATAGGAGCAAAAATTTCTTTTGATTTCTAAAAAATTAAAAGGGGGGGAGAATTCTCCCCCCTTAAAAAGATTCAAGGAGGGCTATAAAATGAAAAAGTTATTAATTTTAATTTCCTTAATACTTCTTTCCACTATTGTTTTTGCTGAACCTGTAAAATATCCTCTTATATTCAACGATCCTGTAAACGACGACAAGGGGCCTGGAACATACACCTATCCTACAGACCCAGTTTTTAAATCTGGTACTTTTGATATGACAAAAGTAGTAATAGATGCCGATAATGATAATGTATATTTCAAGATCTCCTTCAGAGTACCTATAGAGAATCCTTGGGGAAGTCCATTAGGAATTTCCTTACAAACGATCCATATATATATTGATAAGGATCATAAGAAAGATTCAGGATTCAGGGATTTTATCCCAGGTGTAAGAGCCCAAACCACACCGGAAAGTGCATGGGATTTAGCCATACTCGTAGAAGGTTGGCCTACAGAGCTAAAAAGTTCTGTAAAAAATGCAGCTCCTGAAATGTATAAGTATTGTGTCTTCCCCTCTAAAGGAGTAACTGTCGATGGCAATACCATAACCATACCTGTACCTAAGAAGACCCTTGGTGACAACTTCCAAAAAGGTTGGGGATTTCAAGTTTTCATCATGGGACAAGAGGGATTCCCAACCCAGGACCCTGTGTCTTGTAGGATCAGAGAGGTCTTATCTACAGCTCAACAATGGAGATTTAGCGGTGGTGATGACTTTTATGGAGATCCTAATATTATAGACCTATTAGATTACGAGGATATAAACCAATTTGAGATTTTAAGTAAATATAAGAGTGATGCTAAATTTGAGAAGAATGTGTATGCTCAAGTACCCTTTATCTATGTAAAGTAGAGGTGGGTTCTCATGAAGAGTACGAAGAAGATCTTAATATTTTCTCTTCTTTTCCTAATAATTTCTCTAATCTCCTTAAGTTTTTCTCAAGATATACCTATAAATGTTTACAATCCTAAGGTACAAAAGGTCGCAAAACCACTATATTTAGCCATCATATGGCACAACCACCAACCCCTATATTATGATCCCGAACAAAATCTAAATATTCTTCCTTGGGTAAGAATGCATGCCATAAAAGACTACTACGACATGGCCTACATCTTAAAAAATTACCCACAAGTAAAGGCTAATTTCAATATGGTACCTTCCCTACTATATCAATTAGAACTATATACAAAAAAGGGTATAAAAGATAAGTATCTACTTCTTACAGAGAAACCAGCTGATCAACTTACTTTAGAAGATAAGGAATTTATACTGAGAAGATTCTTTGACGTTAACTGGGATAGAATAATTAAGAGATTCCCCAGATATTGGGAACTTTTGAATAAGAGAGGTCAGTCTATAGATGATACAATAATAGCAAAAGCAATTCAAACCTTTACTACTCAGGACTTTAGAGATTTACAAGTATGGTTCAATTTAGCATGGTTTGATCCTGATTTCCAAAAGTATGATAAGGATCTTTCAAGACTTATAGAAAAAGGCAGAGATTTTACAGAAGAGGATAAAAAAATAGTTATAAATAAACAATATGAAATAATGTCAAAGATTATTCCACTATACGCAGAATTACAGAAAAACAAACAAATAGAAGTAACTACTACACCTTTCTTCCATCCCATATTACCTCTCTTAGTAGATATAAAATCTGCTAAGATTGCAGTACAAGACATAGCCTTACCTAACGCTACAATAAATTATGCCGATGATGCATCTTCTCAGCTTTCTATGGCTGTAAATTACTACAAAAAGTTCTTCAAGAGTAATCCCAAGGGTCTCTGGCCTTCAGAAGGATCAGTAAGCCAAGATATCATACCCATAGTAAGTAGTGCTGGATTTATGTGGATGGCAAGCGATGAAGATGTACTTGCAAAATCTCTTAATACTCCTATTATCAGAGACTCGAGAGGTAATGTGGTAAATACTGATATCCTTTACCAACCATATGTAGTAGAGGAACAAGGAAAAAAAGTATACATGGTATTTAGAGACAAAAATCTCTCGGATAAAATCGGTTTTGTTTATAGCGGAATGAAAGGAGAAAACGCAGCTAAAGATTTTGTTAATCGATTAGAGAGTATCTATGAAAAAGTAAAAGACGATAATAAACCATATCTTGTGACGGTAATTCTCGATGGTGAGAACTGTTGGGAATATTACGAAAATGATGGAAAAGAATTTCTCCACACCCTATATAAATTACTTACTGATAGCCCATACATTGAAACTGTAAGATTAACAGATTATTTAAACAAGTTCCCTCCAATTAAAAAGATAGAAAAACTCCATGCAGGATCATGGCTTGATGGAACCTTCCTCACTTGGGTAGGAGAACAAGAAGAAAACAAAGCATGGGAACTTTTAGACAAGGCAAGAACAGAATTAATATATGAAACCTTAAAACAGAGAAAAACCATCTCTCCTGTATTAAATCCAGATTCTTTAAGAAACAATATTGAAAAAGCATGGTTTGAGCTATATGCAGCAGAAGGTAGCGACTGGTTCTGGTGGTATGGAGATGATCAAGATTCTACAAATGATCTTGCCTTTGACGAACTCTTTAGAAAACATCTTATAAATGTTTACAAATTAATCGGCAAAGATATCCCCCAAGAACTTTTCCTCCCAATAGTAAAAATAGGTGAAGAAAAACCATTACAAAATATACAAGCAAAATTCACACCTAATATTGATGGCTTAATTAATCCAGAAGATGAGTGGAAAAATGCTGCTATTTATCTTGCTAAAAAAGGGACAGGACTTTCCGTAAAACCTGCAGACTTTATAGAGAAATTGTATTTAGGATTAGATAATGACAATGTATACTTCTTAGTAGAATCAAAGACTAATTTCAAAGATTATTTTGGAAAACCCTACTACCTTGCCATATACTTCTCCAATCCTAATCAAAAGGAATATAACCTATATCCTAGAAATGGAAACAAAACTTTAGGATACGGAATAGCATACGAAGTCCTAATTGACTTCTCTAAAATTAATTCTACAGGAGAATTAGAGGCCATTCTAAATCAAGCCTTAGGCAACAACTCCTGGAAACAACAATCTACATTAAAAGCAGGGATTTCTGAGAAATATGTGGAAATAGGTGTACCTTTTAAAGAACTCAAAGTTCAAGGGAGAGATCGAATAGCAATCAATGTGGTATTTGGAAAAGAAGAACCAGAAGATGTAGTTCCATATTATGCGCCTATATATCTAACTGTGCCTGAGAAAAAATTAGATATTACATATTTCTCCATTGATGATCCAACAGGAGATGATTATGGATGGGGCAAGGTTGTTTATCCAACAGCTCCTGTGTTTAAACCTGGAGTCTTTGACATAATTCATGTAGAAATGGGTAAAAGCAAGGACGATATTGTATTCAAAGTTAAAATTAGAGGAGATTTAGAAAATCCATGGGGATCTCCTACAGGAGTGTCAGTTCAAACCATAGATATATACATAAACGATGGTAAAGAAGGGCCATATTATTATCAAGCATTACCAGGAAGGCAGGCCAATATCCCAGAAGGATGGAATAAAGCAATATGGGCTGAGGGATGGATTCAAGAATTAGTAGTTCCAGCGTTAGATGAAAAGGGAGAAGTACAATTAAAAGAAATAAAAGGAGTTGTTCAATTAACTGCAGACCCCATAGAAAGAACCATAACAATATCAGTGCCTGAAAAATATTTAGGTCCTGTAACCCCAGATTGGAAAATCCTTGTAATATTATGTGGGCAAGAAGGATACCCCAGACCTGGAAGTTGGAGAGTAAGAGAGGTAGAAGAAGAAGCAAAACAATGGAGATTTGGTGGTGGAGACGACTTCTATGGAGATCCTAACATTATAGATATGATAGTTCCCCCTGGAACAAAACAAGAAGATATATTGTCTAAATGGGTAAGTAGTGAAGATGAAGAAGAAAATGTTTATGTAGAACTCCCCTTGATCCCCCTTAGGATCCTTATGAACCAATAAAAGCCCCCGAATGAAGGAGAGGGAAAGAAAACCCCTCTCCTTCATTTTTTAAATTTTTAGACAAAACTTTTTATAATCCTTGTTTACAAAAAAAACAATTAGCTATAAAATTATTTATTGTTATGAATAAACCATTGTTCAGACATATTAAAAAGCTATTATGGCAGTATAAATGGAAATATATCACAGGAGCATTTTTCCTACTCCTTACCGATATCTTCCAACTTATATCCCCAAAATTAATCGGTTGGGGTGTAGATTATCTTAACAAAGGAACCTTAACCTTTAAGAGTTTACTGTTAGTATTTATTGCATTATTACTTTTAGCAATACTAACTGCCATATTTCGTTTTTTCTGGAGAATGCAAATTCTTGCCACAGCAAGAAGATTAGAAGCGCAAATTCGAGAAAAGTATTTTACTCATTTACAAACTCTTTCTCTAAACTTTTTTAATTACAAAAAAACAGGAGAACTAATGGCTCTTGCTACAAATGACTTAGGAGCTGTAAGAGAAATGTTTGCTTTTGGAATAGTTATGCTATTAGATACAATCTTTCTTGGAACTCTTTCTATCTTCTTTCTACTAAGTATAAGTCCCAAGCTCACCCTTTATATTGCTATTCCCCTTCCTCTAATTACGTTAACAATAACTTTCTTTGGGAAAATAACCCATAGAAGGTTTAGACTTGTACAAGATAGTTTTGCAAAATTAACTGACAAAGCAGAAGAGACCATAGCTGGAATAAGAGTAGTCAAAGCTTACGTACAAGAAGAAGCAGAACTTAAAAAATTTGTAGAAAGAGCCCAAGATTTATTAAATAAAAATATTAACTTAGTTAAGGCATGGGGATTTATGTTTCCAACCATTGAACTATTAGCAGGATTCTCTGTTTTATTTGTCTTTTTATTTGGAGGCTTAGAAGTAATAAGAGGAAATATAAGCCTTGGTGACTTCATTGCTTTTAACTCATATTTAGGTCTCCTTATCTGGCCTATGAATGCCCTTGGATGGGTAGTCAATAATTTCCAAAGAGGTAAGGCATCTCTTGAGAGAATAAATGAGGTACTCGATGAGGTTCCTGATATAAAAGATTCTCCTAATTCTATAAAGAGAGAAAGATTAGAAGGTTATATAACTTTTAAGAATGTATATTTTAAATACCCAAAAAGTACAAAATGGGTTTTTGAAGACATCTCCCTTGAGGTTAAACCAGGGAAATTCTTAGGAATAACAGGTCCTGTTGGCTCGGGAAAAACAAGTCTCGTAAGCCTTATACCTAGACTATTTGATATCCAAAAAGGAGAAATTCTCATTGATGATATCCCAATTAAAAATTTATCCCTATACTATCTCAGAAAAAATATAGGATTTGTCCCCCAAGATAGCTTTTTGTTCTCTGATACTATTGCCAACAACATAAGGTTTGCAAAGCCAGACCTAAGTGATGAAGAAATATACAAGCTCATCAAACTTGTAGCCTTAGAAGAAGACCTAAAAGAATTTCCCGATGGCATAAATACTATTGTAGGAGAAAGAGGAGTAACCCTCTCTGGAGGTCAAAAACAAAGAATTGCTATTGCAAGAGCTTTAGCCATAAATCCTCCTATCCTCATTTTAGATGATGCATTGTCTGCAGTAGACTCAAAAACTGAGAAACAAATTCTTGAAAATCTCTTAGAATTAAGACAAGATAAAGCCTTAATAATAATTGCTCAGAGACTTTCAGTAATTCAAGAAGCAGATGAGATCATTGTGTTAAAAGATGGAAAAATCATAGAAAGAGGAGACCACAATAAGTTAATGAGGCTTAGAGGATTTTATGCCGAATTATTTGAACAGCAAAAAATAGAATCAGAGTTAGAGAGGGAGGAAGATGAATTATTATCCTGAAGAGGAAATATTAGGAAAAGCTTATGATTCAAGAATAATGCGAAGATTACTAAAATATGCAAAACCTTATCTGCGCTATCTTATTCTTGCTCTTGTGCTCATTATCCTTATAACCTTATTAAAACTTGTAAATCCTTATATAATTAAAAACTCTATAGACAAAAGTATAAACCCTATAAAAACTCTTTCCATAAATGGTAAGGAAATAAGAGTCTATTATATAGATGAGAAGATCCCCATAGACCTTCTACAAAGATATAATGGGATAATAAAAAACTTTGAGGGCAAAAAATACATATTACTTGAAGATTTAAATAAATTAAGCTTAAAAGATAGGACTATCGTAAGATTTAAAGATATCAATAATCTTAAAAAATCGGCATTAAATTATTTCTTAATCTTAATTCTTATCTTTATATTAACATATGCCCAAGTTTATATATTAAACCTTACCTCGCAAAAAATTATTTTCGATATGCGCAAAGAACTCTTTGAACACATACTCAAACTTCCCTTAAGTTTTTTTGACAAAAATCCAGTAGGAAGACTTGTCACCCGAGTTACTAACGACATCGAAACTCTTCAACAAATGTATAACTCAGTAATCACAAGTTTTGTGGTAGACATATTCTTAATTTTAGGACTTTCAATAGTAATGCTCATAATAAACTGGAAACTAGCTTTGATATGTATTGTCTCACTCCCTATAGTGGGATATATAAGTTTCATATTTAGAAAATATGCAAGGGAAGCTTACCGTAATTTTAGAATAAGACTTGCAAGACTAAACGCCTATTTAGCAGAGCATATAAACGGAGTAAGAGTAACCCAAGTCTTTGCAAGAGAAAAAGAAAACGAAAAAGAATTCAAAGAGATAAATAATAAATTATTAGAAGCACAACTAAGAAATGTTTTCGTAAATGCAATTTTCAGACCAGCAGTGAGTGCTCTGGGTAGTATTGTTTCTGCCTTTTTAATATTCTTTGGTGGATGGCAAATTATGAATAATCAAATGTCCTTTGGAACTATATTTCTCTTCTTATCTTATCTTGGTAGCTTTTTCCAGCCCATACAGGATTTAGCAGAAAAATATGATATATTACAGGATGCTATGGCATCTGCAGAAAGAATCTTCCTTTTAAGAGATGAAAAAATAACTATAGACTCTCCTCCAAATCCTATCAGATTAAACAACCTAAGGGGAGAAATAGAATTTAAAAATGTGTGGTTTGCCTATGATAAAGAATGGGTCTTAAAAGACCTATCTTTCAAGATAGAGCCAGGAGAAAAAGTAGCTTTTGTAGGAGCCACAGGTGCAGGAAAAACTTCTATAATCAACCTTATTACAAGATTCTACGATGTACAAAAGGGAGAGATTCTAATAGATGGTATAAACATAAAGGATATTGACTTACGTGACCTAAGAAGACAAATAAGTGTTGTATTACAAGATGTACACTTATTCGCAACCACCATCTTAGAAAATATTAGGCTTAATAGAGATGACATCCCGGAAGAAAAAGTAATAGAAGCAGCAAAATTAGTAAATGCTGATAAATTTATAAGAGAACTTCCTCAAGGTTACTACACACCTGTACAAGAAAGAGGTGCAACCCTTTCTGCTGGACAACGTCAGCTTATTGCTTTTGCAAGAGCCCTTGTCTTTGACCCTAAAATCCTCATCCTTGATGAAGCCACTGCTAATATAGACACACAAACAGAAAAACTCATACAGGATGCCATTGAGAAAGTAATTCAAGGTAGAACAAGTATCATAATTGCTCATAGGCTCTCCACAATCAAAAAAGTAGACACCATATATGTAATGCATAAAGGAAGAATTGTAGAAAAAGGAAATCATCAAGAACTAATAAAAAAGAGAGGCATATATTACCATCTTTACAAACTCCAAAGTTTAAATTATGCTAACAAGTAGAAACTTAGGAGAATATTTAAAAAATGAAAAAGATTATCATAGGCAGTATAGCTCTACTAACTATAGGAAACATTCTTTCTCAAAACTTCGATGTTGTACCTACAAAATCTATAGTTATAGGTACAGAAGCACTCAATTATTTTCTTACTTATAATAATTCTCTAATTTATGCCTTCCAAGACCAAATTACTCTTTTGGATCTTAATACTTTCAAAGAAACAAAACTAAAAGTTAAGTCTTCAAAAGCTCAAAACTTCAACACTTATATTGTTAAATTTAAAATACTATCCAACGGTGATATAGCAGTAATAAACAACGAACCCTATATAATCTTATGGAATCCCCTTAAGAATAACAAAATAGAACTTCCTTTTAACATAGAATACAATAGAAAAGATAAAAACAATTTCTTAATTTCCAAGACCGAAATTATCGAAGACTTAGATATATCTAATACTGCTAAGTTTGTTTTCATCAAAAATCATATAAGTCAGTTATTTTTAAATTTTATCCCAATCGAAGATTATTATGAATACAAAATTCTATCTTATCCAGATTTAAAAGAGATCATTAGTTGGAGTTCTAAGGAAATAAACTTTGATAACATAGCATTCTCTACAGATGACAATTTCGTAATACTTAGAAATGTAACTTATCCTCAGGAGCTCAATAAATCTTATGGACTAAAAATTTATGATTTAAGCAAGCAAAAAGAATATAATCTTCTTCCAAATACAACAGTCATTGACTTTGACATAGCTCAAAACAGCAAATTAATTGCCATCTCTACAGAAGAATCTGGTACTAAGATATTTGATTTGAAAACTTTAAACGAAGTTTTTAAAGCCTCAATTTCGGGATACGTAAGATTTAGTCCTCTTGAAAACCTGCTAATATTAGAAGGAAATAATACCATAAATATTTTTGACATTAAAAGCAAGAACCTAATAGAAACTTATTTAGGTTCTAATCCTTCTCTTTCACCATCTCAAACCTATCTTGCTTATGCTATAAGCAAGAACTTTGCTTCCCTTTCAAAAGAAATTAATATTGTAAACAGATATACCAAAACCCAAAATAAAATTAACTTCAAAGAAGAATACTTTGTAGAAGACATTCAGTTTTCAAGAGATGAAAACTTCCTAATAACAATGCTTTCTGGAAAAGACGGATACAAGATAGAAATCTTTAAAAAAACCTCTCCTTAGTATTCTTGTAATAATTTCAACATCTCTCTATCAAGTTTATGTCCATACCAATCTTCATAGTCCACATCTTCCCTATCTGAATCAAGAATTCCAAAAGGTCCTTTAAAATTCCATAATGCAAAACCTATATCCCTTTCTTTTAAAATTTCAAGAAGATCTCTAAGCCATGCAAGCACTACCTTGTGAGGTGTAAACTTATATGCTCCTGCCTCACCACAATGAACACCTATCCCCATACTTATTAACTTTGCCCATTCATCATAATGTTTTTCAAGTCTCTCTCTATCCCATATCTCTCCATAATGCCAAGCACCTGGCCATTTAGGCTCTGGCCAATTCTCTCCTCCCACCCAATTTGCCTTATAATGAGTAAGTCCCATAGGAAGGTAACCCCTACAACTCTGAACCACATTAAGATCTGATAGCTCTGGCAAAGGTACATTACCATAAGAAATTCCGTCTATAATAATCAATCTTTCTGAATCAATTTTTCTTATATATTCCACTGTATACCTTATAACTCTGTTATGATCGTCTCTTGTCATAACTTCGGGAGAAGGGTGTAAAGGTTCATTAACTAAATTAAAGCTTAAACTTTTTGAAGAGATACCTTTGTATCTTTTTGCAAAAACCCCCCAATGAAAACAGAAAGCATCAAGAGCATCCTTATCTTTCCAAAGATTAAATTTCTCGATAAATTCGTTATTTACGCAATAACCAGGCGCCCTATGAAAGTTTAAAGAAACATGAATATTATACTTTTGCCCCCATTCTACAACTTTATCTATCTTCTCCAAAAACCTCTCATTTATCTTATAGATATCATCATCTTCTATCCATAATCTATAACACAAAGGAACCCTAACAAAATCAAATCCCCAATCACTTATCCACTTAAAATCCTCTTCCTCAAAATCTCTCGCAGAATGAAAAAGGAACATATTTGTAAGATTAAATCCCTTCCATCTGGGGATAATATTTTTAACCTTCATATTTATTACTCCTATTCTTTTTATATCTTTGTCTCAGGTATTAAAGCCTTGAGCAGAGGCTTTCTCCACTCATTTTTTTCAGAATCAAAAACCCCAAATCCAGAATAGAACTCCCAATATGCCCAAGCAATTCCTCTCTTCTCTGCAGACCTTGCTACAAAATCCGTCCATCTCACCCTTGATTCCATGTCTGCCTTTGAATATGCTCCAAATTCTCCCATATAAAGAGGTATATCACCATGCTCTTTTGCCCAATCCACAGCCATATCAAGTTCCCTTTCTACATCTTTTTTCTCCTCTTCTGTACCCAACCACTTAACCCCTACAGGCAAATTAACTTTAACCCATCCTGCTCCTTGATGAGTAAAGGGAAAAGGATTGTAATAATGAAAAGTAACTATAATGTTCTTATCGTTTTCAGGAATTTCTAATTTGGGAAGATTATAAAGGTTATTCCAATTATCTGGCCCTATAATAATCTTCCTTTCCGGATTGGTTTTCCTTATGACTTCAACTGCCTCTTTTAAAAATTGATTCCATAAATCACTGTTTAAATTATAAGTTGGCTCGTTTAAAAGCTCAAAATAAAGCTGATCAGGATAATCTTTATAATGCTCCGAAATTTGCCTCCATATGGCTAAAAATCTATCTTTTTCCCTTAGTGGTTCTTCCATAATCTCATCATAATGATGGATATTTATAACAATATAGAGACTATTTTTAAAACCTTCTTCTATCAAGTGATCAACCCTATCAAAGATTCTTTTCTCAATAGAATATGGATACTCTTTTTGAGTATAAACACTCCATTTTATTGGAATTCTAACATGGTCAAAACCCGCATCCTTAATAAGCTTAAAATACTCATCCTTTATTATATGTCCACCCCAAGCTCCTTCATAAGGAGCCTCTAAAGTATCTCCGAAATTAATTCCACGTCTAATAGGAATTTTACCCATCTTATGATAATCCTCCATACTTTATTTTATCTTTGTATCAGGAATCAAAGCCTTAAGAAGATCCATTCTCCACATCTTATTTAATCCATCATATACACCAAATCCTGCCGAAGCAAAATCCCAATATGCCCAAGCAATTCCTCTTTTCTCCGCAGACCTTGCTACAAAATCCGTCCATCTCACCCTTGATTCCATGTCTGCCCTATGATAGGCTCCAAACTCCCCCATATAAAGAGGTACATTTCCATTTCTTTTTGCCCACTCAACAGTAAAATCTAGTTCCCTTTCAATAGCCTTCCTTTCTTGATCAGAACCTGTCCACTTTACCCCTACAGGAAGTTGAGGTTGAACCCAATCTGCCCCTTGATGAGTAAAATTAAAAGGATTATAGTAATGAAAACTTACCACTAAATTTTTATCTTCAGGAAGTTTTAAAAAGGATATGGTACTATAATTCGCCCAGTTAGCAGTATCAACCACAATCTTTCTTGTAGGGTTAGTCTCTCTTATTACCTTAATAGCTTCAGCTAAATACTCATTCCAAAGTTGAGGGGTAAGATTAGTATTGGGTTCATTCAAAAGCTCAAACCATAAACTATCTGGGTAATTCCTATAATGCTCCGCTATTTGCTTCCATAGAGCAAGAAATCTTTCTTTATGCTTCTCAGGATTTTGCATTATTTCCTCATAATTATGAATGTTAATTATCACATATAACTTATTTTTAAAAGCAAGATTAATTATTTGATCTACCCTATCAAAAATATAACTCCTAATGGTATAAGGAGGTTCGTAAGCAGCATGTCCATTCCATCTTACAGGAAGCCTTATATGATCAAAACCTGCCTTTTTAACCAATTCAAAATACTCATCTTTAACATAAACTCCCCAAGAGCCCTCAAAAGGAGCTTCAAGCCCTGTTAAATTTACTCCTCTCTTTATTGGAAGTCTTTCCTGAGAATAGCCATTTATATTAAAAATAAAGAAAACTAACAAAAATAAAAATACAATCTTTTTCATTAGCTTCCCCTCCTCTTTAATTAATTTTCCCCTCTCACCCCAAATACATTCAAACTTAAACTAAATGACAAGCCACAAAGTGTCCAGGAGATACTTCCCTAAACGCAGGCTCCTGTTTTCTACATACATCCATCACATACTCACATCTGCTTTGGAACCTACAACCAGGAGGAAGATCTATTGGAGATGGCACCTCACCTTTCAGAGCAGGGAATCTTGTTTGTCTTTCTCCATCTCTTGGCATCTTAGGCACAGAAGCAAGTAGAGCCCTAGTATAAGGATGCAATGGATTCTGATACAACTCTTCCTTAGGAGCCAACTCCATCATTGCTCCCAAATACATAACTGCTACTTTATCCGATAGATACCTTACTACAGCTAAGTCGTGAGATATGAAGAGATAAGATATTTTAAATCTTCTCTTAAGCTCGTAAAGGAGAGAAACAATTTGAGCCTGAATTGAAACGTCTAATGAGGATACAGGCTCATCTGCCACGATAAATTTAGGATTCAAAGCAAGAGCCCTTGCTATTCCTACCCTCTGCTGCTGTCCTCCTGAAAACTCATGAGGAAAAGCATCTATAACATCTCTTCCAAGACCTACTATTTCCAGTAGCTCTTCAACGGCCCTTCTTCTTTCCTCTTTAGTACCTATATTATGAATTATTAGCGGATCCTCGATATTTTGTCCTATAGTCATTACAGGGTTCAAAGATGCGAGAGGATCTTGGAATATTATCTGCATAAATCTTCTCTTTTGTCTTAATTCTTCCCCACTAAGCTTTCTTATATCAACACCATCAAATATTATTTCCCCATCATCAGGTTCAATAAGTCTTAATATACTTCTTCCAAGAGTAGATTTACCAGATCCACTTTCTCCCACAAGCCCTAAAGTCTCTCCTTGTTCTATGGAAAAAGATACATTATCCACTGCTTTCAATAGTTTTCCTCTTACAGGAAAATACTTCTTTAGATTTTTAACAACTAATAATTCAGGCATTGAATTTTCCTCCCTTCACAAGATGGCAAGCTACATAGTGCCCATCTTCTACTTCTCTATATTCTGGCTCTACCTCTTTACAAATATCCTGAGCATATTGACATCTTGGATGGAACCTACAACCAGAAGGTGGGTTGACTAAGCTTGGAGGGTTACCAGGTATAGGTCTTAAAGAACCCTCTTTTGCATTTATATCAAGAGTAGAAGTAATCAAACCATTAGAATATGGATGCAAAGGATTCTTTATAAATTTCTCTATTGGAGCATACTCTGCAATCTTTCCTGCATACATCACCATTATAGTATCTGCAAAATTCATTGCAAGAGTAATATCATGGGTTATAAATATAACACTAGTTTTAAACTCCTCCTTCATATCTGAGAGCAAATTCAGTATTTGAGCTCTAACTGTAACATCTAACGCTGTTGTTGGCTCATCGGCAATAACAAGTTTTGGATTACATGCAAGAGCAATAGCAATCATGACTCTTTGTCTCATTCCACCCGAAAATTGGAACGGATAATCCCATACTCTTGTTTTATATTCCGGAATTCCCACAACTCTCAAAAGCTCAATAGCCCTTTCTCTTGCTTCCTTATCTGACATTACTTTGTGCCATATTATAGGCTCCATTATTTGGATACCAACTCTCATTATAGGGTTCAAACTGGTCATAGGATCCTGGAAGACTATGGAAATATCCTTACCTCTTATTTGTCTCAGTTCTTCTTTACTTAGCTTTAACAAGTCTTTTCCTTCAAAGATAGCTTCTCCATCTACAATTCTTCCATTTCCTTTAATGAGCCTCACGAGAGATAGAACCGATTGAGTTTTTCCAGAACCACTTTCTCCCACAATAGCCAATGTTTCTCCATAATCCAATTTATAACTCACACCATCAACAGCTTTAACCACACCATCATATCTATCAAAGTAAGTTTTTAAATTATTAACTCTCAACAGTTCTGCCATGGCTTTATACCTCACTCCTTGGATTAAATGCATCTCTTAAACCATCACCTACATATGTGAAGGCGAGAAGAGTAAGAGCAAAAGTTAAAACTGGAAAGATAACCATATGAGGAAATGCCATGATATAACCCAAACCTGCACCGATCATATTTCCCCAAGAAGGCATAGGAGGCCTTACCCCCATACCAATCAATGCCAAACCAGATTCTACCCATATTCCATTAGGTATTCCAAAAGCAAGACTCACAATTATAGGACCTAACATATTTGGTAAAATATACTTCCTAATAATATAGCTATCTTTAGCTCCCAGAGCTCTTGCTGCCTCAACAAATTCAGCATGCTTAAGATACATAACCATTCCTCTAACAAGCCTTGCCATGCCAGCCCATCCTGTAAGACCTACAGCCACCAAAATAGTAAATAGACCTCTCCCCATAACCGTGACTAATATAACGTTAAAAAGGAATGTAGGAAAAGCATACATTATGTCAGTAACCCTCATAAGAAATGTATCCACCATTCCACCACGAAATCCAGCTATAGAACCAATTATTACACCTATGATCAATACCACTATCTGAGAACCAAATCCTATCAAAAGTGCATTTCTCATAGCATATAAGTTTCTACTAAACATATCTCTTCCTAAGTCATCTGTACCAAACCAAAATTTAGCGCTTGGCGGTTGAAAGGTGTAAGCATAATGGGGTTCATCATAAGGATATGGAGCAATCAATGGAGTAAATATGGCTGCTATGGTTATAATAATGATATAAATCAGTCCTGCAACGGCCATCTTGTTTCTTTTGAATCTTCTCCAAGCAGCAGACCAATAACTCGCTCTTCTTGTTTTTTGCTTTATTGCAACCTCCATTTAGCAAAACCTCCTTCTATAGTTCACTAAAACCATTTTTTTATTGATATTTAATTCGAGGATCTAAGAAGGCATAAATAATATCAACCAAAAGGTTCATTAACATAACTGATAGAGAGAGAATAAAAGTCGAAGTCACAAGTAGAGGATAATCTCTCATAGAAGCAGCATTAACAAAGAGCTGTCCAAGACCAGGCACTCTAAATAAGTTCTCAATCCAAACTGTTCCAGTAAAGAGAAACGCAAGTTGAGGTCCAATAACGGTAACCACAGGTAAGAGTGAGTTTCTCAGAGCATGCCTCATAATTACTGCTCTATCAGTTCCACCCTTTGCATAAGCGGTTCTTATGTAGTCCTGGCTCAACACGTCAAGAAGACTTGACCTTGTAAACCTTGCAATTATAGCCATGGGACCTACAGCAACGGTAATAACAGGCATGATCATTTGTTTAGGGGTTTCCCAACCTGAGGTAGGAAGCCATCTCAAATAAACGCTAAATATAATAACCATTATAACACCAATAAGATATGCAGGAATTATACTTCCTATCATTGAAATAAACATAGTAACATAGTCAACCCAAGTATTCCTCTTCAAAGCAGCAATAACCCCAAGAGGGATCCCCACAACAACAGCGAGAGCCATGGCAAGTATAGCAAGAGTTGCGGTTACAGGAAATCTTCTTGCTATCTGGACCTCTATAGGCTCATTGGGGTTAGAAAAAGAAGGTCCAAACTTAAACCTAAAAGCATCTTTTAAATAATTCCATATCTGCTTCCACAAAGGCACATTTAATCCATATTTTTCTTCAAAACCCTTTATTAATACCTGGAGCTGTTCAGGAGTCAATGTGGCAATTTTACCAGCACTTGCCTGAAATTGAGCAATATTAAAGAAATCACCAGGTGCAAGCCACATGAGTACGTAGGTTATTATTATCACTACTATGATTGATACAAAGATAGTAAAAAGTCTTCGTAAAATATACTTTAAAAGGCCCATCTTCTACCTCCTTCTATATAAATTTAAAAGGGGGGAGAGTATAAACCCTCCCCCCCCCAATTTTACCACAAATTAGTCTTTGAGATTGAGCCACTTGAAGTTGAAGAATCCAGGACCCCAAGAGAACTTGTAGAGCATCAAGCCCTCAAGTTTTGGATTTTGTACCCATTGAGCCTTTGCAAGGTATACTGGTACCATGTAGTAAGCATCTTGCATGAGTTGTAATCCATAATGGACAATCTTTACTGCTTCACTAAATGGTCTATTAACTGCTCTATATCTCCATCTTATAGCATTTCTTGCTCTCTCTGTCATATTGAGATACCAGTTCTGGAATATTTCTTGTCCTACAATTTCTCTTCCTGCAAGTCTCCAGTAATTGGTCTTATCTGCATTAGTTTTTGCAGCCTTCCATTTTTCGTAAAGTTCATCAAATCTTTCATACCAGGTAGGTGATTTAGTAAGTTCTGCAACCCATAATTTTTCAGGCTCGGTCGATACAATCTTCTTATAAGTTTCATATAGCGTATTTCTCTTCTCAAGAAGTGGCTTCCAATCTGCTTCGGTAAGTCCGCCATCTTTTCTTAACCATGCATCTTGCTCTTGTTGTAACTCATAATATCTCTTTCTTGCAGAGGTTGGGAAATCAAAGAACCAAGGTGTATGGTCAGAGTTCTTGAACAACGCACCAATCTCTAAGTTGTTCATTGGTGCACCCATTACTGTGAATCCAGCCTTTGCATCAGGTGAGAAGCTAGGCCATACATAGGAGTTCCAGTACAATCCAGATTCTATGTTCTCAATTATTACATTTACTCCAAGGTTCTTCTTCCATTGATCTACTATGAACTCTACTACTGGATCACCACCACCAGTGATGTAGAAGACAAGAGTCTTCAAACCTTTTCCGTTTGGATATCCAGCCTCAGCAAGAAGCTTCTTAGCCTGGTTTACATCAAAGGGTATTCCCTTAAGTTTATCACCAATAGGATTACCGTCAGGCCAATATTTATTAAGAGGTAATGCTCTTCCTCCAAGTACGTCTTTACAAAGTTTTTCTCTGTCTATTGCCATAGCAAGAGCTTTTCTTAATTTTTCATTATCCATTATAGGATCAAATCCACGAGACCATTGATATCCGTTCCAGAAGCAATCCATTACATCCTCGTGGAATTCTTTCGAAAGTTTAGGATCAGATGTTACATATCTGTACTCAGCAACATTATTGATCAATGCAGCATCGAGCTCTCCTGCTTGATACTGTTGAATTCCAAGTCCACCGAACTTAAGTACTATTCTATCCACGTTTCCTCTTTCACCAACATAGTTGGGATTCTTTACAAGTACCATGTCCTTTCCAGGAGTCCATGATACTGGAATGTATGGACCATTGACAACGATCTTTCCAGGTCTCCACCAGTTTTGTGGATCTGCTTCAACAGTTTTTCTGTGGATTGGAACAGCTTGAGCTACACAGAGCCACTCTTTCATATCATATCTTGGTGTAGAAAGTCTTATTTCCAATGTATAATCATCAAGAGCTTTTACACCAAGTTTATCAGGATCAACTGCTCCAGATTTCACTGCCCAGAAGTTTTCAAAGAACTGAAGTGGGCCTGCCCATGCAGGAAGGTCTGGAATCTTAGGACTTGCATAGTATTTGAATGACCATTCAAAGTCTTTTGCAGTTACTGGATCACCATTAGACCATTTTTTATCTTTTCTTAATTTGAAGGTCCATACTTTGTAATCCTTTGAAACTTTATAGCTTTGTGCAATAACTGGAACAACCTTTACACCACCAAGGCTCTTAGGATCTGGTGCATAACCATAAAGTCCCTCAAAAATAGTGCCTTGTGCTAAAATATGTTGTGCCTGCCAGTAATAGGGAACTAATCCTGGTGTATCCCAGAAAGGTAAGCTCACAACTTTTTCTTTTTGTCCATTAATTACACCTGATAACAAAAGGACAGAAACCAAAACAAACAAAATTATTAAACCCTTTTTACTACGCATCTAATCACTCCTCCCCCAAACTTAATAAAATTTAAAAGAAAAACGATTTTAAAGATTTTTGATTTTTAAACCATCACCTCCTTCCTAAGTGGAACTAATTTCGTTAGTAATTTTATAATAAGCAATTTCAAGTGTCAACATAATTTTAAACTGAAATTAAATAATTTAAAGGTTTTTAATGATTTCAGATTGAAATCATATTACTTTATTGATTTACTTTGTTGTTGTATAATATCAAGAAAATAAAAAACTTTGAGGTGGTAAATATTGAGGAAGGTTAAAATCAATATAAGAGATATAGCAAGACTTGCCAACGTATCGGTAGCCACAGTATCAAGAGTTATAAATGGTAGTCCTAATGTAAGTGAAAAAACAAGGAAAAAAGTTTTGAAAATTATTCAAGAGTACGACTACCATCCCAGTGCCTTTGCTCAAAAATTATCTAAAACAAAAACTCAGATTGTAGCTCTCTTAATACCCTACGAGAGAGGTTTTGTATTATCAGATGCCTTCTTTCCTCCACTAATAAAAGGAATGACAGAAATATTTGACAAAAAAGAATACAATATCATGTTATCTATGATTGAATCTCCATATATTCCTCAGAAATATATTTCCTTATATAAAAGAGGAATTGTGGATGGATACATACTCGCTAATGTGAAAAAAGATGACCCTTTTCCAGAAATCCTTTACGAAGAAAATATACCCTTTGTAACTGTAGGTAGAGTTTCCTCGAAAATAAAAAATTATCCTTATGTAGACACTGACAACGTAAGGGGTGCTTTTGAGGCTACCACCTATTTTCTTGAAAAAGGACATAAAAGAATAGCATTACTAAAAGGAAACAGTAATTACAACTTTATTCAAGATAGATATGAAGGCTATATTTTAGCCCTCAAAAAATATGGAATAAAGCCAGATCCAAAACTGATAGTAGAGGATAGTCTCACAATAGATGGGGGATATAAAGCTATGAAAAAATTGCTAAAAATAAACAATCCACCCACTGCAGTCCTCGCCTGCAGTGACTATATGGCTATAGGGGCTATGAATGCCATATTTGAAGAAAACTGGGAAGTCCCAGAGGATATCGCTGTAATTGGCTTTGATGATCTATATATTGATGGAAAAATAGAACCGCCTCTTGCCTCAGTAAGACAAGAAATAGAAGAAATGGGCAAAGAGGCGGCAAAACTTTTCTTACATATCCTTGATAACCCTAACAATTTTGAACCTATAATCCTTCCCGCTACTTTTATATGGAGGAGATCCGCAGGATAGAATCAAATTACTTCTTTCTTTTCCGAAAGGATCTTTATATTTCCTACCCCTGACCTAACCTTCAAACGTATAACTCCCTTTTCTCCCCCTTTTTCCTGTTTTATCTCCTTATCTACAGAAATTTTCCCTAAACCAGTCTCTGCAGATAGGTCCAAAATCATATCCTCTGGCACATATACTTCTACGCTACCCACTCCACCTTCTATTTCCACATAACAAGGAGAAGATGGTAAGTATATTTTTAATCTTCCAACGCCCCCTTTTACTGAAAGATCTTTCAATCTGAACTCCCTCATATTCAAAGTTGCATCTCCCACTCCTACATCAAACTTTAAACTGAGAGGAATCTCAGGATTAATATTTATATTTATTGGATCAAGCTTCTTATCATCCCCAAAAATCCTAAATCCCGTCTCTTTTTCACCTTCAACTTTTAAAGAAAGTCCTAATTCCCCATCCCTCTTTTCTTCTATCAACTTATCAATATAAAAATCCCAATTAGAACTTATATGCAATAAATTTTCCCTATCTTTTAAAGCCTCCAATCTCACAACTCTTACTCCTGTAGAGATCTCCAAATCAAGACCTTTTATATCTTCTTTAAAAGGATACTTCCATTCTCTATAGTAAAATCCAGGCCCTCTATCTCTAAAAAATGGTCTTCCATAACTTGAGAAGAACACAATAAATATAGTGAGAAGGAAAATAATTAAAACCACCAACCAACCAAACCACTTCTTCTCTCCTATGAGCAAATCAAGTCCCCAGAATATAAAGATCAAAGGCCATAACCTAAGTAAATCTCTCCAATAAAACCTGATGATTCCTAACTCTGAGAAAAGAAGTAATAAACCTATAAGAATCAAAAAAATACCTAATAAAGACATTCTTCTCATTAGTTTCACCCCTCATTTCTTAAAAAAGATTAAAATTCCAAAAAGGATAAATAATAGGGCAAGAACTAAAGTGAAAGAAACCTGAAAAATACCAAAAGTTCGCCCCAGAAAATAAACTCCAAGAGCTAAAAAAACCCACCCCAAGGTCTCCCCGCCATCTTTGGAAAGAGGAGAGGGAAGCTCACTATTACCAGGATTTTCAGGGATTACAAGAGCACAAAGAATGTAAAAGAGAAGACTTAAAGGTCCTAAAAAGAGAACTGAGAAGATAAAAATAAGCCTTATTATGACAGGATCAATTCCAAAGTACTCTCCTATTCCCCCACATACTCCTAAAAAAACTCTATTTCTTCTACTCCTATAAAGTTTATTTTCCATTTTTTTCTCCTCCCTCACAAATGTTGAACTGGACCAGAAGGAGTTATATTATCATCCTTCTTCTCCAAATCTTCGGGCTCCTCAGGTATCACAAGAGCAGAGAGAAAATAGGCTATTATTAAGGCAAAATGGAAAGGTATAAAGAGAAAAATAAAAATAAGCCTAACTATTGTAGGATCAATATTTAAATATTCCGCAATCCCCCCACAAACACCCAAAATAACTCTATTCTTCTTGCTTCTATACAGTCTCTTCTCCATAACTTTCCCTCCTCCAAAATTTTTATATCTTTATTTCCATTAATATATACTCTTTAGATACCTTAAAAGTTGCATTAAAAAAATCTTAAAGAGCCTTTAAAATTCTCTTAAAATCCATATGTTATATTTATTCTAAAATATTTAAAATTGGGGTGGAGATATATGAAAACAAAGAAAATTCCCTACTTAGCTCTGGGTCTTGCCCTATTGATTCTCGGGGGATATTTAAGCTTTCATCTACCTTTCACCCAAGTTCCATTCACCTTACAAGTTTTCTTTCTCTTTCTTATTAGTTTATACTTCTCCCCTATAGAGACTTTTTATATTGTTTTTGCTTATCTACTACTTGGGGGGTTAGGATTCCCAGTTTTTGCGGGAGGAAGAGGAGGATTGAATGTACTTTTTGGCCCTACTGGAGGCTATCTTTTTGGGTTTCTAATTGCAGGAATAACCATATCTGTACTCAAAAAGTACTCTGAAATTCTCTCTCTGTTTCTAGGCATTTTAGTAATATATCTCACTGGTAGTATATGGCTATCCTTCTCATTAAAGATAAATTACTATAAAGCTCTAATGACAGGAGTTATACCCTTCATCCCTTACGACTTTATAAAGGGAATAATATCCTACCTTATATGGCAAAAACTCAAAAAACAGCTTAAAAATCAGTAGATATTAGCTGTTATCTCAATAGGTAATAAATCTCCAACTTTTATCTCAGCAAGAGCCATAACTTCGTCTGCTCCACCATAATAGATAAGTATTTCGTCATCTAAATCAAGAATCTCATTAGAATCCTTATTCTTTGGAACTACTCCACATGTAAACACCACATTAGGAACCCATCCTTCAACCTCATAAATCTCTTCAGGTTGAAGAATAGGCTCTGCAGACCTATATATTATCTTATCTGGCTCATCAAGGGGGGTTAAAACTACTCCTAAACCATATGCCTTTTTACCCATCCAGTCTCCTACTCCATGATAAATATGAAGCCAACCATATTTTGTCTTTAAAGGAGGAGCTCCTGCTCCAATCTTTATACTATCCCAAAACTTAGGAGTTGGCATCAAGAAAGTCCTTCCCACCTTAATACTTCTTTTCTTCAATTCATCAGTATATAGAATCTGCATATCAGGGGGAATTCTGTGAATTAGAGCAACCTTCTTATCTAAAAGCTCGGGAAAAACATTTACAAAGTCATCCTCTGCCCTTTTTCCATTGGAATATTCCTCTTTTCTTTCTTCTACCAAATACAAAACTGCATCTTTATCCTCTAAATATTTAAAAATTGGGCCATTTCTAACCCATGCATTATTCCATTCTTCATAACCCTTAAAACTTTTTACTCCCTTTAAGAATACTTCTACAGGAATCTTTGCAAGAGCAAGTTGTACCACATCCCCATAAGCAGTATAAGTCATATAAAGATTTCCATCTATCAAACTTAACCTTGGATCTTCTGTTCCCCCAATCTCTCTTATCATTCCAAAAGTTCTCTTATGAAATCTCCTTCTTTGCTCAGGATTTTTAGGCATCTCATAACTTTCCTTAGGGCCAAATATAGGATAATCTAACCTTCCCTCCTGAGTATAACCATCCTTTGACCACCACAACCCAATCCTTGAGACCCCATCTTCTCCTAAAGCTCTATAGAATACATAAATGGTTCCACCTATTCTTATAGCTCCAGCATTATATACCAACTTTTCCCAAGCAATTTTCTTCCTTCTTAAATTAAGGTATACATTTGGTCTTGCCTTAAACAAAGGATTATTTACATATCTTACAGCTTTTTTAGAGGGAACATATATAGGAGGATTTAGTATATCTTTAAATATAAACAAAAATTGGCTTCCAACCCTTTCGGGAGAATGAGCATAGGCAAAAGCACGAGAAGTACCAAGGACTAAATTTCTAAGATGTTCATTAGTGAAAATAAGATTTATCTTATAAAATAACTCATCTTTATCTTTGAATTTCATTACGCCTGTAGTAAGTTCTGTACGGGTAATTCCTTTAATTTCAGTTTTCTCTTTACCATCAAATTTTATAACTTCATTATAGAGAAAGTTAGTAAAAATCTTATCTTTTATTATCAATGGAGTACCACAACCTACAAGTTTATAAACATGAAAAGGCTCCACATTCTTCCCGCCATCAACAATTACAAGATCAACAGCAGATACAAGCTGTAGCTCATCATACCATACTCCTCCAACAACTACTCTATCTACTTCAATACCCTTTTTCTTTAAAAATTCCCTTAAGAAAACCTCCTTTTCCCACGTGGACACAAAAACTATCAAATAAAAATCCTCTTGTTTCTTTAACTCGGCCAAATATAAGAGTACATTCTCAAAACTATAATCCGCTATAACAAGAATAGCCTTTTTATTCTTAGGAATTCCAAGATCATCTCTAGATTCAGTAGCCTGCTTTTCCATTACAGGATAAGATGGAAAATTAACAAGATAAATATTCTTAGGTAAATATTCTTCCCAGAAAAAGGCAATAATACCATCCCAATGATGCTTCCATACAGGATGATCAGGAGTCTTAAAAACCCTTGGATAATTTAAAAATAAAGTTTTACCCTCTACATTTTTCAATTCTTCCAGAAGAATTCTCCAAGGTACCTGAGTCTTAGGATTATCCACCACAAGGAATATCTTGTTTCTTTTATCCTTAACTCTATAATCATAGGAAATTTCTACCTTGTATCCTTCCTCTTCCCAGTAGTTAACTACTGGGATTAAAAACTCATTAAATCCTATGATATTTATCACATCACCCTTTGTAAAAACCATAAGGGCAATTCTTCCTCCTTTATCAATTTTGTCATTCCAAGGTAAATATGATATAAAATTAGGAGAAAAAATCAAGGAGTAAGGAAATTAAAATTAATGATTGCTCATATAGGTAAAATAAACACTAAAAAAATAAATGTAGTTTTGTTTATCTTAGTTATTCTTCTATTTATTTCTGATTTCAATTCTCAAGAAAAGCCTGCAGATATTGTGAGTTTAGCCTTTGCAGGCGATTTATTTATTCAAAGCCAATTGTTTAAATCATACTATGATCCCAATACAAAGTCCTACTACTTTCCAGAAGATATATTTGAAGACATAAAAGAGTTTATAAATAAGGATTTTTCTTTCATAGTAATCGACACTCCTGTAGCTACCAACCTATATCCTCCATCAGGATATCCGTTATATAACGCTCCCATAGAGATTTTGGATACTTTAAAAAAGGTTGGATTTAATGTAATGATAACATCTGGAAATCATTCCTTAGACAAAGGAGAAAAGGGTCTTATTACTACTATGGAAAATATGATAAAAAAAGAGCTATATTACGTAGGAACCAATAGAACAAAAGAAGAAAGCAATAAATATCTCATTTTAGAAAAAAATAACATAAAAATTGGAATTCTTGCCTATACTTTTAGCACTAATGGTATACCTTTACCAAAGGGCAAGGATTACCTTGTTAACCTCATAAATAAACAAAAAATCAAGAATGACCTTAAAAAAATAAAAAATCTTTGTGATTTTAAGATCGTATATCTTCATTGGGGAAATGTAGAGTATTTAGATGAAATTGAAGAAAGTCAAAAAACACTTGCAAAAGAAATCATAAGCTATGGAGCAGATCTTATAGTGGGAAGTCATCCTCATGCCATCAAACCTTATGAAAACATTAATGGGAAATGGTGTTTCTATGCTCTTGGAAACTTCTTTACCGACCAATACGGAGTATACAGGCCAGAAGTAAAATATGGGTTTATATTAAACATTTCTCTTTTAAAGTACAATGATAGGGTAAATCTCGTTAGTAAAGAAATAATCCCTATATTTATCTGGAGAAAAAATTTAGGAAAAAGATATGAATACAAGATTTTAAGAGCAGAAAAGGTTAAAAATTTGCCTAATATTGATATTAAAGATAAAATGTATTTTAAGAGAGTGAAGAAAATCCTTAAACTAGAGGAGGAGTGACTATGAAAAACAAATCCATTGGAATTCTCTTGCTCCTTATAGGAGCTTTTTTATTACTTGCAAATTTTAATCTCCTTAAAGGAGATGTCTTTTTACTGCTTTTAAGTGTAATTTTTATTATTGCCTATTTCAGAATGAATAGAAGTATAGGATTCCTAATTCCAGGATGTATTCTATTTTCCATATTCCTATTTAACCTATTCAATAATCTTTTTAACATAAATCCGATCCATAGCCTAACATTCATAGGCTTAGGATTTATAGCAATATATTTTATTCACTACTCAGGAAAGAAGGATATCACTATAGGAGAAAAATATTGGTCCCTATACCCCGGAATAATACTAATTGCAATTGGAATTTTAATCAGTTTAATACAGAATTTTCCTGATTACTTAAGATACTTAATTCCTATAGTACTTATAATCATTGGAGTCTTATTACTATTTAGGCGACAAAAATAGTTTTCATCCTAAAAAAACATAGCGCATAAAATAGCCCCCAAAAAAAATTAGAAAGATAGAAGCAATATATAAAATTACTTTGTATATCCTTTTCCAAAAAGGAAGAGATAAGCCTTGTCCTATAAGTCCAATAAAAGCATACCAAACATAATCCGAAAGAATATGCCCAAAATAAAAGCTTAAAACTCCTAATATTAAATAATTTCTTGCCTGAGTAAGAAAACTAACTCCAATAGTAATCCACCATATTAGCCAATAGGGATTAGAAATAGAAACCAATATACCTCCAAGAACACTTGGAAATTTTAAGGGAGAAGCATTCTTAACATGAATTTCATTCTTAAAAAGAGAAATAAGCAAGCCTATACCCATATAAAAAAGGAATATACTTCCAAAAAAAGAAAAACTCTTCAAAAAAACCTGATTCTGTAAAAAGGGTTGCAATCCAAGAAGAAGTAATATTACAAGAACCCCTTCAAGAATAGCATGTCCAGTAACTATCTTTACCGATTCAAACCATCCTTTAATACTACTCTGAGCAAGCACCATCGTAAGCATAGGACCCGGTGATGATGCTCCTGAAAAGCCCACAAGAAAACTTGTAATAAATATGCTCCAAATCCCCAAATCCATTTTTTTCACTCTCCCATCTCAAAATCTTTGAACCCCAGATTATTTAAAAATTTTATTTGACCTTCGTCTACTTTAAAAAGATGCGAAATACAACCACAATCTGAAGAACCAAATTTGGGCATTGGTTTCCCCTCTATAAGACTTGCTATCTTACATTCCCAACTCTTATCAAGTTTATTAAACAGAACCTTTTTAATCCTTACCTTTTCATTTTTTAAAAGGTAATCAATATGCCAGTGTAGTTTTTTGTTTTTTGATAAATGTCTTTTTACTCTTAGTTCCAGATTGCTTTGAGCAGATCCAATATACAAGTATAATCCTCCTTCAAAGGACAATTTTCCTAAACTTCCAATACTCTCCTCTATATAATCTTTAACCTCTACCACTAAAACGTATATTCCCTTCATTCACTCAAATTTATCAATTTAAAGCCATTTGGATTAAGGAGTATTTTAGTGCTTTTGTCTTTAAAACGTAAAGTTATTTCACTCCTATGTGGTAAAAAAGACTCAACAATAGCATAATTATTGTTGTATAAGAATAGACTTATCTTACTCTCCCCTTCAAAGTATATCCCTATCTTTTCCATAAAAATTTTTCTAATCTCATTTAAAACCTCCACAGGAAGGTTATAAATATGGGAAAAATTATCAGGTACATTTAAAATATATAACTTACCACTACCATAAAAGTCCTTCAAAAGGATAGGGAAATTTCTCTCTCCTTTTATTCCTACCACCATAGGCCAGGAAGAGTTGGTATAATATTCAAGCACAGGAAATAACACCTCTTGGGAATGAACATATTTTGTAAAACCAATCATAGCCGAATCAATGGCAAAAAAATCTATATTCACTTTTCTGTCAGTGTATCTTATAGAGGTAAATTCCTCTATCCCTTTACCTCTTAATCTCCTCAAAACTCCCGAGGTTATAATAATTGTATTTCCACTTATTAATGCTTTCTTCATTTTATTTAAGATATCCCTATCTCCACAAGAAGTCTCCGTTATAAATATGGGACTTTCTTGAAAAGAAAAATAAGGAGAAGGCTCAAAGGGGATTCCTACCATACCAAGATAATCAACCAAATGATCTTCCCCATTAGAATGAAAAGGATGATAAACCCTAACCCCCATAGGATCTCCAAGTAGAGATAAAATATTATCTAACCTTTCTAATTCAAATCCTAAAGGAGGTATATACACTGTATTTCTTAAAGAGTTAAAATCAAATAGAGTAATCTCTTTTGCCTTTGCAAATAAAGTCAAATAAGCTTGTTCCAAATATTGATTTAAATTACATTCAAAGGAATCAAACCATCCCCCTTTATTTTTACCAGGCTTTACATTCTCAAACCACCGCATTAAATAATAGCTTAAATACCTTGGTAGATCTTGTTGAGTATATTTAGGATCTCTTGTTTCAGTACCCACATAAATCCCGTCAAATATATCTTTTTGAGTCTCAGGGTTATATCCATTTTCATGGTAAGACTCTATCCAATTAGGATATTTTATTATCATATTTACCTTTGGATTCACCCTCTTTGCAGGATCTACCACATACTTTTGAGAAACCTCAGTCATTAAATTGAGTCTATATTCTTGCCAAGATTTATCTCCTTTTGACTTTATACAACCTTCGCAGGAACAACTAGTAAAATAAAAATCATCAAGAATTATTTCATCAAACAAACTTGCTGTATATTCAACTATTTCTTGCAATCTCTTTTTTAAAGAATCCTTCGAATAACAAAAAGTATGAAAAATTCTTAAATCATGCACTGGATCATCTAAAGAATCAATTGTAGTAGTAATACCACCAGCTACTTTAATTCCTTCTGATTCAAAAAAATTCTTAAAATTTATCATCTTCTCCTTAGAGACATCATCCTTTCCTCTGTGAGTTTCAAGATATACTTTGTCTACATGCAGGTATCTTTGAAAAAATTTCAAGCCATTTTTCAGTTCATCAATGGAGATTCTATTTAGAAAGGGAGCAGTACAGTAAATTGCAAGCCCAAAGTTCTTATACCCCATAAGCATCCTCCAAAAAAGCTATTAATTTTGTAAACATTATAGTATTGAAATCAAGCTAATACAATATATAATAGTTACATAGCTATCTAAATATTTTAAGGGAGATTAAAAAATGGATTTAAAACATTTAAAAGATGAGATCTTTGAACAATTGAATAACAAAATCATACCCTTCTGGGAAAACCTAAAGGACGAGAATAACGGTGGATACATAAGTTATGTAGGATTTGATCTAAAGCCTGATCCCTATGCTCCAAAAGGTTTAGTCCTAACTTCTCGAATATTGTGGTTTTTCTCCCGCCTTTATAACCAACTAAGAAAAGAAGAATTTATTGAGTTCGCAGATCATGCCTATGAATTTCTTACCGATAAACTTTTAGATAAAGAAAACGGTGGCTTCTTTTGGATAGTAGATTATAAAGGAGACCCATTAGATAAAAGAAAGCATCTTTATGGACAAGCTTTTGCTCTTTACGGACTCTCTGAGTACTACAAGGCAACTAAGAAAAAAGAAAGTCTTGAATTATCCTTAGAACTTTACAAAACAATTGAAGAAAGATGCAAAGACAATATAGGATACAAAGAAGAGTTTGATGAAAAATGGACCCCAAAAGAGAATATAATTGTTAGCGAATATGGAATTATTTGTGAAAAAAGTATGAACACCTTACTCCACCTGTTAGAAGCATATACCAATCTTTTTACTGCTACTTATGATTTGAAAGTAAGAAAGGAGCTTGAGAATTTAATAATACTTTTCAAAGAAAAAATCTATAATCCTAAAACTGACCACCTATATGTGTTCTTTGATAATAAGATGAAGCCCATTATAGACGCCATATCCTATGGACACGATATTGAAGCTACATGGCTCATAGACGAAGCCTTAAGATATATAGAGAATAACACATTAATAAAGGATATGACTGAAATAAACCTTAGAATAGCTGAAAGAGTTTTAGAAGAAGCTTTTGAGAATAATAGTTTATTAAATGAGAAAGTAAGAGGAGAAGTCAATAAAGATAGGGTTTGGTGGGTTCAGGCAGAGGCCTTATTAGGTTTTTTAAATGCATATCAAAAAACAAAATCCGATAAATTTTTGAAGGCTGTTCTTAGCCTTTGGGAATTTATAAATAACTTCTTATTAGATAAAAGACCAAATGGAGAATGGTTTAATAAGCTTGATGAAAATTGCATACCATTCCCAATGCCAGAGGTAGATCTTTGGAAATGCCCATATCATAATGGGAGAATGTATCTTGAAGTAATAAGAAGAATATAAAATGAAAAAAGCAAACTTATTCAGAGCATTAAGAAGTAGAAATTACAAACTATACTTCTCAGGTCAAGCAATATCTCTCATAGGTACTTGGATTCAATCCACAGCTATGAGCTGGTTGGTATATAGACTCACTAACTCTTCTGTTCTCTTAGGAACTACAGCCTTTCTCTCTCAAATCCCCAATCTTTTTATCTCTCCTTTTGTAGGTGTATTCCTTGACCGATTTAGCAAACACAAAATCTTAATACTTACTCAAACCTTACTAATGTTTCAAGCCCTTATTCTTTCTATTCTAACTCTAACAAACACTATACAAACATGGCATATCCTATTGTTAAGCTTAATTCTTGGAATTATAAACTCCATCGATGCTCCCACAAGACAATCCTTTGTGATTGAAATGGTAGAAAGGCCTGAAGATTTAAATAATGCTATCGCTTTAAACTCACTTCTTTTTAATGTTGCAAGACTTATAGGTCCCACCATAAGTGGATTTCTTATTGCCTTAATAGGAGAAGGTATGTGCTTTTTAATAAATGCCTTGAGTTATCTTGCTGTAATTATCGCATTACTTTTCATGAAAATAAAAGTTAAAATTCCAGTTATCTCAGAGAATATTATTAAAGATTTAAAAGCCGGATTTAGCTATGCCTTTAATTTTATTGTGGTAAGGTACATTCTTATATTTATTTCTCTATCAAGTATTTTTGCGTCCATATATAGCGTACTCATGCCTATCTTTGCTAAAGACATACTTCATGGTGGGCCAGAAACTCTTGGAATCCTCACAGGAGCAACAGGAGCTGGGGCTCTTATCGGAGCAATCTACCTTGCAGGAAGATCAAAAGTTAGAGGAATAGAAAGTATTATATCCTACTCTTTTGGAACTGCAGGAATAGGGCTTCTTATTTTTTCCCTGTCAAGAAATATTTATACTTCCATATTGGCTCTTTTTGTCACTGGACTTAGCTTTATGTTAAATTCGGTATGTAGTAATACACTAATTCAGAACGTTATTGAAAATCACATAAGGGGAAGAGTAATGAGCATATACGTAATGTTTTTTATGGGATCTATGCCTATAGGAAGCTATATAGGTGGACTTCTTGCCAAACATATCGGTGCTGTAAATACTGTACTCTTAAGTGGAATATTATGTCTTATCTGCAGTCTTATCTACAAAGTAAGGCTTCCTATATTAAGGAAACATATTTACTCTATATTAGACAAAAGAGGAATAAATTAAAAACTAATTTATCTCAAATTCTCCCTCTGTAAAATCTATCTTCTTCTCTTTTTTACAATAATGTACATTCAAAAATTTTGCACCCCCCTCGTATCCCCTATGAACAAAACGAACACTTAAAACCTGTTGCTCTCCCCTCTTAAAAGTGGAAAACTCTACCAGGTTATATATACCTTTCTCGTAATCCCAAGTAGTTCCATCATCTTCGTAATATAAAAATTTTCCCTCTCCAGGATAGATTTCTAAGGTTAAAATTTCCTGATTTTTCTCACCAACATAACTTTGTACATCCCACATAGGAATAATTGCCCCTTCTCTTATAAACAATGGAATCTTATTTAAAGGAGCATTAACTTTTATACTACTACCCCCTCTATATCTTTTCCCTGTATAGAAGTCATACCAAAACCCATCAGGAAGATAAACATTTCTTTCTCTATGATTCTTCTCATATACTGGAGCAACAAGGATAAACGGACCAAACATGAATTCATCTTCATGATTTAATACTTCTCTTATGTTAGGGAACTCTAATATCAAGCTTCTTAAAATAGGGATACCCTTCTCTTTTGCCTCGTAGAAAAGGGAATATATATAAGGTATAAGTCTATATCTTAAAGAAATCAACTCTTTTGCAATTCTTTCTACTTCTTCTCCGAAGCTCCAAGGCTCTTGCTCCTTCGTATTTTTAGCAGTATGTACCCTAAAGAAAGGATAAAAAACTCCAAGCTCTATCCATCTGGCAAAAAGTTCTTTATCACAGTCTCCCCAAAAACCTCCCACATCCTCTCCTACAAAAGGAACTCCCGACATAGATAAATTCTGCAAAGTTATAATAGAAGAAAAAAGATTTTCCCAAGAACTCTTGTTGTCACCACACCAAACAGCAGAATATTTCTGAATACCCGAAAAACCTGATCTGGTCAAAATAAAAGGCCTTTCATTAGGCTTAATCTTTAAAAATCCTTCAAAAGTGGCTTTGTTCATCAAAAGTCCATAAATATTATGAATCTCAGAATGATAAAAAATCTTTCCATTTAACTTATGTATTACTCCTTCATCCATAGTTTTTTTCTTTATTCTTTTAATCTTTTCCTCAAAACTTTTAGGAGATTTAAGTTTTGGGGGTTCTTTAAGCTTTAAAATGTGGAAAAGTATCTTCATCGCTAAATACTCAATTTTTGAAAAAATCGATGGTTCATTCATATCATTCCAAAAACCACTAATTCCTAAATTTATAAATTTCCTATGATTTTCACCCCAAAAATCCCTCGCTTCTTCTCTTAAAAAATCTGGAAAAACAGACTTCCCAGGCCATACATAACCTGTGAAAATTTTCCCATTCTCTCTTTTACAAAAGAAGTCTTTCTCTATTCCTTCTTTAAAAACCTCATACCTTTTATCCCATTTAACCCCTGGATCAATTATCAAAACAATTTTAAAACCAAGCCTCTTTAAATCTTCAGCCATTTTATCAAAGTTGGGGAATCTCTTTCTATTGACTGTGAAAACCCTATATCCCTTCATATAATCAATATCTAGATATATAGCATCACAAGGAATCTTCCTCTTTCTAAATTTTTCAGCAACCTCATAAACTTTTTTCTCAGAGTCATAACTCCAACGAGATTGATGAAATCCCAAACTCCAAAGAGGAGGCATATGACACCTACCCACAAGAAAAGTATATCCTTCTATAACTTCCTTAGGTGATGGACCATAAATAAAGTAATAATCTAATTCTCCATCCTGGGCACAAAAGTAATAATAACTTTGATTCTCTCTTCCCATATCAAAATAACTAAAAAAAGTATTATCAAAAAATAATCCATAACTTGCCTTAGGATGCCAAGAAATAAAAAAAGGATGGCACTGATACAAGGGATCATTATTCATGCTATGATTAGATTCATCGGTATTCCAATTAATTAAAACCTGACCTTTTTTGTTGAGAGATCCTAATCTTTCTCCAAAACCAAAGAAAGCTTCTCCATACTTGATCTCTTTATAGGTGAATATTTTGGACCCTTCTTTTACATATCCCTTATCCTCATAATCAGACAAGATTAGATTCCCATCTTTATCATAAATAGAAACCTTTCCTAATTCTTTTGAGATAGCAATATTCAGATACTCTGAAGATAAATAATAGTATTTTTCGTCCTCTTTAAAATTTACCTCTACATTAGAATTCTTCAGTTTTTGATACTCCACACAAAAGGAGTAATCTTTATTAAAAACCCCATTTTTTGAGTAATGAAAATTAACAATCTTAGGGGTAATAAAAGAGACTTTCAAGAGTTCATCCTTTACCTTCAAAGTCATTTCATTCAATTTTCAATCCCCCCTTAATAAAAAATTACATACATTTCAATCATATAATGAAATAAAAAAGGGGACAAGATTAAAAATCAATTTTTCCTGTCCCCTTTTTAAATCTAAGTACTTATTAAATTATTAAACTTTTATCCCATCTCTACAACCACTTCATGTACTTTCCCGTCATTAAAGATAGGAAGAAGATTTCCAGAAATCTCTTTTCCATCTACAAATATTCTCTTTACTCCCTTAGACCTACCTTCAGGATTTAAAACTTTTATATCATAAACCGAACCTCTATACTTTCTTACCACTCTAAACTCCTTCCAATCCTCAGGAACACACGGATCTACTCTTAATCCATCATAATCAGGCCTTATTCCCAATATATATTGAGAAATCAAAACAAAAGCCCAAGATGCTGTACCTGTAAGCCAAGAATTTTTACCTTCACCATGTCTCTTAGCATCCTTACCTGCAACCATCTGACAATACACATAGGGCTCCATCCTATGGATTTCACTCTCATCCTCAAAATAGGCAGGAGTAATTTTCTTATAAACCTCAAAAGCCCTCCAACCCCTACCTATCACTGTTTCTCCAATTCCAACCCAAGGATTATTATGGCAAAATATACCCGCATTCTCCTTATAACCAGGCGGATAAGAGGAGATCTCACCAAGTTCTAAGTAATATTTAGAGTAAGCAGGTTGTTGAAGAACCATTCCGTACTTAGTATCCAAGTACTTAATACAAGAATCTAAAGCTAACTTAGCCCTTCCATCCTCTTTACCTATTCCAGCCATGGTACAAATTCCTTGAGGCTCAATAAATATCTTACCCTCTTCACATTCTTTGCTTCCAACCTTTCTACCAAAAAAGTCATAAGCCCTCAAGAACCATTCTCCATCCCATCCGTAATTATTTATTGCATTTATCATATCCTCTGCAGCCTTTTTAGCCCATTCTGCCTCTTCTTTCTCTCCCATTTCCTCGCACATTCTTACATAATCAGGAGTTGCAAAAACAAATAACCCTGCTATGAATACTGATTCTGCTGTTCCACCCTCAACATTAGATGTGGTTTGAAAAGACTCATCGGGATTTTTAGAGAAACAGTTGAGATTTAAACAATCATTCCAATCCGCTCTCCCAATAAGAGGTAAACCATGAGGACCAAGATTATTTGTCACATGATGATAAGCTCTCTTAATATGCTCAAACAATGTTCCCTTTTTACTCTCATCATTGTTATATGGAATGACTTCTCTTAATATACTATAATCACCTGTCTCCTTTATGTAAGCACCTGTAGATAAGATGATCCATAAAGGATCGTCATTAAATCCACTCCCTATCTCATTATTTCCTCTTTTAGTCAAAGGCTGGTACTGATGATAACAACTACCATCCTCAAACATAGTAGATGCAAGATCAAGAATCCTCTCTCTTACTCTTTCTGGAATCATATGTACTGCACCAAGAATATCCTGGTTAGAATCTCTAAAACCAATACCCCTACTTATGCCCGATTCAAAGTAAGAAGCACTTCTTGCTACATTAAAGGTGATCATACATTGATATTGATTCCAGATATTAACCATACGAGCTAAGATCTCATCACTATGATTCACCTGATATTTTGAAAGAATATCATTCCAGTAGTTTCTCAAATCCCAAAAAGCTTTCTCTACATCTTGAGATGTTTTAAATTTATTTATAATCTCATAGGCCCTTTTCTTGTTAATCACCCCAGGTCTTTCCCACTTTTCCTCTTCAGGATTCTCCACATAACCAAGTACAAAAACAAAGTCTTTTACTTCTCCAGGCTCAAGGTCTACTTCAATATAATGAGAAGCAATAGGCGACCAACCCTCAGCTACAGAATTATAAGGTCTTCCTTCTACCACTGCCCTTGGCGCCTCAAATCCATTATACATACCTATGAAGGTATCTCTATCAGTATCAAATCCTTGAATGGGAACATTTACCGAATAAAAGGCGTAATGATTTCTCCTCTCTCTATATTCAGTCTTATGATAAATTACAGACCCCTCTATTTCTACCTCTCCTGTACTAAGATTTCTTTGAAAGTTAGTTTGATCATCCCAAGCATTCCATAAACACCATTCCACAAAAGAAAAAAGTTTTAAACTTCTCCTCACTCCACTGTTATTTCTTAATTTTAGATAATGTATTTCGCAATTCTCTTTAAGGGGTACAAAAAACAATACCTGAGCAGAAATCCCATTTCTCTCCCCAAGAATTCTTGTATAAGAAAGTCCATGTCTACATTCATATTTATCAAGTTCTTTCTTTACAGGCTTCCAAGTAGGAGACCAAAAATCTCCATTTTCCCATATGTAAAAATATCTTCCACCATTATCTATTGGTACGTTATTATATCTAAATCTTAATATTCTTCTTAGTCTTGCATCTTTATAAAAACAATAACCACCACCAGTGTTAGATATGAGAGAAAAGAAATTATCAACACCAAGATAGTTTATCCATGGAAATGGAGTTTTAGGATCAGTGATAACATATTCTCTATTTTTGTCGTCAAAATATCCAAATCTCATATTTTTACCTCCCTTTTATCCCATAATGACCAATACATCGTTCTCGTCTTTCATCTCAGATTCAGAAATAAAATTGCCCTCAAGCTCTTTACCATTTATTATTATCTTTTTAACTCCCTTTTGAACCCCAGCAGAATTTTCCACTTTTATTCTCAACTTTTTACCTCTAAAGATCCTCTCCATGTAAAATTCTTTCCAATGGGAAGGTATACATGGATCTATTCTCAATCCATCATAATCGGGCTGAAGCCCTAAAATACCCTCTACACATGCCACCATAACACTGGATGCAGTACCAGTTAACCAATGTACATGAGCTCTTCCATGGAATGGACTGTCTTTACCTTCTACAAACTGACAATGTACATAGGGTTCCGCTTCTCTTATTTCTGCCTTATCATTCATGTTGGCAGGATTTATCTCTTGGAAATATTTGTAAGCCCTATCTCCATTTCCAAGCATAGTTTCCGCTCTTATAAGCCAACCTTGAGGGTGACAAAAGATTCCAGCATTCTCTTTCATTCCAGGATTAAACAATATCATCCTAAAGACAGGCATCCCCAAAGTCCTTACAGGAGGATACATAATCATAGCTCCATAATCAGTATTAAGTATTTTTTCCACATTATCCATTGCAATCTTAGCTTGTTCAGAGGTTGCAACCCCCGAAAGTACAGACCACACTTGTGGGTTAAGCCAAAAACTTGCCTCAGAACTATTTTTAGATCCTATTACCTCGTCCTCAATAAACCCTCTTACAAACCTGTCGCCTTCCCAAGCATACTTTTGAATATTTTCATATAATTTGCTTGCTTCTCTCTCTGCCCACTCCACATCATCCTTTCTTCCCTTCTTCTCTGCAAACTCTGCAAAGATCTTTAGTGCTAAATAAAGTTGGAAAGATGCAAATACTGTTTCCCCTTCTTCTCCAAGCCTTAAACAATCATTCCAGTCTGCATCAAGGCCATAGGTAAGCCCATGTTTTCCAAGCTTACTTAAGGAAAAGAGTATTCCTTTTCGTAGATGTTCATAAACTGTATCTTCTCCATAATCAGAATAAGGTATTACTTCATCCAAAAATGAAAGATCTCCAGTTTCCCTTACATATTGTCTCGTAGTGATATATAGCCATAGATGGTCATCACATCTGTATTCAGTATATCCTGTTCTTTTCACATAATAAGGATTCTCAAGAGATAAACCTTGATTAGGCTTAATCTGATAATCAAAGAATACAAGAGGCAAAGCCACACCTTTTGAGGTCTGACCAGCAAACATAAGCTTTAATCTTTCTCTTGCACTCTGAGGATCAAGATGTATTATTCCCTGAATATCCTGCACTGTATCCCTATAGCCATAACCATCCCTATGTCCTACATAGATCATTGATGCAGCTCTTGACCAGAAAAAGGTTATAAAACACTGATAAGCATTCCAGACTCCAACCATACTATCAAAGTTTTCATCGGGAGTTTTAACTTTAAAATTCTCAATCTTTGAATGCCAATATCTCTTAAGTTCCTCCCATTCTTTTTCCACTATTCCCTTCTCCTTATACTTCTGCATCACTTTTCTTCCGGTCTCTTCCGCACCATCTCCAAGCACGTAAATTATCTCCCTTTCCTCATCCACATCAAGATCAAGAATAACTTGAGTTCCCGCACAACTATTTTTACCGTAATTAAGACTATTACTACACTTACCTCTCTCTACGGCTATAGGATTAGAATAATCCCTATAACTCCCTATAAAAGTATCTCTATCCCCATCAAAAGACACTACTTCTGATCCAATTACTCCAAAAAACCTATTAAATCTTCTTCCACTTATTCCTTTTTCTTGTGGAATTACTCTCCCAAGCTCAGAATAATTTTCGTTTATGGTTTGAATAATGAGATTGTCTTTATAGTAAGTACGAGATATAAAAAGAGTATATTGCATATTTACAAGATCTTGGTTTTCATTAGGTTCATTAGTAAACTCTGCATAACTAAAAAGAGATATTTTTCTCTTCCTTCCACTTTTATTTCTTACTTTTATAGCCCATACCTCGTAAAGAGCATTCAAAGGCACATAGTAAAGAGTCTCAGTCTCAATACCATCATATTTTGAGGAGATTATAGTATAAAGAACTCCATGCCTACAAATTGATTCATACTTGGATAAATCCTTCTTTACAGGAAGCCATGAGGCTGACCAAAAGTCTCCATTCTCCATATCTCTCAAATAAATATATCTTCCCGGGGCAGTAGTTGGAGGTACATTAAATCTTCCCCTTAAAATTCTCCCACTGGCACCTGACTTTACAAAACTATAGCCCTGAGCATTATTGGTTATTATTGCGCCGTATTCTAATGATCCGAGGTAATTAGTCCATTCACGAGGAGTATCAGGCCGTGTAATCACATACTCTTTTCTTTCATTATCAAAATAACCAAACCTCATTAAATAACCCCCTTGCTTATAAAATTTAATTAAGAAACCGTTTATAATTTCATGAAGAAACTTTTAATTAGTAAGTATACTACAATTTTTAAACCCTCATGTCAAGCACAAAGTAACCATTTACAAGAGCATATAAAATAAAAAAGGGGGAAAAACAGAAAATCTTTCCCCCTTTTGAAAATAAAAGTTTTAAAAAACTGATTTAACTTCTTGCCTTCTTTATAGCTTCTATATACTCTTTAGCCCTTTCTGTAAGAATCTCAAACTTCTTTTCAGCTATAACTTTTTTATCTACAAGGTTTCCTCCTACTCCTACAAAACATGCTCCTGCCTTTATAAATTCTCCTACATTCTCAAGGCTCACACCACCTGTAGGAGAGATCCTAATATAAGGCATAGGTCCATGTATGGCTTTTATGTATTTAGGACCAAGAGTGTCTGCAGGAAATAATTTTACTACATCAGCTCCTTCTTCCCAGGCAGTTAAGATCTCAGTAGGAGTATATGCCCCAGGAATAGCTATCTTATCGTAGCGGTGGCAAAGATTTATAATCTCTTTTTTCAAAACAGGCGACACAATAAAATCAGCACCTGCAAGGATGGCTAATCTCGCAGTCTCAGGATCAAGGACCGTACCCATACCAACTATAGCATCATTGCCCAACTCTTTTTTTACTTTTGGCAGATATTCAATAGCTGATGGAACCGTCATAGTAACTTCCAGAGCTATAATTCCACCCTCTTTTAGGGCTTTTGTAACAGGGATAAGATCCTCGGGAGAATCAGTTCTTATAACTGCTACAATACCACATTCAATCATTTTTTCTAAAATCTCAAATCTATTCCCCATAAAAAAACCTCCCTATCTTTTTGCTTCTTTCATAATTTTCTCCACAGCCCTCAACCACTTATGTTTAGGATCATCATACATAATTGATTCCCTAATCTCTCCTGCAAGTATCCACAAGTAGTATAGTTGATAACCGGGTGCAGCTACAACAGGATGGTATCCTCTATTTATTAAAAGCAAACTATCATTTTCAATAAGAAATACCTCATCAATATCCCCCTCAGCAGTATAAACTCTTTGAAGACCGAAACCAGAAGGAGGGTTTACTCTATAAAAATAAACCTCCTCCATTCTTACCTCTTCAGGATAATTATCAGTGTCGTGTTTATGAGGTGGATAACTAGACCAATTTCCGGGTGGATTTATAGTTTCTCCTATAAGGAGCCTCTTTGCCCTAATTCTCGTATCAATAATATCCTTTACATCTCTCCTCCAATTATACACCCCTACGTCCCTTACTACTACATCACTTGGCTTTATCAATTTAACCTCTTCCTCAGTCTTTACCTTTGTTTTACAAATAGCAACCTCAAGAAGTTCCAAAGCCTCAATTTTAACCTCTTTATTGTTTGGTATGTAAAAAGCATAAGCATTACCATCAAAAACATTTCTCCTTGCTCCAATAAGGTTATACCTCTCGCCATCAATTTCTACATTACATTTACCTGTAAGAATTACAAGTCCAATCTCATAATCTTGAGAATTAAAATTGTAGTTATCTCCTTTTTCTCCCTTGAAAATATCTAACTCTATAAACTGCATTTCCCCAGGTTTAACAAGATTATTTAGTCCGGTTTGAAGCTTAACTTTCTTAAACATACTTCAAGATCCTCCTTTTTTATTACTCAAAAAAATATTTGCCATTATTTAAGAGGATAAAGTCAATAAATTTTTATGTCAAGAAAAAATATGAGTAAAAAATAAGCTATAAAAACTCAATAAAAAAAGGGATCCCCCTAAATTAGGGAGATCCCTTAAGGTTAATCTATTTATGCTTAGACGATATATTATAGTAGTAACTTAGCAAGATGAAGATTTAACTCAAAGTTATCATAACCATCATCAGTGGTTGGATCTCCATCCTTATCTTTTGAGCCCGATATTACTAAAACTGGATCCTCAGAATCTGCCCCTTGAACCTGTGAAGTGAAACTTGCCATCAATTTGTTATTCACATTAATATTATTATCATAGTCAATTAGCGTTACATAAAGAGACATACTTCCCGTAAGAATACCTATATTTTTAAACTGAGAAAGATAAGTTATACCAACATTACTAAAAGAAAGTGTAAAACCAAATTTATTCATTTTATTTGGATCACTTGTAGATGGGGCAAGAAAATAAATAGATACACTTCCACTTACAGGGTAAGCTCCCTCAGTTTCATCTCTAATATTTTTATTAAAAATTAAAGACCCATTCTCTTCTACAATAAACCCTAATATGTCTGTTAAATCTGTCCTTGATTTAAATTCTAATTTTTTAAGGGAAGAATAATATCTAACTTTTACATAATCATTATTACTTGTTTGAGTATACCATCCATCGGCATCAGGACCCTGCCAATTAGCCTCAATAGTAAGCTTATCTACAGATTTTGCTGTAGGAAGCTTTTCAATTAAATTAGAAGGAACTGGTTTTGAGACAGAAAAAAACCCTAAATTTGCTGAAAGAGCAATAGTATAGAGACCAAAACTTGTGCCATTATTCTCAACTGTTTCCCAAATATTGTTCAAATCATCATTGCTTAGATCTTTATCTGGTTGAGGTTCTTGTTTCACACATCCAGAGACAAAGAAAAGCAAAAAGATTACAAGCATCAAACCTATTATTTTTTTCACTAAAATCTCCTCCTTCCCCTTGAATTTTAACTGTCATTATAATACATTAATTATGGCATATATGACAATATAAAAATTTTTAAAAAAAGATTAAAAAATAATGAAAAGAATAATTGGACTAATATTGGTCATAATTGCGTGTCTATTTTGGAGTATATCCTTCTCAGTATCCAAAATACTCCTCAAAACTCTTTCTCCCTTTGAGCTTGCCTTTATTAGATTTTTTCTTGCGTCTATTTTTTCCTTAATCGTATTTTTACCTAAAATAAAGAAAGCCTCGTTTAACCGGAAATATCAAAAACCACTTTTTATCGCAGGTCTTTTTGGAGTTACTTTATACTTTATATTCGAAAACACAGGTTTAAAATTTACCGATGCATCAGAAGGAGCACTCATAGTGGGATCTTTTCCTGCTTTAGGACTTCTAACAGAGTACATACTTCACAAAGAAAAACTTCCTTTAAATCGAATATTAGGTGTTCTTCTTTCCATCTCTGGAGTTTTTCTAATTATGAGTGATTCTGGATTAAATTTAAAATTTAATAACCTTTTTGGAGATTTCTTAATTTTGCTTTCTGGAGTTTCTTGGGTAATATACAACTGGGAGATTAAAAAAGTTAATCAAAAATATCCTTATGAAATACTTACCACCTTTCAAATGATATGGGGGTCCATCTTATTCTTACCCTTTCTTATGTTTACAGGATTAAAAATTCCAAAAACTTTGGATGCATTAATTGGCATATTCTTTCTCTCCTTTTTTTGCTCAGGACTTGGATATCTTTTTTACAACTATGGTTTAAAAACTCTATCGGTAAGCCAAGTGATGAATATTTTGAATCTAATTCCACTTTTCGGAGCCATATGGGGAGTAATTTATCTAAAAGAAACTTTAACCCTTATAAAAATAGTTGGGGGAATATTAATCATTTTAGGGGTAAGTTTATCTTCTTCAAAATAAAAAAAGGCCTGCCCCTGAAAGGACAGGCCCAACCTTCCTCAAAGATTACTTAACAAGCTTTAAGTTTCCAAGGTAAGATGGATTTCTCCAGTTTTCATTTTCAGTTTCGTTCCATGCAATGATTCCAACTCTACTTCCAAACCTGTCTGCATCATTTACTTGTACATCAAATCCAATTACATCTCCTTCCTTTAATTTCCTTGTTCTCATCTTTACCTGTGCCTCTACAATATAACCAAAATCAGTTTTCTTTGTGGCTGTTACAAAGTAATCACGAGAGGCATTAGTACCATAGCTTTGCACATTTTCAAAATTGACTCTGTATTGAGCATCATTGTTATCATAGGATGTTGCCTTTTCATTTCCTTCATCTACAAATATCTCTACAGAATCTTGCTCCCAAGGATTTGTATTATCCTTATTCAGGACTGAATCATAAACCTCAGCCCAAACATATATACTTTCTTCGTCCCAAAGTACTCTAAATTTTGCATATGCCACCTTCCCCTTTACCCCTTGTACATAGCGATCAGTAACATACTCTTCAGCATTCTTCCATACCTCATCCATCTCTGCATCAATCTTAGGTTTACCATACTTAGCTGTTGCAGTTAAAGTTTGTCCAAAGGTCAAAGAAAGGAAGAGCCCAAAAATCAAAAGAATAGCAAGAAGTAGTGACCTTCTCACAGTAGATGCACCCCCTCAAGTAAAATTTTAGTGATATAATTATAAACTCGAACTTAAAATACGTCAATCGTTTTTATTAGTAATATCAGCTTATTTTATTTCCACTTCGTCGGCAAACTGGCTCATATAGAGATGATAATAAAAACCTTTCTTTCTTATAAGTTCTTCATGGGTTCCCCTTTCTATTATCTCTCCATTATTTATTACTAAAATCATATCTGCATTCTTTACCGTAGACAATCTATGAGCTATAACAAAACTTGTTCTGCCTGACATCAAGTTCAACATTGCCTTTTGAATATATTTTTCTGTAACCGTGTCTACATTACTGGTAGCTTCATCAAGAATAAGAATTCTGGGATTTGCAAGAATAGCCCTCGCAATAGCAATCAACTGCCTTTGTCCTTGACTGAGTCTACCACCATCCTCAGAAAGCACTGTATCGTATCCCTGAGGAAGCTTAATTATGAAATCATGAGCATGAGCCAATTTGGCAGCCTCTTCAACCTCTTCATCTGTAGCATCTAATCTTCCATATCTTATATTTTCCCTTACGGTAGTAGAAAAGAGAAGGGTATCCTGAAGAACAATTCCAAGATACTTCCTCAAATCTCTTCTTCTTATCCTTCTAATATCTATTCCATCAATCAAAATTTCCCCTTCATCTACATCATAAAATCTAGCCACCAGACTCGCGATAGTAGTTTTACCTGCTCCTGTAGGCCCAACAAGGGCAAAAATCTCTCCTGGTTTTACATGAAAACTTACATTCTTTATCACAGGCTTTTCTTTAACATATGAAAACCATACATTCTTAAACTCAACCTCGCCTTTAATATCTTGTAATTCAACTGCTCCATCCACAGTATCTTTCTCATCCTCTTCATCCATAATCTCAAAGAGTCTTTCTGCACTGGCAATAGCGGACTGAATCATGTTATATTGATTAGCAAGTTCATTTATAGGTCTTGTGAATTGTCGTGAATAGTTTATAAAAACAGTAATATCTCCTACAGTAATCATTTTTCTATAAGCAAAAAATCCTCCTACCCCTGCTATGAGGGCAAAACCCAAGTTATTCAAAAGGTTCATTAAAGGTCCTATACTACCAGAAAAAATTTGGGCTCTTATACCCACTTGAGTAAGATCATTATTTACTTCTTCAAATTTTCTAATTTCTTTTTCCTCTCTGTTAAATATTTTAATTATCTTTAAACCCGAGATATCTTCTTCTATGATTCCATTCAATTTACCAAGAAGAGTTTGGTTTGCATAAAAGTAATTTCTAGTTTTTTTAGAAATAAAGTTTGTCAAGATAATAGTTAGTGGAATGTTTAACAAACTTACAAGAGTCATAGGTAAACTTATTCGAAGCATCATGATTATTATTCCTGTCAAGCTAACAACTGCAGATAAGAATTGAATTACACTAGTTGCTAAAACCATACTAATGTTATCAACATCATTGGTTATCCTACTCATTAAGTCTCCATAAGGGCGAAGGTCAAAAAACTTTATAGGCAAAGAATGGAATTTATTAAACAAATCCCTTCTTAAAGTGAAGACTAAACTCTGGGTAGTCTTCAACATTATGTAACCTTGAAGCCAAGCAAGAAATGAAGAAAGAAGATAAATTCCACCAAGAAGGAGAAGAAAATTAAAAAACCCTTCAAATCTTCTTGGCAATATATATAAATCTATAGCACGGCCTATAAGATATGGCCCAATTATACCTAAAATAGATGAGATAACTACAAGTAGGAACGCAAAAATAAATCCCCATTTATATAAAACCATATATTTCAATAGCTTTTTTAGAGTACCCCAAGGATCCTTTATTTCTACCTTCTCAAAATTAAAATGAGGCCCCCCTCTTCCAGGACCACCAAACGGTCTTGGACCAAAACCTCTTTGAGGAAGTTGACCTCTTGATGTTTTATCATCTCTACGCATGTTTCACTACCTCTTCATCTATCTGAGATTTATATATTTCTTGATAAATAGGATTTCTCTCCAAAAGTTCATAATGAGTTCCAAATCCAACAATCCTTCCCTTATCAAGAATAATTATCTTATCAGCATTCATCATAGTACTCACCCTTTGAGCAATTAAAAAAGTAGTACAATTTTTCATAATCTCTTTCAATCCCTTTATAATCTTTTGCTCTGTTACAAAATCCACTGCAGAAGTAGCATCATCAAGAATCAGAATCTTAGGATTCTTTATAAGAGCCCTTGCAATAGCAATTCTTTGTTTTTGTCCTCCCGAAAGAGTCACTCCACGTTCACCAATAACTGTGTCATAACCATCTGGAAGATTTATTATAAAATCATGGGCTTGAGCAAGTTTTGCAGCCTTTATTACCTCCTCATCAGTAGCATCTTCCTTACCCCAACAGATATTCTCCTTTATGGTTCCAGAAAAGAGGATAGTATCCTGAGGTACCATAGAAATTGCACTTCTTAAAACCTTCAAATTTATACTCCTTACATCCCTTCCATCCACAAGAAGCCTCCCAGAAGTTACGTCGTAAAGCCTAGGAATGAGATTTACAAGAGTAGATTTTCCTGAACCAGTTGTTCCTATTATTCCTATGATCTCTCCAGCTTTTACTTCAAAGTCTATATCTACAAGCACAGGCTCTCTATCTTTAGAATAGCTAAAATATACATGCTCAAATTTTACCTTTCCAGTCTCTATAGGTCTTGTATCACTATCTTTCTTATCTTCAATATCAATTTTTTCATCGAGTACCTCTACAACCCTAGAAGCAGATGCAGAAGCCCTTGAAATAAACATTAAAATATTGCCAATCATCATTAAAGAAAAAAGAATCTGTGTCATATAATTTATATAAGCCATTACTTCTCCAACCTGCATATTACCCTTCTCCACCAAAAGACCTCCAAACCATAGTACAGCAAGGATACTAAGATTCATAACCAACATAAACAGAGGCATAGCAATTATCATAAGCATAATAGCCTTTATAACAGCATTCATTAAGGCAGAATTGGCATATCTAAACCTTTCTTTTTCATAATCTTCTCTTCTGAAAGCCCTAACAACTCTTATTCCAACTAAATTTTCTCTTACCACATTATTCACATAGTCAATTCTTTTTTGCACCTCTGAGAACAATGGAAAACTCTTTTTCATAATAAATAAGAAGAGTAAAATCAATATAGGAATTGAAAGCAAGAATATAAAAGAAAGATTTTTGTTAAGAGATATAGCCATAATTATTCCACCAATAAAAAGCAAAGGCGCTCTTACCATTATTCTCAAGGACATCATAACAAGAGTCTGAAGCTGTACCACATCATTAGTAAGACGAGTAATAAGAGATGAGGTTTTAAACTTATCAATATTATGAAAGGAGAATTTCTGTACTTTTTTGAATAGCTCATTTCTCAAATCTCTTCCAAAATTTTGACTTGCAATAGAGGCAAATACAGTACATCCAATTCCCCCAACCATACCTATCAAAGCAATACCTATCATTATAAGTCCTGTATTCCAAATAACTTGGAAATTATTCTTTAAAATACCTTGATCCACAATCCTTGCAAGCAAAGTAGGTTGGTAAAGATCACACACAACCTCAACGAGCATTAAAAGAGGAGCAAGAACAACTGCATAAGTATAAGGTTTTAAAAATTTCAAAAGTTTTTTCATAATCTTTACCCTTTCTCCTCATTAAATTTCTTTAAATTATCTCTAATCCTTTCCAAATAATTCTTTAAAATCTCCCTTTCTTCCTCTGAAAAATTGCTAAAACATTCCTCCTCAAGTTGCTTAAATATTTTCTTTAATTTACATATAAATTTTCGCCCCTCATCGGTAAGATATACCTTTGAAAACCTTCTATCTTTTTCATCCCTTTGAGTAATTACCAACCCTCTTTTTCTCATTCTCCTTACCATTATGGCAACGGTAGATGGTTTAATTTTCATCTCCTCTGCAATTTCTTTTTGAGTTAATCCACCCTTCTCCGAGAGAAGAAGTAGCATTGGAGCTTGTCCTCGATAAAGCTTTAGCCCACTAAGAAGTTTCTCTCTCCTTATAAAATGCTCTCTAATTACCTCTTTAAATATTCCGTATAAATCATTATTCTTTTCCATAATTTTACCCTAAACAATTAGCTATCTAAATATTATCACTACATAGGAAATTTTACAAGAAAATTAATTTATTCTCCATTGCTGACTTATACCATCCTTCTATCACTCTCATATCCTCCAAAGCATCAAGTCCAGAAGTTGCAGGCTTTTTACCCTCTTTTATAGCCCTCTCCATATCTTTTATCTCTGCTACATATTGATTTTCCCCATAAAAAGTATAAAAAGTATAGTTATTAAAGTTTCTCAGTATTACCTTTCCATCATAATCCTGATATAAAGTATCAAGAACATACAAAATTCCCTTGTCTCCCCGTATCTCAAAAGAAACAGAAAGCATAGTATTATAGCTTGCATCTAAAAGTGTTATCATACCATTGTCAAAACGAGCTACTGCACCTGCATTCTCTTCTACCTCATATCCATAACCTTCGTTAATGGCAACGATCTCTTTAATCCTATTATTAGGAAACCAAAAATGAAGAGTATTTATAACATGAACCCCAATGTCCATAATTGATCCTCCACCAGCAAGTTCTAAACTATATCTCCAACCAGACTTTTCGGTATTCACAAAGGAAAAGCTTGCCTTTATAACTCCAATCTTTCCTATAATATTCTCATCAATAAGCTTCTTAGCTCCAATGTTAAAAGGATTGAATCTTCCCATATTAGCAACTCCAAGAACGACCTTGTTACTTTCGCACTCCTCAATGATTTCTTCCGCTTCTCTCACATTAATTGCCATAGGCTTCTCACAAAGTACATTAATCCTCTTTTTGGCACAAATAATTGTCTGCTCTTTGTGAAATTTATTTGGTGTTGCAATATAAACTACATCCGCATCCTCTATATCCTCTAAATTAGTGTAAATTTTTGCTCCATATCTTTCACTAAGATCCTTTGCTTTCTTTGGATTAGTAGTTACAATAGCAGTAAGTTTAGCCTCAGGAATCTGTTCCAAAGCAGGCAAAAACCTATTTCTCACAATCCTTCCGGTACCCACTACTCCCCATCTCATACTTTTTCCTCCTTAAATATGAAATTCTAAAATATCTTCATCCTTCACTTCATAATTCTTCTCCACAGGAAGCCCCTTTACCGATCCGTCTTTTGTATAAAGTTTCGCAAACTTCATATTTTTAGCAATATCCTTGTGGACCATCTCTGCCACATCCAAAACCTTACTACCCTTTTCAAGAATATAAGGTCTTGATAAATCAGGAGGATATCCAGGCTTTTTTGTATAAACCCTTACTATATGAAGAGCATCAAACATATGCCTCTTAATATCTTCCATGTTAATACCTTCCTCAGCGGATACATAAAAGACATTAAGATCTTTCTCTATGATTTCTATCTCATCTCTTCTTTCCTCAGGAGTAAAAATATCTATCTTATTCAAAACAACAATACCCCTATTTTCCTTAATGGGAGAATAAGGATCTCTATTAGGATTATCTCTAACAAGCTTTATCTTTTTTCTTTCTAAAAGCTCTCTTATCTTAAGATATTCATCTACTATGGAATCAAGATCCATGCTTAAAAACAAAACTATTAAATCTGCATTTCTTATCAAGTTATACATCCATCCTTCAGATTCTTCCCAAAGAGGAGGAAGATCTATAAGTTGAATTTGAATATTCTCATAAGGTAACATACCAACTATAGGATCCATGGTGGTAAAAGGATACTCAGCTACCAAGCTATTTACTCCCGTAAGGAGGGTAAAAAATTTAGATTTCCCAGTATTAGGAGGACCTACTAAAAGTACTTGTCCTGCCCCTTCCTTTTCAATATAATCAAGACTCCTTCCTCCCCCTTTCTTAGCTCTCTTTTCCGCTTCTTCCATCAATTGAGAGAGCTTTCTTCTTAAATCTGCCTTCATCTTATCCGTTCCTTTATGTTTTGGCAGTATAGCTAGCATCTCTTTTAATGCCTGAATTTTATCCTCTATAGTCTTTGCCTCTCTGAACTTTTTCTCTGCTTCAAAATATTGAGGTGGCAAATTGGCAGGCATAGAATCACCCCTTAGAAATTCAAGTCTTTTATTGATTATACCTTAAAGTAAAACAAAATTTAAAAAAAGAATATTTAACACTTTTAAAAATTTTAAAATAATGTTATCATATTTAATAGAGCAAATAAATTTAATTTATTAAAGTTTAATTATTAAAACCCTCTTAAATTAGATTTTATTTACTCAATAAATTAATTGGAGGTTCCCATGAAAAAACTGATTCTTTTTTCCCTAATATTAATTGTATTAGGTATTTTCCTCTCTGGATGTACCCCAACAACTTCCACAAATCCTGGAGAAGTCAATGTAGACTTAGGAAATAGTACTTTAAAAGGGGTAGTAAACTACTTTGATAAACCAATTAATCAAAGTGCAAACATCAAAGTTACACTAATTGCAGAAAGTGAAGACTCACCTGTAAACCTAAATTCTTACTACGTCATCACTGGCAACAATGGATTTTATGAATTTAAAAACATCCCCTCGGGCACATATTTACTTATAGCCCAAGATGTTAACAAAAACTATCAGCCCGCAAATATAATCCTCACCATAGGAGAAAATGAAACAAAAACTGCCGAAACAATGATTTTAACAAAGGTAATAAAACACGTAATAATTTTCAGAGAAAGTGGATCTGCCTGGAATGAGGCAGGTATACCTGAAACCGTTATAGGAGACATTCTATCCTCTATTGGCATGACTCAGGGAACAGGACAAAATCAATATGAGTATAGAACTTTAACCGGAGAAAATCCCAATTTAAGCTTTAATATGGGAGATTTAATAATAGTAGAGGGAGATCAGCCTCAGGCTTTCTATGACATATATACTACTAATAAAACTATTTTCGATAATTTTGTATACAACGGTGGAACTATATTCTGGATAGCTTGTGATATGGGATGGGCATCTGGAAACTTTACCTCAACCCTTCCTGGAGGAGTAACCTGGAGAGATAGTTATGACTCTTACAACGACATCGTATATTTTGAACACCCTATAACTAAGAATTTCCCAACTCAGCTTTATGGAAACTATGCCAGCCATGGTGGTTTTGATAATCTTAATTCAACAAATATAGCTAATCTTATGATATATGTGAAGGAAACCACTGGAGATGGTAGCATCCAATACCCAACCTATGTGGAATATAGATACAATATGGGAAGAGTTTTAGCTACCACATCCCCATTAGAGTGGTATGTCGTAAATGGAAATATGTCAATACCTGAAGGTTATAGTACTACATATAAAGATCTTTTTAAATTAATGCTTGTAAGATCCATAAAATATATTATGAATTTAGAAGTAAGTCCTGACATTCCACCCTCTGTAGAATCGGTTTATGATCAAAAAATAAAGCTTAATTTAAACTCTCATAAGTAAAAATAAGGGGAGAGATTTCTCTCCCCATCTAATTAAATACTCTATTCCCACTTGAATATTGCCTTAGTTATTTCTTTATTCATTAATTTTTGATATCCTTTCTCCGCACTCTGAAAATCAAATGTCTCAAAATCTATAGCATTAAAATTAACTTTTTTATTCCGAATAAGGTCTATAGCCTCTAATAAATCAAAGTAAGTACAATCCCTAGAAACTATAATATCAATCTCATGATCAAAAAGAGTCGGATGATAGTTAAAACAAATCGGATCAGTGTAAGAACCAAGAATGAGGAGCCTACCAACAGGTGGATCAGGATCTTGAGAAGATTTTGAAACATAAGGTCTCGGTCTTATAAGATTTGCCGTGTTATTCACAGTACTCGCAACTCCTGTGACATCAATAGCCACATCCACACCACCATTAGTAATCTTCATAACCTCTTCATACACATCCTTTTCCTTTGCATTTATCCCATAATCCGCTCCTGCCAATATAGAATTCTTAAGCCTTTCCTCTACCACATCAATAGCAATAACATATGCTCCATTTATTTTTGACATCTGTAGTGCTAAATGCCCAATAAGTCCTTGTCCTACTATTGCTACTTTATCTTTACCAGAAACCCTTGCTCTTTTTACTCCATGCAAAGCAATAGCGCAAGTTTTAGTGAATACAGCATAAAGAGGATCTAAATCCTCAGGCACAATAATTACCTCTTCCTCTCCAACAATTGAATACTCCACCTGTCCTCCCCAAACCCTATTATAAGGACCTGTGAAGCGAGTTCCCGAAGAAAACACAATCATTCCTTCTTTTAAATCTTTAACTCCCTTTCCCACTTTAACAATCTTACCCACATTTTCATACCCTGGAATAAGGGGAAATTCTCCTCCTACCTGTTTTCCAGAGAGAACTCTAAGTTCTGTACCCGGACTCACTCCTGTATAAATGGTTTTGACCAAAACCTCCCCCTCTCTTAGTTCCCTCAATTCAAAATCCTTTATTTCAATTTGAAAAGGTCCTGCAAAGACTATCGCTTTTGTTTTCATTCTAAAATCCCCCAATTTTTTAAAATTGTAAACATATTTTACTATATTTTACTCATATCTTAAAGCCTCTACAGGATCAAGTTTTGAGGCTCTTCTTGCAGGATAAAATCCAGCCATACAAGAAAGAATTATAGAGAAAAGTATCACTCCTAATATTAGAGAGGGCGAAACAGAGAAGATTCTTACAAATTTAGAAGAATCTTTAATTAAAGCCTTATTTATGAAAAGATTTAGTAGATAGTTAAATCCAGAACCTATGAAAACCCCCAATAATCCTCCTAAGAAACCAAGACACCCTGATTCTACTAAGAATAAATTCCTCACATCTTTTTGAGAGGCTCCCAATGCCCTTAATAGTCCTATAAATTTAACTCTTTCATAAACTGCCATTATCATTGTATTCATAACCCCAAGCCCTGCTACAAATAAAACTATTGCTCCAAAGCCCCCTAATATTCCCTGAAAAATTCTAAAATATTTATTCAAATCATCTAAGGCTTCCTGAAAAGTAGTTGCAGTAAATCCCATATCTTTGATCTTCTTAGCTATATCCTTTACCTCTCTAAAAGACTCTGCTCTAACATAAACAGCCTCATATCCATATTTTTCAAAATAATTTTCATCCCCCAGATAATACTCTTTAAATTTAATGGCAAGATCTAAAGGCATGACTATAACATCAGAAAATATAGATTTCCCATTTATGATACCTACAATTTTTACCTTCTCCTTTAAAGGCAAATTTGGCATATTTGGATTTACCACAATTAATTCTACCTCTTTATCTAATAGCTCTTTATAATTCTTAATTTTCATAATTTCAAACAATTTTTCTCCTATTAGCACCTCTTTGGAATCTTTCCCTGAAATTTCTCTACCTAAAATTATTCTCTTGTCCTTTCCATTATCAAACCAAAGATCAAAATCCCTATCATATCCTAACCCAGTTACAAACTTAAGGTTCTTACCATTCATTCTAATTTCATTGAAAACCACTTCAACTGTAGCTCTTACTGCAGAAACCCCTTTTATATTCTTAAAGGCCCTCACATCATCCTTAGTTATTTTCTTGTTTAATTCTCTCTTTTCTGTTATCTCTCCCGTACTAGTTCCTATCTTAACATTATCACTCTTCTTAAAAGGAACAACACTTATCTCATTGAACATATCATATTTTTTAATCTCCTCAATTAAATAATTCTGCGTACCAAAACCAAAGCCTAACATAACCATAATTAAAGTAGTACCAATACCAATAGCAAGCATATTTAAGATCATTCTTAATCTTCTTTTCTTTAAATTCTTAAAGGAAAGTTTTATAAAATCAAAGATCTTCATGACTAATTCACCTCCAACTCCCCATCTTTTATCTTTATTACTCTATCTACAAAACTCAAATATTCTAAATTATGGGTAACAAGCACTATTGTTTTTCCCTCTTTATTGAGAGCCTTAAGAAGGTTCATTATAGAAATCCCTGTTTTAGAATCTAAATTTCCTGTAGGTTCATCGCAGAGTAAAATTGAAGGATTGTTAACTATAGCCCTTGCAATCGCAACCCTTTGCCTTTCTCCACCCGAAAGTTCATTACCCTTGTTTCCTATCTTATGAGTTAATCCAACTTTTTCAATAGCTTCCTTTGCTTTTAATTCTCTACTATTGCTTTTTGAAAAAATTAGAGGAAGCATGACATTTTCTAATACAGTATAAGTGGGCTCTAAATAGAAAAACTGAAAGACAAAACCTATCTTTTCATTTCTATACTTTGAAATTCTTGCATCATTTAATTTAAAAATATCTTGCCCATCCACATATACTTTTCCCTCGGATGGTTTATCAAGTCCTCCAATAATATTGAGTAAAGTAGATTTTCCTGATCCCGAAGGTCCAATAATTGCTACAAACTCTCCTTTATTAATAGAAAGATTAATATTTTTTAGGGCAGGATATTTTTCCTTACCCATAGGATAATACTTGTAAAGATTCTCTACTTTTATCACTTTAACCTACCTCCTCTCTGCATATTTCTCTAAAAGTAAGTTGTAAAGATAAATAACTAAGATAAATAAGAGAATCTTTAACAAAACCCCAACTACATAATAATCTGTTTTTGGAATATCAAATCCTTCTTGTAATCCTTGAGAGGTCATTTGGTACTCAAAGGGAGGAATTGAAAGTAATTTTTGAGGAAAACATTTAGCTAAAAAGTCATGTAAATAATTACCAAATACCAAATAACCAGTACATCCCACATAAATAAGCCTTCTGAGAAATCTCTTCTCATAAGCCAAATTTCTTGCAATAATAATTAGAGCAACAATAAGAAAAATAAAAATAAAGGAAAATAAAAAATCAATTAATAAAATTGTGCCATATTTAGAGAAATAGGAGGAAATAGCAACAGAAAAGGATGTGTTATAGCTATGAAGTATAAAGTACCCTGTAAGTACAACAATTAGTAAAAAATACACAAGTTCAGAGAAAACTATCTTAATCCTCTTTAAAAATAAAACATATGAGGTTACTGGCAGACTAAAGCTCAAATAACCTAAATCTTCTGAATTAATATCTCTAAGGTTTTTAATAAAAATGAGAACTAATCCTACAGAAAAGAAAAACGTTAGAAATATGTAAATAGTAAGAAGCTCAAGATCTTTATCTGAAATCCTATTATGAAATCTAGTCCATATTATAAATACCAATCCCAGATATATTAGTAAAAAAATCAAATAGGTTTTTCTTTTTCCCAAAAATTCATATTTCATAAGATTAAGCAATCTATCTATCATTTTGATACCCCCTTAAAACATTTTTTTAAATAACTCGTTTATCGAAACACCTTTTTCTTCCCTAATTTTCTCCGTATTATCATCGAGAACAAGCTCTCCATTATGGATAAAAATAGTTCTTTCAGTAATATTCTCAATTTCACCTATAAGATGCGTAGCTATAATCATTAAGCTCTCCTCATGGTAACTCCTTAAAATACTTGTAATTACCTTGTCTCTCGTAGATGGATCCATACCTCCTAAAGGCTCATCCAAAAGGTATACCTTAGCTTTCCTCGAAAGAGTAAGGCTTAAGAGTATCTTTTCCAAATCTCCCTTGGAAAGTTCCCTCAAATTAAGCTCTTCTCTTAATTCAAAAAACTCAAGAAGACTTTTAAATCTTGCCTCATCAAAATCAAAAAAATCCTTATAAAAATTACGAGCATCTCTTACCTTCATCCATAGAGGAAGAATATTCCTATCAGGAAGATATGCAACTATACTTTTCGTATAAACCCCAATCTCTCTTCCATCTAATATTACCTTCCCCTTTGAAGGTCTCAAAAGCCCCGCAATAATCTTTAAAAATGTAGTCTTTCCACTTCCATTAGGCCCATAAAGTCCCACTATCTGTCCAAGATCAAAAGAAAGATTAATATTTTTCAGGGCAAGTTTTTTGCCATAGTCCTTATAAAGATTTGAAACCTCAAGAATTCCCATTACTTCCCCTCCTTTATATAACTTTGAAGTAAATTAACAATATCATCATCACTAAAACCTATATCCTTCATATCTTTGTAAAATTTCTCTAAAATACTTATTGCCATTTGTTTTTTGAGGGCTTCTATTTTCCTCTCGTCCTCAGTTACAAAAGAACCAGTTCCTCTCAAAGTGTAAGTTATCCCTTCCCTTTCAAGCTCCTGATACGCTTTTTGAACAGTGTTGGGATTTACCTTCAACATCTCTGCAAGTTCCCTCACCGATGGCAATTTATCACCCCCTTTAAGATTTCCCTTTACTATCTCCTTCTTTATAAAATCCATTATTTGAAGATAAATTGGAACTTTCTCGTCAAATTCTATTATCATACTCACCACCTTTCATATTACTGTATTAGTTATATAATACAGTATAGCATTTAAAATGTCAACAACTTGGAGTATAATTTTTAAAAACCCTTAGAAAAGGAGTAAATAAAAGACTATGAGAATATCAAAATTTGAAGAAAAAAAGATAGATCTCTACTCAAGAGAGATAAGAATATTAGAAGCAGAATTCAAAATTGAAAGTTTTGGATATTATGACTTTTACTTAAATTATGAACCCATAGAAAATTTTTCAAAAAGCTATGTTTTTATAAACAATTTAGCTTATGGAGAGGTACAATTTTACGAGGGAAAGAATTATTCATACCTGGGAGAATTAAAATTAAAACCTGAAAAATATACATTTCAAATTGCATTTCCCTACGAGGATTTCAAAATAAATTTTCTTGAAATTAAAGAGAAAGATCAATCAAATTCTAAAATTAAAAATTTTAAGATAAGGAACAACCTTTCGGATAATGCTAAAAGAATACTAGAATTTTTTCAAAAAATCTATGCCAATTATATAATCGCAGGACAACATACAAATACATCAGCAGGTCCAGAAATAGCCTATATAGAATATATCACAGGAGAAAAACCAGCCCTTCGTGGATTTGACCTATTAAGTTATACTCCAGCCACAAAAACTCAAGAAATGACACCCCATGCCATCATTGAAATTGAAGGGAATAAGGGATCTATAGAAAAAGCATTAGAATGGGGAAGAGATTTTGGTGGTATCGTAACATTCTGCTGGCACTGGTACGCTCCTTTAGGAGGAAAAGACAAAACTTTCTATACCATAAACACCGATTTTGATTTAGAAAAAGCCCTTATAGAAGGTACAGAGGAAAACAAAGCCCTTTTAAGAGATATTTATATGATTGGAGAAAAACTTTCCATATTTAGAGGTCTTGACCTTCCAATCCTATGGAGACCTCTTCATGAAGCAGATGGAAGGTGGTTTTGGTGGGGTGCAAAAGGTCCAGAAAATTATAAAAAACTATACCATCTTCTTTATGAGATTCTCACTGAGAAATTTAAGTTAAATAACCTAATATGGATATGGAATGCTCCCCACCCTGATTGGGAAATTGAAGAAGACTTATATGATATAGCAGGCATCGATAACTATGTACCTCCTGGAAATCATGGTCCTATGAAATTCTCCTATGATCTATTGCTAAAACTCACTGACTATAGAAAATTGGTAGCTTTAACAGAAAATGGACCTATACCTGACCCTGATCTACTTTTTGAATATGAAGCCTATTTCCTTTGGTTTATGCCCTGGTTTGGAGATTTCGTCTTCAATGAAAGCTTCAATTCAAAAGAACACTTGAAAAAAGTCTATAATCATGAAAAGGTAATAACTTTGAATAAATTAAGAAAACTTTTTAGCATGAGATAACTTCCCTCATATTTGACTTTTCTTCTCTTTTCATAATAAAATAATTTCAGTAAAAAATTATTTATGGGGAGGCAAATTTATGAAAAAATCTTTACTTTCTCTTATCCTCATACTTCTTCTTATTACTCTCTCCTTTAGCCAAACTCCAAAATACAAAGACGCATTTATACTTAAAGCACCTTCCTCAGGCGATGTCATAACTAAAAATCTTCCTCTCACCTTAGAACTCAACTTTTGGAATATTGCAAACTATGAAGGAAATACATGGATGGCATTTTATAAAGAAGAAGATACTGTTGAATATTATGCCGACATAAAAAACATAGTACTTAAGGATAAAAATTCATGGGTACATGGATATCCTGAAGTCTACTATGGGTACAAACCATGGGCTGGCCATGGGAATTCCATTGAGAAATTGGCTCTTCCTAAAAAGGTATCAGAATTTCCAGACGTTCTCTTCAATCTAAAATACAACATATGGTACGAGAAGAATCTTCCTATAAATTTTGCTATGGAAACATGGATAACAAAAGAACCCTATCAGAAAACCGTTACTTCAGGGGATATAGAAATGATGGTATGGCTATATGCTAATAGACTTTCTCCTGCAGGGCGAAAGGTAGGAGAAGTAAAAATACCTATCATCCTAAACGGTACTCAAAAAGACATTATCTGGGAAGTATATCTTTCCCCTATGAGCTGGGACTACGTGGCCTATAAATCAAAAGAAAATATTCTTCAAGGACAGGTAAAAATACCAATAAATGAATTTTTGAAACACCTAAGAACAATTTTAGCCAACAATCCAAGTAGAATAACCCCAGAGAAATTTGATCAGATGTATGTGACAGTCTGGGAAATTGGAACAGAATTTGGCGATCCATATACTACTGAGGCAAAATTTGGATGGACTTTCTCAAATTTTGATATTGAGCTTAAATAAAAAAGGGGCCCCAACCTGGGCCCCTTCTTAAATTATTCTTTTTTGCTATTCTCTAAATCCTTTAATTTTCTAAACTTATGAGCATACATCTTTACATCTGCCCTATCTATAAGCTCCCTATAAGAAGACGTTTCTTTAGAAGTTGTCTCAATACCATAACTAATTCTTATCTCACCTTTACTAACACTTTCTATCCTATCTTTTATTCTATTTACCACTTTCATTGCCTCATTATAGTCTGCCCTTCTCAAAAGAATTAAGAATTCATCACCACCCCACCTTACGGCAGAATCACTTTGTCTTATAGAGTTCCTAATTGCAGTTGCAATCTCTTTTAATACATAATCTCCATAAGAATGTCCCAAAGTATCATTAATCTTCTTAAATCCATCTATATCTATAAAGATAATACTAAAGTCTTCATTTTCACGTACAAAATCTAAAAAGGCCTCTTCAAGTCTTCTCTCTCCATAAGATCTATTAAATAACCCTGTCAAAGGATCAAATATACCATACTTTCTTTCCCAGAAAACAATAAAACTCTTAAGAAGATTCCTTATAACAAAAAATAAAGAGGGAGACAAATTTTTAAGAGAGTAAACACTTACTGAAAATGGAGGCTTTTTATAGAAAAATCTGAATTTGTTAGTAGCAATAAGTTCATTACCCCTTTTCAAGGTTCTATCTCCAATCCTTAACACCACTAAAAAGTTATCTATAAAATCAGAAATAACCCTATATATAAGTTCCATAGCCTCCTCTTCAGTTTCGGAATCCATGATAGCCTTTCCTACATAATCCTCCAAAGCCTTTATCTTCGAATGCTCTTTAATCAATCCTGTATAATCTAAAGAGATCTCCTTTAACTGATCCTCCAATTCCTTTTCAAGACCTAAAAGAATAGCAAGCCCCACAACCTCAAGTTTTATGTATGGAACAAACACTTTCAAGTTTTTATCTCTTTCAAGGTTTTTCATTAAAAGTTTATAGGAATAAAAAGCATCTAAAAACTCCCATCTTTCCAGCATCAAATCTATGTAAGAGATAAGATTAAAGAAGCTTTCTCCCAAAATATAACCCTTTAAAAAATTATGTATTGGATAATCGGTTGGATAATCTCTCAAAGATTTGGAGATTCTTAAACCTTTCTCAGCCACTAATTTCATATAGAGAGTCATTATCTGCTCTTCTTTAGTTTCTAATACTTCCTCTTCTGTTATTTCAATTTCTCCAAAAAAGCTTCTTAAAATTCGCACCAAAATCTTACTCTCTGAAATGGTCTTTAAATCTTCTAATTTCTTAATAACTTTATCCAATTCCTCCCTTTTACCATAATTAAGATATGCAATTGCCAACCTCCTATATCCCGAATAAAGGAAATACTCTAATTCTATTTCAGATACCAGCCTCTCCAACTCAAGTAACAAATCCTCTACTTCTTTTAGATTAGAATATTGCATCTTGCTTTTAATTAAATTTCCAAGACTTATAACCATCAAATTCTTTGAAAGAGATTTGGATATATCGTAGGCTCTTTGATTAATTATTACAGCACTCTTAGGACCATAGAGATAATTTCTTAGATCTCCGAGATTATTAAGTAATTTATGTAAAACTACCTTATCTCCAGATTTTTCTGCCAAAACAAGTCCATTTTCAAATACAGAAATTGCTTTTTCAAATTTACCATCAATAAGATTTAGAAGACCTAAGGCGTTATAAAAATTGGCCAGGTATTTAGGAGAAGAAGTCAGTCGTAATATGTCTTCCAGATATTTATTTAATAAGAATAGCGCATCAGTAACCTTTTTAGTCAAAAAATGATAACTAACTATCCTTGAAAGAATTTGAGGAAGATTATAATCCATCTCTAAACTGTCAATAATTTCCTCTATTAACTTCTCCGCCTCTTCATACTTACCAAGATATGATAAGCACCTAACTTTATTGGCAAGATCAAGCAAGTTTTTATCTTCGATAAACTCAATTATATTAATAGCTTTATTAAATTTCTGAAAATCTATGAGAAGATTTATTAGTCTTCGCTTATAGATATTCCCATCATCCTTGCCCTTTTCAACAATTTCTTCTAAAATCTCCATTTTCCTTTGAATATTATAAGAAGATCTAAACTCTTTTATTTTGGCATATTTCCAATATTTCTCATCCTCTTCTGATAATAACGCTACTCTTCCCCATATGTCTGAATAATTAAAGGACGAAAGCTTTTTTACAAATTCTTCTTTTAATTGAGAAAAATTATAAGGCATACTTTCTCTCACATAATTCAAAACATCTTCAGACACAAACCTCCAAAGAGGATACTCCCATCTCATTAATTTAGAGTCAACAAAATCCCTAATAAACTTTAAAGGACCATAAAGCTCTTTCACTGCCTTTACAGTAGTGGAAGAAAAAGTTTTACCCACAAAAGTAAGTGTATATAGAGCCTTTTTCTCATTTTCTGATAAAGAATTAATTTTTTCCCACACAATATCCCAAAGAGACTTAAAATCATTCTTATATATCACTATGGCATTGTTCCAATTTCCATTGCTCATCTCAAAAAGCCTTACTGCTTCTTTATTATCTAAATTAAAGGCTTTCTCCATCTCTTTTATAGTGGTATCTACATTAAGAGGAACTAAGAGATCATCTATTTTTATCTCATAAGATTCCATATTAAAATCCTTTCCAGTGATAACAAATGCCATATTATATTTTTTACTCAAATAAGGTATTAGCTCTTTAAAAACATCGCCATAGTACAAAAATTCTTGCCAATTATCAAAAATCCAATATTTAATCTTTCTTTTCTCAAGAATAAAAGAGGCAATATCAGCTATTTGAGCTACCTCTACATCCAAGGATATTACTTCTTCAGCCTTGTACTTTTCCAGATGAGATAAAAATCTTGGATGAATATATCTTCTCAATATAGGGCCAACAATATCTCCTTTCTCTTTTAAAAAAGAGTTCTTATCTATTAGGGAAAGAAGTGTTATAAAAAACTCACCAACAGGAGTTCGATGAGATGCATAGTGGGTAAAAAGAGAAGAGGATTTATTTCTTTCAAAGAAAGATTTCAATAAATAAGTTCTTCCACTTCCAGTAGGAAGGTTCAAGTAGACTATGGGTTCCTTCTTTAAGACTTCTTCAATATAATTTAAATTTTCCAACACAGAATCCATTATTTATAAATAAATTAACTCTCTTTATTATAACATTTTAGAATCTTTTTAATAAGCTCCTCAGCCTCAAAATTAAATCTGCTTTCCCCAAGCTTTTCACTTATGTTTTCTAAATTACCCTTAGTCAAACCAACCTTTCTATCCACCTCCATACCTCCCACCCTATCAAGATCCACATAAGAAAGATCAATACTTAAGATCTCACTACTCTCCTCTACTCCTGCATGAAGGGGATTATTTGTAACAAGTTCTTCAGGATATTTTACCTTCCCCCAATGCCAAGAAATCACCTTCATACTTCTTTCCATATATTCCTCTTCAAGCTTTTCTACCACCTCTACCTGTGGTTTTGCCATATGTCCTGTGCACAAAACACATAATTTAAATCCTGTTCTCTCAAGAAAATTAAGCATATCCTTCAGTAAGTTATAAAAAGTCTCCTTTCTCACAAAAACACTTCCTGGTATCTTCTCCTTTGCAAACATCTCCATTCCCCAAAATTCCTCTCCATCTTCCACTATAGTTCCATCAGTACCTACATAAAGAGTAGGCATCATAACTCCACCTAATCTTTCCCAAACAATTTCCAAAACCCTTCTTGCTCTAAAAGGATCAGTACCAAAGATAAGATGTTCTCCATGCCACTCAATAGGACTTACAGGAAGATAAACTATAGGATTCTTCTCAAGCACCTCCCTAAGTTGATAGGGAAACATAACCTCATACCTATATTTAAGCATACCTATCCCCCTTTTGATAGAGTTAATATAAGTAAAACAATTTTTAAAAATTCCCTTCGATAAGTTTTAAGTATATATCCTTTACCTTTTTATTAAGAACAGGGTGCACAAAATCAGGATCTATTTCAGAGAGAGGCCCCATAACAAAGGTTCTGTTATGAGCATCGGGATGAGGAATTTTTAAGTTATCAGTATTAATAACCAGATCATCATAAAAAATTATGTCAAGATCAATATTCCTCGGCCCCCACCTTATCTTCCTCTCTCTTCCCATCTCCTTCTCTATATTCAAAAGAAGATTAAGAAGATCAAAAGGATCTAAATCAGTTTCTATTAAGATCACACCATTTAAAAATTTACCTTGCTCTTTAAATCCGTAGGGCTCCGTTTCAATAATAGAAGATTTTTTAATAATTCTTAAGCCATAATCTTCCATTTTTTTTAATGCGACCTCTATATTTTTCATTCTATCTCCAAGATTACTTCCTATTGCAATGAAGACCTTATGCACTTTATTTCCTCCAACACTTTAACCACTCTTTTGTTTTCCTTAACATCATGCACTCTAATAATATCCACATCATTCAATACACACAAAGCAGTAATCCCAAGAGTTCCTTCAAGTCTTTCCTCAGGAGGAAGATCGCCCAAAGCTTTTCCAATAAAGCTCTTTCTCGATGCTCCTATAAGTATAGGCTTCTTAAGACTCTTAAATTCCTTTAACCTTGCCATAATCTCAAGATTATCTTCATATCTTTTTCCAAAACCAATCCCTGGGTCAATAATTATTTTCTCCGGATCAACTCCATTCTTATTGGCATATTCTATTCTCTCTTCAAAAAACTCTATGATCTCTCTTATCACGTCATCATAGTAAGGATTTTTTTGCATATCCTTAGGAGTTCCCTTCATATGCATAAGAATATATGGCACCTTTAACTCAGCCACCACCTTAACAAGACTTTCATCAAACCTAAAAGCGCTTATGTCATTTACTATATCTGCCCCCTTTTCAACAGCCAACTTTGCCACCTGTGAATAATATGTATCAACAGAAATTAACACATCAGGATAATTTCTCCTTATATTCTCAATAGCAGGAATAACCCTTGATATCTCCTCTTCTAAACTTACAGGCTCAGATCCAGGACGAGTAGATTGTCCACCTATATCAATTATGTCCACACCATTCATTATCATATCTTCAGCAGTCTTTAGAATCTCATCAATTTGCATCTTCCTTGATCCACTATAAAAAGAATCAGGAGTTACATTTATTATCCCCATGACTAAAATTCTGTTGAAACTTATAACCCTACCCCATGGAGAAGAAATCTCTCTAACTTTCTCTTTTAATAAATATTCCTTTAACTCTTGAAAAACCCTTGGAAGATCAAAGTAATTATTTTTCTCTAACTTTTGAAGCAAAAGCTCATAATGTTTTTTAGTACCAAGAAGAATAATATCACTATTTTCTACTTTACAATTTATAACATTTTTATGGACTATAGCATCCCCACCTAAGGAAAGCATCTCCTGCTTAATTATGTTTGCAGTAGGAGAAGATATATTAAAAATCTTCAAAGGAATAATTTGAGCCTTTCTCTCAAAGATTTCAAAGGAAACTGGATGAGCCCCTACTCTTGCCATCTCTTTTTCCAAAAATTCAGGAGTAATCTCTACTATCATTTTTTAACCCACCCCTTTTCTACGCATGCAAAAGCATTATGATTATGAATACTTTCAAAACTTGTAACCTCAACCCTATACCAACTAATTTTAGGCTCCTTTTCTAATTCTGAGACAATATCCCTTACCACATCTTCAACAAACTTTGGATTATTATATGCCATCTCAGTAATATATTTTTCATCAGGCCTTTTTAAAAGAGAATATATGGGAGCACTGGCAGATTTTTCAGAAATCTCTACCAAGTCTTCAAACCATATTAACTTTTTGGATCTTACATAGATTTCGGCTACTCCTCTTTGATTATGAGCCCCATACTCACTTATCTCCTTGGAACAAGGACAAAGAGTATGAATAGGCACTTTAACCCCAATAATCATATCAAGCTTTTTACTAAGCTCAGCATCAATAACACACTCTACCATATTAGGAGAACTTATCTGAGAAACAGGAGCTTTTTTAAAAATAAAATAAGGAAAAGATATTTTGATATGACTGCTATCTGCTCTTAATTTCTCCCTTACTTCCTGCAATATCTTACCAAGATTTTCTGGATGAAGAGAATCAATACCATTTAAGACTTCTACAAATCTACTCATATGAGTTCCCCTTAAATCCTCTCTCAGATCCACAGAAATATCAATACTGGCAACAGTACTCTGGTAATCTCCGCTTTTGGTAACAATCTTTATAGGCCAATGTATATTCTTAATGCCTACTTTTCTCAAATATATTCCCCTATAATCTTTTTCATTCTGAACGTCTCTCAATTTTTTCACCCCTATAAATTACTCCACTATCTTCTGTCTCCCATACTTGAATCTCATAAAGATGACAGTTTCCTCTTTTCAACTTCTCTTCTAACCTCTGCCATATCCATATGGCTATGTTCTCTGCCGTCGGCTGCTTTATTATCTCATTGATATAAGAATGGTCAAGAATATCAATCACTTCTCTCTTAACAATATCCTTCAATTCTACAAAATCTATAATCATGCCTTCCGAATCTGGAATCCCCTCAACAATAACTACCAATCTGTAAGTATGCCCATGTAATCTTTCACACTTACCTTTATAACTCTCCAAATTATGGGCAGCATCAAATTTAAACTTACGTATAACAAACATCTTTTACTCTCTCCTCAATTTTTTGTAGATTATAACATTTAAAAAGATAAAAAATCTAAAGAAATACTAACAATAGCAGTATGTTTACACCTTTGCTTTTTTATGATATATCATCCTTAACTTAAATTTGAAATGATGCTTTTGGATTATGGGGGAAGTAAAAAACATTTTGTTATCCTTAATTGGAAGAGGAAAAGTATTGGAAAATATATCGCAAGGATATAAAAGGACTAGTTATAGATTTAAAACTGGTGAAATTTTTGAAACTGGATTTTTCGGATCTGCCTTATGGAAATATATCTCCCAAAAAGAAAAGATTAATTACTGGTATATATTTGGAACCTCTACCTCTTCTTGGTCTGAAATAATCTACGCTTTAGATGAACAAAAAATGTCTAAATTTCAAGACCTCGCTTATGAGATATATGAGGCAGAAAATATAGGTATTAAAGGAGATCTTTTGAAAAATTGGGAAGAGGCCTTATCATCGGAGATTCCAGGTATAAAACTCATCCTAATTGATCCTCTTGACTACAAATTTTTCTCAGAATTTCTATTGGAAAATTTACCTGAAAATGACGACTTAAAAATTATCCTGGATATAACCCATGGTTACAGATATTTACCTTTAATTTTAAGCTTCTCCATTATGTACGTAAAAAACTTTAAGAACATAAAAGAGCTCAAAATATACTACGGTGCTCTCGAAATGAGCCAAGATAACGCTCCTGTTTTAGAAATTGATCATATAAATGAAATTTTTCAACTCTCCACAGCCTTTGAGCTCTATAAAAATTCTGGCTACTTCCCTGAGCTCCTAAAAAATTTAGGCTTAAACAGAAGAGAAGATGTATATTTCTCCATCGAGATGAACGAAAGGCCAAGAGAGGAATTAGAAAAAATAATAGAGGAATTAGAAAGTATAAAAGAAAAACACAAAAAAGTACCTGCAAAAGCCTTGGTAGAAGACCTTATACCTCTTTGCAGAGAAAGATACTTAGAAGACCGAATGGTGGAGAGAGCAAAATTCTTTTTCAAAAAGAAGCAATATTTGAAAAGCCTTATCTTACTTTATGAAGCTCTAACCATAATTATTCTGAAGAAGGCAGGCTATAGAGATCTATCTAACATAATAAATAGAAGAGAAAAAGCGAGGGAAGTATATAGCAAAGTCCTCACCGAGGAATGGACAAGAGAGACCTTTAATAACCTTGAGAAAATAAGAAATTCTGCTGTCCATGGAAACTTAAGAGAATCCCAATCTTCTATAAGAAATTTTGAAGATTTCAGCAATCTCTTTCAAAAGTCCTTAGAATTATATCATCATCTTAGAAAAAGCCTAAATTAATTTTAAAATTATATTAATTGACTTTTAGGAAATTTTAAGATAAAAACTATTTTTGCTATGAAGACGAGATGGGAATGCTTTACCTGTTTTTTTAGACAAGCAGAATCTGCCTTAAAAAGAATAAATATACCTAATGAAAAAAAGATAGAGATAATTAAGGCGATAGCAAAAGATTTAGAGAATTTTTCTCCTGAGGACACACCCTCCTACAATACATATTTAATTTTTAAAAAGATATATGAGCTCTCAGGCTCAACGGATCCATACTTTGAAGAAAAAAAGTATTACAATCAACAAGGATTAAAACTTTACGAAGCCCTGAAAAATATAGTAGATAGTTCTCAGGACCCCCTCTATACAGCAGTAAAAGTGGCCATAGCAGGAAACGTTATAGATCTTGGCATCTTGAATATTTCAAAACTCAATCTTGGCGAATATATTAAAGAGATCATAAATATTCCCCTTGCCATTGATCATTATTTTTACTTTAAGAATGAATTATCGAAAACCAATGAGATTCTATATCTTTTGGATAACGCTGGAGAAATAGTATTTGACAGAATATTAATAGAGGAACTTTCTAAAGAGAAGAAAATAATAGCTGTAGTTAATGAATATCCTATAATTAATGATGCCCTCATGGAAGATGCCATTGAAGTAGCACTAAACAAATATGCAAAGATTATCACTACTGGCTCAGGCTCAGTAGGAAAACCCCCAGAACTTGGGGGAGAAGAGTATAAAGAAGTCTTCAACAATGCCAAACTTATAATATCAAAAGGACAAGCAAATTATGAAAGTTTAGAAGGAAGAGGCTATAATATCTTTTTCCTCCTTAAAGCAAAGTGCGAGGTAGTAGCAGAAAACTTAGGAGTAAAAGAAGGAGATTTGGTATTCTTATACGAAAAGGCTAAAAATAATTTAAAATAACATAACTTTTATCAAGAATTATAGTGAGTTTTTTATTGTCTAATATTATTTCCACCCTATAATTTTCACCATCTTTAACTACCTCATACTTCAACTCCTCCTTGTCTTTTATAAAACCCTTTGCCTTCAAAAAACTATAAATTACATCTTTCAATAATCCCTCATTTACCTCAATAACTCTTTCAATATCTCTTATAACCCAACCCCTTTTTGCTTCATCTCCCACAAATTCAATCTCTGCCTTTACCAAATCTCCAGGTTTTAAAAAGTAGCAGGTATAAAGAACTTTTTTCCTAAAATCATCAACATTTTCTAAATTAGCATTTAATGACAAAGGATAGAGAGGTATTATATCCCCAACTTTTGCAAAATTTTTAAAACCTTCTACACTCTCACTTCTCACAACCTCAACCACAATCTCTGAAAATGGAAACTCCTTATGAACAATTGCCTTAACCTTTGCAATTACTATACTCCTGTTTTCAACTACTGGTATCATATTTCCAAAAGCAACTTGAATAAGAATTAAAAAAATAATTAATATTAAAAAATATCTTAATATCTCCATAATTTATCCTCCAATTTTAAAACTCTTTCTTACTTTTATAGTATAATATCAGTTAAATATTCACAAACATAGGGAGGGAGATATGGGTAAAAAAATTGTACTAATTCTTAGCCTCTTTCTTGTTTTAGCTCTCATATTAAACACTTCCTTTGCCCAAGTATTACCATTAACAAAAGTTCACATTATGCCACCCCACGAAAAACTCCTTGAAAAAAAGGTCAAACTTCCAAAGCTTCCTGAAGTTTCACCATCTAACATTCCTCAAGGAATAAAAATTTATGGAACCATTGAAAGAGCTCAAGGCACAGGCAAAGCAATTGTAATACCAGTAGAGTTTACGGACAAGCCAAGACAACCTGAAAACGTAATACCATCAAACTACTTTGACATACTCTTTAATAGCATAGGTGCAGATTGGACTACTATAAATCCATATAATGTAGGTAGCGTAAGAGAATTTTATAAAGAAAACTCCTATAATCAATTTGACATTACAGCAACAGTTTTACCATGGTATACTGCAACGTATACATATGGATACTATATAAATGACAATAACTATGGATTTAATGGGGGAGTGTTTGTCTTAGTAAAGGAAGTTCTTCAAAATGCGGTAAATCAAGGGTATGATTTAAGAAATTACGACGTTATATTTGTTATTCACTCAGGACAAGGAGCAGAATGGACAGAAGATCACAATGATATCTGGTCTCACGCCTCTACTATATATGTCACCATTGATGGTCAAAAAGTGCCCATAAGATATTCCATTGAGCCAGAATATATGGAAGATTACGATTCTCAAGGAAATCCTGTAATTGTTCCTCAAACGGTAGGTGTATTTGTCCATGAAATGGGACATTCCTTTGGACATCTTCCTGATCTTTACGATAGAGACTACTCCTCCTTAGGACTTGGTAGATGGAGCCTTATGGCAGGAGGATCTTGGAATGGCCCGGCAGGACCTGGAGGATATAGCTTAGGTGGAGGACCTTCTCACTTTGATGCTTGGTGTAAAATCCAGCTTGGGTGGGTAACTCCTATCGTTCCTAAGGAGGATTTAAGTAATGTAAGCATACCACCTGTGGAGACAAATCCTGTGGTATATAAGCTCTGGACCGATGGAGTAGAAGGTCCTGAGTATTTTTTGATTGAGAATAGGCAAAAAATAGGATTTGATGAATATTTGAGGGGGTCAGGACTTCTTATTTATCATGTAGACGAAAATATGCGAAGCTTCCAAAATGATTATGAATGGTATCCAGGCCTTGATCCATCAAGACATTATTTAGTAGCCTTAGAGCAAGCAGATAGAAAATGGGATTTAGAAAAAAAAGTTAATAGTGGAGACAGTGGTGATCCATATCCAGGATCTACCAATAATACAACTTTTGATGAAAATAGTACTCCAAACAGCAAAGCCTATGGAGAGATTCCAACCAGCGTTGCTGTTAGAAATATACAACTTTCAGGAGAAAACATTATATGTAATATTTATGTAAAAACTCAAAATGCGCCACAATCTACTTCCTTTATAAAGCATTTAGCATGGACAGGAGATAACCCTCTCACCATAAGACCATTATTTAAATGGGAAGCCATTCCTTATGCTACCAACTATAGATTACAAGTTGCTACAGATAGTAATTTTAACAATATAGTGATAGAAGTAACTACAGAAAAAACAGAGTACAGGCCAACTCTTGATGAAACCTTATATCCTGGCAAAACTTACTTTGCAAGAGTAAGAGCAGAAAACGAAAGTGGTGCATCATCTTGGACAACTATATCCTTCACAACTCCAACTTCTTTTGAAGCTCTACTTGTTGCCGATGATGGTGGAGAATACGGAATAGCTCCATATTTTGAAAAAGCCTTACAAGATATAGGTGAGACATATTTCATCGTAGACGTATATTATGACAATGCTGTACCGTATGCATCCTTTATGAGTAATTTTAACTGGGTAATATGGGGTGGAGATTGGGGAGCAATCTATGATCCATCAGTCCAAAACGAGATAATAAATTATCTTGATAGTGGTGGAAAACTTTTCATCTCAAGCCAAGATTTAGGCTGGGGATATTCAGCAGGATATATAAGTAGTACTTTCTACAATACATACTTGAGAGCCAACTTTATACAAGATAATGTAGGAATATATTCTGTAAAAGGCACAAGCACGAGCGAATTTGCAGATTTATCCTTCACTTTGAATGCAGAAGGATCTCTCAAAAATCAAGCATATCCTGATGAGATAGATCCACTGGAAGGAGCAAGACCAATCTTAGTCTATAATCCTTCTGGAACTTCTCCTATACCTATAGAGATCAAACTCCCAGAAAAGATAAAGGAGCAAAAATCGCAGATAGTTATAAACAAGGAAATTGCATCTTCTGGAACAGCAGGCCTTTTCTATGCGGATCCTGAAAAACATTATGGAGTAGTATATTTTGCCTTTGGACTTGAAGGCCTTTCTCCTGATATAAGTGGTGAGGTCTTAGGAAGAGTAAAATATGCATTGTTCTCCTCTCCAGATATAACTGCTACCGTCACTTCAAGTTTTAATCCTAATAATAACGAAAACTGCAATATTAATTTAACAGTACAAGACAATGTAGGATACGCATATATTACAGTAAAAATCTATAGTACTTTAAATAATCAAAAGAAAGATTTAATAAGGACTCTTGTAGAAAATACAAGAGTTGATAATGGAACATATAATTTCGCATGGGATGGAAAGGATGAAAATGGAAAGGTAAATCCAGGAAGATATATGGTAGAAATCTCTGCAAAGGATGAACTAAACAACATTACTACAAAAACCTACTACATTACCATTCCTTATGGAGTCCCATTATCCTTCCTAAATGTAACAAAATTCTCAAAAACCTTTAATCCCAATAAAGAATTTGCAGAGATTTACTTTACAATAACCCAGGATGCTTCTGTAAAATTCATAGTATATAGCCTTGCTGGAGTAAAACTTTACGAAAAAGACCTTGGATATCTACCAGCAGGAGACTATAGCATAATATGGGAAGGAATCAACTTAAAGGGCGAAACACTTAAGAACGGACTTTATGTATTCCAACTTGTAGCAACATCCTCAGAAGGAGAAGCAAGAATAAACAGATTTATAGGAATACTGAAGTAATTAAAAGAATTCAAAATAGGAGGAGACTAAAATGAAAAAGAGTTTAATAGTAGGATTTTTAACGATAATATTTCTTCTGTCTATAACCTTTGCCAGCGATACTGGGGGAGTATTCTCCCCCATGATATTCAATGCAAGATCAGCAGGAATGGGAGAGGCCTTTACTGCCATATCCGAAGGACTCTCTGGCTTAGTTTATAATCCTGCTGGATTAACCTTTGAAGAAAAAGCAATGGTGGGTTTTAGCCATACACAACTTCCTCAAAGTTTCACAAGGGTAGAATTTGTAGGAGGAGCAATAAACTTTGGAGTCTTTAATGTAGGTTTAGGATTTCAAGCAACAGGAGTAACAAATCCCGATGAACTATTATTCCCATATTATGATGCTACCCTTAATCTCACCTTAGCTAAAAAAATTAATGAAAAATTAAGCATTGGAACATCTCTTCACTCATATATAGCTAAATTAGATACAGGCGAAGCTGAAGGATTAGGTGTCGATATAGGAACAATCTATGAGATAATTCCAAACTTAAAAATTGGAGCAGTATGGTACAATCCTATAAGTTATATCAAGTGGAACACAGGTACAGTAGAAACTGCAGGAAGACAAGATTTAGTTATAGGAGTCTCCTACAAACTAACCTTAGGAGAATTTCCTTTGAACTTTGCCTTTGATTTCAGCCTTTACGACAAAATATACTTCTACCAGAGGCTTCATTTGGGTTTAGAAACCCAAATACCAAAAACTCCAGTATTTATTAGAACAGGATATAACGGGGAGAAAAATACTATAAGTTTTGGCCTTGGGGTAAACATAAACAATATAGAATTCGACTATGCATTCCTCTATACAAAAGATCTATCAAATCAACACTTATTCAGCCTCTCATTAAAATTCTAAGAAATCTTTCACAAAGCCTCCCTCATATGAGGGAGGCTTTTTTGCTTTATTAAAATTACTTGTATAATAATCAAAACAAGCTCAAAAAGGAGATGAGTTAAATGTGCGGAAGATTTACCCTTGTTCAAGTTGAGAAAATTCCTACAAGATTCAATGCTCAGATAATAGGAGAGATAAACTTAAGAAAAAGATATAATATCTCTCCCAATCAGCCAGTGCCTATTGTTTTTCAAGAAAGTCCAAACAAAGTAGAAGAAATGATATGGGGACTAATTCCCCATTGGGCAGAAGATCCTAAGATTGGAAACAAGCTCATCAATGCAAGAGCAGAAACTCTTCTTAAAAAGCCAGCTTTTAAAGAGTCTTTCTTAAGAAGGAGATGTCTTGTACCTGCCGATGGATTTTATGAATGGAAAAAATTAGGAAAAGAAAAAATCCCCTATTATATAAAAATGAAAGATTCATCACTCTTTGCCTTTGCAGGCCTCTATGATGTTTGGAAAAGTCCTGATGGAAGATTAATAAAAACCTTCACCATAATAACAACCGAGCCTAATGAGCTGGTAAAAGAAATACACAATCGAATGCCTGTTATCTTAAGAAAAGAATATGAAGAGATATGGATAAATAAGGAAGAAACTGACGTTAAAAAACTACAATCTCTCCTTGTTCCATATCCTGCAGAAGAGATGGAAGCATACCCTGTATCAAAAAAGGTAAATAGCCCTTCTTATGATAGTGAAGATCTTATAAAACCCGTAAAAATTTATATCATTCCCAAAAACGAGCAAAGTCAATTTGATATTTAATTATGACTTTCTATCCAATCATAGATATTTTTATAAAACTCATCCTTATACTCTTCATCCTCAAAAAGCTCATGATATCCACCAGGAAATTCTATTAATTTTTTGTCTTCATGAGTTAACTTTTTAAAAAACTCTCGAGCTCCATTAGGATCCACATATCTATCCTCGGTAGGCACTAATATAAGTATAGGTACATTAAGACTTGAAGCCTTTTCATGAGCTATTTTTATGTTTTCCATCATAGAGAGTCCTAATCTAAAAGAAATTTTGCTATGCATAAGAGGATCATTCATACACTTTTCAATCACCTTTTTATTTCTCGACAGATATTGAGGATCTAACTTATTGTTTATAGTTACACTTGGAAGAATTTTTCCAAAAGCCTTTGCAATAAAATTTGTAACTGGATCTACTTTAACTCCCAAGGCAGGAGCAGAAATCACAAGAGATTTTATTTTATCTTGTCTCTCCTGAGCATATCTTGTAGCAATTAATCCTCCAAGACTATGCCCAAAAAGATGAAATTTAGGGATATCAGAGGTCAAATTATCAATTATCGAAACAATTTCTTCAATAGATGTATCCCCTCTTTTTCCATCACTTCTACCATGCCCTGGATGATCAAAACCAATAACTCCATAATTCCTTTCTACTAAATCATTTACTATCTTCTCGTATCTTCCAATATGTTCTCCAAGCCCATGTACAATTACAACCCACCCCTTCTGTGGCTTACCAATTCTAAAAGAATAAATCATACCCTTCTCACCCCCAAGGAAAAATTACCATCCTACAATAGGCTTAAGAAGTGAGTACACATAGAATATTCCACTCAATATGTTCACAATATCCTGCCATCCTTTTATAAAAACTTCAGGAACAAAAATTATGTCATTTTCTTCTATTGTAATGTCAAGATCACTTCTTCCTTTATTCACTATCTCATTAACATTTATAGGTATAACTTTTGTCTCGCCATTTATTTCCCTTACAATAGCAATCCTTGAAAGATCTGCCCTATCTTTAAATCCACCTGCCATACTGATATATTCCGTAAGTTTCCTACCCTCTCTGTACTCATAAGCAGCAGGATTATTTACCTGTCCAAGAACATATACCAATCTTCTTAATTCAGGTATATACAATGTATCTCCATCTTTTAACTCTAAATTATCTTTTTCTATACCTTGCAAAGCATTTACTACGTTAAACTTATAAGTTAATTTTTTCCCGTTTTCCAACCTAACAAGCTCTCCACCTTCTCTTGCAGCTTTTTCTGTAAGCCCTCCTGCTTTTAAAAGTATCTCTCTTATCCTATCTCCCTCTACAATTTCATAAACCCCCGGATTTCTTACCTGTCCCAATATCTTTACACTCTTCAATACAGGAGGTACATATATGACATCTCCTGGATTTACTTTTATATCCTCTTCACTTTCCTCTCCAAGTACAAGCACTCTATATAGATCTATAATGATCTTATCGCTTTCCTTTCCACCACGTCTAAGCTCAATTCTTCTCGTACTTCCATTAGGAAGAACTCCCCCTGCTTCTTTGATAAGCTCGCTTATTTTTGCCCCAACTACTGCCTGAGTTACTCCTCCAATCTCCTCCCCCTGAGGACCTGTTTTTATCTCCTCTACAAGTTGAATTGGTCCTGGATTTGCTACAAAACCAAGCACATATACCCTCTTCGTCTCTGTAAGCACAGTAATACTATCTCCATCTTTTAATTCAATATTTGCCTTATCTTTTCTTTCTTTATCTCCATAATATAATCCATAAAGGTCAAGATAAATTCTAGTACCATCTACTCTATCAAGAGTAGCATCAAATAAGGAAGCATTTATTGCAAGCCCCCCAGCCATATCAAGCACATCTTTCAATCTCTCCCCATCCTTTACTTCGTATTCTCCGGGGCTTTTCACTCTCCCAAGTATCTTTACTCTATCGCCCATAAGAGGTACGTATATAAAATCTCCTTCTTCTACATATGGATTCTGAGAGGTATCTCCATATTTCAAAAATTTTAGATAATCTAATTCTAATACTTTTTCTCCCCTCTTTATAAATATTCTCCTATAGGAAGCAGAAGCCTTTAATCCTCCAGCTATTTTTAATACATCATCTAAGGTACTTAAGGCAGAAACTTTGTAATTTCCAGGATTTGCAACCTCCCCAGTAATCAAAATATTTACTTTTTTCACATTAATCAAATCCACATAAATATTTGACCTGGGATAAAATCTAACAAGCTGTCTTGAAATCTCCTTTGTAGCATCGGAAAGGGTAAGATTAAGAACTTTAATACTACCTACAAGAGGAAGAAATATAAATCCTGTGGGAGACACTGAAACAGTAAAACTTTCTGTTTTATTATTTTCTTGCACTACAAATATCCTTAAAACATCTCCTGGCCCTAAGACGTACTTATCAGGTTCAATAACCTTCCCAGAATAAACTTCTCCTAAAGAAGGAGCTTCCTGAGCATATATTAAAGAGAAAGAAGCAATAAGTAGTATTAACACTAAAATGGCTCTTTTCATTTTTTCACCACCTACTCAGTCTTTATAGGAATGTTAATTATATCACCATCCTCAAGAATTATATTTACACTTTCATCTCCTTCTTTATAAAGTTTTGTTAAATCAAGTTGTATTACTTCTTTTTTCTCAGTAATATATCTTTCTACCGTTATATTCTTAAGATCTGCCCTTACTGTAAACCCTCCAGCCATCTCTATCACATCTTTTATTCTCTCTCCAGGCTTAATTTCATATATCCCTGGATCTTTCACCTCACCAAGGACCTTTACAGTCTTCTCTGCCAATGGCACATACACTATATCCCCAGGAACTAATTTAACTTTTTCCTCCTCCACATCTCCTTTTACAAGTACTTTAAATAAATCAACTTCTTTTATTACTTGACCATCTCTTATAACTTGAACTCTTCTTCTACTTCCATTAGGAAGCACTCCTCCAGCCTTACTGATAAGCTCACTTATTTTTGCCCCCTCTTTTATCTCACTTTCTCCTATAGCACTCTGTCCTCCAACCTCATTTTTAAATTCTCCAGATACAATAGTAAAAACCTGAGGCTTAGCCACGTATCCTATTACATAAACTTTATCCACTTTTAAAGGTATAACTATAGAATCCCCATCTTTAAGCTCTAAGTTTTCTTTGTCATCTTTCTGATAAATTAACTTAAGAAGATCTATACTTATTATCTGCTTATTCCCATCAATCTGTCTTTCTATATAGCTTCCGAAAAGATCTGCTTTTTCTGTAAGGCCTCCAGCCATATCAAGTACATCTTTTAACTTTTCTCCTTCCTTTATCTCATATATTCCAGGATCTTTTACTTCACCAAGCACCTTAACACTCTTCCCCATAAGAGGTACATATATAATGTCTCCCTCTTCTACATATGGATTTTGAGAGGTATCTCCATATTTCAAAAATTTTAAATAATCTACCTCTATAGTTTTATTTCCTCTTTTTATCTGAATACGACGTAAAGAGGCAGAGGGTTTTAATCCTGCAAGCTTAATAGCATCATCTAAGGTACTTAGTGCAGAAATTAATTGAGTTCCTGCCTTTTCTACTTCACCTAAAACATATATTTTAAACTTGCGAGGATAAACGAGATCTATGAATATAGTGCTTTTAGGATAAAACCTAATAAGACGCCTCGAAATTTCTTTTGTGGCTTCAGAGAGAGTTAAACCAGCAATTTTTAGCGATCCTACAAGAGGCAAACTAACAGCTCCCGTAGGTGAAACTACAGCATCAAAAGAAATAGGCTCTCCCGCTTGCTGAATTAAATAAATTCTTATTACATCTCCAACGCCAAGTATATACTTATCAGGTTCTGCAATTCTTCCAAAATATATTTCCCCCGTTACAGTAGTTTGGCTCTGAGTAGTAGTTTGCCCCTGAGTAGTTTGTGCAAAAGCACAAGAAAAAAGAAATAAAACAAGAGCCAAAATAATTCTCAACTTATTCATTAAATTTACCTCCCAAAAAGCCTCTCTTTTAATTTTAGCACATACCCTGAGAAATAGTTGACAAAAATCTAAAGAAAAGATGGATAAGGCTCTTTTTACAATTTTTGATGTTCTTCATCTTAAGCCAAACACACTCTAAAGTCAACCCATGTTATAATATAACCATGAATAGAGCTTTTGATTGGCTAAAACAGGCTAAAAGAGATTTAGAACAAGCGATAGATTCACAAAAAGCAGGAAGGCATGAATGGGCATGTTTTTCTGCACAGCAATCTGCGGAAAAAGCAGTAAAAGCATTACATCTATTTTTAAATCAAGAGGCATGGGGACATGTAATTGCAAAACTTCTCTCAGAACTTCCTGAAGAAATCTCTGTTCCCCAAGAGCTAATAGAAAAAGCAAAAGTATTAGACAATTTCTATATACCTACAAGATATCCTAATGGACATCCCGAAGGAGCACCCTTTGAACACTATGGACCATTGCAAAGTAAGGAGGCAATAGAATATGCCAGTGAGATCCTTGAATTCGTCAGTTCTAAAATGGGCAGACCGTAAAAAGATCGAAGAAGAATTGGAAAACTGGATAGATAAAGTAGTTAAGGAAAAAAGAGGAGTAATAAAAATAGGATACTTTGGCTCTTATGCTCGAGGAGATTATGGGGTAGGAAGCGACCTGGATATAATCATAATTTTAGAAAGTTCCTCCCTTCCTTTTGAAAAGAGAGGTATAGAATGGGATACTACAAATTTTTCTGTACCAGTAGACCTCTTAATATATACCATAGAAGAATGGCAAAAACTTGAAAAAGAAAATTCCTCTTTTTACAAAAAAGTAAGCAAAGAGGTTATTTGGTTGTTTACGGCTTAATATATTAAAACTTAGGACTAAGCAAATTAAAAGTAGGTTTTCTTTTCATTAACTCTTTTCTATTAAAAATTAACAAAAACCTTTACCTCTTTTTTAAGACTCGTTACTTATTACCCATCTAATCTCCTGGAGAATAATATGCAAATATTTTAACTACCTTCTTTTTCATCAATTCAAAACGGAGTCCAAATTCGGAAGAATACTTCTCATTTAGTACCTTATACCAAATTTCATTTATCTCTCCTTTATCATTATATATAACAAAACCTAACATTTTCTCTTCATTGTTTTTCTTAACTTCATATAATTTTACATTATGAAAAGCCCTTTCATAAATCTCTTTAACATCACACCTAAAACTTTCAATTACTCTTTTATAATCTTCTCCTATTCTTATCCCTCTCGGTCCAACAATCTTTTTACCTGTGATTTCTATTTCTTCTATAGGCCTTTCCAAATCCTTATGAGGAGCTGGAGGAGGAGAAAGCAAAACATATCCCCATTCATAATAGCAATATTCAACCTCATCTCCATATGCTCCCCAATACTCTTTCTTTGTATTTTTAGGTTTTCCTAATTTCCTTAACATTCTATCCTTGGTATCTAACAATTTAAGACCATTTATAATTTCTTCTTTCTCTGTAAAAACAGGTTTTCTATCCACAAAAGAGCTGAGAGATAAAGATACAGAAATATTAACTACGACTAAAAACAAAACAAATCCTAATAAAAACAATTTTCCTATTCTCACTAACTCTCACCCCCTATTATCTTACTCTTACCACTCTTTCTAAAACTCCTACTACTTCAACTCTTACTTGGAATCCTTTCCATAAGTGCTTCCTACTCAAATATATCCTTATAATCCAATTTTAAGCCTCTAAGATTTAATATAGGAATAAGTAAATCTCTAATCTCTTTTCTGGGAAGTTTATAATAACTTTGAAGCATAAAAATTGTCTCAAAAATAACTAAAGGACTCGTTAAAACCCTATCATCTTTAGTGAAATATTGCAACAATAGGTTATCCAAAAATTTCATACTTTAGACCTCTTTTAAAACCTCCTTAGCAACTTCTTTCTCTATAGCTTCTCTTATTTTTTATAATATTCTAGCTTCCTTTTAGGTTTTACTCTACCAAAACACTCATCTAACTTTGAATGTATAGGAACAAGTTTTACTATATCATTCTCTATAACAAACTCAACTTGATCTCCAGGCTTAAGATTTAAAAATTCCCTTATCTTTTGGGGTATGGTAATTTGTGATTTTTGGGTTAGAACTGTTTTATCCGTAATCTTAGGAATTTTTTTCTTACCTCCTCTTTAGTAATACAAAATCTTAAGTATTATTATAAGCTAAAAGATATTCAAAAATAAGAAATCTATCACAATAAAAGGCATAAATAACTACAAAAACAAGTAAAAAACTACTAATAAGGCGGATCATAAGAGGATAGAAGAATTAAAAATTGGATAAATAATTAAGATATTTTGGCTCTTATGCTCGAGGAGATTATGGGGTGGGATAGGTGATATATACCTTCACTCCAAAATACTTGCCATACCATGGTGGTGGCTATAAGCTTCTTTTTATCTACTCCAACACCAACTGAAAATTTTAACAGTTTAGGTATCTAAAAATTATTTTATAAGTTCACTCCAAATGTCCTTAAGCTCTAAATCAGAGTAATATTCAGATAACTTCTTTTCATCTACCTTTTTCACCTTAACTTAAATTATAGTATATCACTTATCATTCAAGTATTTTATCTCTTATAAAATTTAGGAACTCTCTTATTGCCTCCTCAGGATTATTAGAAATGTAGCTCTCAACTACATTTTCTTCTGTCCCCATATGAAAATGCTTTGGAAAAGTTTTTACTTTCTTCCAATTCTTATGAGGAGCATTATCGTGCCTATATATGGAACTATCAATAAACCTCCTCTCCAGATTCAACAATATTTTCCTGACTTTGAATAAAAAATATCCAAGAAACTTCCATCATAAAAGTATAAACGCAACTTCCATGGTTCTTGGCTCTGAGTATAGATTACCTCTCCAGATTCAACAATCGAATTATATTCCTTTAATACGGTATCTAATAAACTAAGATATACTTCTGATATCTTCTTCAATTATTTTAATAGTCTCCTCAAGATTTTCTAAAAGAATTAAGTCCTCCCATGCAGGATGCTCTGAAATTTCTCCTTTAAAAATCTTTTCCTCAAGTTCTCTTGAAGAAGAAACTTTATATCTATCAAGAATTCCTAAAATATCTATCTTCATCTTCCTCCTTTTCTCCTGCAAGAAAGCTTTCAGACTTTCTTTAGTAATCTCCTCAAAATCAATACCTAAATCATTAGCTATCTTCTTTATGAGATCTTCAGCTATACTCATTTTTCTCACCTCAACTTAAATTATACCACATCACCCATCACTTATTAGTTGCTTTCGACCTTTCAACTTTTTGCATGATAGAGAAACTAAACATACCTACCTCTTTTACATATCAAATTTTCCAACCCAAACGACCTTGAACTTCATACCAATAACATCTTCCATAAGAAGGGTCTTTCTAATTTCCAAATTCCTTTTTATTAGCTTTTAGATTATTTTGAATATTCATGTGTCATATGAGTTATATAAGTGGTAGCCATAAGCCTTAAAAATTTCATCTCAATTGAGAATTCTATATAAAGTTCACAAGATAAAAAGTATTCATAAACCCTCAACTTAAAGACTATACTTTTACAGTAAAGTTTCTTTTGTGTGAGAAAGCCTTAAAAAATTTATCTTAAAAACTCAGATCTAAAGTCTGTGAAAAATTTCTTTATAATAAGATCAATTTCTTATTCAAATTTACTTACAACTTTCTCCAGAACACTCACTACCTCTTCAACCTCTGCCTCACTCAAATTATTGTGAAAAGGCAAGGCAAGAGTACGCTTTGAAATATCCTTAATCAAATCTTTATCAAATTGAATATTGTTTTTAATATTACTAAAAAATCAGTCCATAAATTAGATCTTTCCAAGTATTTTAAACTTTGTTTGACTTTTAAAGGTAAAATTTCTTTTATATATTTTTCCTCTGGATCTTCAGCTTTGGCTAAAACTTCGCTTTCATCCAAAAAATTTAAAGATGTCGGATCTGTCATCCCTGGAACATACTCTAGTATTCTCCGCATTTCTTCATCGTAAAATTTTAAATACTTGGGAACCTCAGGCCTTGGTCCAACCAAACTCATTTCTCCTTTCAACACATTTATTAATTGAGGTATTTCATCGATCCTAAATTTTCTTAACCAAAAACCCACTTTAGTTATTCTCGGATCTTTACCAACTGTTATAAGCCTCCCTAAACTATCTGCATTTACAACCATTGTCCTAAATTTCCATATGTGAAACTCCTTCCCCTTATACCCCACCCTCTTTTGCTTATAAAATATAGGGCCATTATCCTCTAATTTGATGAGTAAACTTACAACTAGAAAAATTGGTATTGTAATGAACAAACCTAATAAACTAAGCATAAAATCAAATAATCTTTTACTCTTTTTCATCTTCTATATTTTTTAACTACATCTATAACAGCTTCAATAACATCATATACATCTTCATTTGACATTCTAGGATAAAGAGGAAGACTTATTATTTTGAGATAATTTTCATATGCCACAGGAAAGTCATTAGGCTTAAAACCATACTTATCTCTATAATAAGGATGAAGATGGATAGGTATAAAATGTACTGATGTCCCTATATTTCTGTTTTTTAATTCCTCTATAAATTGATTTCTATCTATTCTTAACATTTCTAAATTTAACCTTAAAACATAAAGATGCCAAGAATGTTCTACCTCAGGTCTTTCAATTGGTGTTCTCAAGGCTTCTATATCTTTAAAAGCAGAATTATACATATTGACTATTTCTCTTCTTCTTCTTTGAAAATTTTCTAATTTATTAAGTTGCCACAACCCTATAGATGCCTGTATATCTGTCATATTATACTTAAATCCTGGATATACTACTTCATAATACCAACTACCCTCTTTGGAATATCTCTTCCAAGCATCTTTACTCATACCATGAAGACTTATTATTCTTGCCCTCTCAATAAAATTTGGATCCCCTGTTAACATACCACCTTCTGCCGTAGTTAAGTTTTTAGTAGCATAAAAACTAAAGCAAACAGGATTATTTGAAGATCCAATAAATCTCCCTTTATATTTAGCATGAATAGCATGAGCAGCATCTTCAACCACATATAGGTTATATTTTTCAGCGATATCATATATAGTATCCAACTCTACAGGATGCCCAGAATAATGCACAGGAAGTATTGCTTTAGTTTTATTGGTAATAGCTGATTCTATTTTATTAGGATCTATATTTAAAGTATCTGACTCTACATCAACAAGTACAGGTTTTGCTCCAACATGCTCTATCACATTCACAGAAGCACAAAAGGTCATGGGAGTAGTTATTACCTCATCTCCAGGACCTATCCCTAAGGTTACTAAAGCAGTGTGTAAAGCTGCCGTACAAGAATTTAGAGCCAAAGCTGAAGGAGAATTAAAATATCTACAAAACTCTTCCTCGAACTTTTTAACCTTAGGTCCTGTAGTAATCCAATCTGATTTTAAAGTATCAACAACTTCATTTATTTCTTCCTCTCCTATCCATGGCGGTGAAAAGGGTATAAATTTATTTCTCATTTTTAACCTCCCAATTTAAAAATATCTTTATAACTCCTGTTAACCATCTTAACATATTTTAACTCTTTAAACCTAGTTTCAAAACAAACTTCAAAAAGTATAAAAGCACAATCATCATAGTAAGTGGAAAGTTAAATATTAATCACTTCCAAAAATTTCCTTGCTAATATTTTATAATCATGGTTTTTTATAACATATTCTTTACCTCTTAATCCCATCTTCTCTCTTTCGTCTTTTGACATACTTATAAGTTTTCTAATAGCATTTGCAATAGCAATAGGATCCTCTGGAGGAACAGACATGCCACAGCCACTTTCTGCTACCAGATCATTTCCTGCTTCTACTGCATGTATAATAGGCTTTCCTGCCATCATGTAATCAAAAAGTTTATTAGGGCTTACCCCAAATCGGTATAGAGGACTCCTTCTCCAACCAATGTAAAAAATATCAATTTTATCCAATAATTCAGGAATGGATTTTTTAGGCACAGGTGGTAAAAAAACTACTTTATCTAGTTTATTTTCCTCTACATATCTTTGTAGTTTCTCTTTTTCAGGACCCTGCCCAACAAGAACGAGCGCAACTGGTAAATCTTTAAGATACTTTGCTGACTTCACAAAATAATCAAGAGCATTTGCTACCCCCAAAGAACCTGCATATCCCACAAGAAATTTTCCCTCATTCTTAAATCTTTCAATTACACTCTTATGTTCCTCCGGTAACGGATCAGTAAAAGACTGCCACTCTTCTATATCGATACCATTAGGAATGTGAACAAACTTCTCAGGTTTTAAACCTCTGCTTACCATATAATCTAAAGCCTTAGGAAGAATAGAAACAACCTTATCACATTTTCTATAAGCAAAATCTTCTGCTATTTGGAGAATTATTATAAATGGATGCCATTTAGGCATTCCTCCAAGCTCTATAGGTGTTAGTGGCCATAAATCATGCACTTCAAAGATCAACTTTGCCTTTGAAAAACGAGAAATTAAATAAGCTGGGTATATATCTAAAGGATATGTAGATGAAGCAATAACCACGTCTGGTTTAATCTCTTTTGAAAACCTCCTACTATTTTTAATTAGCTTAAATACAAAACTAAAAATGTTTATAACTCTTTTAATTCCATTTCCCTTATATCTTGGAGTTTTTATCCAAATATATCTCATTCCATCAATTAGCTCCTCTTTTATCTCACTATCAATTTCTGGATTCTTGCTTCTTACATGAGAAAAAGAAGAAGCGATTATTGTTACTTGATGTCTATTCTTGACCCATTCTTTCCCCAAATAATAAGGCCGATACTCCATTCCATATTTAGGCGAACCTGCATAATGATTAATAAGTAAGATGTTCATTTTCTACCCTCATCTTGAAAATTTTAATCTATGTCTTAATCTCTCCTTTTAGTAACTCTTTATACAAATCTAATAACTTTTCACTCTCTTTTTCCCAATTATACTTCTCTAATACAGCCCTTCTTCCATTATCTCCCATTTTTTTTGCCTCTTCAGGATGCGCTATTATATACCTTATAGCATCTGCTATTTCTTTTGGATTTAAAGGATCTACACATATGCCACAATTGTCTCTCTCAACGATTTCTCTCCAAAGAGGAAAGTTAGATGTAATAACAGGAAGTCCAGCAGACATATATTCAAACATTTTATTAGGCTGACTATTAATATGATTAGGCAAAGGAGAAAAAATAACTACTCCAGCCTTAGATCTTGCCATAATTTCATAAACATTTTCTCTTCCTACAAACCCATAATAGTTCACTTTCTTCCAACCTTTCATACCTTTAATTCTCTTCTCTAATTCTGCACTTTCAAAATTTCCAGCAAGATTTAGTCTTACATTATCTACAAATTCTAAAGCCTTTATTAACTCATTAATTCCCCTTATTTGAGAAATGCCTCCAATATAACATATCTCATTCATTTTATTCTCATTGTAATTATGATATAAAAATTTAGATTCTTCCAGTAGTGGATAATTATTTACATTAACACTATTAGGATTAATCTTTAAAAATTTCTCTGTAATTGAGGGTGTTGCACAAACTATCCCATCAAAATACCTACAACTATATTTTTCAAATATGGAAAACACCTGGGATAACATTCTTAAAGCAAACCTATTAAGATATGGCTTTGACAAAAGTTGAAGAGGTACATCCTCGTGTGAGTCAAAAATTACCCTTTTCCCCAATAATTTTAATATTAGTCCTATAGGAATTAACTCAGGATCATGTAAATGATAAATACTTGAATTAGTCTTTAATGCCAATCTTAACGCTCTCCAAGGCTGTTTAATGACTCTCTCAAGTCTACTGCCTACCTTAGGTAAAGGCAGTATATGAACCCCATCAATAACTTCTTCCTTATGATGTTGAACAATAAGATAAACATAATACCCTGACTTTGCTAATGTTTTACACTCTTTGTGAAATATACGAACATCAAAAGAAGGGTGAACGGTTGTTATATGACAGAGTTTAATCATCCTTCACTCCTATACTTTATTCTATTTTTAGGTATTATTATTGAAAACAAAAGCAATATTAAAAACCCATGCGTAGTCATGACAGTCAATAGGGCGCTATTTGTAAATGCATTGGCAAATACAGCCAGAGGACCTATTAATACTTCATTTTTATCCATATCACAAAAACTATCTAAAATTTTAAAAAATAAAATTAAGACAAAACTCCATAAAATAGCTCCCAAAAAACCAAAATTCATATAGCTATCTCCTAAAATGCCATTATTAGCTCCCATCTCAGGTGTTCCAAAATAAACACTGCCTATTAAATGAGGAGGATTTAATGAGTAAGGATATTTTAAAAAACCACCAAATAATCTATGCTGAGCAAGATACGTAAAACCTCTAGAAGTAAAAAAATCATAATAATAAAATGACAATAAAGCAGGAACATAGAAAGTTCGCCTTGTCAACAACGAAGAAACCCATATGTCTCCCATTAAAAAGTAAGATAAAATACCTAAAGCTACAGTAAGTCCTATTAATAGTGTGGTTAACAAATAAAGTTTTTTACTACCATATTTTTGATATAACCAATTAACGCCTAAAACCAAAATGGGAACAAATAAAAAGCTTTTTAATCCTGTTTGGGAAAATAACAACAATTGAATAAATATAGAAAAAATAAAAGTAAGCCATTGTCTCTTGTTAAAAACATAACTTAAAAATAAGGGATTTATAGCATAACCAACCCAGTTAAAAAGATAGCCTGCAAACGGTATATTACTTTCTACATACCTAGATCTAATCTCATATACCAGTGAAAGATCAAAATTAAAAGAAATTCCAAGATATTTAAATATTAAAAATAGAACAGCCATATTAAAAAGAATAGTGCAAGTCAAAAATAGAAACTTAGAAAATCTAACCCTTCTAACCTTAAATATTGGAAAAACGTAATACATAAAAATAAGTAAAAACCAAAAAAAAGTACTATAATAGAAAAACAACCTTGGTTTATCACATAATGCGTACAAAGAACCTAACGGAATATATGTAAAAAGAAAAAGTAAATATAAAAGAAATTCGGAAGGAAAAACTCTAATCCGAAAATAAATAAAGACTAATATAAAAGCACCTAAAACAATTAAAAAAAGGTATGACTCTAAAACCTTAAGCTTATTGATAATCAAATAATACCCTTCATAGTTAAAAAATCTACTTATAACCAAGATATAACTCAAATCTAAAACTAACCTATAAAGTACTATAACTAAAAAGGATCTAAAAAAAACACTAAGTTCTATTTTATTACTACTACCATTCTTCATTTTTCTTAGCTTTCATTATAATCAGATAATTTATTTATTACAAATTTATATTTTCCACCACTAGTATAAGACAAAGATTCTTCATTAACAAGCTTAATACTAACTTTAAAACCTTTATTTTCTAATATTTTAGTAATCTTCTTTACATCAATTCTGTCAATATGGTCCCAATCATCGGGAACAATATTGATCAAAACTTCTCCAACATTTTCCTGAATAACCTGGAATTGTTTTACATTATCTATTTCCCAAAAAATATGAGTGAAAAACTCACCATGAACTTTACTGCCTAAAGAGGATACAACAAATTCCTGCGAACGCCCAACTAAACCCTTCAACAGATAACTTGCCCTACCGCATTTACAAAATTCAGAAGATATGATCCCTATATCTCCTGTGTCATATCTAATAAGTGGCATAGCAAAGTTATATAAACTAGTAGCTAAAATCTTCCCCTCTCCCTCTTTAAGCTGTTTACCAGATTCGTCTACTACTTCTAATATTGCTCTTTCGGTATCTATATGCAAACCATTATGCTGTTCACATTCATATGCCGATATTCCACCATCATTCAAACCATAATTATCAAAAACTTGAGTTTTAAATACTCTTTCTATACTTTCTCTCATCTTAAAAGTTAACTTCTCAGCAGTAGAAAAAATAGCCTTTGGCACAAAGGATAAGGTAATTCTATTTTGCTCAATAAATTTAGCCATAAGATAGATAGAAGAAGCATATCCTCTTATAAATTTAGGATTCCAACAATTCATATCTTCAATATATCTTAGTAAATTTTCCTCACTCATATCAAAAGATGAATAATAACGAAAGTTTAATAGACTCTCCTGAATCTTTCTCTTCATACTAAATCTCAAACTTGGGACCAATGACGAACCTCCAATAACAGCAACTTTGTCCCCCAATTGATAACCAGCAAACCCCCACCCTCTATACAACAAAGCTATACCTCTCTCATAATCTTCTAAAGACATCCTATATTTAAATGGCTCTCCAGTAGATCCTCCAGTTTTGCCTTTAATATATCTAATACTATTTAAATTCTGAGGGAAAAAATCTTCCCAATTACGTTTAATCTCTCTTTTAGTTAAAATAGGGAGTTTTTGTAAGTCCTCAACTTTGTTTATATCATCAGGAGATATAGAAAGAGATTTAAAAAGTTTTTTGTAATAAGGTACATTTTCATAAACAAATTCTATCATTCTCTTCAGTTGTTTCTCCTGATTTCTTATTAGCTCATCACGTGTCAAATACTGAGACTTTTTAAACTCATCGTAATAGTCTAAAACTTTACTACCCCTTAACTTATAATAACTCCTAAACAAAAAACTTCTAGTGCTCATTCTTGCCCCCTTCAAAAATAGAATTGCCTCCTAACCTTTAATCTAATAAAAAATCTTTCATACGACCTTTGATCTACAGATAAAATCCTAATAGTATCCAAGCAAAGAATTATTATGCGCTTAAAAATTTCAATTTACTTATTCAAGTTTACCATTAAGTAACTCATTAAAAAACCCTCCCTGTTTTTTAATTTCAATTAAATAAAAACCCTTAATTATTCACTTCTCATATATCTAATCAAACCTCAAACTTTTTCAGGTTCATGATCTTTCTTCAACAAAAACCCTATAAAAATCCTTTTGCCCAAAATTAAGTACTTTTTTATTAAAAATTTAATCATCACTTTCTAAAATTACTTTTTTAACTTTCTTTACAACTCTCAATATCTATGAGATTAATATTAAAATCTTCACTCATAGAAGTAACTTCAGCTACAGCATTAAGGTATAAGTCATTATAAATTTCTAATATAGCTATATTATTATCAGACCATTCATTAAAGGATAAGACATCTGTAAGAGAGCCAAAAAAACTATTACCTCTCTTACCTTATATTTTTCATAAAGTATTCTAGAAATTTCTTTTACTAATCCCCAAGTCTTGCAAAGTTTCCTCTTAAGAGCCTCTTTTCTTTTTACTTCCCTTTTTATTAAAGCTTCACGATATCTCTTCTCTTCCTCAGTAGTTAAATCCTTAAAAGTTTTTAACATAAGTATTTCCTTATACTGCCCTTAGTAAAAATTCTAACAAAAATTTTGATAAAAAAAACAAAATGTTTTTTAAAATGTTGTTTCCACTCTACCCTCTACCAACCTATACTTCTCCCCACAGCTCTTACAAAGCGCTTCTCCTTTCTCATCAAACTCAAGCCTTACACCACACTTGCATACCCATCCAATCTGCCTTGCTGGAACCCCTACAACAAGAGCATAGGGTGGTACATCCTTTGTTACTACTGCTCCCGCCCCTACAAAAGCATACTCCCCTATCGTTACCCCACATACAATCGTAGCATTTGCTCCTATTGTAGCACCTTTTTTAACTATTGTCTTCTTAAACTCATGCTTCCTCTCTATAAATGCCCTTGGATTTATTACATTGGTAAATACACAAGATGGTCCACAAAAAACATCGTCTTCAATCTCTACTCCCTCATATACACTCACATTGTTTTGTATTTTTACATTATTTCCTATCTTTACCCTTGGCCCTATCATCACATTTTGACCTATAACACAATTCTTGCCTATTACAGTATGAGGCAATATATGACAAAAATGCCAAATTTTTGTTCCCTCTCCTATCTCTACAGGCTCATCCACATAAGAACTTTCATGAACAAAGTATTTTTTATTTGTGAGCATGAAACACCTCCCTTAATAAATAGAAATAGCTGATCTCCTTATTTGTTGAATTATTCCATATATTTCATCTTTGGGGAAATCTTGAGTTAGTTTATAGATTTCTTTTACAAGCCCCATTGATTCTTTCCATACCTCTAAATCCTTATGAGTCCTAACAATATCCCCTCCTTACTCCTTCCCCGTCACCTATTACAGTTAACTTACTTATGGAATTATAACTTCCTCCTCTTTTAGTAAACTTGAAAGGGAATTTATTATAAAATCTTTAGCATCCAATATTTCTATAAGCACAGGTTCTCCTTCTTTAGAGAAATGAATTATCAATTGCCCTTCTTCCTCGGCATAATCTATAGGCTTATCAGACAACTCAATTAAAAGTATATCAACATCTTTACTATATTTAATCTTTCTCATACCTATCTCTCCTTCCTGGATAAAAGGTTATAACAATAATACAGTCTGGAAACTCCTCATAAATTACTCTTATTACATGCTCATTATCTAAATGCTTTTGAGCGATAATTCTTCCTTTATACCCTTTCTCAATCCTATCAGGATAAAGTATTGTATTCTTGACAAATTCTTCATTGATAATTATACCATGTGCTTCTAATACTTTAAATTTTAACAAGGCATGATTACTAAATCTTATCTCTTTCACTTTTCCCTCGCCATCTATCACCCGTCACTCGTTATCTTCTCAAGTACTTTAAGTACTCTCAATCCCTCATATCCATCTGTTCTTGGAGTTTTTCTCTCTTTCACACATTCAATAAAATGCAAAAGCTCTTCTTTCAAGGGCTCCTTTTTCTCCACAGGAATTACTTGCATTTCCTCCTTCTTAGCAACAGGTATCCCATTATTCCACTCTACTTTATGAGGATATAAAAATAGTTTCTCTTCCGTAGTGTCATCAAAAATAAGCATTCCTTTTGAGCCTATTGTCACCAATTTTTGTTCCTTATAGGGATGCCACCAACTTACAAAGATATGTCCCCTAATTCCATTATCAAATTCAAGAGAAGCCAAAGCAATATCATCTATTCCTTTTGTGATATATGATGAACCCTGATAATATATCCTCTTAGGCATCCTCCCAGTTAACATAAGAATTAAAGATACATCGTGAGGAGCAAGACTCCACCATACATTTTCATCAATTCTTATTTTACCTACATTAACTCTATGAGAATAAATATATATTATCTCTCCTATTAAACCCTGAGAAATAAGCTCTTTCAGCTTTGTTACTGCAGGATGATACTGCAATATATGTCCTACCATAATAATTTTATTTTTTTCCTCTGCTATCTTTACAAGTTCTTCTCCTTCTTTAACAGAAGTAGTCATTGGCTTTTCCACGAATACATCTTTTCCAGCCAATAGGGCCTTCTTTGCAAGCTCATAGTGAGTAACAGCCGGAGTTGCAATTGCTATAGCCTTTATCTCAGAATTGCTAAGAAGATCATTAAAATCTGTAGTATAACTTACCTCAGGAAAGCTTCTTCTTCTCTCCTCAACAACTTCGTGACTAAAATCACAAGCAGTATGAAGTACTCCAAGCTCATATAAATTTCTTAAAATATTCTTACCCCAATATCCAAGACCAATAAGTCCAATAAATCTATCCATATTATTCTCCTTCTTTCTACCCCCTCTATCACTTATAACTTATCACTAATCACCCACTATTAGTTACTTGTTACTTGACTTCTCATATACCTCTATATTTACACCATATCCAAGTCTTTCCAGGAATCTTTTACAATCTTCCCATGTAAGGCCAAAAGCAGCAACATCTGAAAGGCCAATATAGGCTAATATTTCTCTTATCGTATCAAAATGTTCTTCCTCAAATTCTTCTTCCATAAAAGCTCTTTCTGCCCAATCTACTAGTTCCCTTAAAGAGATCTTATTGTAAATATAGTCTATCAGTTTATTTGCCAAGTCTCTCGTTGTGATCATGTTAAATCACACTCCTTTTTTCTCATCAAGTTTTATCTTTGAGCCTAATGTGTCCCTCATCTATAGGATACTTATGATGAACCTCTATTTGCCTACCGTCATTATCATAAATTTCCTGGTAAAATCTTAATGTGTTTTCATTAATATCTACTTCTTTGACATATCTTGCTTTCCAACCTAACTTACCCTCTACTTCATACCAATATCTTCTCCCCCATTCAAATTCTTCCCAGTTTTTAAATTTCTTTTCGTTCAGTTTTCTTTTATCAACCATAAATAATGAATTATTACTTATCACTCGTTATTTTGACACCCCCAAAATAGTTACTCTATCATCTACTTTAATTCCCCTTTTTCTCAGAGCATTACGTGTGTCTACAATCAATTTTGAGTTTTTGAATATCATCTCATAATCAATGTTATCATGATCAGTTATAATAAGAACACAATCAGCATTTCTCACTTTTTCCTCATCCAACACGCAAGACTTCATATATTTAACTTCTTTTGTTTTGTTATTCTCAATCTTAATCTCTGAGATATATGGATCATAAAATTCTACTTCTCCATTAAGTTCCTCAAGTAAAGGAATAATTTTCAATGCAGGCGATTCTCTTGGATCTCCCACATTAGGTTTATAAGCAACACCAATAATAAGTATCTTAGATCCATTTACAGCTTTCTTATGCTTATTGAGAGCTTCCATTACTAGTTGAACTATATACCTAGGCATATTATCATTTATCTCTCCTGCAAGCTCTATAAATCTAACTCCTAAATCATATTCCTTTGCCTTCCAAGAAAGATAAAAGGGGTCAATGGGAATACAATTGTGTACATATATTCCACTTCCAACAGCAAAAGTATGCGTATTTTCAACCTCTAACGAATATACATCTATGTTATCAACGCTTTCAAATTCAATCTTTTTAACACTAACCAGAGGAATTGGGAAGTTATTTCTTTTATTATTTATCTTCTTTAAGCTAAATCTAAAGTAATTACTATATTTTCTTCCTTTTTCATCCAAAAACCAATCTGTAAGTTTCTTTAAATTATCATAGCCACTAATTTTGAGATGGTTTTTATTTTTAGAAATAGAGGGATATATACCCATCTCTTGGAGTAGGTATATAATCTGATAGAAAAGAACATCACTAATGGAGAAATATCCAATTACTAAAGAATTGTTGCGGTGATTATACTTTTTACCGTTTTTAATGTAATTTCTCCTCTCATTCCTATAATGGATATCGCCATCTCCTCTAAATAGACCTTTAAGTAATTCTTCCTTTAAATCCAAAGATGCAGACATTAACTCATCAGGTATTCTCATAGAATATGAATCTTTACCACATCTTAATCTATCAATTAATAACCATCCCAGAAGTGGTGAGTTAATACGAATAGTTTTGGCTTTAAATTTAGGAGATAAATATATAGAATGAGTCAGACCTAATTTGTTAAGTATAGATTCTATATCACTAAATAATTCTTTCTCATCTTTATTTATAGTTAATCTAATCCTATAATATCCTCTTTCTTTAGTAGCACAACCTTCAGATAGATAATATCCAATAAACCTTGCTAAATCTTTATCTATTTTAACTACTGCAGGAAATTTTGCGGTAGACGGTCCTCTTCCTGTAAGTAATATCAAAGAATCATGCTCTATATTTATCTTCTTCTCTCTCTCAAGTCTTCTGAAAATACCAAGAGGGAGATAATCACCTTTTATATAATCATATTTTCTATCGGTTTTGCATATAGAATATATCTCTGCCTTATAGTTTACCCACGAGCCATTTATTATCTTCACCCTAACCCTATTCTCCCACTCTTCACTTAGTTCCTTAATAAGATCAACAACAACTTCTCTAATTTCTATCTTTTCCTCAAAATTCTCTTTAAACAGAGGTAATAAATCTCCTACTTTTAAATCTCTTGCCTCTACTACTTCAACGCTTCCATTATCAAGACGTAGCATGGGATGCTTCTCAGTTACAATGAGTTTCCTATTATCTTCGGTAATTATCTTTACAAGATCACCCTTATATTTCCTTTTAAAAAGATAAGAAACAGGCATCCAAGAAGAACTTAGATTACTATCATTTAAACTATTAACAAAAAGATCATTGGTTTTTAAAACTTCTAAATCACCTATCTTATATACTTTATTTTCTTTGCTCTCTAACTTAAAAAGCTCTTCCAACGAATAAACATTCGATATCTTAGAATTTTTAACCAAGATTTTTTCTTTTCCTAATAAACAGTGTCCTCCCAAGCCTGGCCCAGGATAAAAAGGCATAAATCCATATGGCTTTGTAGATGCAGCTTCAATTACTTCCCATACATCTATACCCATTTTTCCACATAAAATAGCAAGTTCATTTATAAAGGAGATATTTACAAGACGAAAGATATTTTCCAAAAGTTTTTCCATTTCGGCAACCTTTGGAGAAGAAACTTTATGAACTTGCGGAACAATAAGAGAATAAAGCTCTGCTGCCTTTTCTGTAGAAACTTCATTTATTCCTCCTACAACCTTTGGAATATCTTTTGTAGTAAACTTTTTATTTCCAGGATCTACCCTCTCGGGAGAGAAGGCAAGATAAAAGTCTTCTCCTCCTTTAAGTCCACTTTTCTCCAAAATTGGAAGAACTACCTCTTCGGTAGTTCCAGGATAAGTGGTACTTTCTAATACTATCAATTGTCCTTTCTTTAAAAACTTAGAAATCTCATTAGTAACATTTACAATGTATGATATATCAGGCTCCTTGTGAGCCCCCAAAGGAGTAGGAACACAAATTATTACTGCATCAGAATCTTTTACCGACCCAAAATCTACAAAAGCTTTGAGAACACCCTTATTTACTACTTCTGAAAGTTCCTCACTTTTTACATCATCGATATATGAAATTCCTTTATTAACCATTTCAACCTTTTTAGGATTCTGCTCAATTCCATAAACTATAAGTCCAGCTTTTGCAAATTCCAAAGCTAAAGGAAGTCCTACATATCCGAGTCCTACAACGGAAATTTTTTCAAAACTCATCTATCATCCTCCCTTCTCCTCTCTAATTCCTTTATTAAAACTTCTCTCATCTTAGGTGATGCGTAGTCATTCTCAAAGCTTATTTCTTTTCCATTTTTTATATTCTTTATAGCCTCTAATATTCTTTCTTTATTTGAACCTACTAATATATTCCACCCGTATTTTAAAGTTTCTACCCATTCAGTTTCTTCTCTCAAAGTAATACAAGGTACTCTAAGCCAAAAAGCCTCCTTTTGTACTCCTCCAGAGTCTGTTAAAATTGCCAAAGCATTTTTCTCAAGCTCTATCATATCTAAGTACCCAACTGGATCTATTATTCTTACCCTTCCCCTTAAATAACCTTCCAAACCAAGCTCTTTTAATCTATTTTTAGTTCTAGGATGTATCGGGAAAATTACTTCCTTATCTAATTCTGAAATAGCAGAAAAAATATTCTTCAACCTTTCAGGATTATCAGTATTCTCTGCTCTGTGAACAGTAATCAAATAATAATCCTTAGGATTAAGAGAAAGCTTCTCTAAAATTTTACTTTTTTCTTTTGCCAATTTAGAAAAATGCATAAGAGCATCGAACATTACATCTCCTACTAAATATACACCTTTCTCTATACCTTCCCTTTTAAGATTCTCTACAGCAGTCTCTGTAGGACAGAATAAGATGTCTGATAAATGATCAGCCACAATTCTATTTATCTCTTCTGGCATCTTTTTATTAAAACTCCTAAGTCCTGCCTCTACATGAGCTAAAGGAATGTGAATCTTAGCACTTGCTAAAGCACCTGCTAATGTTGAGTTAGTATCTCCATATACTATTACTACATCAGGTTTTTCTTTTACTAAAACCTCTTCTATTCCTATAAGCATCCTTCCCGTTTGCTCACCATGAGAGCCTGAACCTATTCCAAGATTATAATCCGGCTCTGGAATTTCAAGTTCTTTGAAAAAAAGTTCACTCATATTTTCATCATAATGCTGACCTGTATGAAGAATGACTTCTTTTATCCCATTCTTCCTAAGTTCAGCCGAAAAGGGAGCAAGCTTTATAAACTGAGGACGAGCACCTACAATAGAAACTACTTTCATCTTCCTTATACAACCTCTTCTTTGCTCTTATAATTTTTTCTACTTAATTCCACAATCTCTTTTAAAGCCTTCCATATTTTTTCTTTATCTCTTGTTCCTGCTATTAATTCTAACTCTTTAATTTTTTCTCCTATAGAGTAATAGTCTATATTGTTATCAGCTAAAATTCTCAAAATCTTAGGATGCTCTGTTCTTTCCACAACTTCTTCCTTTTCCCAAAGATCCTCCTTTAACTTCTCTCCAGGACGAAGGCCTGTAATTTTTATTTCTATATCATCAAGAGAATAACCAGAAAGCTCTATGAAATTTCTGGCAAGATCAATGATTTTTATAGGTTTTCCCATATCAAGAACAAAAAGATCTCCTGACCTTCCTATAGCTCCTGCTTGAAGTACAAGGCCTACAGCCTCGGGAATTGTCATGAAGTATCTTTCCATATCCTCGTGAGTAACCGTAATGGGACCACCTTTTTCAAGTTGTTTTCTAAATACCTCCAGTACACTTCCTCTACTTCCTAAGACGTTTCCAAACCTTACTGCAATATACTCTGTTTTGGAATGAGAATTGTAATATTTAATTAGAATCTCACCTACCCTTTTGGTTGCTCCCATTATGTTTGAAGGATACACTGCCTTATCAGTAGAGATAAATATAAATTTACTTACTCCATACTCTTTAGAGGCATCCATTAAATTAATTGTGCCAAAAACATTATTAAATACAGCCTCATCAGGATTTTCCTCCATCAAGGGCACATGCTTGTGGGCAGCAGTATGAAATACAATATCAGGCTTTTCTACAGAAAATATATAAAAAATTCTATCTCTATCTCTAATATCTGCGATATAAGACTTAATGTCCAACTTTGGATAGATACTCTTAAGCTCTAATTCAATATTAAATATACTATTTTCACCTCTTCCAAGAAGAATTAATTTTCTCGGCTTATAACTTGCAACTTGTCTACAAATTTCTGATCCTATAGACCCTCCAGCTCCAGTAACAAGTACTTTCTTACCCCTTAAATATTCTCCTATTCTCTCAGAATCCAAATTTATAACATCTCTTTCAAGAAGATCTTCTATTTTTACATTTCTAATTTTGCTTATGGTTACTTTTCCATCTATAAGTTCCCATATACCTGGTAAAGTCTTTACAGGAATTCTTAATTTAGAAGTCATACTTACAATATTTCTTAAAAGAGAAGGGGGAGCAGATGGAATTGCAACAAGAATTTCTTGAACTCTTTTCTCCACTACAACCTTAGGTAAGGAAGATATAGGACCTAATATCTTCACACCATGAATAGTCTTTCCAATCTTCTTTGGATCATCATCCAAGAACCCTGCTACCTCATAATTTATCTCTCTATTAGTTTTTATTTCCCTTAATATCTTCTCTCCTGCATCTCCTGCCCCCACAATTACTACCCTTTTAGGTGAAGCATATATATTTTTGCTTTTTATTTTACTACTTTCATGATACCAACGAGAAAAAGCCCTCACCGAGAATAAAAACAAAAGAGAGGTAAAATAGGAAATAACTACAATTGACCTTGGAAGACCTGAAATTGGGAGAAGTAAATGAGATAAGAAGAATATAACTTTTTCTAAAGTAACGGCAAGAGTTAATTCTTTTAAAGCCTCTAAGCTAAAATATTCCCACAAAGTACGATGAAGTTTAAATAGAAAAGTATAAAGAAAGAAAAAAATAGCCAGCTCTCTAAAAATAGCCTGAAGAAGGATATTCCAATAATTGGGCGGTAAGGCAAACTCAAATCTTATTAAAAAAGAAAAAAATATGGCAAATATAAACAAACTATAATCTATTATCACTCTTATCAAAGTTGAAAATGGTACTCTTGAAGACTTATCTACATTCAATTTCATCCCTCATAGTCTTATTTTATAAATGTTCTTCCTATACATATATTTATATCATAAAAGCACTCCATATTAAACCTCTAAAAATAAAAATAAAAAACCCCTCTTGCAAAAATTTTTCATTTATAGTAATATAAAATCGAAAATGAAAATAATTATAAATAAGAATAACTTTTAAGAGGAGGTGTTCATAATGGAGAATTTAGAAAGAAAAGGAATTCCACTTTTAGGTGAGCCATTTCCCAAAATAGAAGTACAAACAACTCATGGAGTAAAAAATCTTCCCGATGACTATAAAGGAAAATGGTTTGTACTTTTTAGCCATCCTGCCGATTTCACACCCGTATGTACCACTGAGTTTGTAGCTTTTCAAAAAAGATACGATAAGTTTAGAGCTCTTAATACAGAGCTTATTGGACTTAGTATTGACCAAGTATTCAGCCACATTAAATGGGTAGAGTGGATTAAAGAAAAATTAGGAGTAGAGATTGAATTCCCAATTATTGCAGATGATACAGGAAAGGTTGCAGAAAAACTTGGATTAATTCATCCTGGAAAAGGTACAAACACAGTAAGAGCAGTATTTGTGGTAGATGACAAAGGTATAATAAGACTTATCCTTTACTATCCACAAGAGGTTGGAAGAAATATTGATGAGATTTTAAGAGCAGTAGAGGCATTACAAGTTACCGATAAATATGGAGTAGCAACTCCTGCTCAATGGCCAGATAGTGAGGTAGTTGGTAAGGATCATGTAATTATTCCTCCAGCTAAAGATGTAGAAACAGCTAAACAAAGATTAGAATCGGCTAAAAAAGGCGAAATTGAGTGCTTTGACTGGTGGCTCTGTCATAAAAAGTTAGAAAGGTAAACCCTCTCTTCCCAATTCTTTAAGGCGTCCTCAATTTGTGGGGACGCCTTTGTTTTTTGACTCTTTTAAAGAAGTTATTGCAAGTATTGTAGACACTAAGGCTACAAAGGTTAAAAAGCGATACATTCCTACAAGACCTGTAAGATCTGCTACAACTCCTGAAATTAGTGGCCCCAAAGTAGATGAAAGAGCCATAGACATTCCCAACAAACCTTGAGCTGTTGCCCTCTCTTCAGGAGGTACAAGATCATTCATATAGACTACAGGAATAGTTCCTATCACTGCAAAGGTTAGAGAATGCATCAGTTGAATAAGTATAATATGCCAAGGATTATTAGTTAGGGTATAAAGAAAGATTCTGATAGGAAGTATTATAGAGGTAAATACAAGTATGGGTTTTCTTCCTAATTTATCTGAAAGATATCCCCATATAAGCATAAAAGGAATCTCTGAAAAAGAGCTGGCAGAATAGGCAAAACTTATATGTCTATTCTCTCCTCCTAAAGATCTAATTAAAAGGTTAACATTAGAAGATGCTCCAAGAAGAGCAATGTAATAGATTATGTAAAAAATTAAGAAGTTTCTTATTTCAGGCCTAAATGTAAGCTTTTTTACACTCCTAAAATCTACTCTTGAGATACCACTTTTTATGGGTGGCTCTTTTATCATTACACTTACAATAAAGCCTAACAAATAAATTAAACCAATCATAGGAAACATAACTTTGGGCTCTACTAATTTTGGGAAAAATCCAGTTGCAAGCATAACAAGTAAAAATCCTATGCTTCCCCATATCCTTACAGAGGCATAATGACTCCCTGTATTATTTGATACCGCATAATCCATAACAAGGACATTTGCCAGAGTAGTAATAATACTTGTAGCCATGCCAGCAACAAAGTAAATAATTAAGAAAGACCAAAAAGTTTTTAAGTAAGGAAAAACAAAAGTGTATATAAATATAAGAACAACAAAACTTATAAGAATAAAGGGTTTTCTTTTACCTAATTTATCTGAAAGATATCCCACATAAACCTGAAAAATAGCACCCGCAAGAGAAGATATGGCAGACAATAATCCAATCATACCTATGGAAAAATTTATTACCTCTCTCAAATAAACAGGAATAAAAGAGAAGATAAATACCCATGCAGAGAAATATATAAAAAAGAAAATCTTTAATAAAAATATCTCTCTTTTCATGATGTATTATTTTACAAAAAAGAAGATTTTAAAACAATTATTCTTTTATTTATGTTAAACTATTAAAAGAATCTTCTCCAAAACCCGTAAATTAAATTTTAAAAGGAGGTTTAAAAAAATGACTACAAGGATTGAGAGAATCCTAAAATATATGGATGATGCCTTTAAAAAAGATAGAGGTCTTTGGTCTCACTCAGTTATGGACGTTTTAGAAAACGTCTCCTCAAAAGAAGCAACGTTTAAAAAAGAAAATACTCATAGCATATGGGAAATTGTCAATCACCTTATCTTTGGAAAAGAATACCTAATAAGTATACTTGAAGGAAAGGAACTTCCTTCCGAGGATGATTTTAAAACTCCTACAGATACTTCTGAAGAAGCATGGAAGAATACCGTTAAAAAACTTGAAGAAACTCACAACAAACTCATAGAGATTTTAAAATCAAAAACCGATGAAGATCTGGGTAAAAATTTGGGCGAGTACGGAACCTTAGAAGACAATCTTTATGGTATAATAAGCCATGATTGTTACCATGCTGGTCAAATTGTATTACTCTTACAGCTTATGGGTATTAATTTATAGTTGTTAACAATTTTTTAAAATATTTAATATAACTTTAACTCTATTTTATTGACACCCCCCTCAATATTTGATATCTTACTTAACGAAAGTTGACGGAAATATAAAAAAATTTTGGGAATAAAAAATAAAGTTTGTGAGTCTAAAAAATTGAAAAAAGAAAATAAATAAGCAAAGACACCTCCCCCTCTCACCCCCTCCCCCTGAGTCCCCCCTCTCAGGGGGTTTATTTTTTTAAGATACAACTTCTCTTTCTTCTTCCCAGAATTTAAACTGAGACATAAACATATTGTAGTAAATGCCTTTTCTTCTCATAAGCTCTTCATGATTTCCTTCTTCTACTACTCTTCCATCCTCTATGACCAAAATTCGATCTGCATTTTGAATGGTAGAAAGCCTGTGGGCAATAATAAAAGATGTTCTTCCCTTAAGTAGTTTTTCAATTCCCTTTTGAAGAAGTCTTTCCGTATGAGTATCGATACTTGCCGTAGCTTCATCAAGAATGAGTATCTTTGGATCAGCAATAAGAGTTCTTGCAAGAGAAACAAGTTGCCTTTGACCTGTAGAAAGTCTTAATCCCCTTTCTTGTACTTTTGTGTCATAGCCTTTCTCCAAGGACATTATAAAATCATGTGCATAAACCTCTTTTGCCGTACTTATCACTTCCTCATCAGAGGCAGAAAGCCTTCCATATCTTATATTTTCCTTTATGCTCCCTGAGAAGAGAAAAGTATCTTGAAACATCACTGCAACCTGCCTTCGCAAACTCTCAAGCTTTATCTTTTTAATATTTACTCCATCAATCAAAATTTCTCCTTCGTCAGGATCATAAAATCTGCAGAGAAGATTTACTATGGTGGTTTTACCCGCACCTGTATGACCTACAAGGGCAACCCTCTCTCCCGGATTTACCTTAAAACTTACATTCTTAAGAACTTTTTTCTTTCCATCATAGGAGAAAGACACATTTCTAAATTCCACTTCTCCCTTTATCTCTAAATCTCTGGCATCTTCGTCTTCCACAATGTTAGGATTAATATCCATAATCTCAAATATTCTTTCTGCACTCGCCATACTAGTTACCAAGTTGTTGTAAAAATTACTAAGATTCATGATAGGTCTCCAAAACATGGCAATGTAATTAGAAAAAGCTATAAGAAGTCCTACCGTTATGCTTCCTGATTTAATCATTTTTATTCCGAAATAGAAGGTTATTATAGAACCTATACCCCAAGAAAATTCCACCATGGGCCAGAATAGATCATTAATTCTTACAGCCCTTACAAAGGCCTGTCTTACATCCCAAGCAAGCTCAGAAAAAATATTTTTCCTATAATTTTCTGCATTAAAATACTTTACCACTCTAATGCCAGAATAGTTCTCATGGGTAAAGGCATTTAAAGTAGAATTCTTTTTTCTTACTACCTGCCACCTCTTTCTACTTATGGTCTGAATAGAAAAAAGAGTAATTAAAAGAAATGGAAACATCAAAAGACCATAAGTAGCAAGCCTTGCATTTAAATAAAACATAATTCCTGCAGTGGCAATTATGGTAAAAGTATCAGGAATAAGATTAGTCACACTCATATTAAAAAGGTTAGTTAAAGAGTTCACATCACCTATAACCCTCGCAAGTATCTTTCCTACAGGTCTCTCATCAAAGAAAGCAAAGGATAGTTTTTGAATATGATTAAAAAGATCTTGTCTTATATTTAAAATTACTCTATGGGTTATTCCTGCTATCCTCTCGGTTCTTTTCTTAGCACAAAAGGCTGAAATTAAATTCAGAAGTAGAACTACAAATCCAACAGTGATAAGTCCTCTTGGATCTTTATTTTTTATAAATCTATCAATAGCAATTTTCATAAGATAAGGATTTGCAAGATCTACTATCATAACCACAAAGATAAGAAGGAGAACAATTAATATCTCTTTTTTATAGGGTTTGAGATATCTAAAAAGCCTTCTTAATATATCAATACTTATTTTTTCCTCTAACTTTTCATCTTCTCTTAAACTATAAGGCATTTAAACAGGTTCCTCCTCCATAAATACATATTTTCCATATTGTTCTTGATATGTCTCATAATACCTTCCTTTAAGAGATAGAAGCTCCTCGTGAGTTCCTCTCTCTACGATCTCGCCTTTTTCAAGGACGATTATCTCATCGGCATTTTTAACAGCAGAAACTCTATGGGCTATGATAATCTTTGTAAGATTATACTCTTCCAGAGCTTTCTGAATATAAAGTTCTGTCTCCATATCAAGGGCAGATGTTACATCATCCAGTACAAGAATTTTTGCAGATCCAATAAGCACTCTGGCAAGTGCTCTTGCAATAGTTAACCTTTGTTTTTGTCCACCCGAAAGTCCTAATCCTCTTTCTCCAATTATAGTTTCGAGTCCCTCGGGAAGATTTCTCACAAACTGTAGAGCTTTTGCATCTTTTAATGCCTTTTCTATAATCTTTTCATCTAACTCTTTTCCAAGCTTAATATTTTCCCTTACAGTATCGGAGAAAAGAAAAACATCTTGAGGAACATAAGCTATATTCTCTCTTAAAGTTTTAAGATCAATTTTCCTTATATCCATACCATCAATTAAGATTTCTCCTTCCCAAGGCTCATAAAATCTCCCAAGAAGATTTACTATAGTAGTCTTTCCAGAGCCTGTAAGCCCCATTATGGCAAGAGTTTTTCCGGGCTTTATATGAAAAGTAATATTCTTCAGTACATATTCATCTTTGTATTTGAAAGAGACATTTTTAAACAACACTTCTCCTCTTATCCCTTTTACCTCTATTCTCTCCCCTATAAAATCTTTCTCTGGTCTCTCCCTAAATAATCTCTCAATCTTCTTTAAAGAAGCCACACATTGGGCAAGCATATTGACAATCCATCCTCCAAGTCTCACAGGCCATACAATCATGGAGACATAACCAGAGTAAGCCACCAAAGTACCCACCGACATCTTATCCCCTATGACCCATAAACCTCCAAGAGTTATGGCAAGAGCAATAGAGATATTGGTAAGAAAATCCATCCATGGAAAATATTTAGCAAATATCTTTGCTTGTTTTACGTTTAACTCAAAATTCTTCTTGTTTTCCTCAAAAAACCTCTCTATCTCATACTTTTCCCTGCCAAAGGATTTTACTACTCTTATTCCTGCTATATCTTCTTGAGCAGTAGTATTTAGTCTTACTCCCTGATCTGATATCTCTCCATAAACCTCATCGTTCTCCCTCTCAAGCTTATAAGCTATGTATCCTATAAAGGGGATAAGAGTAAGAACTATGAGAGTTAACTTCCAATTTATGGAAAACAGGATAACACTTGCAATTAAAAAGTAAAAAAGCTGTTCTATGAAAAACACCAAACCAAACCCAAAAGTAAACCATACATTGTCAATATCTTCCTTAATCCTTGACATAAGTTCTCCCGTATTTATGCCATCAAAAAAGGAGAAGGGAAGCTTTTGAAGATGCTCAAAAAGATCCACTCTCAACTCATAGGCAAGTCTTGATCCTCCAAGATCCATAAAATATTCCTTAAAGTACCCAAGAATGACTCGAGAGAAGGTTATAAGAGTCATAAATAAAAGAAGACGTGGAAGAAGCTCCATATTATTCTTTATGATCACCCTATCCACAATCAGCTCTACAATCTTAGGATTAAACATGTCTAAGGATAGGGCTAAAATGGCACAAAATATGGCAGATATAAAAAAATGTAAATTATGTCTTATATACTTTTTAAGTCTCTTCATAAGTACTCCTTATTATATCCTTTCTTATAAATAATTTATATCTCTTTCCTTTCCAAAAGTCTTTTCCTTTCAGACTATTAGGATTATAGGCATATATTAGTAAAAAACTATAACAATTTTGAAGAAATATAAAAAATTTTTGAAATATATTTCTTCCTTCTATAGGATACACCTCAAATCCTATTTTCTTCAAAAATCTTACCACTTTATACTGATCTTTAAAAAAGAAGGCAATCTCTCCCATAAACCAATCCGCATCTTTAAAGGAAGAATTTTCTATAAAAATCATCAATTCTTTCAAAGAATTGAAAAATAATTTTTGAAATCTTTTTCCCCAAAAAAGATCTGTCCCATCGGGAGGAACCTGAGGAATATGTTCATTCCAAAGATGAAGCTCAATTAATATCTTACCATCTTTTTTTATCACTTTATATCTCAAAATACATTCAGGATTATCTGTAAAAGTTTTTACTCCTTGAAGCTTGCTGAGAAAATGATCAAATTTTATTAATATCAATCTTAATAGTTTACCCATTATTTAGTCTTAACTAAGAAAAGAGTTCCAATAATTATGAGTATTATTCCAATCCATTGAGAAAAAGATATCTCTTCTTTAAAAAACCATTTTGAGCCAAAAACCTGAACAAAAATCTGCCCAAAAGCCGTTGTCAAAGCGTATCCTATATAAAATGGCACTAAGGTGAGCAAATAAGTATAAGCAATGACCGATAAAAATCCCGTTAAATTACCCACGATTTGCCAAAAGATAAAATTTTTGAGATCTCCTTTTTCCTGCACAGAAAGTTTGAAGCTCACATTGGAAACAACAGTAAATATAATACACAAAATAAAAGATATAAAGATAGCTATATATCTTTTACTCACACCCTCCCGCCCCTTTTATCTAATCTTCTACTTAACTAAGTGAACGATTAACTCTAAATTCTTCTTTATAATGTTAAATATCCTTTTTGACTCTTCTATGCCCCATCTAAGTCCAAGGAGAAGATAGATTACCACAGCTATGCCTACAGAGACAAGCAGTGAAATAGCAAGCCCTAACTGTCCATGAGAAAAGATATGTCCATAAAGAAAGTTAAAAGATAATAAAGCAACAATACCTATAAACAAGCCACCTAAAGTAAATTTAAAAACATTAACTAATAAATCCTTTGAAAACACACCTGAAATTTTACTTCTTAAAGATCTTATGAGAAGAACACTTGAGATAAGAGAGGCAAGTGAGGTAGCAAGAGCAAGCCCCATATGAGCAAGAGGCTTTATAAATATGGTATTTAATACTATATTGAATAGTAGAGCAATAATAGAATTCTTTACAGGAGTCTTTGTATCATGAAGAGCAAAAAACCCTCTTGTGATAATCATATTAATACTCATAAAAACTAATCCTAAAGAATAAAATATAAGAGATTCGGAAGTTCTCTTAGTGGCAAGAGCATCAAAGGCTCCTCTTTCAAAGGCAAGCCGAACGATAGGTTTGGCAAGAAATATAAGGCCAAAAGAAGCTGGAATTAAAAAGAAAAGCGCTGCTCTTAAACTCTTATTGAGAGATAATTTAAACTGATCTAAGTTTTCACTTTGGGCCTGAAAGGCAAGATCCGTGTATATAGCTGTAGCAAGAGCGTTTACAAAAAGATTTATAGGAAGTTGATATACTCTACTTGCATAGTTTAAAGCTGAAATACTACCTTCAGGAAGAAAAGACCCAAATATTCTATCTACAGCCATATTTAAAAGTCCTATACTTTGTCCAAGAAAGATTGGAGTTATAAGAACTAAGGCCTTCTTGAGCCCTTCATATCTGAAGTTTATCTCCCAAGTTATTTTCACTCCTATTCTTCTCAAAGCAGGAAGAAGTAAAAGATATTGTATAACTACATTAGCAAGATATCCCCAGGGAAGAATATATGCTCCAAAAGTATTGTGAAGGAAGAATATGGCAAGTATAAAAACAATACTCCCAAGAACCCCTGCTAAGTTTGGAATGACAAAACTTTTATGAGAGTTATATAAACCTGTAATAATACCATAAGTACCCCAGAATATAATTCCAGGAAGCATAATATAGGTAAAATCAAGGGCTAATTTTCTTGTTTCTCCAGAAAATCCAGGGGCAAGAATTTCAATTATCAAAGGAGAAATAACATAGGAAAAAACAGTTACTCCTAAAAGCAGAATAAATAAGTCCGAAACAAGGATAGATGCAAATCTTTCTGCCTCTTCTTTCCCTTTCTTCTCTCTCCATTCTGCATAAAGAGGGACAAACACCGAAGACAAAGCCCCTGCTACAAGTCCTGCAAGAATTCCTGGAATAGCTTGAGCCACCACAAAACTGTCTGTAAACTTCTTAGCTCCAAAAAAGGCAGCAATCATCATCTCCCTGAAGAATCCTATAACTCTACTTATCGCAGCAAGTAGGGTAATTAAGATTGCTGCCTCAGTAACATTCTGTCTTATAAATATTCTTTTTACTCTTTGGATAATATTACTCTTATCCATAAACAAAAGTAATTATAGCAAAAGAAGGATGGTGAATAAAGTTTTAACATATTTTAAAAATTTTCTTGCTATAATTTATCGTGAAATAATTAACGATTTAAGGAGGATGAAAAAATGAATAAAAAATTATTGCTCTTAGCAATGTTATTTTTATTACTTATTCTAAATCCTGTTTTCTCCCAAAACAAAAAGATAGAGGTGTTAATTCCTTTAGGCCCAACAGTTATACCCTTTTCTACAATGATGCTTGAAAATCCTGATTTTAACTTCACCATCTGGAGAACCATTGATGAACTCGTAATAAAAGCTAAAGATAATAAATACGATGTAATAATAGCTCCCTTTACAACCTTAGTTAATCTATATAATAAAGGTATTAATATAAAATACCTTGCCACCTTTAATTTTGCCTCCTTTTATCTGGTGAGCAATAAGGCTAAAAAATTTGAAGAAATTATTGGAGACAACGTTTATATTGCTCAAAAAGGATCTACCCAAGATATAATCTTTAACATTTACCTACAAGAAAAGAACTTAAAGGACAAGATTAATATTTATTACTCTACTCCTCAAGAGATAGCCTCCCTCTTTATAGCAGGAAAAATAAACAACGCATTACTTCCAGAACCTTTTGTCTCCATGTGTGTAAACAACGGAGGGAAAATAATTCTTGACATACAAAAAACCTATAGAGAGATAGCAAAGGCAAGACTTCTTCCCATCACCTCTATAGCTGTAAGAGGAGATATAGATAAAAAAGAAATAAAAAGAATTGATCTCATATTCAGAGAAAACTTTAAGAGACTTTCTCAAAATCCAAAAGACTATATAGAAAAAGCCTCAGAAATACTAAAATTAGATAAAAAAATTATAGAGCTTTCTCTAAAGAGATTATCCTTTATTTATCAAGGAATCTCCATCAAAAATGATCTAATGAAATATTTGGAATTCATATATGAAAAAGCCCCACAAACTATAGGGAATATACCTGATGAGAAATTCTTTAGTTTTTAAAATAAGTTTTTGGATAATATTTATTTTCATATGGTACCTTATGGGGAGTGCCATAAATTCCAAGCTTATTCTTCCCCTTCCCCATAAGGTACTATATAAGGTTTTAGAACTTTTTAGTGAGAGAAATTTCTACCATCATCTCTTTATAACCCTCTTAAGATCTGTAGGAGGGTTTACCCTTGCTCTATTTTTGGGTTTTCTCCTTGGATGTATTAAAAATAAATTCCTCTACAGTGCTATTAGAAATATCATTGATATTTTTCAGAGTAATCCACTAATCGTATGGATTACTATAGCTTTATTTTGGTTTGGCTTTGGAAACAAAACTATTGTGTTTACCGTATTCATTGTTCTATTCCCCAACTTTTACCTTATTACCTATAACGCTATAAATAATATTCCTAAAGAATATATAGAGCTTTTCAAAATATACCCGATAAGCAGAAAAAAGTATTTGACAAAATTTTTAATTCCCTACCTCAAACCCTTCTTGCTTCCCACTCTTGCCAATTCCATAATTTCCTCTTTAAAAATAACAGCAATGGCAGAATTTCTGTCGGGAGAAAGTGGAATTGGCTTCCTTCTGAGCTATGCAAAGACCTTTTTAAATACCGAAGAGGTTTATGCCTATGCAGTAATTTTATTTGTCTTTAGCAAAATTCTTGAATTTATCTTTATAAGGTTGGGCATTTTGAAAGGAGATAGGAATTATGGTTTTTCTGAGAGTTAATAATGTAAAAAAGAGCTTTGATGGAAAGAAAGTTCTTGACAGAGTATTTATGGAAGTAAATAAAGGAGAAAGAGTTATAATAAAAGGACCTAATGGAATAGGCAAAACTACCTTACTTAAAATTATTGCAGGAATCATTACCCCCGATGAAGGTAGTGTAGAGTTCTATGAAAAACCTAAGATATCCTTTCAATTCCAAAACGCTGTCTTTCTTCCCTGGCTCTCTATGAAAGAAAATTTAGCGCTTTTTGCTAAAGACACAGAAATGCTAAATAATTTAATAGAATATTTTTCCTTAAAAGATTTTCTACATCTTTACCCATCAGAGCTTAGCGGAGGATACCAGCAAATATTTTCTTTTGTAAGAACACTATCTGTCCCTCACAACCTGCTTATTCTTGACGAACCCTTTAAATCTCTCGATCCAGAAATGAAAAAGAAAGAAAAAAACATTCTAAAAAAACATCTTGAAGATAAAAAAATAACCCTCCTGATGGTAAGCCACCAGGAGGGAGAAGAGGATAAAGAAATTGCAGACCAAATTTTTACCCTTGCTTAACTTGGGTATTTTTTACTTCAAGCATATGTTTTAAAGTCAAAAGTCCTAAAGTTATATCCTCATTTCTGACTATCACATCTTCGGGCACCTTTATTAGAGCAGGAGCAAAATTCCATATAGCCTTTATACCATTTTCTACTAAAAGATTTGCTACCTCTTGGGCTGACTCTTTTGGAACACATATTACTCCAATCTCTACATCAAATCTCTTTATAACCCTTCCCAGATATTCCAAGGGTAAAACTACAAGATCCCCCACTTTTCTGCCAATCTTTGCAGGATCATTATCAAATATACCTACTATTTCAATGTTGTAATTGGAAAAACCAGGATAATTAGTAAGAGCAGTACCAAGGTTTCCTGCTCCAACTATTATTACTTTCACATTTTTGTCTAATCCAAAAAGTCTATTTAGTTCTTCAAGTAAACTCTTAACGTGATACCCTACCTTAGGCTTTCCCTTATATTCAAGATATGACAAATCCTTTCTTACCTGTTCAGGTGGAATGCCAAGCCTCTTACCAAGCTCCTCAGAAGATATATACTCTTCTTTCTCCTCAGAGAGGAGCCTATGATAGAGCTTAAGCCTTTCAAGGGTTGCTTTAGGAAACATCAGATACTCCTTCTTGCTTTCTCCTAACATACTCTCTTAACATCTCCTTCACTTTATTGGTGTCTGCCCCACTTATAAGTATATCATCTATAAGAACATTAGGGGCATTACTACAATTTTCGGTACAAAAAGTACCTACTACCTCCACATTTTTAGCCCAATCTTCTTTTCTTACAACTTCAATGAGATCAGAAAGAATCTTATAAGATCCTTTAATATAACAGGATGTTCCAAGACATATCCTTACTTTAATCTTTTCTTCCTCAGGAATTGGAAGAGGTAATATCTCTACTTCCTGTTCTGGTACTCTTCTCTTTGGAGAGTAAGAAGTATGCAATATCTCGTGGGTCTTGTGACTCAAAGGATGCTCTAAGTACTTCTCATAAAGCTCCATGAGATATGGATTTTCCTGAGGAGATGTTATAGGATTTATGTTCACCATATCAGAAAGAATCTTTGCCCTTCTTTGCCTTACTTTACTATCATTAGGATAAGGCTGTCCACCACCTCCAATACATCCAAAACTGCATGCCATAACCTCTATTATGTCCACATTAAGAATACCTTCTTTTATATCCCTCAGTACTCTTTTTGCCTTACCAAGACTATGCACGGCCATAGCTCTAACATTTCTACCATTCTCTAATTCCACATTAAATAGTCTTATTCCCTTTTCAATTTCCTCCTCTTTTACATTTTTAATCTTTACCTTATGATTTATTACTGCAAGTACTGTCCCAAGCACTCCTCCAGTTTTACCAAAATCAAGTCCTCCTTGAGAGTAGAGATTAAATGGCTTATCAAAAGGCTCAGGCTTTAAAGAAGATATGTCAATACCACTTGCTTTGATCATCTGAGCAAGTTCTTTTGTAGTAATTACAAGATCTACTACCCCTTTGTGTTCCTCCCTTTCAGCCTCGAACTTTTTAGATGTACAAGGCATTATAGATACCAAATAGATATCCTCTTTAGGAATACCTATTTCTTTAGAATAAATCTCTTTTATGACACTTCCCATAGCTTGTTGAGGGGATTTCACTGTAGAGAGGTTGTCAATATATGTGGGATAAAATTCCTCCACATATTTAACCCAAGCTGGACAACAAGAGGTAAACTGGGGAAGTTTCTCTCCCTTTTCCAATCTATCGAGAAATTCATGAGCCTCTTCATAAGCTACAAGATCTGCTCCAAAGGGTACTTCAAAAACCTTTGAAAAACCAAGCATCTTTAGGAAAGTATTTAATCTCCCAGCAATGAAAAGATCAGAATCAAGCTTAAATTCCTCTTGAATAGCAGACCTTACTGCTGGAGCAATCATTCCTATGACTACTTTTTTCTTACTCTTCAAAACTCTGTAGAGTTTGTCTATATCATTTCTTATAGAAAGAGCTCCTGTAGGACAATAAGCAACACACTGCCCACAATACACACATTCTACATCGGCAAGACTATGTCCAAAGGCAGGAGTTACCTTTGACTGAAAACCTCTTCCTGCTATATCTATAGCAGCAACACCTTGAACCTCTTCACAAACCCTCACACAATCACCACATAGAATACACTTTGTGTTATCTCTAACTATAGGTGATTTATCATCTACTCCGCCATCTTTAATGACATTATCAAATCTTATTTTCCTTATTCCAAAAGCTTCTGCATATTCTTGTAATTTACAGCTACCATTTCTCTCACAGGTAGTACAATCCCTATTATGGGAAGCAAGGAGAAGCTCAAGAATTCCCTTCCTTATTTCATATATCTCAGGAGTATTCGTTCTAACTACCATTCCCTCATAAGGTTTTAAATTACAAGAAGTAACTATGCTTTTTCCATCTACTTCCACAAGGCACAACCTACAAGCGCCATAAATTGAAGTTTCCGAAAGATAACATAGGTTTGGTATTTCAATACCTACATTTTTTAAGGCCTCAAGAAGATTTCTCTCATCATCTCTTATTATTACTTCTTTTCCATCCACATATATCTTCATAACTATTCTTCCTCCTTACCTAATTTCAATTGCCTTAAACTTACACTTTTCAACGCAAATTCCACATTTAGCACACTTCTCTTGATCAATTACATAAGGTTTTCCTCTTTCACCAGAGATGGCAGATTGAGGACAAGATCTTGCACAAAGACCACATCCCTTACAAAGTTCAGGATTTATCACATATTTCTTGAAGGCAGTACACATTCCACTAGGACATATTCCTTCAATATGAGCAATGTATTCATCTCTGAATAGTCTCAATGTACTTAATATAGGGTTTGGAGCTGTTTGCCCAAGACCACATGCAGATGCGGTTTTTATAAGCCCTGCAAGAAACTCCAGATTTTCTAAATCTTCATAAGTTCCCTTCCCTTGAGTAAATCTTTCAAGGATACGGTAAGATTGCATTAACCCCTCACGACATGGAATACACTTACCACAGGACTCTCTCTTTGTAAAATCAAGGAAAAATCTTGCAACTTCTACCATACAAGCCTTCTTGGAAAGGACCACAATACCTCCTGAACCTACCATAGCTCCAGCAGACTTTAAAGAGTCATAGTCCAATGGAAGGTCTAAGAATGCCTCAGAAAGACATGCACCAGAAGGACCGCCTATCTGCACTGCTTTAAACTCGTTATCATCAGTAAGCCCTCCACATATGTCATATACGATCTGTCTCAAAGTAGTGCCAAATTCTACCTCTATTATTCCTGTAAGTCTTACTGGCCCAGTTACAGAGAACATTTTGGTACCAGGAGAATTAGGAACTCCTCTCTTCCTATAATTTTCAGCACCGTCTCTTATGATCTTAGGTACATTAGCATAAGTCTCTACATTGTTTATAAGAGTTGGATAACCCCAAAGACCTACTTGAGCAGGATAGGGTGGGCGTGGACGAGGAACTCCTCTTTTTCCTTCAATAGAAGCAAGAAGTGCAGTTTCCTCTCCACATACAAAAGCTCCTGCTCCTTCTTTTATCTCTATATCAAAGGAAAAACCAGTGCCAAGAATATTTTCTCCCACAAGGCCTAATCTTTTTGCATCCTCTATAGCCTTTCGGAACATCTCCACTGCTACAGGATATTCTGCTCTAATGTAAGCATATCCCTTTTGAGCCCCTATAGTGTAAGCTGCAATAAGCATACCTTCTAAAACTGCATGAGGATCTCTTTCTAAAAGAGTCCTATTCATAAAAGCTCCAGGATCACCTTCATCTCCATTACACACTACAAACTTCCTATCTCCTTTACTATTTTTGGTTATCTCCCACTTTACTCCCGTAGGGAAACCTGCTCCACCTCTTCCACGAAGCCCTGAATCTTTAATAGTCTTTACTACCCAATCAGGATTCCCTTCTTTGAGAACCTTAATGAAGGAGAGATATCCTCCTCTTCCCATATAATCGTCAATACTATCACACTCACACTTTCCTATATCCTCCATAATATAGAAGGATTGTGCTTTATAGAATTTTGCATCTTCCAATCTTTCTACCCTCTCGCCTGTGGCAGGATCTGTAAAGAGTAGTCTCTCCACAGGTTTACCCTTAAGTATTGTTTCTTCATAAATCTCTTTGACATCCTCAGGTTTCACTTCAGAGTAAAAATATCCATAGGGCATAACTATTACCCAAGGCCCTGAGGAACATCTTCCACAACACCCTGTTTTTCTAACCCTTTCCTCATTATCATCTAATTTTTGTAAATTAACATTTACATTATTCTCTTTAAAAATCTTTTTCAGCGCTTCATAAACCTTTAATGATCCTTTTGCAGCACAACCTGTACCCACACAGACATAAACATTAAGATCTTCTAATTTCTTCTTTCTCTCAATCTTTTTCTCTTCGATATACTGAATAGCTTCATCTATAGTTCTAAGCATTTTCCATCTCCCTTTCTTTCAAATTTCTTAAAATTTCCTTTACTTTCTCAGGAGTAAGATTTCCATATACTTCTTCATTTATGACCATCACAGGTGCAAGAGCACAAGCACCAAGACACCCTACCTGATCTAAGCTAAACATTAAATCCTCTGTAACCTCTCCAGGACCAATGTTTAATTCTTCCTTTATTGCGCCAATAAGAGAAGTAGAACCTGCCATATGACACGCAGTACCATCACAAACAAGAATGGTGTACTTACCCTTAGGTTTCAAGGAGAATTGAGCATAAAAAGTAGCCACACCATAAATTTTTGCAGGAGAAATATCAAGAGCAACACCAATATAATTTATTACATCCTCTGGAAGATAACGATATTCTTTTTGTACATCTAAAAGGATTTTTATTAAATTATCTTTACGATATCCATGCTTCTTAAGAATCTCTTCTACCTTTGCAAAATTTCTTTTAAGCTTCACCTTTCTACCTCCTTTAATAAGCTTCAATATTAACGATCTTTCCTTTTCTTTCTAAAATCTTGGCAATATCATTAACAATCTTAAACTTTAAGGACATATCGTAGCTAAAAAGAGGATTCTGATAAGCAGGATTTATAGCTTTGCCTACAATAAAGCAAACCTCATCTGCTTTTTCTATAAAGTCAACAATAAGACTTGCTCCATAGCCAACCTTATTGGTTTGACCATCAAGATATCTAAATACCTGAGTAAGAGTAATTATTCCTTCGGTTACTAAATCTACTCCCTCCATATATCCCACAGGAGGAGAATCCTCTGATATAGTTTTTAGGTCAAGAGAAATCTCCCTACCTATCACCTTACCTACTATCTGTGCAGTAGTACCTCCGCATATCACCCTCCTTCCTGGCATATTTATAAATCTATTAACCACATACTCATCAAGATTAGAATCTGACGGGGGCCCAACCATAATATTCAACCTATTAAAAGTCCTAAAATGTAGAGCACAACAGAGAGCATCGTCACCTTTTATCCCTTTATCCAATCTTTTTGCCTTATCAATAAGATGATTTACAATCTCTTTTGGAGAAAGCTTATATCTGATAAGATTAAAAATTTCTCTTTTTATATTCTCTATTCCCAACCCTAAAGGATAAAGCTTACTGCCAAGGCCTGCTTGTGAAACCCCATCGGTCATTATAAATAATAGATCCCCCTCTTGAGGGGTAAAGTAACTTTCTTTTATCTCCCTATCCTCTACAAATAATCTTTCTTTTTTAAGTTCAATAAAGTCATCCTTTCTGAACAAAAGAACCACAGGAAACTCATATTCTGCTATATAGCAGATATTTTCTTTAGCTTTAAAAAGCACACTACAAAAGTTGGCATAACTTATATCCCTTACTTTACATTTGGGCAAAGTTGCAAGAATACTCTTCATTACCTCATCTACAGGCATATCGTTAAAAAGCATAGTAGTAGTTAAAGAGGCAGTAAGAGTAGAAAGAATGCTTGCTTTTATACCACTTCCAAGTCCATCAGATACGGTAACCACTACTCTATCCTCATTCCTCTTAATCTTAATGGAATCTCCGCAAACTTCCTCTCCCTCTTTACTTTTAAAGGCAAAATTCACATCACAAGTTAGCATCCTCTTCTAACACCTTCCTAAACTGAGCAAACTGACTCTTAGTCTCTGCAATAGATTCTCCAAGTAAACTTGCAATCTCCTGAGCAAGAAGCATCTGACGATTTATCAATTCTTCTATTTTCTCTGCACTTTCTTTCTTTAACTTATTCAGCTCATCTTCTCTCTTTTTCTCATTGGTGATATCTAAAAGTAATGCCACTTTACCGTTATCATCGGGTAAATTAAAAGTCTTTACAAAGAAGTAATATTCATCGCCATCAATACTTATCTCTAAAGGATTTTTTCCGCTATCTATTTCTTCAATGACAAAGTCTAATAAAGCCTCTTTGTTATAGAAGAAATCCTCTCCGGCTGGATTTAAATAAATAGGCTTTCCATTTTTATATATAATGACAATATTTGGAAACTCTTCAATAATTGCATTGCTTACCGAACTCACCTTATCAATAAGATAAGTAATACACATCTCTTTCTCTGCTTTTCCAAGAATCACAGCTATGGCTTTATCTCTACAAGTTGGATAACCACAAGCCCCACAATTTAATTCTTTTTTAGGATTGTCTTTTCCCATCTCTCTTAAAACTTTGCGTATTCTTTCCTCTGGAATCTCAATAATCTTTTTTTGAGAAGAGAAATTTCTTTTTATATCTAAATCAATGAGTTGAGGCTTTATTGACTCTCCTTCTACTTCCCTTAATTTTTCCATATAGGAAAGAATTCTTCTTCTCTTCTCTAAAATTCCAATATCTTTCCTTATAGCTGGTCCGTTTATACACCCTCCAAAACATGAAGAAGCTTCAATTACAAAACCTTCCCCATAGGAAGAGATATTTTCAAAAACTCTTATGATGTTTTCTACTCCCTCAACCACAAGATAATTTTCCCAGCTTCCCTCAAGAGTAGAATTTATCCCCCCACTTACTGGATAAACTCTTCCCCTTTGAGGATAAGGAGGTGTGGGAAAAGATTCTTCAAGTTCTTCTATATTAACGTTACTTCTTTCTATATAAGAAGAAAGCTCCTCATAAGTCATTGCAAGATCTACATAATCTTCCCCATCTCTCTTTTTAGCTATGCATGGACCAAAATAAACTACAGGGAAGTCACCAAAATAGTTCTTCATAAAAATAGCATGCACATTCATAGGAGAAAGAAAAGGTGCCAAATAAGGAATTACCTCTGGATAATATTTCTCTGCAAGTTCAAAAACTACCGGGCAAGCAGTAGTGATAAATGTCTTTTTTCTCCCTTCAATGAATTTTTTATAATGATGAGAAACTATATCAGCTCCTACTGCTGTTTCTTGTACTGCAACAGCCCCAAGATTCTTTAAAAAGGTAATAACCTTAAAAGGCTCATCAAAATGAGCAAAAAAAGAAGGAGCAATGGATACTAAAAAAGGCTTTCCCTTAAAACTATCTAACAAATGGGTACTTCTTACATAAGTCCTAGCCCTCTGAGGACATACTTCGATACATACTCCACATAAAATACACTCGTCATCAATAACATAGGATTTGCCCCTGTTGAACATAATAGATTTAACGGGACAATTTCTGAGACATTTATAACAATATTGACAGCTTATCTCTTGTGTTAAAATCAATTTTTTCATTTTTATACCCCAACATATCGTTCTAATTTTATCGTTATATTTTTCACGATATATTTTAAAAAGAGATGAACTCATATTTCAATTAAAGTTTTGTTAAAACTGCATTGAAGAAAATTTAAAGTTGTAATATACTTTAAAAAGTTAATAAGAGAGAGAGGTGAATTAATAAGGGGATATTTTAAATTTTATTTTTTTACTTATTTTTGTAACTAATTACAAATTTTTTTCAGAAGGGGGTTTTGTATATGAAGAAAATTTACATCTTTTTGTTGCTAATTAGTTTCATCCTATTTATTGCAGGATGTGCAGGCTCACCCCAAGTAACCCAACAAGAAACTGCTCCCGGAGTAACGGAAGTAACTACTCCTGAAGGAAAAGCTCAAGTAATTAACGTGACCAAACTTGGAGTCTTTAATGAAAATCTAATGTTTTCTGCTCCTTCCAATTGGTATATTGTGGTTCAAGGAACAGCAGAAGTAGAAGAATATGGAGCTAAAGGTGGATTTTTCTATGTAAAGATTAAAAATCCTGGGGATGCTTTCTGGCATATACAGTTTGGAACCCATGTTCCTCTTCCTGCTAACAAAAAATATAAGCTTACCTTTGAAGCAAAAGCAGATGCAGAAAGAGACTTACAAGTTAGGGTAATTCAAGATCAAACCTGGGAAATTGTAGAAAGCACAACCTTCAACTTAACTCCTGAGGTACAGAAATTTGAGTGGGAATTTACTCCTAAAAAAGATGGGCATATTATAGTTTTTGATATGGGGAAAATTAGTGAAAAAAGTATTGCAACAACAATCTATATTGCTAATGTAGAACTTGTAGAAGAGTAAAAAAATTAGGGGGGAGAAATAAATTCTCCCCCCTTTAAGGAATCATCCTAAAATCTCATCTATTCTCTTTAATTCCTCTTCTGAAAAATCTAAATTATAAATTGCCTTGACATTTTCTTCTATTTGCTCAGGCCTACTTGCTCCTATAATTACAGAAGAGACAACTTTATTTCTTAGAATCCAAGATATAGCAAGTTGAGCGACACTTTGCCCTCTTTCCTTTGTTATTTGAGATAATTTCTTAACTTTTTCAATCTTCTCAGGAGTTATGTCACTCTCTTTTAAGAAAATACCCGATTTTCTGACCCTTGAATCTTCAGGAATTCCGTTAAGATACTTTTCAGTAAGAAGCCCCTGAGCAAGAGGAGAAAATATGGTAGCTCCTATGCCCAGCTCCTCCATAACATTAAAAAGCTTTTCTTCAGGCTTTCTAAAAAACATGTTATACAGAATTTGATTTACAATAAGCCTTACTCCCATCTTAGATAAAGTCTCATAAGCGAGCCTTGTTTCTTCGGGACCATAATTAGAAATTCCTACATATAGAGCTTTTCCCTGCCTTACAATCTGATAAAGAGCCTCCATCGTTTCTTCCATTGGAGTCTCAGGATCTGGCCTATGATGATAAAAAATGTCTACATAATCAATTCCCATTCTTCTCAAACTCTGATCAAGACTTGCAATCAAATATTTTTTACTCCCAAAGTCACCATATGGTCCATCCCACATTTTGTATCCTGCTTTCGTAGAAATTACAATCTCATCCCTATAAGGCTTTAAGTCAAGTTTTAAAATTCTTCCAAAATTTTCTTCAGCAGAACCAGGAGGCGGACCATAATTATTGGCAAGATCAAAATGAGTAATGCCAAGGTCAAAAGCTTTTTTAACCATATTTCTCATATTCTCAAAGGAATCATTGTATCCAAAATTATGCCAAAAGCCTAAGGATATAACAGGAAGCTTTAGCCCACTCCTTCCACATGGCCTATATATCATATTCTCATATCTCTTAGGATCAGCAACATAAATCATTTTTTTATCCTCCTTATTCTCTTATGGCTACACTCACATCCTCAAAGATAGTAGATGGAAAAACTCCCATGTTACCCACATAATTTTTATTTTCAATAGCTACTACTTTCTTCATAACCTCATAAATATTTCCAGCCACCATTGCATCCTTTACATGTCCCACAATCTCTCCATTTTCCACATACAATCCTGGAGAAAGTCCAATGGAAAAATCGCCATTAGGAATATTTCCACTATGTGCTCCTAAGGCTTGTGCTATTATTATTCCTTTGTCTATAAGCCTTATCATCTCATGAAAATCCTTATCTCCTGGCTTCATATAAAGATGTTCCAGGGCTGGAGTAGGCCTTACTCTAATAATTTCACCACCCCAATCAGAAACTTTATAGCCATTCCCTGTGGATCCAATCCCCATCTTACTCCCATAATAGAGGTCATAATAAAAATTCTTCAAAACCCCATTCTCCACTATAGGAAGGACTCTGCTTTCTACACCCTCATCATCAAAAGCCCTTGCACCAGGTAGAGAATCATTAAAGGGATCATTATATATGGTGATGGAGGAATCAAAAATTTGAGTACCTATCTTGTCAATTAATGGAGTGGTTCTTTCGTACACATTTTTACCATTGGTACCATAAATAAGCCTCCAAATTAATACATACATGGTAGTAGGTAAAAACATTACTTTCATTCTTCCACTTTTCGCTTTTACTTCTTTTTTAGAATTATTGTAAAGAAAAGTTATATACTCAAAATCTTCTTTTGAAAACTCTTTGAATTTTTTATCTACAATTATCCTTGAGATTGAGGAATAAGATCCCGGATACATTGCAGCAGCATAACACATATAGGAGGAATTTTTTGTGCTATAATCAACCCCTTTGCTATTTATTATTCTTATCTCTGATACTGATTTAACAACTCCCACATTAATCTGTGTATTTGTAGCCTGCGATAATATCTCAGAGATTCTTTGGCCTTCTTCTACCATCTTTGTGTTTGTAAGATTTTCTATTTCAGGATCGTAGGTATTAAGTACTTTTAATTCTCTCCTCTCAGGAAAAGAGAATTCAACCCTTATATCTCCTTTTAAAGAATCAACAGCATTCTTTACTAATCCTTCTGGATCAAGAAGGTTTTTAGTATATGAAAATCCTAATTTTCCATCTTTAATTATCCTTAGCGATATCCCTGATTGGATAGAACTATCAATATCCTTTAATATCCCATTTTCAAAAGATACCCCTGATGAAAAACTATTAATTTGATATATCTCAACCTCATCAGTATATCTCTTGCCTATTTCAATTAATTTTTCAAGCATTATTTGACACCCCCTATAACTACATTTTTAACCAATATATGAGGACCACCATGACAAGATCTTATATTAAGCTGTCCTTTACCACAACCGCCAACCTCTGAAAGCTCAAAGTCTTTTCCAATAGCCACAATGTCCATTAAAGTTTTGTAAAGATTACCTGAGATGTTTATATCTCTCAGTAATTTTCCTATTTTCCCATTTTTAACCTCAAAAGCATATTGAGCACCAAAGGTAAAATTCTCACCAGAAGTCTGACCACCTTTTGCATCCAATATGTACAGACCATCGCCAAGAAGCTCTAAAAGTTCCTCAAAGGATTTATCCTTGGGTTCAATAAATATATTCCCCATCCTTACAATAGGAGGATATCTATAATCCTCTGCCACACAGTGTCCTGTAACAGGCTCACCAAACTCTGCCGCCGTTCTCCTTGAGTGAAGTCTTCCCACCAATACACCATCTTTCAATAGATAAGTCCTTCTTGCTCTAACTCCTTCATCATCGTATTTATAAAAACCTAACTGATTTGGTATAGTAGGATCATCGATTATGGTCAAAATATCATTGCCAAGTTTAGCCCCTATCTTCATTCTTTCCCTCATAGATGGATTATCTTCGATCAAATCCGCCTCAGAAAAATGTCCAAAGGCCTCATGAGTAAAAACTCCTGTCATATCTGGATTTAATATCACATTATATACTCCTCCTATCACTGGCTCTGCCTTTAAAAGGTCTAGAACAATTTTTGTCTTCTTTTCAAACTCCTCTTCTCTATTTCTCAATCTATAAAATCCATCACTTCCACCTATCCCTACCCTTACGTTCTGCACCAAAGAGCCATCTCTACTTATAAGCATTCCTCTTATTCCAGTAGTTATTAGATCTTCTCTTATCTCTGTGCCCTCCGAACTTACAAAATACTTCTCTCTTACAACTTCAGTGTACTGCATATTAGTAGTAATATTTTCAAACTTTAAGGGAATCTCATTATAGTGCATCAAAAGTTCAAGTTTTTCATCTATAGAAACGGCTCTTGGATCCTCCTTCAAGTTGGGTATAAAAGTGTCTTTTACAACCTCTACTTCTGCAAGCCTAACCTTTTTCTTTGAATTTTTTGAGATTAATTCAGCATTCTCAAGACAAATCTTCAGAGCTTTCTCTGCATCCTCAATTCTTGTAAATGCTACAGAAGAAAATCCACCATTTTTAAGTATTCTTACCACAAATCCGTCTCCCGTATTAGTACCTAACTGGAATATTTCTCGGTTGTTTAAAACAATCTTCGTCTCACTCATCTTCTCATATCGAATATCCACGTAGTCTGCACTAACCTTTGAGATCAACCCCCTCAAGACATCAAACATTCTTCTTTTTGCCTCCTTTCCTTTACTTTTTCTAAGAGTCATTTTAAGAGTATATCAAATATTAAAACTTACAAGGAAATCTTATATAAGTTTTTACCTTCCTTTTTACTCTGATACATCAGTTCATCTGCTCTCTTTAATAGGGTGTTCATTGTGTCATTTTCCCTAATTAAAGTTCCTCCAACAGAGACAGTAATCTTTATAATTCTTCCAGCCTCCTCTAAAAAAGAGTTTTCAATAAGATTTTTTATCCTCTTAGTTAAGCTCTCCAAAGTATTAATATCTCCAACCTGTAGGATAACTACAAATTCATCTCCACCATACCTAGCTACCATATCCTCTGTTCTCAAATTATTCTTTAAAGTTTCTGATAGCATTTTTAAAACTTTGTCCCCTACATTATGCCCATATCTGTCATTTATTTCCTTGAAATTATCAATATCCATAAACAAAACCCCAAAAGCCTTTTTATTTTTTTTAAAATTATTAATTTGCTTTCTAAGGAAAAAATTAAGTCCCCTTCTATTTAAAACCCCCGTGAGTTCATCAATATAAGTAAGCTCTCTCAACTTTTCCAATTCCTTCTTTAAATTTGTAAACTCTATCGCCTCATTAAAAATCTCTATAGCTCCAATGATTCTATTCTCCTCATCCTTAAGAGGCAAAACCCTAACAAAGACAGGAACTCTCTGACCATTTTTGTGGTGAAGATATACTCTCTTTTCTATATACTTATTATTTTCTATGGCATACACTAATGGGCACTTATCCTTACAAAGCTCTCTACCTTCGTCATCCATATGTCTTAAAATATTATCATAGCAATGAGAATTTATTATTTCTTTCCTTTTATATCCAGCTATTTCTTCTGCCTGTTTATTCCAATACAAAATCTTTCTCTCAGTATCTACAAAATAAACCCCATCAGAAACTCTATCAAAGATTTCTTGAAACCCTTCTGGCAGTTTCATTTAAAAAATTCCCCTTTCTAAACTTGCTAATATTTTACGTTATTTTAAATTATAACAACCATTAAATTTGTGGTAAAATAAAAATGATATTACTTTTTAATTTGGGAGGTTAAAAAATGCAAAAAAGAGGTTTAGAAATTGGCTCTCAAGCCCCTGATTTCTCTTTGAAAGATCAAAATGGAGATGAATTTAAACTTTCCAATTATAAAGGGAAAAAGATACTTCTTTCTTTTCATCCCCTTGCTTGGACTTCTATATGTTCTAAACAAATGTTATCCCTAGAAGAGAACTATAACAAATTCTTAGAACTCAATACTATCCCTGTGGGAGTAAGTGTTGATCCAGTACCTTCTAAAAAGGCTTGGGCAGAAAATTTACAATTAAAAAATTTAAAAATTCTCTCTGATTTTTGGCCACATGGTAAAGTAGCAAAGCTGTTTAATATATTCCGTGAGGAAGATGGATTCTCAGAAAGAGCGAACATAATAATAGATGAAGAGGGAAAAATAGTTTTCTTTAAAATATATCCCATAAGAGAACTTCCTGATATAAATGAGATAATAGAATTTTTAAGTAATAAATAAAAGCTAAGTAAAGTTCTTGACCTTACTTACGAAATCTCTAAAAAAGTCAAGCTTTTCTGTAAAAGAGTAGAGCTTCTCAAGATCTACATCAATGTAAGGTCTCTTTAACATATCTCTTATATTTACATAATTTATTAATTTTTCTGCAGACATTCTATCAAGAATATCATTATCCCCTAATATAGCAATACACTCTTTATAATTTTTGGCATTACCTAAATTTCTCTCATTCACAATACCACAGGCAATTTCCCCTATACCTGTTATACATAAATATAACCCATACTTCAAAGCCCATTGAATTATCTTATCTTTTTTAACATTCTCCAAGGAATACCTATTTTTAAAATCCTCAAGAATAGTAATATTCTCCTCAAGCTTCTTAACTCTATCCCTAATAACCATATTCTCTCCCCTTTTAAATCTTATTTATTGGGGTAAAGAAAGAGACTCCTTCATCTTTATTCTCAATAAAATAACTTTTTATCCAATCCATGATCTCATCCCTAACCTTTCTAAAAGCGTAAAGCTTCTCCTCATAACTTCCCTCCACGCTTGCAGGATCCATAAATCCCCTATGAATATATTTTTTACCTCCGGGAAAGAAGGGACAATTCTCCTTTGCATTATCACAAACAGTAACCACATAATCGAATTCCTGCCCTTTAAACTCTTCTATACTTTTGCTTCTGTGATGAGATATATCAATTCCAATTTCTTTCAATACCTCTATGGCAAGTGGATTTACCCCTCGTGGCTCTGTACCCGCAGAGTATGCTTCATACTCATCTCCATATAAAGCATTTACAATTCCTTCCGCCATTTGAGACCTGGCGGAATTATGGGTACATACAAAGAGTATTTTCTTCTTTGCCATTTTTTACCTCCTATACCAAAAGAAGATCTTTGTTATTATTTTCATCAAAAATCTTCATAAGTTCAAGTATTAGAACTTCAGACTTTTTATTGATTGTATTATTTCTAGAAATATTACTTTGATAAAAGCAGAAATTCACTGCTGAATGGTTTAATATAAGATGAACCAATGCTTCTTCTCCTCTTTTGTTCTCTAAAAAAGCATCAACTATTTCTCCATTACTAAAAAATATAGCTCCCTCGCTATGATTTGCATTCAACATAAGAATACCACTTTTATTAGAATAAGAAAGAAAACTTATTAGAGTAAGAAGATCAAGAATTTCTATGCTTCCCTGAACAATCATTTTAATACCCTCCTTTTAAAAAGGGGAGGAAAAATCCTCCCCCAAATTTACTTACTAAACACCAACTCTCTAACTTCAGCTGAAGATAATACATTGTCCTTATAAGGATCTTTTCCTATCAAACTCATTAGCTTTTTATAAAGATCAGTGTTGTCATAATATCCATTGAAGATATAAGATCCAGCACCAATAGCATAAACAGGTACAGGCATACCAGTGTGAGAATATGATGTCCAAGATATTCCTGCCTTTTGATTTAGAATACGAGTCACAGTAATAGTTAAAGGATCATAGCCACCATATAATAGATAACTCTTAGCATCGTTAGGTCTTTCTTTTGGATCCATCATGGAAAGTTTAAAGGCTTTTTCAAGCTCTTCAATTTCACTTTCATTCAATGCAAGTTGTAATCTTATTTTTGCCTCTTTATCTCCAGCTTTTGCCCTATTTTCAAGTTCCTTCCTTACCTCAGGGCTTAATATCTCAAGACCATAGTATTCTTTAATTTGAGGCAAAAGATCAGAAAGTTTAGCCTCTTCTCTTTTTACTTTGCTCTTATACTCGTTAACAACCTTTGTAAACTCATCGTAGGATATTTTTTGACGTGAAAGTACATCAAGGTATACCTCATATCTTGTTCCTGCATAACCTATACTCAAGCCTCCTGTTTCATGATCTGCTGTAACAATGATAACTGTCTCAAAGGGTCTCTTCTTATAGAACTCTAACGCCACTTTTATTGCTTCATTGAAATCTAAAACATCATATATAACTGAACCTGCATCGTTAGCATGAGCAGCCCAGTCAATTTTTCCACCCTCTACCATTATAAAGAAGCCCTTAGGATTGTCTAAAAGCTCTATAGCCTTTTTAGTAAAATCTGCAAGAGAGAGTCCCAAATTTGCTCCTCTTAAGCGGTTTATAGCATAAGGTAGTGCCTTTGAAGAATCAAGTATAGGATTGATAGCGACTATTTTATTATCTCCTTTTCTCAACTTCAAAAAATCCTCAATCTTATCCACAATCTTATATCCTTTTTCTTTTGCAATCTCATATACATCCTTTTGTTTTCCATCCTTACCCTGAGGCTGTAAGAATCCGCCTCCCCCAAAATAGTCAAAATTACTTTCAAAAAGTTCAAGAGCTATAGCATAGTAATTATTTCTACTTGGTTGATGAGCATACATGCCAGCAGGAGTTGCATGGTCAATAGATACACTGGTTAAAACCCCTACTTTATATCCTAAATCCCTTGCCTCCTCAGCAACACTCTTATATTTAAACTTAAGAGTTGGATCCATATTAATTACTCCATCATTAGTCTTCTTACCTGCTGCCATAGCAGTAATAGCAGATGCAGAATCAGTAATATAACTATCAGCAGCATAAGTTGTCATCAAACCCACATTAGGAAACTGAGTAAAACTTAACTTCTCTATAGATGGACTATTGGATTTCCTGCCAAGAAACGCTTCTGTCAGATATACATGATTTAATCCCATTCCATCCCCAATAAACCAAAAGATATACTTTACAGGCTTTCCTTTATAGAGGGAAGAGGAAGACTGAAGAGCTACCCCAAAAGAAGAGGAAAAGAATACAAAACCTAACACCAAAATAAATATTAGGAGAACTTTTGAAAACACCCTGTCAAACCTCACTTTTAAATACCCCCTTTCAAGTTTTTGGGAATTTTCTCTCCATAATAAAGCATATAAGTTTTGTTTTAAATAGCAGTTAAAACCAAATAAAAAATAAAAAAACATATGTTAAAATAAAATTAATATTTCATAAAGGAGGTTTACAAATGCCTCAAAAAAGAGTAGTTGCCTATTTTCCTGAGTGGAAAGTAAGGGATGAATATTTGGGTTATTCTATAGAAGATATTCCTTGGAAATTCTTAACTCATATTAATTATGCTTTTGCCAAGATAGTAGATGGAAAAGTACATCCCATTGACGAAAATCTTTTTTATTCAAATATGAAAAAGATAAAAGAATTTAAAAAAGAATACAAAAAAGTAAAAGTATTAATCTCAGTTGGAGGATGGACAGACTCTGGAGAGTTTTCTGATGTGGCGTTAACAGAAGAAAATAGAAGAAAATTTGCTAAAAGTGCCCTTGAATTAATAAAAGAATTTAATCTTGACGGAATAGATATTGATTGGGAATTTCCTGTAAGTGGCGGACTGCCCACCAATAAAGCTCGTCCTGAAGATAAAGAAAATTTTACCTTACTTCTAAAAACCTTAAGGGAAGTATTGAGTGAGGAAAATAAAGATCTTCTTCTTACCATAGCTGCTCCTGCAAGTTATACTCAAATTCACAATACTGAGCCAGACAAGTACCATGTATTTCTTGATTTTATTAATCTCATGACCTACGACTTTCATGGCGTTTGGGATAAATACACCAATCACCATTCTCCTCTTTACGGAACCCCAAAAGATCCTGATGAAAAAAGCCGAGAAAGAGCAAACTGTGACTCTGCAGTAAGAGAATATTTAAAATTTAAGGTACCTTCCGAAAAGATTGTTCTTGGAGTTCCCTTTTATGGAAAGGGATGGATTTGTGAGGATGAAGGCTATAATGGACTTTTTGCAAAAGTAAAGGGAATTCCCTATGGGATATTTGATAGTGAAGGCCATCCCTCAGGAAGTAATCCCTTTTTCTTTATAAGAGGAGTACTAGAAAATGATCCAGATTACATAAAATTTAGAGATGAGTACGCAAAAGTCCCCTGGCTATGGAATCCCAAAGAAAAAATTATGTACTCCTATGATGATGAAGAATCCATCTCAGAGAAATGTGACTATGTAATTAAAAATAACCTCGGGGGAATTATGTTCTGGGAAGTCACACAAGACTACCCCTTTAAAGGGTACACCCTTGTAGAGCTTATTCATAATAAACTTATGGAGGGATAAAAATGGAGATAATAAGATTAAACCCCTCATATATTGATGATTTAATTGAGCTTTGGAGCCAATCTTTTGCTTTTCCCTATGAACAGGTAAGTACATGGGTAAATGAGAAAAGTATAAGAAATTGTATAGGAGCAATCGAAAATAACAAATTAGTCTCAGCCCTCAGCATCATACCTATGGAGGGATATGTAAGAGGAGAGCTCTTTTCCTTCTCAGGAATAGGAGGTGTAGCTACCCTTCCAGAAAAAAGAGGAAAAAATTATGTACATTATTTACTAAGAGAGGCTATTAGAATATCAAAAGAAAATGGCAGTACTTTTTCCTCCCTTTATCCTTTCTCCTTTGAATTTTATAGAACCTTTGGATGGGAGCTCGGAGGATTTCAAAAAAGATATCGTAGAAAAACCTACTCCATTCCTAAATTTCCTGAAATGGAAAAGGTAAAAAGAATTCCTCTTGAAGACTGGAAACTTATAAAACCTGTATATGATAAATTTTCTAAAAACTTCTCTGGCTCCATAAAAAGAACTGATGAAAGATGGGAAAGCCTAATTTTTAGAACCCGCACCCTAACGTATCTTTATATTTATGAAGATAAAGAGATAGAAGGATATCTCCTTTATAGTGTAGAAAAAACGAATATAAATAGAATTGTTGTAAGGGAAATGATAACTTTAAACACCTCTGCATATAAAGGATTTTTAAGTCTATTTTCAAGACAGGCCATGACTATAGAAGAAGTAGAATGGACTGCCCCTCTTGATGATCCTCTACCCTTTATTCTTCCCAATCCAAGGGGAGAATGCTCTATTGAGCCAACCTTCATGATAAGAGTTATAGATGTAGAAAGGGCACTTTCGTCATTAAAATACGATGAAAATATAAATATCAAAATTGCATTAAAAATTAAAGACGAACATGGAGAATGGAATGATGGAATATGGAATTTAGAAATAGAAAATGGGAAAGGAAATTTAGAGAAGAAAGATGGTTTAGAGTATGACATAGCAATAAACATAAACACTTTATCTCAGATAATTACAGGAACCATATCTCCAAAAACGGCTTATAACCTCGGATATATAGAAGTTAACAACTTTAATGCTCTTAACGACTTTAATAAACTGTTTTCAGAGTATCCAACCTTCTGCTGGGACTACTTCTGAGAAGTATGATACTAAGGGGGAAACACCAACTTTGTCTCCCCCTTATTTTCCTCTATAAACAAATTGAGTTGGGCTTGCAAATCTCAAAGCAATTACAAGAAAAGTCATAGTAATTAAGAAGTATACAACTGCTAAAGCATCAATAGCCTGAGGAGGACGTGTTCCAGCAGCATAAGCATCATAGTAGAGAGCTACAACTACTGTTTGAGATTTTGGCCCTGCTACTAAAAACGTTAATTCAAACATAGCAATTGTCCTTACAATGGACAGAAGCGCAGCAGTAAAGATTCCCGGTACGGTTAGAGGGAGAAGTATCTTCAAAAAGGTTTGCAATCTGTTAGCCCCTAAAACTCTTGCTGCAGATTCATAACTGACATCTATCTGTTCAATAAAAGGAGTCAAGATTAAGGTTACATAAGGTACTACTGGTACAAGATTAGCAAGTATAACTCCAGGAAGCCTTGTAGCAAGTCTTAGTTTGTACAATAATGCAGCAAGAGGAATACCATAAGTCATCGGTGGTATAAGCATAGGCAATAATAAAAGAGATAAGATCACATTTTTAAATCTAAAATCATATCTTGCTAAAACATATGCCGTAGGAAGGCCAATTATTAAAGCTATCAAAGCTACTGATATTGCAACTACAAAGGTGGCATAAAGAAGCTGAGGAAGATCATGTTCTCTTGCCATATAAGCATACCACTCAAAAGTAAATATTTTGGGCAACAATTCACCATACCATTCTTTACTTAAAGAATTTAAAACCACTGTAAGAATAATACCAAGAATATTAAAAGAATAGATCACTATGGCAAACCAAAATAACGCTTTTGATAGACCTACTCTATTCCTCATCTTAATCCTCCTATCCTTTTCCTGCCACTGTAGAGCCTCTGTATAACCCTTGTCTAATAAACATAACTATAAGTATAAAAATTAACTCCACTATACCCATGATTATTGCCACAGCAGAAGACATATGAAAATTAAATTTCTCAAAAGCCCATTGAAAAGCAGAAATAGATATTACTCTTGTAGGACCAGAGGGTTGTCCTAAAAGGACCGCAGAAGGAAAAACTGTAAAATTCATAACAAAATTTAAAGACATGGCCATAGTAATCCCTGGAAGCCACAAGGGAAACATTACCTTCCAAAATATCTGCCATCTATTTGCCCCTAATACACTTGCAGCTTTTTCTAAATTAGGGTCTATACCAGAAATATAACCAAGTAGCATGAGAAAAACGAAAGGAAAACCTTGAATAATAAGAGCTATTAAAACTCCCAAATAATTATGAGTTAATTTTAAAGGTTTATCAGTTATTTTTAAAAATATTAAAAGCCTATTCAACCAGCCATTAGGCCCCATGTAAGTAAGCATACCCTCAGCAATAAAGACACTCCCCAGAGTTATAGGAAGAATCAATAACATAGTAATAAATTTTTCACCCTTTATACCATGTCTCATGTAATATGCAAGAGGGATGGCAATTAATATACTTAATAAGGTAGCAGGTATAGCGATTTTTAATGTAATCCAAATAGTATTAGCATCCCAAGGATCACTAAAAAAACGTATAAAGTTGTTTAAGGTGAAATTACCTCTTTCATCAGTTAGGCTAAGATTTAAGCCGTATAAAAAGGGATAAACAAATAAAAAAGTTAAATACACAAAGGCAGGAAGTAGAAATAATATTATAGTAAGAGTGTTACGTCTTCCCATATTTAGTCCTCCTCTGAGAAGATTAGAATTCTCTCAGGAGGTATCCATATTTTTACACTATCTCCAGGTTCTAAACTTATATTCGATTCCTTAGATACCTCTATATTTATCCCATCAGAAGTTACTCCCCAGAATTGTTTATGATGTCCCAAATATTCTATAACTTCAATCTTTATTTCTATATTATTCTCCAAACCTTCTCCTATTTCTATATCTTCAGGTCTTACTGAAATATATGCTCTTTTATTATTCTCAAAAATATTTCTTATATGACTCTTATATTTATCCTGAAGAGTAGCCTTTAAATTTACACTTCCAAATTTAATATAAGCCACATTGTCACCTTCAAGCTTTAATATCTTTACCTCCCATATATTCCTAAATCCTAAAAAGTTTGCCACAAATAAATTAGAAGGATAAGAATAAATCTCTTCAGGAGTACCTATTTGTTGAATTTTACCTTTATTAAGTACTACAATTCTATCAGATAAAGCTAAAGCTTCTTGCTGATCATGAGTAACATATATGGTAGTTATTTTTAACCTTTCATGAAGAGCCTTGAGCTCATATCTCATCTCAATTCTTAAAAGAGCATCTAAATTAGAAAGAGGCTCATCAAGAAGCATCACTCTTGGCTCCATAACAATACATCTTGCAAGTGCAACTCTCTGTTGCTCTCCCCCCGAAAGTTGCCTAGGATATTTATTAACATGCTCTTCTAAATGAACCATCCTAAGGGCACTTATAACTTTCTCTTTAATTACCTCCTTAGGTAGCTTTCTCAATCTTAGACCAAAAGCCACATTATCAAAGACACTTAAATGAGGAAACAAGGCATAATTTTGAAAAACCATTCCAAAATTTCTTTTCTCAGGAGGCACAAAATTTTTACCATCATCGAGACATTCGTCGTCAATGTATATACTTCCCCCATCTATAGGAATTAAGCCTGCTATACAATTTAAAACTGTAGATTTACCAGAGCCAGAAGGGCCTAATAAAGTTACAAATTCTCCATTTTTTATGGTCAAATTAAAATTGTCGACAACTTTTTTATTCCCATAATATTTATTTAATCCTGTAATCCTAAGCTCCTTAAATTCTCTCATCTTTTGCCCCCTATATTCCTAAGATTTCTATATACCCCCCTCCTTACTCAGTATACTCTTTTATTACTTAACTTTTGCCCCTATCATTCTATCCCACATATCAAAAGCTTCTACAAGTTCTTTTGCTCCAAGCTGTGTGGTAGATGGAAATTCCTTTATTGCTTTTTCATATTCAGGCCTCATTGCTGCTTTTATCTTATCTTGAGTTTCCTTTGGAGCACTGCTTAATGGTACACCCTTAATGGCAGGTCCAGGATAGAAATAACCATCATCATAGGTTAAAGCTTGCATTTCTGCTCTTAAAAGCCACGCCATAAGCTGTAAAGTAGCTTTCTTTCTTGCCTCATCAAGTCCCTTAGGCATACACATAAAGTGGGCATCTGTCACCCAAGTCGTATTCTTTAAGAAAAAGCCTTTAAAATTAGAAGGTATTACCCCTAAAATTCTCTGGTTCATGTCCCAACCAAGATGGCTTGCTATAATCCATCTTGTACCTTCTGCTAACTCTCTGAAGGTTATTGCTGTTCCTGTAGGATAATAATCTATATATTTATCAAGCTCTTTTAGATATGCCCATGTCTTATCCCAGGTTTTAGGATCCTTGGGATTCTTATCTCCAAGAATATAAGGTAAACCTTGTAAGAAAGCCCTTCCAGGTCCAGAATTGGCAGGTCTTGCATACATAAACTTTCCTGGATTCTGTTTTGCCCACTCCAGGAGCTCCTCAGCTGTTTGTGGAACCTTTTTAACCTTTTCAGGGTTATAGGTAAACATTGGACCACCAGGACAATATGTAACTACTATTCCATACCCCTTAAAAAGATCAAATGCAGCTTTTGCTCCTGGTAAATACCTACTTTCTAAATTGGGAAAATATTGTTTATAAGTAGGATAAATATTCTCCCAAAGATCCATTTCAAGACCAGAAGCCATAGCATCATATCCTGTAAGTACCATCGTAGTTGTAATATTCCCTGCCATTTGCTGTGCTTTTATCTTAGCTGGAAGTTCTGGAGCCGTAGCCTTTAAATACTCTATATCTTCAATTAAATCAGGATTTGCCTTTTTAAAAGCCTCAATAGCTGGTTTTGTTAATTGCAAATTACCTGCTACATCTATAATACTAAGTCTTACCTTTTTTGTCTGAGCTCCTAAATTGGCGATCATTAAAAAGAAAAGAATAACTGTAAGGACCCCAAAAAGAATACTTTTCTTTTTCATAGTACACCTCCCCAATTAATTTGTGTTAGTATACCACATTAACGAATTTTTAAAAATATACACTAAGAATTAATTTAAAGATGATAAAGAAAAAAATAAATAAAAGGAATAGACAGGATTTAAAAGAGTTTTTAAAAAATATTTTAAAGTAATAATTTTTACACAACAAGAAATTATTTTTTTACTTAAAGACAAAAGTAAGAAGATTAAAAGGGGAGAGAGTGTATCTCTCCCCTTCCATTTAAGAATGAGGAACTATCGTAAATTCATCCTAGAAGTAAGTATATTGATACAATCATTTACTGCTCCTTTTATTACAGAACTTCCTGATACAAAATCTCCAAAGAACCACATTCCGTTTCTTACAGCACCAGTTTGATCAAATAATACCTCATTCCCTGCTTGATCATATATCCTCAAAGCCACTATTGCTTCGCCCTGAACGGTAGTAAATGGTACAAGAGGCCAGGCAGGGAAAATAAGAATCAGCCAGTTAAAACTCCTCTTGCTATTTGCACTTACAATTACAAGATCAATTAAATAATTCGCTTCATCTTTTTTCTCAGTAATTACAAATCCCTTTCCCATCAACTTGTTAATTAGTTGTGACTTTGCAGGCTCAATTAATCCCCCATCTGGACTATTAACTTTGTTAATGTAAACCTTAGTCCCTGTTTGGGCAAAACCAGTAGTAAAGAGGAAAAGTGAAATTAAAAGGATACTGAGAAGAAGATTCACATACTTTTTCATAAACTCTCACCTCCAAATTTTAGTTTCACCCCCTATAATAAAACCTCACAAGGTCAAAATCAGTCCTTAAAAATTTTTAATTAAAAACTTTGGAATAAAAAAGAGAATCAGGTTTTAATTTACAAAACTCGAGATTTCTTGTGAACAATATAAAATCCTATAAATAGTCCACCCAGAATTAATTCTAAAATTAGAAGGATAGCCTCTTTATAAGATAAGGGGGTTCTTAAGAGTAAATATGGTGTAAATTGAAAAAGAAACAAGATTATTAGCTGTATACCCGTTACTAATAAAAATTTTAAATAAGATTTTACGCGCTCTCTTTTCCTATAAAAACTTTCAAAATAAATAATAAAACCTAAAGCAAAAAAAGAGAGAATAATAAATAAAAACTTATCTATCACGTTTATCAGATAAAAGTCTCGTACTAAAACAGAGAAAATTTTTAAATAAAAGCCTCTTGAATATAAAAGTAAGTATATGGTTATTACTGAGGAAATTAACCAAAATAAGTAATTAACCATACATTATATTCATTAAATACTTCCCTGTCTCAGTCTTAAAATACTTTTCTTTTATATACTCGACAGTACTTTTATCTATATTATCTTCAAAGATATTTACAAGAAAATCTGCTTCCACAAGAATTTGAAAATCTATATTATCAATCTTCTCATAGGAATGATGATTTCCTATGAGAAATAGCACTCTTTCTAATATCCTATTGTCTAAGGGATATTTCTCAAGAATTTTAATCGCTTCTTTAGGCCCTTCAAGTTCTTGTAAATTTCCTGCTGTAGAACCATATCTTTCCTCACAAACCTTTATACCAATGTCATGAAGTATTGCAGAAATTTCAAGTATTAGCTGAGTCTCTTCATTTAAGGCTTCTCTTTTCCCTATAATTCTCGCAAAAACCCAAACTTTAGTAGCGTGATTTATCCTTTTTACATCTTTTCCAAAATAATTCACTAAGTCATAATATATATCTTCGATTACCATTCCCTTTCCTCCCAAATAAAAAAGGTGCCACAGGCTCAACGGACCCTACTCAGCTTCTCCCTTGCACCCTCCCGAGACCTCTCATCCCAGGGTTTTACCAGATTTCACAGAGGTACCGGGCTTTTCCAATACCCCTGTTACCTTCTGGCCTCCAAGTACTTAGTAAGGATTTTACTCCTTACCTTTCCTTGGCCCCTGAGACTTACTCAGTCCCAGTCAGGCACATCAGGGAGCCTTTCGGACCCCTTGATGCCTGTGGCAATTATAATTTTAACATAGTTTTAAAATTTGTCAAGGGGTCCGAAAAAAATTTTTCTAAACTATCTTCTTAGGTAAATATGTACTACGCTTCCAAGAGGTACTTTCACAGCTTCCATTACAGCCTCTGGTAGTGTAGGATGGGTATGAACAGTATCTGCTACATCATCCAAAGTTAAATTATTTTGTATGGCAAGGGCAAGTTCAGCAATCATAACTGATGCCTCCGGACCTATAATCTGTGCACCTATTATTACCTTATCCTCTTTCTTAGCAACTACCTTTACAAAACCATCAGTAGCATTCATTGATACAGCCTTACCATTAGCAGAGAATGGGAACTCTCCCGTTACTACTTCTATACCTTGCTCTTTTGCTTCTTCTTCAGTAAGACCACAAGCAGCAATCTCTGGAGATGAGAATATAGCCCATGGAACTACTCTATAATCCATCTTTTTATTCTCACCTGCAATGATTTCCGCTACCACTTCTCCTTCCTTCATAGCTTTATGAGCAAGTAATAGCCCTCCTATCACATCTCCTATAGCATATACATTCTTAACATTTGTTCTGAGATACTCATCTACTACTATTCTTCCTCTATCCACATTTACACCTATATTTTCAAGCCCTATATTGTCGGAGTTCAATTTTCTTCCTATAGAGACTAAAACCTTTTCACTTTCTAAAACTTCTCCAGTAGACAAGGTAGAGTACACTTTTCCATCCTTTACTTCTACACTTTCTATCTTTGCTCCCACTTTTACCTCAATGCCTTTTTTATTCAATATTCTTTGAAGATAACTTGCTACCTTCTTATCCTTTAAAGTTGGCACAACTTGAGGCATCATTTCAACAATAGTAACCTTTGTCCCAAAGGTGCTATAAAAAGTTGCAAACTCAATACCAATGGCTCCCGCTCCTATAATTACTATGTCTTTGGGAATTTCTCTTAAATTCAAAGCATCATCAGAGGTTAATACATTCTTTCCATCGATCTTAAATGTGGGAATCATAGCTGGCTCAGAACCTGTAGCGATAACAATATTATCCCCTTGAACTATCTCTTTCCCTTCTGGGGTTTCAACCTCTATTGTTTCATTATCAATAATTCTTCCTCTTCCCTTCTTTATTACTACTTTTCTTGACTTCAATAAATACTCTACTCCTGATACTAACTTTTTCACTACATTTTCTTTCCAAGAATAGATACCATTTACGTCAAAAGAATAAGCATCAACATTTATTCCAAAAGTTTTTGCATCCTTTACTGTGTGAAATACCTCTGCACTCTTTAAAAGAGCTTTTGTAGGAATACATCCTCGATTTAAACAAGTACCACCAAGCTCCCTTGCCTCAATTATACATACTTTCTTCCCTAAATCTGCTGCTCTTATAGCCCCTACGTAACCTCCAGATCCTGCTCCCAAAAATATCACGTCAAACCTTTCCATTTTTACTGATCCTCCTACGAAATTATTTTTTCATTCTTTTCTATTAATTCTACCCATCCTTCATAATCTACACAAGAAAAAAGACTCAAACTTTCCGAATATCCTCTTGCTTCTAAATCTTCTTTTAAAACAAAAACCGAAACTCCATTCTTAACTAAGTTTTTAGTATTCTCATCTATGGCATGTAAAACCCCATCCTGAACAAAGAGAATAGTGTCTCCCTCCATAGCAAGATCTATCATTCTTCTACTAATATCTTCTGTTGGACTTTTCTTTACAATTATTAATGCCATCTTCATTCACCTCTTTTAGAAAAATATTACTCTGTCAAAGGAATGAATAAACTCAGAAAGCTCATTATTTGATATAATTTTTGCTTTCCACGTTGGCTCAATATCCTCTTCTTTTATTTTTCTCTTTTCTAAATCCTCTTTTACCACATAAATTGGTGTCCCGTATCTTTCAAGATATTTAAAGGACATGCTTAGAGAGAGACAACCTAAATTTTCAGGATGGGTATTCTTATTTACTGCTACCACAGCATCTCCCATAAAAAGAATGGAAGGCTCAAGATCTTCTCCATACATACCAAAAGCGCTTCTTAACGCCTCATTTACCCATATTGATCCAGCAGGGCTCTGATAAACTACAAAGAGCACTTTTTTCATTAAATTTTCCTCCCTTACGGCATTAAGTTCATATATCTATCTGCGTTAAATATCAAAGATGCCATTTCAGGTACCCCAGAAAATTTGGGGCCCTCCACTGTATTTTCAGAGTTGATTCCCCTGTACTCTGCACAAAGTCCACAAATGTGTACTTCAACTCCCTTTTCACACAGTTCCTTCATCTTTAAAGGAATGTTTCTATCAACTCTTAAAGGTTTTACTTTAGAATTTACAGAAAGCACAGAATCAGCAAATAGAAAGATAGAAACCTTATGCCCTCTCTTTAGTGCTGCCTCTGCAAGGTGTATAGCCGTATCTAAATCTTCATAAGTATATGGTGGAACATTTACTTGAATAGCAATATGCATTCTTTTTCCCTCCTACTTTCTTGCATATAAATACCAAAACATGAACCAGTTGCCAAGCACAAAGAAAATAGTAGCAAGAATAGAACTTAAAGCAAGGTGAGGAAGACCAGATAATATATGGCCTATATTACAACCCGCAGCAACACCTGCACCAAACCCCATCAATATTCCTCCAAGAATAACTTGCAAATATGTCTTAGGATCCTTTGGAACTCTTAATTTGAATTCCTTAGATATAAGAGCAGATACAAAGGCTCCTATTATTATCCCAAGGACTTCCATTCCAATCCAATTATATGCTACTCCTGAAACTGTACCTCTTAATAGATTTACCCATCCACCAGTAATTCCAAGAGCATAACTCTTTTGAGATAGATATCCAAGAATACCTACAATACCAAGAGCAACTCCACCTGTAAGCCAATTTAACCCTGAAACTTGTCTCTCAGTAGTCTTTGTACCCCAAATATAAATAGCAAGAAGCACTGCAAAAACAATAGCTACAATCCATGGATTTATGCCTAAAACATTTGCAATAGTTGGGCTAACTTTACCCTCTACTGCATTATATATACCAGGATCTTGCATAGTTACAGTAATTGGAGACCCAAACCATGAATTAACAAAGTTTAAAACTCCACCTCTTACTGCCGAAGCAGTAATTCCATAAAAAAGTCCAGCCAAAATAGCTGTGATGTAACCTTCGCCAATTCTGTAAGTTACACCACTAGCACATCCACCTGCAAGAACCATGCCCATTCCAAACAAAAATCCACCTATAATTTGGGCTAATGGAATAAAAGGAAGAGGATTAAGTTTTATCCATCCTAAAGATGCTACAAGATGAAAACCAAGGGTTTCTATAAGTATTGCCACAGCTGCCATCTTTACAAGGTAATTATCCTTATTGAATTTAATATCTCTTATAGCAGAGTTAAAACACATTCTTGATCTTTGTAAAACTACTCCAAAAAGAATACCAACTAGCAAGCCTTGCCAGATCATCAATAAATCCCTCCCTTTTCATTTATAATTTTTTAATTAAAATTCTCCACTCACTTGGTCCAATCTCTTCAATAGCTAAAACTTCTCCTCCTACTTCTTTAACTCCTTGAGGAATCCTTTCCTTTGAAAGGGGATAATCAATAAGCACTTCAAGAACCTCTCCAGACTGCATTGTCTTTAACTTTCTTTTGGTCTCCACATCGGGAACTGGGCACACCTCTCCTCTCACATCAAGAGTGTAGTTGGGCTTTACATCCATGAGAATCACCTCCAAATTGTTAAAAATTTAACGATATATATTATAGAGTATGCATATTTGTGAAGTCAATTTATTAATGAATTTAATGAATAGTATAAAACATAGTATTAGATTATAAAAGGTTATGATGATTCCCTTTGCAGCCCTTATGGTTCCACTATTTAAACTAATGACTTCCTTTAATCTGATTGATTCTCACTGGGGAGTAATCCTTCCCATGCTCTCCTCAGTATTTCTCATCTTCTTCTTCAGACAGAACTTCAAAATGTATCCTAAAGAAATCATTATGGCAGCAAGAGTCGATGGAGCAAACGAACTAAAAATATTTTTCTCTATTGTTTTTCCATCCATGAGATCAGCCTATGCTGCTGGGGCTATTTGGTCTTTCATGAATAGCTGGAACTCTTATCTATGGCCTTTAGTAATATTACAAAGCGAAAATAAAAAGACTATGACTCTACTTATATCCACATTAGCCTCTGGTTATACCCCAGATTTTGGTGTAATAATGACTGCAGTAGTTATAGCAACACTACCTATGATTATAGTATTCTTCACTTTACAAAATTACTTCATACAAAGTATATTAGGGTCAATGAAGCAATAAAAATCTTTACATTAACCTACAATTTGGTCTATTATCATTAAAAAAACAAGGAGGTAGCTCTATGATAAATCCCAAATTACCGTATATTTGGTACGGTGGAGATTACAATCCTGAACAGTGGGACAAAGAAGTATGGAAAGAAGATATTAGACTATTTAAACTCGCAAAGATAAATATTGCCACAGTAAATGTCTTTTCCTGGTCACTTTTACAACCCTCAGAAGATGTCTATGATTTTTCCATGTTAGACGAAATTATAGATAATCTATGGAAAAATGGTATATACATATGTCTTGCTACTTCTACAGCCTCTCAGCCTCATTGGATGTCGGTAAAATATCCTGAAATTCTCCCTGTAGATATCAATGGACATAAAAGAGAACATGGAGGAAGAGTAAATTTCTGCCCTAATAGCAAAATATACAGGTACTTTGCAGGAAAGCTCGTAGAAAAACTTGCAGAAAGATACGCCAATCATCCAGGAGTACTTGTATGGCATATTGCCAATGAATATGGAACATATTGTTTCTGTGAAAATTGTGTAAAAGAGTTTAGAGATTGGCTAAAAAAGAAATATGGAACTTTAGAGGAATTGAACAAAAGATGGTACACTACATTCTGGAGCCAGACCTTCTACGATTGGAATGAAATTAATGCCCCTACCCTAAGAAGTGTCATGTTTCATCATTGGTGGACAGGGAAATTATCTACTGTAGCACAGGGAATGGTCCTTGATTACTATCGCTTTATGTCAGAAAGTATTTTAGAATGCTATCTAAACGAATACAACATTATTAAGAAATATAATCCTGACATACCTGTAACTACAAATCTCATGGGAGCTTTTAAACCCCTAAATTACTTTGAATGGGCAAAGCATATGGATGTGGTCTCTTGGGATAGTTACCCCTATCTTACCGATGATTACGTAAATATAGCCTTCAGGCACTCCCTTATGAGAGGGCTAAAACAAGGAGAGCCCTTTATGCTTATGGAGCAAACCCCAAGTCAAACCAATTGGCAGCCTTATTGTTATATCAAAAGGCCAAAAGTTATGAGACTTCAAAGTTATCAAGCTGTAGCTCATGGAGCAGATACTGTGATGTTCTTCCAACTTAGGCAATCTAAAGGTGGACCTGAAAAATTCCATGGTGCAGTAATATCCCATGCAGGACATGAAAATACAAGGGTATTTAAAGAGGTGAAAGAGTTAGGAGAAGAATTACATAAATTAGGTGATACGCTTCTTGGAAGTAGAGTAAAATCACAAACAGCAGTGATATTTGATTGGGAAAATTGGTGGGCTCTTGAGAACTCTCAAGGTCCAAGTACTGCTATAAATTACGTAGAAGGAGTAGAAAAATACTTTAGAGCATTATTTGAAAATACCTTAGGAGTAGATGTTATAGGAATTGAGGATAATTTTGAAAAATATAAATTGATTATTGCGCCTCTCTTATACATGGTAAAGGAAGAATGGGCCGAAAAGATAAAAGATTATGTAAGAAAAGGTGGAATTTTTGTAACCACAACTCTAAGTGGACTTGTAGATGAGAATGATTTAGTTTATCTTGGCGGATATCCAAAACCCTTAAGAGATCTTCTGGGAATTTGGGTAGAAGAATTCGATGCTCTTCCCCCTGAAATGAAAAACGAGATCATTATACAAGATGAATATAGGAAAGAATTTACAAAGGAAAAATACGAATGCAACTTAGTATTTGATGTAATTCATTTAGAGGATAGCACTGCAAAGGCAATTGGGGTTTACAGTAAAGATTATTATAAGGAACAACCTTGTATAACAGTGAATAAATATGGAAATGGTTATGCCTACTATATCGGTACCTTTCCATCTAATGAGTTCTTAAAAGAGTTTGTAAGGTATCTATCAAAAATACATCAAATAGAGCCAATTTTAAAAGATGTACCTTATGGAATAGAGATTACCCAAAGGATAAAAAATGGAAAAACCTTCACCTTTGTATTAAACCACTCGGAAGAGACAAAAACCATAAATATAGGCCCAAAAAAGAAAGATCTACTTTCTGGAAGAGAGTTAGAAGGATTAATTGATTTACATCCAAAAGAGGTTTTAATATTGGAGGAATAAATTATGCCTAATACATTCTTAATAAATACTACCAATAGTCCTCATTCAAAGTTGCTTCCTGTAGCCGTATCGGAAGTAAGAATAACCAAGGGACTTCTTGCAGAAAGAATGAGAACAATAAAAGAAGTAACCATTCCGACTCAATATGAACTCTTAGAACAAACCCAGAGACTTTTCAATTTTAGAAGAGCAGCAGGAAAAGCACAAGGAGATTATTTTGGATTCTTTTTTAACGATACTGATGTTTACAAATGGGTTGAGGCAGCATCCTATTCCTTAATGTGGGAATGGGATGATCAATTAGATAAACTGTTAGATCAAGTGATTGAGGAAATTAAATCTGCACAAGACGAAGATGGATACCTTGATACTTATTTTACTTTTGAAAAGAAGAAAGAAAGATGGACAAATTTAAAAGACATGCATGAGCTATACTGTGCAGGACATCTTATTCAAGCAGGTATAGCTCATCATAGAGCAACGGGAAAGACCAATTTGCTTGAGGTAGCAATCAAATTTGCAGATCACATTAATTCGGTCTTTGGTCCAGGAAAAAAAGAAGGCACTTGTGGACATCCTGAAATTGAGATGGCTCTTGTAGAACTATTTCGAGAGACAAGAGATTACAAATATTTAGGGTTAGCAAGATTTTTTATAGACGAAAGAGGAAAAGGCCTTGTGGGAGGGGATTTGTATCATATAGATCATAAACCCTTTAGAGATTTAGACGAGATAGTAGGACATGCTGTGAGGTCTCTTTATTTAAATTGTGGAGCAACGGATCTTTATTTAGAAATAGGAGATAGAAGTATATTAGAGGCCTTAGAAAGACTATGGCATAGCTTTACAGAGAGAAAGATGTATATTACAGGTGGAGCTGGAGCAAGATATGAGGGAGAAGCCTTTGGAGAGGATTATGAACTTCCTAACGAGACAGCTTATGCAGAAACCTGTGCAGCTATTGCAAGCTTCATGTGGAATTACCGAATGCTTTTTGCAATGCCTGAGGGAAGGTTTGCAGACATTATGGAACAAACCCTTTATAATGGTCTTCTTTCTGGAATATCCTTAGATGGCATGCACTACTTTTATGTAAATCCTCTTTCTGACAATGGAAAACACAGAAGACAAAAATGGTTTGCTTGTGCTTGCTGTCCTCCAAACATTGCAAGACTTATTGCAAGCCTCCCTGGATATGTATATACAAAATCCTATGATGGTATATGGATGCATTTATATACCGAAAATAGCGCTAAGATAGAGTGGAATAACAATGTGATAGAATTAGACGTAAAAACAAATTACCCATGGGATGGAGACATTAACATAACAGTAAATAGTAATGCCAAATTTTCCCTATTTTTAAGAATTCCAGGATGGGTAAAAGAATATTCCATATTGGTAAACAATCACGAAGAAAAACCTGAAATAATAAATAGATATGCCAAACTTGAAAGAAACTGGGAGAAAGGCGATAGAGTAAAACTAAGCTTAAACATGAAACCAGAAGTTATAATCTCTAATCCAAAGGTAAAAGATAATGTAGGAAGAGTAGCAATAAAAAGAGGCCCTATCGTATACTGCATAGAACAAGCAGATAACAATTTTCCTATTTTTGACTTAGAGATTGATACAGAAAAAGAACTAAAATCAATATACTCAGAAAATTTAAAGGGCTTAGTAGTAATAAAAGGAAAAGGTTATATTCCTGAAAAAGATATTTGGGAGAAAAATTTATATCTACCAATAGAAGATTTAAGACTAAAAAGAAATGAGGTCGAATTTACAGCCATACCATATTATGCATGGGCCAATAGAGAACAGGGACCAATGCAAGTTTGGATAAGAAAGGCTTAACTTAAGGGGGAGGAAATAATTCCTCCCCTATTTTAAAGACTTTATCCACTCAGCAATATCTTTTATTACATACTCAGGAATATGCCCTTCCACATAGTACTCCTGAGGAATACTCTTTCCTTCTCCTTCCATAAAAAGATGATTTAGTTTTGGATATAGCTTAAGAGTAATCCTCTCCAAAGAAGAAAGCCTACTCCACCCCTCAAAATCTTTTAAAGTTACCTGATAATCTCTTTCACCCTGAAGAATTAATGCAGGAATCTCTAAATTGGAAAGAGTTAGCAAAGGATCATAACTCTTAAGATCAGCCCAATATTTAACGGGTGCTCCAAGAATCATTAAATTAGGTGGATATTTTTCTAAAAGATTAGGATCTTTAATTTTTTGGATCTCACCTTTTATGACATCAAGTTGAGCTTTCTCGTTCTCATCAATATTTCCGTCAATATTAGAAAGATATTCTGTTTGCTCAAGAATTAAGTCTTCTAAAGGCCTTGTAGGACCTGCCATTATTATCAATCCTGCCAAATCTTTAGTATAGGTTGCAATTCTTGGAGCCAACATTCCTCCAAGGCTATGCCCCAAAACAAATATTTTACTTTTATCAATATCTTCCCTATTCTTTAAAAATTCTATAGCAAAAAGCACATCCTCTATAACTTCTTCCCAAACTGTAAACCCATCCTTATATTCACTAAACTTCTCAGGATAAACTTTTGTTCTTTTGTCATACCTCAAGGTTGCTATGCCTAAAGTTCCAAGCCCCCAAGCAATATCTCTAAAAGGTTTATTAGGTCCTATACTCTCATCCATATCATTAGGACCACTCCCATGGACCAAAATAATCACAGGGAAAGGACCTTTACCCTTTGGAATTACAAGTTTTCCAGAAAGAGGAAACTCCTTTCCAATCTTAACATCCTCCTCCACGAAAGAATTAACATCCACATAGGATGGAGGAGTATAGGATTTGCGAGGAGGAGCAGGCTGGAAAAACATACCTACTATTTTATTATTAGCAAAAACAAGCCTCACATCTATGTCCATTGCATTAAATTCACAAGTAACAAAAACTATTTTATATCCTCCTGATTCTTGGGTCCTATAGCCTAATATGCTTTTAAAACTTCCTACCTGCTTCTCAAGAGATTTCCATACCTCTTCCAACTTATCCGCAGGAATCATGGGTTTTACAGAAGGATCAAACAAATTTACTGCCTCATCATATTTGCCGCTTACCAATAAATTAATAAACTTTTCTGCGATTACCTTTTCATCCTCTTGAGCATAAGCTATGGTCAAAAATAGAAAAAGTAATAAAAATATTAAAATCTTTCTCATACTTACCCCCTCAACTAAAGTATTCATTTGGATATATGTAACAAACTCTCACTTATGATAGCACATGCCAAAAGCAAAAAGGAAGCAAGATAAAAGAGATCTGCCCAATTAGAGATTCCATAATTTTTAAAGATATAAACAAAAATAACATCCGCAATAGTAGTCAAAGAAAGAGCAAGAACAAAATAAATATAATTTTTAGCCACCTTTCCTCCCCAAAGCTTCATTAACAGCATAAAAGCAAGTAGTATAAGAACAAAATCTCCTAAAATATAAAATATGTTCAAAAACTTTTCCCAAAAATCCATCTCTTTACTCCCAAAGATAGAAATTAAAATACCTTGGAGAAGAAGTACAAAAATTACAAGAAAAATTATGGAAATAAAAAACTTTTCTGAAGGATCAAATTCTAACTTCAAAAGCCTTATAAAATAAACAAGAAAAACAAAGGCAAAAACATAAAAAAGCACATAAAAAATATCAGATATACCTGGGAAAGGTGCCTCTTCTCCTCTAAATATGGCATAAAAATTCCATATAGAATCAGCAATAAATAGAAAAACCAAACTCAAAACAACCAAAAACCAACCCAACCATCCTCGCCACTTCTTTTCAATTTTCAAGAAATAATAAACAGCAATAATTAGTGCAATACCTTCTGATATCTGGTAAAAGATAGGATATAAAGCCTCATTCTTAAAATTACTAAATTCAACAGATAAGAAAATGAAAAATGGAATTAAAAAAAGAAAAACAAAAAAAATAGAAATCTTTTTTCCTAAACTCATACTCATCAGTACTCCTCCCTAAAACTCAATATTCTCTGGGTTTATCCTATCAAGAAGCTCCATAATAACCTTGTCATTTTTATACTTTTCCATAAAACTCTTATAACCTTGGATATACTTTTGATATACAAACTTCTTTCCCCACAAATCTGAAAGCTCCTTATTTATCCTCTTTATAAGTTCAACAATTTCGTTTTCAATTTCATCATAACTACCTATAATCTCCCTTTTAATGATAAATTTGTTATCTAAACATACTAATGAATTAAATAAAATATTAAGTCCCTCCAAAACCCTATTGAGATTCTCCACATGCATACCATGCTCATCGTAATATCCAATTATAAAGTTAACATACTCCAAAAGCCTTTCCACCCATTTGTTAATTTCATCCTCAATAAAACTAAACTTTAAAGACGAAACATCTAATCTCTCAAAATCCTTAATGGATGTCTGATAAAAGCTAACAAAAGTATTACCCTTGTTAAATAATTCAAAAAGAAAATTTAAATCTTCTCTAATAACTCCGTCCTTCTCAGAATAATACCCTTTAAAAATTCCATTATAAAAGAGAAAATGCACCTTATCCTCTAAATCCTCAATTAAAATATGAGACAAAGTATTCTCTTTCCTACTTTCATCAATCAGTCTTTCGGGAACAAATAAATAGGTTTCCTCATGGAGTATATTAGGAGTTGAAAAATATAAAATTAAGATAGGAGTTATTAACTCTTTATCATAAGAAAAAAGAGATAGAGAACTAACCCTTGCCAAATAATCATTTATAAATATCTCTATTGCCGAACAATCCTCTGCTAATACTTCTCCATTTCTTTCTGTAAAAGCCTTAGGAATTTTACCATCATAAACCAAAATTTCAGTAATTATATTGGATGTCTCCCCCATCAAAAGCCCATTAAATTTTTCCAACCTAAACCAGGATATGAGCTCTTTTAAATTTACAAGAGGCGCAGGCGTCTTTTTATAAATCTCCTGTCCCAAAGGAAATTTCATATAAAAGTCCCCTTCCCTTCTATCCTTATTTCCCTTAGTAAATATTATAACAAAACAAATCTAAATTAAAAGTTTATTTCTCTTCCATCTTTAAAAAACTTTCCTGTAACCTCAAAAGGCAAGGTAACTACTGCAAGAGCTCCCCTTGCAGAATCCTCTGGAGATCCTGGAGCATTTGGTCCTCCAAGATCCGTCTTAACCCAGCCAGGATCAAAAGCATTTACTGCTATCTTGCCCTTGAGTTCGTTAGCAAGAATAATAGTAAATCCATTTAATGCAAATTTACTAAGTCTATAACTTGCAATATCATACTTTTTTCTTATTTCATCAAAAATACCTGCCCCAGAACTCGTATTAATAATTCTTGGCTCTTTTCCTCTAAGTAAAAATGGCAACATTGCTTTTACAAGTTTATATGGAGCATAAAGGTTCACTTTAAATGTTCTTTCAAATACTTCATCACTTTCCTCCAAAAATCCACCATAAGCAAGCATAACTCCCGCATTATTGAATAGAACATCAAGGGCATTCCATTTCTTCTCTACCTTTTCCACTATCTTTGAGGTAAAGTTATCCTCTTCTAAATCAACGGCTACACCCTCAAAATCTCCCATCTCTCTTAAAAGCTTTTCTGCCTCTTTTAATCTTTTCTCATCCTTTGCCACTCCAATTATACTTGCACCCTCTTTAAGGAATAACTTACATATCTCAAAACCAATCCCTCTTGAAGCTCCAGTAATAACCATCCTTCTTCCCTCAAGAATTCCTGCCATACTTTCCCTCCTAAAAGGTTTTATTTTCTATATTCTACTAATTATTTTCAAGAAATAAAAACATAAGTATAATAATATTAATGAAAAGACTAAAATAAAAAATCAAGGTTTAAAGAAAAAAATAGAGCAATATTCTAACCAACGATTTTTATAACCTTATTTAAGGGGGTTAGTAAAATGAGGAGAAGCGTTTTTAATTTCTTAATTTTAATACTTCTTTTTTTATTTTATGGATGCGCACCGAAAGACACACAACCCCCAACAGTATCAATTCTCTCGCCTGCAGATGGAGAAACTGTAAGCAAAACAATAACAATAACAGTAGAAGCAATTGATGATAAAGGAATCTCAAAGGTAGAGCTTTACATAGACAGTAAAAAGATAATAGAAAAAACAAAAGCACCTTATACATATACATGGGATACAACCCAATATGATGAAGGGTTATACCTTATCTCTGCAAAAGCCATAGATTTAGCTGGAAATTCAAGCATATCCAAAATTATAAGGATATTCGTAAGTAATATGGATAAACTGAAGTGGGCATATCAAACTGAATGGTCTATCACTTCCTCACCAGCAATAGGATCAGATGGCACTATATACGTAGGAGATTGGGATAGATATCTTTATGCGATAAATCCAGATGGTACGCTAAAATGGAAATACGAGACTGAAGATCGCATTCATTCCTCACCAGCCATAGGGCAAGACGGAACTATATATGTGGGAAGTTGGGATAACTATCTTTACGCAATAAACCCTGATGGTACGTTGAAGTGGAAATATAAAACTGGAGACTTCATTAATTCATCACCTACATTAGGGAATAAAACTGTATATGTAGGAAGTGATGATGGTTATCTTTATGCAATAAATTCCACAAGTTATGGACTTGCAAAATCCGTATGGCCTAAATTCCGTTGTAACTATCAAAATACAGGATATCTTGCTCAAATAGTAGACATTATCCTACCAACAGTTTCCATAACATATCCCACAGATGGAGCAACTTTAACTGGAACAATAACCATAGAGGCAACTGCTACAGATAATTTGCATGTATCAAGGGTTGAGTTTTATATTGACGACGAATTAAAATATATAGACAACTTGCCACCATATGCATATACTTGGAATACCAACTTATGCTCTAATGGAGAGCACACAATAATGGTAAAGGCATATGATGAGGCAGAAAACAAAAGAAGCATAAGCATACTTGTAAACGTTAATAACTAAAAAGAGTACTAATTACAATAACTTTCTCTCACAATAAACAAGCAACTTAATATTTTTTATATTAGCGCTTATTTTCATACCTATGTGGTATATTTTGCCAATTTTTATTGTCTATAAAGAAAAATTTTTGTTATAATTTTTAAACTATAAAAATAGGGAGGGAAAATTTTGCTGAGGCATAGCTTTGTGGAAGAGTTAAGAAAATTAGAAAATTCCCTTTTGGAAATGGGGAATCAAGTTAAAGAAATGCTTGAAAAAAGCAAGAATGCACTATTAGAAAGAGATGAAAATCTGGCTAAAAAAGTCATTGAAATGGATGATATTGTAGACAAATATAATTGGGATATTGAAGATAAATGTTTAAAACTTCTTGCCCTTCAACAACCTATGGCCCACGATTTAAGGGTAATTGCTGCTGCAATGAAGATTATCAGCGATATTGAAAGAATGGGAGACTATTGCGTAGACATAGCAAAGTTTACCATAGAGCTTATAAAAATGCCGCCTCTTCCTACCAACGAAAATCTAATAAAAATGTTCCAACTTGTAGAAAAAATACTCTGTGATTCCTTAGAAGCCTTTGTAAATAGAGATATAAACTTCATAATAAGCGTAGTGGAGCAGGATGATGCTATAGACAGAACCTACTATAAGATCTATGATGAAATAGTAGAAGAGATAGAGCATGCCCCTGAAACTGCACCTCAACAAATAAGATTGCTTATGATAGCAAAGTTCTTAGAAAGAGTTGCAGACCACGTAACAAATGTGGCAGAAAGAATCTACTATATGGAAACAGGAGAATTAAAAGAGCTACACGAGTAATTAGCCAAACTTTCCTGTAATGTAATCCTCGGTAAGCTTTTGTTTCGGATTGGTGAATATTTGAGGAGTTGGACCTGCTTCAATAACTTCACCCATATACATAAAAATGGTATCATCAGAGACTCTTGCTGCTTGCTGCATATTATGAGTAACAATAATAATAGTTATGTGTTCCTTTAATTCCCTTATAGTTTCCTCAATACGATAAGTAGAAATAGGATCAAGGGCAGAGGTTGGTTCATCCATAAGAAGTACTTCTGGTTTCACTGCAAGAGCCCTTGCAATACAAACTCTCTGTTGCTGGCCTCCCGAAAGAGCAGAGGGATATTCTCTAAGCCTGTTTTTAACCTCCTCCCAAATTCCTGCAAGCTTCAAGCTTTGCTCTACTATATTATCTAATTCATCCCTTGGCAGTTTTTTACTGTTAAGAATATATCCAGCAATTACATTATCATAGATGGTCATGTGATTAAAAAGATTAGGTCTTTGGAATACCATTCCGATTCTTCTTCTTACCATTACAGGATCTACATCCTTATCGTATATATTCAAATCATCTAAGAATATTTTACCTTCTACTTTGGCTCCTGGCGTTAGCTCATGAAGCCTATTAAAACATCTCAAAAGCGTAGTCTTACCACATCCAGAAGGGCCAATTATTGCAGTAATATGCTTCTCTTTCATAGAGACATTAACATCTTTCAAAACTTTCATATTTCCAAACCATGCATTTAACTTTTCAACCCTTATCTTCTCCAACTCTTATTCTCCTCCCTTGATCTATTTCTTTCTTCCACCATAAATCCTAGCAATAATATTTAGGATCAGGATAAGAAACACTAAAACAAGGGCAGAAGCATAAGCCATATTCCTCCAGTCATCATAAGGCGATGTAGCATAATTAAAAATAGTCACCGTAAGACTTCCTATTGGCTTTGTTAAACTAAGGCTCCAGTACACATTATTCAAAGAAGTAAAGAGAAGAGGCGCAGTCTCCCCCATAACCCTTGCTATAGCTATCATTATACCTGTAATAATTCCACTGGATGCAGAAGGGATGACTACTTTTAGAATAGTTCTCCATTTTGGAACTCCTAAAGCATAAGCAGCTTCCCTTAAAGAGTTAGGGACCATTTTTATAGATTCATCGGCAGATTTTGCAATAATAGGCAACATAATAATTCCTAAGGCTATTCCACCTGCAAGGGCAGAGAAAGACTTCATAGGAACCACCACAATAAGATAAACAAAGACACCGATAATTATGGTAGGAAAGCTGGTTAAAACCTCTGAAAGAAATTTAGTCCACCAAGCAAGTTTTCCTCTTCCATACTCATTTACATAGACTCCCACCATTATTCCTATAGGAATACCAATAATACTTGCAAGTATGGTGAGGATAAGTGTACCTACAAGAGCATTACCAATACCTCCTCCGGGAACCCCTGGAGGTTTAGGAAGCTCAACAAACATTCGTAAGTTAATATGTCTTATTCCTTTTAAAAATATATCTCCAAGAATCCAGAAAAGAAAGAAAGCTCCTATTAAAAAGGTTAGTATGCTTATAAATATCATTACCTTATTTATAGCTTTCCTTCTTTTATAACTCATCGTCCTTCAATCCTCTTTAAGATATAATATCGGGCAAATCCCATAACAAAGAAAGTAATGATAAAAAGTATTAATGCAAGTTCCATAAGAACTGAAATCTTCAATTGTCCTGTTGCTTCAGCAAACTCATTTATAATAACACTGGTTATAGTAACACCTGGAGAAAATAAAGAGATGGATATATCATAGAAATTACCTATCACCATAGTAACTGCCACAGCTTCTCCAAGAGCCCTTCCTAATCCTAACATTCCTGCCGCAAAAATTCCCGATTTTGCATTACCAAGAACTACTCTCCATATTACTTCCCATTTAGTCATACCCAAAGCATATCCTGCCTCTCTTTGATCCTTAGGAACGGCCATTAAAATTTCTCTTGAAAGAGAAGAAATAGTAGGAATTATCATTATAGAAAGAACTATACTCGCAGTCAAATATCCAACTCCTATAGGATATCCCTGAAAAAGAGGCAAAAATCCTAATATCCTTTGCAAAAAAGGACCAACCTTAAGCTGAATTAATGGAGCAAGGGAAAAAAGTCCCCACATACCATATATAAGGCTTGGAATTGCACCTAAAAGTTCAATAATAAAAGAAAGAGGCCTCTGCAAAAGAGGAGGAGAAAGTTCAGATATAAAAATCGCAATACCTATACTTAAAGGAAAAGCAATTAAAAGAGCAAAAAAGGAGGTAACTAAAGTTCCATAAATGGCAGGGAGTGCTCCATATTTTTCAGCTACAGGATCCCATATCTTTTCAATTAAAAACTTAATTCCAAATTTTTTAATACTAGGAACAGAATAAATAACAAGTTCAACAAATAAAAAAAGCACAAGCGAAATTAAAGCCAAGCTTGACAGGACAGCCAATATTTTGAATATTATATCTCCCAAATTTCTTTTCATAGCTCCTAATCGCAATATTATCCTATTATAATTTTAAGTTAAAAAATTTAAAACTAATTTAAAGAATCATAGGATAAACTTCTTAAAATTTTAAAAAACGTATCTATAGTGGAAGAAACAACATCCTTTGAAATCTTATCAACAGTATCAGTCTTCTGGTGCAGATCTGAAATTTTTTCATCTTTTTCTACCCTTATGAAAAATAAAAAGGGTTTTTCGTGAACATGAAAAGGATATTGATCTGACTCATTAAGATAATAATCCTTCGCAAAATACACATTATTATTCAAATTAATTGATTTAATCTTACTTACCAACTTACTTGCATAATCATTATAACTTATTACCAGATTTTCTCCCCTTCCCAAACAGTCAAAATTCACCTCTAAAACTATATCTTCAAGAGGGATTGGAGGATAGTCTACAAAATATTCAGAACCAAGAAGTCCCTTCTCCTCACCATTGGTGATTAAAAATAAAAAATTATAAGGATAATTATTACCCTTTTCAAAGATCTCCTTTGCAATTTCTAAAACTACACCAACCCCTGAAGCATTATCATTTGCCCCAGGAAAATAGCTACCATCATAATCATCTCCAACATGATCAATATGAGCAGTAAGCACTACAGTTTTCTTTGTTTTTCTCGAAGAAGGAATAAAGAAATATAAATTAAAAGCTTTTGCCATCTCTTTTACATATCCAATTCTATAATAAGCCCTTAATTTATTCTCAGAACGCATATAATTTGAGATCTCATTAAAAACCTCAGAAGTTACATACACTACAGGCATATCTTCTTTTAAAAAGAACATTGATCTTTGTAATATCAATTCAGTTCTATCCTCAGGAAGCCCTAAAATTACTCCTTTTGCCCCATATATATGCGCTAAAAGCATATTTCTATCTGCATATCTATCTTTTACAAGATAAAAAGCACCCTTAATCTCCCTTACATTGTTTTTTATTACTGCCTCTACCTTGTAATTTCCCGAAAACCTATCTCTAAAATCTTTTCTATACTCATATCTTTTCAAAACCCTTCCTTCAGTCTTTAAGAGAAATTCAGGAGCCCCATCATAATAAAAAACCTCTACAGGAAACTCTTGATAGAATATATCTTTTAAACCTAAATTTTTTAATTCTCCTTCAATAAATTTTAATGCCTCAAGATTTTCAAAGGTTCCTGCTTGCCTTCCCTTGTATTCTGCACTGGAAAGTTCTCTTATAATCATCAATGCATAATCTCCTCTAACGTTAGATCTTACTGAGGAGAGCAAAAGTATAATGAGGCTCAAAAATATTATTACCCTATTAATCTTTTTCATAAACTTTTACCCCTATCACTTACTTCTTTTAAAAGATGAAGAGCAGATTTTAATAAAGAATAAGTTTCTAAATCTTGGGGAACAGTGGAGGATTTCAGCTTTACTGCATAAGAGCTAAGTTCCTCAAGTAAAGATTCTATATCAAAGGAAGGCGCAACCTTAGGAGCTACAATCTCTTTCTTCTCAAGATCTAAACTTTGAGCATAAGATGGAATAATAGTTCTCTTGCCCTTTAACTGCAAAATCTGACTTAAGGCTTGAGAAGCTTTTGGTTCTCCATGAACTATTACGAATATTGGATCATTCTTAAAGTACTCTGTCCATTTTACAAGATCACTCTGATCAGCATGAGCAGAAAAACCGTTTATAGTATGAATCTTAGCCCTTACAGTAATTTCCTCTCCCATTATATGTACTGTCTTTTCTCCATCTACAATTCTTCTTCCTAAAGTCCCCTCTGCTTGATATCCCACAAATATGACATGGGTATTTTCTTTCCATAAGTTGTGTTTTAAATGGTGTAAAATTCTTCCTCCCGTACACATTCCAGATCCTGCGATAATAATTCCCGTGTCAAGTTCATTTATACTTTTCGACTCATCAGGAGTTACCAAGTACCTTAAATTCTTCAATTCAAAGGGATTTATACCTTCAAGAAAGTATTTCTGGATTTCTCCCGATAAAAGATTACTATGTTTTTCATAAACCTCTGTCACCTTTTTCCCCATAGGGCTATCAAAAAATATAGGTACCTTAGAGAGAAAAGGATACTTATAGGTAAGGAGCATAAGCTCATACATAACCCTTTGAGCCCTATCTACCACAAAGGACGGTATAAGAATCTTGCCTTGAGACTTAATTGCGTCAAGTACTACACTTTCAAACTCTGATCTTGTTTCTTCCAAGCTTTTATGCAATCTATCTCCATAGGTGGACTCTATAATTACATAATCTGCTCCTTCAATAATAGATGGTTGGCCCTCCATCACATTATTTTGTGGGCCTATATCTCCAGAAAAAACAATCTTTGTCCCATCACTCCAAAGTTCTAAAGAGGAAGCCCCTAATATATGAGCAGAATCTCTAAATCTTATCTTTATATCTGAGAGATCTACAACCTCATCATAGGGTACTGGTTCAAAAAGTTTCATGGCCATCTCCACTTCTTTCTCTGTATATAAAGGCTCCACAAGAGGTTTTCCTGACCTTAAATTCTTTCTATTTATTCTTTCTACTTCTTCCTTCATCAACTTTACAGTATCCAGCCATAAAATCTCGCAAAGCTCAATGGTGGGATAAGTAGCATAGATTTTGCCTTTAAAACCTTCTTTAACAAGCTTTGGAATTCTACCTGAATGATCTAAATGGGCATGGGTTAAAATAACCGCTTTTATCTCCTTTGGATCAAATAAAAACGGGCTTTCATTCTCCCTCTCTGATTTACCTTGAAAGATACCACAATCCACAAGATACTTAAAATTATTCTCAAGAAGATAGCACGATCCTGTAACTTCTCCAGCGGCCCCATAAAAAGTAATTTTCATAATATATCACCCTTTTCACTTTATTTTCCAATTAACCTGCCCACAGGAAAAACACTCATGACATCTTATACAGTGAGTAGAATTAGGATCCTCATAAACCTCAATATTTACAGGACATTTTGGCTTGCAAAGACTACACTGAGAGCAGGTTGGCTTTACCTCGAGTTGATAAAAGGAAATCTTATTAAACACAGAAAGGATAGTCCCAAGAGGACATACAAACCTACAGAAAGGTCTGGAGATAAATATGCTCGAGATAATAAAAATAGTAAGAATAAAAATTTTAATTGCAAAAAGAAAACCAATCAAACTTCGTAATGGTGGATGAAGCAATATTTGAGGAATACCTGCCTCAAGAGTTCCTGCAGGGCAAAGCTTACAAAACCATGGCTCAAGGGTTATGTAAGGAATAATTATCACCAAAATTATGAATATACTCCATCTTATAAAAGTAGCAAACCGATTCTCAATAACCAACTTTTTCGTAGGAATTTTATATAGTAGATCCTGGATAAAGCCAAAAGGACATAACCAACCACAGAAAAATCTCCCTAAAAGAATACCAGCAAGGAAAAGAATCCCTAATGTAAAGAAAGGAAATTTATGGAGCACAATGAAGTGCTGTAAGGTACCAATAGGACATGCAAAACTTGCCAAAGGACAAGAATAACAGTTAAAAACTGGTATAGGAATATACTTACCCCATGGTGCTAAAAAATAAGAATTAATAATAATCAAACTTATAGATTGCCAAAGACTTCTTAACTTTAAAAATGACCTCCTTCTTCTCATAGGAAAAATTATAACTTATAAGAAAGCAAAAATTAATACTAAATCATTTTAAATTCTTAATAGTACATACGTAGTTCAAAACAGAGCTTTTTTGAGAATCTATTCCCACATAAAATCTAAAATTGTTTTTATCAATCTTCTCATAATTAAAATTGCTACTCTTTATTTCTATCTCTCCCCCAGAAATATACTCCCAAACCTCTACCACAACTTTCTCCTTTTTAGCATTCTTTATAGTTATAGCTACAGTTCTTTCCGTAATCTCATACTTTCCTTCTACCCTTTTCTTCTCCTCAAGCACCTTTCTATCAGCAGTGATATCAAAATCTAAACCTTGCACAACCTCTATTTTCTCCCCCTCTGGAATATTTTGAATATTAGTACTACCTAAGAATACTACTTTGCCATTATCAATAGCAAAAATGCTTAACTTACCTGAGGGAATGGGAACACCAAGACCCTTTTCCTTTTTATTCTCAACATTCCAAAGAATATAAGCATTCCTCATATTTCCCCCATATCCTAAAACATATCTTTTTACAGGATCCTTTATCCAAGTATCAATAAGAGGAATCAACTTTATAGTACCTTTGGATATACTCCACTCCCCTGGAATATCAAAAATCTTATATCCTTGTACAGACTCTGCAGTGGGCAAAGAGAGATTATACTCTTCCTCCGTAGCTGGAGCCATCTTTGTAAAAACCCTATATTCATCTCCTCCTGCCATATTTAAGCTCCCTGAAAGAAGCGAAATTTTAACCCTTTGAAAATTTACCTCAGAAGAATTCTGTATAGCTACACGAGTATTAAATCTTACCCTATCTCCATCAATCAAGAACATATGATCTGCACTCCATCTAATATTAGGAACTATAAGATAAATCTTCAATACATCCCTACAATCTTCCTTTGCCTCAATCCAAATCCCTAAGGATGGATAGACTATCTCCTTTATAAGATTCCCGGAGGTAGAAAGAATAAACAAATTGTTATAAGAGATATTTCCTACAACCTCGTCAAGAGGAACAAAATTCAACCCCTTTTTTAAATCTACCTCTTTGTCAAAAGATAAAACCCCCATATTTTGCTGATAAATTACAAGAGAAGTCTGAGAAAAAACAGTAGTAATAAGAAAAATTAAAAAAGCTAAAACAAAAACTTTATATCTCATTTTATACCCCCTACTTTTTTACTCATTATATCACAAAAACAATTTTCCCTCTGTCACCCACCCTATGGATTTATTTATTGGAAAACAAAAAGAAAGGAGGTGAAAAAATGGCATTACAATCTCTACCTTACAACTCTCGCCTTATTTTAAGAGTTCAGATCGGAGTCCAATCTGGAAATCCTGTATTAAGAAACAGGAGCTTTAACAACGTAAAACCCAATGCTCCTGACGAGGCAGTATACGTTGTAGCTCAAACTTTAGGAAATTTGCAGAAATATCCCGTAGTGAAAGTAGTAAGAACCAATGATGAAGAGCTTGTAGAGGTCTAAGCCCCTAAAAATTTAACTTAAAGGAGGTGATAAGATGGCAAATTATAGCTCAAGAAAATATATAAGAATGATCTTCAAAGACAATGGCGGAAGCAATTTTACCTTAAGGATTCCAGACCCAAAGGATGACATAACTGAACAAGAGATATTAAACGCTATGGACACTATTATAAATCAGAACATATTTCAGGGAAGAACAGGAGATTTAGTAGAAAAGGTCGATGCAAGAGTTATAGAGACTAACATAAGTGATTACTACGATTAAAAATAAGGGGCGGATTATAATCCGCCCCCACTAAAAAGGAGGAGATAGGATGTTAGAGAATATCATTAAAAAAGTACAATTTAAATTTAGTTTTCTCTATGAGATATTTCCAGTTTATTCTTGCAAAATATGTGGTAAAAAGAAAAACTTCATATTTTTTATAGATGAAACTCCCATATGTCCAGAATGCTTTCCTACTTTTTTAGAAAAACAATTCCTACCCTTACTTATCTCAAAGATTATTTTAAGCATGGAACATAGGGAGGACAAAAATGCCTAAGGTAAATGAGATTAAGATATCTAAAAATTTTTACTTGAAGGATTTTGAATGTCCATGCTGTAAAAGGGTAATGCTTCATCCTGACCTTTTAGAGAAGTTAGAGAGACTAATTTTAAGCGGAGTAAAAATAAAAATTACCAGTGGATATAGATGCGAAAAGCACAATACAGAGGTTGGAGGAGTGCCAAACTCAAAGCATATGAAGGGAATGGCTTGCGATATAACCAGTCCTGAACTTGAAAAGGCTTATGAGATAGTCCAAAAGCTTGGTTTTTCCTATGTGAAGATTGATAAATTAAAAAAATATATCCATATGGAGGTGTAAAAATGAATGAGATCGCTCAACTCATAAGTAATTTAGGATTTCCTATTGTGGTTTCTTTAATCCTTCTTATAAGAATAGAAACAAGACTTGAAAATCTTACTAAGGCCATAAATGAACTGTCTCAAGCAATACTTAATCTCTCAGGAAAAGCATCTACATAAACGTTAAATCTACCAGCTGGGGACTAACAACTCAGCTGGTAGATTTAGTTTAATTAAAATAGTTGAAAAAATTACCAGTTATATATTAAATTTATAATCATGAAGACCTTTTTACAAAAACTTTTTAAGGGACATAAACCTAAATTAGGGGCTCTGGAGATATTAAAATACATAGGCCCCGGATTTCTTGTAACTGTTGGATTTATTGATCCTGGTAACTGGGCATCAAATATGGCAGCAGGTTCGCAATTTGGTTATAAACTACTTTGGATGGTAACTCTTTCTACCATAATGCTAATTTTCCTACAACACAATGCAGCTCACCTTGGAATTGCCACAGGACTTTGCCTTTCTGAAGCCATCTCAAAATATTTTCCAAAATTTCCTCGCTATTTCGTACTTATAACCGCTATGCTTGCCTCTATTTCTACCGCCCTTGCAGAAATATTAGGTGCTGCCATTGGACTTAACATGCTTTTCAACCTTCCACTAAATATAGGAGCATTGATTACTACTTTTGTTGCAATATTAATGCTTATTTCCAACAATTACAGAAAAATTGAAAAATATATAATTGGATTTGTGTCCATAATTGGTCTATCTTTTCTTTTTGAGCTTTCCTTAGTAAAAATAAATTGGAAAAGCGCCATAGAGGGATGGATAATTCCTTCTTTTCCGCAAAGCTCCATACCCATAATTATGAGTGTTTTAGGAGCAGTAGTTATGCCCCACAACCTTTTTCTACATTCAGAGATTATTCAAAGTAGACAATGGAACTTAGAGGATGAAAATACTATAAAGAAACAGTTAAAATATGAATATTTAGACACCATTGGGGCAATGCTTGTGGGTTGGGCAATAAACAGCTCTATGATCCTTATCGCTGCTGAAACATTTTACAAAAATGGTATCATCATTACAGAGCTTCCCCAGGCATATGTTACCCTAAAACCTATACTTGGGCATCTTGCATCCTATGTTTTTGCCATTGCCCTTATCTTTTCTGGATTCTCTTCATCCATTACCGCAGGAATGGCAGGAGGAACTACTTGGGCAGGAATGTTCAATGAGCCTTTTGATATCAAAGATAACCACACCCGCATAGGTATAACCATCACCTTGTTAGGAGCCCTAATTGTAATATTCTTTGTATCCAATCCTTTCCAAGGCCTTATCTGGAGCCAAATAATGCTAAGTATTCAACTCCCTCTTACTGTATTCTCTTTGATCAGACTTACCTCCTGGGAAAAAGTTATGGGAAAGTTCAAAAACTCAAGATTAGATAATATTATCCTTCTCATCATCGGAATAATTGTAACAATATTAAATATAACCCTCTTTCTTAGCTTCTTATGATCTATATTGTGACGGCCTCCTACACCGAAGGAAAGGTCTTTATAGACCACTTTAAACTTGAAAAATTAGACAATCCATCAAAATTTCAAGTCTTCAATAAAGACGAGCTTTTTTTGATCATAAGCGGAGTTGGTATTGTAAACTCTGCCATAGCTACCACTTACCTATTAACTAAATATGGATGGAGAAGTGAAGATATTGCTTTAAATATAGGTATTTGTGGAGCTATAAAAACACAGTTTTCAAAAGGTGACTTAATATTATGCAATAAGATAATAAATCATAACTCAAAAAAGGCTTTTTATCCTGATATCTTAATAAACCACAGTATGAAAGAGGCAGTATTAGAAAGCTTTGATTTCCCAGTAAAAAAAGAACATCAAGAATATGTAGAAGGAGATATAGTAGATATGGAGGGTGCTGGATTTTTTGAAGCTGTTTCCTCCTTTCTGCCCCCTCATAATATCCATTGTATAAAAACAGTATACGATTTTTTAGAGTATGATAAAATTGATCCCAAAGATATAGCCAATATTTTAAGAAAGAATATTCCTCATATAGAGGATTTTATGAATTCTCTTTTAGCCTTCAACGAGAAATATTTAAAAATTCAGAAAGAAGATGAAAAGCTTAATGAAATCTTACAAAAACTAAAAGAAAACCTACATCTTACAAAATCCATGGAAAATGAACTTAAAAGAATTTTGAAAGGATACCTGGTTAGAAATAAAGAATTGCCTGAGGAAATAGCAGAATTCATAAATATAAAGGTAAATTCTAAAAAGGAAGGAAAGGAATATTTTGAAAAACTCAAAAAAATTCTCGCTCTCTAAACCCTTTTCCCATATATATGTGGAAAAAGAAGTAATCTCCCACCATATAACCCAGGAGATTTTAAAAAAGTTTACCCATTCAAAGGTCATACCCATTAACCATTATAAAGAGGTATTTTCAAGACCAAGACAAAGCTATAAATTGCAAGAACTAAGCAAAAAATTAATACTTGCAAAAAGAAGAGATACTTTCCTCTCCCCTGCCTCCCCTCTCTGTCAAAATTTTGGCTATCATTACTTCTACTACACAAACCTTATAATAAATTGCATCTTTAATTGTGATTACTGTTTTTTAAAAGGAATGTATAGCTCTGCTAATATAGTTATCTTTGTAAATATAGAAGATTATTTTCAAGAAATAGAGAATATGTTAAAAAAACACCCTCTTTATCTCTCTATATCCTACGAAACAGATCTCTTAGCCATGGAGGGAATTGCGCCATTTTTTAGCCAATTTGTTAACTTCACCTATTCTAAAGAGGATTTAATCCTTGAAGTTAGAACAAAAAGTGTAAATTACATGGTACTAAAAAGCCTAAAACCTTCCCCCAATGTGATCTTAGCTTGGACTCTTCTACCCCAAGAGATTATTGAAAGATTTGAGCCTCAAACCCCAAGGCTTCCTATTAGGATAAACACAATAAAGAAGGCAATTCATGATGGATGGAGGGTAAGACTAAGCTTTGATCCCATAATTTTTGTAGAAGATTGGAGAGAGATCTATGAAAGGTTTATAGACTACGTTTTCAGAAAAATACCTTCTTCCCAAATTCAGGATATATCTGTAGGTGTATTCCGAATACCTAAGGAGTATTTAAAAAAGATGAGAAAAACCTTTGAAAATGAAATCACCCTTTTCCCTTATATAGAGGACAAAGAAGCCTATACCTATCCTTCCCCTATAAAAGAAGAGCTTTTAAACTTTATAATTTCCAAAATTAAAAATTACATCCCAGAAAATAAGATCTTTACTATTTAAGAAACTCTTTCTCCATCTCTTCCGTTATTCCATTGTTCTTTGCAATTTCACTATATATTCTCGCACTTTTACGCCATTTCCTTTCAAAGTTATTAAAATCAGTCTCAAAAAGTCCAAACCTCTGGAGAAAGCCTTCTGCCCACTCAAAGTTGTCCACCAATGACCAGTGAAAATACCCCTTTATATCTACCCCATCCTCTATAGCCTTATGTAGCTGAATAAGGTGAGATATAAGATATTTAGGCCTTTTTTCGTCCTTTGCATCGGATATACCATTTTCCGTAATATATATAGGCTTCCCTGTGAGTTTATAAAATCTTTTTACTACCTTATATATTCCTTCAGGATAAATCTCCCATCCAAAATCTGACTTCTCTCCCGAGGGGGGTGTCATTCTTAACCCCATTAAAATCCTTGTGTAATAATTTACTCCAAGATAATCTAAAGTATCCTTTGCATAGGGAATTTCTTCTTTAATAAAAGGAGAAGAAAATCTTCCTGTAGTCAAAGTTTCAATAAACACCCTATTGTAAATTCGATCTGCAAAGTTAGTAAGCTTTCTATCTATGAAAGACTTTGGATTTTTAGGCTCAAAATAAATTACATTATATGCAATACCCACTTTAGAATTTGGGGATATTTTATGGATAACCTGGTAAGCTTTAGCATGAGCCTTTACCATATTATTTAAAACCCTAAGCATTTTCATAAGGCTCCTTTTTTGAGGCGGAAATTGTCCATAAAGATATGCCATAAAGGCATAAGCATTGGGCTCATTTATAGTCATCCAGTAATTCACAAGATCCTTAAACTCGCTCACAATTCTCTCCACATAACGTAAATAATAATCAATGATTTCTGAATTTAACCATCCACCTTTTTTGGCTATCCACAAGGGATTGGTAAAATGGTGCAAGGTAACAAAAGGCTCTATATTTCTCCTCCTCAAAGAAAGTAGCATAGCTCTATATCTTTCAATAGCCGATTGATCAAACCTTCCTTCCTCTGGTTCCACTCTACTCCACTCTATGGAAAACCTATAAGCATTATTATTAAGCTTTTCTATAAGATCAAAATCTTCTTCGTATCTATTCCAGCTATCACAAGCCTTGCCTGAAATTTGCCCATTTTTAACCTTACCTTTCTGCTCAAACTCCCACCAATCGTTGTAAAAATTATCACCTTCAATTTGATGAGAAGCAGTAGCAGTCCCCCACAAAAACCCCTCAGGAAACCTGTATTTAAGCATATATACCTCCCACATACTTCTAAAATTAAAATTTTAATTTTCTAAAATACTTTCACCATTAACAATTTTATCAGTAAAACAAGCTTTAAAAAAACTTAAATTGAAAAACAAAAATCAATATGCTTTACTATAAAATAAAAAATTTAGGAGAAAAGGGAGTATGAAAGTTTCGGCAGTAATTTTTGATATGGATGGAGTCATATTTGACACAGAAAGGCTTGGATACATCCTCTGGAAAAAGGCCTGTGAGGAATTTGGCTATATAATGACTGAAGAGATTTATAATGAAACTGTAGGAGTGAATATTTTAGAGACCGAAAGAATATTTAAAAAATATCTGGGAGATATACCCTTCGATAAAATTTATAAGAGAAAGATAGAGCTTACAGAGGAATATATTGAGAAAAATGGTATACCTATAAAGGATGGACTCTTTGAACTTTTGGACTTTCTTGATGAAAAGAAGATGCCGAGAGGCATTGCCACCTCTACAGAGAGAGAAAGGGCAATTCCCCTTCTTCAAAGAGCAAATATATTAAATAGATTTGATGTAATTGTATGCGGAGATGAGGTAGAAAAAAGTAAACCAGAACCTGATATATTCCTCCTTACCGCCAAAAAGTTAAAAGTAGATCCCAAAGAATGTATAGTCCTTGAAGACTCCGACAATGGAGTACTTGCAGCTACAAGGGCAGGGATGACTCCTCTACTTATTCTTGACTTTAAGCCACCCCGCCCCGAAACTTTAAGCCGAGCCTATAAAGTATTTAACTCCTTAATAGAGGTAAAAGAGTATTTAAAAGAGATAATTTAATTCTCCTTTAATAAAGCCAAGGTAATTAAAATACCAACAATGCTTAAACCAATTATTACATAGAATACATAAAAATAACTTCCTAAAAGATCTCTCAGTATGCCCGATATGGTACCTCCTAAAATTGCTCCAACTCCATAAGCAGTGAAAACTATACCATAATTTTGGCCGTAATTCCTCTCACCAAAAAGAATTATGGTAGAAGCAGGTGCAATAGCAAGCCAAGATCCTAAAATCAACCAGAAAAGAGAAAAAGAAATAATATACACCCCTAAATTACTACCACCAGTAGAAATCATAAGTAAAGAAGCCAGCATAGCTAAAAGATATGAGACAATACTTGCCTTTCTCGGAAAAATTCTATCGGTAATCCAACCAAAAAGAGGCCTTCCCACAGCATTGAAAATTGCAAAAAATGAAACCAAACTTGCAGTAAATTTAGGATCAAGCCCTACTATCTCCTCCCCTACAGGACTTGTTATTCCTATTATCATCAATCCTATTAAAGTACCTAAGGTGTAACATAGCCAAAGACCATAAAATTTAGAGCTCTTTAACATTTCCCTTGTATTTAATTCTGCCAATATCTTCCTTTTCGTAGTTTTCAAAGCTCCAACCGAGAAATCTAAAGGAGGAAGTTTAAACGCCAAACTAAGAAGAGATAGTAATATTAAAAATATTAAGCCTAATATCTTAAAGGTCTCAAAGGGCCCATATAACTCAATTAAATACCTTGCAAGAGGGGCAGTAATAAGGGGAGACAGTCCAAACCCTGATATCACAAGGCCCATAGCCAGCCCTCTTTTATCAGGGAACCACTTAGAAATTACAGTAATAGGTACTCCATACACTATTCCTACTCCACTTCCCGCAATAATTCCATAAGTTATCGCAATAATTTTTATATCCCTAAAAAAACCTGAAAGAATCCAACCCAAACCAACTATAAGACCTCCTATAAAAATAATCAACCTCGGATATTTGCTAACATATTTTCCAGAGAGTGCCATAAAAAGAGCAAAGAAAAATAAAAATAGCATATAAGGTAAACCACTCTGAAAAGCTGAAATCTGCAAAATATTCTCCAAAGGTTTTCTAAATACACTCCAAGAATAAACAGTACCAAGACATATGTAAATAATTATTCCTAAGGGTATAAGAAACCATCTTCTCTTTAAAAGATTAGTACTATTCATGAAAACACAACACCCCTCTCTGTAAAAATTAGTTCTCAGAAATTATAACAAAAAGTAGTATTAAAAAAAAGGGGAAGCCTTTAAAGGCTTCCCCTTAAGAATTTGTAAGTTTATAACTTGGCTCTAATTTAATTGGTTTGTAAGTTCCAGCATGGACAATTTGGATAATTTTGAAGGCCTCTTCCTCTACCTCTTAAATTGCCATAATTTGGATTCCCCCAAGCTGTATTCTTTGACAAGTTTAATACTTCCTTCCCATCTACCACAACTCTTACCGCTTTAAAATTCTTGGTTACAGGAGACTCAAATCCCTCTATCTCTATCTTACTTCCTACCTTTAGTTCCTTTATCTGTAGCCAAGCAGGTCCAAGGATTACTTCCTTATCTCCAGATGTGGTTTTTACTGTTACAGTCAAGGCAGGATTATTGGCTATTTTGGTAACTGTGCCTGATATTTTTGTTAGCTGTACATTATTAGCAAGATAACCTCCAAATCTTGGGCCATAAGCATAGGATAAAGAGAACAAACCTAAGATCACTAAACTTAAAATTGCCAATCCTTTAAACTTCATGGTACCACCTCCACTTTTTATTTTTTTCTCAAGGTTTCCCTTGAGTTTGGTTTTAATTGTAAATAAGTATTCTTAAGCAAAATTTAGAAGAACCTTAAATTTTGCTTAGAAATTTGTCTTTACTTAGAGTTAACTCCAAAATCTATAATATAAACAAAATGAACTAATTAAATTGGAGGGAAAATAAATGAAACTGAGAAGACTTGGAAGAACAAATCTTGAAGTATTTCCTATAGCCTTTGGAGGAATTCCCATCCAAAGGGTAGATGAAGATACAGCTATAAAGATTATAAGAAGAGCAATAGAGCTTGGAATCAATCTTATAGACACTGCCAGAGGCTACACCGACAGCGAAATAAAAATTGGAAAAGCTCTAAAAGGAATTGATAAAAAGGTATACCTATCTTCTAAATCTCAAAACAGAACTAAAGATGGAATATATGAGGATGTAAAAACCAGCTTGAGGAATTTAGGAGTAGAAAAGATAGAAATTTACCATATCCATGGAGTAAACAACAGAGAGGCCTTTAATAAAATATTCGAACCTGATGGCGCCTATTATGGACTTTTAAAAGCAAAAGAGGAAGGACTCATTGATTTTATAGCAGTATCAAGTCATAGCAATGATATTCTTGCCGATCTTATTGCCACCGATAAATTTGATGTAATCCAGGTAAGTTATAATTTTATTGAAAGAGAACCAGAAGAAAAAATATTTCCCATGGCATTGGAAAAGGATATTGGAATCATTGCTATGAAACCTATGGCAGGAGGAGTAATACCTAACCCAAAACTTGCATTGAAGTTTGCCCTTCAAAAAGAATTCTTAGTACCTGACCCAGGTATAGAATCTATCAAAGAGTTAGAAGAAGATGTAGAAATAGCCATGAATCTTACACCCTTAACCGATGAAGAATGGAAAGAGATTGAAAAGACAATAGAAGAAATGGGTTCAACCTTTTGTAGAAAATGCGACTATTGTCAACCATGCCCTGTAGGTATACCTATATCTACTGTGATAAGATCAGAATCATTCTTAAAAAGACTTCCCGATGAAACCATAAGAAGAGGTTGGTTCTATGATGCCTATTTGAAGGCGCAAAATTGCACCAAATGTGGGACCTGTATGACAAGATGCCCCTATAACCTTCCTATCCCTGACCTTATTGAAAAGAATATAGCTACTGTAAGAGAATACTTGGGGGAGTAAATTTACTCCCCCTCCTTATTTTTTGTTTTTTTCATTTCATACATCTTCATATCTGCTTCCCTTACAAGATCATCTATACTCTTACCCTCTTTGGGATAAAACACTGCAATACCATAACTAAAAGAGAATTCATAGGGTTTATTTAATTCTTCCCTTAACTTCTTTAAATTTACCAAAATCTTTTCTATAATCCTCTCTGCTGTCTCCCTATCACAATGAGGCAAAATTAAAACAAACTCATCTCCTCCAAATCTAAATAGAGTATCTGTTTTCCTAATATTCTTTTTAATTGCCTCCGTTATTATTTTTATATAAACGTCTCCCTCATTATGTCCAAAATTATCATTCACTTTTTTAAGATCATCAATATCTACAAACACCACAGCTAAGGGACTATTTCTCACTAAAGATAAGCCCATTTCTTTTTGAAAGATTTCAAAACCAACCCTTTTGTTGTATACACCTGTAAGAGGATCTACTGAAGCTAAATATTTTAGAAAATCCTCTTCCTTCTTCTTTTCTGTAATATCCTCTCCCGATGAGATTACTCCTACAATTTTGCCTTTTTCATCCCTTAAAATAGTGTTATACCATCTTATGATTTTAATCCCATCTCTTGTCTTAACTGGATTCTCCTTGAATTTATCCTCTTGCTCAAAGGCATTATTTCTTATTAAAAACTCAAAATATTTTCTCAATTCATCCCTTATCTCCTCAGGGACAAAATTTTCAAACCAGTTTCTACCTATAATCTCTTCTCTTTTATAACCTAAAATCTCTTCTCCCCTTTTATTTATAAGAATAATATTTCCTTTGGTATCCAATATCAAAAACATAATTCCTGCATATTCTATATAGTCCTTAAAGCTTTTTGATTCTTTTAAAAACTCATAAAAGATAGTTCTATAAGGACTTCTTAGAGAAGTCTCCACAATGGACATATAAATGAGATAAAAGGAGATAAGCTTAAATATATGCCCCATAGCATTCATCATTCCATAAACATCTACATAAAGAGTAAAAAACATCTCGCTTATAATGGTTGAAACAATACTAAATATTAAAAGTTTAAGTACATAGGGATAAAAGTAATCTTTATTCTTCCAATGATTATATATGGCAAGAAGAAGTATCAAAGAGATAATATACTCGCTTGCTATTTTAAAAGTAGTAAGTCCAAAACCTTCAATGTAGCATGCTGGGAAATTCTTAAAATAGAAAATGGAAAGAAGTGAAGCAATAAAATAAAGAAAATAGCCTAAGTAGGTAGGAATTAGTTTTAGTTTTCTTTTAATAAAAAAGGGAGATAAAAATAAAGATACAGCCTCTAAATATCTTGCAGAGATCCAAAACTGGGTAGCATAATTTGCAGTATTCACAAAAGGAAAAATATTCATTCTCTTATAGGCTAACGTGTGCACAAAATCTAATAAACTAACAAATAAGTAGGAAATACCAATAAAAGTAAAATAATTTGTCTTAACAAATTGATAAGTAGAAGTGGAAAGGATAAAGATCATTATTCCTATGAGGATAGAATAAAGCTCTATTATTACATGAAAGAGAAGAAAATTGAAACGAGAGAGGAGAATAAAAAAGAGGATAACAGCTAAAACCAATAAACCTTTCAAAAAGTTTTTCATTTAAGAGTTCAAGTTTCTAAAAAATCTTTAAAGGAAGTAAACATGCAATAATCATATATAGCTTCAAGTCCTTCTCTTATTTTTTCATCTTCATTTAAAAATTCAATTTGTGTTATTCTTTTCAAAAAAAGGAGGAGTTTATGAGGGTATTTTTCTCTGCGCTACAAGGAGTATTAGAGATAGTTATCATCATAGCTATAGGATATCTATTAACTCATAAAAGATGGTTTGAAGAAAAAACAGCAGATCTTTTTGCAAAAATAGTTTTGAACCTCAGTCTTCCCTTGGGTATGATTGTAAACATATCATCCTTTTTCACCAAAAATGATCTCATCAATTCTGCAAAAGGTCTTATTATACCCTTTTTATCAATACTAATATCCTATTTCTTAGGCTATTTTTTAGCCCTCATTTTTAAAACAAAAAAGGGAAGAAGAGGTCTTTTGGCAGGAATCTTCTCCCTCTCAAACTCCATTTTTATAGGACTTCCCATGTCTCAAGCCCTCTTTGGAGAGATTGCTACCCCCTATACTCTCCTTTACTATATGGCAAATACTACCATATGGTGGAGTCTTGGTGTTTATGGAGTAATCCTTGATACCCAGGAGAAAAAAGAAAAAATCTTTAATATAGAAACATTAAAGAGGATTCTTAATCCTCCTTTCTTGGGATTCTTAGTAGGTGTAGGTATAGTTATCATGGATCTTAAACTTCCCAAATTTTTATTTGATAGCTTCAAACTAATTGGAAATCTTACTACTCCCCTTTCTCTATTCTATGTAAGCATCATAATGTATAACATGGGGTTTGAAAAATTTAAGCTTGATAAAGATGCTATCTTAACCTTCTTAGGTAGATTTTTAATAACACCACTCCTTGTAATACTTTTGGAATTTTTTATACCTATACCTAAATTAATGAGAGATGTATTTGTCATAATGTCTGCAATGCCAGTTATGGTAAACTCTGCCATTGTAGCAAGGATGTATGGAGGAGATTATGAATTTGCCGTAAGTATGATTACATACACTACTTTATTTAGCATTATCATAATGCCCCTCTACATGGTATTACTTTCTAAAATCTGATAAAATATAAGATAGAGATTTTTGCGGATGTGGCGGAATGGCAGACGCGCAAGATTCAGGATCTTGTGGGGTAAAACCCCGTGGGGGTTCAAGTCCCCCCATCCGCACCAACTCCTATGGAGGTTAAAATATGGAGAGAATAGCCTATTTAATATTATCTATTATTGTAATAATATGGCTCCTTGCTATAATTTTTGGTCTAATTCTCGCCTTTCCTGTAGGCTTAATTGGCCTTTTATTAATTCTTGCCTTTGGCCTTCTCTTTATAAAGGTCTTGAAAGATAGGATTAAGAGTAAAAGTGAAGATGAGAAATATAAAGATGTAAGATGGTGAGGGAGGTAAAAATATGATTATTACTACAACTGAGTATGTTCCTGGCTATGAGGTGATTGAAATTTTGGGAATTGTTAAGGGGAGTACAGCAAGAACAAGGCACGTAGGTAAAGATATATTGGCAAGCCTTAGAAATTTAGTAGGTGGAGAAGTAGTCGAATACACAAAACTAATAGGAGAAGCAAGAGAACAAGCATTAGATAGGATGATTGAAGAGGCAAAAAGATTAGGGGCTGATGCAGTAATAGGAGTAAGGTTTGGTACAACTCAAATTATGCAAGGAGTTGCAGAAATACTCGCATATGGTACTGCTGTAAGGCTTAAAAAGAAGGAATAACCTAAGTTGTAATCGGTTTAACCCTCTATTGACAATAAAGTTTACTTTATTTAAACTAATATTAAAAGAAATTGTTATTTTCTGAAATCAAACAAAGAAAGGAGGGATATGGTAAACAAAACTCACTAAAACAAATTAGTTTTTTCTTACCCTCAAACCTTTATTAAAAGGGGGAAACAAAAAATATGAAAAGATATTTTTCTATTCTACTTCTTACCTTATTGATCTTACTGATTGCCGGCTGTGCACCAAGGACTCAAGCTTCAACAGAAGTAAACATTCTCCAAAATGGAGATTTTTCAAAACCACTTATTTATATAAGTGACACTTATCCTGAACTTCCTAATGGTGATTTCAATACCCAAGGAACATGGCTCTTTAGAACTGGCGATGGGGCGGTAGCTACAGGAACGGTTGAAAATGGAGTATTAAAGGTTGAAATAACTAATGGTGGGCCAAATACTTGGTCAGTACAACTATTACAATCGCCAATTACTGTAGAGTACTTAGGAATATATAGGGTAAGCTTTGAGGCATGGGCAACCAAGAATAGAAGAATTGGAGTAAAAATAGGAGCAAATGGATATAAAGGTTGGACTCCATATAATCCACCACCAAGTGGACAACCTGCAGATCAATCAGGAGGATATGCCATAGATATTACCCCCCAAAGACAAACTTATACCTTTGAATTTACTATGAAACAAGCCACAGATACAGCAGCAAGATTTGAATTCCAACTTGGACGAGATGATGGAACAATTTACATTGATAATGTAAAACTTGTAAAAGTTGGTACTGCTGAACCACCTCCTCCACCACCAGCATTAGGACAAAAATACTGGTATGCAGTAGTATGGGAACAGAATTTTGATAATAATACAATAGACGAAAATACTTGGAGTTTCGAAATTGGTAATGGTGGACCAAACCTTCCAGGATGGGGTAATGGAGAATCAGAGTACTATAAGAGAGAAAATGCCTACGTAGAGAATGGAGTCTTAGTAATTGAGGCCAAACAAGAGACTGTAACAGCAGACGATAACCAAGACGGAACCCCTGAAACATACAATTACACCTCTGCGAGGATGAAGACCCAAGGAAAATTTGATGTAAAATTTGGAAGGATAGAGTTTAGAGCAAAACTTCCAAAAGGTAAAGGAATATGGCCTGCTCTATGGATGCTTGGCGAAAATATCACACAAGTAGGATGGCCTACTTGTGGCGAGATAGATGTAATGGAACTTGTGGGACATGAACCCAACAAGGTATATGGTACAATACATGGACCTGGGTACTCTGGAGCAAGTGGTAAGGGAGGAAACTATACCCTTCCATCGGGAGACTTCTCCCAAGACTTCCACATCTTTGCCATAGAGTGGGATCCAATAGGAATATCCTGGTATGTGGATGATCAGAAGTTCTTCACTATAACAAGAACAGAGGTTCCCGGAGATTGGGTATTTGATCATCCATTCTTTATCATAATGAATGTAGCAGTAGGTGGCTACTGGCCTGGATACCCTGATAATACTACCGTATTTCCACAGAAAATGTATGTGGATTATATAAAAGTATACAAAGGTGTAACCATGGAAGAAATAAACAACGGAACATTTGAATTCCCATTCACAAATGATCAAACAAACTGGCCCGATGACTGGTTCTTATGGTATGGATCACCATACGGTATGGGTGGAACTGCTACAGCAACAATAGATACCGCAAACAAAATGGCAATAGTAGATGTGACAGACACAGGCTGGGAATCTTGGCATGTACAGTTCAATCAATGGGTAGGACTTACAGCAGGAAATACCTACAGATTAACTTTCCAAGCTAAAGCAGACACTCCAAGAGATATTAATGTAAAATTCCTTAACCCAACAACCTATGCTCTATATGCAAACACAACTTGCAATCTAACTACTAATTGGCAAACCTTTACCCTTGAGTTCACCTTTAACAATAATCAAGATCCAAGAGCAAATCTCTCCTTTGAACTTGGAAAAACTTCAAATCCTGCCACAGGAAAAGTCTACTTCAAAGATGTTAAGTTAGAAAAAATTCAATAAAAATAAAAAAAATAAAAAATATAAGGAGAGAGAGGATAAAAATCCTCTCTCCCCTTTCCTTTAAATCCCCCTACCTCGCTTTTATGGCTCTACATAAACCCACATCTTATTTTTATACTTAGGATCTGTAGGATCTACACCCTTTCTCTTGAAGAGCTCACTTAGGGTTACAAACTCATATCCTCTCTTTTTTAACTCTGGTATTAAGATATCCAAAGCCTCGGGAGTAGGATGAGGTTCTGGCTGTACATCGTGTAAGAGTATAATAGCACCATCTCTAATACCTTTTAAAACATTATTTGCAATATTTTCAGGAGTTCTATCACATCCTGCCCAATCAAATCCAAGAACCCCACTTGCGAAGGGCATATTTATAACCTCAAACATAACAGGACTTACTGCAAGATTTGGTGGACGGAAAAAGCGAGGAGTTTTCCCTGTATATTTTTCTATAGCTTCATTAGTCCTTTTTATGTATTCCTTAATCTTTTCAGGATCCATCTTATCCATCGGATTATAATCCCAAGAATGATTGCCAAATTCACATCCCATAGCTACCATTCTGTCAAGCACAGGCTTTACACTATCATTTATTCTCTGCCCAACAAGGAAAAAGGTAGCAACTACGTTATATTTTTCAAGCTTATCAAGTACTCGTGGGGTAAGCCTTGCATCAGGTCCGTCATCAAAAGTTAATGCACAGAGTTTATCAGGCTTTGGATACTCTTGGGTAGCAAGGGATGGGACAAAAAATAAAGAAAGAAGTAAAACCATGACTAACTTTTTCATAGCAAACCTCCCCACTTATTTAATACATAAAAACGTTTTGATAAACAATATACTACCCAAAAAACCATTTGTCAATCCATCAATTTACATACTTTATATATAATTCCTTTAGCCTTTTCTATATCCTCAAAGGAAACATCTTTATGAGTAACAAATCTTAAAGTTTCATCATCGAAACTTGTGGCAAGAAGCCCATATTTTTTAAACTCGGCTAAAAATTCTCTTGCCTTTTTATTTATTTTAATTTTTACCTTTAAAATATTAGTATCAGGCCTTTCAACATTAAAAATCTCCATATCTTTCAAAAATTCATATAATATCTTAGCCTTCTCATGATCCTCTTCTAATCTGTCAATCATCTTTTCAAGGGCAACAATTCCACATGCAGCAACCACACCAGCCTGTCTTAACCCACCACCAAGCCTTTGTCTTTTTCTTCTTGCTTCCTCTATGAATTCTTTAGGACCTACAAGAAGAGAGCCCATAGGACAAGAAAGTCCTTTAGAGAGGCAAAACATAACTGAGTCTGCATATTTTGCAATCTCTTTAGCAGAAACTTTCAAATGGATAGCTGCATTGAATATCCTTGCACCATCAAGATGGATAGGTATATTATGTTCTCTACTTAACTCATAAACCTCTTTCATATAACCAAGAGGCAAAACTTTACCTCCAGCTCTATTATGAGTATTTTCAAGAACTATAAGAGATGTATTAGGAAAAACTCTACCTTTAGGTCTTATGGCTTTTCTTATCTCCTCTATAGGCATCATTCCATCTTTTCCGTCAATCAAAAAGGGCTGAACCCCCGAATTAGCAGCCATTCCTCCTGCCTCATAATAGTAAATATGAGATTCAGACTCTAATATAACTTCATCTCCGGGGCGGGTCCAAGTTAACAAAGCTACCTGATTTCCCATAGTCCCAGAGACTACAAAAAGTCCTGCCTCTTTGCCTAAGATTTCTGCTGCCTTTTCTTCTAAAAAATTTACCGTAGGATCTTCTCCATATCCGTCATCTCCAACCTCAGCAGAATACATCGCTTTACGCATCTCTTCCGTAGGTTTTGTTACAGTATCACTTCTCAAGTCTATAAATCCCATAAAATATCACTCCTTTTATAAAAAAATTATTTAGTTAAAATTATAAGCCATAATTATTAAATGACATATTGAAATTTTTTACATTTGTATGTATAATTATTTCAAATTCAAAAGGGGGGGTAAAAAAAATGAACGTAGGGAAGACTGATGCCATCATAAGAGTTATTATAGGTTTAATCCTTCCTCACTTAACAAAATGGGGAGTATTGTCAGGAACAGCTTGGGCAGTTATTCTCCATATAATTGGTACCATCCTTGTTTTCACAGCCGCAATAAGATATTGTCCTCTTTATAGATTAATAAACAAATCCACTGCTAAATAAGAGATAGTATCATCCAGGGCCAAAAGGGGGGAATGATTCCCCCCTAATTTTACTTGATTATTTCTATATATTTTACTTCTACTTCTAGTAATGTAATAGTCTTATTTTCTCCTTACAAGTATAGCATCATCCCAATAGAAATCTTTAAAAGTTACATTAACTCTCATCAAAGTCTCTCCCCAATCTTACAAGGTATAAACACACATTTTTTCTTAAACTCTGATGGAGATTCCTCTTTTACAGGAGTGATATTCTGACTAACAGTCTTGGTTGCGTAAAAAACTTCCAAAAAGAGAATCTTTTTCTCTTCACTTCTCATTTCGTACTCTTTTGAAATTTTTTCTTCCCAGAGAGATAGATCAAACATAAAAATACTCCCCTCTAAAACCATATTCTATAGGGAATTTTTAAAGACTATTATATTACGTTTTTAAATTTTCAATTGCTTTTCGAGAGTGTTCAAAAATTCACTTCTTCCTTATACTCCTAACAATACTAAATTCTTACTTACCTCTTTATCCTTTGTATTCAAATATGTACCCATAAACCTCTTTATGTTCCCTATCTTTTGCTCTATCTTGTACCTATTCCTATTGTACGCATGCCTCTTCCGATTATACGACTCCTTAACCCTCTTCCTCTCCTCACTCTTAACCTTGTTATGTATCCCATCCTCTACCGGCAATATCATCTCAACCCCCTCCTTCTCAAATTCCCTCAATAACTCTATATCCCTGTTGTATAACCTATCCCCATAAACCTTCCTAAAATCCACCTCCTCCTTTAGCTTCTTAACCTCCTCAAACTTACTCTTCAGTATCTTCCTCTCGTCCTTATACCCATCATCCACAAATACACCCACTATATAACTCTTACCCCTCTCATCTACTAACACTAACAATTCACATTTCACATGATCCCTCTTCTCCCTTATCTCCCTACCAAAATATAACCTCTGCTTTATCTTAAAATTATACCCAAATCCCGCACCATCTACTAACAAACCCCTACATCTACCCTTCACCTTCTCTACATTTATACTCCTTATCACCTTATTAACTACCCCCTCTAATCCCTCCATCTCCTTCAACCTATAATATATATTCGATATGTGTATCTTAACCCCTAATACCCTATTTATCAACCTAGCAACCTCCCTATATGTAAATCCACACCCTATCATTAACATACCCGCTAATATTATCAATCCATCATCATATTTCTTCTTCCTACCTCTTCTCCTTTCCTCCTTAACCTTTATCATCTCCTTAATATTCCTATAAATCCTCCTAAAATCTATAATAAAATCTACCTTACCCTTATCCTTTATCCTCTTCTTCACTTGCACTAAATAACACTTCTCCTAGCCTCTTTTCTCCTCATCTCCCTTCATTTTTTGAACAGCCTCAAAAAAGGTAAACCAAATAGTTTTGCTAATCTCAACAATTTTAAGATTTCTTAACTGAAGAGAGGTAGTTTTTGTATCCTAGTGATTGCAATTTCTCATCTTTAGAAGTAACCTCTTCTTTCATCTTATCTTTGAACTCTTTCAATTTTTGTTTTATCTCTGGATATTTTATTGAAAGGATTTGTAATGCTAATAATCCAGCATTTTTACTTCCGTTTATTGCTACTGTGGCTACAGGTATTCCTGAAGGCATTTGTACTATTGATAACAATGAATCAAGTCCATTTAACGAAGAAGTTTTTATAGGTACTCCTATAACAGGAAACGTTGTTAGTGCAGCAATTACACCAGGTAAATGTGCAGCTCCTCCTGCTCCCGCTATAAATACCTCAATACCTCTTTCTTCAGCCGTTTTTGTATAATCAAAGACTTTTTCTGGTGTCCTATGTGCTGACATCACATGTATCTCGTAATCGACACCAAACTCTTCTAGTACTTTAGCAGCTTCTGACATAATCTCTAAGTCGGAATCGCTGCCCATTACTATTCCTACCCTCATAATATACCTCCTTAAATTTAGGACTATAACAAAAACAAAGAACAAAACTCTTGTCAGAAAAAACCATTACTAAAAGAGTATTCTACAATGTCTGCATATTTTATAGAAATTTTAAAAACAAATGCAACTTAACTAAAAGTATTCAAAATTCATTTTTCTTCCTTTCTAAAGAATTATATCCTTCTTTAATACCTAAATACCTACAAAGGTAGTTCTTTTACAAAACGGGATTAGTTACATAAGGTGCGAAACCTCTTGTACGTAGAACTGCGGATAGGATGTCCCTAACTAAGAAAATAGAGACTAAGAATGATAGGAGGCGTTAGCCCCTACACATAAAATAGCAGACAGGAGGTCCACAAAATAAATAAACATAGAGGTCCAAAGTTAAATAATGAAAAATTATTTTTTGTATCCGTACTTATCAAAGTAAGCATCAATCAATTTTGCTGCAACTGGTCCCGCATAAGCAGATCCAGATCCGACATTCTCTATTATCACACTAACTACTGCATCATTTGGATCCACTCCGTCTGTAGGTCCGTAACACAAAAATATAGAATGAGGTTTACCATGTGGATTCTCAGCAGTACCTGTCTTACCAGCTATTGGGTATTTGGTTATATACTTTAGTGCTCTTGCAGTTCCTGATTCAAACACGTTAATCATACCTTCTTTGATAATGCTAAAAATTTCATGAGATATATCTGTACTTTTTCTTAAAACCTCAGGTTCAATTCTTTTTATAACTTCTTTTCCATCACTTGATAATATTTCTTTCACTATGTGCGGTTTAAATACAACACCTTCATTATAAATAAAAGCCCCAACTAAGGCTAGCTGCAGAGGAGTCAGTAGCCAGTCACCTTGCCCTATTGCCAAGTTTGCCATGTCCCCCCTAGTATATCTCTATTGTATTTTCTTTTGTGCGCCTCTACCGATATTCTGTAACCTAACTTTTCATTTGGCAGATCTATAAAGGTTGGTTCTCCTACACCAAATTCTTTTGAAGTTTTTATAAGGTCATCGGGATCTAAGGAAAGTCCCACTTTGTAGAAATAAACGTCACAAGAAACTTCTATCGCCCTCACTATATCCTTAACAAAACCATGTATCGCCCAATCATTGAATATCTTTTACCTATCCTTAGCGCCCCTGTACAATTTTCGCTCCTATTAGGATCCCATTTATTATTCTTCAATGCGGTAGCAGCTGTCACCAACTTAAAAGTTGAACCTGGTTGATATGTCCCTTGAATTGATCTATTGAACAATGGAAAATTCTTATTATCTGTTGATAAAGATAAAAAGTAAGCATTATCCCCTATCGATAATCTATTTGGATCAAAGGATGGCGAAGATACTAATGCTATTATTTCCCCCGTTGCTGGCTTCAACATTACTAAACTACTTCTGTAATTCTTAAGAAGCTTGTACCCAAGCCTTTGGATATCAATATCTATTGATAATCTTATTGAATTACCTTCTACAGGTATCTCTGCTATTTCTGTCCCTACTATATTATTTTTAGCATCAATATATCTAAATAATTTACCATCTTTACCTCTTAGTATTCTATCATATACTTTTTCAATTCCATCCTTACCTATCATACTGCTTGAGTGATATATTTCTTTGTACGCTTCCGACAACTTTTTCATTTCATCTTGGGATATAGCTCCCAAATATCCCATTAAGTGCGCTGTTTCATAAGGGTAATAGTTATATCTAGAGTATGTAGTATCAACCACTATTCCAGGTAACTCCCCCTGCTTCTCTAATATTTTTATCGCCTGTTCTTTTGTTATTTCACTTATAAATATAGGCCCATAAAGGTCCCATTTTCTCCTTTCAATGTTTTGCAAAATAACCTTTATATCCTTATCTATAATAGCTGATAACTTAGACAGAACAACTAATTTTTGCGCTTCATTCTGCGGTAAATATTTTTGAATTACAAAAACTCCTATTATCTCATCACTTAGAGATATAATCTCACCATTTCTATCAAAAATCGTACCTCTTTTTGCGGGAATGTAAATTTGCTGAGCCATGTTTATTACCATGGCTAACTTAACGAACTTTTCTCTATTCAATATCTGCATGTCTATTACTCTTATCGTTACTATGCTAACAATAATCCCAACTATTAACAAAAATACAATCAACCTTAACCTACTTATTCCTAAGTTCGCTTCAATAATTCTGAAGTTAATCATACCACCTTACCTACTAGGTAAAAGTCATAATCTAGGTTTTGATTTTTAAGTTCCTCTAGTAACCTATCTTCGTTGTTTGTAGTTATTACCATCCCAACCCCCATATTAAATACCCTCATCGCTTCCTCTTCAGAGACATTCCCTTCCTTTATTATAAATTTCATGAATTCTTGAGTTTTTATCTTTTCTTTGAATAACTTTACTCCCCTACCCATAGTTACCCTTAGGGTATTTTCTACTATCCCTCCACCCCTTACGTGAGAAAGTGCCTTAACTAATCCCTTTTCAATCAATGGGTATACAACATGGCAATAGATTCTAGTAGGTTCAAGCAAAAGATCTACTAAAGGTCTTCCAAATCCATAATCTTTCGTTGGATCTATCTCTTTATCCTTTAAAATCTTTCTTATTAGCGAATAACCATTACTATGAAATCCACTTGATTCCAGTGCTACCAAAACATCTCCCTTCCTTTATGTTTTTAGGCAGAATGTTATCTTTTTCAGCAATTCCTATAGCCGTCCCGTTTAGATCAAAATCCCCTTCGGCATACATTCCTGGCATCTCCGCAGTTTCACCACCCACCAAAGCAACCTTAGCTATTTTACACCCTTCAACTATACTTCTTATTACTTTTGAGTAAACTCCTTCATCAAGTTTACCACAGGCATAATAATCAACAAAAGCCACTGGTTTTGCTCCAGTACACACAACATCATCAACATTCATAGCAACAAGATCTATCCCTACCCCTTCAAGTTTATTGTACTCCTTAGCTAATAATAGCTTAGTACCTACCCATCCGTGGATACAGAAATTATTGGATTTTTGAATTCTTTTAAATTCACATCAATTATCGCTCCAAATCCACCTACACCAGTTATAACATACTCATTATTTGTAGATGAAATTTCCTCCTTTAGCTTATTTATCAAGCTATTCGCTTTATCTATATCAACTCCTGCCTCTCTGTAATCTGCCATAATAGTCTACCTCTCTATTAAAAACCAAAAATAAGCAAAATCTTTTATACAATAACCACAAAATGTAAAGAAAAAGTAGTATAAGTAACAATCTAACCTTCAAAACTATATATACACCAACTATCAAAGCAAAAATTAGTATAGAATATTTCAAAAAAGCATTTGAAGTTATAAACTTATCAATCTTTCTAAAAGTATCAACCAGCCTATAAAACCAACCTTTTGATGATAAAAAAACACCTACAGATTCTGTCAATTGTACCAATAGTTTGTGGAAAAAATTAATAGATCCCTTTTGTAAGTTTATACTCTTTATACTCCATCTACCCCTTTCATATTTCAGAAGGTAATAATTCACCTTACCGTCAATTATCAATTTAATTGATAATAATATCTTATTCGGTAAAATATACTTACCAAATTTTTCTATTTTTAGTTCAAGTTTTTCAAAGTTCTGTGGTATGTTATCCTGCAATAAGGTACTTAGCTTCTCAACAAGTAAATCTGAAGGTACTATTCCTATTTTGCGGTAAATCAGAAAAGATATTAGTTTTGAAGTATACTTAGGATTTCTATATACTACCTCAAATTTGTTGTCCTTTATTTCCATTCTATAATCCTGTGCCAACTTACCTAAGGTTGGTATTTCTTTAGTCGCTAATGACCTAAAATTTTCAGATACTAACATTATTGTTCCATTAACTATATTATCATTTAATAAAATCTCAATATCTTCACCATTTATCAATATTAAATTATCATTTTGCTTCTTATACTCCACTTCTTCAACAAGATCAATTGCTTTTGTGTTGGCTGAAATAAAATTTTCTAAAACTAGAGTTTTAAATTCCGGACTTTCTAAAATAACCCCTATTATCTTGTTCACCCAGGCATCAACCTTAGAAGTAAAACAATATTCTCCCTCTATTTTCTCAACTTTTAACATACAAGTAAAAACTATTATAAATTAGCAATTTGTTTCTTATCAAAATAGCTTGAAGCATTGCAGGCAGCACCATACTTATAGAAACAGTAATTTCATGCTTCATTATTTACTTTTGCAAGAAGATAAAAAAGTTGGGTATACAACAGTTTAACCTAGAAAGTTTCTTACTTTTGCTGATGCAACTATAAGATCAGTGATTTTGGTATCAAACTTATTTTCCTTTATTCGTTTAACAAGATCCTTTGAGAAAGATAAATGTTCTTGGTTGATTTCAAAGTCAAACCTTTTCACCGTTTGCTTTATCTCACTCCTTATGCTAACTGGAAGTAGATCAAGAACATCTTCATTCCACATTGACAATATTTCAGACATTTCTTCTTTAAACCTTGGGAAAACCGACTCAACATATTTTATATCTTCATCTGTTAAGGCACTAAGACCTAGAATATCTGGAGGCAATCCCAAAGAGTATAAAACAGCACAAAACGAAATTACTCTTGGCAAGGTTATACCTTCATCAGTTTGTCTTGAATAACCAAACAATCCAACATGTATTTTCCTAGCTCTTCTTTTTGGTACAAAAACAGCTATATTATTAACTAAAGGTGCAATTTCAGCAAGCTGTTTCTTGTATTCCGAAGAAACTTTGTACATTATACTTTCAACTCTGTCTTTTGAACTTATTGAATTTGGTGATTTTACAGGAGTTAAGTTTATATTTTCTATTGCTCTTTGAACTTCTTTAACTGGGAAATCATATTTAAAAGCCGACTGGATGGTAAATGTTGCTACACTAGGATAATTATTTATAACATACCTATAGGTATTAGGTGAAAAATTTCCTCTAAACGGAGCTGTACCACAGCCAAGTATAGGATAAATAGGTAGTTTTAAACTTTCTTGAAGTTCATAAAGTTTCTCTAGAGCAAGCTTTATGGCAATTATAACACTTAAAGAAGAATAATTCATTGCAGGATCAGATCTAGCTAAAAACACCCTCTGATATTCAACTTCATCAAGTTTATCCTTTAGAAACTCCTTTAGATTTTTGTCAACATTGATAATATTATCAATATCTTCAAAAAGAGGTATAACATTTATCTTTTTGGGTCTAAACTCTCCAATCCAATCCTTAAGTTTTAGCTGAGGATTTGTGTCACAAAACGGTTTATCTTCCTTACCAGCAACTACATTCTTATAGTAGTAGTACACTCTGTTACAGGTCTCAGTATCTGCCATTGGCACTATAACCTCAAATATAGGTACAACACTTTCATCTTGGTAGAAGACATATGCTGTATCGTAAGACCTAGGAATACTTTCAAGAGTTTCTATAAGTAATTTACCTTCAGCTTTCTCGTAATTAGGATTTGGTACCCTTAAGGTTATAAATATATCTTTTCCTATTACTTTTTGTTTAAAGAATTCTGGATAATCAGATACCAATTTTCTGATTACAAACTCATCTGTCTCCTTACCTTCAACATCCCACATCACCTCATCCACGCCAAGATATGAAAAAGCATAATACGCTTCTTTTATTTCATCATCACCTTGAAGAACGGGATTATTTGAGAAAAAAGGTACATTAGCATTATCAGGATGCTGTGTTGACATTGTTCTAGGTATTTTTCTAGTCATGGGCAATCACTCTCTATTTTTACTTTTAATTTTGCAATTACATTCATTCCGAGCCTAACATCAACGATATATTCACCAACAAGTTTTATAGGTTCAGTCTCAATAATTTTCTTATCAATTTCTAAGTTATGTTGCTCTTTCAAAGCTAGAGCTATATCTTCAGAAGTTATAGAACCAAAAAGCTTTCCACTCTCTCCAGCTTTGGCTTTTATCACAACATTTAAAGACTCTATTACCTCTTTAAGCTCCTTAGCATTCTCAAACTTCCTTTCATTCTTCTTCTGTAATGCATCTAATTGTGACTTTACATATTTAATATTACTCTCTGTTGCCTCTAGTGCTAGCTTATTCTTTATTAAGAAATTTCTAGCATAACCATCTGCAACATTTTTGATTTCCCCTAACTTACCCAAACCTTTGACATCCTTAAGAAGAATAACTTTCATAAATATACCTCTATAAATTTTATTTTCAAAGTTAAACCAACTGTCTTTCAATATTTCTTGAGAGTGTTCAAAAATTCACTTCTTCCTTATACTCCTAACAATACTAAATTCTTACTTACCTCTTTATCCTTTGTATTCAAATATGTACCCATAAACCTCTTTATGTTCCCTATCTTTTGCTCTATCTTGTACCTATTCCTATTGTACGCATGCCTCTTCCGATTATACGACTCCTTAACCCTCTTCCTCTCCTCACTCTTAACCTTGTTATGTATCCCATCCTCTACCGGCAATATCATCTCAACCCCCTCCTTCTCAAATTCCCTCAATAACTCTATATCCCTGTTGTATAACCTATCCCCATAAACCTTCCTAAAATCCACCTCCTCCTTTAGCTTCTTAACCTCCTCAAACTTACTCTTCAGTATCTTCCTCTCGTCCTTATACCCATCATCCACAAATACACCCACTATATAACTCTTACCCCTCTCATCTACTAACACTAACAATTCACATTTCACATGATCCCTCTTCTCCCTTATCTCCCTACCAAAATATAACCTCTGCTTTATCTTAAAATTATACCCAAATCCCGCACCATCTACTAACAAACCCCTACATCTACCCTTCACCTTCTCTACATTTATACTCCTTATCACCTTATTAACTACCTCCTCTAATCCCTCCATCTCCTTCAACCTATAATATATATTCGATATGTGTATCTTAACCCCTAATACCCTATTTATCAACCTAGCAACCTCCCTATATGTAAATCCACACCCTATCATTAACATACCCGCTAATATTATCAATCCATCATCATATTTCTTCTTCCTACCCCTCCTCCTTAACCTTTATCATCTCCTTAATATTCCTATAAATCCTCCTAAAATCTATAATAAAATCTACAATAACCTCTACCTTACCCTTATCCTTTATCCTCTCCTTCATACCTATATTATACATCCCACAACTTAATCCTTCATATTCCAGAAACCTATTCTCTCCTTCACTTGCACTAAATAACACTTCTCCTAACCTCTTTTCTCCTCATCTCCCTTCATTTTTTGAACAGCCTCATTGCTTTTCTTAAGGATTCTTCATAATAAGGCAAATCATCCATATTATATATCTCCAGCATATAGTTTCTTAGCACAGAATAAAGAGGTCTTTTAGCAGGAGCTTTAAAAGTTTCGGAATTTAAAGGAATAACTTTTTCCTTTGAAAATCCTGCAATTTCTGCAACTTTGCAAGCAAAATCATATCTTGTTATGATTCCCTTATTTACTATGTGATAGGTTCCGTAAAGATTTGTAAAGGATAGTTCTTTTACTTTTCTTACAAGATCTTTTGCATAGGTACAGGACGCAAAATGGTAATTACTAAGTTTTATTTCTTTTCCTTCTTTCAAGCTATTATAGATTTGAGTTAGTGCATTGTTTCCGTATTCTCCAAACACATAAGAAGTTCTTATTATAAAATGCTTTTTACAGAACTCTTTTGTAAAAATCTCCCCATAAAGTTTTGTTTTTCCGTAAAGATTAATAGGATTTGGAGGATAAAATTCAGTATAAGGAGTATCTTTTCCCCCTGAGAAAACATAATCAGTACTTATATAAATTAATGGTATATCTAAAAGGGAACAGGCTATAGCAACATGTTTTGTCCCTACTGCATTTACTTTCCAAGCTTTTTCTGGATCTTCTTCGCATATATCAGGAGATCTTATAGCTGCAGGATGGATTACAAGATCAGGCTTTAGAGAGGTAATTTTTTCAATAGCATTTTTATCTTCCAAGTTTATATCTTGATGGGTGATAGGTATAACTTCCTCATCCTCAAATTCTTTTACAAAATATTGCCCTAAAAATCCTTTTGCTCCTGTTATTAAGATTCTTTTCTTCATAATAATCTACACCATCTCCATCCTACTTTTCTAATTTTTTATCTTTTCTTCCTCATCTTCCAGTATTACTACAAAGTGCCTACCTATTGGGTTTTTAAGAAAGTCGTCACCTTTTTTCTTTACTGAATAACTTGTTTTTATTTTATAATAAACTTTTTTGAATCTCCACATTAAAAAGGTGAAAGCATAAGAAGGAGAGTCAACTCAATGCTATAATCAATCTAAAAGAGTATAGGGAGGTATTTAGTATGGATAAAGTTGCCATAGTTACAGGAGGAGGTCAGGGTATAGGAAAGGCTATTGCAAGAAGATTTTTGGAAAATAACATCTCAGTGGTAATTGCAGAGATAGATGAGGAAGCAGGTAAAGAAACAGAAGAAGAATATTCTTCCTTAGGCAAGATAAAATTTGTCAAAACTGATGTTTCCAAAGAAGAAGATGTAATCAATATGGTAGAAGAGACGGTAAAAACTTTTGGTAAAATTAATTACCTAATAAATAATGCAGGGATTAGTATAAACAAACCCATATCAGAGCTCACATTAGAAGAATGGAATAAAGTTTTAGGTGTAAATCTAACAGGAGCCTTTTTATGTGCAAAATATACCTCTCCCTATTTAAGAAAAGAAAAAGGAGTAATAATCAATATTAGTTCTACAAGAGCCTTTATGTCAGAGCCTAATACTGAAGCCTACTCAGCCTCAAAAGGTGGCATATATGCCTTAACCCATGCCCTTGCCATAAGCCTTGGACCTGAGGTAAGAGTAAATTGTATAAGTCCCGGCTGGATAGAAACCTCTGAGTGGAAAAAGAAAGCCTTAAGAAGAAAGCCTGAATTAACAGAACTTGATCATACACAACATCCTGCAGGAAGAGTAGGTAAGCCAGAAGATATTGCAAGCTTAGTTATGTTTTTGATATCGGAAGAAGCAGAATTTATTACAGGGGCAAATTTCATTGTAGATGGAGGTATGACAAGAAAGATGATTTATCTCTAATATGTAATAACTACTTTACCTGCCTTTCTTTCTCTTACAAGATCAAGACCGTAATTTATTTCATCTAAGGAGATCTTATGGGTAATTAGAGTAGCAAATAAGTCTTGATGCTTCTCAACAAAAGAGACTGCTTTTTTAAAATGTTCTGCATCACTAACCCATACTCCTTTTATAGTAATGTTTTTTGAAGAAACCTCATAAAAATCTATAGGGACCTTTTCTTGAGGGGATGCTACTCCAGCTATAATATATGTTCCACCCTTTCTCAAAAATCTTAAACCTTCAGGTACAGCCTTATTAGTTCCGGTAGCCTCTATAACTACATCTGCACCTCTACCATAAGTTATATCAAGAATTTTATTTAATCTCTCTTCTGCCGACGTATTTCTATCAAGAATCATATCTATTCCTATCTTTTCCGCAATCTCCTTTCTAAAACTACTCCCTGTAATAAGGATGGTGTTTTTTGCCCCCTGAAATTTAGCAAGAGATAAAGCAAATATACCAAGAGGACCTCCCCCTTGAACCACTACTGTTTTATCAAGCAAATTATCCTCAAGAGCATCAATTGCGTGTACAGCCGTTGCTCCAGAACATCCTGCCATTACTATTACATTAGGATCCGTATTAGGAGACAATCTTAAAATCTCAGTTTTCTCTTCAAGAATTATAAACTCAGCAAAAGCCCCAGAAAGATGAGGATATTCTTTAAAAGACCTATTAATCCCATAAATTTTTCTATTTTCACATAGATAAGGCATTTTCAAAACTTTACAAAAATAGCATTCACCACATACTACTCCCCTATTCCATATAATTAGATCTCCCTTTTTAAGAATTTCCCCATTTAAATCTCTTTTATCCCCATTTATCTCTACTATCTCTCCTACTCCTTCATGGCCTAAGATTATAGGTACAGGAACCCTCGGATCCTCTCCATCAACCATATGAATATCGGATCCACATATACCCGAAGATACCATCTTAACCAAAATACCCCCTTCAAGAAGAGGGGGTATGTCTACATACCTTATTACAAGAGGTTTTTTAAATTCCTCCAGAATTGCAGCCTTTGCCTTCATATTTATAATTTAGGCCTCACAGGCTCTCTTATTTCAAACCTTAATTCTCCATCCTTTTTAGAGAAGACTATATATTTATTCCACTCAGGTTTTTTGGGAACAAACTCCATAATGGGAGGAGAAAATCTATAAAATCTCAAATGAGGGCCTCTACTTTCATCTCTTATCAAAATTGCATGAAGAATTACCTCTGCGATATCTAACATATTTACTGTCTCATAATAATAGGCGAGTCCTTTTTCATCAGGAAAAATTCCCTTCTCCCTAATATTCCTAAGCTCAGAAATTCCTTTCTTTATATCCTCTTCAATCCTTACCAAAAATCCATATTCAGAAACTATATCCTTTATCTTCTTTCTTGCAAAGGTTGCAGGAATTTCGCCCTCAATTTTTTCTTCCTCTATTTCAAAATCCACAAAATCGTTGTTTTTAGCATAATTTACAGCACTCTCACCAGCAATCCTCCCAAAAACCTGTGTATCAAGAAGAGAATTTCCTCCAGGTCTATTGGCACCATGCTGTCCTCCTGCCACCTCTCCTGCTGCAAAAAGTCCTTTAAGAGATGTTTCTGCATTCTCTCTTATCTTTACCCCTCCTTGGAAGTGCTGCAGAGCATTCTGAATAGGCAAAAGTTCTTTAGAAAGATCAATATTGTACTCCTTCAACCACTCTATAATTTGAGGATTAATCTTTTGAAGTCTCTCATAAGGAGTAGTACCTTTAAAAACTTCCTTTCCTATTTTCTCACTCCATTTAAGAATTTCTTCAGGAATATTTTCATAGTCTAAATACGACGGATTTTCCATAAAGTTCATAAATACCTTATGCCCATTTTTGATATGATAATAAACTGCTAAATCTATTACCTTTGTGGGCGACTCATAAGAAACAGGCCAATGAGCTCCCTTTTTAAATTCAAGTACACATAGGTTTTTCCTGTCTTCTTTAAGATAATCCAGTAAAAATTCTCTTCCATTTTCATCAACAATCTTAGGAAGAGCTCTAAACATACTTCCTGACTCAGCAAAGAGAATGTTGGGATGGCATATACCTATCTGCATAAACTCTATATTGACAAGTTCTGCACCTGCTCTTAATGCTGCTGCATAACCATCTCCTGTCATCTCTGAGGTAAAAACATTTTGATGATAAAGTTCTCCTGCTCCTCCCGTTGCCAAAATAAATGCCTTTCCTTGAATTAAATATTTTTCTTGAGATAATACATTTATCGCCTTTGCTCCGATTACCCTATTATCTTTAACAATAAAATCATAAACCATTATATTCTCATAAATTTCCACCTTTGTTTCCCTTAATCTCTTCATTAATGCCTTTGAAATCTCAATAGCAGTGTTAGGACCCACATAACAAGCTCTTGGATACTCCGAACCATCAGTTAAAAACTGATCTATTTTTCCATCTTCTCTTCTGACAAAAGGTACTCCAATAGAGATGAGATAGTTAATCTCTTCTTCGCTTCTCCTTGCTAAAATCTCTGCCAGATTATAATCCGAAACCTCTCCCCCTATTTTGTATATATCAAGGGCATGGTACAAATAGTTATTTTCATAAGGTAATGTGTAAGACAGAGTAGCATGAAAAGCCATCCTATCAGAAAAAGCATTAGCAGTAACACCACCAACCCCAATAGGTTTCTTAGAAATAAGTAAAATCTTTAAAGACGGATCCTTTTCGTAAGCAGAAATAGCAGATTTTAAACCTGCCCCTCCAGCTCCAATTACTATTACATCGCCTTTAATTTTTTGCATTTTCTCTTCCTCCCACAAAAACCATGCTTATAGCTCTTACAGGACAGAGTTTTACACAAAGCCCACAACCATCGCATAAATCAGTAATGATATATTTGCCTTCTTTTTCTACTGGTGCGTCATAAATACAAACTTTTTTACATATACCACAAGAAGTACACAAGTCAGGATTTATATATGCCTCATATAAATGTCTTCTATCAATCTCATTATTACCAAGAATAACCCTTCCAGAAACTTTTCCTCTAAATTCACTTAAAGTGTTATAACCCTTCTTTTCCATAAATCTCTTTAATCCATCAATAATTCGTGGGATAATTTCATATCCCATAAGATACACAATACTACATATCTGCACCACGTCAGCCCCAGTAAGTATATATTTTGCTACATCATCCCCACTTCCAACTCCTCCAGAGCCTGCTATGGAAAGCTTTAAGTGAGGACGAGAAGTAGATATCCACCTTAACACATAATTAAATGCCCAAGGTCCTCCATGCCCTGCATAACCCCCATGAAGGATAGGCTTTTCTGTCTCTAAATCTATATCAAGTCCTGTAAGTCTATTGAACATAACTACCCCGTCTATTCCAATATTCTCAAGGGCTTTTGCCACAGCAAGAGGTGAAGAAAGTTGCATTGGTAGCTTTACAATGATTGGAATTTTAACATTATCCCTTACAAGCCTTGCCACATGAAGAATAGTATCATCCACATCTTGTCCTCGAAAGGATATAGAAGCATGAGGACAGGAAACATTTAACTCCAAAGCAGGAGCACCAGCTTCCTCTGCCATCTTTGAATATTTTAACCATCCCTCATCGGTGATGCAGTTTATGCTTGGGATAACAGGAATAGATAAAACATCTAAGGCTTTATTTATCTCCTTAAAATACTCTTCAGGCCCAAAGGGACTTGCCTGTTCAAAAGAGTAAAAAGTCTGAGACCTTAGTGGCCCCATACTTCTGTTTATTATTTCAAAACGTGGAGTAGGTGAAACTCTACATACCTCTTCTTCAAATAGTGATTTTACTACTAAAGCACCTGCTCCGTTTTCCTCACATTTTTTCATATTCTTCAAATTCTCTGTAAGGCCTGAAGATGCAATAATTACAGGATTTCTAAGCTTAAGTCCCACATAATTTACGGATAAGTCCATATAAAAACCTCCTTAAGCTTTGCTTCTCATAGCAGAACTTATCTTTTCACAGGTATTTAGAAGTTCTCTAAGAAGCCTCTCCCCATTCTCCCCTTCAAAATTCTTGTAATAGCCTGAAATGGAAACTGCAGCAACTACATTTCCAGAAAAATCAAATATAGGTGCCCCCATACACTTAATTCCCCTCTCATTTTCCTCATTATCAAAAGCGTATCCTTGTTTTCTCACTTTTAAAAGTTCCTCTCTCAATTTTTCAGGATCAGTTATAGTATTTTCTGTCCTTGGAATAAGAGGAACCTTCTTTAGATATTCATTTATGAAACTTTCAGGACTGTATGCAAGAAGCACTTTACCAAAACTGGTAGAGTATAAAGGCATTCTCATTCCAATTCGAGACATCATAGGAAGAGTACCAGGACCTTCAACCTTATCTATATAAACTCCCTCATAACCATCCCTAATGGTTAAATGTACCGTTTGTTTTGTATTTTCCATAAGTTCTATAAGATAGGGACGAGCAATTTCTCTCAAATCAAGACTCTGAAGAATATATGAGGAAAGTTCCAATATTCTAAATCCAGGCTTATAAAGTCCATTGGGAGTTCTTCTCACATATCCCTTTTCCAAGAGGGAAGAAAGATAACGGTGTACTGTGGAAACATGAAGCCCAATCTCTTCTGCAATCTCCTTTAAGGATACTTCTCTTCCTGAAAGAACAATATACTCTAAAATCTCAAGGGTCTGATTTGCAGAACTTATACCTATTTTTTGTTTCATCTTTCAACACTCCTATTATTTTCTGACTCTAAAAGCTCTAAAAGAGTCTTTCTATCTAAAGTAGGAAAATCACCAAAAAGGCTCATTTTAATTGAAGCAAGCAAACTCCCATATTTTGCAGATTCTTTTAAGGTCTTTCCTGTAAGATAACCATATAAGAAACCAGCTACAAAAGCATCACCTGCTCCAATTCTATCTACCACGTCAGTGTTATATGCTTGTTGAGAAAAGTACTCATCCTTAAAGAGCACTGAACACCCTTCTTCTCCTTGGGTCAAAATGTAAATCTTCTCTTTTCCGTAAGATTTTTGAAGCTTGGAGAGAATCTTTTCTTCATCATTTTCTTCCTCAAAAAGGAGATTATAGTCTTCTTTTTTAACAAACAAAATATCTACAAAAGGAAGGATGATATCAAGAAATCTCCTACACTCTTTCTCACTCCATAATTTTTTTCTATAGTTTATATCAAAGGATAAAATCTGGCTATCTTTTTTGGAAGTACATATCTTAATAACATTAGTCTTACAAATATCACTTAAACTTGGAGTAACTCCTGTAAGGTGTATAAGCCTTGCCTTTCTTATGAATTCAAGGTCTGTATCCGAAAGAACTCCTCTGGAAAAAGAGGAGTCTCTTCTATCATAAAGAACCCTTATACCTTTCGAGCGATGATGTAGCTCCACAAAATAAAGCCCCATTCTTCCTTCTTGAACAAGCCTTACTTTATCAACCCCAACTCCATACTTCTTTAGTTCACTAATTGCTTTAAAGCCAAGAAAATTATCAGGAAAAAAGGATATAAACTCAGTCTTTAATCCTAAAAGAGAAAGCGAAGCAAGAACATTAGCCTCTGTACCTCCAACCTCTACATTCCAAGTATTGCTATTTAAAAAAGTACGATATCTTTCAGGAGTAAATCTCAACATTACCTCACCATAAGAAATTACATCAACCATAATTCCTCCCTCAATAATCTATTCTCTAAATTTCACCACATAAAGTTCACTATTAGCAGTACTAAAAGATTCTGATCTGCCTACCACCACAAACCAACCATCGTCTAATATTATTCCCCAACCCTCATCAAGATCTGCACCACCAAAATATTTCTCCCAAAGAAGTTTTCCATTATTATCAAGCTCAACTATATAAACATCGCTATTTCCTGCACCTTGAGAATTTGAACCACCTACAATTAAAAATTTATCATCATCTTGTAAAACGAAAAATCCAGTATCGTATCCCTTACTCCCATAGGTCTTTTCCCAAATCTTACCACCATTTTTGTCAATTTTTAACACATATAAATCCACCGAATCAGAAAAAGAATTAGAGTTGCCTACCATTAAATATCCATCTTCGCAATTTGTTACATCATAAGCATAGTCATAACCTTTTCCACCATAAACCTTTTCCCACGAAAGATTGCCATTTTTATCCACTTTAACCACATATACATCTTGTCCTTCTGAAAAGGAGTTTGTAATTCCAACTGCTACATATCCATCATTATCAGCACATATCCCATAACCATACTCACTCATTTCTCTCCCATAAGCCTTTTCCCAAATAAGATTCCCATCTTCATCTATCTTTAAAAGGTAAAGATCATATTGACCATTTCCAAAAGAATTAGTTCTGCCAACCACTACATAATTTCCTTCATTATCTCTTGTTATCCTCCAACCCTCTTCAAATCCCTTTCCTCCATAAGTTTTTTGCCAAAGAATTTCTCCATCCTCTTTCACTTTAACTATATACACATCACTATTGCCAACCCCAAAAGACCTTGTAGCACCCACTATGAAATATCCTTCTTTTCCCTCAAGTATAGAGAAGGCATAATCATCCTTTTGTCCACCAATAGCCTTTTCAAAAATTTTATTTCCATTCCTGTCAATCTTTAAAAGATAAATATCTTTCCCACCGCTTCCAAAAGATGTAGTCTCTCCAACCAATAAGTACCCATCTTTGACCTTTACAATTCCATATCCCTTTTCACTCTTTGGTCCCCCATAGACCTTATCCCACCCTCCCAGGAACTTGTCCTGGGACAGGGCGGGAATTAGGATTAACAATATAAAGAGCGACAGAATTAGTATTCTTTTCATAAAATTCACCTTCTAATCCTTCTCTCCTCCAAAATATTTAGGAAGGTATCTCTTAGTACCCTCTATCATCTCTTTGAATAGTTTTCTTGCAGTATCAAAATCTAATTTGGATTCTACTATTGGATCATTGTAAAAAGCTCGAAAAGCAAGCTCTAAATCTTTATTCAAAACTGCCTCAAGAATCATCTCTTGATTCATTATGTGTCTCAAGACCCAGGAATTTACATCATTGGGAAGTTTACCTGCGTATATTGGCCTTATACTATCTCTTGTGATGTACACATTAGTTTCTACTATTACATCTTGAGGAACATTATCCATCTGTCCTACGTTAGGATAGTTTACATTAGTAATGAAATCAGAAAGACCAAGAAGTGCCTTCATTATCTGCACTCCAACTTCCCCTGACGGCTTTATTGGAAACTCCATTTCACCTTTTGCAAGTTTTTGGCTCATCTCATATAATTCCTTTGCCTGCTCTCTGCGGAATGAAACAGGAGTTAAGGAAAACTTCCACTCTCTAACCTTTTCAGGATTTTCTAAATACCAATTAGCAGGGAAAAATTCAGCAAGATGCCTATCTCCTGCTGCAGCTATAATTTTATATCTTCTATATAGATCAAATTTAACCCTATTGGCCGAGGCAAAATAATCTCTCTTCCATCTATCTTTCTCTTCTTCAAAACCTTCTTCATAATATTTCTCTGCAAATTCTCCATAAACAGGAAGAAGATCTTTATTTTTATATGAAATCTTATCTACCCATGTGAAATGATTTATGCCAAGAACATTTTGTTTTATCTCTGATGGATCTGCGTTTATTCCTTCCTTTTCCTTTAACATAAGAGATAAAATCTTTGGAATTTTAAATACTTCATGGCAACACCCTATAGCTTTTACCTTTGGAAAGGTAACATAGAGAGTTCTGACACAGAGAGCCATAGGATTGGTATAGTTTATTACCCAAGCAGAAGGTGCATATTTTTTTATAGCCTCTGCAAATTCTATATAAATAGGTATGGTTCTAAGACTTCTTATAACACCACCAGGACCCGGCGTATCTCCTACTGCTTGATAAATACCATATTTTTCTGGAAGATGAACATCTACCTCCATTTCATCAAGAGTTCCAGGAAGTATAGAGATAATCACAAAATCGGCACCATCTAATGCCTCTCCTATCTCTTTTACAGCTCTATATCGCCACTTACTTTTAGCATCCTTTTGTTCACTGATTCTGTTTCCAATAATTTCATTAGTCTTCGCAGCCTCAAAATTAATATCATAGAGCCTTACCTCACCGCTAAAGCTTTCTTCCAAAGCGAGATCTGCCATAAATTTCCATGCCCAACCCTTTGAACCACCACCAATATATGCGATCTTTACATTATCCATTTTTATCCTCCTTTCCTAACCTCTCAACCCAGTAGTCGTAACACCCTGAACGATATATTTTTGGAATAATACAAATATCACCAAAACTGGAATAAGAGACAATGTGGACATAGCAAATACTGCACCCCAGTTAGTTACAGCAGAAGGATCTGAGAAAGCCCTAAGGGCTACTGATACAGGATACTTTTCAGGACTATTCAAATATACCAAGGGTCCCATAAAATCATTCCATGCCCAATAAAAAGCAAAAATTGCTGCTGTAGTTATCACAGGCTTTAAATTGGGAAGAATAATATGGTAGAAAATCTTAATTCTGTCAGCTCCATCAATAAAAGCAGATTCATCAAGCTCCTTTGGTATTCCTCTAATAAATTGCATTACCATAAATATGAAGAAGGGCCCTCCTAAAAAGGCAGGAACAATTAAAGGATAAAAGGTATTTATCCAACCAATTTTAGAAAAGAGTATATATCTTGGAACAATCTGGACTTGCATAGGAAGCATAAGGGTTAATATAACTGTTGTAAAGATTATTCTCCTTCCTGGGAAAGGTATTCTTGAAAGTCCATAGGCAACAATAGTTGAAGAAATTACTGTTCCGATAGTGTTCAATCCTGCAATAATAAAGGAGTTCTTAAAGAAGGTTGCAAAAGTTATACCACCAAATCCTTGCCAACCCTCTTTATAGTTATTTAAAGTAGGCTCCTTTGGAATAAGATTTAAAATATCTCCAAATATTTCCCAGGGCTGTTTAAAAGAACTGCTCAACATCCAAAGAGCAGGATAAACCATAAAGATAGCAATTAAGGTAACAACAGTATAATAAATTATGGTATTCAAAGTTTTTCTTTTCACTATACTCCCTCCTCTGCCTCATAATAGACCCAACGATTGGAGGTCTTAAATATAATAACGGTAAATATTCCCACAAGAGCAAGCATGAACCAGGCAAGAGCAGATGCGTAACCCATTTCAAAGTCATTAAAGGCTTTTCTATACATATAAACTGCATAGAATAAGGTGGAGTCCAATGGTCCACCCTGAGTTATAATATAAGACTGTGTGAAGGCCATAAAAGCATGTATCATCTGATTTATAAGGTTAAAAAGAATCACTGGAGTTACCATTGGAATGGTAATCTTAAACAATCTACCCCAGAAATTTGCACCATCAATAGTTGCTGCCTCATATAACTCAGTAGGAACTTGCTTCAAAGCAGCCAAAAATATAAGCATGGGGGATCCAAACTGCCATACTGCAAGTAATATAAGAGTCCATATAGCAGTACGAGTATCTCCCAGCCAATTTATTCCTCTAAGTCCGAAGATAGATAATATGGCATTAACTATACCATCAGGATATCCCCATATTTGTCTCCAAACCACAGCAATTGCCACACTTCCACCTATAAGAGAAGGAATATAGTAAATAGCACGGTATAAGTTTAATATTTTACTTTCTCTTTGGCTAAAAATAAGAGCTACAATAAAAGCAAAAAGAAGTCTTAAAGGCACCTCAAATATTACATACTTAAACGTTGCTTTAGTCGCATTCCAGAACCTTGGATCTTGAGTAAACATTCTTACCCAGTTTTGCAAACCTATCCACCTTGGAGCAGATAGAATGTCATATCTTGTAAAAGAAAGATACAAAGAAGTCACCAAAGGAAATACAATAAAGAACAAAAAGCCTAATATCCAAGGACTGGTAAAAAGATATCCCATCAAAATATCATGTTTCTTCTTCTTAGTAAGTTTCTTCATTCAAACTTAACCTCCCTAAGAATAAAACTTCGAGGGGAGGGATAATCCCCTCCCCCTCTACTTTACTTCCTCAATATCTGAGTTACCTGCTCTCTAAACTTCTTTGCAGCCTCTTCTGGAGTAATCTTCTTATACATTATCTGATCGTAAAGTGGAGTATAGACATTATTATAAATTTCTTGCCATCTCTCTGGATCTGGTGGAGGAGTTGGAGCCCCATATTTCTCAACAGTAGCTATAAAATTGAACATTTCTTTCTCAACTGGAGTTAAGAGTGGCTTTAAAGCAAGCTGTACTCTCTTGGATACTGGTACTCCTCTTTCTGCCATTAATATCTTAGCAGCTTCAATATCGTTGATGAAGAAGTTTATAAACATGGCTGCTTCCTTAGGATATTTTGTCTTAGCATTAATTGCAAAGAACATTGATGGTTTCAAGAAGTTTCCAACCTTTCCATTCAGAGTTGGAAGCATATATAGCTTTAATGGTTTACCCTTCAGAGCAGTACTCATTGCTGTGAGCTGATTGCTCCAGGTAAATTGCATTGCAGACTTTCCAAGGCAGAGAAATCTTTGCTCAGGGCTTACACTACCTCTTGCTACTTCCACATCTCTGGAAGGAATTACACCTTCATCTTGAAGTTCAAGAAGCATTTTATAAAAACTTGCATATACATTATCATCTTCATAGCCTAAAGATTTGCCATCCTCACTAAAGAGATATCCACCATTTTCAATAGTCCATACTCTAAATACATTGTGGTCACCAAGGTTTTCTGCTGCTCCATATATTCCAAGCTTTCTATGGATTATTCTTGCAATTCTCTTGAAATCATCCCATGTCCATAAAATTGGTGGAAGAGGAACTCCAGCTTTTCTAAATAACTCTGGATCAATTGCAAAAGCTTGAGAGTTATTACCCAAGTTTATTGCGTAAAGTTTTCCACCCAATCTTCCAGAATCAACTATGCTTTTTGACACATCCTTAAGATTGATAACACCTTGAGCTACTAAATCATCAAGGGGTAGAAGGAGCCCTTTCTCTACCCATCCTCTAATATAGGCATGATCTTGTTGCATAATATCTGGAAGGTTCCCACCTGCAGCCATGGTGGTAAGCTTGGTATAATACTCAGACCATCCTGTGTACTCTGATACGATCTTAATATTAGGATATTTCTTTTGGAAAAGATCAATTACCTTTAAAGTTCTATTGTGTCTATCCTGAGAACCCCACCAAATAATTCTTAATGTAATCTGCTGCTGAGCAGGAGAAATTACAAGGATAAAACTAACTAAAATCAACATTAAAACTACTAATTTAAAGTATTTTTTCATATCTTTTTAGCCTCCCCCAAACGAATTTTTAAGATAAGAGAAACAAAAGCAAGAAGGTATAAATTTTTGTTTTTCTCTACTTAATGTCACCTCCTTTGCATATAATAAAATACTTTTGTATATTATACACAAAATTTAAAATTTTCTTCAACAAAAAAAATAAAAACCTCTAATGGATTAAAAAGATAAGGGGAAAAATTTCTTCTCAAAGGGTAATAAATAAAAAATTGTGGACAAAAAAATAAAGGGGGAGAGAGCAAATGCCCTCCCCCCTAAGATTTATAAAGTTACTTAATCTCTACCTCTTTTCCTGCTCCAGCACCTTTTTCAAGAAGGTAAGAAAGTACATCAGCCTCATCCAATTCATAATTATATGGTACCTTTAGCTCTTTTAATTCTTGAGTTATATTATTATCTCCACAATCCCAGTATAAATTTCCTGATTCTTTAACATACCCATCTTGAGGACTTTCGAACTGAGTTGTAATAGGAAGAGCTACAGTATCAAAATAGTTATTCTCCACAAGAACCTTTGCTCCCATTCTGGATGCTATAGCATAAAGAAGTATATTCTGGTAATAGTTATTGTATATATGTACTACTCCAAATCTTACACTGGGATTTCTGGAATTTGTATTTCTAAATATGTTATGATGATATGTAACTCTCGCCTCTGCATCTATTGTAGAACTATCACTACTTCCTACCTGAGTACATTTCCAGCTATTCTCAAAGATATTCCAAGAAACAGTTATTCCTTTAGAGCCTTTTATTATATCAAGGAGTGCGTCCACCTTATCTTTATCTTTTTCTCTTTCTGGAACAACAACCATATCACTAGATAATGTGCAGTGGTCAATCCAAACATTTTGAGAGGCTTCAACAGTAATGGCATCGTTTTTGGGATTCTCAACTTTATTTTTTATGGTTAGATTTCTTATTATCACATTATTTACTTCTTTTAGATATAATCCCCATCCAATTATGCTTGCATCAGGGGTAATTCCAATTATCGTCTTGTTTGACCCTATCTTTACTTGACCTTCTTCTTTACTGGTGTCTATTACTCCTTTCACCAGTATTATGTAAGGTTCCTGAGCTTGCGCATACTTCTTAAAATCACTTATATTATCAACAGTTACAATCTTTCCACCTGCACCACCTGTAGTTGATTCTCCAAAACCTACTGGTTTGTCATTTAGGGTAAGCACATTCTCTTTAAACTCTTCTTGAGAAAAACCCAAAGTAAGAATTAACCCTAAGAGAATCATAAAAACGATTAAGTACTTCTTCATACTCAACCTCCTCAATTATAATCTTTGCAAATATATTTTAGCACAGGAGTATTTTTTCATAATAAATAAAAAAGGAGGAGAGTTTAAATTCTCTCCTCCTTATTCTTAAAAAATATTGAAGAATAAAATATTTACCTTTATAGTTTTAGCTCAGTAGAATTTTCCCAAAGACCATGTATATTACAATAAGATGTTGCGAAGATTACACCATCTTTTTGGGTCTTGAATACAAATTCAACTACAGGTTCAGAATATACTGTACTGGTATCAGGTCCCTGTACTGTGGCCCCATGGGCTACAAATTCAAATCTTCCTACGTGGTATGGATATTTATCGCCCTCTGGTTGGAAATAGACTTCTATCCAAACAATATGATGAGCAGTGGTATTTGGATGAGGAATTTCTTTCCCTACAGAGACTCTAACTCTAACTCCCTTCTCTTTATCTTTTTCTAATATCTCAATGACAGGAACATGCTTTTCCTTTGTCCAATCGGCACTTTGGAAAAGATCTTTTACGCTTGCCATCTTTATCCCTCCCCTAATTAAAATTATTTCAATTTGATTTTATACCAAACTGAGAGGGATTGCAACTTTTGAATTTTTTAATTTTTCTTTTCTGTTACTTCTTTATATTTTTCATAATTTCTAATCCATTCCTCAGTATTCTGTGGCTGATAAACTTTCATTTCAGAGGAATCCCTTATAATCTTTCTTGCTTCTACAACATCTTTAATAGCTCCTTTTGTTATAGCTTGAACCACAATATTTCCAAGAGCAGTAGCCTCTATAGGCCCTGTAATAACTGGTATTCCAAGAATATTAGCAGTAAATTGTGAAAGCAGTTGATTTTGAGAACCGCCACCTACAATATGCAATACACTAATCTTTTTATTCAATATTCTCTCCAAATCCGTAAATACATCTTTATATCTGAAAGCAAGTGACTCTAATATGCATCTTGCAATTTCGCCCTTTTTCTCTGGAATCTCCTGTCCAGTTTTCTTACAGTAATACTGTATTGCCTTAATCATACTGGGAGGATTTAAGAAAGAAACATCATCAGGATTTATAAAATATTGAAAAGACTTTTCTTGTTCTGCAAGTCTTGTAATCTCGTTATAAGATAAATCTTCGCCCTCTTTTGCCCATTCTCTCTTTACTCTCTGTAATAACCAAAGCCCCATAATATTTTTCAAAAATCTAAAAGTCTTGTTATATCCTCCCTCGTTAGTGAAATTAGCTTTTAAAGATTCATTATTTATAATTGGAGATTTTAGTTCAACTCCCATCAAAGACCAAGTACCAGAACTAATATAAGCCCAGTCCTCACCTTCTCCTGGGACTCCCACTACCGCACATCCTGTATCATGTTCACAAGGAGCTATAACAGAAATATTCTTAACTCCTAACTCTTCTTCTATACTTTTATTTAGATTCCCTATTACCGTTCCTGGGGGTAAGACCTCAGGCATAAGATCCTTTGGTATACCGAATTTTTCCAATATCTCTTCTTCCCATCCATCTCTTATAGGGTTATACATTTGAGAAGTAGTAGCTATAGAAAATTCAGTTTTCATCTCTCCAGTTAGCATAAAATTGAATAGATCAGGCATAAACAATAGTTTATAAGCAGAGTTAAAAAGAGAGGATTTTTCAAGAACCATGCTGTAAAGTTGAAACAGTGTGTTAATCTGCATTATTTGTATTCCCGTCAATTCATATATCCTTTCTCTGGACATAACCTCAAAAGCTTTTTCAAGAATACCATCAGTCCTATGATCTCTATAACATACAGGTATGCCAGCAAAGTATCCCTCTTTGGTTACTAATCCAAAATCAACCCCCCATGTATCAATACCTATACTTTCTATATCTCTATACTTAGAAAATGCCTTTACTAAACCATCCTTTATGTCTTGAAATATTTGAGTTACATTCCAATATAATCTACCTAAGATATCTACAGGTCTATTTATAAATCTGTGAACTTCTTCAATAGTTAATTTTCCATCCTTTAATATCCCTACAATTACTCTACCACTTTCTGCTCCAAGATCGATAGCAAGAAATTTCCTATCTTCCATATGCCTCCCCCTTATCCTCTCTCTTTAATCACTTTTTCCATGTATCCACTTTCTCTAAACGCTTTAAGAGGATCAAGAGGAACTCCCATCTCCTCTCTAACCTTGTAGATTAAAGGCATTACATCAGTCTCAAAAGCCTTAACCAAAGTATTCTCAGCCATAACTATATCTTGTTCTTCTTGATATTTTCTAAGAACTTTTCTGTTAACAATTAAAGCTTTTGCATAGGTTCTAAATATATTTTCTACACTTTGTATCATTTCCTCTATCTTATTTTTTAAATTATGAGACTCATCTATCATATAAGCTATATCCATCTTTAAACCATCTTGCTCTGCAGAAACAAGTTCGTTAAAAATCAAAAACAACTCATAAGGATTAATAGAACCAGTAGTTAAATCATCATCAGCGTATTTCTTATTATTAAAATGAAAACCACCAAGTTTTCCTTCATCAAGGAGAATAGCAACTATCTGTTCAATATTAGTTCCAAGAGGATGATGCCCCAAATCCACTAGAACATAGGCTTTATCTCCAAGCTTTTTAGAAAGTATGATAGCAGTCCCCCAATCAGAAATATCAGTGTGATAAAAGGCAGGTTCAAAAAACTTATATTCTATTAGAAGCCTCATATTAGGTTCTAAATGAGAATAAACCTCTTTTAGACTTTCTTCCAATCTATGTTTCCTTAATCTAAAGTCATCTTGGCCTGGATGGTTAGTCCCGTCAGCAAGCCATAAAGAAATATCCCTTGAGCCAAGTTTTTTAGCTATTTCAATGCAATCTAAAATATGCTTTATAGCTTTTTCTCTCACTCTTTTATCAGGATGGGTTAAACTTCCAAACTTATAATCATCGTCCTGAAAAAGGTTAGGATTAATAGCTCCAGGTCTTACTCCAAGAGACTCAGCATATCTTAAAAGTTCATCCCAATCATCGTACATATCCCATGGAATATGAAGAGCTACAGTAGGACATATCCCTGTCAGTTTATGCACCATTGCAGCATCTTGGAGCTTTTCCTTTACATTTCTTGCAGCTCCTTTCTGTTTAAAAACGTAAAATCGAGTTCCCGAATTACCATACCCCCAAGAAGGAGTTTCCACTTTGAAACTTTTTAACTTTTTCTCAACTTCATCCACCTCTATACCCTCTTCTTCCAGCATTTTTCTCAGGATTTCATATCTCTTTTCATAATCTTTCATAAAAAATTCCCCCTATTAATTTTTATTTTTTATCCATTATTTTTAATTTTTATTTTCATTTTTTATTACTTTAAAAGTATCACAAAAGTCTTTAAAGGTCAACAATAGAGTCTATAACTTTGAAACTGAAGTAGTAGCAATTCCAGCTTCCATATACTTTTGGAAGAACACAAAAATAAAGAATATAGGAACCAATGAAAGAACCGACATAGCAAAAACAGCCCCCCAATTTGTGATTGTAGTAGGATCTGCAAAAGCCTTTAGAGCAAGAGCTACGGGATAAAGTTCAGGCTTATTTAAATATAAGAGAGGCCCCATAAAATCATCCCATGTCCAGTAAAAAGCAAATATAATACTTGTTATAATAGCAGGTTTCAATCCAGGAAGAATTATATACCAGAATATCTGATATTTACTCGCACCATCAATAGAGGCAGCCTCGTCATATTCATAGGGAATACCTCTAATAAATTGCATCATTAAGAAGATAAAAAATGGTCCCCCAAAAAAGGCTGGGATAATTAAGGGCTTAAAAGAATTTACCCAACCAAGTTTATAGAACAATATATACCTTGGTACTATGAGTACTTGTCCCGGCAGAAGAAGAGTTAGCATAATAGTAGTAAACCAGAAATTTCTTCCAGGGAAAGCTATTCTTGAAAGTCCATAAGCAATCATAGTAGAGGAAATTAAAACACCAATTGTAACTCCAGTAGAGAGAATAAATGAATTTTTAAAAAAGGTGGCAAAAGTTATACCTCCAAAACCCTTCCAACCCTCAATATAATTTTCAAAAGTTATTTTTTTAGGAATCAAAGATGTCATATTAGAAAAAATTTCCTGATGAGTTTTGAAAGAAGACCCGATAAGCCACAACAGAGGATAAACCATGACAAAAGCAAAAATAGTTATTAAAATATAATAAATTATATAGAAACTCAAAGATTTTTTTATCATAAATTATTTAACCTCCCCTGCCTCATAGTAAACCCACTTTTTAGAACTCCTAAATAACAAGAAGGTCACTATAGCAACAATAACCAACATAAACCATGCCATAGCTGATGCATATCCCATATCATAATCTCTGAAGGCTTTTTGGTATACATAGAGAGCATAAAACAAAGTAGTATCAAGAGGTGCTCCTCCAGTTATAATATATGCTTGAGTAAACACCATGAATCCTCCAATAGTTTGCATGACAAGATTAAAAAAGATTACAGGACTTAAGAGGGGTATGGTAATTTTAAAAAGTTGTCTCCAAAAGCTTGCTCCATCAATAGAAGCTGCCTCATAAAGTTCTACAGGTATCTGTTTCAATCCTGCTAAAAATATAAGCATGGGAGATCCAAACTGCCACATTGCAAGCAAAATCAAAGTCCATATAGCAAAGCGAGGATCACCAAGCCACATAATCTTTTCTGAAAAACCAAAAAAGTTTTGCAAAATATAATTTACAAGTCCATCCATTCCAAAGATTTGTTTCCACATTACAGCAACAGCAACACTTCCCCCAACAAGAGATGGAACATAGTATATTGCACGATATAACCTTATAATCTTATGTTCAACTAAATTTAAAACCAATGCTACTATAAATGCAAACAATAATCTAAAAGGTACAGCAAAAACCACATATTTGAAAGTTGCTCTCAAAGCATTATAAAAACGTCTATCTTCAAAAAACATTCTCTGCCAATTTTCCAATCCTATGAATTTAGGAGTACCTAATACATCATATTTAGTAAAGGACAAAAGGAAAGAAGCTACAAGCGGAAAAAGAATAAAAACTAAAAATCCAATAATCCACGGAGAAATGAAAAAATATCCTGCAATAATGTTAGACATCTTTTTCTTAGATAATCTCATATTCCTAATACTCCCCCTATTGATTTAGGATAAAAAATAGGGGGGAAGAATCATATCTTCCCCCCTTAATGAAATTAGAATTATCTATTTAATATTCTTTCTGCCTCTTTCTTTAGATTATTGTAGGCATCCTCTATACTGATCTTTTTATATCTAATCTGTTCCCAGATAGGTGCTATGACGTTATTAGATACCTCAGCATGTTTTGGAATATCAGGAGGTGGTGTAGGAGAACCTTCTTTCTCGGCAAGTTTTACAAAAGCAAAAGCCTCTTTCTGAGGCGCTTCAAGATATGGTTTTAAGAAGGTTTGGACTCTGCTTGATATAGGTACTCCTCTTTCTGCTTTCATTATTTTATGAGCTTCTAAACTATTAGTAAAAAAGTCTATAAACATAGCTGATTCTTTAGGATATTTTGTCCTTGCGTTAATAGAGAAAAACATTGAGGCTTTAAGGTATGTACCAGATTTTGACTTTTTATCAAGTCTTGGGAAAAGAACCATTTTTAAAGGTCTACCTGCTGCTCTTGATATAGCAATAAGTTGATTACTCCAAGCAAGAGACATAGCAGATTTCTTGGTTACAATAAACTGGTCTTCTACTCCAAGACCACTTCTTGAAACATCTACAGCAATATTAGGAGCTGCACCTGCATCTTCTATATCCAACATCATCTTCCACCATTTTACAAATGTATCCTTGCTAAATCCTATTGATTTTCCATCAGAAGCATATAACCACTCTCCATTTTCAATTAACCATATTTTGAAACATTCTATCTGACCTGTAAAACCTTCTACACCATAAATTCCTAATTTATTTTTTATTCGAATTACTGTATCCTTAAATTCATCCCAAGTCCAATCGTTCTTTGGGGTAGGAACTCCTGCTTGTTTAAAAATCTCAGGATCATATACTAATCCTAATGCATTTACTCCTAAATTAATACCATAAAGTTTACCATTCACTATCCCAGGTTTTATGTAATTAGGAGCTACATCTTTGAGGTTAATAACATTATTTTTTACAAAATCGTCCAAAGGTAAAAGAAGTCCCCTATTTACCCATTCAGTTATATATTGATAATCATGCTGTATAACATCGGGTAAATTCTGAGCAGCAGCTTGAGTATTAAGTTTAGTCCAATAATCACTCCAAGAAGTATACTCAGGAGTTATCTTTATGTAAGGATACCTTTTCTCAAAAAGCTTTATCACTTCTAAGGTTTGGTTATGTCTTGTTTGACTCCCCCACCAAGCAACTCTCAAATTTATAGGTTGTTGTGAATAACTTACAGTAAAAACAATAAGAAGGAGAAGAAATAGAACAATAAACTTTTTAAACCTCATTTTAAAAATCCCCCTTTAAAGTTATTTTTAGATTACCTTAGAAAAAACTTTTATCTTTTAATCACCCCCTTTGTATATTATGCAATAGCTTTGCACTTTTTTGCATTATATTTTATTTTAATTTTTCATTAATGTCAAGTTTTAATCAGAGAACCATTTTAGAAGATAAATAGATTTGTTATAATAAAGACATGATAAGTCTTGAGAATAAAATAATTCTAATAACTGGTGCAAGCAGAGGGATAGGCGAAGAGATAGTAAGAAGACTCTCAAAAGAAAGAGCTAATCTTGCTCTTATAGCAAGGGACGCAAAGAGACTAAAAGAACTCAAAGAAGAATTAGAGAAGGAAAATACAAACGTCTTCACACTGCCTATAGATCTAAGGGAGAAAAATGCACCAAGGATTGTGGTAGGAGAAGTAATAAAATATTTTGGAAAATTAGACATACTAATTAACAATGCAGGAACAGCCCTATCTAAACCTCTTATTGAAACCTCAGAAGAAGAATGGGATGAGATAATGACTATTAATGCAAAAGTCCCTTACTTTTTATGTAAGTATGCTATCCCTTATCTGAAAAACTCAGAAATTCCAACAATTATAAATATATCTTCGGTGGTAGGATATAAGGGTTATGTAAATCAAAGTGCTTATACAGCCTCAAAGCATGCATTACATGGGTTTACAAAAGTTCTTGCTCAAGAAGTATATGAATATGGGATAAGAGTACACTTAATCTCGCCAGGTGGTGTAGCAACAGATCTTGTAAATAAAGTAAGACCTGACCTTCAAAAAGCATCACTAATTCAGCCTTTTGAGATCGCAGAAATAATTGTCTTCTTATTAAAATTTAGAAACAATGCTGTTATAGACGAGATCCAAATAAGAAGAAAAGATAATATTCCTTGGAGATAATTAACCCTTTTCTTTTAATAGTTTTCTTCTATATTTTTCCACCTCTAAGTTATCAATTTCTTCAATCTGCTCTTTTGTAAAGAAGCGCATATTACCAAATAATTTTGCTATGAATATGGTCTTTATAGAATTTTCAATTAGAAGAGTCCTGTAAAGCGCCTCTTTAAGATTACTTCCTACAGTTACTAATCCATGATTTTTAACAAGAACACCATTATGATTTTTTATAACCTCTCCAACTACCCTTGCAAATTCTTTACCACCAGGCACCACATATTCCACCACAGGAATCTCTCCTCCAAGAAGAGCTACCATGTCAGGTGTAAATAATTTTAAAGGTTCATCTTGAAAAGCATAAGCAATTGAATATATAGGATGAGTATGCACCACTGCCCTAACATCTTCTCTTACTTTATAACACTCAAGATGCATCCATATTTCGGAAGATGGCCTTTTATCACCTTCAATTACTCTACCTGAATTCAAATCAACACCAATATAATCATCTTCAGTAGCATCCTCAAAAGAAACACCACTTGCCTTTATATATACTTTATCTTCGATTTTTGCACTAATATTTCCTCCAGGTCCCACAATTAAATTTTCTTGCGCTATTCTTTTTCCTATCTCTACAAGCTCCCTTTTTATTTTTTCTACCTCAGAATTCATAATAAATGCCTCCTTGCGGAATATATTTTCTTAAATATTCAGCAGTCTCTTTAAGCTCCTTTAAAAGTTTTTCCTCAGTTTTTGTAGATGAAGGAATAACTTCAACAATTAGAATAATTTCTTCTACAGGCCTCAAATATTGAGAAACAGGATTTTCCTTATAATGCTTAAAAGAGTATTCAATTGCAGAGAGAACTTTATCGATCTTTACATGACCTATAGCATTATATTCTTCTGTAAAGGGCCAATGCGCACTAGCATCTCTTGTAGTCTGTTGTAAATGAATTATAGGAGAGAATACTGCAAACCTTTTTAGCCATTCCTCGTAGGACAAATCTTCTCCAGAAAGACCATAATGCATTCCAGCTTGATGTCCTACATCAATGGTTATATATACAGGAACACCATCATTTTCCTTATTTACCTCAATAAGAAATTCCTCAGCCTCCTTAAGAGTCCAGGGCTTTTCACTGGGTATATACATCTGTTCATTAGATATACCTAAAAGACCTTTTTCTTTTGCTATCTTCGCAAGTTCCTTAAAAGTCTTATAAACATATTCGATCCTTTCTTTCGTCTTTTCTAGATCTTGCAAAACTTCCACCGACAAAGCATCCCAGTGCCCTCCGAGATATTTTGCCCCCATTTCTTTAACAATATCCATAGCAGATATTATCCATTCCTTCATCCTCTGTCTTACTCTTTCATCACTGTGAGATAGACCATGAAACCTATGAGTTGCCATTCCAGTATAATAATCCCATATCTCAACCTTATATTTCTCCGCATACTCTCTTACCTCTTTAGCAGTTTCTATTTGATAAGATTTATCACCACTAAAGAATGGATCTAAAACATCACTGCAAAAGGAATGATAATCATATCCCAACTCTTTAGTGAGTTTTATAAAATTTTCAGGATTCTCCCATCTTCTTGTCAAAAAAGCCCCATTAATACCAATATCTATATGTACCTTCATCTCTTCACCTCATTTCTACGCCACCGCTTACATTTACTGCATCGCCAGTAATGTAAGAGGCCTCGTCACTAGCAAGAAATACTACCACATTTGCTACATCATCATAAGTACACGCCCTACCAAGAGGCACCTGCTTTAAATATCTTTCTCTTACTTCTTCTTTACTTATTCCTAATCTCTTAGCATACTGATCATAAAGGCTTTCCTTCCATAGTGGAGAATCTAAAAGATCCCCTGGACATACCGCTACCACTCTTACGTTATAAGGTGCAAGATCTAATGCAATACTTTGAGTAAATCCTATTCCTCCAAATTTTGATGCGGAATAAGCAGAATTTCTAAAACTTCCTTTTTTTCCAGATTTTGAATTGATCTGAATTATTACTCCAGACTTCTGCTTTACCATAACTTTTGCTGCCTCTCTTGCACAAAGGAAATATCCTGTCAAATTAACATCTATTACCTTCTTCCAATCCTCAAGAGGAAACTCCGTAATATCATGAGCAATCAAAATACCAGCATTGGCTACCATTATATCAAGCTTTCCAAAGGCCTCAACAGTTTTTTCTACCATATTTTTTACATCTTCTTCGCTGGTAACATCACACTTCACCGCAAGAGCCTTTCTGCCATATTCTTCTTCAATCCTTTTTGCTACCTCTTGAAGTTTTTCTATTTTTATATCAGCCACAGTTACATTACATCCCTCTTTAGCAAGTCTATAAGAAAGAGCCTCTCCAAGCCCCTGAGCTGCACCTGTAACAATCGCAACCCTATCTTTTAATCTTTGACATTCACACATCTATTTTCTCCCCCCTTGTCAATAAATATTCTTCAGCTTCTTTACACCACCAGCCGTTATTACTTCTCACTATTTGAGCTAAATCTCTATATATATCTCTCAACTCTTTAGGTCCCTCTACACTTAATCTCTCAAAATCCTCTATTTCTGATAATGGAAATCTTATATGAGTATAGATCAACTTTTTACCACCCGGAATGTTAGGAAAGTTCAAAAGCACATCCTTTGCCACATTCAAACCACCTACATGAGTAATCATAGGAGAAGGATCTATTATTTTTCTTTGCACAAGATCTAATGCTATTTTCATATCATCAGCATTACCACCAGATGTAGCCACAAAATGATGTTTATCATAATGGACTTTATAAAAGTTAACACAAGCAGTAAAGTTATGATCGGTAGGCCCCGCAAAGAAATTTAAACAACCATCTCTAGCAAGAAGAGAATCCGCTTCTTCTACTAATTTAGGACTTGGATATAAAACAAAAATGTCATCATATCTTATATCTTTATAAGATTGATCTTTCGTTGGATTTACAAATCTAATATCTATTCCTCTTTTATTCACTTCTTCCTTAGGAAAAGCTCTCATAGCTCTTTGTAATTTCATATCATCAATATCAGTAATAACCAGTAAGCTTGGATTTTGAGGACCATAGATAAGATAAGCAAGGAAAGCAAGTCCCATAGGTCCTGCACCACCAAGAATTGCAGTCTTACCACCACGTTTTATCCCCATTATATGCTCATAAGAATTTTCCTTAGTATGATATTGAGCATTTACAGCACCTACGACACAAGACAAAGGCTCTACTAAAGATGCTTTATAAAAGGCATCTCCTTCATAAATTAAAAGGCAATCTTGTTCCATAACCTCGTTAGGAATAATAACCTTTGTGGCAAGACCTCCCAAATATTTATATGAATAGCCTGGAGCGCTTAACACTCCTACAGGACCCTTTTCATACAGTAAGGCAGGTTGAATTGTAAACTTTTGACCCTCCTCATATTTACCCTTCCATTTAGATCCTACCTTCAAAATTACCCCTGCCATTTCATGTCCTACAATAACAGGATTCTTGTCCACATCTTTTGGAACTCTTGGATGATCTGGCCCTTGTAAAATTTCTTTATAGGTTGAAGGACAACTAGTATCTGAAATTATCTCTGCAAGTATTTCATCTTCCTTAATCTGAGGAAGTTCAAATTTCTCAAGTCTCAAATCCATCTTTCCATACATTCTCAAAGCTATTGTCTCCATCTTTATTCCTCCCTGCTTACTAATAAATCAGGACTTTCTAAAAATTCCTTTATTTTCATAAGAAACTTAGATCCATATGCTCCATCTATTACCCTATGATCTGCTGAGAGAGTTATATCCATCATCTTTCTGATTCTTACTTCCCCATTAACTACCACCACTCTATCCTGAATAGCCCCACATGTAACAATAGCTACTTCTGGAGGATTAATTATAGCAAGTATTGATCTCACTCCAAATACGCCTACATTATTCACGGTAATACTTCTATCAGAGATATCTTCTACTCTTAATTTTCTATTTCTTGCTTTTTCTACAAGAGAAATCCTTTCTTCAAATATTTGAGTTATAGCCTTTTTATCAGCATCTCTTATAACAGGTACTACTACACCCTCTTCTCCTAAGGCTACGGCAAAACCAATATTTATGTGTTCTAAAAGCTCTATTTCTGTTTCTCTAAAACGAGCATTTATCAATGGAAATTCTTTCATAGAAAGGGCTGTAGCTTTAATTATGAAATCATCATAAGAAATCTTTATATTTTTCTCATTGACAAAATTAGCTCTTGCTTCAACTAAATTTGTAGCATCAACTTCAGCTACAGCATAAAAATGAGGAATTGATTGCTTGCTTTTTGATAATCTTTCGGCAATAGTTCTTCTTACAGTATTTAAAGGAATTCTCTTGCTTACATTGTTCTCGTTCAAAGTTTAAACCTCCTTACTCAGGTATATTCTCATCTAAGGTATCAGTAATATAGGCTAAAATGGTACCTACAGGTACTGTTTCACCCTCTTTTACCAATATCTTTCTTAAATAACCGTCATATTCACTTTCTATCTCCATTATTGCTTTTTCTACTTCAATCTCTAATAAAGGCTCGCCTTTTTCTACCTTATCTCCCTCTTTTTTAAGCCAAGAAGCAACAGTACCATTTTCCATCACATCACTAACTTTAGGCATAATGACATTTTTCACCATAAATTATTACCTCCTTCTTAAAATAACTTCTTAATTTCTTCTATAATCCTTTTATCATTAGGTAAATACGCTTTTTCAAGAACAGGAGAAGCTGGTGGAGGGCAGAAAGGAGCACCTATTCTTATCGGTGGCCTAACAAGAAAAGACGAAGCTTTTTGATAAAGCTGAGTTATTATCTCAGAAGATAAGGACATGAATTCTACAGCTTGAGTAACAACAGCAAACCTTCCTGTCCTTTTTACAGAATCAATGATGGTATCTATATCTAAAGGATATAAACTTCTAAGATCTACCACCTCTAATTCAATCCCTTCTTTTTCTAATTCCTCTGCCGCCTTAAGCACAGCATAAATCATAGCAGACCATGAAACTACAGTCACACTTTTATCATAATTTTTAGCTTTTCTCTTAATATCTGCTTTTCCAATAGGGACTATGTAATCTTCTTTAGGAACCTTTCTCTTTGATAAAGATAGTAATAAAGGATCTTGAAGTAGATTTTGATGCTCTATATAAATTACAGGATTTTTATCTCTTATGGAAGCTATCAATAAGCCTTTTGCATCATAAGCATCTGAAGGAGCAACAACTTTCAATCCTGGGAAATGAGTCAGAATTGATTCGATACTCTGAGAATGCTGACCTGCATACCCTTTACCACCACCAATGGTGGTTATTATAGTGAGAGGTATTTCTGCTTGTCCTCCCGACATATAACGCATCTTAGCAGCCTGATTTGCTATTTGATCCATAGCAATTAAAATAAAATCGATATACATTATTTCTACTATAGGCCTCAAACCTCTCATTGCTGCTCCAACCCCTGCCCCTACTATTGCCGCCTCAGAAATGGCAGTATTGAATATCCTATCCCTTCCAAATATTTCTAAAAGTCCCTTCGTCTCTCCAAAAGATCCACCATAATCAGCTATATCCTCCCCCCACATTAATACTCTTCCATCTCTTTTCATCTCTTGATACAATGCTTCAATAATTGCTTCTTTGTAGTTTATTTCTACATCTGGATCTCTATCTTTGAATTTTGGTTCCTTAAGCACAGTAACGTTTCTAAACTTTTCAGGTACAAAACTATCTATGGAATCCTCTTTAAAAACATATTTGGTCATATCCTTAGGATCCGGATTAGGAGATTCTATTACCTTTGCAGCAATATTTTCATTTCTCTGTCTATATTCTTTTTTCAGATTCTCAATTTCTTCAGGAGTAAGCACTTCTGCATCTATCAACTCTTTGGCATAAAGCTCTAAGGGATCATATTTCTTCCATGCTTGTAGTTCATCATAAGTCCTATAAGTACCATCTTCTGGTTTTTCTAAGGTATCACTTAATGAATGTCCCATAAATCTATATCCCCAAAATTCAAGAAGAATTGGTCCCTCTCCTTTTCTTGCCTTTTCTACGGCTCTTTTAACTGCATCTCTTACTGCAAGTACATTCATAGCATTTACTATTTCTGCATTCATACCATTCTTGCTATATGCAAAACCCCTCTCTGCAATATAATCTATCCCTGTTACCTCGCCCCTTTGTTGCCCTGATTCTCCATATTGATTATTCATAACCATAAATATTACAGGAACTCCAAATCTTTTGCTCATAAGCCCATTGGTAAATTGCGACATACACGCCATATTTATTGCCTCATGAGCTATTCCTGTATTCATTGCACCATCCCCTATGAAACACAATGTTACTCTACCATCTTCCATGTATCTTGAAGCCATAGCAGATCCTACTGCTATTCCCATACTGCCACCAACAATGGCATTTGCGCCCAAATGCCCCACACTAAAATCTGCAATGTGCATAGATCCTCCTCTTCCTTTGCAAGCCCCCCATTCTTTCCCAAAAAGTTCTCCTATTGCCTTAAACAATTCAATATCAAGAGCATATTGATAAAGAGTATTTCTATCTTTATTCTTCCACTCATAGCCCAAAAAACTTGCAATCTCCCTATTATTCTCAATGAAAGCTATCAGTTCTTCTTCACTCATATCTTTTAATCCAAAATAGCTTTTGGCAATAGCATCACCATGCCCTCTATGAGTACTGGTGATATAATCATCCTTTTTAATAACCGAAATGCCTCCTGTAGGAACTGCTTCTTGTCCAATGGAAAGATGAGTAGCACCTATGTATAAATACCTAATATTTCCATATTTACCTTTATTAACTCTTAACTCATAGATCATTTCCTCAAAATTTCTAATCATAAGCATGCATTTAAAGAGATCTATACTCTCTTCTTTAGTTATATTTCCTTCTTTTAATTCTTCTTTTAAAGATTTTCTGTATTGAAATTTAGGTATTTTTCCACCTACCTCAATATATCCTGGTTCAAATTCCGGAAGTATAGGTATTTCCTTTGGCAATTTAAACACCTCCTATTTTTTAACTAGCTTTTATTTTGTTATTTTGTCTCAATATTAAATAATGTTAATCAACATCCCAAGCTATAGCAGTCATATATGAAAGATTAGGTTGCCGAGTATCCAGCCTGGAATGTTGAACTACAATCTTTACATCACTCTCTACTTTTATTGCAAAAGGTACATTTCTCTCAAGTTTAACCCCAAGAATTTCCTCTGACTTGTCAAGTCTTACGTGCCAAGTCCTTTTTGGAGGTACAATTATCTCCTTGGACTCTATGGGATCCTTATCTTCAAAATAAAAAGTAAATTTGACCTTAGCAGGCTTGTCATTGACATTTAAAATACAAGTAGATTCGTGACTTGGCAAATTAGGATCACCAATTTCAGGTAAATAAGCATCAGGAATAAGCCAAATCCTTGCTCCTATCTCTCTATCCATCTTCTCTACACCACCTTTCTATTTATTTACCTACTTTTACTCTCCTTTGTTCTAACAAATTAGATATGAGAACAGTCCCTACAAGAAGTGAACCCATAATTATGGTTATCACCTGGCTTGGTATGTTTAACAAATTCAAACTATAGGTTAAAAAACCAATCAAAAACAAAGATAAGACAACCCCAATCATATTTCCAGATCCTCCAAGAATACTAACTCCTCCAAGAACTACCGTTGCAATAACCTCAAGCTCCAAGCCACTACCAATATCTGGTCTTATACTACTCAATCTAGAAGTAAGAAGAATAGCTCCTAACCCAGACATAAAGCCGGTAATGGTAAAAAGAATTATCTTTATCTTCTCTACCGGAATTGCTGAAAATTTACATGCCTGTTCGTTATTTCCAATGGAATAGACATATCTTCCAAAAGTAGTTTTATGTAGGATAAAACCAAAAATGATTGCAAAAATAATGTACAAAACCAAAGAAAAAGGAATAGGTGTTCCTGCAATATAACCCTGACCTAAATACATAAAACTCTCTGAGTCAACGCCTACAGCTGTATCTTGAAGCAAAATATAAGCTATTCCCCTATATAGTGCATAGGTACCTAAGGTCACTGCAATAGCGGGAAGCTTAAATCTTACAATCAAATATCCATTTAAATAACCCCCTAAGGTAGCAATTATAAGTCCTATAAGGGCACAGATCCAAATATTAGTTCCCATTCTATGAAGAACTCCCATAAAAGCAGAAGCCATTCCCATATTAGATGCTACCGAGATATCTATATTGCCACTTATGATAATGTAAGTCATTGCAAGGGAAATAAGACCTTTTTCCATAAAGTTCGTAGTAGTATCTAATAGATTAACAATATCTAAAAAGTAAGGTGAGAGAAAACTACTTACTAAAAAGACCAGTATAATTAATATGAGAAGTATTATTTCCCATGTTATTTTTAGTTTTATCTTCATGCTCTCCTCCTATATCCCTTCTGGTATCTCTCTGCAATTAAAGAATCTACAATTACGGCAATTAAGAACATTAAACCTTGAAGAGCAAGCTTATAAAAAGGTGATATCTTCATAACGTTCAACCCATTAACAATCATTGTCAAGAGCAAAGCTCCTAAAACTACCCCACCTATCTTACCAGCTCCACCTGTAGTTTTTACTCCTCCGATAACCACAGCAGAAATAGCAGAAAGTTCAAACCCCATTGCAGCACTGCTTTCTGCAGAGGCAAAACGGGATGTATATAAAACTCCACCAAGTCCAGCAAGAATGCCTGAGATAAGATAAACCAAAAATAAGACTTTCACCCTATTAATACCAATATATACTGCTGACTGAGGATTATTTCCAACAGCATATATACTCCTTCCAATGGCCTTGTAGTTCAAAAGATAATAAAAAAGCAAAAAAACAATGATTGCATAAATTACCAATATAGGGATACCTAATATCTCAACTCGGGTAAGAAGTTTATAGCCTTCGGGCATCTCATGAGCATTAACCCATCTTCCCTTACTAATTATATACACAATCCCCCTAAATATATACATAGTCGAAAGAGTAGCAATTATAGGAATAACTTTTCCCTTTGCCACAAAAAGGCCATTTATAGTTCCACATATTCCTCCAATTAAAATTCCAATCAAAGGAGCTAATATTACAGGGAAATTGGGTAAGTCTCTATAAAGCATTGATACTATCATTCCAGTTAAAGCAAGATTGGAACCTACGGAAAGATCTATTCCACCAGTAAGTATAACCATCATTTCCCCTACAGCCACAATAGTTAATATAGATGCGTCAAGAAAAATATAACGAAGATTTTCCCAGCTTATAAAATAAGGATTTCTCAATGCTATAATTAGTCCAAAAAGAAAAAGAGGAAAGATTATTCCGATCTCTCTTAACCTTGAAATATCATAAGTCTTCTCCTTTAGCTCATTTACAGAACCCACTCTTCCCATCTTCTCCTCCTTAAATTACAAACTTTTCGAATATATCTTTCTTCCTAAAGCCATAGACAAAATCTTCTCCTGAGTTGCTTCCTTTCTTGAGATAGTACCAACTATTCTTCCTTCGTGCATTACAAGTATCCTATCACTCATTCCAATAATCTCTGGCATCTCAGATGAAATGAGAATTATACCATAGCCTTCCTGGGCAAGCTTATTTATCAGCTGATATATAGCCACCTTTGCTCCTACATCTATTCCTCTCGTAGGTTCATCAAGAATAAGAACTTTTGGCTTAGTAGCAAGCCATTTTGCAAGTACAACCTTCTGCTGATTTCCTCCCGAAAGACTCATTACCTTCTGCCTTATTCCAGATGCCCTAATATCAAGAATTTCAAAATATCTTTTTGTAAGTATTTCCTCCTCTCTTCTATCTATTATTCCCCTACTCGCCAAACTTTCTAAAACAGGAAGTGTAATATTACAAACTATATCCATAGGTAAAAGTAAACCATGCTGATGTCTATCTTCAGGGACATATACAATTCCAAGACTTATAGCATCTTTTGGACTCTTTATATCTACTTCTCTCCCCCTTACATATATCTTTCCTTTATCCTTCTTTCTTATACCAAATATAGTTTGAGCAACTTCGGTCCTACCCGAACCAACAAGACCAGCAATACCTAAAACCTCTCCTTCAAAAAGTTCAAAAGAAACATCATAAAATTCTCCACTTCTTGTCAAACCATCAACCTTTAATAAAAGTTCTCCTCTTTTTGCTTCTACCTTTGGATACATATCTTCTAACTTTCTTCCTACCATCATCTGGATAAGTTCGTCTACATTAGTCTCTGACACATTTTTTGTCCCTATATATTGCCCATCCCTTAAAACCGTTACCCTATCTGCTATTTCAAAAACTTCTTCCAATCTATGAGAGATGAAAATTATGGATGTTCCTCTTTCTTTTAAGCTCTTGATAATACTAAAAAGCCTCTGAGTCTCTTCTAAGGTTAAAGAAGATGTAGGCTCATCCATAATCAAAATCTCAGGATTTATAGATAGAACTCTCGCAATTTCTACTATTTGTCTTTCTGCAATACTCAAATTCTTAACAGGAACCTTGGGATCTATTTCAATACCTAAGGAACTTAAAAAATCCTTTGCCTCTTTGTATAAATCCTTCCAATTAATACTTTTAAAAGGAGTCTTATACTTATAATGCCCAATAAATATATTCTCTGCTACACTTAACTCAGGAAATAAAGCAAGTTCCTGAAAAACTGCTGCAATACCATGTCTTTGAGCATCTAACGGATTACTAAAATGTACTTTCTTACCCTTTAATAGAATATCTCCATGGTCAGGCTGTAGAACCCCACTTATAATTTTTATCAATGTAGACTTTCCAGCTCCGTTTTCACCCAGTAAAGCATGGATCTCGCCCTTTTTTAAGCTAAAACTTACTCCTTCTAAAACTGGTTTTGTTCCTGTAAAAGATTTATATATATTTCTAACCTCTAAAATATACTCTTCCATAATCTGAAAACTCCTCTCAATTAAAAATAAAAGGGGGAGAATTAACACCCTCCCCCTTTAGAATTTTTCTATTAGTAGACCTTAGACCAATAATCTATATTAGAAGCATCAAATACAAATGGAGGTCCAAGAATTATCATTCTTCCCCCGTTTCCTTCATCTACAATTGTTCTTTCTCCAAGTTTTCCCAAATTAACCTTTTCTCCCACATTCCCTTTAATTTCTCTAGTTAACAAACGATAAGTAGCATAAATTGTTGCGTATCCTAAATCTATAGGATTCCACAAAGCAAATGCTTTACAAGTACCTCTCTTCACATACTCCGCCATTTCACTCGGCAAACCAAGTCCTGTAAGTTGAACTTTTCCAGATAATCCAGCATCTTCAATGGCACGAGCAGCTGCTGCAATACCAACAGTAGTAGGAGCAATTATACCCTTTAAGTTAGGATAGGATTTAAATAATCCCATTGCCTCATTATAACTCTTTTCCCTTATATCATCCCCGTAAACTATAGCTACCAATTTCATCTTACTATATTCTGGTTTCTTTAATTCTTCCTTCATCCAAGCAATCCAAGTATTTTGGTTTGCCATTGTGGAGGCAGCACTCAGTATAGCAATTTCACCTTCATAGTTGATCATCTTTGCCAAAAGTTGTACTTGAATTCTTCCTATCTGTTCCATATCTGCTTGGTTTACAAATAACTTCCTTCCCTGTGGTTTTACTGCTGAGTCAAAAGTTACTACCGGAATTCCCCTAAGTTGTGCCTTTCTGCATGCAGGTACCAAAGCATCAGGATCATTTGCAGAAATACAGATTGCACTTACCTTTTGAGCAATCATTGAGTTAATTATATCAATCTGACCTTGTACACTTGATGCTGCAGGAGCTTGATGTATCACAGTAATACCTAATTCCTTTGCTGCTTCTTGTGCCCCCTTATTTACTGCCTCAAAGAATGGATTACCAGCTGTCTTTGTTACTAATCCAATTACATACTTCTTTTGAGCAAAACTCTCTGTACCTAACACAATTAGCAATACAAGAAGTACAAAAATTAAAAACTTTTTCATATAGCTCCCCCCAAATAAGATTTTGTAGTTAAAAGGTACAATTAAAGGCTTATTAATTTTACACCTCCTCCTTAGTAATTTTTTTCATTTTTGATTATTTTTTACTTTCATTTGTTTTTATTCTACATAAAAATATATGATTTGTCAAAAAGAGACAAAAATAAAAGGGGAGGCTTTTTAGCCTCCCCTATGATTTCTATCTTCTATTTATCAATTAGCAGTCAGATTTGTAACTATTCGTATAAGCACTGTTTTATCTTAGGATCATCTATATTAGTCTTATCATACCAATAGAAACCACTGTCGATAAATTTTGGTAATTTCTCGCCTTTGATTGCCTTTACAGCTGCTTCAACAGCCATATAACCCATTCCTACTGGGTTCTGAGTAATAGCTCCTGCCATCAAGCCAGATTTTATAGCATCAATTTGCTGTTTACCAGAATCGTATCCTATTACCACTATTTTTCCAACTTTGTTCATCTCTCTCACAGCATTAATAACTCCTATAGCTGATCCCTCATTAGCACCAAATATTCCCTTTAATCTTGGATGAGCCTGTATAATAGCCTTTGCTAAATCAGTAGACTTAAGATGATCTCCTCCACCATATTGAATAGCTACAATCTTAATTAATGGGTATTTTTGTTTAATCCTATTTACAAAACCATCCCTTCTATCAATTCCAGTTCTACTTGTTTGGTCATGAACTACTAAAGCCACCTCTCCCACCCTGTTAATAAACTTTGCCATCATATCGGCAGCATATCCTGCTGCTTTAATATTGTCAGTTGCTACAGTAGTCACAGGAATATCGCTGTCTACTCCAGAGTCAAAACCAATTACTGGAATTCCCATAGAATGTGCCTTTTCAAGATATGGTATAACTGCTTTACTGTCAAGAGCTGCAATACAAAGAGCTGCAGGTTTCTTAGCGAGAGCAGCTTGTAACATCTCAATTTGCTTATCTACCATTGCTTCAGACTCAGGTCCCTCAAAAGTAATAGTAACATTCAAATCTTTTGCTGCCTTTTCAGCTCCCATTTTCACTGCTTGCCAAAATTGATGTTGGAACCCTTTTGAGATCATTGCAATATATGGTCTTTGAGCTGATGTAATTGAGAAACCAATTAGGAAAAGAGAAATTAAGGTTACAATTAGAAAACGCTTCATTTTGAAAACCTCCCCCAAATTAAGATTTTTATAATATTTGCCAGAACTGGCAAATATTACCTAATTTATTCATACTTCTCTGCTCCTTCTTATGATATCAAGATAAACAGCACCGATAATTATAATTCCACTTACCACAATCTGCCATTCCTGAGGTACAGATAAGATTCTTAAACCATTAGTAAGAGTGCTCATTATCAAGGCTCCTATAACAGTTCCAATTATTGAACCTTCTCCCCCTCTCAAAGACGTCCCTCCTATTACTACAGCAGCTATAGCATCAAGCTCATATCCTTGGCCTAAAGCAGGTTGGGCTGAATTCAATCTGGAAGCCATTATAACTCCTGCTATACCCACAAACATTCCACATAAGGCATATATTATGGTCTTCCATTTATCTACATTTAACCCTGAAAGTCTTGCAGCTTCTTCATTACTTCCAATTGCAAAGGTATATCTACCAAGAGCAGTTCTTGTAAGAATAATATGTGCAATAATTATAAATAGAATAAACCATAAGATTGCATTAGGAAACTCACCTAAACCAGGAAATATACTACCCAATATAGATCCCATAGCAATCTTATTAAAAATAGGAGCGTCATTAAAATATATAGGTTTACATCCTGAAACTACCAAAGCTAAACCTTTAGCTATCATCATCATACCTAAGGTGGCAATAAAAGGTGGTAATTTCATCTTAGAAATAACAGTACCGTTTATAAACCCCGCCAAAACCCCAGTTAGAATTCCCCCAAGAACTCCAACAAAAACAGGTAATTTCCAGAAAGTTATAAAAACACCACTCATAACAGAAGAAATCGTCATAACCGTTCCAATAGAAAGATCAATACCTCCTGTAATAATTACAAAAGTTACACCAAGAGCAAGAAGCCCATTTACACAAGTTGCAAGTAAAATCGCAATTACATTCTCATAAGTTAAAAAATTAGGCGAAGCTAATGAGAAAAAAGCAAAAAGCAAAAACAGACTTGCAAACATTAATATCTGTCTCAAGCCACTTTTAGAAAATAAAGCTGATAATTTTTCAGCCATCTAAATTAAACCTCCTTTTAATCCTCATACATGGTAGCATATTTTAAAATCTTCTCTTCCGTTGCCTCATTGGCATCTAATATTCCGGTAATTCTTCCTTCACACATCACCACAATTCTATGACTCATTCTCAAAATCTCAGGAAGCTCTGAAGAAATCATAATTATCGATTTTCCCTCAGCTATCAATTCATTCAACAACTTATATATTTCATTTTTTGCACCTACATCTATCCCTCTGGTGGGTTCATCAAATATGAGAATATCACAGTTTTTAAGCAACCATTTTGCTACTACTACCTTCTGTTGATTTCCTCCAGAAAGATTCTTAACTTTTTGCTTTACCGATGGGGTCCTTATTTTTAATCTTTTTACATACTCATTACTTACACTTTCAGCCTTTTTATCATCCACAAAACCTAAGGCTCTGAGAAAATCTCTCATCGAAGGTAAAATAATATTAGATTTGACATCAAGATCAGGCATCAATCCATATCTCTTTCTATCCTCAGAAAGATATGCAATTCTATGATTAATAGCATCCCATGGATTTTTTATACTTACTCTTTTACCTTTAACATAGATCTCGCCAGAATCTATAGGATCAGCCCCAAATATAGCTCTTGCAACCTCCGTTCTTCCTGCTCCTATTAAACCTGCAAATCCTAAAATTTCTCCTTTTCTCAAACTAAAACTAATATCTTTAAAAACTTTACCTCTTTTAAGATTTCTTACTTCTAATACAACCTCAGCATTTTCATCTACTTCTCTCTCCCGTAAAGTCTCATATATCTCTCTACCCACCATCATGCTTATAATCTTCTCTATAGTTAAATTTTTCATGTAATCAGTAGCTATGTATTGTCCATCTCTCATAACAGTAACTCTATCAGCTATTTCTTTTAATTCTTCCAACCTATGAGAAATATATATTATTCCTATTCCTTGACTTTTAAGCTTTCTTATCACATTAAAAAGTTCTTCAGTTTCTGCTTCACTCAACGCAGCAGTAGGTTCATCAAAAATGATAACCTCTGAATTAAAAGATAGTGCTTTTGCAATTTCTACCATTTGCTGCTTCCCTACACTCAAATTCGAGACTTTAACATTAGGTTCTACCTTTAAATGAAGCATATCAAGAAGCTCTTTTGTTCTCTTGTTTATCTCATTATCATCTAAAAATATAGGTATATTTTTTCGTTTTGGTTCTCTTCCGATGAATATATTTTGTGCCACAGTTAAATGCGGCATTAAGTTCAACTCCTGAAATACCATACTTATTCCCATCTCTTGAGCAACACGAGGATTAGGAATATCTACCTCTTTCCCCTTGTAAATAATCCTTCCAGAATCTTTCCTGTAAGCTCCTACTAAAATTTTCATTAGGGTGGACTTTCCTGCACCATTTTCCCCAACTAATGCATGTACTTCTCCTCGATTAAGTTCAAAATAAGCATCTTTTAAAGCCTGAACTCCAGGAAAGCTTTTGTTTATATTCTCCATTAAAACTAAGGTTTCAGTACTTATAGTTTCAGTCCCCCTTCCTTTTACTTGGCTACCTTCTTATATAAAGGACCAAAATTCACACAAGCCCTAAAATCAGCACCTTCTAAATCCTCCGTACCAAACATAGACCAAGCACTAGGCCTAAATATTCTTTCTTCTTCCACATTATGCATATTTACTGGAATTCTCAAAATAGAAGCGAGAGTAATAAACAAATCTCCTACATGTCCATAGGTTATGGCACAATGATTAGCTCCCCAATTTTCCATCACAGAGTAAACACTCTTAAAGGCACCTTTACCTGTTAATTTAGGAACAAACCATGTGGTAGGCCAAGTTGGATCTGTCCTTCTATCGAGAATTTCATGGACATGAGGAGGAAGTTCTACTGTGTATCCTTCAGCAATTTGTAATACAGGCCCAAGTCCCTTAACTATATTTAATCTGCTTATAGTTATAGGCATTCCACCTCTTGTGATGAATTTAGTAGAGAATCCTCCACCCCTAAAATAACCTAAATTAGCATAGCAGAACTTAGTTGCATCTAAACATTTTATAACTTCCTCATCGCTTATCTCCCAGAATGGTTTTATTGCTGGTCTACCTTCAATCTCTTGCTGACCTGTTCCATCAAGTGCTGCAGGTCCAGAATTTATCAAATGAATTATTCCGTTTTGAGCTAACCCTTCTGGCTTCCAACCTGTAACCCTATAAATCGCTTCAGGACTCCAATAGGTTCTTACATCAGCAAAGATTTGGGCAGTATTTGTCAATAAATGCCCAAAAAGCATAACCACACCATTAAGACTATCATTCTCTGTAGCCAATATATATGGCTGTCTAAGCCCATTCCAATCAAAAGAAGTATTTAAAATTGCCTCTGTAAAATCACCATTAGGGAAATGATCTGTCCATTGACGTTGTCCTTGAAAGCCTGCAACTATTGCGTTGTGACCCAAGCTTTCTTCAGGATAACCTAATTCCTCTAACTTTTTATTTCCTACCATTAAATCTCTTATAATTAAAGTCATCTTAACTACAAATTCCCAAACCTCTTGCTTCTTCTTTTCATCAACCCTCTTATCAGGAGGATTGGGATCCTCTCCCTCCTTACAATATTTCTTCACCCACTCCATTGCCCTCTTAAATTCTTCTTCATCATAAATTTTTCTCTCTATTCTCCTAATAATCTCCGTCATATCCACATATTCAACTCTCATCCCCAAATAATCTTCAAAGAAGTCAGGATCTACAATAGATCCAGCAATACCCATGGAAACACTACCGATAGAAAGATAAGATTTATTCTTCATAATTGCTACTGCAAGAGCGCTTTTGACGAACTTTAAAATCTTTTCTTTTACATCTGAAGGTATACTGTAATCATCTTTATCCTGTACATCTTTTCCATAGATCTTAAATATAGGTAGACCCTTCTGATTATGCGCAGCAGAAACAGCCGCCAAGTAAACAGCCCCAGGCCTTTCTGTCCCATTAAATCCCCACACTGCTTTCGGTACATCCAGACTCATCTCCATGGTTTCTGCGCCATAACACCAGCAGGGTGTAACAGTAATAGAAACTCCTACTCCTTCTTTTCTAAACAACTCATCCGCCATTCTTGCTTCAGCTACCCCTCCAATGCACCTTTGAGGAATCACACATTTAACTTTCTCTCCATTGGGTAAATAAACATTGTTTTCAATAAATTCAGCAACAGCCTTGGCTAAATTCATGGTTTGTTCTTCCAACGATTCTCTTACTCCTCCATATCTACCATCGATGGTTGGACGAATTCCCACCTTAGGATATTCCTCAATAAACCTTTTTTCTCCAACTCTCACAGGAAAAATCCTGTTCATTATAAATTCCTCCCCTCTATCTATATTTTTCTTTTGGGTGGAGCAGTTGACTTTCTTATGATTAACTCAGGGGTAAGAAGTATCTCTCTTTTTTCCTTAATTTTATCTCTGTTCTCTATTCTCCTTATTAAAATCTCCGTAGCAATAACCCCCATAGTATAAGCAGGTTGTTTAACAACCGTTAAAAAAGGATAGACTTCTGATAAACTTTCAATATCATCAAAAGAGACAAGAGAGATATCTTCAGGTATCTCTAATCCTCTTTCTCTTATCGCAAGAAGTGCTCCTACAGCCATAAGGTTGTTTCCTCCAAAAATGGCAGTAGGAGGATTTTCCAAATTCAAAAGTTCCTTAGTTAATCTATAGCCATCCTCTTTAGAAAACTTAGAGTTTTCATTGATCTTAATTAATGATTCATCTATCGGTATATTTGCCTCATTAAGAGCTTTTTTATATCCTTCTATTCTGTCCCTTGCTGTTGAAATAAAATGACTTCCTACAATAATTCCAATTCTTCTATGTCCTAAATCAATTAAATGTTTAGTAAGAAGGTAAGCCCCTAAAACACTGTCTCCTCTTACAATATCTAAGTCATTTACGCCTTCTATAGTTCTATCAATTAAAACAATAGGAATCTTTTTTAAAAATAAAGATTTTAAAGGAGCTTTTTTGCCAGAGGCAGAGGCATAAATAACCCCATCAACTTTACTCCTAGCTAAAACCTCAGCATACATCATTTCTTTTTCTGGATCTTCGTCAGTATTACAAAGGATAACAGTAAAATGTTTAGAAATTGCAGTATCCTCAACTCCCCTTGCAATGGTTGTAAAAAATGGGTTTGTTATATCTGATATTACAAGTCCTATAGTTAAAGTTTTATTTAAAATAAGACTCCTTGCTACTGAATTAGGAACATAACCTAACTCTTCGATCGCCCTCAAAACCTTCTCCCGAGTACTTTCCTTTACATTCTTACTCCCATTAATAACTCGGGATACGGTCATCACTGAAACCCCTGCTTTTTTAGCCACATCTTTTATGGTGACCAATATAAATCCCCCTAAAACTTTTATTTTAATGTTAACGATAACATTATACTATAAAAATTAAAAATAGTAAACACCCTATATGTATAAAGATAAGCATCAGCATAAAGAATAACTGTATTACTTCTTCCTTATAATTGCAACATCTCAAAAACCGCTAAGATTTTAAAATTGGCTTATCCTTCCTCCTCCTGATATGTATAATCCCATGATTAAGTTTAACCTTTATTCAAGAGAGCGCATAACGTGAGATATGAAATGGATATAAGAGTAGATAATAGTGAGGAGCTCTGTATGGAAAATAAAAAGGTGTAGAAATAAAATCAATAACAAAAGGAACTGAATATCTCCTTTTTATCTATTATTTTCTTATAGAAGGACTTTCTTTAATATGGTCTTTTACAAAGAACTTATATTTAATTATTTAAAATAGTATTTAAATCCTTACCAAGTACCATTAAAAACAGGGGGACATTTATAAAAATATCCCCCTGTTAGGTAGAAGCTTAAATTATTTTTAGTTTTATATCTTTTCCATATAAAAGTTGTATGATCCGGATCCAACTCTTATGACTATATACTTCTCATTTTCTTCAAGATCACCCTTTTTTTCATAAATTATATTATCTCCTTCTTTCACTACAAATCTCTCAAACAACTTAGGTACATGCACTTCTCCCTCAGAGTTCACTGGTACAGATATCCTCATACTAAATATATTTTCAGTTTTCTGCCAATTTATCTCCACTTCCCCTTTAATGGTATTTAATCTCGCCTTGGCGTACTTTAGATCTCCAACTGGATGAGGCTCAAATATTATTTTATTCCACCCTGGCTCTCCTACTCTTACTCCAGCAATAACTCTATAGAACCAAGCATCTACACTACCAAACATAATATGATTATGAGAATTCATACCTGTAGATGTTAATTTCTCCCATCTTTCCCATAAAGTTGTAGCACCCTCTTCGATCATATATCCAAAACTCGGATATGTTTTTTGATTAACTATTTTATAAGCCACCTCGTCATACCCATAACTAGTTAGAACATCAAATATATATCTTGTAGCAACAATTCCTGTATCAAGATGATAATCATGTCTAATAATAATATCCTCTAATAATGTCTTTAAAACATCTTGCACCTTATCTTCAGGAACAAGATTTAAATATAGAGGCAGAGTATTCAAAGTCTGACTTGTAAACATCCCTAAAGACGATAAAATAGTAAATTGTTGCCTCAGAAAGTCTTTTATATCTTCAGGATACTTTTCTAAGAGTGCTTTTACATTTTCTTCACTCAACTCTGTTGGAATAGACGCATAAGCCTTTTCTTTTAGAAACTTCTTATTAAAGGCGCTCTTTATCTTATCAGCAAGTTCTGAATAATATTTATAATCCGCCTCTTTACCTAACAGTTTTGCTATCTTTGACAAAGTAATGACATCATGATAAAAATAAAAAGTAGAAGTTAGTTCTCCTGAATTATCCTTAGGTCTTACTGTCCCGGGTTGACACCAATCACCATATTTATAGAAACTAACTATGTAATCTGGTGCCAATTTTTTCAAAAACTCTACATATTTCTTGAATCCTTCATAGTGTTCCTCAAGAACATATTTATCTCCATAGTACTGATATAAATACCAGGCTATAGTAATATATGCAGTGCTCCAAGCAGGATCACCAGGATATATGCTCCAATAAGGTGGTATGACATCAGATAAACTACCATTTTCTTTTTGAGCATCTCTAATATCATTTAGATATTTTCTATAGAAACCTATCATGTCAAAATTAAAAATAGCTTCTTCTGCAGAAAGCTGAGCATCCCCCATCCATCCCATTCTTTCATCTCTTTGTGGACAGTCCGTAGGGATACTCATCAAGTTACTAAGCTGTCCCCAGATAATATTGTGATGAATTTTATTTATTAACTCATTAGAACATATAAATTCTCCGTTAGATTCTACCGCTGTGTGAACCACTTTTCCTTCTATATCTTCCAAGGTAGGAACACCAGGATACCCTAATATTTCTACATATCTAAACCCATGATATGTAAATCTTGGTTCATATTCTTCGTATCCTTCTCCTTTAGTGATATAAACATCTGTTGCAAGAGCAGTTCTATTTGTTGAATAGTTTAAGGTACCATCCTCATAGGTCAACTCAGCATGCCTTATTCTTATTTCTTTTCCTGACTCGTTAGTTCTTACTTTTATTTTTATCCATCCAGTATAGTTTTGTCCAAAATCATAAACATAAGTGCCAGGTTCTGGACTCCACATTTTTATAGGTTTAATAGTTTTTGTTATTCTTATAGGTGGGTAAATCTCGGAATATAGTTTGCCTCCAGGAGGTTCTGCTAATATTGCATTCTCCCACGTAGAATCATCAAAATCTGGCAAATTCCATCCTTTTATTTCCTTTCTACCATCATATATCTCTCCATGATATAAACTGTTTAAAGTAATAGGTCCATAAGTCGTTTTCCAAGATTCATCACTTACAATCCATTCAATAGAATCATCTTCATACTCAACAAGAACTTGTATTATTAATTTGGGAAAATCATAACCATATTCCTTCACATACCTTCCGTTTCCTAAGATAACCCCAATAGCATTCTTACCATCTCTTATATTTTTTGAGACATCATAAACAGTATAAAGGACTCTCTTCTTATAATCAGTCTGCCCAGGATCAAGGACTCTATCCCCAATTCTCTCTCCATTAATATAAAGTTCGTAGAGCCCTAAACCCGCTATATAAACTCTTGCTCTTTTTATTTTTTTAGAAATACTGAAACTTTTCCTAAACATAGGAGCATAAGCTATTGTATAATTTAAGCCGAAAGGAGCCCCATCTGGAGAATAAACTTCATACTTATGTTCCTTTTTGGTTATCCATTTTGCTTTCCAATTTTCTTCATTCATAAGCCCAGTTTCAAAAGTATTAACTACACTGAAAGGACTTTCCTGATCTTTACTATCCCACCATCTAACTTTCCAAAAATAAACTTTACAAGGTTCTAACTCTTTTCCCTCATACTTAATTACTTGCTCAGATGATAATACTTTTCCTGTATCCCAGACATCCCCAATGTTATCATTTATTGTCTCCAATGAACTAGAAACGATTACTTGATATGCAGTTTGTTTTTCGTTCTTCTCTAAATGTCTTAATTTCCATGAAAATATAGGATTCTTCTTGTCTACGCCTAAAGGATTCGTAGTAAATTCACATTTCAGATCAAAGGGTGAGTAAATATTACTTGACTTCATATAAAATTTACCCTCCTTCATTTTTATTAAATTTATTAAGCTTTAAATAAACTTATGCGAAGAATACATATGACACTTAACAATTCTCTCGTCCACAAAGCTTTCAATAGGTTCTCTCTCGAAACAAATATCACTAGCCTCTGTACATCTATACGCAAATTTACACCCTCCCAAACCAAATTCTTTTTCCTCTAAAACTGTAAGCTTTACTTCTTCATCCCAGGATAATTCAGCTGTGGGCTCAGGAATGGAGGACTTCAAAAGCTTTGTATATGGATGTAATGGATTTAATAACACCCTTTCCACAGGGCCTAATTCAACTATATTCCCTCTTAACATTATTGCTATGCGATCACTTATGTAATAGGCAGTTGCAAGATCATGAGTTATATAAATCACTGTTACATTAAATTTCTCTTTTAATTCTTTAAACAGGTTAACTATTGACATTCTAAGAGAAGCATCAATCATAGATACAGGTTCATCAGCTATTAAAAGAGTTGGTCGTGTAATCAGAGCTCTTGCTATAGAGAGTCTTTGAAGCTGTCCCCCTGAAAATTCATGTGGATATCTATTTTTAATTTCTTCTAAAGTTAAACCTACAGTTATTAATATTTCTTCAATATAATCATGTGAATTGAGAGAACTCACAACTTTATAATTTAAAGCTGTATCATACAAATATGTTTCAACTTTAACTAATGGATTAAAAGTTTCAAAAGGATTTTGAAAAATAGGCTGAACTTCTTTAGAAAAATTATACCAGTCTTTTTGAGAGGACAGCTTGGTTATATCTCTTCCTTTATATAATATCTCTCCAAAGGTCGGTTTAATCAATCCAAGAAGCATACGGGCTAAAGTGGATTTTCCACTCCCACTTTCTCCGGCTAAAGTAAAAATTTCAGGTCTGGTAAGATCTATCTCAAAAGAGACATTATTAACTGCATAAATATTAGTTTTTAACAGTAAACTACCAACAGAGAAAACCTTTTTGAGATTTCTTACAATAAGAAAATCTTCTTGTCTCATAATTTTCCCCCTTTGACAAAGTGACATGCAACCTTATGGTTATTACCAACATCTTCCAATAAAGGTTCTTGTTCCCTACATACATTTTGTGCTTCAGGACAACGTTCATGAAATCGACATCCCATAGGAGGATTAGCCAAAGAAGGGGGCGTTCCTGGTATACTTGCTTTATAAGACTTATCTCCAATTCTAGGAAGTGAATTTATTAAGTATTTAGTATAAGGATGAAGTGGATTAGTGTATATCTCTCTTTTATCAGCAATTTCAATAATTTTTCCTGCATACATAATAGCAATTCTTTGACTCACATATGCATGAATTCCCATATCATGAGAAACAATCACTATAGTATTCTTTTCTTCTCTCTGGATTTTTTTTAAAAGCTGTAAAACTCCCCGTTGTACTATTACATCAAGAGCAGTCGTAGGCTCATCAGCAAAGATTATCTTAGGTTTGAACAACGTAGACAAAGCAATAGTTACTCTCTGTTTCATTCCTCCAGAAAGTTGATGAGGATATAAATCCAACACCTCAGAAGGTAAACCTAGAGATTCTAAATGTTCTTTTATAAGTTTATTAATATTAACCTCTTCAAATTCTTCTTTAAAATGTTCTTTTATAAAATCTCTAAAAGTATTTTTTATTTTTCTTACAGGATTAAGGACATTCATAGACCCCTGAGGAATATAAGACATTAACTTCCATCTCAAACTTTTAATTTCTTCTTCTCCTAGACTTATAATGTTTATATACTCTTTATCTTGAAGAAAATAATTAACAGAACCATCATATACAAATAAAGGCGGTTTTATAATTCTAAGTAAAACCTTTAACAAAGTAGATTTTCCACAACCACTTTCCCCAGCTATCCCTAAAATTTCATTCTTATAAATCTCAAAAGATACATTATCCACAGCTTTTACTATTCTATTTATCCCGTATAATCTAGTTACATAATAGGCTTTTAAATTATCAACATCAACTAATAAGTCTTTGCTATCTCTACTCATCATTTATTTTCCCCCACACTTATCTTTTGTAATCTAACCCTTGGATCAAGGAATGTACCAATACTTACAGATAATAAATAAAAACCTAATACTGTAATTATCAATATCAATACTGGGGAACTTATCCACCACCATGTGCCATTTAGCATAGATTGATAATAATTTGCCCAGAAAATCATAGTTCCAATAGTAGGAATATCTAGATTAGTGAGTCCTAAAACTGAGAGAGTTATTTCCATTCCAATAGCAAATAAGAATCCACTAATACTATCTGCAAGGAGGTACGGTATTAAAAATGGCATATGCTCTTTAAAAACAATTTGAAAAATTCTTCTACCAGAAAATTTTGCAGTATTCGTAAATTCCATTTCTTTCAGGCTTAAAATTTGCGATCTATATCTTTTCGAGGGCCAAGCCCAATCAAAAAAGGCAATTAATAATGCCATTGTAATGAAGTTCATATTTCCCTTTATGGTAAAGGATAAAAGAATCAAAATGGGTAATCTTGGAAGAACAATAAAACTATCAGTTATTGTAGTAACAATTCTGTCAAATCTACCCCCTAAATAACCTGAAAGAAGTCCAACTACAACTGCAACGGCTCTTCCAAGAATTACAGCTAATAAACCTATAATTAGAGAGTTCCTTATTGCAAAGGTTAAATACCAAAATACATCTTGCCCTAAAGAATTAGTCCCCAAAATATGACTAAAAGAGGGGGGTTTGTCCCTTTCTACAACGTATCTTTCTTGTGGACTATATGGGGAAAAAAAAGATAAAATCGCAAGCAATAAAGCAAATACTAAAAAAATAAACCCCACTAAAAAATTTTTATCATATTTCAGTAAGTCTCTTATTACCTTCATAAATTTTCCTCCTACTTGACCCTAATTCTTGGATCTAACAATGGATAAATAAGATCCAAAATAAAAGCAGCAAAAGCAACACCTACCACGGAAAATATTGATATACCCATTATAAGATTAAAATCAGATTGTAAAATAGCCGAGTATAATATTTGTCCTATCCCTGGATAAGAAAAAACTATCTCAGTCATTAAAGCTCCACCAAAAATACCACCCAAAAACAGTGCAAGATCAGTTATTTGAGGAAGCATACTATTCCTTATTAAATATAAGAATATCCTCTTTCTTGAAAGACCTGCTACTTCTGAAAAAACAATAAAATCGCTCGCTATCAAAGTAGAAACTAAAGCTCTTTGAGTCATAAATATAAAACATGTGGTTCCAATAATTAAAGACAAAGCAGGTAGAAATCCGTGTTTTATTACACTTAAAATATAAGTTAAACTAAAAGAGGGTTTTAAACCAATTTGAACTCCTCCCATGAGAGGAAAGATAGGAAAAATATAACAAAATATGAATATTAAAATTAGAGCAATTATATAATAAGGTATGGGATAAATACAAGTAATAATGATACTTAAGATCTTAGAAAAGCTTTTATTTGGAAAATATCCTACTAACGTACCAAGTATAATCCCTAAAAGCCAAGCTATTAAGGTGGATGTCAACAAGAGCCCAATTGTCCATGGCAAAGCTTTAAATATTATTTGAATAACCGGAGTTGGAAACATTGTAAAAGAAGGTCCTAAATCTCCCTTCAACAAATGCTTCCAGAATCTAATATATTGTTCCCATATTGTTCCTCTTAGACCATATAAATCTTTTAAGGTTTCAACAAGACCTTGTATAACTGAGGCATCTACCGTACTTTGAGAATAAGCTCGCATAATAACACTCTGTACAGGATCCATAGGAGTAAACCTAGGAGCAAAAAATACTATTGTTATCCCTATAAATATTACAATTAGTGTCTGAATAAACCTAGTTATGATATATTTCACATAATTCTCCATATACTCTAAACTCCTTTCACTTTATATACCCCCGGGAACTTCTCCCGGGGGTATCAAAAATGAGCAGACTATTATTTATTTTCTTCCAGTGGGTTCAAGATATGGGAAAGTAAATTTACCCCCCATAAACCAGTAATTAGGCTGTACCTTAGGAGATTCTGCAGTTGGATATCCAGTCCAGTAGTAAGTGTCTATTGTTATAAATTTCTTAAATCCATGTGTTATTATTCCATACATATTTTCAACCCAAAGTTTCATAAATTCTCTTCCATACTCAAGAGTTTTAGGATCATTAGGGCTAATCTTAGATAGCTTTTCAATTATTTCATCCAATTTTTTATCCTTTACTCTTAAAGAATTGCCTGTCAAAGAGCGTTGACCTATAGGAGCATAGTATGTAGAATGCAATCCTTGTATATACTGCCATTTATCGATTACTGCGTTTGCTGCACAGGCAGAGCAAGCATCAGACCAGCTTGAACTTACATCAAAATCTCCTAACTGGACTCTTTCATAATATGGTGTTCTCTCAAGAGCTTCTACCGTAACATCTATTCCAAACTTCTTCCATTGATCAGCAGCTCCAAGTGCTAATCTAAAAGCATCCACTTCATCAGGTGCAGCAACTATACTAAATTTCCAAGGTTTTCCATCTGGCAAATACCATTTTCCTCCAACTTTTTTAAATCCATTCTTTATCAATAATTTTTCTGCCACGTCAGGTGCATATTTCCACCAACCAATCCCAAATACATCCTCAGGATTACCACTCACAGTATATCCCTGTTTTTTAGCCCAATCAGCTATTTTTTGAGGAATTGTATCATCAAAAGGCTTAAAGTATTGTCCGTCTCCTAAATCCAACCTAAATGCCTTCAACCAAGTCTTTAAAGGTTTATGATAATATTTCATCAAAAATGGAACTGGAGGCTGTGGTATTGGATTAACTTTAGAAACTCCTCCTACATATTCTGTATTTAGTTTAACTATATCTAAAGCTAATGTTAAAGCCCATCTTACATCTTTCAAATTAAACGGATATTTCTCATTATTAAACGCAAAAATTCTTGAATCTAATTCATCTGGCCATGCCCATGGAAAATCTTTATACCAAGAACGAGCATACGGATTCCTCTTAATTAAAGCTAAGAAGGCTTCTATGTCCAAATCCATTAATACATCTAAGTTATGCCCTAACATTGCTGCTACTTTCTTTTCATTAGGACCATAGAAAATTTGCAAAATATATTTAGGACCAGACCTTCCTGTAATTATCCCAGAGGTAGTTCTTTTCCAATCATCTCTCAATTGATAGAGTATCCAATACCCTTGAGGATCAGCATCCTTTATTACATATGCCCCTAGAGACACAGGAGGCCAGAAGGTAAATTGCAATGGATCCTTTACTTTTTCCCAAACATGCTTAGGCATCATATAAACGCCATTCCATCTAACAGTGAAATAATAATGAAATCTTGGGTTAGGTTCCTTTAATTTAAATCTCACTGAAAAGTCATTAAGTTTTTCTACAGACTTAACGTACTTTGTTAATTCTGCATTCCAAAGCATTCCAGGCGTATTCATTATAGTTTGCACAGTAAAAACTAAATCATCAGCTGTAAATCTCACTCCATCACTCCAATAAATATTATTTCTTAGATTAACTGTCATTTCTGTAAAATCTGAATTATATTTTGGAGGCTCTTTTGCGAGAGAGTTAATCCATTTACCAGTCTGTTGGTCTACAAACCATAAAGTATCAGTAAGTAAAGCATGACTTATGGGTGTCTCTCCACCATTGGGAACCCAGACATTATATTTTAGAGTATTACTATGTCTATATATTTGATCAACAATAAAAGTTTCTGTTCTCTCTATACCTGCTGGTAAACCCTGAGAAAAAACATTACCCCCCATTAAGAATAAGAAGGTTAAGAGTAAACTTGTAATTAAAAATTTTTTCATTAAAATTCCCCTCCCTTAAGAGATTTAAATTTAACAACAAAAACTAAGCTTTACTTTAAATATAACATCTCAACCCCTTTCTTTTATTTTCATTTTTTTTCTATTTCTTTGTTTATATATTAACTTTTTTAAGACTTTTTGTCAATAAGAAACAATTTCAATCAACCATATAGGTATGGAGATAGGTACCAGTATGAGGAATATAGGAATAATAATGAAGATAAGAAGATAAAAAGAATTGAGGCTGTATCTCGTCTCCTTGGTATAATTAAGAAATTAAATCTCAGCTTCTTTAGATCTCTCAATCCTTTCCAAGGATGAGGATACAGCCTATGATCTTATCTTACCACGAAATTAGAAATTTGTCTCCTGAAAAGGCAAGAGAAATTGTAATAAGAGCTATAAATGGCCCCCTTCATGACCTCCATAAAAACCCTTATTCCTCTCCTAATAAACTCCTCCTTCCCTCGAAAACTTGATAACTCTCGAGGCTAAAAGAACTGGCTTCTCCTATAGAAGACTTAAAGCTCTTATCCTAAGAAAATATTCCCTATCTATTTCTGAAAATACTATCAAAAAGCATCTCCTTGATAAAACTTCCCTTCCTACTGACGTGTATAATCATTTGGTTAAGTTTAACCTACCTCAGTATGAATGGAATATCATTGATGCTAAAACAAGAACAAGATTCACTGCTTACTCTTTTATTATCTTTGTGGTTTTGTGGTTGAGAGCTCATAATGTGAGACATTAAAATAAGTATAAGAGTAGATAATAGTGAGGAGTAAAGATCTTCTTTTTCAATATGGTCTATTTACAAAGAATTTATCTTTATTTCTTAAAAGTGGTACCTATGTCCTGACCAAGTGCCAATATCTTTTACAGTTTATTAAGTCTTATTATTTTAAGATTAATAAGAAAATACCATAACAGTCTTATAGACTTTTTTGACAAAAATCCAAATTCTATGATATTATTTTTCAACAAAAAACGATTTAATAAAGGTGAAAATATGTTACCAGAAGAAAGAAGGACAAAAATATTAGAGCTGTTAGAAAAAGAAAGAGGAGTCAAAGTCTCTGATTTAGTAAAAATATTTAACGTTACAGGAGCAACTATTAGAAGAGATTTGGAGACCTTAGAAAAAGAAGGACTCCTTAAAAGAACTCATGGTGGTGCAGTTTTACCTCATAGTTTTTCTTTTGAACCTTTATACATAACTAAGAAGCGTCAAAATCTTAAAGAAAAACAAGCCATAGGAAAAGTAGCTGCAGAATTAATAAATGACGGAGAAAGCGTATTTATTGAGACAGGAAGTACTACCTTACAAATTGCTAAAAATATTAAACATAAACATGATGTTACGGTAATTACAAACTCTATAGAAGTAGCAAGAGAGCTTTTGAGTGCAAGAGGAGTAGAGGTTATACTAACAGGAGGGTTACTAAGAAAGGAAACTGTGGCTCTTATTGGTCCTCTTGCAGAAAGAGTTTTAAAAGAATTTAGAGTGGATAAAGTATTTTTAGGAATATCAGGAATTATTCCCTCAAAAGGAATGTATACAGCAAGTATAGCTGAGGCTCAAATTAAAAAGTTAATTATAGAGATGGGAAGAGAAATAATAGGAGTTAGTGATCATAGCAAATTTGGTAAGGAGTGCTTTGCATTTGTTGCCCCAACAAAAGCGATGAATAAAATAATAGTGGATGAAAAAGTACCTACTCACTATATAGATGAATTAAAAAACCAGGGTGTAGAAGTAATAATAGCCCCTGTAGAAGATTAATTTCCCTATTCTCTCAATCTCTTGCATGATATAATCTTTAAAAAACTCAAAGGAAAGGAGTGTTCCTTTATGCTACTTCAAGGGAAAAAAATAGCTGTTTTCAACGTAGCCAATAAAAAAAGTATTGCTTGGGCCATTGCCCAATCCATAATGAAATTTGGAGGAGAAGTAATCATTGGTTATCAAAATGAGAGGCTAAAAGAAAATGTAGAGGAACTTATAGCTGATTTAAATCCAAAGCCTCTAATTTTAGAATGTGACGTCTCTAAAGATGAAAATATTGAAAAAGTAGTAAAAGAAATAGAGAGCAATGTGGGAAAAATAGATGGATTTGTCCACTCCATAGCCTTTGCCCCCTCAGAAGCCCTAAAAAACCCCTTCATAGAGACATCAAGAGAAGCCTTCCTTACAGCCATGGAGGTAAGTGTTTATTCCTTTGTTGCCATGAGTAGAATCTTTAAGCCCATTTTAAATACAAATTCCAGTATCATTACCCTTACCTACTATGGTTCTGAAAAGGTTATTCCTAATTACAATGTAATGGGAGTTGCAAAAGCAGCCTTAGAAGCTTCGGTAAGATATCTTGCTTATGATCTTGGCAGTGAAAACATAAGAGTCAATGCCATATCTGCAGGACCATTAAGTACCTTAGCAGCAAGAGGTATAGCAAGATTTACTGATATGCTGGAATACCATAAAGAAAGAGCACCTTTGAGAAGAAATATTGAACATAGAGAGGTAGGAGACACTGCAGTATTTCTTTTGAGCGATCTATCTTCTGGAATTACAGGTGAGGTTATATACGTGGATGCTGGATATAACATAATGGGTATGTAAAATCTTACTAAAAAGGAGTTTTAAAATGAAATTACCAAGCTTAAAGATCGGCAACCTCATAGCCTCGGTGCCTATCGTACAAGGTGGAATGGCGGTAGGAATATCTCTTTCAGGATTAGCATCGGCAGTAGCCGAAGAAGGAGGAATAGGAGTTATAGGCACCGCAGGAATAGGAATGGAAGAAGAAGACTTTTTTGAAAATTTTATAGAAGCAAATATTAGAGCCTTAAGAAAAGAGATTAGAAAAGCAAAGGAAAAAACAAAGGGAATAATAGGAGTAAACATATTAGTTGCTCTTTCTAACTTTGCAGATATGGTTAAAACGGCCTTAGAAGAAAAGATTGATATTATTTTTTCAGGAGCAGGCCTTCCTTTAGATCTTCCTAAATATCTTAAAAAGGGAGATAAAACAAAACTCGTACCCATTGTATCTTCAGGAAGAGCAGCAAGAATCATAGCCAAAAATTGGATTGAAAAATACAACTATATCCCTGATGCCTTTGTAGTAGAAGGCCCTTTAGCGGGAGGACATCTCGGATTTAAAAAAGAAGAATTGAAAGATCCCGAGATTACTCTTGAAAGTAGGCTCAAAGAAGTATTAGATGAGGTAAAAATATTAGAAGAAAAATACGACAAAGAAATTCCTGTTATAGCAGGAGGAGGAATATACGATGGAAAAGATATCGCCAAATTCTTAAAATTAGGAGCAAAAGGTGTACAAATGGCAACAAGATTTGTAGCAACTTACGAGTGCGATGCAGACGAAAAATTCAAAGAAGCCTACTTAAAATGTAAAAAGGAAGATATAGTGATAATAGATAGCCCAGTAGGACTTCCTGGAAGAGCTATAAAAAATGAATTTCTTGAAGCAGTAGAAAGAGGAGAGAAAAAACCATATAAATGTCCATTTCATTGTATAAGAACCTGTGATTACCAGAACTCTCCCTACTGTATTGCCATAGCCCTTCTAAATGCTAAAAAAGGAAATTTTAAATATGGCTTTGCCTTCGCAGGTGCAAATGCCTACAGAATCGAAAAGATAGTAAAGGTAAAAGATCTCATGGCAGAACTGGTAAAAGAAGCAGAAGAAAACATGTGAAAGGGGGTCTGAATAATGGAGAAAAAAGCTCCAAACTTTACTCTTCCTGATCAGAATGGAAAAGAAATTTCCCTTTCAGATTACAAAGGAAAATGGGTAATATTATACTTTTATCCTAAAGATATGACTTCAGGATGTACCAAAGAGGCCGTAGGATTCTCTGAAAAGATCGATGAATTTACAAAAAGGAATGCAGTAGTAATTGGAATAAGCAAGGACTCTGTAGAAAGCCATAAAAAATTTGCCGATAAGTACAATTTAAAAATAACTTTGCTCTCAGATAAAGATGCAAAGGTAATAAAAGAATATGGGGCTTGGGGAAAGAAGAAAATGTATGGCAAAGAAACAGAAGGCACTATAAGAAGTACTTTTATTATCTCACCAGAAGGAGAAATTCTTCACGAATGGAAGAATGTAAAGGTTGATGGACATGTAGAGGAAGTTATTAAGAAACTTGATGAATTAATTGCATCATAAATCTTCCTTGACCACTTTATTTCTTAAAACTCCAATCTTTTCTACAATACATTCCACTACATCTCCTGGATAAATAGGAGCAATTCCAGAAGGCGTGCCTGTTGCTATAATATCTCCTGCCTCTAAGGTGAGATGCTTGGAGATATAGGAGATTATTTGAGGTATCTTAAATAACATATTTTTAGTATTATCCTTTTGACGTACCTCTCCATTAACTCTTAACTCTATATTTAAATTATGAGGATCCTTTATACTCTCTTTTAATACTAAGAATGGGCCAACAGGACAAAAGGTATCAAAACTCTTTGATCTAAACCATGGATTGGTATTAGAGAAATCTTCAGCTTGCATATCCCTTGCCGTAACATCATTTACCACTGTATAACCTAAGACATAATCGAAGGCTTCATCCTCTTTTATATATTTCCCTCTTTTCCTAATAATAACTCCCAACTCTACCTCAGGATCCACCCTTGTCAAAAAGCTAGGATAAACGATCTTTCCTTCATGAGCCAAAAGAGAGGAGAGAGCTTTGCTAAAAAATACAGGTTCCTTAGGCACTTTATGCCCTAACTCCTTAGCATGTTCTACATAGTTTCTTCCTAAGGCAAGAATCTTTTGAGGTTTCAAAATTGGAGGCAAAAACTTATATTTCTCTTCGGCCAAAGAATATATTAAATTGTGTTCTAAAATAAAATCCTGCACTTTATTTAAATACTCATAAAGATTATCTATGTAAAGAAGATCATCTATCTTTTCCATATGCTTTAGAGTTTTATCATAAATAGAAGAGTACATTAAAATAGCCTTTGTAAGATTTAGAATTTTATCCTCGAAAAGGAGACCTATAAAAAATCTATCTCCTGATATTAAGTTAGCTATCTTCATTTATAGCTCCTCCTTTTGACAAAAACCTTAAAGTTAATTATATCACAAGCTACATTATAAAACTGTTTTGAAAATTTACAAACCTAGTAATAATGCTAAAATAAATTCTAATGCAATGTACGAAAGAAAGGGGGAAATTATAAGATGCCTAAAATTGCGTTTATCGGCGCTGGAAGTGTCGTATTTGCCAAAAGACTTATAATGGACATACTCTCATACCCTGAATTGTCAGATGCTGAAATAGCCTTGATGGATATAAATAAAGAAAGATTAGAGCTTATCTATGAACTTACTAAAAAGATAATAGAAAAATTAAACTCACCTGCAAAAGTTATAGCCACATTAGACCGAAGAGAAGCTCTTGATGGTGCCAATTATGTGATAAACATGATACAAGTTGGTGGCTTAGAAATGTTTGAAAAAGATGTGGAAATACCAAGGAAATATGGAATAGATCAGACAGTAGGTGATACCATTGGGCCAGGAGGAGTTTTTAGAGGGCTAAGAACCATACCTGTACTTCTTGATATTGCAAGAGACATGGAAGAATTATGTCCAGATGCTCTTTTTATAAACTACAGCAATCCAATGGCTATTAACTGCTGGGCTCTAAACAAGGCAACTAAAATAAAAAATGTAGGGCTCTGCCATAGCGTTCAAGGAACTGCTATGCAGCTTGCAAGTTACATAGGAGTACCCTATGAGGAAGTTTACTACTGGGTGGCTGGAATAAACCATATGGCTTGGTTTTTAGAGTTTAAAAGAAATGGTGAAGATCTCTATCCAAGACTTTGGCAAGCAATGGAAAACCCTGAAATATATAAAAAAGATGCAGTAAGATTTGAAATTATGAAATATTTTGGATACTTTGTCACCGAATCAACCCACCACATGTCCGAGTATGTTCCATACTTTAGAAAGAATCCTGAAAGGATAAAAGAACTTATACCTGAGAGATGGGATTATTTAGAGATTTGCAAAAACGGATGGCAACCCCACTATGAAAGGATAAAAAAGGAAATTAAAGGAGAGGAACCTATAATCATTGAAAGATCCCATGAATATGCATCATCTATTATATATTCCATGGAAACAAACAACCCCTGTAGAATAAATGGCAACGTAAATAACGATAATCTCATTACAAACTTGCCCAAAGACTGCTGTGTCGAAGTCCCTTGCTTGGTGGACAAATCAGGAATTCATCCATGCTTTGTAGGAGACTTACCACCTCAACTGGCAGCCTTGAATAGAACAAACATTAACGTACAGGAATTAGCAGTTTTAGGGGCATTAGAGAAAGATCCCAATAAAATTTATCAAGCAATTATGTTAGACCCATTAACATCTGCAATCTTAGAGCTAAGAGAAGTTAAAAAGATGGTAGATGAAATGCTTGAGGCAGAGAAAGAATGGATAAAAATATTTGAGTAAAAATTAAAAATAAAATTATTAAAAATCCTTCCTTATTCTGGGAATAAAATAACAACTATAACCGTCAAATCTTTCTAGAAGGAGAAATATACTCAAAAGGAGGGATAAATAAATGAATAACAAAATTCGTAAATGGCTACCCTACATAATTGTAGCAGTAATTGTTATAATTGTTATTGGAGTAATAGTAAGCACCTCTAAAAAACCTGCTGAGCAAGTAACTACTACTCCTGAAACTCAAACTCCTATAGTCCAAGAAACTACAACAACTCCTACAGAAGAAACCAAAACTGCAAAAACACCAGATGAAGAAGCATATGAAAAAGCAAGAGATCTGTATTACGAAGGAAAATACAAAGAAGCTATAGAAGCTTATAGGAAATTCTTAAAGGACTATCCAAAAAGTGAGTATGCCGACGATGCACAATACGAAATCGCATTATGCTATGAGTTCACAGAAGATTACAAAAAAGCAATTGAAGAATATGAAAAGCTTATAAAGAATTATCCTAATAGCGAATATGTCGAAGCTGCAAAATCAAGTATTGAGTACCTCAAAGAGTACGCAAAATAAGCAAAAATAAAGGGGGCTAACACCTCAGCCCCCTTCAAATCAAAAAATTTTAATCTTGTAATTCACCTTTAAAAAATCTCTTTTAATATTAAATTTTAATTAAAATTTCAGTTTTTAACTTGCTTTTCCATAAATCATATGCTAATATAGGCAAATGGGAAGATAAAATGAAAAGATATGAGAGAATTCTAAAAGCTTTATCAGAAGAAAAAAGATTAAAAGTTTTTGCTCTCCTCCTACATATGGGAGGAGAATATTATGTTTGTGAAATTGCAGACGCTCTTGAAGAATTTCACTATAACGTATCTAAATACTTGAAAGAGCTTAAAATGGTAGATCTTGTAGAAGAAAATAGAATAGTAAAGGAGTTTTATATTCAGTAAAAGAGCTAAAGATGAGTTTTTGAAAAACTTATACGATGCAATTTTATCTATTAAAAATGAAGATCTCGAAAAGGCTAAAGAACTTCTTAAGTTAAGAGTCTCTCTAAGAGAAGAAAACAAGTGCGTCATGAGAAAACACCCTAAATGGGAAGAAATAGTAAAAGAGGTTAAAATTAAATAAGGAGGTTATAAAATATGTCCAAGACTTGGTATCCAGTTATTGATTATGAAAAATGCATTTCTTGTCTTGCTTGTGTTAATTTTTGTCCTCATGGAGTATACGACGTGCAAGATGGAAAACCAGTTGTGGTAAGGCCTGAGGAATGTGTGGATTTCTGCAAAGGATGTCTTAAGGGCGCATGCCCTACAGGAGCTATAAGCTTCGTAGGAGACAAAGTTAAAACTATCACCGATGGAGGTGAAGCACAATGAAAGGACTACTTCTTTGTGTATGTCAAGGGACCTGCCCCTCATTCCAAAATATGAATATTTTTGAAATTTTAAATACATTAAGAAGAGAGGGGCTTGTAGACTTTGTGGCTATTCATCCACAGCTTTGTGCTGATGATGGAGATAACTTCTTATCTCAAATAGCAAAAGACGGAAATAGTATAGAGAAACTATACATAGCAGGATGCGATCCTAAGATGCAAGCAAAAATGTTTAGAGATGCCTTTGAAAAAGCAGGTTTTGACAGGATAAAACATGTAGGTGTGGATATAAGAAATATGAACACAGAGCAGGCTCTTGAAGCAATAAGAAAATTAATTCAAGAGTCTTAAGGAATTAAAATATAAAAAAGAAGGAAATTATCTATGCTAAGGTGGGGAGCAAAAAGCCCCACCTTATTTTTTTCTATAAAAAATTTAAAACCACTTAAACCTATTTTTTTCCTATTCTAAAAAACCTTGAAAAGGAAAAAAGTTTTAAGATAAGGGTATAAACCTCAACTCCATATTAAAGGGGAGAGAAATTGGAATTTGCAATCTCTCTCCCCTTCGATAATTAGATTTTTTTATTAGTATCAAATTTTAACCTATCCTTAAAATTTCAATTTATCTCTCATAACAACCCATATCATAGCCATTCCCTTGAGGCCTCGAGTTTTTATCTAAGTCCTTATTGGGTGCACCTTCTGAGGTACCACTATCAATTGCAGGGCTTCCATTCCGTAAGTGATAATCTCCTACCTGTCCCAATATGGCAGGATTTTCAAATAAAGGATCACCATATTTATTCCCTGGACCTAAACTTGAAATATCCTGAGATGTGTATTGGTTTTCTCCATGCTGCAAAACCCAAAGCGAATTTGGAAAATAGAATAAGTTATGATCTATAGTAGGAGTTACACACTCTCCCATATAAATTGGACATTCAGGCCCTCTTCCACAGAAGATATTATTTCGCAGTAATACTGGGATAGGTAAAAGTGTATTAGGATCACTTTCATCAGGATACTGGAAATACATAAGATAGTTTTCTCCAACACAATCATCTACTGTAACATTTACAATTTCAAAACGTGCGTTTGACCTAGATACACTACTAATTACAATAGCTGCCCATGGTGCTGGAGTAGGATCTCCATATCTTCTTCCATAAATAAGAGTATTTTCAATTCTACTTCCATCTCCCCAAAGCTTTACTCCATCACAAGTATTATTTGCTACTATACATCCAGAAATTAATGTCCTTTCTGCTTTAGAATCTAAGCCGTCTCCCTTGTTATATTCTGCTATTATAGTATCTATAATGTAGATTAGTCCTTCTGAAGATTCAATTCCAAAGCCGTCAGACCTATCATAAGGATTTTCAGGATTATCAAACACTCCTTGATAGTAACGACCACTATATGCTAATCTACATTTTTCAATTCTTACATTTTTCCAACCACCATATGCTCCTTCTGGTCCACCAATTGCTCCAAATCCGCAATATTCAATATTACAATTTAATATTTGTAAGTCCTCTACATCCTGAAAATTCATACCCATCCCATCTATATGATGAATATAAAGGTCTTTTAAAATAATGTGAGAGGCAGGTGATCCTTGGATTAAAATACCATCCCAAAAGTATACAGCTTCTCCTTGAGCATTAGGATCATGGGTGATTTCAAGGTTTTCAATCCTCACATAAGAAACACCAGAAAGATCTATAGCGGTAGCTAAAGCTTCTCTTCCTGCAAGGATTGGTCTATTATTTTCTTGTCCTTTTATGGTTATCCATGCATTAGGATTTCCTGAGGGTGGCTTTATTATATCATCGTCATACTGTCGTAAAATGTAAGTTCCTCCAAGAATTATTAATGTATCGCCTGGTTTTAGCTGTCTTGAAGCATAGCCTGGATTTCTCCAAGGTTGATCATAGGTACCAGGATTATTATCATTTCCATTAAGAGATACATAATAAACGTTACCAGTAGTATCTCCAGGAGGCGGTGGTGGAGGGGGCTGATTTTTAGAACAAGAAATACTACTCAAAGCAATTAAAAAAATTAAAAATACTAAAAAAAGTAGTCTTTCTCATTCTTAGTACCCCCTATTTTAGATTTAAATATTTTATTTAATTTATTAATTATTATTGTATATAAAATCTCTTTAATGTCAAGAAATATCAAAAAGACTTAACCACATAGGTATGGAGATAGGTACCAGTATGAGAAATATAGGAATAATAATGAAGATAAGAAGATAAAAAGAATTGAGGCTGTATCCCTTCTCCTTGGTATAATTAAGAAATTAAATCTCAACTTCTTTAGATCTCTCAATCCTTTCCAAGGAGGAGGATACAGCCTATGATCTTACCTTTCTATGAAGCTCTTCTCCCTTTCCAAGAATTTCAACTGGATACTAAACATCTCCTTGATAAAAATTCTCTTCCTACTGATGTGTATAATCATTTGGTTAAGTTTAACCTACCTCAGTATGAATGGAATATCATTGATGCTAAAACAAGAACAAGATGTAATGCTTACTTTTTTATCATCTTCCACCATATTGAATATTTATAAATAATTTATCTTCTTATCCTAAAAGTTTGTATATACTCATATTGATCATCAGCTAACTATAAAATGATATATTAAGAAAGCCATCCTCAAAGACAAAGCTAAAATATTTTATTTTTCATAAAAAGGTGATATTATAAAAAAGACCTATGAAATTGGGATAAATTATGAGAAAAAAAGAGTATTTTTTTTATTTTTTTCTCTTAGTTATCTTGCTCCTAATCTCTGGATGTGCTTTAAAGTACTCCTCCAGAGAGGTAACTTATGAAGAAAGCAAAAAAGCTTTAGAATTTGCACTAAAGCAAATTGGGAAACCCTACGTATATGGTGGTCAGGATCCTAAAGTGGGATTTGACTGCTCAGGTCTTGTTATTTGGAGTTATCAGCAAGTAATTCCAAATGCTATGTTTTTCAATAATGGAAAGTTATATCCTGATGCTACGGTAGAGGCTTTATATAATGAGAATACAAGACATATTGAGACTGATGAATTAAGAGAAGGTGACATCGTCTTTTTTGCAGATGAAGAAAATAACATAGAACATTGTGGTTTATATGTGGAAAGAACTAACGAAAATAATATAAAAGTTATTCATGCATCAGGAGGACTTAATAAAGTGGTATTAGAAGAATGTAACCCTAATGAACCACTAAGAGGTTACCGTATTTGTGGCTTTGGAAGATTGATAGTGTCTTTAGTCCTTAGATAATTTAAATTACAGGGGGGTGTGTAGAAATGTTAAAAAAGTTTTTGATAATCTCAGCATTATTTTTAATCTTCAACCAAATGGTTTATTCCAATCAAATTTCATTACCCCAAAATCCACCATTGAAAATAACTCCTTCCGATCCTATACTCTTTGAAAAGGTTGAAATATCAAATGATATAAACATGCAGTATACAATAAATTTAAAAAACAACAGCTCTTATACCATTTCTGTGAAAGATCTTAAGGTAGAGATATATCACGTAGGATCAAATTTCAGAGGTGCGTGGGCTCCTTCCATTGAGCTTAGAAAACCATCTTTAGATACTCAAATCCAGCCTAAGGCTTCTTTTCAGCTAATATACAAATGTAATAATAGTAGAGAAGAGATTCTAAAACAAATGGACGAAGGAATACTCATATACAACTCTCCAAATCATTTTCGCATAAGCATTAAATATAAAGATAGATACTATACATACGAGGGCGATTTCTTATGGAAACCACAACTTGCAGATTTAAAGGTTAACAATGTAGAAATTGAGGATCTACATGAGATAAAAAGTGGATTTCACTTTAATTACTTAAAAGTATCCATTGAGTTAGAAAATATTGGCGATATGTCGCCCATATTCCTCAAGGATAAAAACAAAAAAACCTTAGAGACTTCTTTTGTTAAAATCATTGTTAGAAGAAAAAGTGATAAAAAGATTGTTGCAGTTCTTAACGCATATCCTGAAATAAACAATGAAAGAGAAAACAATTTGAGCATATACATTGACACTAATTTAATGATACCTCCTAAAGAAAAGAGGAAATTAACTTTTAAGGCAGAGTACTCTGATCCATTTTCTCTAATCGGCGATTTTGACATTACCATAGGTTTTGATGCCAAGATAGAGGAATCAAATATTATCTACTATCACTTTTTTGGGGATAAAAACTGGCAAAACAATATAGTTACAAAGAGTGTTTCTTTTGGTAGTAACTCCTTTGAAATAATCTCCTTCTACCCTGAAAAATTATCTTCCATATCACCTGCTCCCGCCACTCCCAAGGAGTTTCCAAGAAAAGAAAACAATTTAATGTACATAAGAGTCAATAGCTATTTACCATTAACTTTAGCCAATGAGAATGAAATAAAGGTCTATTTCAACAATGAACCCTTAAGAATTTTTAGTATAAAGTTCTTAGACTTTACCAAAAATTACTCTAAATATCTGATCTGGATTGAAAAACCAAGAAAGATTGAAAGAGGCCAATTTAAAATTGATATTTTAGGCATATCAAAATTTTCTAACTATTTAGAGATTGACAACAAATTCACAGGAATAACAACCTCTTCCTCTGCACCTTTTTACTTTGATTCTGTACCCATATACTACGCTTCTCTAGATGATAGCAAATCTCCTTACGGATTATGCCCTATATCAATAGAGGATATCAATTTAAGAGGAAATGCTCCAATGAATTTATCCATAATTCTAAGGCCTAAAAATCTTATATGGCTCGAACAAGGAAAGGGTTGGAGTGATGTTCAAAAAGAAAATCCCAATGCAGACTTATCAAAATATGTAAGTAGTATGGCATCGGTGTATAAGGTTTATGTATATGTAAGACCAAAAGATAAGATAGCTTGGAACTTTATCGATGGTGCAGAATCTCCTATAACGTTAGGTCCTGATAAAAGAAATATCATCAACTTTTCCATTGACGAAGTTAAAAATATCCTCAAAGGAAATCTAAAGGGTGGTGTAAACGAAATTTTAATCTTCGTCACATATACCTACAAAGATGAAGAAATAGTAAAAGAGGTAATCTCAGATATGTACTGGACAGAGTTTACTATTAAGTGAATAGAAAGATTTTTTCTCTATAATAAGCTAAATATTTTAGTTATTGATTTTATAAACCTTTACTTCATATAATAAAATCGTTTTTATAAATTCATAAAAGGGGAGGTCTTAAAAGATGAAGTCTTCATTATTAAACTTTTTAAATCGCTTCCTACCCTTCTCTATCACTTACGCTCAAGAGGTTCCTAAAGCAACCATCGTAACAAGAGTCATGCCTATAGGTGAAAGAGTTGTGGCAGTAACTCTTGAATACAGCAGTGAGATAAATGCCAACAACTTAAAACCAGACATGTTCTCAGTGGAAACAAAACTCGAAGGAAATTTTGTAAAAAGAACCATAAAAAAAGTTTATGCCAACAACAATGGAGCATTACTTCCTGCCCCATTTACCAATCAAGGAAAATTTTTGGTGCTTGAATTAGATCCCTACGAACCATCAGCCGTCACTGCCACCCACGATCCCCAAAGGCTTATCTCAAAGAGATTAAAACTTGAGTATAAAGTAGAGCAAAAAGTAAGTATAAGAAGTGTTGATGGAAAAGAATTTTCTCCATTCTCTTTGACTACCTCCGAGGAAAAACATCTCATAATAGATGAATTTAAAGCTTTAGTCTATGAGGATAAAGAATTAGGCGTCACTATACCTTATAGATTCTATGTGCCTAAAAACGTAGATAAAAACAAAAAATATCCATTGGTGGTATTCCTACATGGTGCTGGTGAAAGAGGAAACGATAACTTCCTCCACATAGCTTGGTATAGAGGTGCAGTAACCTTTGCAGAACCAGGTCAACAAGCAGAGCATCCTTGCTTTGTCCTTGCTCCTCAGTGCCCTGCAGGAAGCAGCTGGACTGAACTACTTACTGGAGGAAATCCTTTCAAACCTACAAGAAATCTCATTGCAGTAGCCAACCTAATCAAGAAAATCCTAAAGGAAGAAAACATAGACCCAGATAGAGTCTACGTAACAGGACTTTCTATGGGAGGTTTTGGAACCTTTGCCATCCTCATAGAATATCCAGAACTTTTTGCAGCTGCTATTCCTATATGTGGCGGTGGTGATGTAAATAGATTAGAAAGGATCAAAGATATACCTCTTTGGATATTCCATGCAGAAGATGACAATGTAGTACTTGTAGAATTTTCAAGGGCAGTAGTAAGAAGGCTTGTAGAAATCGGTGGAAAAGTAAAGTATACAGAATTCTTATGGGGTGAAATGGAAAGACAAGGATATCATCCTCACGCCTCATGGATCCCAGTCTACGATAATGAGGAAGTAATAGATTGGCTTTTCCAACAAAAGAAAAGTAAATAAAAATAGGGGGCTACAAAATTGTAGCCCCCATAAATCCTTACTTATTCTGTATTTTTAAGCTAATAGTAATTAGAAAGAAGAAACCTATTTCCAATATTTACATATTTTAAACCCTTTTCCTTTGCAACTCTAAAACTTCTTTCTGCATGCCTCTTCGAAGTAGTAGGAAGATTATCAAAGAAAAAATTAGGAGAAAAACCAAGAAGAGAATAAGGAATATCAGGATTGATCCTTGCGATAAAATCTGCTATCTTTTCTACTTCCTCCTCATTTACATAGCCAGGAACAAGTAAAGTACTTGCCACCACCACTACCCTATCCTTAATCTTTTTACTTTCCTCTCCTGCCCATCTAAAATTCTCAAGAGTATTCTTATTAGCGACCCCTGTTAATGCAATATGAATCCTCTCATCAAATGCCTTCAAATCAAATTTTATTATTCCCCCACTTTCAACAGAGATATAAAAAATTTCTTTCAGAATTTTAGAATCCATAGAACCATTAGTTTCCCAACATACCCTTACTCTATCTTTAACCTTTTTAGCCAAGGCTAAAGCATGTGCAACCTGGGTAGTAGGGTCCCCTCCAAAAAAACATATACAAGAAGTTTTGCTATCTATCTTTTCTATCAAGTCTTCCACAGAATAAAGAGGAGACTTTCTTTTTAAATAATCATGGAAGTGCCAATTTTGACAAAAAAGACAATTAAAATTACAACTCGCATAAAAAACAGCCAAGTTTTTATAACCATAATGATCCTTTTCAGGACAAACAAAACTTGCCACACAATTTGTAGGAAGAGGATCATAATACCATTCTAATAGACCCTTTTCAGAGCTCCCAGCCCATCTACTACCATTTTCAATAAGCCCACAAAAACTCTTTTCAGAATTAAGAGCACACTTATGAATACAAAGATTACAGTAGGGTTTCTGAGAATAAGCAGGATAAGAGAGATTAAAGTAAGCCCTTGCCCTCTTATGGGCAGATTCAATAATGGGTAAAGCCTCTTCAAATCTATTTAAAATACAATCTCTACATATCCCCAAGAAGGAGGATATCAAGATAGACTCTTTACCACATATTTTACATCTTCCTTCTTTAGGGAAATCCACCATCTCTTTTAATAAGAAAGTCCATAACCATAGGGAAAAGTAGCCTTATTTCTATCTACAGTATACCAAGTGAAGGACAACCTCCCCTTAGGATTAAAATCGCCAAAAAGTATATCTGTTATCCCTTCTCCTTCTGTTCCAGGAAGCCAAGCACAAATAACCCCAAAAGTTTTACTAAGATAATTTTCTATATCTACTGGTCTTCCCACTAAGAGGATCATTACTATAGGCTTTTTCTCTTTAAAAATATTTTGAAGGATCAAATGATCGGAATATTCTATCTCAGGCTTAAAAGTGTCTCCCATAGATTCAGCATAAGGTTTCTCCCCTACTACCGCTACAATCACTTCAGCATCCTTAGGTATATTATCCCCATAAGGAGAAAAAGTAACTTTTGTATTATTACTTACACTCTTTTTAATAGCCTCTAAAATAGTAGTTCCTACCGTGATGTTGCCCTTTTGACCCTGCCATGAAATAGTCCAACCTCCACATTGAGATCCAATATCATTAGCTTTTGGACCTACTACGCAGATATGTTTTAAATTTTTAGAAAGAGGAAGAATTTTGTTTTTATTCTGTAAAACCACAACACTTTCTCTCACTGCTCGTCTTGCTACTTCTCTATGTTCTTTTGAACCTATCTTATTGATCAAATCTTTATTAGCATAAGGGTTCTCAAAAAGTCCTAAAAGGAACTTTACTTTTAATATTCTTCTTACAGCATCATCAATACGAGATATAGGTACCCTACCCTTTTGGACACAAGATATCAAAGTATTTATGAACCTTACATAGTTATCTGGCACCATTATCATATCTATTCCCGCATTTATACTCATAGCCACCTGATCTTCGTAATTTCCAGGAAGCTGTTCTATAGCCTTCCAATCAGAAACTAAAAATCCATCAAATCCAAGCTCCTTCTTTAATACATCTGTTAAGAGATATTTATTAGCATGCATCTTTATACCATTCCAACTTGAAAAAGAGACCATTATAGATTTGGCACTATTTTTAATGGCAAAAATATAGGGCTTCAAATGGATATTCCTCAATTCCTTTTCAGAAATTCTTGTATCTCCTTGATCTAAAAGTCCGTTTATACTTGTACCAAATTTTGTCCCTCCATCTCCCACAAAATGCTTAGGACATGCTAATATACTGTCTTTATTACTTAAAGAGCCTCCCTGAAAACCTCTCACTACAGCAGAACCTAAAAGAGCAACCACATCTGGATTTTCTGAAAAACTCTCATAAGTTCTTCCCCACCTTACATCCTGTACCACTGCAACACAAGGAGCAAAGCTCCAACGTATTCCTATGGCAGAGGTCTCTATGGCTGTTATCCTTGCACAATCTTCTACCAACTTCTCATTCCTAGTGCATCCAAGACCAATATTGTGAGGAAAAACTACCGCAGAATAAACCTTTGCATTCCCATGCACTGCATCTATCCCATAGAGAATAGGAATTCTCAGCCTTGTTTGAAGAGCATAATATTGAAATCTATTCACATACTCTACCCAATTTGCAGGAGTAGGATTTGAAGGTCCTGAATTTCCTCCACTTAATACAGAGCCTATAAAATATCTCTTCACATCCTCAGGATTATATAAATAAGAGCTATCAACTTGAGTCATCTGCCCTACCTTTTCCTCAAGGGTCATTTGAGATAACAATCTCTCTACTTTTTCCTCTATGGATTCTTCTGAGGAAAAAATAAAGGATACAAATAAGAGGAAAATTAGTAAAAGTAGAAAAGTTTTTTTAATCATAATATTCCCCCTTAACAATCTTTTTCTTGTATAAATCATAACACAGAAAATTAACTATTCTCTCTTTTACATACTCTTTACTAAGAAGTTCTTCGCTATCAAGTCTTTGAGTAAAGATTGTAAAAAGCAAATTTAAGGCGTTATTAATATCTCAGTTTAAAGTAAGAAAAAAATCATAAAATACCTAATCATTAAAAGTATTTTGAGATAGCTTTGTTTATTAAATCACAAACTATAAGTCTAACCCAATTCATATCTTCAAGCTCTACATCCAAGATAGTTCCTTCGTGAGCAAAAAGATTTCTCTTCTTCCACAAAGCATTTATCAACTCAGATAAGATATTATCATTATGGTATAAACTCTTAAGAAAACTTATAAATTTTTTGTTTTCTCCAAATATTTTTTTAACGATTTTTTCAATAACACTCCATAGTAAGCCGTAGGAATAGGGGTAGTCTACACCTGTCAAATCTAAAGCTATACAATATAGCCAGATACACTCTAATAAGATTTCTTTTATTTTTTCTTCTTGAAAGTCATCAAACTTATTGACAAAGTCTATAACTTCTCTCATCTTATCCACATTTAAATATGTAGTTCTAAATTCATACTCTCCGCTATTTAAGCCATGAGTGCAGTATTTTTCATTATCATCAAGGACAAAATAAAATTTTGAAGGGAGTATTACAGACAAAGGTTGAGGAGGAAATTGGTAAAGAGCATAGGTATTCTTTGTAAGAAAAAAGTTAGCCAAAGATCTTAGATTTTCTGCATATCTCCATCCACACTTAAGAGCCTCATTAATACTATGTGCTTTCACTTTAATCTTGACCCAAAAGTCGTTATAGTATCTTCCAGAATATTTAACAAAGCTTTGACAATGGTTAAGAATAAACCTGTAATCATCAAATTTAACAATTTCAATAGGTATTTGCATAAATTTTACCCCAGAAAGTAACTGCATATCCTCTTCTGAAAGATTATAAGTAAATAATACAAAAAAGCTCTGGAACTCAGGTTCAGTTCTACGAACTTCCTTAAGCTCATCTAAAACTTTATCATAAATATTATCTAAAAACTTCTCAGAAGTATCGCCATATTTTTGTGCTAATTGATTTATAGCCTCTTCTAATATAGATCTCTCTTCTTCGGTATTTCTCTTTAAAAATCCTTTTTCGTGTAACAAATGACCTAATATATAAAGTAGCTCTCTATATCTGATAATATTCTCATTAAATATCCCCTCTTTAATTACCCTTAAAATTTCGCTAATTAATTTCTCAATAAGCTCTTCTTTAGAATTTCCCATAATTAAAGAATACTCTTGAACTCTCTTTCGATTTTTCCAAAAAGATCATTATCCCCCTATATGTTTTTATTATAACAAAGTTAAAAATTATAAATATCAACAGAAATACTAGATCCCCACTTTACAGAAAAGCTGTCTAAAAATATCCCACAAGATACTGTCATCACTTAGATAAAATTCAAATTTAACTTTTTATATTTTCTCTCCTAGGATAGCTCTTTCCCCTCCAGAAACATTGTAAAAAGCAAAATTTCAATAAATTTACATTAAGTTCTAAAAAAAATTATAAACAGACTAATAGATTTTCAATACAAATCCAGTCCTACTCTATTTTTATCTCTCTCAATTCTAAACTCTTATCCACAACCAACAATAAGCCTTCTTCAAATTTTTTCCATCTATTTTTATCCCTCCCTATTATTTCAGAAGACACAATTAAGCAATCTTCCATTAACGAGTAAAATAAACTTCTCCCATATTTAAATGCATAAAGCCTCTCTCCATCGGACAGTAAAAAATTAGCAGATCCAATATTTAAATAAATAATCTTCCTTATACCTTTTTGTAAGCCTAAAATAACATCTTTTTCATTTTTAATGTTCTGCACCAGAAATCTAAAATAAATCTCTGAATCGATCCCATCACTGGTAAAATCCTTATTATAAGGATATTCAAGCATATCAAAAATCTTATCCTTTTTATGTAGGGTTCCATTGTGGGCAAAGATAAAATTTTCATATGAGAAAGGATGAGAATTCTCTTCTTTTATAGCCCCGTCTGATGCATCTCTTATATGAGCTATTATAATTTGAGATGAGACCTCCTTTGCCAATTTATCAAAAAGATCCGATTCTAAAGCTTTTTCTCCCGACTTTTTTATTTTAGGAGCCCCATTCTCATACCAGCCAAAACCAAACCCATGAGGATGTCTCTCTGACTGCTTTTTGAAATTATTCCTTGCATATAGCATATAATATTCAACCTTTTTCTCTATTGGAGATATCAATCCAAATAACCTACACATTTTTTTGCCTTCCTGATTAAATTAAAACCTTAATTCAAAAAATGTAAAATTAAAGATAACAACCTCTTTACCAATTTTTCCTCCATACCTTATACTTCCATTCATCCCAACAAATCTACTTAAACCTCTAATATCAGCACCCAGTCCGGACCACCCAGAGGAGATGTAAATTTCAAAGTTCCCTTAGAAAACTCTCCAATATAATACCGCTCACCTGTTCTTGGATCAAACCAACTTGCTTTTATTACATGTCCCAAAAGAGAACTTGTATCAATGTTAAGGGTTTGATTGGCAAAAGTAAAATATATCAAGGCATAACTTCCCTCTTTATCACGAGTAGCAACGGGATAACTCGCTCTTTTATCATTAATTCTGTCATCTATATCCTTTGGGGAAGGGGGAGGTGTTATCCCAATTAGCATATCTTGAGCAGGAATTCTAGTGAAATAAGGGAAGGAAAGAAGAAGATTTTTTAAATGTATCATCTGCTTTGCACCTGGAGCATATATAGCTTCGTACCAATAAACACTTGGGAAGGTTGTTGGTTTATACCTTTCATCATACATTTGCCAAACTGAATGATGTCCATAAGTATGTCCACAAGCACCTGAAAACACTGCTCTGTATGCTTGTTTTCTTACTTCATAATCTGTAAACCTTCCATATTCGGGTTTCCATTTACGTAAATATGGATCTATAGGGTGACCTTCATAATTAGGCTCTCCATCAATAACTGGTTTTATAGGGGTCTTATCGTAATCACTTCTTATCATATCCCAATTGGGAGCATCTACGAGACAGTGTCCAGATTGCCACATGTTAAAGCTTAGCCATTCCATATTATGAAACCACTGAGAAGAACTTTGTCCTCCTGTTGGATGATAAGTAATAATAGGCTTTCTTCCTAATCCTTCAGAAATTCCCTTTGCCATAGATGTCCAAATATCTTCATAGCCCTCGCCAGGTCGATCTCCTCCTAAAATCCATATTATATTATTAAAATCTCTATAGCGTTCTCCAAGAAATTTACCATATAAATAAGCATTACTCCTATCAAAAATCGCAGGACCTATTCCCCAAAGTTCACTATGAACCTTATCACCCCAGGTAGGAAGAATACCCATATAAATCCCTTTCTTCTCTGCAAGTTTTATAATACTATCAACATGCCTAAAATAGTACTCATTAGGCTTTGTAGGATCATCTCCAATAAGAGGTATATGTCCATTGGCATTAGGAGTATGAAGGCCATCAAGTTCTGCGAGTATTACTGCCTGAATCACATTGAATCCCTGATTACTTCTTACCGTCAAGTATAGATCAGCTTCCTCTAAGGTTAATCTATGGAATAATTCCCATGCAGTATCCCCTAAATAAAAGAATGGACTTCCATCCTCTGTTATTAAAAACCTTCCATTCTCAGAGACTTTTACAGAAGGTAAAGACATAATTAACCTCCTACATATATAAACCTATTTCTAAATTTAACCATATTTCTCAAATTGTTCACAAGATATCTATGGCAGATTCAATAGCAAGTATGAAATTATATTTGGCACTATCAATCTTGTCTGGATTGCTCAAAAACTCCTCTTTCTCAATTTTACTTATGGAGTCCAAACGGTTTAAGGCTTTTTGCATTTCAAAAATTAGTTTAGAAACTTTATCCTTATTATATCGAAGCATTTTTAATCTCCCTTAGATATTCGTCTATTAAATGTTGATAATCAAAATACTTTCGAAATATTAAACTCTCAAAATCAGACCTTAGAAGACTATCCCTATCTAAAACAATAATTTTATTTTTCAAAACATTATATACAAATCCAAGGGGAGCTTCATTTATTATCCTTACATCAAAAGGTATCTTCAGTTTATCCTCTAATATCCTCTCTAATTCAAATTCCATATCCAAAACTTTTTCTCTATTAAAGTCAGAAACATAAATTGCTATATCTATATCATTGTATTTCTCAGAATCAACAAAAGAGCCAAATATATAGGCAAACAAAATATTTTCTCTCTTCTCTAACTCCTCTTTTATAATTTCAATAATTTTCTCCTTCATATGGAGATTATAGCACATTAGGAATAATAACATTAGTTAATAAGTAATCTATGAGGTGAAACGTTTTATCTTCAAAATTTTTAAAAATATAAGAATTTTGACCACTTGAAATAAAGATTTCATCAGCGTTCCCGATTAGGGTAAATTGGAAAGTCATATGCAAAAAGTTAAAATACATCTATATGCTCTTATGAGAACATCTCTATCAAGGAGGGATCTTTTTGCGTAATTTTAAACTGTTTCGTTTTGTAGAATTTTTGAGAGAAAATCCTTCTTTCTTTAAGGTGTGGCTTGGCTATTCTCAGAGTACTATAGGTAGTACATTCACCATGATCGCAAGGACTGTTTTATTTTATCAACTCACTAACTCTCCAAGTGCTGTAGCTATTTTTAGTATTTTTTCCATGTTGCCCTCTATTTTAATGAGCCCCATCGCAGGATGGCTTTCAGATTTTATTTCAAGAAAAAAAATCTTAATATTTTCTCAAGCAGTAAATGGATTTTTAGTATTGGGTTATATCATAGCAAAAGATCCTGTAGTATTTTATATTTTGGTTTTTCTTCAGGGTATTTTGGGAGTCTTTTTCTCTACTTCCTTTTACTCAGTAATTCCTCAAACTGTAAAAAATAAAGATGATATAGTAACAGCAAATTCGCTAAACAATTTCAGTGAGAATTTAGTAGACGTTTTAGGGCCATCTTTAGGTGCAATTATAGTGAAATTCTGGGGCTTGATCCCTGCTTTTATCATTGATTCTATTACCTTTTTTATAAACGCATTTTTATTATCAATAACCTTCATCTCAGAGGAAGAGGCAGTTGAGAAGAAAGTTAAAATCAACTCTGTGATATCATCTTTTTATAATGATACAAAAGAGGCTATAAAATTTCTTGTAAATGAAGGAAAGTATGTAAATTATATACTTGTTACTGAATTTTTGTTACTTTTAGCAGGTGGTACTATAAATAGCCTACTTGTGGTTTTTACTAAAGAAGCTCTTCATAGTTCTGAAGTCATGTATGGTTATTTACTTTCTGCAGGAAGTATAGGAGCCTTAATAGGTTCTTTTATTTTGGGGAATTTAAATATGAAAATTCCAAGTTATAAATTGTATTTCACGGGGCTAATAGCTATTGGAATTTTTTTGACTATGTTTTCCTTTGCTAATAATATTCTTTTAGGTTTAATAATTTTCCTTTTAAATGGTATAGCCAACGCTCTTTTACAAATAGGCTTCATGAGTGCCATAATGGCAAATGTTCTCTCTGAAGTGAGAGGAAAGATATTTTCTTTTTACATATTAGCCTCTACCTTGGGTAGTGTGATCTCATTACTCATAAGCCAAAAATTGCTAACCATATTTAACATTCAAACTGTTTATAGAATAGGTTCGATCATAATTCTTATTATAAGCATTATTAGATTTATCAGGCTTCAAATTTTCTTGAAGAGTAAAAAAGAACCATGGATAAGTATAGAATAAACGCAAAATTAATCTTATGTGGATTACCTAAGAACTCGGCTTTTTATGAAAAATTTCAAGGAGCAGGGAAAAACCCTGCTCCTTGTTGATAAATTCTTGGTAATTGGAAAAGATTAAGGAGAAGGGATACAGCCTCAATTCTTTTTATCTTCTTATCTTCATTATTATTCCTATATTCCTCATACTGGTACCTATCTCCATACCTATGTGGTTCTTCTACTTGATTTTTATTGAGAGAATTAATATACTTTCATATACTATTGGATATAAAAACAGGTAATTTTTACAGAACAAGATGAACAAATTAAGGACCTTCTGACGCTTTAAGAAGTTTTAAAATGCTTGAAAATAATCAATTATGCTCTTTACGAGATGCTTAGGAAAGCTAAAGCCCTGCGGACTTAAAATAGCCAGCTAGTAGAGAGTTAGAAAGTTCAATATTGTGGGGATGAATTAAAGAAACAGAAAAAATTAACCGTAAAAGGAGAATCAAGGTGATAAACATATCACGGCTTTGGAGTAAGAATATAGAAAAAGAATTTTTTACAAAAACACTAAAAGTTGCTGTTCCTGAACAACTTTTTTATATAACTGAGGATGGTAGATATATAGCCTATTGGCCTAAAAATTATAAAGGGATTAAAGCCACACTTCAAAGTAGAAACGCTTTTATTGGAAGTTTTACAGAAAAATGGACTAAAGAACTCTTAGAAGAAACAGCAGAAGAATTAGGAGCGTTTACGGTACAAGGTGTAATTTGTGAAGATATAGGATTGTCAGCAAAATCCCCAGCGGATGTAGCAATATGTAAGACAAGAGATCAGCATCAGAAACCCGAAAACATTTTAATGATAATAGAGGTAAAAATGTCCATCGTATGGAATTGGGAGTATAATCCTTCTACTGGAGAGTTAAAAAGTATAGGAGATTATACAACTCATCAAGGTAATCCTGGACTATTGAGATCAGATACAATATTAAAAGCCATTGGAAAAAGCATAAACATTCGGGTTTCTAGTTTTAAATCAGCCCAAATTCCCATTGTTATTTTAGGTAATACTCCGATAACGGATAGTTATTATGAAAAAGTTGATCATTTGAAAAAGACTGGTGTCATTCAAGGCTTTTACTCCACTAATCCGCAACCCTTAGATGATCCTATTCATAAGAACAACATTAAATCAACACCTGGGAGAGGGTTTTTAAGATTTGATTCTTATGAGGAAATGAAACAGGAGTTAATTAATCTCATTTCTGAAGAACAAGAATTCTTTTCTGGGATGAAAACTAAGAAAGAATTAGGAAAAATTATAGAAATAGCTAATCTTGAACCTACTTATGAGAAAAAGGCAGAAATGTTTTTAAAGTTATTGAGGGACGAAAATGAAAGATAAAAAATACAAAAGAGGAACTAAAACAAGTTCTTTTGGTGCTCCTGGAAGAATTAACCATGACTCAACTCTTTTTTATTCAAGTAATTTATACAAAGATCTTCCTAAAGAAAAAAAGGTCAAACACCAAGAATCAGAGATCCCTAAAGAAGCTCTAAACCAGATATTTTGTAAAAGTAGTGAAAAAATGGAGGAAATACCTGATAATAGCATTCATCTTATGGTTACCTCTCCTCCTTATAATGTAGGTAAGGAATATGATGAAAATCTTACCTTAAAAGAATATAGAGAATTTCTAAAGCGAGTATGGAAAGAAGTCTATCGCGTATTAGTACCCGGCGGGAGAGTTTGTATAAATATAGCCAATTTAGGAAGAAAACCCTATATTCCATTACATTGTTACATTATTGAAGATATGCTAGAAATAGGTTTTCTTATGAGAGGAGAAATTATATGGAATAAAGCCTCTAGCGCCAGTCCATCGACTGCTTGGGGAAGTTGGTTATCACCAGCAAACCCTACCTTAAGAGATATTCATGAATATATTTTAGTCTTTTCTAAGGATACATTTACTAGAAAAAATCTCCGAAATAGAAAAAGCACAATCACCAAAGAAGAATTTCTTGAATTTACAAAAAGTGTTTGGACATTTCCTGCAGAATCAGCTAAAAAAATTGGTCATCCAGCTCCTTTTCCAATAGAACTCCCCTATCGTTGTATTCAGCTCTATACTTTTGAGGGTGAAGTGGTTTTAGACCCATTTATGGGTAGTGGACAAACAGCAATTGCAGCTTTAAAAGCTAAAAGGTTTTATATTGGATATGAGATAAATAAGGTATACGTGAACCTTGCCAATAGAAGGATAAGGGAATTCTTAAGTTCTCAAAACATTTTATCTTTATTTGAGGAAACAAATAAATAAGACTTACAATTTATATTATAAAATCTACAGAAGAACAGACAAATAAGAGAGTAAATCCCCTTGATGCCAACAAGATTTGTTTGAAGTTTATTATAAAAACATAATTACCAATCTGTCAGATATCTGCAAGGAAGAATGTCTTTTAGGAACAAACATCAAAAATTGTCCTCAAACAAATCAACTTTTTAGAGACCACATTGAGAAAATTCTAAATAGTAATTGTCACAGATCTTGATGGCACAATCAGAAATTTAAGAGATCTTCCTTGGTATACAACGGTAGATATTTAAACAAAGATAGAATCAAATTAATTACTATAAAACAAGATATTAATACATCTACTATTTTAGGATATAGGTATTTTCCCATCAGCTAATGGTTTTCCTGAGCTTAAGAGTAAAACGAACAAACAGTAATCTTAGCAAAAAGAAAAATTTAAATTAAAAAGAGTGAACTGTATAACTAAAATGTCCTTATAGGCTTTGATTATAACAAAAAAGCCAAGATATTAATTCTAAATAAGAAAGAAACGTAGCTTATAAATTTAATTCTGATCTTTACCCTGAAAGAAAAGTTTTGGAATTGTAGCAAAAAAGGATAATAAATTTGGCGAAGAAAATTACTTTTAAAGAATAATATCAAGACAATATTAGAGAGTGTCCTCTATATAGGGAGACATAGATATAAGGATAATACTCACAGAGAATAGCACGTAGATTAGAAAAATTGAATGTTTCACTCAAACAAACATCTAATCTGCCTTGAAAGATGGTGTTTAGTTATAATTTTTTTATATAATAAAAGCAATAACTTTTTTAAAAAGGTGGACAAAATTATTATTTGAGAATTTTAAACGGGAGGGGATTTCTAAAAGAGTGATTTTTTTCCTTTACATAAATTTAAATTATTTTAACCATGTTCCCTGAAGTTAGTATTATCATTCCCACATATAATAGAGAAAGACTGCTTCCTCGTGCTATAGAGTCTGTGAGAAGGCAGACCTATAAAAATTGGGAGCTTTTAATTGTAGACGATAGAAGCACTGATAATACTGAAAGCTTAGTTAAAAAATATATTTCTTTAGATGATCGCATAATATATTTAAAGAACGAGAGAAAAAAAGGACCAGCAGGAGCAAGAAATTTTGGCATATTAAACTCTAAGGGGAAATATATAGCATTTTTGGACTCAGATGATGAATGGTCAGAGATACATTTAGAAGAGAGCATCGACGTTTTAAAGAATTATGACATAAAAGTTTCTTTTGCATTATGGATAGCAGTTAAAGAAGATGGGGAAGTTAGAAGAGTCTTTGATCCAGAAATATCAGAGGAACGTGCAAGATTAGAAAGAACAATCTCCATTTTTAATCCTAAAATAGAGGGAAAGTATATCTTCTTTGGAGACAATTTCTATGAAGAATCGTTTCTTAAAGGTGGTTCTTATTGTACCAATATTAATACATTAGTTATTGAAAGGGATGTTATTGAAAAGGTTGGATTGTTTAATGAGGATTTACTTGTATGTGAAGATTCAGATTTTGTATATAGGGTTATACTCGATTATCCTTTCTGTTTAATAGACAATTATCATCTTTATTATTACCAAGGTTCCGATAATATCTATAACTTCTTTGATAGGAGAGATGTAAAAATTGACGATGTTTTGGAAAACAGAAAATTTATAGAAAAATTTACTTTTGTAGGTTTAGGTCAGATAAAATTAAATTCTATTCATAAAAACCTTATAAAAAGCTCCCAGAAAATAGTAAGAAAGAAGGAATGTATTAATAGGATAAAGGATATTATTGGAAGAAAATATTTTACCTTTGGTTTTATGAATCATAAGATCAACAAGTTTAAGGCTATTCTTTTTGTTTTTAAATCTCTATTTTATAAGTTCAATTTTACAAGATTATTATTCTTAATAAAACTCTTATTTCCCTTATATTCCTATAAAACTTGAAGAGGAAAAATTAAGAAAGGACCTAAGCCTATGGTAGATAGTGTTATAAAAGTAAATAATTTGAGGAAGTATTTTAAAGTATTAAACAGAAGAGAGGGATTTTGGGGTACAGTAAAAGACCTTTTTTCTCAAGATTATTTCTATGTAAAGGCTGTAGACGGAATTTCTATGGAAATAAAAGAAGGAGAGATAGTAGGCTTCTTAGGACCTAACGGAGCTGGAAAATCTACAACAATTAAGATAATGACAGGAGTCTTAGAACCAGATGGTGGAGAAGTTTTAATAAATAATGTTATCCCTTATAAAGATAGGATAAAAAATGCAAAAAAATATTGGGGTAGTTTTTGGTCAAAGAACTCAACTTTGGTGGTCACTACCCCTTATTGAATCTTTTAAAATATTGAAAGAGATTTATGAGATAGATGAAAGAACTTTCAAAGAGAATTTAGAGCTTTTTGAGGAAATCATCGGTATAGAAGCTCTTTACAGAAAACCTGTAAGGCAAATGTCCTTAGGCCAACGAGTACTTTGTGACATCTTAGCCTCTTTTCTCCATAATCCCAAAGTAGTATTTTTAGACGAACCTACTATAGGACTTGATATCTTGATAAAGGATAAGGTAAGGAAATTAATAAAAGAACTAAACAGAAGAAAAAATACAACCATCCTCCTCGCAACCCATGATATGAACGATGTGGAAGCTCTTTGCCCTCGTATTATTGTAATAGATAAAGGGAAAATCATATACGATGGTCTTTTGGAAGATCTAAAGGAAAAATTCAAGATGTATAGAAAGGCAAAAATAAGAATAAAAGACGATGTAAATGAAGAAGAGATCAATAAGATAAAAGTACTTCTATTGGAAAAATTTAACGATGTAATATCTGACTGTGCGATTAAATCTTATTGGTTAGACATAAGTTTTAAAAAACAAGATGTAAATTTGTTAGAAATACTCAGGTTCATTACAAACTTCATACCTATAGAGGATATCCATACAGAAGATATACAGACCGAAGAAGTAATAAAGCTTATTTATGAGGAGTCAAGGAAATGAAAAAGTACATTTATATAGCCAAAGGATTTCTCCTTGAAAGGATGGTTTATAGGTTTTCTCTATTTTTTAATGCCTTAGAGAAGTATATTTATATTTTACTGATTTTCTTTTTGTGGAAGGCTATATATAAAAGCTTGGGACAAGAAAATTTAAGTATGAATTTTGAAAGTACTTTTACCTACCTTTCTTTAGCTACTGCAATCTTTGGATTATTCCAAACATGGGTAGATTGGGATATATCTCAGCTTATGATAAGTGGAAATCTCTCCATAATTTTGACAAAGCCCTTAGACTTTCAAATTTATATGTTTTTTAAGAGAATAACATGGGTCATTCTGAATTTACTAACTATAACTCTGCCAGTTTTAGTTCTCTTAAAGTTTATTCTTAGAATGCCAATTAACATGGGTATTAATTTTGTATTCTTTGTGATCTCTATAATCATTTCATACTTAATATATTTCAATATTGATTTTATTGTAGGAGTTACTGCCTTTTTCACCGAATCTATCTGGGGACTCTCTGTCACAAAGGATTCCATAATATTATTTCTTTCAGGAGGTATAATACCTATTCCTCTTTTTCCAGAAAATCTAAGAAGAATCTTAGAAATTTTACCTTTTAAAACCATATACCATATGCCCATAGAGATCTTAATCAATAAAAATCTTACTATATTTGATTATTTAAACTCTTTGGTGGTACAAATCTTTTGGCTTTTTGTCTTTTTAGCTTTAAGTAGAACATATTACAAACTAACCGAGAGATTTATTAAGATAAATGGTGGTTAAATCCAGATTAAAGTACTACATAAAGGTATATTTTTGGTTTATTGCTCAAGATATAAAAGGAAGGATGCAATATAGGGTAGACTTTTTTATTAGCACTATTGGTATGGTAATTACAAATCTTTTGGGACTACTATCCATATATGTAATCTTTCAATCTATTCCAAATATTTTAGGATGGAGTTACTATGAGATTTTATTTATATATGGTTTTTCTTTACTTGCCTTATCTCCCTTGCAACTTTTCTTTGATAATCTTTGGAACTTACCTTCTTATTTAATTTCAGGTGACTTTATAAAATATTATCTAAAACCTCTTAATATATTCTTCTTTTATTTTGCAGAGGTTTTTGACATGAAGGGCTTGAGCCAACTCGTCATAGGCATAATTACTCTCTCCTATGCATGGGTAAAACTAAACTTAGAGTTCAATCTTTTGAAATTTATTATTTTAATAATTTCACTAATAAGTAGCTCACTGGTTATGATATCCCTTATGGTAATGGGATCTGCCGTAGCTTTCTGGGTGCTAAACGTTACTCCATTATTAAACTTTATCTTCAGACTAAGAGAGTATACCAGATATCCAACGGACATATTTGATCCATTTTTTAGATTTATTTTCAGCTTTGTAATTCCTATAGCTTTTGTGGCTTTTTACCCCTCTCAAATATTTTTAAGGCCAAAAAATAGCAATATATTAGTTTTTATCTCTCCTTTTATAGGTATATTTCTATTCATTATTGCCTATAAACTTTGGATAAGAGGTACCAGAATATAAAGGAACTGGAGTATAAATCTTCCTAAAAAGATAATTCATATATACAAACATTTTTCCACAAAAAACACTCAAATTACAAAAAATTGAAAAATATAAAAAAAATAATACTTTGAAACCAAGATCTCATCAACATTCTCAAGTAGGGTAAATAGGAAAGTCATATGCAAAAAGGGTAAAGTAAACGTAGAAAGCTTAAAGGGAAGAAATATGTGAGGCTAATATTTACTATGATACACATAAGGATCCTTTAGGAGCTCTATCTCTTATTTTTAAAAAAGGATATATTCATGCTCTCAAAAAAACTAAAGTGAATTTAGATTAGGAGGTCTTGCCATGAGAGATGAGACTATACTTAAGGTGGAAAATTTGGAAAAAACTTTTGGGAAAGGAAATAAAAAAGTAAAAGTGGTAAATGAAGTTTCTTTTCAAGTAAAAAATAATGAAATATTCGCCCTTCTTGGCCCTAATGGTGCTGGAAAAACGACAACCATAAAAATGATTCTTGATCTTGTAACACCTGATAAAGGAGAGATAGAAATATTAAGTATGAAAATGCCAAAGTATAAAAAAGATATTATGAGAGAAATAGGAGTAATCTTAGAAGGATCAAGAAATCTTTACTGGAATACGTCTCTAAGAGAAAACGTTTACTATTTTGCTAATTTAAAAGGAAGCGGAATGCAACAAAAATCAGCTATCATATGTGCTATTTCAACAAGTCCAAAGATATTAATTCTTGATGAGCTTCTTCTTGGACTTGACATTTTAACAAGATTTGAAATAGAAAAGATCGTCAAAGAATTGAGAGAAGTATCAACACTAATAATCTCATCTCACGATTTAAGATTTATAGAGAAAGTTTCTGATAGGATTCTTATAATTAACAAAGGTAGCGTAGTGGTAGAAGGGACCACAAAAGAGTTAATAGGAAAAATATCTTTCGCAAAGTATAGGTTAATCCTAAATAACTCCGGAAATAGAGAATATTTAAAAGAGATCGAAAAAGATTAGATACAGATTTGTTAGAGATCACCTTATCAAGTCCTGAATTAATATACAATCTTTTTGATGAATTAAAAAGAAATTTGGTAGTCCCTATTGAAATACATAATTTAGGAGAGCCTTTTGAAGAGATATTTAGAAGCTTTGTAGAGAGGAGGAATTAAGAGTGAAATATTTACTTCAGACGGAGTTAAGAAATTTTGTAAAATTTCTTAAAAAATCACCTCTTTCTCATCTTCCCATTTTTTATTTTTCTCTACATCTTCTTTTGGCTTATCTCAATGTCCTCTAACTTCCTTATGGGAAGTTCAGGAATGGTAAAATCTGTAATAAGCTATATCTGTAATAAGCTATAACATGATAGGATATATAATATGGTTCTTCGTAATATCTGCTATAGACTCTATCCCAGAAGATATAGGAAAAGAAGTAAATTATGGCACTTTTGAGCATTTACATTTATCCTGTTCAGATATAAAAAGTATTCTATTGGTAAGAGCTTTTATTAATGCGTTAAAAAATATCTTTTATATAGCCATAATAGTCTCTCTAATTCATAGAGTAACTATAATTAGTAATCCCCTTAGTTTTCTTATCTTCTTCATTCTTGTTTTTGGATTGTATGGGTTTGCTTTTATGCTTGCAGGACTTGTATTAGTTGTAAAAAGTATGGGAAATTGGCTTGGAGTTTTAAATTTGATTCTTTTAATTCCTCTAATTATTCAGGAGAAATTATTAACTCCAGAGATAAAAGAAATCCTTTCATATTTTCCTATACATCAAGGAGCTTCATTATTAAAAAAATAAATAATGTAGAGAATATACCCTTTAGCTCGTTAAGTCTTGATATTTCAAAGCTCGTCATAAGCTCTCTAATCTTCTTCATATTAGGAATTTTGATTTTTGATATAGCTGACAAAAATGCAAAAAGAAAAGGAACATTAGGAATGTATTAAGGGGGAAGCTTTGGAAGATTTTCTCATTTCCTTTAATAATGTGGTAAAGAAATACGAAAAAATTTTCGCTTTGAACAAAACAAGTTTTCATGTTAAAAAAGTTTAGTATTGTTTATTATTTCCTTTTATCTTGTTAAAAATAAGTATAGAAAAAATTATACAAAAAGGGAATTCATAAAAATGAAAGAGGATTTTAATTTCCTTACTCCCAAGAAAGAAGATATTTCCTTAGCAAAACTTAAGATATTGTTACCTTATTTCAAAATTCATCTTGGTAGTTTTGTAATCGCAAGTATATTTCTTATAATCTCGTCCTTTATTACAATTCCTGTTCCCTATTTAACAAAGATAGTAATCGATAAGGTTTTATTAGGAAGTAAAAATGCAAAGTTACTTGTTAATTTGGTCATTATTATGGCAATTCTTCACATAGCAAGAAGTATATTCTCTGGTATGACCCAATATCTTTTTACAAAGTTAAACCAAGAAATTATCGCAACTTTAAAAAGTGAGTTATTTAAAAAGATTTTGAAACTACCTTTCTCTTTTTACGATCAAGCTCAAACAGGCTATCTTTTAAGCAGAATTGGAGAAATAGAAGGATTAGGATTCTTCTTCTCTTCTACATTAGTAAGCCAATTAATAAGATTAGGAGAATTTATTTTTGCCCTTTTTATGCTCTTTTATCTTAATTGGAAATTAACCTTAGTTGCTCTTTCAATTTTACCCTTTTATTATCTAGCTCTTAAACCTTTGTCTCAAAGAATTACATATATTACAAAGGATGTTTTAGAATCCTCTGCTAAATTAATGGGCAAAGTACAAGAAAGAATTTCAGGAGCAGAAGTAATTAAACTTTTTGCTACCGAGGAAAGAGAGGCTATGGAAATTGAAAAGGGATTTAAAGAAATTAGCAGAAAAAATGTTCTACAAAGTATAATCTTTACATTATTCTCAGAATTTAATATCACTCTTATTGCTTTAGGCGGACTTCTTATCCTATGGAGAGGAGGTTTAGATATAATAAATGGATCCTTTACTTTAGGAAGTTATATTGCTTTCACAGCCTATGCGCAGAGACTTTATGGTCCTATTCAAAGTTTAGCTACTTTTAATTTTACTATTTACCCAGCTCTTGTCTCTTTAAAAAGAGTTACTGAAATTATGGAGATGGCAAAAGAAGAAGAAGGTGAAATAACAATTAATAAATTAAAAGAAGGAATATCTTTTGTTAATGTCTACTTTTCCTATGATGGAAAAAATAAAGTTTTAGAAAATATAAACTTAGATATAAAAGTAGGAGAAAAAGTCGCAATAGTAGGTCCTAATGGTAGTGGAAAAACTACTCTAATCCGACTGCTTCTTAGAATGTATAAACCTTCGGAAGGAAAAATTTTTATAGACAGTATCGACTTAGGTAAAATAAAGCTTTCCTCTTTAAGAGAAAAAATCGGAATTGTTTCCCAAAATATCTTCTTATTTAATGATACTGTTAGAAATAACATTTCCTATGCAAATCCCAACATCTCTGATAATGAGATAAATAATCTCCTAAAAGAGATGGATTTATACCAATTTTTAATGGAAGGATTCCCCAATGGGCTTGACACCATAATAGGAGAAAGAGGAGTAAAAACATCTGGAGGACAAAACAAGATAATTGCTTTTCTCAGAGCTATATTGAAAAATCCTGAAATTCTCATACTTGACGAGGCAACCTCTGAAATAGATACAAGGGTAGAAGAAAAGATATTTAAATTTATAAAAGAAAAGATGAAAGATACAACTTGTGTCATCATTACTCCTAAGGATTTACCTAAGGAAACCTTTATAAATAAAATTGTTTATTTGGAGAATGGAAAAATCGTAAATATAGTAACAATGATATAATATTTTTATGAACAAGGAATTTTACTCCCTTGATGAAAAAGAAAGAAAAAGAATTATTGATGAGATTAGAAAAATTCTTCAAGAGGAAGAGAATATAATTTTTGCATATTTATATGGATCTTTCTTAAATGCTCTTTCTTTCAGAGATATTGACATAGGTATTTATCTCAACAAAATTGACGAAAAAAACATTGAGGAATTAGAACTTAAAATGATAAAAGAAATCTCCAAAAAGATTAACCTACCTTTTGAGATTATTGACTTAAGGGTATTAAATTATGCCAAAAATTCTTTTTTAAACAACATTTTTAGAACAGGTCTTCTCCTTTTTACAAGAGACGAAAAATTCCTTACAGATTTAATAGAAACAACATCCCTTGAAGCCATTAGTAATGAGTATATATCCTACTTATCTTTAAAGGAGCTTCTTCCTTGATGCAGATAGATATTGAAAAAATAAAACAGAGAATTTCTGACATCAATGAATCCTTAGAGGAGATTCAAAAATTAACCTCCTTAGATGTAAATGAATTCTGGTCTGACAAGAGAAATATAGCAGCCTTAAAATACTTCCTTCTCCAGGCTATAGAAGCCTTAGGAGGGATATGTGTTCACATCTGTGCTAAAAGATTCAACAAGGGAGTTTCCAGCTTAGGAGAATGCATAGAAATCCTTGAAAAAGAGAAAGTCTTAGATAAAGATCTCTCGGAGAGATTAAGAAATATGATAAGATTCAGAAATAAACTTGTTCATAGATATTGGGAGATAGAAGATCAAAAAGTTTATGAGTATGCCAAAAAGGATATTAAAGACTTCACTGATTTTATAGAGGCAATTAAAAGGATTTTTTAAACTGTAGTATTAAGCATTAACCATCATTTCATTAATTATTTTATTGAAATTTCTTCTTTCTCTCTTCTCAAAGCAAAAATAAGCTAAAGAAGAAGGCAGTTCCTTCAGCTGAAATTCTTTAACAAAAGGAACTATTTCCTCTGGAGTAGGTATTTTAATATGCCAATCTCTATCATATCTTACATAATTCCTCACAAAAGTGTCTATAAACTCTCTTCCTTTCTCTTCCAAAGAGAGATAAAAATCTATAAAAAGATCTCTTTTCTCAGGATATAAATCTTCCAAAAACTTTTTAGCCAAATCCATTCTTGCTTTAAAGAAGGGATGGTCATTAGAAATATACGATAAGAATTTCATAACTTCAAAATCCCTCTTCGCAAAATTAATGAGTCTTTTAATATTCTCTGAGAAATCCAATATATCTTTAATCTTCTTAGAGGTAGAGGGGAATAGCTTCTTTCTATTACAAAGACTCATAAAGGCTGAGAGGATCAAAATTTTTCTTTCTTCCTTTGATATATTATTTAGTAATTCTATGGTTCTCCAGAAATCCTTAAATATGCTTATTCTCTTTAATTCAGCCAAAATATCCAAAGATAGATTATTAAAATCAGGCTTAATATCCTCGTTTAAATCCAACCATTTTTCATTGTTTTTAGAAGAAGACAGATCAAAACAAAATCTTTTGGAGAATTCAAGGGTTTTTTTGTAGTGCTGTTTATTGTAATTTCCAGAAGAATCCGACAAAAAGTTATAATAGTGCTTAATAATCATAGAAGTCTCACAAATAGAAAGATCATTATTAATCTTCTGTACTTCAAAAAGAGTATCAAGAACAGCAAAATCATAAGATAGATCTTCCCTATATAAAGCACAGTAATAAACAGCCTTTTTAGCTAATGATAGAGAAAATTTAGGATGTCTTTCTTTAAGATTCCAAGAGATATTGTTTAAACTATTGATAATTCCTGTTGGATGGGGAATAGATAGGGATGTTCTAAAAGCTTTAACATAGTAAAATATGGCTCTTCTAAGGTTTCCTTTTCTTAATTCCTCTCCTGCCTTACCTAAGAAGACAAAAGCTAAAGAAGAAGGATTAGAATAATATCTATTACTCCAAATACGAAACTTTGAAGAATTGGAAGAAAGAAATGAATTGTAGTAATTAATAAGGGTTGAAGATGTAATATTCCTTACGTAAGATGGAATATAAGGGAATTCTCGTTTTAATTTGTGAAAGAGCTCTACCCCTTCTTTACTATTTACTCTTGATAAGAATGCAAGCTTTTGCGTAAGAACAAGATAATATAATGTTTTACTATTATTGCCCTTATTAAGGGCTTTTTCTAATTTACTTAAAGCTAAAAAGTATTCCCCTTTCCAATATAATTTCAATGCCCAAAAATAAGCTTTCCAAGTTGAAGAAATTTTGCCTGTTTCCAAAATCCAGTTTAAAAACGGTTTCGCATAAGATCCATATGTGGATATGATCTTATTGATATAAGAAATTTCCTTGGGCATATCTCAAAATTGGGAAAAAACTTTTTGTTAATTATATCATATCCTTTAATCTAAGCAATTTACTACCAAAACGCTTTATCTTCAAAAAAAATTTAAAAACATAAAAATTTTGCTTTATTAAAATAAAGATTTTATCAATTCACACAAGCTATAGAACAGAAAAACTCAAAAATTATTTTTACAGCTTATTGATGGTCAATTGAGCTTGATCCTTTGATGACAAATATCCCATTGTGTCTTTTGCATAAAAAACTAAAGTGAAAATAGTATATGATAGTATATGAATATTGAAATTTTTTTAAAATTGATTAAAATAATAACAAAAAATTTAAAGAAGTCAAACTAATAGCCAAGAATAAAATGTAATAACATCTCTTACAACTATTCATTCTCCTTTCTCTCTCAAATCTTTAAAAGGGGGTAAAAGAGAATGAATTTAAAAGGGTATATTAAAATTATTCCATTAATCTTAATCCTTCTTTTGTCTTGTGGATTTTCAAACCCCACTCAATCATCTTCATCACAAGAAGGAATAACTTGGCAAAAAGTTTTTGGGGGAAAAAGTGATGATGGGGCATATTCAATTCAGCAAACATCAGATGGGGGATATATCATCGCAGGAGTTACAACCTCCTTTGGTGCAGGAGGAAACGATTTTTACATAATAAAACTGGATAAGGATGGAAATAAAATGTGGGAAAAAACTTTTGGGGGAAAAAGTGATGATGTGGCAGCTTCAGTTCAGCAAACATCAGATGGCGGATATATCGTCGCAGGAGGCACATATTCCTTTGGTGCAGGAAGAGCAGATGTTTACATAATAAAACTGGATAAGGATGGAAATAAAATGTGGGAGAAAACTTTCGGTGGAAGTGATAATGATTTGGCATGTTCAATTCAACAAACATCAGATGGGGGATATATAGTTGCAGGAGGTACATATTCCTTTGGTGCAGGAGAAGAAGATGTTTACATAATAAAACTAGATAGCAATGGAAATAAAATGTGGGAAAAAACTTTCGGCGGAAAAAGTGATGATGTGGCAAATTCAATTCAGCAAACATCAGATGGCGGATATATCGTCGCAGGATATACACCCTCCTTTGGCGCAGGTGGAGAAGATATTTACATAATAAAACTGGATAGGAATGGAAATAAAATGTGGGAAAAAACTTTCGGTGGAAGTGGTAATGATTATGCAAATTCAATTCAGCAAACATCAGATGGGGGATATATAGTTGCAGGAGGTACAACCTCCTTTGGTGCAGGAGGAATCGATGTTTACATAATAAAACTGGACGCAGGTGAATCTTCAAAACCTACTCAACCATCTTCATCACAAGAAGTGATAACTTGGCAAAAAGTTTTTGGCGGAAAAAGTGATGATGGGGCATATTCAATTCAGCAAACATCAGATGGGGGATATATTGTCGCAGGAGGTACATATTCCTTTGGTGCAGGAGGAGTAGATGTTTACATAATAAAACTGGATAGTAACGGAAATAAAATGTGGGAAAAATATTTCGGCGGAAAAGGTGATGATGGGGCAGCTTCAATTCAGCAAACATCAGATGGCGGATATATAGTTGCAGGAGGTACAACCTCCTTTGGTGCAGGAGGAATCGATGTTTACATAATAAAACTGGATAAGGATGGAAATAAAATGTGGGAAAAAACTTTTGGGGGAAAAAGTGATGATCGGGCATGGTCAATTCAGCAAACATCAGATGGGGGATATATTGTCGCAGGAGTTTACAACCTCCTTTGGTGCAGGAGGAAACGATTTTTACATAATAAAACTGGATAAGGATGGAAATAAAATGTGGGAAAAAACTTTCGGTGGAAAAAGTGATGATGTGGCAGCTTCAGTTCAGCAAACATCAGATGGCGGATATATCGTCGCAGGAGGTACAGCCTCCTTTGGTGCAGGAAGAGTAGATGTTTACATAATAAAACTGGATAAGGATGGAAATAAAATGTGGGAGAAAACTTTCGGTGGAAGTGATAATGATTTGGCATGTTCAATTCAGCAAACATCAGATGGGGGATATATAGTTGCAGGAGGTACAACCTCCTTTGGTGCAGGTGGAATCGATGTTTACATAATAAAACTGGATAGCAATGGAAACACAGGACCATATCCAACTAAGTGAGAAGTTAGTCTGTTAAAATCTTTCTTTTAAAAATTTCAAGGAGCAGGGCAAAACCCTGCTCCTTGTTTTTGTATATTTATATGGATCTATGTTATTACTTTTCTCCTTTTGGAGGTACCAGAAGATATAAAGGAACTGGAGTATAAATCTTCTTAAAAAGATAATTCATATACAAATATTTTTCTACAAAAAACACTCAAATTACAAAAAATTGAAAAATATAAAAAAATAAAACTTGAAAATAAGATCTTAACAACATTCCCAAGTAGGGTAAATTTGAAAGTCATATGCAAAAAGGTAAAGTGAAAACAAAAGGTTTAAGTGAAAGGAATATGTGAGGCTCATATTTACTATGAGAATTGCATATGAGGATCCTTTAGAAGGTGATAACAAGAAAAAGAATCCAAGATACTACAAAGGTTTCACTTGGTTTTAATAATTTCCGGAGCCTTGATTGGATTTTTGGAGATTTTTAATTTTAAAGGAAGAAAGGAAGGGAAAAGGATACTACCTATTTTTGCAAAACAAGTAATAGAAGGGCTTATATGGAAAAAGTATGAATACTATCATAATACTTAAAACAAAATGAATCTTCCATTATATTTGGACTTTGATAATAAAAAAATACATCCTAATGGATGGGAAGTTGTTTATTTCCTAAATCCTTCTTGTAGCGGGAGTTGTGCTCATTGTTGGTCTTATAATAAATTTTTAGGTTTTTACTTACCTACAGAATGGCACATTAATTTTTGGAGGAAAGTAGATTTTAATAAACTAAGAGAAATAAGACTTACTGGGGGTGAACCATTAGAATATAAAGGATTATCAGAAGTTATTAAAATTTTGACTTATAAAAATTTCGAAAGGTCTATTCCAATATATATTTTTACAAGTGGTAGAAGGTGTCATCTCTTTAAAAAAAGGAAAGGAAGGAGTAAAAGAGACCATAGAAAATTTAGTTAACTTGGGAATAGTAAAGGAAAATGTAGAAATTCATCTATCTTGTGACGAACATCATGCGGGAAGCTTATATAGATATGTAAATCACATTAAAAAAACTGTTCTCACGCGTGAAGAAATAGAGTCCCATAATACGTTAGGTATAAGTCTAATGAGAGACATGGTTAAAAAATTTCTTAACTGCGTGTAAAATTTTGAGGGAAAAAAATTTTAAATTCCGAGGAGTAAAACTAAAAATGCATTGTGAGTTAGGCAGAGGAAAATTTCATAGAGATATATAATTTTCTCTCCGAAAAGGAATGGAAGGAATATGTAATTATTACTGAAGGATTATTTAATTCGGGGAAAGCGATATCTTTAGGAAATACCATTGAGGTTCCACCTGATAAATATCCACCTTTATTTATCATTCCAGGAGCAGAATTTTCACTTTCTAATTCTAACGAAAAAGATGGGAAGAATATCATATAATAGAGAACGGAAAGATTATAGGAAGAGTTTATTTAGTTGGGAGACATCAAAACAGTAAAGGAGCTTCTATTATTGGGTTTCATAATCTTATCTATAACATTTTTTGTGGAGAAAGTGCTGATGATGCTTTGAAGCTTATTGGTTGAGGGAGGTCATAAAAGGAGTCAATAATAGAAGTTAAGGATTTATATAGGAAATACTTAATAAAAATAAGAATATTTGATTTTAAAAAGAAACCAGAGAAAATAATTGCTCTCAAAGGAATATCCTTTCAAGTAAATAAGGGAGAAATTTTTGGAATCTTAGGACCTAACGGGGCAGGAAAAACTACCACTATAAAAATTCTTAGTACCTTACTTTTACCTACCAGTGGTGAGGTAAAAATTTTAGGCTACGACATAACATAAAGAACCTGAGAAGGTTAGAAAGAGTATAAATTTTGTTATGGGAGGAGAAAGAAATCTTTATACGAGGTTGTCCGCTATTGAAAATTTGGAGTACTTCGCTGATCTATACGGTGTACCCTATAAAAACAGAAAAGAAAAAATAAAGGAATTACTTGAAATTGTTGGCTTACCCAGTAATAGATTAAAAGATAAGGTAGAAACATATTCAAAAGGAATGAAACAAAAATTACAGATTGCAAGAGGACTTATTAACGACCCTGAAATCATCTTTTTAGATGAGCCTACTATTGGTCTTGATCCTATAGGAGCAAGAGAGATCAGAAATATAATTAAGAGATTAAAAAATATGAAAAAACCATTATTTTTACGAGTCATTACATGCAGGAAGTAGAAGAACTTTGTGATAGAATTGCTTTTCTTAAAAGTGAAGAAATTATAACCATAGACACGCCAGCCTCTTTAAAGAGTAAATATTCGGAAAGTTTTGAGATTAAGCTATTAATTGATAAACATTTTAAGGCAAAATTAAATGAACTTGAAAAATTAAAATATGTCAAAAATTTAAAAATACATGAAAATGAAAACTTCTTAGAAGTTATCCTAGTTATTACTCCAGAATCTACAGCTATATCTAATATTTTCACAAACTTGAAGGGAATTCCAATCCATGACCTTATTGTAAAAAAGATATCTTTAGAGGATGTATACTTAAAATTGTTAGGAGAGTAGTCTGAAATGACCTATTTTAGGGCTTTGTTCTCTATATTTAAAATCCACTACAAAATATCTTTCTCGAGAAATTTATATAAATTTTCTATCTTTATTATGCCCATATTCTTTTCCACTCTCTTATACTTTATATATTCAGGCAAAGAGATGGTCTATATAATCTGGGGAAGTGGAATTGCCTCTTTGTGGGGACTTGCTTGTTATTCATCCGCTATCGAGATTGAGAGGGAAAGACTATCAGGAACTCTTGAGGCTGTATCAGTTACCCCGATAAGATTTGAATTTATAATCTTTTCCAAAATTTTAGCTAATACCTTAATAGGTTTTATCTCTTTTGCAATAGTTATAATTTATTCCATATTAATTTTAAGAATCCCTTTAATAATCTCTCGTATTGACTTATTTTTGCTCTCATTATTTTCCCTCTTACTCTCCCTTTTAGCAATTTCTTTCTTAACTGCAACTTTATTTACATTATCTAGAAATGCTTTTGCCCTGATATCCTCTATTCTATATCCAATATACTTTATATCTGGAATTCTATTTCCTGTGGAAATTCTTCCTTCATGGGTCCAATATATTTCTAATATCCTTCCCATTAGGTGGAGTGTGTCATTCCTAAAAAATTCTGTGCAAAAATGTAATAGTATTGAAAAAGAATTTTACTATTCTATTATCTTAAGTGTACTATATCTACTTGTAGGGCATTTTCTCTTTAAATACATAGAGAGAAAAAATAGGAAAGATGCAACCTTTGGAGGTATTTAAAGCTCAAAAGAGTGTGGATTTTTTTGAGAAATTCTTGGTTAGCTTACAAAGGAGTCTCATTGTGGCTAAATCCAAAGGCTTATATGATTGAAAAGGTAATTAATCCTATATTTAGGTTTCTTTTTTATTCCTTCTTAATATTGTATGGATATAAAGAAAAAACTAATATTGCAGTTTTTATTTTAGGTAACGCCATCCTTCTCTCCTCAATAAGTGCTTTAAAAGGAATAGGCATCATCTATTTCTCCGAAAGGCAACAAGGTACTTTGATGTATTTTATTGTAAGCCCTCGATCTCGTTTAAGAATCATCGCTCAAAAAATATTTTTCCATATTATCAATGCTTTCATTACAGTATTAATTGGGCTTACTATTATCCTTACAGGATTCAAATATACTATCCCCCATATCAATTTGTATTTATTTTCTTATTGATAATAATAGGAGTTATATCAGTGAGCCTTTTTGGAAGTCTTATAGCAAGTTTGGGACTATTAACCAGAGATATAAATTATGCTTCTTAACGGAATGGAGATTTTAATGATTCTTTTAAGCGGTGTTAATATACCCATCTCTAGATTTCCAACATTTTTGAAATATCTATCTCAGATTTTTCCTCTATCCCATCTTATGGAAGGTCTCAACTTAATAATACAGGATAAAATATCTATGGCAATACCCTACATAGTCTCTGAAATCGGATTACTTATAATGTATTTCCTTTTAGGCCAATTTATAATTAAATTTTTAGAACGTAAAGCAAGGCATATTGGAAATATTAATCTTTACTAAGTAAATGCTAGCTTTTTTAAAAAGCTCAATATTCACAAAGTTAAACTATAACAAACCAACTTTTGCGAGATATTTTTCAATCTCACTTGCTAAAATTTCAGCTTCTTTCCTATAGTTTAAAAAATCTTCTTTAGAAAATACATAGAAAGGATTATAATCTGCCTCTTCTCTATACTTCATAAGTCTTGAGAAGATATGAGCAATCTCTGGCTCAAATATTCCTTCTTTAACAAAATACAAACTCAAAAGTCTTAAAGCCCCCTCGTGACTTTTAGGTTCAAATCCCCTTGTAAAAAGAAGGGCTCTTACCATATGTAAAGCATAATAATACAAACGTGATATGGCATCCTTTATAAGATCATTTTCAAACAAAATATTTGCGGATTTATAAGCCTCTTTAGCTCTCTCTATCTCTTCTTTCACACTTATCCTTATATTCTCCTCTTTCATATTTCAATTCCTTCTCTTTCAATATCAAGAGCAATCCTTCTTTCCCTTTGTTTCAGATACTCAAAATCCTCCTTAGAAAGTATTAAGGTCGACAAAACTATGCCATATTTAGTCTCTAACTCCGTAACCTTTAAAAGAATTTTATCCTTTATGTCTTTATCTAAATAATTCACAATTATTACCACATCTATATCAGAATCCTCATCATAATCACCGCGCGCTTTTGATCCAAAAAGAACCATAGATATAAAATTAGAACCCAAAAGTTCTAAAAGCTTCACTTTCAGCTCTTTAAGTATGGCTTTTTCGACTTCATTTAAATAATTAATTGTTTTATCCATAATACAAAAACCTTCTACAATTATAGTGACTCTCGCTTTAATTTTCTAAGATTTTCCAAACACAATTTTACCATCTCTAAAGCCGGAAATCTAAGATTTTCATACTCTATTATATACCATTCTGTTCCACCTATAGTTTCACAAAGCTCAAAAATCTCTTTCCATCTTATCTTACCCTCTCCAATAGCTCTTGCAGAAAATGGATATTCTTTTAAAGGTATAATTCCTTTGCTTTCGTGGTTCTTTCTACTCTTTGCACCCGTATATTACTCCACAGATAATTTACATCCTATATATACTTCGGTATTACTTATAAATCCTATAACTCATTGTTTAAATTTGGTAAGATCTACTTTAGGTTTTAATTCCATAATTAGTATATTTTGGTCATTTATATATCTTATGATTCTTATAGTTATTTTAGGTATTTATTCTTTGAAGACCTTTAAAAGCGTATATATCCTTGAAAAATTTTATTGATTTATTAATGTGAAGGTTTTTTAGAGTTAGAGTGGTGTAGTCAGCATACTTTCTCAGTTAGTAAAATTGATCAAAAATCAAGATTTTGCATTTTATGTCCAAATACGAAACTTTGAAGAATTAGAAGAAAGAAACGAATTGTAGTAATTAATAAGAGTTGAAGATGTAATATTCCTTACGTAAGATGGAATATAAGGGAATTCTCGTTTTAATTTGTGAAAGAGCTCTACCCCTTCTTTACTATTTACTCTTAATAAGAATGCAAGTTTTTGCGTAAGAACAAGATAATATAATGTTTTACTATTATTACACTTATTAAGGGCTTTTTCTAATTTACTTAAAGCTAAAAGGTATTCCCCTTTCCAATATAATTTCAATGCCCAAAAATAAGCTTTCCAAGTTGAAGAAATTTTGCCTGTTTCTAAAATCCAGTTTAAAAACGGTTTCGCATAAGATCCATATGTGGATATGATCTTATTGATATAAGAAATTTCCTTGGGCATATCTCAAAATTGGGAAAAACTTTTTGTTAATTATATCATATCCTTTAATCTAAGCAATTTACTACCAAAACGCTTTATCTTCAAAAAAACTTAAAAATACAAAAATTTTGCCCCATTAAAATTAAGATTTCATCAACATTCCCAAGTAGGGTAAAGTTGAAAGTCATATGCAAAAAGGTAAAGTGGAAATTAAAAGTTTAAGTGGGAGGAATATGTAAAATGAAAAAGAAGGATAAAAATATATTTCTTTCAATACTTTTAATAATTTTCATGTTAATACTTTCTATTAAAGTTATATATGCAGACCCTTTAGAAGATGATAACAAGAAAAAAGAATCCAAGATACTATGAAGATTCCCTTGGTTTTAATAATCTCTGGACCCTTGATTGGATTTTTAGAGATTTTTAATTTATAAGGAAGAAAGGAGGTGAAGGAAATGCCTGAACCTCAAATTATTGGGGTAGAAAAAAATTGGTGTGCTGGGTGTACTGGATGTGGATTTTGTAGGTGGTGTCCTGGCAAAGTACAAGCTGCATGGATTGCCACTTTTGTAGGATTTGTAGGGTTAAGATAGGTTATAGCTTTAGGTGCCGCTGAAAAAGCGGCACCTAAAATAAGAAAAGGAGGTTAAGATTAAAAGGCATGAACCTGGATAGTAATGTTTATCTAAAACTAGACGTTGATAATCTAAGGTTGCATTTACAACCTCAGTATGCTTTTTTATGTTTTGATTCTAAAAAACTTCCTAAGAGAGGTCGTCTTAAACAACAGGCTGCAATCAAATTAAATAAAGTTGCTGGTGAAATTATTGAAAAGATGTATGAACCTTTAAGTCTTTCTGAGATAGTAAATTATTTCTGTAGAAAATATAATGACACAGAGGAAAATGTTTTTAGAAATATATCAATATTTTTTGAACGTCTTTATAATAGATACGGTATTTCTGTGATTGAATGCAAAAATAAATATGAAATAAAAAATTCTTGTTTTACAAAAACAGGAAGTTGGGATTATTTAGTTCCATTTGGCTTAGTCTTAGAATTAACTTACAGATGTAATTATCAATGTAAACATTGTTACAATAACTCTTCTATATATATGTTATCTGAAATGAAAACAGATGTTATTCTTTCTATACTTGAAGAAGCATATAAATTAGGAATACGAGAAATAGAATTGACAGGAGGAGAACCAACTGTTTATTCAAATATAGAAGAATTTCTCAAGAAATTGTTTACTTATAATTTCGAATTAATTGGCTTACTTACTAATGGGAGTAATCTCTCTGAGGAGATATGTCAACTTTTATACTATAATAGAGAAAGAGTAGTTGTACAAATAGATCTTCACGGAAGTTCTCCAGAGTATGTACGTTGGTTTACAGGTAATGAAAAAGCTTACTATTCAGCGATTGACAGCATAAAAAAGTTATCAGATTTAGGAATAGTTGTGAGAGTCGTATGTAATGTAACTTCACTTAATGTTGAGCAAATGGCAGATGTTGCTGAAATTGCTTATAAACTTGGAGCTACCGCAGTCGCTTTTGGTCCTATTGCTCCTATTGGGCGAGCTAAGTCTAATAATGATTTAATAATATCTCTTGACGATAAAGCCTTTGCTATGTTTGAAAAAAATATAGAAAATTTAATCGAAAAATATGGTAAGAATTTTATATCAGTAATTGAAGAAGAAATTATGTCAGATTCGATAAATTGTGGTGTTGGAAGATCTGGCATAACTCTCTCTCCTAATCTTGATGTTAAAATTTGCCAAATGTCAGATATGAGTATAGGCAATTTAAAGTTTTCTGGGAACTCTTTAAAGAATTTTTTACAAACTTATTCGATGTATTTCGAAATTATTTCTCAAATTCCTGCACCAAATAAAAGAATATGTAAAGAATGCGAAAATTTGTGGTTTTGCAATAATTGTCTAGTTAGAGGTTTAATGAAAGCATATGGGGAAGGAGAAGACAAATGTGTATGGAGAAAAGAATTTCTGAAAAACTCATTTCTATTAGAAATCTTTCAAAAGAAATAAATGGAAAGAAAATTTTAAAAAATATTTCCTTTGATATAGTAAGAGGAGAGATTACAGCACTTTTGGGTCCAAATGGAGCAGGAAAGACTACTATTCTTCGCTGTTTAACAGGGATATTCAATGTTACTTCTGGGAATATAGAAAAGGTTAATAATTTAATCATCTCTGTAATGCTTGAGAAAGATCTTTTATGGGAAAAGTATTCAGGATGGGAGAATATAAAGATATATGCTGAACTTCTTGGAAGAGGAGTAGAAAAAAATGATATTGAAGTTTATGCAGAGAAGTTAGGAATTTTAGATTTTCTGTCTCAAAAGGTCTATACTTATTCTAAAGGGACAAAAAGAAAACTAAGTTTTCTTTTAGCTCTTTTGAAAAATCCAGATCTCTTAGTTTTGGATGAACCTATGAGTGGGCTTGATCCTATTTCTCGAAAAAATATGAGAGAATTAATTCTTGATTTAAATCAGAAAGGAAAAAGCGTAATATTGACCTCTCATGATTTGGGAGAGCTAGAAAAACTTGCTCATAGAGTGATTCTTATAAAAGAGGGAAAGATATTAGTAGATGATATGAAGAGTGAAATTCTTGGAAAATATAGAGATCTTGAGGAATTATTTCTTGATGTAATAGGGGGAGGTTAAAAATGGGTAAAATTATCAAATATAATTTACAAAATGTGTTTAAAAATAGTACTTTTTATTTTCAAGTTATTTTCCTTACAGGAGTTGTGAGTTATACTCTTTTTGCACTTTTGAAGGATATGCCCTTTAATGTATCTTATTTCATATTTTCAAGAATACTTTTGCTTATGGGATCTTCTATATTAGCTTTTACAACGAGTATGATTCTTTCAGATCTTATAGTTTATGAAAAAATTACAGGTAGGATAGAGTTTTTACTATCTAATGGGGTTGGGGTTAGGTCTTATCTTTTTGGTTCTATAATATCTCTATGGATAATAACTGAGTTTATATTAATTTTCTGTGTATTTATAGCTAATTTTATTCTTTTTTTGCTTCTTAAAAAATCTATTAATTTTTTTGATTTAATAAAGATATTAGGTATTATTTCTATTTTTAACATAGGACTTGCGAGTATGATGTGTACTCTTGTTTTGAGGATAAGAAAGGTAAACTTAATTAATAACTTGCTGTGGATAATTGGATTTTCAATCATATTTGGATGGAATTATATAATGCAGAAAATTCCATTGAATGCGAAATATGATAGTTTTATCTTTCTGGGTTTAGCTTTATTAGGGATAATTTTAATTTTAGTCTCTTTTGTGTTTGGAAAAAGAATTAATAATGAGACCGTAGTTTTGACAATTCCATAAAGTTGTTCTGTTTTATTTAAGTTCCCTTTTTTGTTTATTCTTGAGGACCAAAAAGTTTATGAATATGCCAAACATGATATAAAAGATTTTATTGAGTTTATAGAGGCGATTAATTTACCCCTCAATATTAACAGATATTTCCTTATTTTCAAGTTATTTTTTTTAGTAAAACGTTTTATCTTCAAAAAATTTAAAAATAAAAAAAATTTGCCCTATTAAAATAAAGATTTCATCAGCGTTCCTAAGTAGGGTAAAGTTGAAAGTCATATGCAAAAAGGTAAAGTGAAAATAGAAAGCTTAAGGGGAATATGTGAGGCTCATGTTCACTATGAGAATTACATATGAGGATCCTTTAGAAGAGGATAACAAGAAAAAGACTCTAAGATGCTACGGAAGAATTTAAATTTGGTATCAAATCTAATAACATTTTCATTTATTTTAGTCTAGTAAAATTATTTTTAGGAGGTGTGAAATATGGAATACATAGTAAAAAAAGAAGAGGTATCACTCGCGAGTAAATGGTGTCCTTTCGTTTGTGGTTTAGGATGCGGAGCTATATGTGCTGCAGGATGTTATGTGGATACTCCTGGTATACCACTAATGGATGTTGTAGCAGGAACACGTGGAAGCTACGCTGCTTATGGTAAAGCAAAAGTACTTTAGCAAATTTTAAAATATAGGAGGTGTGGATATGGAAATTTTAGCGTCCAGAAAAGAAGGTACAGACAAAGGATGGGTGTGCTTTTTGGGTTGCGCAGGGGGATGCGCCGGGGGTTGTGCCGCTATTTGTATGATGGATGCTACTTCTCCTGTAACTGATCTTATAGGTAGCAGACTCGCTGCTAACGCTGCTACCGCGTGGGCAGTTAAAAGTTAATTTATGAGGGGGCGTCTTTAAGGACGCCCCCTTCACTTAAAGAGGAGGGGTAAGAATTTGGATAATATTAAAATAATAGAGTTTTCTACAGAAAATACTACTTATATTTATAATGATGATACAGGATTGACATTTCCCAAAAAAGATATTGATAAACTAAAAGAAATAATAAATTTGCTTAAACATAATAATATGAAAGAAAAACCTGTATTAAGAGAAGTAGACATACAACATTTTCTTTTATATGAGGGTTTTACTCAACTTATTTTAAGTGTTACTGAAAATTGTAATTTTAGATGTAAATACTGTTATTATTATTCAGGCATGTACGATTATGCTCCAATTTTTAATAGAAAAAATATGAATTTTGATATTGCCAAAAAGGCTGTAGATTATTATTTCAATAATATTTTTCAAGTATTAAAGTATAATCCATATAGGAAACCTTGTGTTACTTTTTATGGGGGAGAGCCCTTACTAAATTTTGATTTAATAAAAAGCATAGTTACTTATATCAGAAAAAAGTTCCCTAATATTAATGTTTTATATAATATAACTACTAATGGGTATTTGTTGACTAAGGATATCGTAGATTTTTTAATCGATAATGATTTTTATATTGCTGTAAGCCTAGATGGATATAAAGAAAATCATGATAGAAATAGAACAACAATAAAAGGCCAAAAAACATTTGATAAAATACTACAAAATCTTGAATACATACGATTTCATTATCCACGATATTTTTATGAAAATATATCATTAATTTGTTGTTATGACTGGAAAACAGACTTATTTAAACTAGAAGAATTCTTTAGTACGAATAAAAATTTACCTCCTTTAGTAAGAGTAAATGCCGCAGCTCCTTACTTTTCTAAATATTACCAAATTTTTACCAAAGAGGACTTTTTAAACCATCAATGTCAAATTCAAAAATTGAAGGATGTTTATTTTGAACAAATTAAAAAGAAGAAAAAAACAAGTGCGTTTTTAGATATTTTTTTTGGATCAAATTATAGAACTCTCTTAATTCGGGAAAAAATAACAAAATCAAAAGGTGTTTTTAATTTCTTACATGGAAGTTGTGTCCCAGGTGTAAAAATTTTTATCGACACCGACGGGAATTTTCACATTTGTGAGAAAGTAAACTATTCTTTTCCAATTGGTAATATAGAAGAAGGCCTAAATTATAAGAAAATAATTCAGGTACTTAATAAATACAAAGAAGAAATAACCTATGAATGCAAAAAATGCCCAATATCACGTTTATGCACTATGTGTTTTGCTACTTTTATGACTAATAATAGATTTTCAAAAGATCCAGAGAATATATGCGAATTATTAATAAAACAAACTTTGTCAGATTTCTCTGAATTATACTCTCTATTAGAAAGTGATCCTTCATTCGAAGAAAAACTGTTTCATTTAAATACCAAAAACAAGAGGAGGAATTATGAGCACATATTATAGACTATCTCCAGAAATCTATTTTGTTAAAGGAAGAAAAAAAAGTGCATTATATAATACCCTTCAGGGGGAAATTATTCATCTTTGTGAAGAAAGAACAAGAATTATAGAACTTTTAGACAAAATGCCCTTTGAGGAGATACTAAATATAATAAATGGACTATCTAAGACCGAAATTATGGAATTTGTGAGAGTTCTAAAGCAAAACGGAATAATAAGAAAATATGAAAATAAAGCTTATATAGATAAATTAAGTTTAGGCTTTCCTCTTTTTATGCAGAAACATCTATTTAACAAACCTGCTCCTAATTTAGATATTGCCTTTATAGAAGTGAGTAGTACATGTGATTTTTCTTGTTATTTTTGTAAAAATTATCCTATAAAATTCGGTTGTTTGGGATGTACTCAAATAAGCTACAAAAAAAGAATTAGTGAAGAATTATGGTTAGAAATACTACAGGAAGTAAATAATTTGAGATGTAAGACATTAGTAATTTTAGGAGGTGACCCATTTTTAGAAATCACATCTTTAGTCAATTTTTGTAGAAATTTAGACAAATTCAATTTTGAAAATATTTTTATTCTAACTCATGGAATAAATATAGCTACGAAAAAAAGTAGAAATTTAATAAAGCATTACAATTTAAAACCTATCATTAGCATTTTTTTGCCATAATCCCTCTATAATACTATCTCTCAAAAGAGTTTTGCTTTTCTTTTAAATAATTTAAGAAAACTAAAAGAAGAAGATATTCAATTTTATATCAATTTTCGATTTTGCGATTTAGAATCTTATAAACAAAAAAATATAATAATAGAAAACATGACTACAGACCTAAATATTAATAAACAAAATATTTCTGAAAGCTATATGTTTGATCACTACATTGAAAAAAATGACATTCTACCAGTATTTGTCTCTGACTTTGAATTACGAAAAATTTACAATCCTTGTCTTAAAGGGAAAATAACAATTACCCTTGAAGGTAAATATCTCCTTTGCCCAATGCTTAGAAATTTAGTATTGGGAAGCGTTAAAGAAAGTAAAATACCAGATCTTTTCATAAAGGGAACAATTGACAGATTTTACGAACTATCCAAAGAGAAGCTTTATCCATGTAAGTATTGCGAATTTAGATATGCTTGTCTAGATTGTAGAGCCTTCGAATTACTAAAAGGGAGTAGCCTAGGTGAAGTGAAATTTTGTAAGTATAATCCATTGGAAGGAATATGGGGGTGAAGCTTTGGGAGATTTTGTCATTTCCTTTAATAATGTGGTAAAGAAATACGAAAAAACTTTGGCTTTGAACAAAGCGAGTTTTCAGGTTAAAAAAGGAGAGATTTTTGGGTATATAGGTCCTAATGGTGCTGGAAAAACTACCACTATAAGAATACTTCTTGGACTGTTAAAACCCAATGACGGAGAAGTAAAAGTATTTGGCTACGACATTAGTGAATTGGATAAGATTAAAGGAAGAATAGGTTTCATGCTTGAAGAAAGAGGGTTATATGAAAATCTCACTGGATATGAAAACTTAGAATTTTACTCTATTTTATACAAAGTGCCCAAAAAGATAAGAGAAAATAGAATAAAAGAATTAATAGAACTTGTAGGACTTTCTGGTAGAGAAAAAGAAAAGGTTAAAAATTATTCAACAGGTATGAGGCAGAGATTATGCTTAGCAAGATCACTTCTTCATGAGCCAGAACTTCTTCTTTTAGATGAGCCAACTACAGGTTTAGATGTGGAAGGACAAAAATTTATAAGAGATTTCTTAGTCAATCTTGCTAATAATAAAAATGTTACTATTTTTATAACGTCCCATAATCTCTACGAAATATCCCAAATATGTACTAGAATTGGAATAATAAATAAAGGAGAAATTGTAGCCTGTGGGACTCTTTCTGAATTGCAAAGAGCCTTTGATAGAAAAGAAGTAGAAATCTCCATAGATAAACCCTTGCAAGAAGTAGAAGTACCATTAAGAAACCTGCCTTTTGTTCAAAATGTAAAAGAAGAGGAAGGTAAGATAATTGTTTCTTTGGAAAATAAAGACAAATTACCAGATCTATTATTATGGTTTACACAAAATAACATAAAAGTATGGAAAATCAATGAGATTAAAAACTCTCTTGAAGATATATACCTATCTATAGTAAAGGAGGAAAAATAAATGTTAGGAATTTTATATAAAGAGATGAAGCAATTCAGAAAATTTCTTTACATCTCTCTATTCTACTCTATTTTCTTTTTGTTCGTCTTCAACACAACTATAGTAAAGGGGGAGGATAATCTATTTAGAATTCCTCACATAGTAAGAGAGATGGCAAACTCGCCCAATACAAAGATATTTTTCAGCAACTTCGTTAGTAAATTGATAAATTACATTCCTATAGGTACAATGATATTTGTTGGAACATTTCATATAACTTTGTTATTTATCACAGAATATTATACTAAGAACATAATACCTCTTCTTTCTACTCCTCTTACTCTTGTAGATTTTTGGCTGGGAAAGGTCATTTATGTATCACTAGCCATATATGTGATGAGTCTGTCTTCTCTCTTTGGGCTTCTCCTTTATTTAATATTGTTGGGTGTATCTGTTAGAATTACTTTACAGAATGTCTTTCATATTATTGTTGTAGCTCCCATAATCAACTTTGGAATATTAAGCTTTATTGGATGTTTGTCCTTGTTATTTGTAGATAAACTGATTCCCACGAGAATTTTGATAACTTATGCTTATTCAATACTTTTCATCGCTTTCTTTTATTTTATGGAGCCAGATAAATTAGAAAGAATACACTTCTTGTTAAAACCAAACTTAATTTTCATACTTGCAGGTTTAGTATTGTTTATTATTTCCTATTATCTTGTTAAAAATACTAGTATAGAAAAAATTCTACAAAAAGGGAGTTCATGAAAATGAAAGAGGATTTTGATTTCCTTATTCCAAAGAAAGAAGATATTTCCTTCTCAAAACTTAAAATATTGTTACCTTATTTTAAAATTCATCTTGGTAATTTTATAATTGCAAGTATATTTCTTATAATCTCGTCCTTTATTACAATTCCTGTTCCCTATTTAACAAAGATAGTAATCGATAAGGTTTTATTAGGAAGTAAAAATGCAAAATTACTTGTTAATTTAGTCATTATTATGGCAATTCTTCACATAGCAAGAAGTGTATTCTCTGGTATTACCCAATATCTTTTTACAAAATTAAACCAAGAAATTATAGCAACTTTAAAAAGTGAGTTATTTAAAAAGATTTTGAAACTACCTTTCTCTTTTTACGATCAAGCTCAAACAGGCTATCTTTTAAGCAGAATTGGAGAAATAGAAGGATTAGGATTCTTCTTCTCTTCTACATTAGTAAGCCAATTAATAAGATTAGGAGAATTTATTTTTGCTCTTTTTATGCTCTTTTATCTCAATTGGAAATTAACCTTAATCGCTCTTTCAATTTTACCCTTTTATTATCTAGGTCTTAAACCCTTGTCTCAAAGAATTACATATATCACAAAAGATCTTTTAGAATCCTCTGCTAAATTAATGGGGAAAGTAGAAGAAAGAATTTCAGGAGCAGAAGTAATTAAACTTTTTGCTACAGAGGAAAGAGAGGCTATGGAAATTGAAAAGGGATTTAAAGAAATTAGCAGAAAGAACATTCTACAAAGTATAATCTTTACATTATTCTCAGAATTTAATATCACTCTTATTGCTTTGGGCGGACTTCTTATCCTATGGAGAGGAGGTTTAGATATAATAAATGGATCCTTTACTTTAGGAAGTTATATTGCTTTCACATCCTATGTGCAGAGACTTTATGGTCCTATTCAAAGTTTAGCTACTTTTAATTTTACTATTTATCCAGCTCTTGTCTCTTTAAAAAGAGTTACTGAAATTATGGAGATGGCAAAAGAAGAAGAAGGCGAAATAACAATTAATAAGTTAAGAGAAGGAATATCTTTTGTTAATGTTTCCTTTTCCTATGATGGAAAAAATAAAGTTTTAGAAAATATAAACTTAGATATAAAAGTGGGAGAAAAAGTCGCAATAGTAGGTCCTAATGGTAGTGGAAAAACTACTCTAATCCGACTGCTTCTTAGAATGTATAAACCTTTGGAAGGAAAAATTTTTATAGACGGTATCGACTTAGATAAAATAAAGCTTTCCTCTTTAAGAGAAAAAATTGGAATTGTTTCCCAAAACATCTTCTTATTTAATGATACTGTTAGAAATAACATTTCCTATGCAAATCCCAACATCTCTGACAATGAGATAAATAATCTCCTAAAAGAGATAGATTTATATCACTTTTTTATGGAAGGATTCCCAAATGGGCTTGATACCATAATAGGAGAAAGAGGAGTAAGAATATCGGGAGGACAAAAGAAGGTGATTGCTTTTCTTAGAGCTATATTAAAAAATCCTGAAATTCTCATACTTGACGAGGCAACCTCTGAAATAGATACAAGGGTAGAAGAAAAGATATTTAAATTTATAAAAGAAAAGATGAAAGATACAACTTGTGTTATCATTACTCCTAAGGATTTACCTAAGGAAACCTTTATAAATAAAATTGTTTACTTGGAGAATGGAAAAATCGTAAATATAGTAACAATGATATAATATTTTTATGAACAAGGAATTTTACTCCCTTTATGAAAAGGAAAGAATAAAGAATTATTGATTGAAAAATTCCTTACAGATTTAATAGAAACAACATCCCTTGAAGCCATTAGTAATGAGTATATATCCTACTTATCTTTAAAGGAGCTTCTTCCTTGATGCAGATCGATATTGAAAAAAATAAAACAGAGAAATTCTGGTCTGACAAGAGAAATATAGCAGCCTTAAAATACTTCCTTCTCTAAGCTATAGAATCCTTAGGAGGGATATGTGTCCACATCTGCACTAAAAGATTCAATAAGGGAGTTTCCAGTTTAGGAGAATGCATAGAAATCCTTGAAAAAGAGAAAGTCTTAGATAAAGATCTATCGGAGAGATTAAGAAATTTATGAGTATGCCAAAAAGGATATTAAAGACTTCACTGATTTTATAGAGGCAATTAAAGGGATTCTTTGAACTGTAGTGTTAAGCATTAACCATCATTTCATTAATTATTTTATTGAAATTTCTTCTTTCTCTCCTCTCAAAGCAAAAATAAGCTAAAGAAGAAGGCAGTTCCTTCAGCTGAAATCCTTTAACAAAAGAAACTATTTCTGCAGGAGTAGGTATTTTAATATGCCAATCTCTATCATATCTTACATAATTCCTCACAAAAGCATCTATAAGCTCTTTTTCTTTTTCCTTTAGAGAGAGGTAAAAACTTATGAAAAATTCTCTTTTCTCTGGGAGTAGAGTTTCCAAAAATTTTTTTGCTAAATCCATTCTTGCTTCAAAAAAAGGATGGTCATTAGAGATATAGGATAAAAATCTTATAACCTCAAAATCCCTCTTCGCAAAATTAATGAGTCTTTTAATATTCTCTGAGAAATCCAATATGTTTTTAATCTTTTTATAAGTAGAAGGAAATAAACTTTTTCTATCACAAAGACTCATAAAACTTGAGAGAATTAAATTTTCTCTTGCGTCCTTTGATACATTATTTAATTTTTCTATGGTTCTCTGAAAGTTTTTTAATATGTTTATTCTTCTCAATTCAATTAATACTTCAAGGGGGAGATTATTAAAATCAGGTTTAATATTTGAAACTTTATTTAAATCTCTCAATTCTCCATTATTTTTATAGAAAGAAGGTTCTAAATCAAAACAAAATCTTTTAGAGGATTCAAAGGTTTTTCTGTAGTGCTGTTTATTGTAATTTCCAGAAGAATCTGACAAAAATTTATAATAGTGCTTAATAATCATAGAAGTCTCACAAATAGAAAGATCATTATTAATCCTCTGTACTTCAAAAAGAGTATCCAGAACAGCAAAATCATAAGATAGATCTTCCCTATATAAAGCACAGTAATAAACAGCTTTTTTAGCTAATGATAGAGAAAATTTAGGATGTCTTTCTTTAAGATTCCAAGAGAGGTTGTTTAAACTATTGATAATTCCTGTTGGATGGGGAATAGATAGGGATGTTCTAAAAGCTTTAACGTAGTAAAATATGGCTTTTCTAATATTTTCTTTTTTTATCTCTTCTCTTGCCTTACCTAAGAATATAAAAACCTGGGAGGAAGAGTCTAAATGATAACTATTGCTCCAAATACGAAACTTGGGGAGATTAGATGGGAAGATAGTAGCATAGTAATGAAGGAGTGATGAGACTGCAATATTTCTTACATAGGATGGAATATAAGGGAATTCTTGTTTTAACTTGTGAAAGAGCTCTACTCCTTCTTTACTATTTACCCTTGATAAAAATGCAAGCTTTTGAGTAAGAACAAGATAATATAATGTTTTACTATTATTGCACTTATTAAGGGCTTTTTCTAATTTACTTAAAGCTAAAAAATATTCTCCTTTCCAATATAATTTCAATGCTAAAAAATAAGTTTTCCAGGCTGAAGAAATTCTGCCTGTTTCCAAAATCCAGTTTAAAAATGGTTTCGCATAAGATCCATACGCGGATATAATCCTATTGATATAAGAAATTTCCTTGGGCATATCTCAAAATTGGGAAAAATTTTTTTGTAATTATATCACATTCTTTAATCTAAGCAATTTTTTAGTAAAACGTTTTATCTTCAAAAAATTTAAAAATAAAAAAATTTGCCCTATTAAAATAAAGATTTCATCAGCGTTCCTAAGTAGGGTAAAGTTGAAAGTCATATGCAAAAAGGTAAAGTAGAAATTAAAAGTTTAAGTGGAAAGAATTTGAGGAAGATTTTTTAGAATCTTTATGAAGGAAAAAGGAATAGTTATTGTTACAGCCGGCAGTTATGATATACTTCATCGTGGACATAGAGATGTCCTTAAACAAGTATGGAATCTGGCTCAAGCTTTTGGAAATTCTTTTTTCCATACTCTTGTTTGGTCTGTAAACCCTTCTAAGGTATATTTGTTGACCCCTAAAGAACGGGTTTATATTATAAAGAATTTTTACATCAGTGAAGGAATTAAATCTAATATTCATATTTTTCCTGTTTTATATGAAGAACATGATCCTGAAGCTGATAAATATTTTAAAGAATTAATAGGACTAAGTAGATATGATTCAAACTTGTTGTTTATTACTGGAATAAAAGAAGAAGATGTGAAATCTTTTCAGGTAAAGTTAAATAAATTTCATAGAAACTCTGGAATAGAAAGCGCAAAAATTGTTTTTGTTGTCTCTGGCTGGGTAAATCCTATCTTTAATAGTTCTAGTAAAATTAAAGAGTTTTTGTATAAACATGCTTTTTCTCATAAGGCTTATTTAGAAGCCATTGAATTTTTACTTAAAGAAGACATCATAGACACATACACTGCCAATATTCTTATAAATTGTAGAATACGCTTATTAAATATGAGGGAATTCAAAAATAAAAGGAGCTTATGAGTAGGAGTAATCTTGAAATAACGATAATCGTCTCACCAAGTCTACCTGTTCCTCCATTTAAAGGGTATGGGGGAACACAACGAGGAGTTTGGGAATTAATAAAATATCTTAGAGAAGATTATAAAATTAGACTTTTTGCTCCAGGTTCGTCATCTGTTGAAGTCGATACTTTAATGACAAATATCCCATTTGGACTTTGGGAAGAAGGAATAAACTTATCTAAAGAAGAAAGAGCTATTTTGCAAAAGAGTTACGACAGATTTGTAATAGATAGTCTTAATTCTAATCCTCCTCAATTGATAAACATCCATTATGATAGTCCTTTTATTATAAGACAGATATTACAGAGGTTTAATTGCCCTATTATTTATAGCCCTCATAATCAAATAAATACAGAAATAAGGTTGATTTTAGAAGATCTTATAGCAGGAAGAATTAAACGAGAGGCTCCATTTATTATTATTGCTTTGAGCTTATCACACTATCATGAAATAATAAAAGGAATACCTATGAATTTTAACAAAAACAAATATATAAAGATTATTCCAATATATTATGGATGTGATGTTGAAGATTTCCCATTTTCTCCTTTTGTCTTAACTGACTCTCCCGAAGAACCAAGTATAAAAATATTAAAAAGTTTAAAGAGAAAAAATATTAACTACTTTATAACAATAGGTAGAATTTGCAAAATAAAAGGACAATTGACAGCTATAAAATTAATCAAAGAAATAAAAGGATGTCTAATTATAGCAGGCAGCGTATTTGAGCGAGAAAAGGAGCAAGAAATGGATTATTACAAGAAAGTCCTTGAACAATGTGATGGGAAAGATATTATTTACTATGGTACTGCAAATGAAGATGAAAAAAGAGAATTAATGAAATATGCCGTAGCATCTCTATATTTTGGAGGTTCCGAAGACCCATACTGGAGAGAACCTTTTGGACGTGTACTAGTAGAATCTTTAGCTGTAGGAACACCAGTCATAGCCTGGAATCAGGGTGCAATCACAGAAGTCATAATTGATGGTTTAGTAGGTTTTGTTGTTAAAACTTTTGATGAATGTATTTTAAAAATTAATCACGTTAAAAGTATAGATCGGTACTTATGCCGAATGTATGTTGATAAAATTTTTTCATCACGTCGAGTTGCAAGGGAATATAAATCATTAATAAAAGATGTCTTGGTATAAAGCTGCAAAAATAAAAATTTTAGATAAGAATGAGAATAAAACTTTTATGTGGGACTCATCTATATTTATAGAAAAAATTCGGACTAAAAGAAGTATTATTTATTTTTCCACGGATGGATTTTATACCGCTAAGCAATATCTAGATTATAGTTACCAAATTTCACATACTGATATAGGCACATATACGAGTATTAGTAATTTTCTTAAAAATTATCGCTTATTAATCCAGTTTAAAATCTATAATATTCCAAGAATCTATGGATTTAGTTTAAGTAATAAAATAATAATAATGGAGAATATTAAAGCAAGAGTATTATCTGAAATACACAATCCTACTTCTTATCTTGGAATAATTTTAGAGACACTTTATTCTTGGGATAGGGCTAAATTACTTCATGGTGATTTATCTAGAAATAATATTCTTATTGATGAAAAAAATTGTTACATTATAGATCTTGATAATATTTGTTTTTTGGGGAATAAATACAATATTGGTCTTCTATCTAATATTTTGGATTTTGAAAGAAAATCCCTTACTAAATATTTATTTACAGACAACCAGCTAACTAAAGAAGAAAAAATTAATCTTTTAAAACATTACTGTGAGATAGTCTCGGTTATACTAAGCAGAAATTGGTATAAATTTAATGCCGCATCTGAAGTTATAGAACTTGCTAAATGGTATAAAGAAATTTCAAACTCTAAATTTCTTGTAGAAATGTTTTACAAAAATTTACTATGTACCTACGGAATTTTAAAAGCAATCTACGTTTCAGGAATAAAACGGTCAGAGTTGCAACTATATGAAGCTGAGATAATTTGCAAACTACTAAAATTACTTCGAGAAGATAAAGATATTTTAAACAATCTACACTTTAACCTTGTGATAAATTTTAGCCCTTGGAACACTGTAAAAGATTTGAACACAGCAAAACTAATTTGTCCATTATCTTTTATTGGAACTAGATCTTTATTATTAATAATATTTTATGGTAAATTATATAGGTATCTAATGAAATTTCTGTCTCTTATTGATAAAAAAACATGGAAAAGTTATTACAAAGCCTTCATAATAGACATGAATAATTTCTCAGATCTACTTTCTCAATACAACATAAATGATATTATGCTTGTTATTAATTACAATAATTATTCTATTAATGAATTTCTTAAAAAGTGGGCAAAATTATTATTTGAGAATTCTAAAATGGGGATCTTTCTAAAAGATGACTTCTAAGGTAGGTATAACCGCTTGTATTTTGGCTAAAAATGAAGAAAAAGTTATAAGTAACTGTCTAAAAAGTATTGTTAATTATGTAGATGAAATAATATTGGTTGATAATGGTTCTAATGATAAGACCGTTGAGATTGCTAAAGATTTTGGAAGTAAAATTATAAATGCAGAAAGTTTTACTTTTGATAGCGCAAGGAATCTATATATAGAAGCAGCATCTTATCCATGGATCTTTGTAATTGATGCTGACGAAGTTATAACTCCTGAAGGAGGATTAGAACTACGAAAGCTTGTAAGAGAGGTCTCAGATAATATAATGGCTTTTTATTTACCCCATCTAAACTACTTTGGAGAAGGAAAGTGGGCAAATTTTTTAATGTGCAGACTATTTAGAAAACATCCTCAAATTAAATATAATGATAGACCTATACATGCATCAGTGGTTCCTTCTATAAAAGCCTTAAATGGAGCTTTTGCAAGAGGTAGTGTTTTATTGCATCATTTTGATTTGTTATACTGCGAAGAAAAATCTTTAAGTAAAAGATTTAGAAACATAAATCTTTTAGAGTCTGAAATAGCTAAAAATCCCCAAGATCATAACTTACATTATTATTTAGGACTTGAATATTGGGCTTTAGACAGATTAGACGAAGCAGAAAGGGAATTTAAATTAGCAATTTCATTAGACCATAATCGTTCTCCATTAGCTCAGTTTTTCCTTGCTCAACTTTATTTAAGTATGAATGAGATTGAAAAATCTGAAACTATAGTTGAAAACTTGCTTTCCTTTGACATAGGTATTAAAGATAAGATCTACACTTTACTTGCCGAGATCTCTCTAAAAAGACAAGAGCTTGATAAAGCTTTGTCATTTACTAAAGAAGCTTTATTGTATGATCCCATGAGTCCTAATTTAAATTTAAATTTTGCTTCTTTATTAGAAAGATTTGATCCGATCAGTGCTATAAGGCATCTTCAGATAGCTTTAAAGTATAATCCCTTTTTGCTTAATTCAATTATTTATAAAGAAATTAAGGTTGCCAATATATATAAAATACAAAAATCTGGAACCTTTTTATCATCAACAAAAACTATTTTTGATCATATGATAAATTGTTGGGAAAGAATAGGAGATTATGAAAAAGCTCAAGAATGGAGGAAGAAGAAAATTAATATAACTTATGCAACCTGAAGTCAGTATTATCATCCCCACATATAATAGAGAAAAGCTCCTTCCTCGAGCTATAGAGTCTGTAAGAAGGCAGACCTATGAAAATTGGGAGCTTTTAATTGTAGACGATAGAAGTAGTGATAACACTGAGAGTTTAGTTAAAAAGTATCTTTCCATAGATAATCGCATAAGATATTTAAAGAACGAGAGAAAAAAGGGACCAGCAGGAGCAAGAAATTTTGGCATATTAAACTCTAAGGGAAAATATATAGCCTTTTTGGACTCAGATGATGAGTGGTCAGAGCTACATTTAGAAGAAAGCATTGACGTTTTAGAGAATTATGATGTAAAAGTTTCTTTTGCATTATGGATAACCGTTAAAGAAGATGGAGAAGTTAGAAGAGTCTTTGATTCAGAAATACCAGAGGAACGTGCGAGATTAAAAAGAATAATCTCTATTTTTAATCCCAAAATAGAAGGAAAATATATCTTTTTTGGAGACAATTTCTACGAAGAATCCTTTCTTAAAGGTGGTTCTTATTGTACCCATATTAATACATTAGTCATTGAAAGGGATGTTATTGAAAAGATTGGATTATTTAATGAAGATTTACTTGTATGTGAAGATTCAGATTTTGTATATAGAGTTATACTTGATTATTCTTTCTGTTTAATAGACAATTATCATCTTTATTATTATCAAGGTCCAGATAATATCTATAACTTCTTTGATAGGAGAGATGTAAAAATTGACGATGTTTTAGAAAACAGAAGATTTATAGAAAAATTTACTTTTGTAGGTTTAGGTCAGATAAAATTAAATTCTATTCATAAAAAGCTTATAAAAAGCTCCCAGAAAATAGTGAGAAAAAGGGAATGTATTAATAGGATAAAGGATATTATTGGAAGAAAATATTTTACCCTTGGTTTTATGAACCATAAGATCAACAAGTTTAAGGCTATTCTTTTTGTCTTTAAATCCCTCTTTTATAAGTTCAATTTTACAAGATTATTATTCTTAATAAAGCTCTTATTTCCCTTTATTCCTATAAAACTTGAGGAAGAAAAAATAAGAAAGGATTTAAGCCTATGGTAGATAGTGTTATAAAAGTAAGTAATTTAAGAAAGTATTTTAAAGTGTTAAACAGGAGAGAGGGATTTTGGGGTACAGTAAAAGACCTTTTTTCTCAAGATTATTTCTATGTAAAGGCTGTAGATGGAATTTCTATGGAAATAAAAGAAGGAGAGATAGTAGGCTTCTTAGGACCTAACGGAGCTGGAAAATCTACAACAATTAAGATAATGACAGGAGTCTTAGAACCAGATGGTGGAGAAGTTTTAATAAATAATGTTATTCCTTATAAAGATAGGATAAAAAATGCAAAAAATATTGGGGTAGTTTTTGGTCAAAGAACTCAACTTTGGTGGTCTCTGCCTCTTATTGAATCTTTTAAGATCTTGAAAGAGATTTATGAGATAGATGAAAGAACCTTCAAAGAGAATTTAGAGCTTTTTGAGGAAATCATCGGTATAGAAGCTCTTTACAGAAAACCTGTAAGGCAAATGTCCTTAGGCCAACGAGTACTTTGTGACATCTTAGCCTCTTTTCTCCATAATCCCAAGGTAGTATTTTTAGACGAACCTACTATAGGACTTGATATCTTGATAAAGGATAAGGTAAGAAAATTAATAAAAGAACTAAACAGGAGAAAAAATACAACCATTCTTCTCGCAACCCATGATATGAACGATGTGGAAGCTCTTTGTCCTCGTATTATTGTGATAGACAAAGGGAAAATCATATACGATGGTCTTTTGGAGGATCTAAAGGAAAAATTCAAGATGTATAGAAAGGCAAAAATAAGAGTAGGAGATAATGTAGATGAAGAAGAGATCAATAAGATAAAAGTACTTCTATTGGAAAAATTTAACGATGTAATATCTGACTGTGCGATTAAATCTTATTGGTTAGACATAAGCTTTAAAAAACAAGATGTAAATTTGTTAGAAATACTCAGGTTCATTACAAACTTCATACCTATAGAGGATATCCATACAGAAGATATACAGACCGAAGAAGTAATAAAGCTCATTTATGAGGAGTCAAGGAAATGAAAAAGTACATTTATATAGCCAAAGGATTTCTCCTTGAAAGGATGGTTTATAGGTTTTCTCTATTTTTTAATGCCTTAGAGAAGTATATTTATATTTTACTGATTTTCTTTTTGTGGAAGGCCATATATAAAAGCTTGGGACAAGAAAATTTAAGTATGAATTTTGAAAGTACTTTTACCTACCTTTCTTTAGCTACTGCAATCTTTGGATTATTCCAAACATGGGTAGATTGGGATATATCTCAGCTTATGATAAGTGGAAATCTCTCCATAATTTTGACAAAGCCCTTAGACTTTCAAATTTATATGTTTTTCAAGAGAATAACATGGGTTATTCTGAATTTACTAACCATAACCCTGCCAGTTTTGGTTCTATTAAAGTTTATTCTCAGAATGCCAATTAACATGGGCATTAATTTTTTATTCTTTGTGATCTCTGTAATCATTTCATACTTAATATATTTCAATATTGATTTTATTGTGGGAGTTACTGCCTTTTTTACTGAATCTATTTGGGGACTCTCTGTCACAAAGGATTCCATAATATTATTTCTATCAGGAGGTATAATACCTATTCCCCTTTTTCCAGAAAATCTAAGAAAAATATTAGAGATTTTACCTTTTAAAACCATATACCATATGCCTATAGAGATCTTAATTAATAAAAGTCTTACTATTTTTGATTATTTAAACTCTTTGGCAATACAAATCTTTTGGCTTTTTGTCTTTTTAACTTTAAGTAGAATATATTACAAATTAACAGAGAGGTTTATTAAGATAAATGGGGGCTAAATCCAGACTAAAGTACTACATAAAGGTATATTTTTGGTTTATTGCTCAGGATATAAAAGGAAGGATGCAATATAGAGTAGACTTCTTTATTAGTACTATTGGTATGGTAATCACAAATCTTTTGGGGCTCCTCTCCATATATGTAATCTTTAAATCTATTCCCAATATTTTAGGATGGAGTTATTATGAGATTTTATTCATATATGGCTTTTCTTTGCTTGCCTTATCTCCTCTACAACTTTTCTTTGATAATCTCTGGAACTTACCTTCCTATTTAATCTCAGGTGACTTCATAAAATATTATCTAAAACCTCTTAATATATTCTTCTTTTATTTTGCAGAAGTTTTTGATATGAAGGGCTTGAGCCAACTTATCATAGGTATAATTACTCTTTCCCACGCATGGGTAAAACTAAACTTAGAGTTTAACCTTTTAAAATTTATTATTTTAATAATTTCACTAATAAGTAGCTCTCTGGTTATGATATCACTTATGGTAATAGGATCTGCGATAGCTTTCTGGGTGCTAAACGTTACTCCATTATTAAATTTTATCTTCAGACTAAGAGAATATACCAGGTATCCCACAGACATATTTGACTCATTTTTTAAATTTATTTTCAGCTTTGTAATTCCTATAGCTTTTGTAGCTTTTTATCCTTCTCAAATATTTTTAAGACCCCAAAATAGCAATATATTAGTTTTTATCTCTCCTTTTGTAGGTATATTTCTATTCATTATTGCCTATAAACTTTGGATAAGAGGTACCAGAAGGTATAAAGGAACTGGAGTATAAATTTCTAAAAGAGATAGGTCATATAACTGAAATACTCTCAATATATTTTCATAAATAGTTTTTCACAAAAAACGTTCAACTTACAAAAACGTTAAAATATAACAAAAATAACACTTTAAAAACAGGATTTAACCTACATTTCCAAGTAGGGTAAATTTGAAAGTCATATGCAAATAAGATAAAATTGAAGCAAAATACTAAATAGGGAATTTATATAATGTCAAAAAAATTTTATATTATAGGGTTGAGGGGAAAAACTTTAGTATGTTTTCTTTTAGTATTTTTACTCTTGGGGACAATTGTTTGGGGGAATGCAGAAGAGGTCAAAACAATAATGCTGAACGGAAAAGTATATAATCTTATACCACTAAGCCAAATTCCAACTGGTAAGAAAGTTATATGGGTCAACTCTATAGAAGAAGCAGAAAGAATATTATCAGCAATAAGCAATATTAAAGTTACTTATAAAAAAGACCCCCAAAAGAAAATATTAACATATGATCTTTCTTCTCGTACAGGATATGGAAGTTTGTATGATAGCGCAGAATATGTTGGTAATATTGGACCACTGCAATATGGAGGATCTGTCGTACTTGTTGGTAGCTTTACTTACAACTATGATACTAGAAAAGTAATATCGGTTAGGGCTAATGTTGTCGCATCTTCTGGAATATTCACAGAAGTTAGTACTTCTTGTTCATACGGAACTGTAGGAAGCAATACTGCTTGGGCAAGAGGTCAGGCAAATTTTAGGGTTTATATAGCAATCCAAGGAGTAGGTATTACCATAGGAACTTTTTCCCTGAGTGTCTCCGACTCGGTAAGTCTGTAAAAAGGAGGGTTTTAGAATGAAAAATTTACAATCTTTAAAAGACATATTTGGTCCAATAACTATAAAGAGACCTATAAGGTTTTTATTCAGATGGTAATTTTATTAATATGTTCAGTCACTATACTTAGAATTGTTTTAGTTTTCTTGACTTTTATTCTCACCCAATTAGGAACATGGACAGATAAACTCTTAAAAATGTTAGGATTAGGGAGTTAAATAAGACTATAAGATAATCAAGAAAAAACTATAATTATTCAAATCAAAAACAAAAAGGGAACTGCACAGGGGGGAAGAAAATCTTCCCCCCTTAAAATTTTTAATTTGTTGTAATCAAAATCCTTTTCACATTCCTTTCTTACAGAATAAAGTTGCAAAGCAATAGGAATTTCCCTTATATATTAACCCCTAAATACTAACTTTTAACAATAATTAATTATACTTCATATCTTCAAAAAGCACAGAGGAAAGAGAGAAAAAATTTATACAAAATACTAATAATATGCTACGTAATCCAAGTCACACCAATCCGTTAAGTCAACTCCATGCCAGTATATAATTTTTGTACCTGATTTAAATTTGATAAGCAGATCCCTGTCACCATAAGTTTTATTATAAATTTTTCTATTCTCCCTTAAAACTATTTTTAAGATCTTTCCTTTAAAACCTTGTTGCAGGTCCACCCACTTAAAACCAGCATAATCAAAACTTTCCCCAGTAGTATAATAATTTTCTTGTAAAAATAAATATCCTATCTGTTTCCCTGTATTGTTATCAATAACCTCAACAGGTGTTTCACCTTTTCTTGTCATATAGTAAAATCCATTATAGCCTTCTGCACATTCAAATATTACATAATCTCCATCATGCAAAAATAGAGCACCCTTATATGGAAAATTTGAACCGGTATAGTCTTTATTCTTAAAGGTTGATGCAAAAACAATAATTGTTAAAAATAAAATAACAATAAGGAACTTAATTAGTCTTTTCATGTCGCCCCCTCCCTATGAAGAAAGAACACGATTTTTAGGGAATTTAAGATTTTAAAGGTGTAAACAAAATTATGATTTCAAAATCTTAAATTCCAATTTTATTGTATAACAATTTAAAAAATCGTCAATAAAGTGGATTAAAATCAAAGAATAAAAGGGGAGAGATTCAAGCAAACCTCTCCCCTTCTTTTTATCCTATCTTAAAATCTTACTTCACCTTAAAAACTCTAACGTTATTAACATAAGCCCAATCCTCTCCTCCAAAACCTATTCCACCTACCCTCAAAAGTGGATCATCATCAACTATATCTATCATTTTTACTCCATTTACGTATATTGAAATTTTACTCCCAACAAGTTTGATAAGAAACACACTCCATTCTTTATAATCAAATGTTCTCTTTACACTCGCAATAACCTGTTCATCTTTTCCTGAAAATTTTACAACTTTTATATCACTCATCCATCCAGAGTAAAGATAATAACCTGCGTCAGCAGTCTTTGTTACTTTAAAGTAGGCAAAAACATCTTCTCCTTTTGCCTCAAATTGTAAGAAATAATTTTCCCACATTTTATCGATATAAACCCCAAACTTCTCTCCTAAACTTTTAAAACTCAAAACTTTACCGAGCTTTTTATTTTTTTCAACAACCTGTTCTATACGTCCTCCTCCTTTTTTCTTCCAATAACCAAAGGGAGCTTCTTGACCTAACCCATAATCTTCAAAGTCATCAAAGAAGAGAAGCTCAATATAAGTCTTACTAAGCGAACCTCCAGCAAGTATTTCTTGAGCATTAATAGTAGTACTTACTCCAAAAAGAGGATCTCCATTTCTGCCAAAAACTAATAGGATACTACCTTCTATACTCTCATATTTCTTTGCAATATATCCCTTATCTTCAATGCTCGCTTTAATTTTCGTAATATCATCTTCGCTAACCAATCTTGGAAGGATATATGTTAAAAGAGGCACAAAAGCTTTAATTCCGAAAGCAGGAAGATCAGTATATGTAATATCTATTAGTTTTGCTTCTCCAAAGATTGAGTTAAAAATAGGACGAAGAAATTCATGTAGCTCTCTCTCTATTTCTTCTTCAGGCTCAATCTCAATAGCTTTCTGATATCTATTTCTTATCTCCTCTCTTATTTTAGCTTCCTCTCTAACTTGTTCTTTAGCAATTTCCAAGCCAACCGATACTATTTCTCTTGGTGTACATCCTGCAATAAGAATAATAAGTAAAATAAGAATTAAAATTTTAGTGGTCTTATTTGGTCTCATCTTTCACACCCCCTGGAAACTGGTATCCTTTGGATTCATTATAACAAAAATTAAAAATAAAAAAGTGATGTATATCACAACTCCAGAAAAATTGACCTTACAACATTAAATGAATACAAGACGCTTTTACCAAAAACTCTATAAATACATTGAAACTTATACAAAGAAGCCAAAAGCCACCAATTTGTTCTCTATACTATCAAAGTTCCACTAAACTTAGAATTTTATACCCCCAAAAGAACTTTTTAATATATAAAAAACGACTTATTTATAAAGTAGCTTTTTATTTTTAAAGGAAAAAAATTTTATTTAGAAAGTATGTTACTATTTCATTACATTACAATTTTAACCCAATAATTTTTTAATATCCTCCTGATTTAAGCTTCTTATATAGCGATTAAGATAATAATAATCTGGTTCACTCTTAACTGCCCTTGTTCTTATAGTAAATTTAGGATTCTCAGGATTTTGTGGATCAAAAAGTACTAAACCAATACCAAAAATTAAGCATAAAGACTCTATTCTTCCCACATCTTGTTCAGCATTAGGAATAACAAGATAAACCTTATGACTAAAGAGTTTATAAGCACATGCCTGACCAAAAGCTGTAATTAACTGATTCGTATCTGTCTTAATCTCTGCACTCACTATTTCTAGAGAGGCTTTTATAGGATCTATCTCAGAAAACTTATAGACACCCAAAACATCTGGAGTACCCCATTTATCACCAAACTTGTTACCTCCAAGAGGAATAGCTCTTGTGCACTCCTCTAAGTCATTTACGAGATAATCAGCAAAAAGTTCATAAAACTCCTCTTCTTTTACCTTAGTTTTTTCTTTAGAAACTTTCTCCTATTTAAGATATTTTGCTAAAATATATACTCCTTTTTCGGGTTGGATTTAACAGTTTAAAAAATTTAACCTTCTCTTTCAATTTTATATTTTCTAATATACCTTTGTTTTGTCATTTCCCATTACACCATTAGAATAAAATTCACAAAATTAGCTATTTTCTTAGAAGTTGAATTAGTTCTTTCTCCTTCAAAAAATAAAAAATCTAAAATCTTAAAATCTAAAGAAGTTTACAATACATAAAAGTATATAAAACAATATCCTAATACTACTTTATTCCTTTTCTATTTAATATCCCAATTAAAAGAGGAATGTGAATAGAAAATAGATCATCCAAAATTATATGTCCAAAGTAAACCATCAAAATAGCTAAAATCAAATGCTTTTCAAAAGAGTATTCATATTTCATACCCTTATAAATTTTTCTAAACAGCCACCAAAAGAATAAAAAGGTCCCCATAATTCCCCATCCTGAAAGAAAATATAGGTATATATTATGAGTAGTCACCGCATTTGCCAACTCTTCTTTAAGTTCTTCGGGAATATAAGGAAAATCTTTTAAGGCATATTCAGGATAAACATATACAAAGCAACCCGGACCAACCCCAAATAGTAGATGATCTTTTATCATTCTCAAAGTACCTAAGTAAATATATACCCTCTCATATATAGAACCTACTCTACCCTTTTCAAGAGCTACAGAAAGTCTTTGAGAAAACTGGTTAAATACTGTAAAAAAGAGTACTAATAACAAAAGTAATATGATTAATACAAATCCTAATCTTTTCTTTATCTCTCTAAAAGATTTTTCCGAAAATAGTATGGTTAAAAATCCAAATATCAACCCCAAAATTCCACCCCTAGTCTCTGCAATCATAAAACCAATTATGCAGAAAATCAGCAAAAACAAAATTTTAAAAATAGATTTTTTATCTTTTTCTATAATTAATAAACCTAACCCTGCCAAAATACCAAATTCTAAAAGTAAGGCAAGACCTTGTGCTTTTACCCCCATAACTAAGCCCCGAGGAACTTTTCCATCAAATATGGCAAAACTTCCAATATACCAAGAAAGATCTAATAACTTTGAAAAAACTAACACGAAACCCAACATAGAACTTCCAATTAAAATATAATACAAAATACTCTTAATATTTAACTTAATACTGTGCTTTCCCAGTACATAGAACCATACAAAGACAAAAGGTATGAGAGAAGCAAGAAAGGCTTCAAGCTTTTTAACTGAGAGGAGAGAGCTTATAATACCCGATATAAATAATAAACCAAGAATGATTTTATCTTGCCTATCCTCAAAAAATTTTTCCCAAAAATTCTTTACCTTCGAAGTTAAATAAAGAGCAAAAGGAATTTGGAAAAAATAACTAAAAGAAGATAATACCGTTCCTAATTTTTCAATAAGCATAGCCTTCCTCCTATGTAAATCTAAATCTCTATTACTACTAAATATCTACATACTCCGGTTCTATGACAACATAAGAAATATTATACTCCTTTAGTCTTTTCTTCACATAATCGGAAAAATATGGAGTACAAATAAATATCGAAGAATCTACTTTTAGCTCCTCCATTTTCTCAAGCAAGTTTTTTACTATTTTAATTGAGCGCACTTTTGAGAAATCAGGAAACTTAATCAAAGCCTCAACAAGCTCTAACAACTTATCATATTCACGAAATGGAATCATATTCTTAAGATCATAAAAGATCTCTCCTAAGGTCTCTAAACCAACATCTATTTCTTCAAGTTTATAATAATAAGAATCTAATTTTGATATATCAATTCTTATAAATTTTACTTTTTCCTTGTTCCTAGTTTTAAACATAATCTCAATGTTCTTATAGAATAAATCTGTAAGAAATATTACGATAAGCCAAATCACTACTAATGTGACTACCTGATGAAAGCTGTTGGTATCCACAACAATTTTATCCCTTGCTTCTGTTAAACTATAATATTTAGCCCTTAGAAAACCAAGTTCCTTTAAATACCAAAATTCTCCATACAAAACCTTTAAAACTTCATGATAAAATCTTTTCTCAAAATTTTTAGCATTCTTGTATTTTTTAAATAATCCCAAAGGAGTCCAATCCTCTTTCATAGATTTTTCCATATAATAAGTTATATCGTTATACACAAAGAATAATTCCAAGCCTTCTAAATAAGAGCTTGCTTCTTCTGGACCATACAGAACAAAGGGTATATCATCTAATATGTGTAGATACTCTGCAGGAGTTAATAAGCCTCTTCTAAAGAATTTTTCTACAATTAACCTTTTAACTTTATTATCAGGTATTGTCTTAAAGAGTAGTGAATTCAATTCAGCCGGAAATTTCCCCTCAACACCCCCTTCTATTGCTATAAGCCCAATAGGACACATATTAATGAGATATTTTAAAATCGGCAAAATAGAAAAATATACTTTAATATTTTTAGGATTTTGTTTAATTATTATGATCAATCTTTCATCTTGAGTATTATTTGATTCAACTATTTTACCATATTCCTTAGGATAGGTATCTAAAATTGTTAATATAAAGTCTTTAGCCCCATAAAAATCCAACCCCCAAAAACTATTTTAAACCATAATAACTCCCCTAGTCTACTAAGAGTGATAGGTTAAGGCATAACCATAGGTAGGGTTTTCTGATTTGTAATAGAGATGATAATAGTTATTACTTACCTCAATCCAATTCCAAATATAATCTCAATCAGTGTAATAGGGTTGCCACTGAATAGCTTTATAAGGTTGATTATTTAATGGACATATCAAAATCTCGTCAAAATAAGTGGGATTGCAAAGTACATAAGTTGTAAAAGACCAAGCATCAATTGGATAATGTTTATTTTTTTAAATAGTAAATTTCTAAAGCTTCCTTAATTAGCTTAATATTATAAAAATGAACAGTTCTCTTTGCCTGCCTCACAGCTTCAAAATACATAAAAATACCTACTGCTACTAATACCCCCAATATGCCTATTACTACTAAAAGCTCAATAAGAGAAAAACCCCTTTTACTCATTTTTTAAAAATTATTATTAATTTTTTTTATTTTATATTATACTCTAAAAACATCCTATGCATAAATAAAAAATTAAAAGATTTTAAATCTAAAAATCTCAAAATAGCCTCCATTTTACTCTTTATAACTCTATAAAAAGGACACCATAAAGCTATTTTACTATTATTTATTAGACCACGCTCCCCTCATCTTCTAAGATAGATATTTGCTCTTCCAAGATAACAATCTGACAATTTATAGGAATAAATCATTTTGCTAAATTTAAAATAATTACTAAATCCTCTTGTAATGCGTCTGCTCTTACAAAGAAGTACTTAAAGTTTTTCATATTCTCAAGAATATTTTTATCATCCAAAATTTCGCCATATAAATAATCAATAAACTGAAAATGAAAAATAGGATTGTAATAATCTAAGAATTCTGGAAATTGAAAAGAATAGATCTTTCCTTGAGTATAACCTCGAGGTAAATATACTAATTTATCTAAAGAGGCGATTTGAGGATCTATAACCAAATTTTTAAAATTATCCTTTATCTTCAACATAAGATAACCACCTATAGCTTCTAAATCTCGAGTACTAAAATCGTAATCAAGCCCCATAAATACTTCTTTATCTACTCCATATTTCTTTACCACTATATCTTCTTCATAACTAATCTCATACAAGGTAATATCTTTAATAATCTTTCCCTCATGCTTTAGCCAATATTTATAAAACGTTCCTGCATCCATAACTGGTGGATGTTGATCTAATATAAACAACCAACCGTTAACTATTATCCCCGTAACCACATGTTTAATAGGATCATTCTCAAACTCAATATCTAAAATATATACAGGCTGGTAATCCATTTTTAATAGTAAGCCTGCAGTAAGAAGAGCATAGTCTCCACAAATTCCTTTTCCTTTACTTATTGTCTCAGAAGGCAGTTGAAAAACATTTTCTTCTCCTTGTACTACTTCAATCCTTCCTGTGGAGTATATACGAATCAAAGATGGAGGCAATTCTGCTTTTTCAATATCATACTCAATATTTTCTTCCTCCCACTTTAAAATATTCCAAGCACTCTCTTTTATATCAGAGCCCTTTAATTTTATTGCCAAATTTGAAATACTAGAAAGATTTTGAGGATTTAGAGCAAAAAGTATAGCCTTCTCCAGATTATATCTCCAAAGATCTTCCTCCTTTATATACTTTGCCTCAGAAATTATAGGAGAAGTTAATAAAAGAACTGAAAGGAGTATTAAAAAGAACCTCTTTTTCATAATAGTCCCCCTACTTGTTCAAATATTATAAATAATTATATTAAATTTTGTGATAACTCAAAAGCTGACTATTAAAAAACATATATAAATTTCTAAAATGGCAAAATTGTGATACAATTTAAAATACAAAAAGGTTAAAAATATAAATTAGCACCGTTAATTTCTATTTTTAACCTTTTAAACATTCTCGAAAGGAGAGCAAGATATGAAGGGGATTTCAAGAATTTTCTTAATTACTCTTATTTTAACTCTTTTCATTGGTGGATGTGTAACCAAAAAAAATCCTCAAATATCAATTCTAAACCCAAAAAATGAAGATATTGTCTCTGGAACAGTAAACATAGAAGTACAAGTAACAGTAGATGAGAAAAATAGTATAAGTTCTGTAGAATTCTATGTAGACGATACAAAAATAGGCACAAAAACCCAAGCACCATATACATGCAGTTGGAATACAGAAGGATTTGAGACAGGAAATCATACTATCACCGTTAAAGCATACGACAATAAAGGAAACACGTCATCTGCAAGTATCAATGTAGGTAAAAACGCATTCTTGAAATGGATCATTGGAACAGGTTACATATATGCTTGCCCTGCCATAGGAGATGATGGAACTATTTATGTAATAGGAAGTAAACTCTACGCAATTAATCCTGATGGTAGCATAAAGTGGGGAAAAAGCCTCGAGAATGAATATTTCAATGTTCAATGCTCTCCTGTTATTGGAAATGATGGAACCATTTATGTAGTAAGCAGTGGGGACAATGCACAATTATACGCTGTAAATCCAGGAGATGGATCAACAAAATGGAGTACTCTTATAAGTAAATTAAACAATCATATTGGAAATATTTCTCTTACTCTTGACTCTAAAGGAAACATATATCTTGGAAATGCAGCAGGCTATCTCTACTCATTAGATTCTAATGGTAATATAAGATGGACTTACACTTGTGGACAAGGTATAACCTCATACCCAGTAGTAGATAAAGATGATAATATTTATACATTTTGTAAAAACACTGGTTCTGGAGGTGTCTTTTACTCTATTAATTCTGATGGTAATTATAGATGGTCTTACAGTTTTCCTATAAATGAATGGTGCACTGCTCCACCCTCAATAGATAGTGAAGGAAATATATACTTGCCAATATCAAGCGGAACCTATGGAAAGATATATAAGTATGATAAAGAAGGTACTCTACAATGGACTACTCAGGTTTCTGGAAACATCTATTATTCTCCAATATTTGATAATTCTGGCTATCTATATGTTTGCGATGAAAGCAAAAATATTTATAAAATATCAACTAATAATGGCTCTATTGTTGAATCTACAAATATAGGTTATCATTCTTCGTTAGTTATATCTAAAGAGGGTATAATCTATGCCATAGGTATTGATTCAAGCAAATACGTCATTAGAGCTATAGATGCATCAGATCTATCTATAAAGTGGAACTACACTGCCCCACAAACATATTACACTACTTTATCTAATGATGGCATTTTGTATTTCGGAACCCTTGGATCAGAACTATTTGCCATTAAAGTTGATAGTACTGGACTCATGGATTCACCCTGGCCTAAATATAGAAAGGATTTAAAAAACACAGGTAAAGCAGATTAATCTCATTTTAAAAGGGCTCCTCTTATAAAAATAGAGGAGCCTTTTTAAAATTAATACTTACTTTGCTACGTATACTATAATACCGTCATTTTCCCTTCCATGGAGCCAACCAATCTTTCCTTTACAAGGTCTTGCAATTACTATATCAAAGGTCATATAGTGAGGAATATTTATATTAACGCTACTATTAGGACTTACTTCACCTTGATAATAATTCCTTTTGGTTCACATTGGCCATACGGCCCACACTCTATGATGGGAACCTATGATGAACTTGAGATATACAATGTAGATATTTCAAAACTTTACTAAAAACCACTTCAAGGCAGGAGATATATTCTCCTGCCTTTTTATATTATTTTTTAGTTGCAAGTACAAAGAATTTATTACTTCTTTTAGGAAGTATTTCCTCTACATATTTAAAACTAATTATTTCAAAATTGTTCATCAACTCAAGAACTTCCTCTTTATCTACGTAGTAGTGAGGTATTCCTGCCTCAATTCCTTCCTTTTTTATCACGGTGCCGTCCTCAAGAAGTATGTTATTAGGATTGTTAAAGCTCTTACTAAATTTGGAATTAAAGGTCAAAAAACATTCTCCATCCTTTTTCAAAACTCTATATATTTCAGATATTACTCTTCTTATTCCTTCTCTATTGGTGTGATATATTACATGAAAGGCTAACATACAGTCAAAGAATTCATTGGAATATGGTAAATTGTGCATATCACATACTTCAGCATTTATATTCAAATTTTGTAATTTAGCTTTCTCTTTTAAAATTTCAATACCACTCTCAGAGATATCTGTAGCATAAACTTCAAATCCATGTTTTGCGAAGAATATAGAATGTCTTCCCCTTCCACACCCTAAATCTAAAAATCTTGATTTTCCCTGATCTTTCCAACGATTTAGTAGATAATATACCTCTTCTGCGGGTGTATCCCATCTTTCTTCTTTTATTTCTTTCCAATCCCAACCTTGATGTTTCATATTTTTGATTATACTGCAAAAGTTATTTTTTTAAGAAAATAAACTTTTCAAAATTTTACCAAAATTGGAATTAAAATAGGACATAGTTTTACTTTATATCTCTGTAAGGTACATTTTTATGTTAAACTTAAATCAGGAGGTATAAGAAGAAGAGTTATGTTAGAGAATTTAAGAGAAATAATACCAAAAATAAAAAAGGCTCTTGAAAAACACAAGGATATAGCTTTTGCATATGTATTCGGCAGTCTTGCAAAGGGTGAATAACCCCTTTAAGTGATATCAATATTGCAATATATTTAGAAGATTCCAAAAATATAGATCTTTTTAATAAAAAAATTCAAATTCTAAGGGATTTAGAAGAAGAAACTCATATAAATGAAATAGATCTTGTAATTTTGAATGAAGCTCCCATATCATTAAAGGGTAGAATTTTAGAAAATAAAATTGTCATAGTTGATAGAGATCCATCTTTTAGATATTCCTTTGAGTCCATTACATTAAGAGAATTTCTTGACTTTTCTATCAAGGAGAAACAAATTCTTTTTAGGAGGTATAAGGTTTGATAGATAGAAATTTAATTTTAAGAAAAATATTACCGTAGAAGAATATTCTCGTGATTGGAAAACTCAAAGAATAGTAGAAAGAACTTTACAAATAGCAATTGAGATATGCATAGATATTGCAAATCATATAATCTCAGATGAAGGATATAGAACTCCTGTAAGTTACAGTGATACTTTTAAAGTAATATATGAAAATAAGGTAATATCTGAAGAGGTTTATAATATTATGGAAAAAATCTCTAAGTTTAGAAATATCTTGGTTCATAATTATACTAAAATTAATCCCGATTAATTTCATCAACTTTTAAAAAGTTCATCTGCTTTTTCTTTTATCATTCTTCTTTTTTCAAGAGTTTTTTCAAAAACTTCATCAAAAATTGGAGTAAGATGTTTCTCCAAAACCTTAACTCCTTCTTCCGTTATCCCGCCCTTTGTCGCAACCTTCTCAATTACATCTTCAAAAGCCAAATTCCTTTCATAAATTAATTTTGCAGTACTATATATGGTATAGACTAACATATCTTTTACTTCGTCTTCTCTTAGAGTTTTATTATGCTTCAAAGAAGATTTCATAAATTCATTAAAAATTGAAGACAAAAATCCTGGTGCACAACTTGTTATCTCTACAGCAAAAGGAAAATCTTCCTCTGTTATCCTCTTAACTTTACTTATCTTCTCAAATAAAGACTCTATATACTTCTTGTTTTCTTCTTTCACTTTTTCGTTATGCGCAATAAGTGTTACTCCTTCGTTTATTTCCGAAAGTACCGTAGGTGTGACTTTTGAGACTTGGCCTGGAAATATTTTTTCAATGTTCTCAATGGTTATAGCACCTGCAAGAGAAATAATATGCCTATCAGAATCAAGGAAATCTTTAATCTCATCTAGAACTCCCTTAACTTCTGGCTGTTTTACACAGATAAAAATGTATTTTGCTCTTTTTGCAAGATCTTTATTATCCTCGGCAATATTAATATCTTTATAAATTTCTTTTAAATTTTGAAGTTTACTTTTTGTTCTTGTAGATACAATTATCTCTTGTGGTTTTAAGGCTTTTTCTTCAATGAATTTTCTAATAAGCATACTTCCCATATTTCCATAGCCTATAAAACCGACCATATATTCCCAACCTCCTTTTTAAAAAATTTTTGTATATTAACATAAAAATCTCAAAAAGGGGTAGATAAGATTAAAAAATATCTTTTTTGAGGATGGAGATATATTATTTATGTCACTTTTTTAGGCTTTAAGAGGGGTGTAACACTTATAAATCCATTTCCAAAAGTATACCTTTTTCTTTAAATCCAATACTTTTATAAAATTCTCTCGCATTTATATTAGTTATCTCAGTACTCACTTCAATTTCACCTATATTTAATTCTTCACATTTTTTTATTACTGCCTCAATCAACCTTTTACCTATACCTTTTCCCCTATAATTTTTGTCAACAACTAATTCTTCTATCAATGCAGAAGGTAATGTATGTAGAATTGTTTTCCTTATAAAAACGCTTATAAATCCTACTATATTACCTTCCCACTCTGCTACAAAAGTAAGATTATTATCATTGCTTATAAAAAATTGAAGATTTTCATAAGCTCTATCAATGTCTAAACCGCTTTTATCCTCTATTGTTTCATAAAGCTCTTTAAGTAAATTGTAAATTGAATCAATATCTTTTTTATTAACAGCTCTTATCAATACTTTTTCCATCTTTCATTAAGCACGCTTTATCAAATTATCTCTATATGCTTAGATTTTAATTATATCATAAAAAATCAGCACTTGATGAGTACAAATTTTAAATGATAAGGATAAAATTAGTTAAAAAAGCTGTCCTCCCGTAAAAGAGAGGACAGCTATCCCATTTACCAATCTAAAAGTCTTCTTTCTCCTTCAAGCTTTTTGATTTCTGTTACGTCCTGTGTGACCTCTAAAGTACCTAAATAGTTCCCTTCTCTATCTCTTACAGCAAAATACCTTATATATATTAGCCTTCCATTCATATTTATCCAGAACTCTGCATGATCCTTTGTACCCTTCTTAAACTCTTCTAATATCTTTTCCACTATATGAACGCTTTTCTGAGGATGACACTGCTGGACCTTTCTACCAATCACAGCTTTTGTCCTCACAAAAATTCTATCCTTTGTCTCACTGAAATATCTTACCTCATCATTCTTATCCACAAAGGTTATATCCACAGGAAGGGTATTTAGAATTGCCTCCAACTCAATAAGACTTAGGCTTCCTGTAGGTAAATTAACCATACCTTGCTGAACACTTGATACCTCTTTCTTCTCTACTTCTATAGGAGTTATCACATCAGGAGGAGTAAAACAACAATACCCTATTTCATCAAATTGTAGCCTTATATCTTTCCACTCCTCTTCGGATATTACGTGAAGTCCCATAGGGAATAAAATATTATTTTCTTTGTAAAAGTGAGAAGCTAACATATCTCCAAGCTCAATAGCCACAACCCCAATTCTTCTTATAAACTCATCAAAACTCATGCTATTATAGTTATCCACTATTTTATATAAATCCTTTTTGATTGCTCTAATCTTATCATGATCCATCCACATAATAGCAGGTGGCTCTGTTATCCCATGCTTCTCTAAATAGGGGAAGAGAACATTTTCTTCCCTCAAATAATGCTTTTCTGATTCCTTAAAATGATCTGTAATTTCCTTGATTTCTAATATTTTATCTTTACCTCTATCATAATCACCTATTTCTCTAAGCTCCTCTATGGCTTTTTTCAATTTATCTGAAAACTCTATTAATTTTTTGTGCTCCTCCATCAAAATATTCACAGGATGTCCCAACTGAGCAGAAGGTTTATCCTTATCTAAAGCCTCCTGAAATACTGCAAGATGTACTTCGCAAAGCCTCATTACTTCCTCTCTTGGCATACCTTCTTGAATCAACTCTTGTTCAATTTGTGCTATCTCTGTAGTTGTAACACTACCAAAAAGTTCCCTAAATTGAGCTTTTAATTTTTCGGGATCTTCTCCCTTATGAATCTTTCTAATTAATTCTTTTAGCATTTCTTTTCTATCTTTTCTGAAACCAAAAAGCTCACTCATAAAAATATCTCCTCCTTAAGTATTAAACTATTTTGGCCTAAAAATATAAACAATTCATTTTTTATTTTATACTATTTAAGTATGAATTTCAAGCATAAAAATTTAAGTTTTAGAATTATTAAATAATAAAGAAAGTTAGCTCATTTTCAAAACTTTTGCCCCTCTTATCCTTCCCTCTTTAAGATCTCTCAATGCCTTATTAGCCTCTTCCAGCTTATATACTTCAACCACTGGTTTTAAATCAACCTTTTCTGCTAATGTTAAAAATTCTTCCACATCTCTCCTTGTTATATTAGCAACACTTTTTATCTCCTTCTCCATCCACAAATCTCTTTCATAATTCAAGTTAATGAGAAAGTCTTTGTCTTGATTTTCCTTTCTTATGGCATTTATAACCAATCTTCCTCCCTTTTCCAAGTTCCTAAGTACTAAGACTATAGTTTTCCATACAGGAGTAGTGTCAATAATAGCATTTAGTTTAAAGGGAGTAACTTCACCAAAATCTCCTGTCCAGTAACTTCCCAATTCCTTTGCCAACTCTCTTTCTCTTTCACTTCTTGCAAAAACAAATATCTTAGAATCTGGATAAAGATACTTTATTATCTTCAACACTAAATGGCCTGAGGCTCCAAATCCAGAAAGTCCAATATTATCCCCATTTTTTATATTAGAAAGCTTAACCGACCTATATCCTATTGCACCGGCACATAAAAGTGGTGCTGCTTCTTCATCAGAATAATTTTGAGGAATTTTATAAGCATAATCCTCCGAGACAACCGTATACTCTGCATATCCTCCATCCACATCTTTTCCCGTAGCTTTGAAATCATCACATAAATTTTCCTGACCAGATCTACAAAACCTACACACCCCACAAGAATGATTTATCCATGCAACTCCAACCCTATCTCCAATTTGGAATTTATTAGCATCTTTCCCCTTATCCACAACCGTGCCCACAATTTGGTGTCCCAAAATCAAAGGTAATTTAGTAGGAGGAAGTCTCCCCTCTACAATATCAAGGTCAGTCCTACAAACTCCACAAGCAGAAACCTTTATCAAAATCTCTTTCTCCTTTGGAATAGGGATAGAAACCTCTTCAAGAGAAAGAGGATCTTGCCATACAGTAAGATCTTTCACTTCTCTAAGGAGCATTGCCTTCATTTTTCTCACCCTTTTTAAATTCAACTTTTATATGTTTCAATTTCTTTTTGCCATTCCCTCAAAAAACTATTAATCTTGTTATGTATTTCTTTCTTATAAGTTATAGCACCTTTTTTAGGATCTTGTTCCAAAAAGTCCAATATGAGTCCTGCATGAGCATTAAAGTTTCTCAAAATATCCGAATGTCCCCCTTTACTTTCTCTAATTTCTCCTCTTTTGAAAGAAAACTCAAACTTTTCTAACTCATTGCATAGAATCACATTTGTTCCATATTCTTTAAAAACACCATTAATTATCCTTTCGTTAAAATCTTTAAGCGTCTCTATCTTTACCCATTTCAGATCATTTTCTATAAAAATTTTATCTCTATACTCATAATAAATCTCCAAGAAAGCCTTTAATAGGTTTATATAAATCCAGAGATTTCCCAAAGGATAATTCATGGCATATTTCCTCTTAATAATTTCTTCTCCCTCCGAAGTTTTCTCCCATTCTGAGAGCTCAGAATCTAAATCCATTAAAGCTAAGAAATTTAATTTATCCTCTGCCTCTTTCAAGAATTCCTCAACCTTTTTCCAATCTATAATGGTTAGAAAAGCCAAAACAAAACCTCTTTTTACAGTGTATATACAAGTGTTTACTATTTGAGTAATGTACTTCTTTATGAAATTAAATTTCATGCACAATTCTTCCTTCTTTTCCGTCTCAAAATCAAAAGGCAATCTATCATAATTTTTAAAATAATCAAAAAAGAAATGAGCATCAATCTTCTCTAACCTTATCTCGCTTAAGCCTCCTCCCTCTCCCAAAGGAGTAAGGTATACATATTTGAAGTTAGGTATGTTTCCTCTATTCAAAATATTTTTAGCTTTAATAGCAACAATAAATCTTCTATAAGCTTCTACAGCACTAAGGACTAAGAAGTTTAACCCCCTTGATACATCTAATATAACTTCCTTTTCCTCTTTATAATTTTCCTTTAAAGCTAAGAAAATAAAATCTGAAATAATTTTAGGATCAGTAATAAACCTTTTTCCCTCATAACTTCCATTGGTAGGAAATTTACAAACCACAATATTCTCCTCTTTCATTCCAATGCTAATTAACCTGCTTTTTAAATCTTCTTCCCAAGACTCGTCTAAAGATTCGGGTCTAAGAAGTAATATCCTAAAATTTACTGAGTCTTGTAAAAAATAAGAGGCCAAAGCCTCAATAGTAGAATACCCTTTATACTTTTTACTATCTACTACATATGCAAACTCTCGGCTATCTTTTGGTACAAAACCAACAATTAATTTATTCACTTCTTGTTAGTGCACACCATCCTAAGGGATAATACTTTTCATTTATCTCCACTGCCCATCGCGTTGAAGGGTAAAACTTAAGATCTACATTTTTTCTACGAATAGGCACATTACTACCTAAAAAATATCCTAAAGAATTAAAATAGTATGTCTTTCCGAATCCTATAGGAATAAAGATGACATCTTTTTGAGACATCACCTCTTTGACTTTTTTGTAGTGCTTAATAAAGTCATCAAATATCTTCTTTCTTTCCCCATCATTTTCATTTCCTGAATTCTTTCTTCTTAAGTTTTCCAATATTTCTAACTCTTTATCAATAAGCCTGTTAGAATAATCCTTTAGATATTCCCATAACTTAACTTCAGGGTCTTTCTCAAAAAACTCTTTCCAAAAATCTGGTCCATTATAATTTTTGTCTTTTTTAATACATATTTCAATGGAAAATTTTCTTTGAGGAGGTATTGCAATTATAATTTGCCAAAGTTTCCTATGAGGAATTCTCTGAATTTTGTATGCTCTTAATTCTTCAAAATTTATACTACTGCTATCTCTAACTATTACATATTTCATTATATCTGTAGATATTTTATTTTCGTTTCTTAACACATCTTCCCCTATATAAGGAGAATTATCTTTTTTAGAATCTCCTCTATGAGGTGGTTCTTTTTTAGTACTAAGATAATAATGAAAAAGTAAGGCACTTCTCAGTATTCCCTTTATAGTACTTCCAGGAATAAAAGCCCTTTTTAAAGAGGTCATTGGCAAATATACACTTTTCCTTCTATAATCATCCATTCTTTCACTCAATTTTAATGGTGGTTCACATACTTCATTTATAGGAATATTATTCTTATCTAAAAAGCCTTTTAAATTTTGGCCTTCAAGCACTGTCTTAGAAAGCTCCTCTATTATCTTGACATTATCCTTTTTTGTTTTCAAAAAGTTTATCAATTTATCTTTGTTTACAATATAAAGATTATCACCCTCTATTATGCACTCTGAAACTGTAGAGATTTCTTCTCCACTTCTTACTATCGTAGGGGTTATTGTAGTAATATTCAGTTTCATTTAATCTTCCCCCTTTGAATTAAGAAAATTTGTAACCCAAATTCTTTCCATAAGATATTACCCTTAACTCTTCCACTGGTGAGACATCAATATTTTCTCCAATATAAGGAGACTTCACTAAAGCGCCCTCTTTTACTTTATAGTGTACCTTTTTCCTAAAGCCTTTAGGAGCATTGTAAAAAACAAATCCATCTCTTTTTATAATCTGATAATAAATCAAATTATTTACTTCTTCCCTCATTGGTGTAGTAAGAGAAAGAGTAATTTCCAAATTTCCTTCATCAGGCAAATCGGTAAGCTCTTTTTCGTAATAATCAAAAGTACCTTTTCCTGTACTCCTTTCTCCGCCTATCCCTTCCTCAATGAATAGGTTTAAAACAGGAATAAAAATGCTATCTAAATTAGGTTCCTCTTTTTTAAAGAAGTACAAAAATGGTCTTATCTCTACATTATCAGAAGTCTTTATAGGCCATAAAATAAGATTTTCTTGGAAGAATAAATTTTCTGAAACACTACTCTCCCTATTTACACTTACCTTAGGTTCAAGAATAGTACCTATAAAGTCTATCTCTTCTTTTATCTCCTCAAACTCTTCTTTCGCTACTAAAAATTTGCTATTCAAAAAACTAAAATCATCTAAATTTTCCAAATTTATAGAAAGATTTTCTTTATCAAAGAAGCTTAAAATTTTCCCAAGAGCCTTTAAAGATATCCATTGAATCTTCTTGTACCTTTTATGTTGGTCACTTCTATCACGGGGCAATTTAATAAATATATCGGGCATAGGTACAAATAAAATGTCAAAATTAGGCATCCTTAAACCTATGAAAAGGGAGGATATAATCAGTTTCTCCTCAAAAGTTTTAAACTTCTCCTCGCCCAAAAGCTTAACAAGAGAATTACTTAGAGCAGAAAACAAAGTATCTGAGTGAACTATAGTAGAAGTTCTATCCATTCTACGGAGCCCTATATGTAACAAAATAGGACCCTCTTTGAATAATTTAAAAATCTCAACCCTCATTACTTATTCCCCTCTTTTCACTTCTTTAACACTTCTTTGAGCTCTTTTACCAATTCTTCCACTATATCTTTATCTGTCAATGCTACACTTTTACCTATTTCCTTTCTCTGATTATCTTTATAATAACTCTCATAGGGCTTTACATAAAAAGAAAGATTTTCAAACTTTATATGTCCATATCCACGAGTACCACTACCCCCCAAATAATCGTCCTCCAGCATTCTCATTCCCTCAACAAAAGTTTTAACTAACTTTTCCACATCATCACCCTCATAAAAAGCTATACTACTTGAAAACTTAAACTTTGCCCCAGCAGGAACCCTTTCCATGGTTCTTGGATACCTAGCAGTACCAGCTATCCTATCTATTATGTTTTCCGTCTTTTCCTCTGTATACTCAATGTCTCTATCAAAATATTTACCAAAATTGTTTTTAAAATCTTCTTGATCTAAAAACGAGTCTCTAATAATGACTCTTGACAAGGTCTTTGTCTTATCATTATGAGATCCAAAGAGTAAACATACTTCACATTTACCACAGCCACATGGCTCTCCTTCTTTAGGATTAATATTCCTTGCTCTTTCCAACAAACATCTTATTTTCCCTTTTAAAGAGGATCCTGGAATATAAGGTATTCCCTCTATGGTCTTTATAACTGGATTATCAAGTCCTCCTATCTCTACCGTCTCCCTTGATCCTCCAATATGTAAACCTGTTAATAACCTGATATCTCCCTCTATAAATAACCTTCCTATAAATTTATTCATTATCTCTCCTCCTTCCCCCCATATAATTTTTGATAAGCCACCAAAGCTTCCGCAAATTTTTTAATATTTCTTACTTGTCTTTCATCTTTAATATTCTCTATAGGATCTTTAAGAGCTATGTATAACTTACCTAAAGCCTCTCTCTTCGCATCCTTTTCTTTTCCTACCATGTAAACCATATAGGGAAGTTTAAAAACTAAGTCTGAAGCATCTTCAGAGTTCTTTATCAAATCATAAATCTTTCTAAGACTGGATGTAGTAATATTGTTTGCTATATCTTCAACAAATTTCTGTATTTTATTATTAAAATCCTTAAATTCTTCAATTTCTAAATCATGGAAATTTAAAACTCTCTGTACAAAATCTTTTCCTAAAAACTTCTCAACCTCACTACGCCAGCCCTCTTCTGGATTTACAGAACTTTTTCTTTTCTGAGGAAAATTTCTTTCGTTCATTTACTCTTTCCCCCTTCCAATTTCCTAGTTTTCATTCTCGCAATCTTGGTAGCTACAAGGATAAGCCTGGGATTTCTAATCTTCTCACCCTCCCCTAATAAATTCTTTAGGAGTATATTTACCAATCTTTCTCCAATATCTTTATAATCCCTCAAATAATACATGAATCTCCAAACAGCAGGAGGGCTAATCTTTCTATTTAAGCTCTGTTCTAAAAGCGGATTAAATCCCTTAATTGACCTTTCTATTTTTGTAATTACTGCACGAGATGTTTGCCCCTTTGACTTGCCCTCTTCAGATTCTTGTCTCTCCTCTTTATTTTCTAATATCCTTTTAGTTAATTCATTAGCAATATCTAAAGCTTCTTCATATTCCCTATAGCTTAATACTTCACCATCCACGCATATCTTATTCTTCTTAGGCTTTTCCTCCTCGGGGTAGACAAAATTTTTAGCTTTCTCAAGAAATTCCTCTACTATACGAGCACCCCTTATTAAAGGAAAATTATCAGGGAAATATCCCATACCTGTCGATATAGTGAAGATTTCTTGAGAGCCTGTGTATTCTGAATACTTTTCCCTTATCTCCCTTACCAAATTATTTATCTCATTATAGGTACCTATTATAAATAGATCGTCTCCTCCTACAAACACTGGATATAAATAACCTTTCTCCCTTTTATCCTTTATTAAATCAAGTACTCCTTTTCCAAAGAAAAGTTCCATTCTTCTACTCAATATTCCATATCTTGTTAAGGCTAATCCCTCTCTCTTCTTTTCTTTATCCCCTAATTTTTTGAAAATTTCTCCCATATTATCCGCATCCATTTTTAGATAAGCAAGCTTTTTATCGCCATAGTCTCCTACAATATTTCTTTCAGCAATCTCCTCAAAATTACTTTCTATAATCTTGAAACTTCCAAGCAAAAATCCATCAGGTATAAATCCATCTTTTATATGAACATCTTCTAACTGATATATCTTTTTACTAGTTTGCCCTAAACGGGAGAAATTATTAACAAAATCAATACAGTATCCTAGCTTTTCAAAGAATTCGTCCCAAGTTTCAGGATCTTTTGAAGGTATATTTACTCTCTCTTCAATTAAAAAGGAGGCATCTCTTAATTTACCAGTTAGCTCTACAAAGGATTTACAAGTTTTACACCATCTATCTTGCGAACTTGCATCTTCTACTTTTTTCTTACCACATATAGTGCAATATTCTCCTTCTTTTATGTCTTCACTTTTAGGAACAAAAATCAAATCGTAAAAATTCTCCAAAGTACTGTATCTCTTCTTTTTCCTCTGATTAGCTTTTAACATAACTTCTTCTCTTTTGTTGATGAAGTTCAGAAGGTCATTTATTGATAGATAATCCCACTCTATACCAAGATAAAGATCATCTCCTACAAATTTCCACAAGGTCTCTATAATATGGTTTCTTAATCTTGTTAATTCGTCTTCAGGAATATAAGATAGTAAGAGTTCAAAGTTTCCTCCTCCAAGGTATAGAGTATTTACCCTTGTAAACCCTGTACTATCCAATATAAATTTGGCAGAATACCTAGATAGAAGATCTATGAAAACAGATTTACCTTTTAACATTCTACCTGCTCTTTCTGAAGAGACATTAAAGAGAAAACTTTGTATTCCAGAAATATCCCCTACTATGAAGGTAAATAGCTTTCGGTTGAAAATCTCTTCGCCTGCCGTATCAATCTTTTTCCTATCTCTTAAAAGATCTTTTATTTTGTTAAGATCATTTTTATTCAACAAATTATTTTTATAATCTTTATATAGAGCATGGGCTAATCCTGCTGTTATTCGAGAATGGTCATAAATAGAGATATCTGGTTCATAACCTGTGGTTTGAGCAGGAACTTGTGACAAGTAAAATTCAAACAAGGTTAACAACTGATCTATATTATCAACTTTGGGAAATAGTTTTAAAAGGGAATTTACTAATCTTTTATAACTTTCATCACTAGCCTTAACATCACCAGAGCTTGGGAAAATATTTTCTAAGGTAGTTAACGGATATTTTATATCTTTAGCATTTTCATCAACCTTCTTAAAAGGTCCACTTAGAACCACATTTACATAATGCTCTTTTTGACTTTGATTCTCTTCTCTTTCTGATGACGCAAGCCAATCAGCAATCTGAATTATCTGTCCATAATCATTTTGTGGGCTATGATGAAATAAAACTAAATCTATAACTTCCTCTGTGAGATGCTCCTTTAAGAAATTAGATAATTCTGATTTTTCTTTGCCTAAGGTTTCTAACAAGAAAGCAGAAAATTTAGGATGAACATATTCAACTTTAGCAAATCTCTCTGGAAGTTCCTTCGTATAATACTCTTTTGTTCTCTCAAGTACTTTTCCTAAATCATGAAAGAGAGCAGAAAGTAAAATCTTAACGTCATCCAAGTTTTCACCCCTCCCCTAAATAAATATCCAAAACATCACCAGGCCTAAATTCTGGAACGTGCGATGCTATAACTACTGCTCCCACCCTCGGATCATAAACTGCCAAAAATGGAGTTGGATGATAAAAATGAACTAAAAATGCATACAACCATATAGGTCCCCTACCATTCAATATCAGCCCTTTTCTTGTATTTACATTTGGAGGAGAAAGATTATAAAGTGCAGAAGGAACTAAATTTTTCTCCATACGGAAAGATAAAATAGTGTATTTTTCTTTTTCTTCTAACTCAAAAAGAACATCCTCTTTCATCTATCCCCTCACCAATAGATCTTCACAAAACTCACTTTACCTTCTTTTATCATATAATCTTTTAGAACATTTGAAAAGGTTATTACCAATTTTTGTCTATTTTTTAAAACTATCTTCTCCAAAAAAGGATATGGCCTACCATTAATATAAACCCCTTGAACTTCTATATTTATGTCTCTCTTCATATCATTAATTAGGGTTATATTAAAAAATAAAACCACATAGGTATGGAGATAGGTACCAGTATAAGAAATATAGGAAGAATAATAAAGATAAAACTTTTCTTTCCACTAATGTGTATAATCATATGTTTATGAAAAACAAAAAAGGAGCAGGGGTTTTCTCCCTGCTCCTCCGTTAATATTAACTTATCCCATTTATTATTTCACTCTTCCAGTATTTTGATTATCATGGCGGAACTTAGGCCATGGTGAATTTGCTAAACCTTTACTTTTAGAATTTATTGCATAAAGATAATTATCATAACTTCCACTCCCCACATATATAGTTCCATCTTGACCTATCGCGGGGGAGGAATCAACACAATATCCAGTTTCAAATTTCCATTTCAATGTGCCATCAGGATTTATCGCATACAAATGATTGCCACTTCCCACATAGACAGTTCCATCCTGACCTATAGCTGGTGAGGAATCAACCCAACTTCCAGTTTCAAATTTCCATTTCAATTTACCATCAGGATTTATTGCATATAGATAATCATCCAAACTTCCCACATATATAGTTCCATCTTGACCTATAGCTGGTGAGGAATGAACCGAACCTCCAGTTTTAAATTTCCATTTCAATGTGCCATCAGGATTTATCGCATATAGATAATGATCCATACTCCCCACATATATAGTTCCATCTTGACCTATCGCGGGGGAGGAATGAACAGGACGTCCAGTTTCAAATTTCCATTTCAGTTTACCATTAGGATTTATTGCATAAAGATAATGATCATCACTCCCCACATATATAGTTCCATCTTGACCTATAGCTGGTGAGGAATGAACCGAACCTCCAGTTTTAAATTTCCATTTCAATGTACCATCAGGATTTATCGCATATAGATAATGATCCATACTCCCCACATATATAGTTCCATCTTGACCTATCGCGGGGGAGGAAAGAACCGCACGTCCAGTTTTAAATTTCCATTTCAGTATACCATAAGGACTTATCTTATAAAGATAATGATCATTACTCCCCACATATATAGTTCCATCTTGACCTATAGCTGGTGAGGAATGAACCGAACCTCCAGTTTTAAATTTCCATTTCAATGTGCCATCAGGATTTATCGCATATAGATAATGATCCATACTCCCCACATATATAGTTCCATCTTGACCTATCGCGGGGGAGGAATCAACACAATATCTAGTTTCAAATATCCATTTCAGTTTACCATCTGGCGCACATCCACAAAACAAAAGAAGAATTAAGACTAATGGAAGAAATTTGAAATACTTTTTTGCATTCATTCTCTTTTACCTCCTCTTTTAAAATTTGAGAGAAAAAGAAGAGTGAATAATTGGGAGGAATGATGTTATATTTTATATCTTGATTACTAATTTCCTCCTTTCACCTTTTTGTTATTATTCTAACTTCTTTTAAAAAACTTCAATAGTCTTTCCCCTTTCTTAATCTCTTTCAGCAAAAGAATATTAGAGAAGCTCACTTATGAAAAAAAGGAGCAGGGGTTTTCTCCCTGCTCCTCCGTTAATATTAACTTATCCCATTTATTATTTCACTCTTCCAGTATTTTGATTATCATGGCGGAACTTAGGCCATGGTGAATTTGCTAAACCTTTACTTGTTAAGGTTATTGCATAAAGATAACCATCCACACTTCCAACATAAATAGTTCCATCAGGTGCTATTACTGGCGAGGAATCTAATCCATAAGGTGAACAATAATACCTCCAGCTAAGAGTTCCATCTGGGTTAATTGCGTACAAATAACCACTACTACTACCTACATATATCATCCCATCAAGACCAATGGCAGGTGTAGACCATATATAACCGTCAGTTTGAAATTTCCATTTTAAACTTCCATCAGGATTTACAGCATAAAGATAACCATCCTCGCAACCAATGTAAATTGTTCCCTCAGAATCAATGATAGGAGATGAGTACTTTACTCTTGAATTGAGATTAAATTTCCATTTTAATGTTCCATTGAAATCAATTGCATACAAATAACCATCTTCACTCCCAATATAAATAGTTCTGTCTGGACCTATAGCTGGTGAGGAAGAGACTTTACCATAAATCTCATATTTCCATTTAAAAAATCCATCAGAATCTATGGCATAAAGATAACCATCTTCACAACCCACATAGATTGTTCCATCCCAATCAATAGCAGGAGATGAGCTTATAGGGTTTCCAAAATAATACCTCCATCTTAATTTTCCTTCTGAATTAATTGCATATAAGTATCCGTCAATACCTCCTACATAGATCGTTCCATCAAGACCTATAGCTGGAGATGACTCTACAAAATTCTCAGTTTTATATTTCCATTTGAAAGATCCATAAGGAGTTATTGCGTAAACATAATAATCGGTACTACCTGTATAAATACATCCGTCCTCCCCTATTGCAGGAGAGGAAATAAAAGAATGAGGACCATATTCAGTCTCAAACTTCCATTTTAAAGATCCGTCAGGATTAATTGCGTAAATAACTCGATCATTGCTATTAATATAAATAGTTCCGTCTTTACCTATTGCTGGAGAAGAATATATTGAACCATTAGTTTCAAAATACCACTTCAGAATTCCTGGTACTAGATTTTTTACAATTACTGTTATACTTGCACTTCCTATATTCCCTCCATTATCGTATGCTTTTGCTAAGACTGAATGTTCACCATCGCTCACTTTTGCAGTATCCCAGCTATACTTATAAGGTAATTGAGTGTCTTCTCCTACTATTATTCCATCAATGTAGAAATCTACTTTTAAAATTGACCTATCATCAGTAGCTTCAACAATAATTTCTACAACTCCACTTACTGTTGAACCATTTGTTGGCGAAATAATTATAACCGTTGGAGGCTTATCCTTTAATGTACATCCCCCAATAATAAACAGAGCTAAAATTAAAACCAGAAACTTATAAAATCTTTTGCTTCTCATAAAGTTTTTGTTTAAAAATCGATTAAAATCCCCAAATTAAATTATATCTACTTTCTTAAATTTTTCAATAAAAATTTTATTTCTCCTCCACATAGGTATTGAGATAGGTACCACTATGAGAAATATAGGAATAATAATGAAGACTTCACTCCCTTAATATGAGTGTAATATCATTGGTGTTGAAACAATAACAAGAGTCACTGCAAATAGGTATAAGAGTGGATAATGGTGAGGAGTTTTGTTTAGGAAGTGAAAGATTGTAGAGCTAAAACCAATACCGAAAGGAGCTAAATATCTTATGGGTATAGTTGAGAATTCTCATAGGCAGGATGATGAGTATTTCCTTGGTATTCATGCAGAAAGATGTAAAAATGTAAAGGAGTTTCTTGTTAAAGCTCAAAGATGGCAGGATACATGGAACATAACAAGACCAAGTTTTGGAATTGGTATGGATGGTAAAACTCCTTTCTGTCAATCCCCCGGGGTTTTGGGGTTATTGGAGGTTGCCAGAAAAATGAACTTTTATTTTTTCTCTTTCTTGAATTGTTTATATATACGCTAAAAACCTAACAGGACGCATAACTCTGGATTAAGCGTACTGCCATCTTCAAATCCTCATAAGTATGATACAAACAGCTATCTAAAATTTGTTTCATTTTACTACGAACTTCAACTTTAATCCTTATAAAATAAAAAAATTTATTTTGTCGGCAATAACTTTCCGTTTGCCTTTTAAGAAATTAGATGTTGACAAAAAATAAATTTTAAGATATTATTTTATCCAAACTAATCCTTAGACAAGGGCGTCAAAAACAGCAAGGAAACAAATTTTCTATAAAAGGAGGTGATTTGCAAGTCTATTAAAATCAGGAACTTTAAAAATTAAGAACCTTTCCAAAATCTAAGAATTTGGAGGTGAAGGAAATGGAAAACAAAGTTATTCTTGATACTATCTGGGTTTTATTTACAGGTATGCTTGTATTTTTCATGAATTTAGGTTTTGCAATGGTTGAATCTGGATTTGCCCGGGTAAAAAATACTGTGAATATTCTTTCTAAAAATTTTATAGTTTTTGCCATATCTTCTTTAGGATATCTCATCCTGGGATGGGGATTAATGTTTGGAGATGGAACACCCTTCGTAGGCTTAAAAGGATTGTTCTTTCTCTCAGGCCCTGACAATTCTCCCGCAACAGGAGAGGCATATAGAGGTGTATATTCTTCCATATCTTGGGCAGGAGTTCCTCTTCTCGCAAAATTTTTCTTCCAGCTTGTTTTTTGTGGAACTGCTGCAACTATAGTTTCTGGAGCGGTAGCAGAAAGAATAAAATATATTTCTTTTATAATATTTTCCTTTATTATGTCCATGTTTATATATCCTATAGTAGGACATTGGATATGGGGAGGGGGATTCCTTTCTAAATTAGGGATGCTTGATTTTGCAGGTTCTACAGTGGTTCATTCTGTAGGAGGATGGGCAGCTTTAGTAGGAGCTATATTATTGGGCCCGAGATTTGGCAAATACGCTGACGATGGTAGCATAAAACCTATCCCTGGTCATAATCTGTCCTTAGCAACCCTTGGGACCTTTGTTTTATGGCTAGGATGGTTTGGATTTAATCCAGGCTCTACTATGAGTGCTGATCCTCAAGCAATCTCACATATTGTTATTACAACAAACACTGCGGCAGCTTCAGCAATATTAAGTTCTACTATTACCTCATGGATCTTATTGGGGAAACCTGATTTAGGAATGACTCTGAATGGCTGTTTGGCAGGTCTTGTAGCTATAACTGCTCCTTGTGCTTTTGTAGATATTCCAAGCTCCATTGTTATAGGACTAATAGCAGGATTTTTAGTAGTAGTCTCAGTAATATTCTTTGATAGGATAAAAATAGACGACCCTGTGGGAGCTTTATCTGTTCATTTGGTAAATGGAGTCTTTGGAACATTAAGTGTAGGAATATTCGCAAAAGAAGGTGTAACAAGTTTCTCTACTGTAAACGGCCTACTCTTTGGTGGCGGTTTAAAGCTCTTTTTAATTCAACTAATAGGTGTTTTATCTGTAGGAATATTTGTATTATTGACTTCCTTAATAACTTGGTACATACTAAAATCGACCATAGGAATAAGGGTGAGTCTACAGGAAGAGATTGAAGGATTAGATATTGGAGAACACGGAAACTCTGCATATCCAGAGTTTTTAATCCGTAAACCCAATATCTCTTTTATAAGTGTAGTAAAACCTGAGGAGGTGAGAAAATGAAAAAAATTGAAGCTATTATTAGACCTGAGAAACTAGACGATGTAAGAAAAGCATTGAATAAAATAGGATATTCTGGATTGATGATTAGTGAGGTAGAGGGTCATGGGAAACAGAAAGGAATTGTTCAGCAGTGGAGAGGAGAGAAATATAGAATTGAGTTAATACCAAAAATAAAAATAGAGATGGTAGTAAAAGATTCTGAAGTAGAAAATATTATTCGAGTAATAATAGAAAGCGCAAGGACTGGAGAAATAGGTGACGGAAAGATTTTTATTTCAGAAATAGCCGATGCAATAAGGATAAGAACTGGAGAAAGAGGAGAGAACGCTATATAAAAATTTTTTAGATATATTCGGAAATATATTGCCGTTTGCCTTTTTAAAAAGTAGATATTGACAAAAAATTAACTTTAGAATAACATATTAAAAGCTTTCAACAAGGACGTTTGGGGGGCGACGATGCCCTACTAAGGAAGTATCAAATTCCTAAGGAGGTAGGAAGGGATAAAAATTTTTAGTATCAAAATTTTTTAATAAATAAATCTTAAGAAAAAGGGAGGGAAAAAATATGACAGGTAGTTTTCCAAAGACAAAAGAAGAGGTTTTAAAGTATGTTAAAGATAATAATGTCTACTTCATAGAAATCTGGTTCACAGACATCTTAGGGTACCTAAAAAGTTTTACTATAACTGCCCATGAGTTAGAAAAGGCCTTCGAAGAAGGATTGGGTTTTGATGGCTCTTCTGTTAGAGGATTCACAAGAATAGAAGAAAGTGATATGATTGCTTTTCCTGAACCAGAAACCTTTACCATCCTTCCTTGGAGACCTAAAGACAAAAAAGTGGCAAGAATGTTTGCAACAATCTTAGAACCAAACGGAAAACCCTTTGAAGGAGATCCCAGAAATGTCCTAAGAAGAATGCTTGCAAAAGCAAAAGAATTAGGCTTTACTTATTATGTAGGACCTGAATTAGAATACTTCTATCTCAAAGCTCCAAGCTCTAACCCTGAAGTTTTGGATTGGGGAGGATATTTTGACTTAATACCCAGAGATGAAGCTATTGATTTAAGACATCAAACAGTATCAATATTAGAAGAAATGGGTATTGAAGTAGAATTTACTCATCATGAAGTGGCTCCCTCTCAACATGAAATTGACTTTAGGTATAAAGATGCTTTAACTATGGCAGATATTGTGATGACTGCAAGATTAGCTGTAAAAGAAGTGGCATATCTTAATGGAGTTTATGCCACTTTTATGCCTAAACCCCTCTTTGGCCAAAATGGATCTGGAATGCATGTTCATATGAGTTTATTCAAAAATGGCAAGAATGCCTTCTTTGATCCCAATGATAAATATCATCTTTCTGATACTGCAAAACACTTTATCGCAGGTCTTTTAAAACATGCAAAAGAGATAACCCTTATTACTAACCAATGGGTAAATTCTTACAAGAGATTAGTACCTGGATATGAGGCTCCTGTTTATATATCTTGGGCTATGAGAAATAGATCTGACCTTATAAGAGTTCCTATGTATAAGCCTGGAAAGGAAGAAGCAACAAGAATTGAGTACAGAGCTCCTGATCCTGCTTGTAATCCATACTTAGCTTTTGCTGTAATACTTGCTGCAGGTCTCGAAGGTATCGAAAAGAAATATCCTCTTCCTGAACCTATAGAAGAAAATGTTTATCATATGACCGAAGAAGAAAGAAGAAAAAGAGGAATAGAAAGCCTTCCTGGAAGCTTAATTGAGGCCATAGAAATAACAGAAAAAAGTGAGTTAGTAAGAAAAGCATTAGGAGATCATGTTTTCACAAACTTTATAGAGAACAAAAAGATAGAATGGGACAATTATAGAAGACAAGTTACTACCTATGAATTAGAAACCTATTTACCTGTACTATAAAAAAGAGGGAGACATTGCGTCTCCCTCTTTTTATATCAAAAATATTTTAAATCATGTTCAATTATACAAGAGTGAGAATAACTACCAATTTCTTCTCCAGGCTATTGGCATTCTTCTACCAACCCCAAAAGCTTTTGAGGTTACTTTCAATACCGGAGGTGCTTGTCTTCTTTTGTATTCCATAGAGTCTACTTTTTTAACTACATTTTCAACTAATTCGGAATTGTAGCCAAGTTTAATTATTTCTTCAACTGTCAAATTGTCTTCTATATAAGATTTTATGATAGGATCAAGCACATGGTATGGAGGTAATGAGTCTTCATCTTTTTGGTTTGGTCTCAATTCGGCTGATGGAGGCTTTCTTAAAACTCTCTCAGGAATTATTTCTCTATCTCTGTTTATATATCTAGCAAGTTCGTATACTAATGTTTTTGGTAAATCTCCTATAACAGATAAACCTCCAGTCATATCACCATAAAGAGTACAGTATCCCATTGCAAGCTCTGATTTATTCCCTGTACTTAATACTAAGTAACCTTCTCTGTTGGATATAAACATTATAATATTACCCCTAATTCTTGCTTGAAGATTTTCTTCTGCATTGTCCATGAATACCCTATTATTAGGGTTCAATGTCTCTATGAAGGAACTAAAAATCTTCTCTATAGGAATAACCCTATATTCTATACCAAGATTTTTGGCCAGCATTTCTGCATCTATCGCACTCTCTTTAGAAGAATATCTAGAAGGCATATAAATACCTAAAACATTCTCTTTTCCCAATGCAGCCACTGCTAAACAAGCTGTTACCGAAGAATCTATACCTCCACTTAAAGCCACAAGAGCCTTTTTAAATCCTGTTTTTATTACATAATCTCTTACACCTAACACCAAAGCCTTATATATGAAAGATATATCCTCATTTATAGTAATATTTTCTCTTGAAAGTTTATTTGTATCTATAACTACAAAATCTTCTTCAAATTCTTTACCTATCCATGCTAAAGAGCCGTCTTTATTCATCACCAAACTTGTTCCATCAAATATTAGCTCATCATTTCCTCCTACCTGATTCACATATATTATTTCTTTTTTATATTTTCTTGCTATATGTCTCAGCATATCAATTCTAAGAGAGATTTTCCCATGATAATAGGGAGAGGCGGATATATTTATTATGATATCTATCCCTTGCGAAGCAAGTTTTTCTAATGGGTCGATCTCATAAATTTTTCTGTTCCAATAATCTTTATCATTCCATATATCTTCACAGATAGTTATCCCTAATAATTTGTTTTTAAACTTTATAGGAATATTATTTGAAGCTGGTTTAAAGTACCTTTTCTCATCAAAAACATCATAGTTGGGTAATAAGGTCTTGTCCTGTCTAAAGTAAAGTTTACCTTTATAAAAGAACAATGCAGAGTTGTATATATTTTTATCTTCGTAGTATGGGCTTCCTAAAATTATTCCTATATCATAACTTCTTGGGGCTATTTTTTCTTTTAGGCTCGTTTCTATAGCTTTTGCCAAATCCATATTGTAAATTAGATCCCTAGGAGGATATCCTATTATTGATAGTTCAGGAAATATAATAAGGTCAGCAGATAAATTTTTTGCTCTATCTATTTTACTAATTATTTTTTCTAAATTTCCCTTTAAATCTCCTATGGTTGGATTTATCTGGGCTATTGCTACTTTCATTTTTAGAATATGAAGTATTTAATTTCTCTTAATATGCATATAATCTTCCATAAGGTCTTTTATCATATGGGATAACCTTAAAAAAGTCTTTTTTCATTATAAGGTCATATTCAATATTGAAATATTCAGAGAAAATTTTGACATGTTCCTCTATAAATTTTCTATCATTATCATCTATTTCTAATAATTTCCCTTCTTTTCCCAACTTGTAGTCGGGAATTCTACCCCTCAAATATATTACTCCCCCATGAATTCCTGTAGCGCAAAATAATCCACATATATTTTCGTCCTTATCTTCATTCAAACCTAATATAATAATTCTACCTCCTGCCATATACTCTCCTAAGAAGTCACCAGCAGTTCCCCCAATAACAATTACAGGAATCTTCTCTTTATATTCCTTCATATGTATTCCAACCCTATATCCTACATTTCCTTTTACAAATATCTTTCCACCTCTCATCCCATAACCCATAATATCTCCAGAAGATCCATAAATTAATATTTCTCCATCGTTCATAGTATTTCCTACACCATCTTGGCTGTTTCCATATACTTTTATTTTAAGTCCATTCATAAAAACTCCTAAATCATTTCCCGGAGTTCCATATATCTCTATTTCTCTATCTGGAAAGGTGAGTCCTGCCCCAATATATCTCTGTCCATTGATATTAATAAGTTTTATTCTCTCATATCCTTCTTTTAACTTCTCTTCTATCATCTCATTAAGAACTCTATAATGTAAGCCCTTTCCATCTATGGTAATCATATCTTCTATCATCTTCATATCTATACCCTCCATATCTTCTCTCTTCTTACTTCTTTTGGAAGATCTAAGAAACCAAAATTGTCCAAAAGAAGCCTTTCTTTAAAACCTGACACGTCCACTTTGTTTTTCATCAAATCTACAATCATTCCTGTCCTATCAAAGGAATTTATAAATATAAATCCCAAAATTCTTCCATCCTTTAAACATATCTTTCTATATATCTTCCTATCCCTTTCTAACCTTTTTAATACCTCACAATCTTCTTTTGGATTCACTATTCCTCCTGTCATCATATGAATGTCAAAAAATCCTATGGAATTTATGGGAAAACTCCCTTCATACTCAAAATCTCCTCCTGCCATATTTATACCTGCAACTTCTCCCTGAATATATGCATTGGGTAAAATGGGAATTACTCTCTTTTCCCCCAAAATTAAGTCAAAAGCCTCTACAACATCTCCTGCAGCATAAACATCAGGTATATTTGTTTCCATCTTTGTATTTACAATTATTCCCCTGTTAATCTTTAAAGGTGTATCTTTAAAAATATCCACATTAGGAACTACTCCTATGGAGAAGATAACTAAATCGGCAGGAATCTCTTCTTGGGTTTGAAGTTTTATCTTTTCTACTCTTTCCTCCCCAAGTATTTCTATTACAGAATTCTTTAAAACAAATTTTATCCCATATTTCTCCAATTCATTCTGGACCAATTTTGCCCCTTCATCATCTAAGATAGAACCTAAAATTCTTTCTGCAAGCTCTATAACAGTTACTTCACATCCTCTCTTTATTAATGCTTCTGCCGCCTTTAATCCACTTAGCCCTCCACCAACTACTACTGCCTTCGCTCCAGGACAGATCGCTTTATCTATTGCCTTCACATCGTCAAATTTTATAAAAGTAAAAACATTTTTCTTAGCAAGTCCTAGAATATTAGGAATAAACGGTTTTCCACCAGTGGCTATTAACAATTTGTCATAATAAATTTCGTCATTGTTATCCAAATATAATTTCTTTTCATCAAAGTCTACCCTTTCTACCTTCCTTCCCAAAATAGGCTTTACTCTATATTTTTCATAATAATCCCAAGGACGATAATAGATTTTCTCCTCATTTATCTTCCCTGAAAGCCAATAAGATATTAAAGGTCTTGAATATATATGGTATGGTTCTTGGGAAATCACAATAATCTCATTCTCATTATCTATTTTTCTTATTCCTTCTATACAACCTGCAGCAGCAATGGAATTCCCTATTATTACATATTTCAAAACAATCCCCTCCTTAAACTTCAACTAGTTCCAATGCAGAGTTAGGGCAATTTTGAACACAAATAGGATCTCCTTTCTCAATACAAAGATCACATTTTGACGCTACTTTCTTATTCTCTCCTCTTCTTATTGCTCCATAGGGACATACCAAAATACAAGACCAACACCCTACACATTTTTCTTCATCACATAAGATGGCTCCTGTGTTTTCATCTCTATGCATGGCACCCGTAATACAGGCTTTAATACATAAAGGATCATCGCAATGGCGACATTGTAATGCAAAAGTCACATGTACTCCCTCTTTTTCTTCTACAATAACCCTAGGAGAAGGTCTATCTTTCTTTTTAAAAGCCTTAATTAAATCTCGAGTCCCAGAATGAGCAAGAACACAATATATCTCACAAAGATGGCATCCAATACATACTTCTTCCTTAGGATATATTCTCTTTTTAGTTTTAACTAACATTTTTTACATTCCCTCCCCAGCATGTTTTACTCCCAATATGGAAAGCTCCTTTTCTGTCAAACCAACTCCTCTAAGCATTAATCTATTTCCCCTTAAACTTTCTATGGCATTAATCCCCATGCCACCTAACATCTCTTTTATCTCGTGCGCCCAAGCTTTTAAAAGATTCGCTGCTCTTCTTGCTCCTATCTCTGGATTTAGCCTTTTTACTAATTTAGGGTCCTGAGTCGCAATACCCCAATTGCATTTCCCTGTATGACAATTTTGACAAAGATGACAACCTAAGGATATAAGAGCGGCAGTACCAATGTAAACCGCATCTGCTCCTAAAGCAATTGCCTTAATCACATCTGCGCTATTTCTTATAGACCCTGCTACTATTATGGATACCTGATTTCTTATTCCCTCTTCTCTTAGACGAGAATCTACTGCTGCCAAAGCAAGTTCAATAGGAATTCCTACATTATCCCTTATTCTTGTAGGAGCTGCTCCTGTTCCCCCCCTAAATCCATCAATAGCTATAAAGTCTGCTCCTGCCCTTGCAATTCCCGAAGCAATTGCTGCCACATTATGAACTGCAGCAATCTTTACTCCTACAGGTTTTTCATAATTTACTGCCTCCTTCAGTGCAAAGATAAGTTGCCTTAAATCCTCAATGGAATAGATATCATGCTGAGGAGCAGGAGATAAAGCATCAGTCCCTATAGGAATCATACGTGTAGCAGATACCTCTTCTCCCACCTTTTCTCCGGGAAGATGTCCTCCTATTCCAGGCTTTGCTCCTTGTCCAATCTTTATCTCAATAGCAGCTCCAGAATAGAGATATTCTATATCTACCCCAAATCTTCCTGAAGCACACTGAACTATAGCACGATGTTTATATGGGTAAAGCTTTTTATGAAGTCCTCCTTCACCTGTATTCCAATAAGTTCCCACTTCTACTGCAGCCCTCGCCAAGGACTCGCATGCATTGAGACTAATAGAACCAAAAGACATGGCAGAAAACATAACAGGAACTTCTAATTCCAATTGAGGAGGCATCTTGGTTAATAATCTTCCTTCCTCATCAAATTCTAATTTTTCAGGTTTTCTACCTATAAAGGTCTTTATTTCCATAGGTTCCCTTAGAGGATCAATGGAGGGATTTGTCACTTGACTTGCATTTATCAAAAGCTTATCCCAATATATAGGATAAGCTTTATCATTTCCCATTCCTGTGAGAAGAATACCTCCGGTTTCTGCCTGCTTATATATATCTTTTATAGCTCTTGCATTCCATTGATAATTCTCCCTAAACTCCAATGGATTCCTCATTATTGTTATTGCCTTTGTAGGACACAAAGCTACACATCTATGGCATCCCACACATCTTGAATTATCAGAGATTATTCTATCTTCTTCTTCATCATACTCATGAACATCATTAGCACATTGTCTTACACAAACCTTACACCTAATACATTTAGTTTCATCTCTTATTACTATAAAATCAGATTCATACAATGTCTTCATACTAAAACCCCCACTTCTTCCAGAAGTCCTATTACTGGCTCTCCTCCCTTAGGCATCCAGACTTTATCAGGATTACTGCAAATTTCTCTTATGGCAGCTTCTTCAGAAGCCACATATAAAACTTCCCCTTTTTCCGCTGCCACCAAAGGTCTCAACTTAATTCGATCATTAAGGGCAACTATTCCCTGAGAAAATCCTACAATAATAGCAAAAGGCCCATTAAGAAGACAACTCTGATATACAGCCCTCATAGCCTTCATCTTCTTCTTTTCTTCTTCATCCATCCTCTCAATAACACTGTAAAAGGGAGCAGAAAGTATTTTCGCAACAATATCCCATGGTAATTTGTGCTTTCTTATTAGTAGGTCAATAATATATGTAATGACCTCTGTATCTGTCCTTAAGGTACATTTGTATCCAAACATTTCCACATATCTTGCGTTAGTCCCATAAGAAGAAATCTCTCCATTATGGACCACACTCCAGTCTAAAAGGGAGAAAGGATGTGCTCCGCCCCACCACCCTGGAGTATTTGTAGGGAAACGGGTATGAGCAGTCCAAATATATCCTTTATATTCTTCTAATCTGTAAAATTCTCCTATATCTTCAGGATAGCCTACTCCTTTAAATACCCCCATGTTTTTCCCACTGGAAAAGACGTATGCTCCATCAATCTTAGTATTAATCTCCATAACCTTTTCTACTACAAAATCCTCCTCCAAAATTTCCTCTTCTGCTAAATATTCCTCTTTAGGTTTTAAAAAATATCTCCATATAATAGGCGGATTTTTAATAGTTTTAACTTTCCTTGTGGGGATTTTTTCTTCTTGAACTACATCAAAATATTCATAAAGAAATTTGGAAGTTTCTTCTTTTGCCTTTGTATCTTCATAGAAAAGATGAAAAGCATAATAATCCTCTCTGTCTGGATATATTCCATAACCTGCAAAACCTGCTCCTAAACCATTCCCTCGCTCTCTCATTACAGTCATAGCACTAACGATATGATATCCTGAGATAAGTTTCCTTTTTCTATTAATATAGCCTATTAGTCCGCAGGCAGATGGGATTCTTATCTCACCTTCTCTAAGCATAATATCTCCTCCCTTTGTTTTCCCGAACAACCTTGTTTTAAGGAATATAATATATAGTGTGTAAATTATAATTTAAACATTAAAACTTGTCAACTACTATATTTACAAAAGGAATACGGTAAAGCATTACCGATAATATTAACTATAATTTAATTCTTAATTCAGATATGATAAAGATGAAAACTTTACAATGAGTACTCAAATGAAAAAATGCTTATAAATATACCTTTCTTCCCCCTTTGACATATTTCCTAATCTAAATCAAAATTTAGTCAAATAATTTTTTATGCAATTTCAAATGTCTATTTTTCTCTTTCAGAAATTTCAAACTCTTCTTGTACTTCCAAGACTCCTTTATCGCTAGATCAATACCAACAAAAGCAATAAGCTTTTTAGCAGCAAGAGAGAAGGAACTTACCAAACTTATCCTACTCATCCTCCCAAGAAAGAAGATAAAAAATACCCTTAGTGAAAAGATTAACAAAATATTCCAATTCAGGAAAAAATAGGACATCCTCAGAAGGAAAAGTAAAGGAGTTAGATAATCACCAATGCTACTTTTAGATTTTTTTATCATTGGAAGAAGATCTGAGGTTAAGGAAGAGGTTAAAAGATGAAAACCCTTAGAGGATTGAGGAAAAGATTTGTGGAAGAGAATATTTATTTTAGAGTCTTTAATATAAGATAAATAAGGATTTTTTAGATATATCAACATCAACAAAAAATTCAAAAAATAAGTTAGATACCTCCTTTTAAGATTAGGAAAACCGGGAAAGAGCTTCTCAATCTATCCTTCACATTTACATAAGTTTTGCCGATCAACCAATCTATAGGAACTTAGCTAAGCATGAAATAGACTCTTTTTCAGGTTTAATAAGCCTAGACGCTTATCTTATCTCTTTCAATCCCTTATAGGCACGCTACAAACTATCTTAAAGATTTCATTACTTTTGAAGCTTGGAAAGAGAGTTTCAATCCCTTATAGGCACGCTACAAACCTTCATCTCCTCTATAACCCTTTGCTCCTGTAAGTTGTTTCAATCCCTTATAGGCACGCTACAAACAAGCAACTCCAAAACAAATTTCTTACATCCATTCTTGTTTCAATCCCTTATAGGCACGCTACAAACTCTCAAATTTTCTTAGCTCTATTACGTCGTTTCCTTGTTTCAATCCCTTATAGGCACGCTACAAACCTTCATCTCCTCTATAACCCTTTGCTCCTGTAAGTTGTTTCAATCCCTTATAGGCACGCTACAAACAAGCAACTCCAAAACAAATTTCTTACATCCATTCTTGTTTCAATCCCTTATAGGCACGCTACAAACTCTCAAATTTTCTTAGCTCTATTACGTCGTTTCCTTGTTTCAATCCCTTATAGGCACGCTACAAACCTTTGTAGACGAAACTAAGACAAAGGAATGGGAACCTGTTTCAATCCCTTATAGGCACGCTACAAACAGTTTTTAAGGGGAAACTCATTACACTTCCAGCAAGGTTTCAATCCCTTATAGGCACGCTACAAACTTATTTATTCTTTCTTTTTATTCTTTCTTTTCTACTAGTTTCAATCCCTTATAGGCACGCTACAAACTATATTGTACTCATCTTCTATCTCTTCCCACTCCTGTTTCAATCCCTTATAGGCACGCTACAAACGTTCAGGGATGTCTCGCTCAGTTTCACTTTATGTTATGTTTCAATCCCTTATAGGCACGCTACAAACAGTTATAAAAAGAAAGAATACAATAATAAATAAGGAGTTTCAATCCCTTATAGGCACGCTACAAACTCCACAGAACAAGAAGGAGCTACTGATAGAGTGGTGGTTTCAATCCCTTATAGGCACGCTACAAACGAGATTTTGGAATGGGACGCAGACAGCGTTGTAGGAGTTTCAATCCCTTATAGGCACGCTACAAACCTTGAGCAAAATATGGAATGTATACATATTTACCTCGTTTCAATCCCTTATAGGCACGCTACAAACTTGAGATGTTTGAGAGGCTTCTGCATTTTTTTCCATGTTTCAATCCCTTATAGGCACGCTACAAACGCGTGAATTGGAAAAGCGTGCTTTGGAAAAGAGAAAATGTTTCAATCCCTTATAGGCACGCTACAAACCTTTGCAATTGCTTCTAATTTCGCAAGCTGTATTGCAGTTTCAATCCCTTATAGGCACGCTACAAACAAATTATATGGAAATTTGGTCATTATCCGCCACAAACGTTTCAATCCCTTATAGGCACGCTACAAACCTTAAGAGATTTTCATATAGTCTTAACGTCCTACCAGGTTTCAATCCCTTATAGGCACGCTACAAACGAGGGGAAGATATCATTCTCAGTGGCGAGGGAGATAAGTTTCAATCCCTTATAGGCACGCTACAAACAGATTTTAAAAATTGTTTAGATTATTGCCAGCTAAAGTTTCAATCCCTTATAGGCACGCTACAAACAAGAGAGGCATAAAAACATGGGTAAGTATCGAGCCTGGTTTCAATCCCTTATAGGCACGCTACAAACAGTTTGCAAACGATGTTGTAGAACTCCTAGAAAAACGTTTCAATCCCTTATAGGCACGCTACAAACGGAGGTGCGATATCCATGGGCTTCTATAGAAATATGTTTCAATCCCTTATAGGCACGCTACAAACAAGCAAAAACCTGAAAGCTAAAAAGCGATTAAAAAACGTTTCAATCCCTTATAGGCACGCTACAAACAGATAAAAAGGCTACAAGATGAAGCTTCCTTCAAACTGTTTCAATCCCTTATAGGCACGCTACAAACACTCTATTTGCCTTGAGGAGATGCTTAAGAAAGATTCGTTTCAATCCCTTATAGGCACGCTACAAACTCACGATGTCTATCATTATTGCGGTTGCCTCTGCTGCGTTTCAATCCCTTATAGGCACGCTACAAACTGGGTAAAGCGCTCTTGCACCAGAACCAAGTGTGAAAGTTTCAATCCCTTATAGGCACGCTACAAACAAAGATACTCCTAATTGCGCAGCAACAGGCAAGACGGTTTCAATCCCTTATAGGCACGCTACAAACTTACTACCCTCCTGAAGTTTATCTTTTTCTGTATTGGTTTCAATCCCTTATAGGCACGCTACAAACTGCAGAGAATATACGACGACTTTAAGACCGCACGCTCGTTTCAATCCCTTATAGGCACGCTACAAACCTCTTAGGTCTGAGACTCGGAAAAAGTTGGGAGTGTCGTTTCAATCCCTTATAGGCACGCTACAAACAGCGCTTGGCGTGTCAAAATATTCGTTTGCTATTAGGTGTTTCAATCCCTTATAGGCACGCTACAAACGATAATTCCTTGTGATTTTTCCACCAGCCTGAGAGAGTTTCAATCCCTTATAGGCACGCTACAAACTTGGATTTTGGAGAATGGGATAGAGAATGGAGAGGGCTGTTTCAATCCCTTATAGGCACGCTACAAACCTTTGCAATTGCTTCTAATTTCGCAAGCTGTATTGCAGTTTCAATCCCTTATAGGCACGCTACAAACAAATTATATGGAAATTTGGTCATTATCCGCCACAAACGTTTCAATCCCTTATAGGCACGCTACAAACCTTAAGAGATTTTCATATAGTCTTAACGTCCTACCAGGTTTCAATCCCTTATAGGCACGCTACAAACTATGCCACTAACATATAATGTTTGGTCAGTGGAAAAGTTTCAATCCCTTATAGGCACGCTACAAACTGTTTAAGCTTGATATTGAAGGCATAGACATCGTATCGAAAAACTGTTTCAATCCCTTATAGGCACGCTACAAACGCTCCATGCCATTTTTTTGCTTTTTGCATCTTTTTGGTGTTTCAATCCCTTATAGGCACGCTACAAACTTGCTCAGAATGTTTTACCAATTGTCTCAGACGCAAGTTTCAATCCCTTATAGGCACGCTACAAACAAGAGATTAAGGAAGCAATTAAAGAACTTATAGAAGGTTTCAATCCCTTATAGGCACGCTACAAACCAATCATATGTTTTAGCTCTTTTTGGTTCTCCAAAAGTTTCAATCCCTTATAGGCACGCTACAAACAAAAGAATAGGCTACACAATCTTTTGTACACACGGAGTTTCAATCCCTTATAGGCACGCTACAAACTTTAAAGCCTACAATTAGAAATTTACCTGCATCCATCCGTTTCAATCCCTTATAGGCACGCTACAAACTACAAAAAATATTCGAGCAGATAACGGAAGAAGAATGTTTCAATCCCTTATAGGCACGCTACAAACGTTAAAAGTGCCTTGCATATTCATTCCTAACTGTACCGTTTCAATCCCTTATAGGCACGCTACAAACTTGCTCAGAATGTTTTACCAATTGTCTCAGACGCAAGTTTCAATCCCTTATAGGCACGCTACAAACGATGATAGTAAGAAGAGAGAGAGAATTGGATCAGTGTTTCAATCCCTTATAGGCACGCTACAAACTCACCTTGTCTCTACTTACTTCAAACTCTACCTCCAATGTTTCAATCCCTTATAGGCACGCTACAAACGGAGGTAGAGAAAAACAGTGAATAGAATGGTGAATTCGTTTCAATCCCTTATAGGCACGCTACAAACTAATTAATTCTCCAACTATTTCTTCAAATTTTAGCTGTTTCAATCCCTTATAGGCACGCTACAAACCAGCTTCCTTCAGTTTTTTGCAACAAACCTTCGAAGGTTTCAATCCCTTATAGGCACGCTACAAACGGGGCCAAGTGGCTAAGATTTTATTAATGCTAATGTTGTTTCAATCCCTTATAGGCACGCTACAAACTTGGCAAACTTGTTGTGGATGTAGAAGAGGATGGGGGTTTCAATCCCTTATAGGCACGCTACAAACTAAAACTGAGCAAAACTAAGGATGGGAGGCGATACAAGTTTCAATCCCTTATAGGCACGCTACAAACTTCCAGACATTCTTGTAGGGGAGAGAGGTGTAGAGGAGTTTCAATCCCTTATAGGCACGCTACAAACGCTTCTTTTTCAGCTTTATATTTCTCTGTTTCACTTTGGTTTCAATCCCTTATAGGCACGCTACAAACGGGAAGCTGGACGAGCTAGAGCAAAAAATAGACAACATGTTTCAATCCCTTATAGGCACGCTACAAACAAGAAACAGAAACTATTCTTGATTATTTCATTTTATAGTTTCAATCCCTTATAGGCACGCTACAAACGATTATTTCATCGAAAGGAGGGATAGCAATGACAAAGTTTCAATCCCTTATAGGCACGCTACAAACTTAAAAAGCTTTGTATTTATCATCTTTTCACCTCACAGGTTTCAATCCCTTATAGGCACGCTACAAACCCGTTAACACTACATAAACGCTACAAAATTTGTTTTAATACCCTCATAGGAAAGCTACAATTTTAAGGATAATATATCACAAAAAAATTAAGTAGTAAAGAGGATTTCATGCAAAAATTTACCTTTCTGTCGATCCCCCGGGGTTTTGGGGTTATTGGAGGTCGACAGAAAAATAAACTTTTAAGAATAAGATAAAATAAAGTCTAAGTTAGATATCAACACAATTTATGACATTTTAGGGGTTAAAATTAAATGAAAAATAGTATTTACCTACATTTTATCCGTTTTTTCCTTAAAATTTTTGTTACATTTTCTGTCGACCTCAAAAAATATAGTAAAATACAGCATTTAATAGATTTCAATTGTAACAAAATGAGGTGGGTAAAATGAGGAGGAATAAAAAACTACAGTATCTGTTCTCTCTTATTTTTTTCTATACCAAGTATTTGTCTCTCACTATATTTAATAGTTCTCATTATGTAAAAGATGACTGAATCCTCTTCTTCATCAATAACAAGTTCAACTTCCCTTTTTAAACGCTCAAATTTAGCTTCGGTTAACTCTCCTTCTAACACTGAATTTTGAATCCATTCCAAATATTTTCTTGCTATGTTTAGTACCTTTGCTACTCTTTTCTGATTAACATCATAAACCATAATCACATACATTCTACCACTGGGAAATATAAGGCTGGTATTCTTCTTCTCCCATTAAATGTTTTTCAAGTTTATAAAGTTCCAGTCTTATTAACCTTCTATAAGAGACTTTACCTAAATTCTTGTATTGAATAGTAACCTTCATTCTTTCTTCAAAATTTTGGACAAATAATTTTCTTCCTTTTTCCTTCAAATAGATGCCTCCAAGTTTTTCTTCGAAATCTCTTGGGGTTATTGCTCCTTTATTCACTAAAGAAAAGATAACTCTGTCCACAATTACTGGTTTAAAGATTTCAGCTATATCTAAATTTAAAGTGAACCTTCGAAAATTTGTAGTATGCAAATAACCAATCCTCGGATCCAAATGGGTTTTATAGATTTCTGAAAGTACAGCAGTATAAAGTAGAGAATTTCCAAAGCTTATTAAGGCATTCATATTGTTAGAAGGAGGCTTTTTGGTCCTTTCATCTATGAAAAATTCTTCCCTTTCGGTTATTTCATTAAAGCATGAATAATAAATATCTCTCACATTTCCCTCTATACCCATTAAACCTTCTACCTGATCCTCGGCATACGCACTTTCTTCTAAAAACTCTATTCTTTCTAATTTTTCTTTTAAGCTTTCTTTTCCTCTTGAAATATAATATCCTAAAACTTTCTTGATATTTTCTATTGCTCCTACCACGAATTTTCTTGCAAGCAAAAGTCTTTTCTCGTAATCTAAATAATGTTCTGCTTGTTTTAGTATCATATACCCTGAGTTATAGTGCTCCCGTGGATAATAACTTCCTACATAATAGTCATAGTAGTTATAAAAATGCAGTATTACATTTTTCTGAGAAACAAATTCTAAAAATTCCTTATTCAGAGTAACCTGTCCAAAGAAATGTATATCTCTTATGTTTTCTATAGGAAGATACTTCTGTTCTCCATCTGAAGTCTCAAAGTATACTGTATTATGCTTTCTTTTCAATTCTCCACTAGAAAATATGTAAATACTCTCGCTCATGCCCAACAAAACTCCTTATATGCACAATGATTACAATACTTTATCTTTTCAGGTTTTGGAGGATAAGGCTCTGAAATGATCATATTTATATCTTTTATAGCTTCAATTAGCCTTCCCTCAATTTCCTCATTGATTTCAACAGGAATCTTTTTTCTCTCCTTAGGGATTAACACTTCTCCTTTAGCTACGATGCCATATTCTCTTAACCTCATTAGATAATATGAGAGTTGCATTATTCCAGACAATTCAGATCTACTTGATTTTTTAATTTCTCCGATAATGATATTTTCGTCTCCTTGTTTTACTATATCTATTTTCATCTCCCCAATTAAAAATCCCTTTTCTTCGTCCCTATAAGCTTCCTCTTCTATAAATCTTCCCATCTCTAAAAATGAGTTTTCCTGATCAGGAATCAACTCATGAGCCATTAACCAAAGCTCCCTTTTGCATATAAAATAACTTGCTATTAAAGTACCATTTATAAAAGACATTTTCCCCTCTCAAATATTAAAAAATTACTGAGCTTAATTCAGTTTTCTTAAAACCTGTTTCTGAATCATAATATTCAGGAATATCTTTATTAGCCACGTACCCAATATTTTGGTCGAAAGCTATATCAAAAATCCATGGTTCGTTTTTATTTACCCTAACGTTTACAATATATTCTTCAAGTTGAGACTTTATATTAAGAAGCAGTTTTTTCTTTTCCCACCTATCTATAGAGTCATCGGAAATGATGCTCTTAAATTTGCTCCAAGTTTCCATAGCTTTTTCGTCAACTTCTATAAATACTGGATAGACAATTCCCTTCTCTTTGATGAGCTCAAAAGAGCTAACTGATATGATCTCTTTACCCTCATAAAATCTTAAATTATTCAATGCAGATATTATCAACTCTGATTCTTCCTGAGATTTTTCAAATCTTAATCTTTCGAAATATTTGTTTATTATTTTTATAAATTCACTTTCTTTTACACTCTCTAACTCACTAAAGAGTTCAAAAGTTATTCTTGGAGTAAGCTTTTGATAAACCATATTAGCATAAGATCTCCCTTTATCGTCTTTCAAAAAGAAGACAAAAATTTCGCCATTTTCTTTTTTGAAATTTCTATTACATCTTCCAGCAACCTGCACTACAGAATCCAAAGGTCCTAAATCCCTTATCACCACATCAAAATCCAAATCTACGCCAGCCTCCACAACTTGAGTTGAAACAAGAATTGGTTTTTTATTGTTCCCTAAATCTTGCTTTATTCTATGTATCCTATCTAATCTTTCTTTAGGAATAATATTAGCAGAAAGGTAGTATATGCTTTTTTCTTTTAAGGATAATTGTTCTTTTAACATTCGATAAAATTCTATAGAGGACTTTATGGTATTTAGCACTATCATATAAGATTTTTGGGGATCATATATATCAATAAACCAAGAAAGGAGTGAGTCAAGCCCCTTCTGCTCCTTTACATTACTATAAAGTACTACTCTATTTAATTTTTCAAAATATACCTCATTGTTATCGAGAATTTCTAAAGTATCCCCATCAGAGAAAATTAAGGGTTTTGTGGCAGTCATAAGAATTATGTAACAGTTTAAATATTGGCTCATGAGTTTGAATATTCTCTCGGTCAATTTCCAATATTCTGCAGGAATATTCTGAACCTCATCAAGAATAATAATGCTTCTTGCAATGTTATGATATTTCTTAAGAAAGCTATTTTTAAAACCTATAATAGTGTGGAGAAGTTGGACAAAAGTTGTAACAATAACCTCCGACTCCCACGATTCGATAAGAGCTAAAGATTCATCCACTTCTCTTAATTCGTCTCCCTCTTCATATTCTACCTTAGATAAATGATGATGGCTTATGATATAAGCAGAAGAGTTTCCTTCGAAATCTGGCAGTTTAGACAGCACATTTCTTAACACATCATAATTTTGATTAATTATTGAGATAAAAGGAAGAGAATATATAATTCTTGGAGTGTAACCAAATTCCTTTTCAATCCTTTTTCTAAGTTTTACAGCAAAAGCAAAACCAGTGAGAGTTTTTCCCGATCCTGTAGGAGAAGTAAAGGTGAAGATCTTATTCTTACTTATATCTATTTCTTTAAGCTTATTAATAACCTTTTGAAATATCTCTTCTCTCAAAAGGTTTATCTCATCGGAGTTATCTTTAAATGTTTCTCTCTTATAAACCTCTACTATATCCTCTGGAATATCTCTCCTCTCCACATCCCTTACCTTTCCTGCTGATTTTTTATCTGCATCTATAAGGGCAGAAAATAATACTAAGCAAAATATTGCTATCTTCTCTTTTATCTTTTCTTCTAATTTATTTTCAAATTGATAAATTCTCTTCCGTAGTAGATTAATAACATCATCTAAATCTCTTTCGAATTCCTCTAACAGTGGGAGTTCTAATTCTTTTAAGTCTCTATTTATTATCTCAGAATTAGATTTCATGTCCTCAATTTGTTTTAATATGAGCTCCTTTTTGTCAGAACTCTCAAGATTAGATTTCAATTTAGAAAGAGAAGAAAGATCTAAATGATGATGATAGACAACAAAGAATGCCACGAGAGGTAGAAATTCCTTTATATCTTCTACATTTTTAAATTCTTCCAATTTCCTTGAAATCAAATAGGCAGAGTATAGGGAGGAGATAAAACCATGATTAGCAAGATCACCACAATGCTCAATTTCGAAAAGTCTCTTCTGAAAGTAAGTAGTATATTTTCCAAAGTCATGAGTAATACCAATGTAATATCCTATATTTTTTAAATCTCCTCCCTCAAAGAAGAAATATTCTATTGTTTTGAGACCTACCTCTCGTAGGTGATTTTTTAACAAAATGGATCTTTCAAGATCAACCTCTTCTCCTCTTCTCTCCAAATGGGAGTAGAACCTGTCCATACTAATCCTCCATAAAGATAACGTTCTGAACCAAATCCCTTACTTCCACTTTATAATATTCAACATTCCCCTTTAAAGAAATTTTTCCAATCTTTATTTCTCCAATAAATTCTTTGGGTGGATCTTCTAACAACCTATCCTTGTTGAAGGAAAGTGGCATTTTCTCTTTTACATATTGAGCCCCCACTTGAGGCTCCAAGATTAAGGAATTCTTCTTTATGTAATCTACGCTTACCACTGAATCAATTAATACCTTATCTGCCCTACTTATTTCTGCCATTCCCTCCCCAATAAAATCTACTTTTCCTACAAATTCTGTAATTCCTAAATACGGAGGAAAGCAGAAATCAAAATTTACAAGCTTATTTTTAAGATCTTCCATAATCTTCTCATCTTTATGGTGGAAAAATATTCTATAACAAATATCCTCCTTCATATCTTGAGGAAATATGATCTCCAGTGGAATTTGAGTATGCTGGCCTCTGCTTTGATTTAATTGTTTAACATTTTCTGCCCACACATAATTCACTACTTGTAATATTTTTCTCAATGGACTTTTGACCCCTATGGTTATTTTTGCCTTATCTGTAGAAAAAATTTCATAATAGGTATCTCTTTCATACCCAAGAAGCCCTGCAATCAACCCAACTATGGTAGTTCGAGGAGGAAAATGATAAGAGAGAGAAGAGGAGTTTGTATAAAACTTCCTAAAGTGCGCCATCTTTCCCAATAAATCAAATACTATCACTTTCATATTATCACCATTCTTTCTAAACAGTAAGTTCTACAACCTTATTCCCCAATACCTCTTTCAATTGGTCAAAAAGTTTTCCTCCCTTAATTCTAAGTTCGGGATCTTGAAAGACATATACTTTATCAATTCTATCTTTATTTTGCTCTAATACTTCTTTAAGATTAGTTATATCTAATTCATAATCAGTAATATCCCTAAGCCCTTCCTCTTTATCTATTTTTACTTTGTTTCTGAGATCACCTAAGAAATAGGGCTTTGAATATTCTATTCTTAGTAACAGACGAGGCTTCTGTCCAATCTTACTTCTTGTAGATGCCATCTGAGGAATAGCTTCTAACAATGCTTTGTCAAGAAGAGCAACATCCTCTTCAGAAAGATTTGTATATTTAGCCCTATAACCACTCACTATACCATAGAAAGCAATAAGTGAATAATAGAGTCTCCAATCTTTTCCAAAGGTTCCATATTGCCCTTTTCCTGCTTCGTCTCTTCCTGCAAAAGTAGATGTTATAGAATTAGAGGTAACAAGCTCTACTTTATTCAAAGAATAACCCCAAGTAAATTGGACAGGGCCTGTAAAGTTAGAACTCGCTCCTTTTCCTTCTTCTCCAGCTTTAATAGGCATTGTGGCTCCAAAAAGCCTCACATCTATTAGTTTAGAAAGTATAAAGTCTACATCTTCTTTGGTTAGCTTATTCAAATTCACTTTTTTATTCTCTTTCTCAAAGAATCTTCTTAACCTTTCCGTTGCATCAACAATTTCCCCATCTACCTTAGCCACAAAAATTTCATATCCAATACTTTCTAAGTAATCTCTTATATATCTCTTTAACCTTACGTCACTTACTAAGTTTATCTCTTTTTCATAGTCTATTCTTGGTTTATTTTCATCATCAGGATCCCCATTAGGATTTGTTAATTTAGCATCATAAAGGAATAAGATTTCAGAATTTTTAGAATAGACTCCCATTTATTGATCCTCCTTTCCTTTTACACTTTTAACTCTTTTATATGTATTAAAAGCATAACCTGAGAGGATATAATATACATTCTCTTGTTCACTCAATTTCCAAGACTTTATGTGTTTGTCCATTAGGGATTTCATCACCGAGAATGTCTTCTCATTGTATCCTCTTATTTTGTATTGATCTAATTTTTCAAATACTTCATTGGCAAGATTTATAAGGTTTTTAGCACTTATACCATTAAAATTGATCTTATTAAGGATAGGCTTTTTGGCACTTAAATCTGCACCTCTTATTTGTTCATAACCAATCTCCCCAATAAGATAACCTAAGAGAAAGAGTGCAGCTTCTTCTTCGCTGTATTGCATTTTTGAAATATATTCCTGTAGATCTTTGTCTAGAACATCATCTGCAAATTCAGGCATTCTATCACCTCCTGTAATAAGGTTTAATTTCTCAAAGAGTTTTAAGAGAAGGTTAGTTTTGAGTATAGAAAGAGACATCCCCATATCCGTATTCTTAACCATCTTTATGTTGTATTGAGAAAACTTTTCAAACCTATAAACTTTTGCAAGATCAACAAAGTAGTCTATAAGGATATCCTTATCAATTCTATGCTCTAAGAAAATATCCTCATAAAGATCAAGCATCTTTTTGTATTCCGAAACCTTTCCCCTTCTTATTGGAATCAAAAAGTAAATATCTTCCAAACCTAAGAACCAATTTTCTCCCTCTCCAAATATTTCTCGTCCTAAATTCTCCACCTCCCTTATACTATTTCTAATCTTCTCTACCCGTCTTAAATGTACATCTTTTATATATTCTTTAATCTTAAAAGCCTCCTTACTTCTCTCATAAAAAAGTAAATCCACAGTACCATAATCAGCAATCTCTTCAAATTCTCTATATTCATCAAGGTTTCTCTGAATCCGTTCCTCAAAACTTAAAAATTCCTGCAAATTGAAAGTAGATTTTACAAACTCTCGAGAAGTCCTAATCCAACTCTCTTTTAATTCCTTTCCGAGAGGATTGAAGAATAGTCCAGGAATAATCCAAAGGTCATTATTCCCAAGGCGAGTGTCTAAATTATTCTGTATAAATTTAATTCCCAAAATTATGTCTTTATAACAATCTCTACATAAACTAAAATTCTTAGAAAAACCTTTTTTCACGCCTTTTCCTTCAAAATCAGAAGAAAATGTAATAAGCTTTGTTATGTAAAACTTGACAGGAAATTTTGTAGTGTCATATGTTATTTCGCTTCTCTCTCCACAAACATGACATGTGCCCTCAAAACTTTCTTCAAAACTTTCCTCTATAAGGGAATTCTCAATATATTCTTTGTAATCTTTAAACTCCGAGGGCTTCATTCCATTTATTGTCACTGTAAAGAGAGAAATTTCCTTCTCTTTTAAGCCTAATTTTTCTTCAATAATTTCCAAAAATTTTTTCTTCCATAGGTTTTCAATATCCTTTAGATATTTCTTCTCATCACTACTCTCAGGGGGTTTAATGTCTATAATTTCACCATTCCCAATCTTGCTCAAATCCAAACAATATCTTACTTTCTCTAAAGGCAAACTCATAAAAAACTTATTTTTTACTTCTTCCAAAAGATTTTTCAGAGTACCACCTTTCAGATTATTGAGAAGATTTACAATAGAGGAACCATTTCCAGCTCCAGCGCTACAGATCAGATAGCTTACATTATTTGTTGTTAACCTATCCTGAGGATTATTTCCCTTTGCATTTCCTACCCAAAGATATTCCTCTAATACTTGCCTATCTACCTCTCTCCTATAAAGGTTTATCTTTTCACTTTCTAAGTCAAAATCCATTATAACCAAGAACTTTCTATTTTCCTTTTCATCAACCATCAAGTCCTCATCGTATTCCACAAGATTAGAGACAAAATCCTCCGCTGAAGTGGTTCTCACCATTTTACCTATTTCTTTAATATTAGTCAGCATCTTTACTCTCCTCCTTTTCTCTCCAGATCTCCCACATTCCAAACCCTTCTGAGTTTTTATTTCCTAAACCTGCCTCATAAGTTATAGCTATTAAGGCAGGATCTCCTGAAAGTTCAAACACACCTGTCCACCCCTCTATAGGAGTATTTTTGAAAATTACCACCTTTCTATTCTTCTCCAAAGAGAATTTATAAGGTTTAATGGACAAAGAACCCCCATCATAAGAATTCTGGTGAACAATCTTTAATTTTTTCTTTGCATTTTCTTCTATTAGCTTAGAAAACTCGTTTTCATAAGGTCTATAAAAATGAACAATCCGTGATCCATTTTTTAAGAATGTGCTGTATATAGTAAGGGGGGATAACATTTTTATATAAACCTTCTCCTCAATCTTAGGAGGAAGAAGAATTTCTAATTGAGATATATAAACTTTATTTTTACCTATGGAAAATTCTCTTTCCCTAAAGGATCTTTCTCCTAAATTTCCTACAATATCATCTATGGGGGAGGAAAAATAAAAGGTTATCTTCCTTCCAAAATTTAAGTATTTGTTATCATTATCCTTAACAATAATCTTTCCTTTTTCAAGAATTCTGGAAAAAGTAAACAGTTTAAATTTTCTTTTTCCCAATAAAAAGCCTACATCATGTAGCCATTTAGCTATCTCAGGAGAGAAGGTCTGATATATCAACCCCTGAATAGCATAATTATAATGGCATGGAAGAATTATATCTTTACCATCTAGGGTTTCGTAAACTATTTTTATCCTCATTTATTCACCCCTTTTTATCTCCTACTCTTAGCATACAAGTTGGTAGGGTCAAAATAAGACCCTACAAAATTTTTATCCATAATTTTTTAAAACCTCTTTCAATTCTTTTTTTAGCTCCTCTCTAAGCTCTTCAGGCTCTAAAACCTTTGCATGCTTTCCATAGCTCAATATCCAACGTTTTAGCTCCTCAGAATTACCTTCTATCTCCAGAATAACCTCACCTGTTTCTAGTTCTTCTACTTTTTGATTGGGATGCCAAATTCTCTCTTTTATCCATCTTGCTTGATAAGAATCAAAAAGGACCTTCATCTTAATAAAACTTCCCTTATATATCCTAAAAGGCTTAGAGAGATATTCTTTAGGATTGAAGTCCTTGGGAAATTCAAACTTCTCCGAGGTGATATCTATGCTCTGAATTCTATCTAAAGCAAAATCTCTGAGCTCTTTTCTTAGATGGCAAAATCCACAAAAATACCATACTCCTTCGTAGTTGTATATATGATATGGATCTACCTTTCTCTCAGTTAATTCATCCCTTTCTATGGAGTAGTATTTTATTATGATCCTTTTTCTATTCTTTATAGCAGAGAATATTTTCTCAAAGGTATCCTTAATATCAACCCTCATCTTTATAGGAGAAAGAGAGACTGAAAGCATCATCTCCAACTCTTTTCCTCCTATTGTGACCTCCTCAGGGAAAAGAGCTTCTAACTTTTTAGCAAGTTTTTTTAAAGAATCTTCTAAAGGAGTATTTCTAAATTCCTCTACCAACTTTGCAGATATTAAAAGGGATAATAATTCTCCTTCCGAAAGCTTTGGAATGGGAAAACTTACCTTTTCAGCTAAATAATATCCCTTTTTTACCCTATCGTATTCTATTGGAATATTAAAGAAGTCTCTTAATAAGATATATATCTGTCTATAGTTTTCTCACTTAGCTCAAGACTCTTTTGAAGATAAGAGATAGAAGGATAACTACCATTTTCTATAAGAAGATAGAGTTTATAAAGTTTAGCTAGGACAGAAGGACTATTAATTTTATTTCCCCTTTTATCTCTCCCCATCTGAGTACTTTCTTATATATTTTTCGACTTATTAACATTATATCAAAAGATCTTAAAAATAATTAGTTTAAAATAAATAAACAAAATAAACTTTTATTTCTGTCCATCAATTCACCTCAATATGTTAGAATAAAATGAAAAAAAGACTATGAAAATAGCTTTAATTACAGGCTCATTACCACCCGAACCTTGCGGTGTAGGAGATTACACCTACAACCTCAGTAATGCCTTAATTAAAAAAGGATTAAATGTAACAGTTTTATGTCCCAAAAAATGGAAACCAAAAGATATTTACCACCTTTATAAAGAGCTTAAAAACTACTCTATTACTCACATGCAATATCCTACCTTAGGGTATGGATACAGTATTGGTCCTCACTTTCTGAGTCTCATAAAACCTATGGTGATCACCTTACACGAAGCAAGTCAAGCTCATATTCTAAGATTTATTTCTCTTTTTGCATTTACTATAAACTCTCAAAAGTTAATCTTTACCTCTAAATACGAAAAAGAATATTTTGAAAAATTTTACCCATACATAAAGAGCAAAACATATGTGATACCCATTGGAAGTAATATTCCTTTTTGCGATAAAAGCAAAGAAAGAAGAAAAGAAATTGTTTACTTTGGTCTCATTGCCCCTAATAAGAACTTAGAAGATTTTATAAAACTTGCAAGCTTAATTAAAAACTCTAACTTAAGTTTAAATTTAAGAATAATCGGAAAGATAAAAGATAATAAGTACTACCAAGAGTTAAAGTACATTTCAAAAGATCTAAATATTATTTGGAACATAAATCTAAATGAGAAGGAAGTATGTGAAATCCTTTCAGAAACATTATTTGCCTATCTTCCTTTTCCCGACGGTGCTTCAGAAAGAAGAGGTACACTACTTGCAACCCTTGGAAATGGCGTAGTTACAATAACAACTGAAGGAAGACACACCACTGAAGAGATAAAAGATACAGTCTTAATTGCTAACAACCCGCAAGATGCTTTTGAGGTTATTAAAAAAATATTGAATGATTATAATCTAATAAAATACCTCTCAGAGAAAAGTAGAAAATACGCAGAAAAATTTACTTGGGATAAAATTGCAGAAGAGCATATTTCTTTATATCAAAGTATATTAAGAAATAACTATTCTGGTTAATTCTCCTTTGGTATATCTTTTATTGCCTCAAAAACTAATTTTATCCTATTAAACTGTCTTCTCTTTACTCTATTTAAAATAACCCCCAAAAGGCTTAGATATACTGTGAATAAATACTGAGGATAAAATTTTTTAGTAAATACAATTCTATTTCTTATTCCATAGTAATCTGCAAGCTCACTTTTTTTCTCCCCTTTAGAGCTTGAGCCTATACTTGCCCCTTCCTTATGATAAACCTTACTTTTATAACAACAGGTAATTACATATCCTTTTCTCCTCGCCCTTTCACACCAATCCACATCCTCAAAATATAGAAAATATCTTTCATCCATAAGTCCCACATCCTCAATAAACTCTTTTGGCACAAACATTGATGCTCCTATTACATAATCGATTTCTATATTTTCTCTATCATATTGACCTTTATCTTCTTCAAAGCCTCCTACATGTTTAGTAAGTGCAAAATACTTGTTATATTTTCCTCCTATTCCTTGTAAGATCTGAGGAGAATGATAGTAAAGAAGTTTCGATCCAATTATACCAACCCTTTTACCTTCACTTTTTAGCTTTTCTGCAAAATTTATTAGCTCTCTTAATGAATCTGGAGCAAGAATAAGATCATTATTTAAAATCCATAAATAAGAAAAATCATTATATTTTAAAGTATATCTAATTCCAGTATTAACTCCACCTGCATACCCTAGATTTCTTTCTTGGTTAATTAAAACTACAGGATATTTAAACTTATCAATACTTAACGTTATATAATTATCTTCTACCTGTTCGGTAAGCAAATTCCAACCCCTTGTGATTATAAAACTTTTCAAATTTCCAAATAAATTTTCTTCAGGATTATTATTTACAAGAATCACTTGAAAATCTTGATAGTCTAATGATAAGAGATTATCAAGAAGACTAAAAGTATCTTCAAGACCTTTATAATGAATAATAATGATGTAAACTTTGTTATTTTTCATCTAACCCATTCCTTTATTATCATCCTTAGTTTTAATTTATCCTCTATCGAATATCTGTATCTTAGAGATTTATAAAAAAACATGATAGTTTCATTTAACTTTTTAAAATATAAACTACTAACAAAAAGTCTAGAAATAATATATAGAATTTTAGGTAAGTTTCTAATTATGAGATTAGAAGGATAGTATCTTATCAAAATAGACAAGTAATTTCTCAACGAAAAGTAAGACTTCATTGATATCGTCTTATCTTTTCCTCCAGAAATTCCTCTTTTGTGAAATACCATAGAATCTACAATTAAATATGATTTAAAACCTGCTAATCTATTTCTAAATGATAAATCAACATCCTCATATATATAAAAAAAGTCCTCATCAAAAAATCCTATTTTATTTAGGACCTCTGATCTATAAATAGCTGCCGCACAGCAAGGACCAAAAATTTCGGCATCTTTAATATCCTTGTAATTACTTATTTTTTCTCCCATAGCTTTATCACTAATTTGAAGGCCCCTCATTTTCAATTCTTGTCCTAAAGAGTCTATAGTCTCACAATCTTTTCTTAAAAGCAAAGACTGCGCACTTCCTATAATTGAATTATCCTTGATCTTTCCTACAAGACTCATTAAAAATTTTTCATCTACGACCGTATCATTGTTTAAAAATAAAATGAATTCAGGCTTTAAATATTTCATTGCAAACCTTACACCAACATTATTACCTCCAGCAAATCCGTAATTCTCATCATTTTTAATTAAGATCAACTTTCTATTAGAAGGTAAATTTCTAAAATCAGGATCTATAGAACAATCCTCAAGCTCGTTCTTTTCGTATTCTGCTACCATTATAGGTTTATTATTGGGATTGTATTCAAAAAATTTTGATTCTACTTTTATCTTTCCATCACAATACTCTTTTATCTTTACTATAGAATCCTCAGATGATGCATTATCAACCAATATAACATCATAATTGGGATAGTCAATCTGATAGACCGACTCTAAACACTCTATAGTGTCTTGCCAACCGTTATAATTTAATATTACTATTGCAACTTTTTCATTAACCATATTTTTGGGAAATCACTAAGTATTGCACAGTTAATAAATCAGAAAGATAACCAAGACTTATTTTGTTTAGGATATTACTCTTGCTCCTTTTATTAAGTTCAAAATTAGATATCATTTTCACAACTTTTAAATTATTTGCTTCAAATAAATCAATAATATTCTTTCGACAGAAAAATCTTATATGAGTTTTATCAAGAATTCCAGCATTATCATACCTAAAATCCTTATCCATAAAAATTTTTTTTAAGACAGAGAAATGACCAATGTTAGGAATACTTGCAATAAAATATCCATTTTGCTTTAAATATTTATATAGCTTTTTCACAGCATTCCAAGGATCATACAAATGTTCTAAAACGTCGGCACATATTATAAGATCAAAGTAATTCTCTGGATAGGGAAGCTCAAATTTTTCAATATTTCCTACAATAAAATTATCCATTAAAGGATCATCTTGATAACTACTTACTAACCTTACAATATCTACCCCTACAACTTCTTTTGCTATACCTAACCTTTTTAATTCAATTAATGTATTTCCACCTCCTGCCCCTATCTCAAGAATAGAGAGAGGCTCTTCTAAGTTAAGTTTTTTCACCAAGTCTATAATATCTTTACGAACTCTCAAAAAATATTCTACATTTTTTTCTTCATAAAATTTACTCAAATTATCCCCTCCCACCTTTCCATATACCACTTAACAGTAAATTTCAAAGCCTCTAAAAAATCACTCTCAGGCTTCCAACCAAGCTCACTCTTTATCTTCTCAATACTTAATGCATATCTCCTGTCATGTCCTGGCCTATCCTTTACAAAAGTAATTAATCTTTTATATCTCTCTGCGTCTTCTCCTTTTATTTCCGCTATTATCCCACATATTAGATTTACAAGATCGATGTTCTTCCATTCATTTCCTCCACCTATATTATAGATCTCTCCTATCCTTCCTTTGTGAAGTACTAAGTCTATACCCTTGCAATTGTCCTCTACATAAAGCCAATCCCTGACATTTTGTCCATCTCCATAGACTGGTATAGGCTTCCCTTCTAAGGCTCTTTTTATGGTTAAAGGTATTAATTTCTCTGGATATTGTCTTGGACCAAAATTATTTGAGGATCTCGTAATTATTACTGGAAAGTTATAGGTAATAAAATACGATCTACATATTAAGTCTGCCCCTGCTTTTGTCGCTGAGTAAGGACTGTTAGGCCTTAAGGGAGATTCCTCTGTAAATTTCTCTTTACTTTCTAAAGGTAATGATCCGTATACCTCATCAGTACTTATCTGTATAAATCTTACATCTTCCATTTTTTTATTTTCCCAGTATTCTTTTGCCACATCAAGAAGCACATGAGTTCCATATACATTGGTCTTTACAAAAATTTCAGGCCCCTCAATGCTTCTATCTACGTGAGATTCTGCTGCAAAATTTACTACATATTGGGGATTGAATTCTTCAAATATATGCTCTACTAGCTCTCTGTTTGTGATATCTCCTTTAACAAAGTGATAATTTTTATTGTTCTCAACCTCTTTTAGGTTTTCTAAATTTCCTGCATAAGTTAGTTTGTCGAGATTGACTATCTCATATTCTGGATATTTATTGAGCATGTAGTGAATAAAGTTTGAGCCTATAAAACCTGCACCGCCTGTAATGAGTATTATCTTTTTCATTCTTTTTCACCTAAAAGTATATCTTTGTATGTATTCAAAAAATCTTCAAGGGCAATTTCCCAATCTCTCATTATATTTATTCCTTCAAGCTTTAAAAGGAAATTATCAAGAACAGAATATTTAGGCCTTTTTGCAATACTTGGATATTCTTCTGTCTTGATTGGTAGAACTTCTACATCTTTTATTTTTAATATCTCAATAATTCTTTTCGCAAAATCATACCATGTAGTTTCTCCTTGATTGGAGGAATGATAAATCCCTACTTTATCTTTTTTTATAAGCTCATATACTTGTTTTGCTACATCCAAAGTATAAGTAGGAGATCCCTTCTGATCGTTTACAATAGTTAGTTTTTTCCTTTCTCTTGCAAGATTTAATATTGTTTTTACAAAATTTCTTCCATATATGCCATAAAGCCATGATATTCTTAATATTAAGTGATTAGGATTATGCTCTATTGTTAATTTTTCCCCATAAAGCTTAGAAAGTCCATAAACTGATAATGGATTTGGATCATCAAATTCTGTGTATGGAGTACTCTTTTCACCATCAAATATATAATCTGTACTAAAATATACTATTTTAGCCCCTACTTTATAGGCTAAAAAGGAGACATATTTTGCACCAATAGTGTTTACTTTTATGCATTCATCTTTTTCTTCTTCTGCCTTGTCCACTTTTGTATAGGCTGAACAATTTATCACCACATCTGGTTTAATCTCTTGAAGCTTCTTCTCTAAAAGGTCATAATTTAATATATCTAATTCTTGATGAGAAAAAGAATATATCTCTTCTTTATCTTTTAAGTATTCATAAATTTCAGTACCTAATTGGCCTTTTCCTCCAAGAATTACTATTTTCATATCTTTATCCAATTTCCCTCTTCTTTTAGTTTGTCTATAATATCCTTCAATTTGGGAAGGTTTTTATCCTTCTCTGAAATTATTAATTCTTCTACTTTTTCTAAAGGCCATTTTATATCTATATCAGGATCGTTCCATATTATTCCACTGTCATACTCTGGATAATAAATCTCAGTGCATTTGTAGAAGAAATAGGTATCATCTTCGAGAGTGAGAAAACCGTGAGCAAATCCTTCAGGGATATAAAAGGCAAGGCCATTCTCTCCTGTAAGTTCTACTCCATACCATTTACCAAAGGTAGGAGAGTTTATCCTGAGATCAACGGCCACATCATAAACTTTACCTTTTATAACTCTTATTAATTTACCTTGAGGATATTTGAATTGGAAGTGAAGCCCTCTTAATACTCCCTTCTTTGAAAGTGAAAGATTGTCTTGTACAAAGTTAAGTTTTAATCCTATCTCCTCAAATTCTTTTTGATTATATGTCTCCATAAAAAATCCACGATTGTCTCTAAATATCTTTGTCTCTATGAGAACTAAATCTTTTATCGGTGTCTCTATAATTTTAAATTTTCCCATGTTTTATTCAAAATCAAGAATTATATTTCTTGCAAGCTCGTTCGCCCTAAAGAGAGATTCAGGAGTTCCTGCATCGGTCCACCATCCCTTTAAAATATCATAGGTTAATTTCCCCATCTTTAAGTATGTATTGTTTACATCAGTTATTTCCAGCTCTCCCCTTGCCGATGGCTTTAATGTCTTTATAATCTCAAAAACATAAGAATCATACATATATATTCCTGTTACCGCAAAATTACTTTTTGGCTCTTTTGGCTTCTCTTCTATAGCAATTATTCTTCCATTCTCAAATACGGGAACTCCAAATCTTTGAGGATCGGGAACTTCTTTGAGTAAAATCTTAGCCCCTTCTTTTTGTTCTTCAAATTTCTTTACGTATGGAGTTATATCATCTTCAAAAATATTATCTCCAAGTATTACTACGCACTTATCGTCTCCTACAAAATGCCTTGCAAGTCCTAAAGCCTGAGCTATTCCTCCCGCTTCATCTTGCACTTTATAGGTAAATTCCACTCCAAAATCTCTCCCACTTCCAAGAAGCTCAATCACATCTCCCATGTGCTCTCTTCCTGTAACTACTAATATCTCATATATACCAGCCTGCTTAAGTTTATATATGGGATAAAAAATCATAGGATATCTTCCTACTGGTAGAAGATGTTTATTAGTTACCTTTGTAAGTGGCCTAAGTCGAGAACCTGTTCCCCCTGCTAAAATTACTCCCTTCACAATATCTCTTCCCAATTATTAGTTTTTCCTCTTATTATAACTGTTAATTTTTAATTATGTAAATCCAAAAGTTTAATTGCTATCTCTCCCGTACAATGGTAAGGTAATATTTTCCCTATATTAAAGCCCTTTAAGCTATCAACTACCTTCTTTACTTTCTCCTCAGAAGATTTATATAAATGGAATCCTCCAATAAGAAGATTTATCCTCTTGTTAAATTTGTTCAGAGTATCATCCACAATATTTACAATACCTCTGTGAGCACAACCTGTAATTAGTATTATTCCCTCGCCCTCATCTATAACAAGACTTAGCTCATCTTCAAATTTATCTTTTACCTTCTCTCCCTTCTCATTTATTACGTAAAAATTAGGATCAATGCTGTTAAATTCGCTCCTTAAAGGTGAAGAGCCAAAAATATAAATCCCTTTTTCAAGCTCTTCTATGTCTTTCTCAACAAATATAAAATCAAAGTCTTTTTTTATACTATCCCAGTCTATACCTGTAAACCTATCTCCACTATACTTAGGTAAAAGTGCCTCTCTCCTAAGATATACTTTATACTTTTTATCAAATTTAGCTAAGTACTTTAAACCTCCCGCATGATCATAGTGTCCATGACTTATAACTATATTTTCAACCTTTGTTAAATCTTTTCCTAAAATTTTTGCATTTTTTATAAATACATCACTACCTCCAGTATCAAAGAGTAAAGCTTCCTCTCCCCTTCTTTCAATAAGAACCGAAAATCCATGCTCTGAAAAAAGAGGAAAGGAAAGCCTATCATCACAAAGTATCGTGATATTAGTCAAGTAGCTCTGAGACATTCCTCAATTCTCCCTTGATGTAAAGTTCTATAGCCTTATCTACATCGGTTTCATCGGTAACATATACTTCAATACCTGCAGAGGTTAAATCTTCATAAAGTCTTCTTCCCATTCCATGAGAAATTACTGCTTTACAGTCCCTTAGATTTTCAATAATCGTAGCATGACTATCATAATGGTGATGTCCTGTATGATGTAGTCCTCTTGCATGTCCCGTAAAAGTATTTAAAATATATTCCCTACTTTTTATCTCTCCATCTTCAATTTCAAAAATAACAAAACCTCTTGATCTCCCAAAGTGAGAAGAGATTACCTTTCCATCATCTGAAGCAACAGCAACTTTCATTTTTACTTACCTCCTTTTAAAAAATCTTCAATTTTTTCCACAATCTCCATAAATGATTTTGATACCTCAGAATCCTTATGGGCAAGAATAAAAGGAATTCCATTATCTCCACTTTCTGCTACCCTTGGATCTAAAGGAATTTTCCCAAGAAGAGGTACATTTAAATCTTTCGCAATCTTTTCTCCTCCGCCACTATTAAATATGTCAACCCTTGCACCGCAATGAGGACAAACAAATCCACTCATATTTTCGATTATTCCTATAATCCGCATGTTTAATAATCTTGCAAAATTTACAGCTCTTCTTACCACTCTCTGAGAAAGATCTGAAGGTATAGTCACAATAACAGCCCCACTTATATCAGGTATATCTTGCGCTATACTCAACGGCTCATCTCCTGTTCCAGGAGGAAGATCAATTATAAGATAGTCAAGATCTCCCCAAATAATGCTCGATAGAAATTCCTTTATTAAAGAAGCCTTTAAGGGACCACGCCATATAATAGGAGTTTCCTCACTTTCAGTGAGAAAACCTGCTGAAGCCACTTTAATTCCCATAGTAGTCTCTGCAGGAAGTATTCCTTCGTCAGTATTATAAAGCTTTTCAGAACTTAAATTTAAAAGTTTTGGCACACTATAACCTGTTATATCTGCATCAAGAAGCCCTACTTTATATCCCTTTAGGTTAAAAGAAAGAGCAAGATTTACTGCAACAGTACTTTTACCAACTCCACCTTTACCACTCATTACCACAATTTTATTTTTTATCCTGCTCATCCTTTCCTTAATTTTATCTCTCTGCTTAATAATATCATCATTTCTCATCTTTCCTCTTCCTTTCTTCTATTAATTTGTGATGATAAGATCCCTCTCTTATTAAAGCAGATCCACAATTAGGACATCTTTCTTCTTTACAAGGAATACCTGGTGTATGTACTTTTTTATATCCACATTTTGGACATATACAATAACCTTCAGGGCCTAAACCACTATGTTCATGATCATGAACATGCATCTTAATACAATCCTCCTTTTGATCAAACCTTTATTAAAATAAAAAAAGTATTTATGCGGGGTGGATTTTTATCCACCCCACTTCTTTACTTAAGCTCTTCTAATCTCTTCTTTATCTCTTCTAGCTCAGCTTCAAGATCATTTTTCCAAGCTTCAAGAATTTCTTTTTCTTCCTCTTTTGTAATTCCATAGTAGGGATATAATCTACCCCTCCACCATCTACGTCCCCAAAAAGACCATGGGCACCAAGGAGCACCATAACCTCCAAATCCTCTAAAACCCCATCCATATCCTCTATGCCACCATCTCATTTTTTTACACCTCCTTTCCTCCTGCAAATTCTAAAAATCTTTCAATTCTATCCTTCATTTCCTTCACATATTCCAATATCTCTTCTTTAGCTTTCTCTCCCTCGGAAGTTAAAGAGTAAACTCTCTTTGCTGGACCTTCTCCAGTCTCCCAACGAGATTTTATTAGTCCTTCCATTTCAAGCATTCTTAAAATCCTATAACCAGTACCCATTCCAGAAAGACCCTTACAAAAACAGAATTCTGGAAAATATTCATCAATCATATTTAAAAGCTCATATCCATGAAGCTCTTTTTTAGAAAGAGCAACAAGCACAAAAGCTCTAAGCCAAAAACCTGGAGCAAATCCCATACCTTTTTGCCATCTACCAAATCCTCTCAATCCATCCACCTCCATATATATGTCTATTACATATATACACCTAAAAAATATATCTGTCAAGAATAAAGTGGACTATTAAAGAATTTCAACATTAGATTTAGACAAAGTAGGGAGAATAAACAAAGACAAAAAGTAAAACCGAGAAATAATTCTAAAGCCAGAGTTGATAATAAGAGAATCTATAAAAGAGTTAAATAGCGTATAATCTCAAATTGTTAATCCTTTAAGTATAGAAGAAATATAACATCATTCTACTAAAACCACAACCATATCATTTACATTAGTGTGTGTTGGTCCTGTCTTTATCAAACTATTTATCTTTTCAAAAAAGTGATAAGAATCATTATTTAAAAGATAAGATACTGGATCCATTCCTAACTCTTCTGCCCTTTCCACTGTATTTCCATCAGCAAAAGCTCCTGCAGAATCTGTGGGTCCATCTCTTCCATCGGTGGCAAAGGATACTAAAACAACACCATCTATTCCCTGAATCTCTATAGCAAAAGAAAGGGCAAGCTCTTGATTTCGTCCTCCCAAACCATCACCTTTTAAAGTAACAGTAGTTTCTCCACCAAAAATTAAGGCACAAGGTGGTGAGATAGGATTTTGGGAAAATTTTATTTCCTTAACAATTCCAGCAATAACCTTTGCAACCTCCCTTGCTTCTCCCTCTAAAAATCCTGTAAGGAAGAGAGTATTGAATCCCAGCTCCTTTGCTCTTTCTATGGCTCTTTCAATGCAACTTCTATTGGATAAAATTACCTCTGTAAAATGTCTTTCATTGATAAATTTGGGTGTCTCAGGAATTTCCCCTAAAATTCCTTTCTTCACAAGTTCCCTTACCCTCTCTGGAACTTTTTCCCATAAATCATATTTTTTTAATATAGTAAAAACATCTTGATAAGTAGTAGGATCTGGAACTGTAGGACCTGAAGCAATACTATCCAGTGGATTCCCAAGAACATCAGAAACAACCAAAGTTATTATTGTCCCTTTACACTTTTCTGCAAGCTGGCCCCCTTTAATTTTACTTAAATGCTTCCTTACTGCATTTATCTCCTGAATCCTTGCAGAACAAGACAAAAGAAGTTTTGTGGTCTCTATTTTATCTTCAAGGGTAATTTCTTCCTTTGGCAGAGGAAGAAGAGCTGAGCCTCCTCCCGAAAGTAAAAAGACTAATATATCATCTTCCTTTAGACTTTCTACAAAATTAAGAATTGTCTTTGCTGCTCTTTCTCCATTTTTATCAGGTATAGGATGAGAAGAATAAAGAATCTCTATGTTTCCTGTAAGCTTCCCTTCATATCCATAAGGAACTACTACGTATCCCTTTTTTACTAAATCTCCTAAGATTTCCAATGCCCCTTCAGTCATAGGAAAAGAAGCCTTTCCTACAGAAAGAAGATATATATCTCCTTTTATCTCAAATTCCCTATCTTTTACCTTTATCTTTCTCTCCTTTTCATCATAAGAAAGATAATTTTTTACTGCCAATTTAGGATTAACTACCTCTAAAGATGATTTAATGATCTTCCACGCAATTTCTCTAAGATTCACTTTTAATCCTCCTTATTAAATTACCTTTATTATTTTTGAAGAACTTCAGGATTCACAAGACTAGGTAGAACTTCTCCTTTTGACGCCTTTACTAAATTTTCGGCTGCCACAATAGACATTTTTGTATGAGTCTCAAAAGAAGCAGAAGCTATATGAGGAGCAAGAACTACATTATCTAATTTAAGAAGTTCTGGTTCCATTTCTGGCTCTCTTTCAAATACATCTAAAGCTGCACTTCTTATCCATTCTCTTTTAATACCTTGCAAAGAGCCTTTTTATCCACAATGGGACCTCGAGCGGTATTTATAAGATATGCTTCTTTTTTCATTAACTTTAATTCCTCTCCACTAAGAAGGTGATAGGTCTCGTCTATTAAAGGTACATGAAAGGAAATAAAGTCTGACTCTTGCAAAAATTACTCCAATGGACTATACTCTGCACCTAATTTCTCTCAAAAATCCATTCTCCTAGAGAGAGTTCTTCTCTCAAAATCTTTCTATTTAAGCTTTTGATAAATTTCTTCCTTAGTTAAATTTACCCTACTCATCGTATCCCACCAGTATAATGTTGGTATATTGTCATTATACCAATAAAAATTTCCATGTCAGTATAGTTTGAGAGAGGAGGGAAAAGCTTATACCAGTGGGGTAAATCTATTAAAATCCCTACTTAAGTAAACAAAGGAAAGAGGCGAAGAGATATTCTATGAGGGAAGATCTTTATAAGATAAGAAAATTATGAGATAACAACAAAATAGAATATAGCAAGGTTGTATGCAACCTCTTATCCTTATTGTAGTTTCTCTCTTGACTATAATTTTGATTTTTTTAAACAGTCTCAGAAACCAAAAAATTCCTAAACTGTATAAGTATGAACACAGGTAAGACTAAAAGAATATAAGGCTAAAGTTTTCCAACTCCTCAAAGCTATGCTTTTTCCTTAATAAAAATCTCCTTATTTATTAAAATCAGTGCTTAGTTTCCTAAAATAAGGATAAATTAAATAAAAAACTAAACCGACTTTTAAACTTTATTTAGCTTCTTGAAAGCAAAAATCTTTAAAAAAGAAGATTTTATTAGTCAACAAGGCAAAACAGGAAAACCTAAATCAAAAATTTTTATTAAAATTATTGACATTTAAGTAAAATTTTTTTAAAATAACATTAACAATTATAAAAAGGAGGGTGTATAATGAGAAGACTTAACACTTTTTTCTTAGTGTTCCTACTACTTTTAGGTATTTCTATCTCCTTTTCACAAAAAGTTGTCACAATTAGATTTGCAACTTGGGATACTGGAGAGCTTTATAAAATAGAGCAAGAAATAGCCAAAAGATTCGAAAGGGAATACCCCAACATAAAAGTACAAGTAGAAAGCTATGGAGATTCTTTTGATCAAAAATTAGCTGCCTCCTTCGGAGCCAAAAATCCACCAGATGTAATGTATATGTGGGATTTCCCTACCTACTACGAATCTCTAATTCCTCTAGATGACCTATTAAAACAAGATAAAAGTATAAATTTAAATGATTATTACCCAGCATTATTTAACTATTGTAAATATGAAGGTAAATTATATGGACTTCCTGTTGGATTTACAAGCCACGTAATATACTACAACAAAGACTTATTCAAGACCCAAAAAATAACAACACCATCTACTAATTGGACTTGGGACGAATTTATAGAAAAAGCAAGAAAATTAACAAACCCATCCCAAAAAATATATGGCTTTGCATTCCCAGTAAGTCCAGATCCTTATGACTTTGAACAATTTCTTTGGAGCAATGGAGGATCATACTGTAGTCCGGACGGTAAAGAAATAAACGGATATTTAAATAGCAGAGAAATGGTAGAAGTCTTGAGTCTTTTTACAAAGATGTTGAAAGAAAAAATCGCAGTTCTTACAGGAACTCAACAAATACAATCAGGAGGAGATCTCTTTAAGGCTGGGAAACTTGGAATGCTTGAAAGTGGTATATGGAGACTTCCTGAATTCATTGAAGCCAAACTTAATTTTGGAGTTCATATACTTCCTGCCTTTAAAGGGAAACCAGTTAAAAGTATATTAAATGTTTCTGCTATCTCAATAGCAAAAGACACAAAGAATCTAAAAGAAGCTTGGGAATTCGTTAAATATTATAGTTACAATAAAGAAGCTATAAAGATGAGAAAAGGAGATTTACCTACTAGGAAAACCGTTGTTGCTGAGCTAAAATTAAACTCTAATCCTTATTATAAGCCTTTTTACAAAATGATTGAGGTTTCTGCAGATAAGATTCCATCATTCTATTTGAATAAAAACATGAGAAGAATATATGATGAATTAGCAATTACTATAGAACAAATATTCAGTGAACAGGCTAACGAGGAAAAGATAAAAGAATATCTTGACAATCTCGTCAACCGTACTAAAGATTGGTTAAAAGATTAAATTTTATAAGTTAAAGTTTAATATAGGCCAGGAGTATTACTAAGATATTTAACAATATTTTAAAAGGGGGGAACAATAGTAAACTATTGTTCCCCCCTTAATAAAATCGAAAAATAAATCAAAAATTTAAAAAAGTTAAAAAAGATGAAATCTCGCAATTTATAAGTAATTCCAACCTTATTCATAAGAATAAAAGAGGTGAATATTTATGAGGATTAAAAACAAAAAAGAATATATTCCTTTTCTATTTCTCATGCCCTGGATTTTAGGTTTTTTAATATTTACCATAGGCCCTCTCTTTTTTTCTTTAGTGATGAGCTTCTATAAATGGCCCATTGTGGGGAAACCAGTCTTCATTGGTTTAAAAAACTACTCAGATATGTTCAAAGACCCCCTTTTCTATCATTCCTTGAAAGTAACCTTTAAATATGTACTCTGGTATGTACCATTAAATACTATATTCGCTTTGCTCTGTGCAATATTAATTAACACTAATTATAAATTTACCACTTTATTTAAAGCATTATTCTTTCTTCCTACCGTTGTCTCTGGAGTTGCAATAGCAATAGTTTGGTCTTGGATATATGATAAAGAATATGGAATCCTAAATTATATTCTATCTCTTTTATTAAAAATAGAAGGCATCAATTGGCTTGGAGATACTAGATGGAGCGTTTTCTCTCTTGTAATTGCAAGTTTATGGACTATGGGTAATACCATGTTGATCTTTCTCGCAGGATTAAAAGGAATTCCCAAGGAATTATACGAAGCAGCATATATTGATGGAGCTACGTGGTGGCCTAGGTTTATCAAAATTACAATACCAATGCTTTCTCCAACCATATTATTTAATCTGATAACTACCCTTATAAGTGCCTTCCAGGTTTTAACACTTGCATTACTATTAACTGGAGGTGGCCCTGCTAGAAGTTCATATGTTTATGCTATGTATGTATACCACAATGCTTTTAGATATTCAAAACTAGGCTATGCTTCTGCTAATGCTTGGATAATGTTTTTAATAATACTAATCTTAACTTTGATATTATTTAAGAGTTCAAACAGATGGGTATATTACGAAGGGGAAAAATAGGAGGTGTATTTTAAATGAATAAGATAATAAAGATAGGTTACTATTTAGTAATGATTGTGTTATCAATATATTTTATCGGTCCTATTTATTGGATGATAATAAGTGCTATAAAACCCCCAAATGAAATATTTACATACCCTCCAGTATTTTTTCCGTCAAAAATTAATTTTAAAAATTTTGTGGATGCTTGGAATGCTCAACCATTTGCTCTCTACTTAAAAAATTCACTAATCATTGTTCTCTTTAATACCTTAGGTCAGGTTTTTTCCTGTACCCTTGTAGCTTATGGTTTTGCAAGATATAAGTTCAAAGGCCGAGAGCTTCTATTTACTATTCTACTCGCCACCATGATGATTCCTTGGGACGTAACTATGATTCCTCAATATGTACTTTTCAAAGCTCTAAAATGGATTGATACTCTAAAACCTTTTATTATTCCAGCATGGTTTGGAAGTCCATTTTATATATTCCTTTTAAGACAATTCTTGCTTACCATACCTAAAGAACTAGAAGAAGCCGCAGCAATAGATGGGGCAAATGATTTTCAAATATTCTTAAGAATATTTATTCCTTTAATAATTCCAGCTATTATGGTACTAATCATATTTAACTTCTTAACTTGCTGGAATGATTTTTTAGGTCCTCTGATTTTTATAAACAATCCCCAAAAATACACTTTAATGCTAGGAGTAGCTCAATTTAGAGGCTTACATCATATTGAAATAAATAAAATTATGGCAATTACAACTATAGCTTCTATTCCACCGTTAGTATTGTATATTTTTGCCCAGAGATATATTACCGAAGGAATTGTAAGTGTTAGTGTAAAGGGGTGATTTTTCTGTCTGTAGATTTATTAAAAAACATACCTTTTAGCACAAGAGGGTCTTATATTGTAATAAGCTTAGATGAAAGAAAAAGCTTATGGATAAGACACATCTCAGGAGGAGACAATGATTGGGGTAATCTAATAAAAATTGAATGGGATACAGTAAACTCTGATATATTTTTTAATTTCTATGAACTAAGAATAAACAAAAATGATTCATCCATAAACTTTACTTTTTATGATGATAATACCCTTGTTATTAAGAGCATAAATCATCCTGTAACCCTTAAATTTGCAACAAGAGGTTATGATAACTTGATTGAAAGAGATAAAAATATTTATGAATTTAATTGTTCTCATAAAAACAACGTAATACTTTTAATCGAGGTATTAGTAGGAGAAACAAAAATATACACAAAATGGAATGGTTTAGGATGTGAATCTGCAGAATTATATATATATCCCCTGAATGGAATCTCTCTGATAAAGATAACCGACAAAATAGACAAAGTTTCTCTAAACATAAAACCTACCTATGAAGAAGCTTTAGAGAAAAACAAGAAAAAGTATGACAATTTTTCCTCCAAATTCAAAGGGAACAAAACTTTTGAATACGAATTAGCTCAATATATACTATGGTCTAATATTGTATCTCCAAGAGGACTACTTAAATATGAGACTATTTATTCTTCAAAAAATAAGATGACAAATGCCTGGAGTTGGGATAATCTTTTTATAATATTACCACTCGTCAATAAATTCTTCGATTTATCTATTAATGCAATAAAAACATTTACTGAATTGCAAAGAGAAGACGGGCTGATACCTGATTTTGTAAATGATGTTTATTGTTGTTATAACTTTTGTAAACCTCCTATTATTGGCTTCATTATTGAATATCTAAACAGAAATAAATTATTAAGCTACGAAGAAATAACAGATTTATATGAACCTTTAAAAAATTGGGCACTATGGTGGTTAAATTTTAGAGATGACGATAAAGACTACCTAATACAATACAATCATGGAAATGAAAGTGGTATGGATAATTCTACAATTTTTATATCTTCTCCCCCAATAGAATCACCAGATCTCAATTCATACTTAATTATCCTCTTTAGAGTACTTCAAAAGATGGCTATCTTAAAATCTAAAAGATTTGAAATGGATTTATTTAGAGATATAGAATCAAGACTATACCTCTCTCTTATAAATTTATGGGATGGAGAAGATTTTGTAGCATATGATAAAAATCATAATAAAATAAATTCTGAAAGTTTACAAAAATATATACCCTTAATATTAGAAGATCTTAAACCAGAAATTATAAATCAAATCCATAAAACATTAATTAAAAAATACTTGTCTCCGTATGGAATAACTACCGAGGCTCAAAACAGCAAATATTTTAATGAAACTGGATATTGGAGAGGTCCAATTTGGGCTCCAACTACTTTTATTTTCTATGAAGCCTTGCAAAAGCATGGGTATTTAAAGACTTCACAAGAATTGAGAAAAAAATATTTGGCTATGATTAAAAATAGCTATTTTAGTGAAAATTACAATCCAAAAACAGGAGAGGGACTCTGTGACACAGATTTCAGTTGGACTGCTAGTATATTCCTTACATTCTATGAAGAGGAGGAAAGAGTAAATGATTAAGACTTGGGAAAATCACAAAATAACTAACATAAATAGACTACCTGCAAGATCCTACTTCTACTCGTACCCAACTCTAGAATCTGCCTCTTACTTCGAAAAAAAATTATCCTTAGGATATAAATTATTGAATGGAAAATGGAAATTTCTTTACTTAGAAGCTCCAGAATATTCGCCAGAAGGATTTCAAAAGAAAGATTTTGATGACTCTAATTGGCAAGAAATCTACGTTCCTGGAAGTTGGGAGATACAAGGCTTTGGAAAACCCAATTATACTGATCTATTATATATTTTCCCATTAAATCCCCCTTATGTTCCTACGGAAAATCCTTGCGGAATTTACAGAACCTGGTTTTTTATTCCTGCAAATTGGCTTGATAAAAGAATAATAATCAAATTTCATGGAGTCTCTTCAGCTTTCCACTTATGGTTAAACGGCTTTGAAATTGGATATAGCAAAGGTTCAAGATTAACCTCAGAATTCGATATAAGTAAATATGTTGTAGAAGGCCCAAATTTACTTACAGTAAGAGTATACAAATGGTCAGATGGGAGTTATCTGGAAGGCCAAGATATGTGGAAACTCGCAGGAATCATAAGAGATGTTGAGATTGGAGTCGAACCTTTAGATGGTATATTTGACTTCTTCGTAAAAACGGATTTAAGCGAAGATTATAAGAAGGGGAATATAAAACTTAACCTAAAATTCTGGAACTTTGTAGAAGAAATTACTTTCGAATATATTCTTGCGGATGAATATAATAATATAATATATTCAGATAACTTTAAAGTATCTGGTAACGAACTAAACATTATTTCTCCTTATTTTGATATAAAAAAATGGTCTGATGAAGAGCCATATTTATACAATCTTTTTCTAATTCTTAGGAAAAACCAAGAAATAATACAAGTAATTCCACAAAAAATTGGATTTAGAAAAATAGAAATATTAGGAAATAAGTTTTTACTAAATGGTGTTCCAATCAAATTGAAGGGAATTAATAGACATGAGTTTTATCCTAGTTTTGGATATTTTACCCCCATGGACATTGCAGAAAAAGATATAAAACTTCTAAAACAGTACAATATAAATTCCATTAGAACATCACATTATCCAAATTCTCCTTACTTCTATGATCTATGTGATAAATATGGTGTATACGTGATTTCTGAATGTGATATTGAAACTCATGGTTTCGAACTTGTTGACAAGCATAACTACCTTGCTAACAACCCTGAATGGGAAAATGCCTTTATTGATCGTATTGAAAGAACAGTTCATAGAGATAAGAATCATCCTTCTATAATAATGTGGTCCTTAGGTAATGAATCTTCTTTTGGAATAAATTTTGAAAAATGTGCAAAAAAAATACGAGAAATTGACAATACTCGAATGATTCACTATGAGGGTGACAAAGAAGGCAGAGTCACAGATGTATTTTCTACTATGTATACATGGCTTGAACCTGAGAATGAAAGTAAATCTCTACTAGAAGTTATTAAGAACTGCAATAAACCATATATTCTGTGTGAGTACGGACATGCAATGGGCACAGGACCTGGTGGATTAAAGGATTATCAAGAATTATTTGAAGCACATGAAAACTTTCAGGGAGCCTTTATATGGGAGTTTTGTGATCATGGATTACCTATCCAAAATAAAGGTTATGGATATGGAGGGGATTTTGGAGATGAACCTAATGATAGTAACTTCTGTATAGATGGAATACTTTTTCCTGATAGAACTATTAAACCAGGCTTTTTAGAGTTAAAAAAAATCTTTGAACCAATAAAAATTGAATTGCTTAATATTGAAAAAGGCATCTTTGTAATTAAGAACTTATATAATTTTATTTCTTTAGATCACTTGTTAGTTGTTTATTCGATTTGGAACAATAATGGCATAATTAAAAGTGGAGAAATTACACCATCTAACATTCCTCCAAGGTGTAAAAAAGAAATAGAAGTAGAAGATGTCATAAAAATCAGAAATAATGAAAACATAAAACAGGAAACTTTCATTGATTTTTATGTTATTCTAAAGGAAGATACACCTTGGGCTAAAAGAGGGCATATTGTTTCATACTTTCAATATAGAATTAAAGAAGAAGAAATTAAAGAAGAAACCTCTCTCATAAATAACCATACTAAAACTCCCATATCTGTCATTGAAAAGGGAGATATTCTTGAAATAATAGGGGAAGACATAAAAATAACATTTGATAAAGTAAAAGCAAAACTAATAGAAGGAGAAAAAAACAGCAAAAAAATCAGACTCTTCGGTCCTTTCTTTAATTTCTGGAGACCACCTATTGACAATGACAAAAATATCACAAGTGACTATATAAATAAATATCATTTACCTTTTATAAAAGAGAGAGTTGATAAATTTGAGATAAAAGACTTTAAAGATTTTTTAAACATAGAGACTCAAATCTTATATGGAACAATAAACTCTACTTGGTTCTATGTGATAGATTATTCATATCATATATATCCTACAGGAGACATTATTATAAAAATATCCGCGAAAACTAAAGGAGATAAAGACAAAGCCCCCAATATGCTCCCTAAACTTGGTTTCAAATGGTATCTTTCTAGAGATCTAAGAAACGTAAGATGGTTTGGAAGAGGACCGCACACAAATTACATAGACATGAAAGAATCAGCACTTATAGGATGTTATGAGGATTATGTCGAAAATCTCATGGTAAGTTATATAAAACCTCAAGATTCAGCTAATAGAAGCGATTGTAAGTATGTGAGTCTTACAGATGATTATGGGGTTGGAATTTTTGTTAGTACTAGTAAATCTTTTGATTTCAGCGCATATCCTTATGAAGATACTGAAATTCAGAAAGCAAAGCATAATTGGGAGTTAAAGAAAAGCAATTTCATAACTCTAAACATAGACTACAAGAATAATGCATTAGGAACTAACTCCTGCGGACAAAACCAACTATTAAAATATCGTTGTAAATACGAAGATTTTTCAATAGAACTTTTTATTTCAATATTTAACCATTATGAAATTTCCGAAAACCTGAAATATCTTATTTCAAAGAAATTACTTAGGAGGGACAAATAATGCATAATTTGTCTTTTTCGTATATAAGTTCGTATATAAGCTTAATTTTAGCAACGACCATATGGGGATTTGGCTTTGTAGCTGTTAAAGAAAGTGTAACACATATTACCCCTATACAAGTATTGTTTATCAGATTTTTCTCTTCTGCCTTTTTCCTTATTATTATTTACTATAACTCTATCAGGAGTTCTAGATTACAAACAATAAAAAGAGGATTTATATTAGGCTTTTTTCTTTTTCTTGCTTTTTGGACTCAAACTATAGGTATATTCTATACTACTCCTGGAAAGAATGCCTTTCTTACAAGTACTAACGTGGTTATAGTACCATTTTTATATTGGTTAATAAGAGGGAAAAAACCAAAATTCTTTCACATAGTTTCAGCCTTATTATGTGTACTAGGAGTTTTTTTATTATCATATTCTGGAGATGCTTTTTATCTAAATAAAGGAGATTTTTTTAGCCTATTATGCGCTCTGTTTTTTGGATTTCACATAGTTTTTACTGATATTTTCATAAAAAATGATGACCTGATAAATTTATCCTTTTGGCAATTTTTAACTGTTTCTTTAATCTCTTTGCTCCTTATCTTAATAAAATATAATTTTGTTTGGTTTAAAAATCTTGTATTTATTATTATAGGAGAAAAAAACAAAAGACTTTTATTTAGCTTGGTCTACATTTGTTTATTCAGCACCTTATTAGCCTACATATTACAAACCTACTCCCAAAAATTCATAAAACCTTATATTACTTCAATTATACTAAGTACTGAAGCTATTTGGGGATATTTAGCTTCTTACCTTTTATATAAAGAGGATATAAACTTACCTACTATACTTGGGTGTGGGCTCATTTTATCTAGTGCTATTATCGTATCTCTAATCGATCTTAAAACAAATTAGAGTTATTTTTCAATTAAACTTCTTTACAACTTTCCCTCACTAGAAGCTCTGTTGAAATAGTAACTTTCTTGCCAATTTTACGGTTTCTCTTTAGTCTATCTTTAAGCAAATATAAAGATGTCTCAGCCATTTCTTCAACTGAAACATTAACTGTAGTTAAAGGAGGTGTCATAAAACGCGAAATTGATATATTATTAAAACCAACAATACTTATATCTTCAGGAATTTTCAATCCCAATTCATAAATTGCCTTATAACATCCAATAGCCATAGAATCATTAGAAACAAATATTGCAGTTGGTTTATCAGGAAGATTTAGCATTTCCTTTGCAGCCATATATCCCCCATGAGGGGTAAAATCTCCATAAAATATATAATTCTCATTTAATAAATTTTTCTCTTGCAAAAATTTGCGAAAGTATAACTCTCTCATATCCATGTTCCCCGTATTTTCTCTTCCGCTTATAATTCCAATTTTTTTATGTCCTAAAACTAGTAAATATTCTAAAGCCTGCTTAACTCCCAATTTATAGTTTACTACAACACTATCCACATATGGATTGTCACAAGAAAAATCTACTAAAATAATATTTAGATTCTTAGACAAAAAGCTATAAAGTTTTTTTTCTTCTAAATTTCCTAAAATTATTACCCCATGATAATTTTCAAGCTCTTCTAAACTTAAATTATCATCTTTAATCTCCGCAAAAAATTCGTTCATTCTAAGCAACCGCTCAATAGTTACACGAAGAGATAAGTAATAAGTATCCTCTAGCTCGACTTTTTCAGAGTATGCTTTAACAATTAATATCTTTTTATAGGTTTTAGTTCTCCTATATTTTTTAGGATAATAGTTTACTTCTTCTGCAGCCTCAAAAATCTTTCTTTTAACTTCGTCAGAAACTGCAAAATTCTCATCATAATTCAAAACCCTAGAAACTGTTGCTATAGAAACCCCAACTTTTTGAGCTATATCTTTCATTGTAATTGACTTTGTTTTCTTCATGTTTTTAATTATAACCTAAAAAATACACATATTACAACTTGGATTCATACTCCATAACCGCATAGGTAGGGAGATAGGTACCAGTATGAAGAATATATAAACAGAAAAACTTAAAGCTCTCCTTAAAAATTATTCTTACTTCATTAATGAAGATTTCTTTATTCCTCAGTAGCGTCATCTCTATCCATAATTAATTTCAAACAGTTTCTTGGATATCAATTGACTTAAAAAATTTTTAAGGTATAAACTTAGTACAACTTAAAAACAAAGATAATAAAAGAGGAGTAATTAAAGAATGAGGAATATGAAAAGATTAAATATTATTAATAAAATGATTTTTATTATAATCCTAATTTTCTTTTCCATTTCCTATAGCTATTCTTATGTAGAGTTGAGAGCTGATATTAATTCTCATAATGAGATTAATCCTGGTTTTATTCCCTATTACTCCAATGAGGTCTTAGTTTTAACTTATCATGTACTAGATAAAAAAGTAAAAGGCCCTATTAGTATTTCTCCCCAACTTTTTGAAGAGCATATAAGATATTTAAAAAATGCGGGATTTCATCCAATAACTCCAGAGACTTTAAGAGAGTTTATGGAAGGAAAAACAGATATCCCTGACAATGCAGTACTCATAACTTTCGATGACGGATATGAAAGTTTTTATAAACTTGCTTACCCTATTCTGGAAAAATATAGAGTACCTGCAATAAACTTTATTATTGTATCCATGGTAGGCAAAGTTGGTGCTTTTCCTCATCTTACCTGGAATGAAATGAAAGAAATGCTAAAAAGCAATCTTATATACTTTGGATCTCATACTTATGATTCCCATCATCTTGTGAGAACAGGACTCTTTAGTCAAGCCCCAGCCCTTGTAGGACATATCTATAAACCTCTTTTCTACAGAGAAAGTGATGAAGAATATAAATCAAGAATCTCTGGAGATTTATGGTACTCAAAATATCTTCTTGAAAAGAACTTAAATATTGAAGTAAAAGATCTTTGTTTCCCATATGGAGCTTATAATTCTACTGTGTTAGAGATCGCTAAAGAACTAGGATACGAAGTTTTCTATACTACTAACAAGGGAATTAATAAACCTGGAAAAGATAAATATATAATAATTAAGCGATTGAATGCAGGAAGTTATAATATGAGTCTAACTAGGTTTCAAAGTATGCTTTTTAAATATATAATATTAAGCCATCCCCAAATTCACACAAATAAGTTCATCAAGAATTCATTTAAACATCATAAGAAGATGAGGTAAATGTAGTTTCTTTAAATTTACTGTGACCTCTGCCAAAATATATGTTTATTTTTATTCCATACTGCTTTGACAGTTCAAATAAGTTTTCTCTTATGAGAGAATAAAAATTATTAAAGTTATCCTTATTAAAAAGAATCTCCTTCATTCTTGGAAGAATATTGGGATAATACTGAGCCATCCTATCTTCTACTTCGGTAAAAGTCCCACCAATAGTATTGAAACTTTCTGTGTATATCTCTTCTATTCCAAGAACCTTAAAGGTTTTAATTAATTCCTCTGCGTCTGAAAAGAAGGGCCAAAAAGGCCCCATCATTGCATATACTTTTATATTCTCTTCTTTTAATTTACTTATAGCTAAAATTCTATTTTCTATAGGAGGAGAGTTTGGCTCTACCAAATTTTTCCAATCTTCATCAAGGGTATTTAATGTGAAATTTACATCAACATTTTTAAACCTCTTAAGAATATCAATATCCCTTAATACAAGATCAGATTTTGTAAGTATGCTTACAGGATAAGGATACTCTGACAAAATCTCAAGAACCTTTCTAGTAATCTCATACTTTTCCTCTAATGGTTGATATGGATCCGTAACTGTACCTACATAGATGTTACCATTTTTGTATCTTTCTTTTTTAATCTCTTTGCTGAGAATTTCAGGCATATTTATTTTTACATCTACAAAATCTCCCCATCTCTCAGTATGTTTTGTAAATTTTTTCATAAACCTTGCATAACAATAAATACATCCATGAGAGCACCCAATATATGGATTTATTGCCCATCCACCATCAGGGAATTTACACTTAGAAATAGCCGTCTTACAATTTATTTCTTTTATAACCATAAAAAATTTAACCTATCCTTAAAAATATTGTCTTTGAAAAATAAATACACTTTAATTTCCCCCTATGGATAGATTATATCAATCCTTATAAGAATCAGCAAGACCAAAAATTTCTAAATTACCATATTTACAACTCTAATCTTTTGTGATATGATAACTTTCACTAAAAGGTTGTTTGAGTATGTTTGAGTTTTTAAAAAGAAATTTTGAGTTCGTTAAGAAAATACTTGAGACTCCTTGGGAATCCCCTAAAAGAGCTCTCAAGTATTTTTATTTTCCCAGAAAGAGAGGTGAAGTGTACCGAGAGTATCCTAAGAGTGTTCTTTTTTCAAGGGTTCCGGAATGCTCCCCAAAAGCTTCCCCAGAAACTCTAAAAAATTTCCATGAGGTGAAAAAATGAGCAAGACTTTGTATGTAGGTAATTTACCTTGGTCAACAACAGAAGAGGAACTAAAAAATATCTTCGCAAGCCACGGTACTGTATATTCTGCAAGAATCATATCTGACAGAAATACAGGAAGATCTAAAGGATTTGGCTTTGTAGAGGTAGATGAAAGCGAAGCTGAGAAAATGATCTCTGCTCTTAATAACACAGAGGTTAAGGGAAGAAGAATAATCGTTAACGAGGCAAAACCAAGGGAAGAAAGACCACGTGAGAGAAGAAACCGTGGTTAATTTATGAAATCAAAAATAAATTAAATTTAGAGAATAAAAAGAGGCCCCTTTGAATTTGAGGGGCCTCTTTGTTTGGTAATATAATAAAATTAGTAAAAATGAAACTAAAGGAGGCAAAAGAAGAAAAAAATGAAAAAATGGAAGGCAGTTGTAATAGGAATTTTAGTACTCCTTATAGTCTTAATAGCTGTAGGAGTAGGAGGATATTACTACATCCAAAATAGCTTCAATTACACTCCTACAAAGAATTATCCTGTTTTAGAAAAAGTAGAGCTTTTAGATGTAGCCTTTAATAAAATCGAAAAAATAAACGTTGCTCTCTTAGGAGTAGACGAGCGAAAGACGGATCCGGGAAGAAGTGATACTATTATAATTATCTCCTTAGATGTTAAAAATAAAAAGGTCAATATTCTCTCTATTCCGAGAGACACAAGGGTATATATACAAGACCATGGTTTTACCAAAATAAATCATGCTTATGCCTATGGAGGAGTACCTCTTTCACTAAAAACTTTAGAAAGTTTTTTAAACATTCCTATACACTACTATGTAAAAGTAAATTTTCAACAATTTGAAAAGTTTATTGATGCCATCGGAGGTGTAGACATAGAAGTAGAAAGGAGAATGTATTATAGAGACAAAACTGATAAATTTCTTGTAGATCTTACCCCAGGGGTACATCATTTAAACGGTAGGGAAGCTCTTGGTTATGTGAGATTTAGACATGATCCAATGGGAGATTTAGCAAGAGTAGAAAGACAGCAAAAATTCCTTATGGCTCTTTTTAAGCAAATGAAAGAAAAAATAAATCTTCTAAACATGCCCCAATACATATCTTTGGCTGGCTCTATTTTTGAAACCAATGTATCCCTTATGGAAGGTATTGTAATAGCTTCAAAGTTTATGGATATAAGTGAAGAGGATATACATACTTTTATAATGCCAGGCACTACTGAGACTATAAATGGCATAAGCTATGTTATTCCTGATGAAAGTAAATTAAAAGACATTTTAGAGCAATATTTTAAACCTAATAATATAAAGGAGGGGTGATGAATTTCTTGGAGAGTAGAGAAAAAGCCATAAGAGTTGCCCGTATTGTGTTGGAGAAGAAAGCAGAAAATGTAATAATAATTGATGTATCCCAAATATCAGGACTTACCGATTACCTTGTTATATGCACAGGACTTACTAACACTCAAAGAAAAGCAATCCAAAGAAGTGTGGAAGAGGAAATGGAAAAATTAGGTTTTACTCCAAGAGGTATCGAGGGAAGAGAAGGCACTGGATGGACTTTACTTGATTACTATGATCTAATAGTACATATCTTCTCACCAAGAGCAAGAGAATTTTACGACATAGAATCTCTCTACGAGAATGTTCCTAAAATAACTGAATTTTAAAAAATGATAGATATACCTCCTTTATGGCAACAAACGGCAGACGATATTCTGCTTAAAAAGGGAGTCGTTATTGTTATAGGATTGCCCAATTCTGGAAAAAGTACCTTTGTAAAATTTCTTGCAAGTTATGGAGTAAAAAACAATTTAAAAGTAGCCATCATTAATTCTGACTTAGGACAGGCAGATATTGGTGTACCAGGAACCATATCTTTAAGCCTTTTAGAAAATGAACTTTTCTCTTTTGAAAACCTACCTATAAAAAGCTGGTATTTTATTGGAGAGATAACTCCTACAGGAAGATTTCTACAAGTAATTACGGGAGTAAGAAGACTTCTTGATGAAGCTAAAAAAATGGCTGACATAGTAATCATAAACACCTGTGGCCTTGTAAAGGGTAGATTAGGGAAAATCTTAAAATATTATAAAACCTTTGTAATAAATCCTGACCATATAGTTGCTATACAGACTGATAATGAGCTTGACCCTCTTTTAAAAATCATAGGAAGACTTTCTAAAAATGTGTATAAAATACCCAAAAGCATTCTTGCAAGAGAAAGACCTCCTGAAGAGAGAAGAGAGTTTAGGGAAAAAAGATATGAGATGTACTTTCAAAATGCAAAAACGTTACTTTTTCCTATATACTTGGTACATTCTATAGACAAGTATATAGACTTTCAAAAAGAGGACTATACAGGAAGACTTGTAGGGCTAATTGATGAAAAAGAAAACCTATTAGAACTTGGAATAATTCAGGAGGTAAATTTAGAAAAGAGAAACCTGCTAATTTTTACCCCTTTAAAAGAGATAGACAAAGTAAAAAGAATTGAAATAGGAAGTATCAAATTAAAAGTGATAAGAGAAATGTAACGCCACAGGCTTTCTAGAATAACATTGCCTGTGGCGTTATTAAATTATATTTAGAAGTAATATCTAAAACCAAAAGCTCCATCTACGTCAATACTGGTTTGAGGAACCAATTCTAATGTTGGAACAAGTTCAAAGAAAAAGTCTAAATTCATTCCTTTAGGAATGTAAACGACCCCAAGAGGAATCCTAATTCCAAAATTTGTATTATCAGCTGCTAATATTCTTACTCCTACCCCATAGTAAAAGGGCATTGAACCTGAGCTAGGTTTAAATATTCCATAATTATGAGTCACCATATCAGCAAAAAGATGAAGAACATTAGCATTCAAACTCCAAGCTAAGCCAAAATCAAAAGCCTGAGCTTTACCCTGCCAAAGCCTAAAAGACAGTCCTGTAGGTTCTCCTATAACTACGCCAACTCCAAAATTACCAGCATAAGTGATGGAAAAAGATAATAAAACAACCAAAAGCACAAAAATGAACTTCTTCAATCCCCTTCACCTCCGATACAAGAATTTTTAAGATTTTAATATTATACCACAAAAAAGAGGTCTGCTATTTCTCTTGGCAGACTCCCTAAGATTTGAAGAATGAGTTATAGGTAATCCATATCACCACATTCCCCATAACTAAAAAAATAAAATTTTTAAGTAAAAATTAAGCTAATTCTTAAAAAACTTTAAGTATCAAAGACTATAATTTAAAGCAAATAAAAATTTAACTTGGAGGTGACCAGAAATGAAAAGATTTGTATTGATGTTAGGAATTCTTCTTATGTCCTTCACTCTATTTAGTAATTTAGGAATTTCTGCAGTAAATCTTAGTTCCCAAGAAATTAAAGATATACTTCATATGAGGGAGGAGGAAAAATTAGCAAGAGATGTATATACAACTTTATACAACCTTTACAAAATTCCTACTTTTTATAACATATCAAAATCAGAACAAACTCATATGAATGCTGTAAAGACTTTAATTAATTACTACAATCTAAAGGATCCAATAACAGATGATAGTGTCGGAAAATTCTCAGATCCTAAATTCACAGAACTTTACAATAATTTAATAGAAAGAGGCAAAAAATCAGTAATTGAAGCCTTAAAAGTTGGAATTTTAATTGAAGAACTTGACATAAAAGATTTACAGGAGGCAATAAGTAGAACCAATAAAGCCGACATAATAAGGGTTTATACAAATTTATTAAAAGGATCCCAAAATCATAAGGAAGCTTTTATAAAGGTTCTACAAAGATATGGAGAAAGCTATACTCCAACTTATACAAATTAATTAAATTGGGGCTCCCCTTCGGGGAGCCCATGTTTTATTCGGATTGCTCTTTCAATATTACGGCTGGAGAAATAGACTTTATTTTTCTTCTCCCAAGATATCTTGAAAGTAAAAAAGCTGCAAAAAGATATACAAAGGAAAAGATTACATCCTTAAATTGAGCTTGCATTTTAAAAGAGAAATCTACATCTTTTAGTACTTCCTTTATGAGATAACCTATAAGCATGTTATAAAGAGGAATTCCTAAAAGAAAACCAATCATAAAAGAGAAATTATTAAAACCAAGAAACATAGAACTCAATTCTCCATCTCTAAATCCAAGAATCTTAAAGATAGCAAGAGGTTTTCTATTTTCTGTAATCACAAGAGAGGCAAGAACATAAATTATGGTAAAAGCAAGGAAGAAGGATATAAGATACATCACCTGAAGCATTTGGTCTATACTTTGTGCAGAATCCCTAAATACCTTTATTGCATCCTCTTTACTCATATAAGTAACAAGATTTTCCTTTGGAACATCAAGTTTATCAAGAGAGTAAAGCCCTATAAAAGAGCCTTCTTCTAAATCAAAAGTCTTATTAAACTCTTCTAAATTCATATAGCCACTATTTCCTACATAAAGATCTGCAATACCTGTAATCTTCAAACTATATTCTTTACCATTAATGTTGTTTACCAGGGTCAAAACATCTCCAACCTTGAGGTTGAATTTATCTGCTAAAGATTGGGAAATTACAAGACCCTCTAAATTTATCTTATTTCCTTTATTATCTTTCAGAATTATCATCTGAGAGTCTTTTAAAATTCCATAGATTACTACCTTCGATTTAGTACCCTTAAGATAGAAAGATAACATATTAAAAGGTTCTGCATTAGGATATTTATTCTCTTTTTCGTAATAATTAAAGATGTACATGTAGTTATATTTAAAAATATTTTTGAATGTATCTTCCACAAGGTAAGATAGGGCAGATTTTGCTACGACTCCATAGAGAATAATCAAAGTAGCAAAAGCGACTCCTACTATCAAAACAAGCTCTCTTGAAGGATGCAAAAGTCCCTGTTTTAACATTATTCTTCTCTTAAAAGAAAATCTATCAAGAAATTTCATACGAAATCTTGTTTTAAAACTCTTTTCCGACTCTCCTCTTATTATCTCCACAACTCTTTTCTTAAGAAGGTCTCTAATAGCTATGTATCCAGAAGGAATCATAAAAAGAGCAGGTACAAAAAGAGCAATAAAAAGATCTTTCACAGGGATAAACTTTTCTACTACAGGTACACTTATAAAGGACACATAGAAATCTGTAAAAGGACCAGAAAGGGCATAACCAAGAGCACTTCCTGGAATGGCCCCCATCAGCCAGATATATATGGGGAAAAGAATATATACACTTACAATCTCTTTACTACTGTATCCCAAGGCATAAAGAGTACCAATCTCAGCATGCATTGAGTTTATAAGCCTTCTCAAAACAATAAAAAGAAGAATTGAGGAAATAATCAAAATAGTACCAGCAATAACAAAGGACATAGGTCTTGCACTCTTCATTTTCATCTCTGTAACTATAATTCTAAAGTTTTCATCCTTCTCCACAAAAGAAAGAAGAGTATACTTAGAATTTAACTCTGTCTTAAAAGAATCAAGATCAGAAATACTTCCTCTTACCATGTAATATCTATAGGCAACACTGCTCAAAAACTTTTTCATATCTTCAAAATTCATTATTCCAATTCCAAAATGCAAGGGATCAGGAAGAAGATCAGTTTCATTTTTAGTTATATATATGTAATCGGGAAGAGCTACATATCCTGAAATATGAAAATCCATACCATTTATGTTGATTACATCACCTATCTTTAGTTTATTGGTCTCTGCGAAATTAGGATCTACAGCAATTTCTCCTATCTTAGGAAGGCTTCCCTCAAGAATCAAAGGCTTATTTACTTTCTCTGTTACATTAAAAAACCTTATTACTTTATCACCATATTGAAAATCCCATGTAAACTTCTCCTCAATAAGCACATTATATTTTTTCTCAAGAGCCTCTATATCTATAGGAAAGAAGGTTGTAAAGTGGAAATTCTCTTGATTATACTTTTCAACAAAATTTTGATAATTGGTATCAATATTTGTAATAAGAATACTAAATAGGGCATAGCCAAAAGAAGCAAAAAGCACAAGAAAAATTATCCCTAAAAAATGAGACTTATCCCTCCACATTATTCTGAGGGGAATTTTCTTAAGCATTACCAAACCACCTCCTCAGCAGGTACAGGAGATGGATTATCTTGATATTCAACTAACTCACCACTTCTTAGCCTTATAATCTTGTGAGACATCTTAGCGATAGCAGTATTATGAGTAGCAATTATAATTGTGGTACCATATCTTTTATTTATATCCTCAAGGAGTTTAAGTACTCTTTTCGCATTTTCAAAATCAAGAGCACCAGTAGGCTCATCACAAAGAATTATAGCCGGATTTTTCACTACTGCCCTTGCTATAGCTACTCTTTGCTGTTCACCTCCAGAAAGCTCAAAGGGAAATTTATCCTTATGTTCCCACATTCCCACAATCTCAAGTACTTCTTTAGGATCTAAACCATCCTCTGAGAGATATTTTGTAGAAAGTACATTTTCTAAGACCGTTAGAGAATTCACAAGATTATAAAATTGAAAGATAAAACCAAGTTTCCTTCTACGATAGTTAGTTAACTCTTTATCACCGTAATTAGTTATATCTTCTTCCTCAACTATAACTTTCCCTTCATCAGGTTTATCAATTCCTCCAAGAATATTAAGAAGAGTGGTCTTTCCAGAGCCTGAAGGCCCAAGTATTACATAGATTTTACCCTTTTCAAGATCCATAGAAACTCTTTTAAGAGCATTAATTTTAGTTAGTCCTAACTGATAACTCTTAGAGAGATCTTTGATTTGAATAAACATAATATTCCCCCTTTCTTAAAATCTAACCTATTATATGACTAATCAGTCACAAGATCAATATAAGAATGATTCTATGCCTTGAAAAAAGCTTTTAATTGTAATAACCTTTAACTAATAACGTTAATAAATAACTTTAGGGGGATCTACCATGAAAAATATGGGATGGCTTCTTAGAGATATAAGAAGACTTGAACTTATCGAAACACCTATAGAGCATCCTAAAGATAATGAGGTTCTTCTTGAAGTTATCTATGCGGGAATCTGTGGCTCTGACCTCCATGCCTATCTTGGAGAACATCCTTTTGTAAAACCAGGTATTGTCTTAGGACATGAGTTTGTAGGAAAAGTAATTGAAAAGGGAAAGGATGTAGAAAATTTAGAAGTAAATGATTTTGTTGTAGTAGAGCCGAGTTTAACCTGTGGGACCTGTTATAACTGCACCCACGGAAGATATAACATATGCAAAAACCTTGATGTAATAGGATGTACAAAAACCAACGGCGGATTTCAGAAGTATATAAAAATTCCAGCCCACAAAGTTTATAAAATAAATGATATTCCTTTAAAAAGAGCCGTATTAACTGAGCCTCTTGCAGTTGCAGTACATGGAGTAAGAAGATCATCCTTCAAACCAGGGGATGAAGTACTGGTAATAGGAAGTGGTCCCATCGGTCTCCTTACCACCATAGTTTTATATCTATCATCGGCTAAAAAAATAGTTCTTGTTGATGTACTTGATAAGAGGCTTCATCTTGCAAAAACTTTATGCCCTGGAATAATTACTATAAAACCAGAAGAATTAAATTCAAACCTCTTTACCCAAGAAGGACCTGACTTAGTATTTGAATGTGTAGGAGTAGATCAAACCATAAATATGGCCATTGAATACGCAAGAAAGGGAACTGACATTATCCTTATGGGAGTACCAAAGGAGATTTCTACAGCAAAACTCATTTATATTCAGGATAGAGAATTGAACCTAAAGGGATCCTTAATGTATACAAAAGATGATTATCTCATTGCTATTGACCTATTAAGAAAAAACCAATTAAATTATGAAGCTTTGATTACCCACCTATATCCTTTTGATAAAGTCTCTGAGGCTTTTGAAGATATACTAAAGTATAAAGAAGAATATTTTAAAGTGATAATTGACATTAAAGGGGAGTAGAAAAATGGAACTTGATGTGTTAACTATAGGTGAGATTCTTTTAGAAATAATGGCAAAAAATATTGATCAAGACTTCCTAAGCCCTGGAGAATTTTTAGGACCATATCCAAGTGGTGCTCCTGCAATCTTTATTGACCAAGTAGTAAAACTTGGACTTAAAGGAGGAATCTTAGGGTGCGTAGGAGAGGACGACTTTGGTAAAAATGTATTTGAGAGACTGAAAAGAGATGGTGTAGAAACTAGCTTAATAAAGAAAACCAACCAATATATCACTGGAATTGCCTTTGTAACTTATTTTTCTAATGGGGAAAGGAAATTTATCTTTCATTTACCACATTCTGCAGCAAGCAATATATACCCAGAAGATATCACCGATGATTTAATAAAAAACATAAAAGCTTTACATGTGATGGGATGCTCTCTTGCCATAAAGGATAATGTAAGAGAAGCAATAGAAAAAGCTGTAGCTCTATCTTATGAGTATGGTAAATTAATAAGCTTTGATCCAAATATAAGAGTAGAGCTTGGACTATCAAAGGAAAACATGGGGCAGAAGCATATTACAAAGGTAAAGTATATAAAGTTGATCCCATTAAGGTAGAAGAGGTTGATCCAACCGGAGCAGGAGATTGCTTTGATGCCGGATTTGTAACTAGTATTTTACAAGGTTATGATATTGAAAGAGCATTAAAAAGAGCAAATATAATAGGAGCTCTCAGTGTAACCAAGAGAGGTCCCATGGAAGGTGTGGTTGATAAAAACATATTAGAAAAATGGGAAAATACTATTAAATAAAATTTTATAAGTTTACAGCATAGTGATAGTCCTCCAAGACCTTCTTTATTTCATTCTTTATTAGCTCCCTTGGATCATTTCTTATTTTTCCTTCTCTTACTTTAAAATACGAATCATAAAAATATTGATAGATGTATCTAATATCAACCCCTTCCGAAAAATTTTCAAAAAGCCTATTTAAAGCTATTTTTATCTCTTTATATTCCCAATAATATCTAATCCTATCAAGTAAGTTGTACCAAATATCTAATTCTAATCTTTCTGAATCCTTATAATACTTTCTCCAATATTTATCATCTTTTAACATAGTCTCAAGCACAACTTTCTTAATATTAGACCTTTTATCTTCCGATATAAGCTCATCCTCAATGCTACTTAATAAAAATACTCCCCTTCTAAAACTTGCTGTTAAAGCAGGACCAACCTTAAGAATTCTTACTCCATCCTCTACCATATCTCTCAATGCACGTTTTGTCTGATAGTCAGTAGAGTGACCTTCAACAAAAAGATTCTCTTTCTTTACCTCCTCTAAAATTTTTCTCACCTTAATCCTGTCATACTCAAACACTTTTTCATAATTAAAACCTATACCAAGCATTATTACAAAACCAATTATCCTATCCCATATCCTTGGAACATCCTCAAAATATTTTTTTAAAGAGGAGATTGCTACTCTAAAATCCTCCACTGAGGTAATACCTTCCTCTTCGCCTCCTCCAGCTACCGGTACATCAGTTCCCACCACATACACAGGCTGAAAATTGTACTTTCTAGCAGTCTCTTCTGCAACCTCAAGAAGTTCCCTCTCCCTTTCTGCTATCTTCTCGGGAGAGAGCACTACAGGATCATCAGAAAGAGACATACTACAATCAAGGTGTATCTTCTTATAACCACTCTCCACAAAGGCCCTTATAAGGTCTTTTGCCTTTTTCATTGCAGAAGAAGAAGGTTCATCTTGCCAAGGGAGAGGGCCTAAATGGTCCCCTCCAAGAATCACCCTATCCTCTTCTATTCCCTTTTCTTTTATTATTCCCATTACAAAGTTTTTAAAATCTTCGGGAGTCATACCTGAATATCCACCAAACTGGTTTATCTGATGAGGTGTCGCCTCAATTAAAATATAATCATTCTTCTCCTTAGCAAATTCAACACTTGCCTCAATCACATATGGATTAGAGCTACATATAGAATAAACTCCCTTTTTTCTCAAATAATCTTTACTAAGCCACATAAGCACTCACCTACTTTATAAAGAAATCTTTTAAATATTCCTTATGAGCTTTTAACAGTTCATCTACCATCATATGTATTTTTTCTGGAGATAACATGGAGGAAGCTAAAGGATCTAAAAGTGCAGCATAATAAATATAATCCTTATCCCTTTCTACAGCACCTCTTACTGCAAGTCTTTGTACATTTATATGAAGAAGATTTAAACTTGCTAACTGATCAGGTAAATACCCTACTTTTAAAGGAGAAACCCCATTCTTATCCACATAACATGGAACTTCAACCATACAGTCCATAGGTAAATTATCTATAATCCCCTCATTTCTAACAATGCTATAAACAAGCCTTGAATCATTAGTTTCCATACCATGAATAATTTGAATAGCATACTCCTTAGAAGTGTCTTCTTCCTCTTCTCCATAATGTTCTTTTACTATCTCATAAGCTTCTTTATTTCCCTTCAAATAATAGTCTTTAAAAGTATTAAAAACTTTTTCATTCTCTTCTACTCTTCTTATGTATTCTCTAATAGGAATATTTAGCTTCTTAATTAGCTCCTCATCTTTAATAAAATATGGAACATATTCCGCATTATGTTCTGAAGATTCTGTTACAAAATAATGAAACATTCTTAATATCTCAAACCTTACAGGATCTCTCTCCCATATTTCTTTTCTTTCCATAGCCTTAAAAAGAAGAGGATATAAATTCTCTCCATTTCTTTCAAAAGTCAAAACCCATGCCATATGATTGATGCCTGCTACTTTGTAGTTTACCTCCTTTGAAGGAACCCCCACATAACTTGATATCTGCTCAATGGTATAAGGAATAGAATGACATAAACCTACGGTTTCAATTTCAGAAATATCATTGATATACCATTGATTCATAGACATAGGATTTGTAAAATTCAAAAGTAAAGCTGAAGGAGCATATTCCTCTATATTCCTAACAAGATCTTTTAAAAATGGGGCTGTCCTTAAAAATCTCATTATACCACCAATTCCGTGAGTGTCTCCAATGGTCTGTTTTAATCCATATTTTTCAGGTATATCAAAGTCTACATAAGTAGCCTCTTTCCCGCCTATCTGAACAGTATTTATCACATAATTAGAGTTTTCAATAGCAGATTTTAAATCCATATAACCTTTAATCTTCCAATGCTTATTTTTCTTTTCATTTATCTCTTCGGCTATTTTTCTTGCTACTTCTAATCTCTCAGGATCAATATCCATAAGAGCTATCTCTATTCCCTCAGACTCAGGAAATAATGCCAAATCCTTTAAGAGATTTCTTGTAAAAACCACACTTCCAGCTCCAATAAAACTAATCTTCATTTCCTAACACCTCTATTTTTCTGTATTATTTAAGTCCACTAAAAGCTATAACTTCCACAAAACTCTTTTGAGTTAAGAGGAAAAGAATGATAGGAGGAAGCGAAGCGATAACACCACCTGCCATAATTACTCCCCAATTACTAAAATATTGTCCTTGAAGAGAGGCATCATAATTTTCCAAAATATATTCCACATATTAGCACCAGCTACTATAGCAGCCTCTTCCATTTCAATAGGCATGGATAGAAAATGTTGCCTATAAAGAAAAATACTAAATTCACTAAATATCTTCAGGATTATTACTCCCGTTAGAGTATTTACAAGACCTAAATTCTTCAAAATTAAATATCTGGGAATTAATAGAACAATTCCAGGAAGCATTATCACCGATAGAAAAATTAAGAAAATTACATTTTTAAATGGGAAATAAAGCCTTGCAAAGGCATAACCTGCAAGAGAACAAAGCACAATTTGAGAAAAAACAAGACTCAAAGTAACAATTAAAGAATTTAAAAAATACCTTCCAAAATCAAGTTTTACAAATATTTCTTTGTAGTTATTAATTATAGGATTTAAAGGGAAAAAAATGAGGAGGTACCGCAAAAGCCTCTTCAATAGTCTCAAAAGAAACAATTAACATGAACCAGTAAGGAAGAAATATAATCAGAGCACCAATTATAAGTAAAAAGGCTATAATTTTATTACTCATAATAGACCCATCTCCTTTGAAGATTAAACTGAATTATTGTTAAGATTAAAAGAATAAAGTAAAGGATCCAAGATAAGGCTGTTCCATATCCCATGCGGAATCAATTAAAACCATTACGATAGATGTAATATACTAGAGTATAAGTAGAATATCCAGGACCTCCCCTTGTCATAATAAAAACACTTTCAAACATTTGCACTGAGCTAATAATTTGCATAATAAGTACAAAAAAGATGATGGGAGTCATAAGCGGAAGAGCAATATGAAATAGAATATCCTTCTTAGTTGCACCATCAAGAGATGCGGCCTCATAATAAGTTGATGGAATATTTTGCAACCCTGCCAGAAAAAGAATAATATTATAACTCAAACTTCCCCACATGCCTACAAGAGCAAGAGAAAATAAAGCAATCTTAGAATCTGTCAACCAATATATCTTTTTAATCCACAAAAATCCTAATATAGTATTTAAAAGTCCGTATTCAGGATTAAAAAACCAAAGCCATACAAAGTTAATAGCAACAGAAGAAGTTACTGTAGGAATAAAGTAAAAAACTCTTAAAAATCTAAAAAACTTAGTATCCTTATTTAGTCCAACCGCAATAAGAAAACTTAAAATTACTACTGTTGGTACCACATACAGAGCATATAAAAAAGAGTTCTTTAAAGAAATCCAGAAAATCTTGTCTTGAAAGATCTTTCTAAAATTTTCTAAACCTATATATTGAGGCTCAGAAACGGCATCATATTTAGAAAGAGCAAGCTTAAAAGAAATTCCAAAAGGAATATAATAAGAAGGCAAAAAAATAAATTGCCTGCCTATATTTTGGAATTCCTCCAAGAACCCTCATAATTCTAAAACCTCCATCTTAAAAGGGGAGAGATTAGCTGATCTCTCCCCTCAAACTCAACTTATTGCGATGCCTTCTCAATAATACCATTTATCTCTTCTGTAGCTTGCTTTAACCCTTCATCTACCCCTAACCTTCCCGCTATGATCTCTACTATGTAGTAGGTCTCCCATCTATCAAACCACTCACTAGAACCTCTTGTCTGTGGCCACGGATTTGTATACTTCACAGAGTCTATAAATACTTGTGCATCTTTCTCCTTCTTAAACTTCTTGAAACTTTGTACCCACAAATTATCCGTACCTTTATATGCAGGAATCACAGTACCAGATTTACCAAGAATCTCTGCCGCCTCTTTGCTCGCCATCCACTTAACAAAAGTCCATGCAGCATCTAAATTCTTAGTCTTACTCCAGATAACATTACCTAAGGAATCAGAAATATTTGCTCTCTTACCTGTTTTTGATTTTGGAATCATCACAACTCCAAAGTCAAAAGACTTAATATTCTCAGCATAGTAACCCATCATCCATGAACCACTAAAGTTTATAGCACTCTTCCCTGCTATAAATAAGTCTCCACTAGTTACTCCAGGCTTTGGAGCATAACCCTTCTCAGTTAACTCCCTGGCAAAACTTAATGCTTCCTTTGCTTGAGCACTGTCAAAAACTACTTTGCCATCCTTTACTAAATCTCCTCCAAGAGATAAAATCATTGGAAATAGAAAAGCCTGTGATACGGAAAGAGGACCACCATCTACAGTAATTCCATACCTTAATATATTACCCTTTGCATCTTTCTTGGTTAACTTGGCAACTGCATTCTTTAAATCTTCCCAGGTCCAATTCCCATCAGGATATTTTAACTTCAACTCATCAAAGGCTTTCTTGTTGTAAAACATCCCAATAGTATCGTAATCCCTTGGCAAAGAATAATACTTCCCTTGAAAATTGTGTAACTTTAAAACACCCGCTGGATATACACTTAAATCTACCTTATCCCTGTTTATATATGGCGTAATATCAATTAATGCATTCCTTGCCACATAATCGGGTAAATAAAAACCTGTATCCATTGTAAACACATCCCAGCAATCTCCACCAGCCATCATAGTCTGAAGTTTCGTCCAATAATCCTCCCAAGGCACATGCTCAAGTTTCACCTTTATATTGGGATATTTCTTTTCAAAAGCAGCAATTTGAGCTTTTATACCATCTAACTGTTCACTCATCTATACACCATATCTAATAGTTACTGTTTTCTGCCCCAAAGCAATCATAAGCAAAATTAAAAGGGAAATAGCTAAAAGAGTAAAAATCCTTCTCAATTAAGACACCTCCCTTACTTTTTTTACGTATTATATCATTTATAATCAAAATTTACAATTAAGTAGATTATATATGATTAATTTTGATTCTTAATAGATAAATCTATTATCGCCTTAGATCAATAAAGAAAAATAAAAATTTACATAGAGATTCTGATCTTTGACAATCCATAATAATCTATTATAATAATAAAAAATTCACATAAAGATCTAAGGTGAACAAAAATGAAAGAATATAGATTTGAAAAGATTTTAAAACTAATAAGAGAAAGGGGCTTTCTTACTGTCCAAGAGATAGCAAAAGAACTTTCCATCTCAGAAATAACTGTGAGAAGAGATTTAAAATTTTTAGAAAAGCAAGGATTAATAAAGAGAGTAAGAGGTGGGGCAACAGCAACGAGTATATCTTCAGAAAACTCTTTCTTCTTAAGACTCGAAGAGAATAAAGAAATTAAAAAAGAAATAGGCAAAAAGGCCATATCTCTCTTAAAAGATAATTCTGTCATTGCCATGAGTGGGGGAACTACTATATATTACATGGTACAAGCTTTAGATCAAAGTCCTATCACTGATTTAACCATTTTAACTAACTCCATCACTACTGCATGGGCAGTAATAAATTTAAGAAAAAATTTTAGATTGATCCACTCGGGAGGAACAGCAAAGGAAAGATCCTTTGAATGTATTGGAGGACATGTAATTAAATTTTTCCAGGAAATAGGAAAAATAGACTATTATTTTTTTGGCGCTAATGGTGTAGATATAAAAAATGGCATCACTTTCTTTGATATGGAAGAGGCGGAAGTAGCAAAAACAATAATCTCAAAAGCAGAGAAAAAAGTACTTATTGTAGATAGTTCAAAGTTTAACAATTCAGCACCCTTTAAAGTATGTGACTTAGACGATTTAGATTATATAGTCTCAGACTCTATACCTGAAGAGTTCAAAAAAATTCCTGAATGGAGTCAAAAATTTATCTTGTAGGAGGTTAATATTATGTATATTGTAGAGAAAGAAATTAAAGAGCAAATTACAGAACTTCCTAAAGTTTTTGCATATGTTGAAAATTACTTAAAAAACAATAATCTTCCTAAATTCATTTTAAACTCCGATATAATCTATTTTATAGGGTGTGGGACTTCTTTATATCTAAGCCTTTCTGGAAGCAGATTCTTTACCCATAAAACTCAAATAGAAACCAAAGCTCTACCAGGAGGAGAAGTATGGTTTGCTATAGATGAAAATTTAGGGACTTCTAAAAATATAAAAAAATCTGCCATATTGATATCTCGTTCAGGAGAATCTACAGAAGTGATTAAAGCGGGAGAAAAATTCAAAGAAATAGGAATTCCAACTCTTGGTATTACTTTAGAAGAAGACAGCTCATTAGTTAAAATATCTCAAAGTTCAATTATATTACCAATAAAAGAAGAGGCTATTGTTATGACAAAGTCCTTCTCTTCTATGCTTCTTACCCTACAGTTAATAGCAAGCTTTATCAAAGGAGAAGATATAAATATATATAAGGACTTAGTAAAAGAAACCGAAAGGATAATAAATAGTGCTAATGATTTATCCTTAAACCATACATCCTATAAACATTATGTGTTCTTAGGACTTGGAGCAGAAGAGGGTATTGCCAGAGAATCTGCATTAAAATTAGAAGAAATGTCCTTATCTAAAATAGAAGCTTACTCTACTTTTGAATACAGGCATGGTCCAAAATCCCTACTTGAGGAAGGCTTTTTAGTTTCCATATATACCAAGGGAATAGAGGAAGAAAAACCCTTAGTTAATGAACTCAAAAACTATGGGGCAGATGTGATAACCATAGGCGGAAAAGATACAGATTTATATATATCTGACCTTCCTGAAAGCCTATTTTTAAAGGTTATATGGGGTCAAATATTAGGACTAAACATCGCAAAGAGTAAAAACATAGATGTAGAAAATCCAAGAAATCTGACCAAGGTAGTAAAGTTCTAGATTTTAAATCTAAAAATTAAAAAATTTGGTGATTAAAATGTACTTTTTAGGTGTAGATGGTGGAGGAACAAAGACTATTGCTTATCTTCTAGATGAAGAGAGTAATCTTATCTTTAAAAATACATCGGGTCCTACTAATATCTTAGAAAATGGTGAAGAAGTTTTTAGAAAAAATCTAAGAGAACTTCTCTATCCTGTACTAAAGAATATAAATCCTAAAGATATTAAATCCTGCTTTGGGCTTCCTGCAGTAGGAGAATTCAGAGAAGATATAAAAATTTTAAGAAAAATAATAAAAGAAGAATTGAATATAGAAGCAGACACCATTGTAAACGATGTAGTTATAGGATGGGCTGGAGGGAATTTAGCAAGAGATGGAATTCATGTAGTAGCAGGAACAGGAACTATAACCTACGGAAGAAAAGGGAATAAAGATATAAGAGTTTCAGGATGGGGTAGTATCATTGGAGATGAAGGAAGCGCATATTATATAGGCTATAGGACACTGAATGAAGTAAGCAGAGAACTTGATGGTAGGAAAAGAAGAACAGATCTTACAAAACTAATCTTTAAAAAACTAAATTTAAGAGATCACTTAGATTTTATTGAATTTATCTACGATCCTCAAAAAGATAGAAGATCAAATATTGCTTCTGTAGCTAAGATTACCTACGAGATTGCTAAAATAGGTGATAAAAAGGCTTTAAAGATATTAAAAGAATCAGCAAAAGAGTTAGCCCTTACTGTAACCACAGCAAACAAATTTTTAAAAATCGAAAAACCAATTACTGTAACCTATAGCGGAAGTGTTTTAGAAAAAAATGAGATTGTAAGAGAAGAGTTTATAAAGCTATTGGCAAAAGGAGGATATGAGGTAAAACCCCCAAAACTTTCCCCTGTACTCGGTGCTGTGCTTCTTGCTTTTCTAAATTACGAAAATAATGGCCAAAAGAGAGAAGATTTTATAAATAAACTTTTAAAAATTTATAAGGAGGAGGAAAAACAATGAGACACGTTGAAGTCATAGTTATTGGCGCAGGAAATAGAGGGTATGAAGCCTATGGAAAGATAATATTAAAGAGACCTGATATAAAGGCAGTTGCTGTAGCAGAGCCTAATGATGTAAAAAGAGAAAGATTTGCAAAAGAACATAATATACCTCCTGAAAGACAGTTTAAAACTTGGGAAGAAGTCTTTGAAAGAGAAAAATTTGCCGATGGAGTAATCATAACTACCATGGATAGAATGCATGTGAAACCTGCTATTGCAGCCATTAAAAAAGGATATAATATACTCTTAGAAAAACCTATAGGAGTAAATCTTGAAGAAATAAAGGAATTATACAAAGTAGCAAAAGAAAATAAAGCAAACATAACAGTAGCTCACGTATTAAGATACACTATGTTTTTCCAAAAGCTAAAAGAGCTTTTAGATAAAAAAGAGATAGGAGATCTTATTGGTATAAACCTTGTGGAAAATATTGGATTTTTCCATTTTGCCCACAGCTTTGTAAGGGGGAATTGGAGAAATTCAGAAACATCCGCCCCTTCAATTCTTGCCAAAAGTTGCCATGATCTTGATATTTTAACCTTCCTTACAGGAGAAAAATCTCAAACCTTATCATCCTTTGGAGAATTACGATACTTTAAAAAAGAAAATGCTCCAGAGGGAGCAAAGGAAAGATGTCTTGACTGTAATATAGATTGCCCTTATGATGCAAAAAGAATCTATTTAGGAGATTATACAGGATGGCCTGTATCTGTAATCTCTGAGGACCTATCTTTAGAAGGGAGATTAAAAGCCCTAAGAGAGGGCCCTTATGGAAGATGTGTTTATTACTCTGATAACAATGTGGTAGATCATCAAATAGTTTCAATAAAATTTAAAAATAATGTATATGCTTCCTTCATAATGACTGCCTTTACCAATAAAATTACAAGAAAAATATATCTTTATGGAACCCATGGAGAAATTTATGGAGATCTTGACGAGAATAAAATTCATATCCAAAAGTTTGGAAAGGGAGAAGAATTGATTAATCTTAGCCTACCCTTTAAAGACTTAGTAGGGCATGCAGGAGGCGACGAAGGAATAATGGAAGAATTCGTAAAAGTACTCAAGGGAGAAAAAGAAGAAACTCTTTCAAATATTGAAGAATCTATAGAAAGTCATCTTATGGCTTTTGCCTCTGAGGAAGCAAGATTAAATAATAAAGTAATAAATATGGATGAGATGAGAGAAAAGTTTTATAGTTAATTTTCTTACCATACATCTCTTTGCTGTAAAATGTGTCTTAACTTACGTAGGGCTCTCTCTTCAATTTGTCTAACTCTCTCCCTTGTTATATTAAATAATTTACCAACTTCTTCTAAAGTTCTTGGCTTCCCATCTTTAAAACCATATCTCCATTTTAATATCTCTCTTTCCCTTTCTGAGAGGGCATCAAGTGCCCTCTCAATCTCTCTTCTAATATCTATTTGCTCTATTGTCTCTTCTATGCTTCTTGGATCCTCAATTAAATCCTGAATAGCATAAATATTTTCTTCCTCAAAGTACTCATAATGATCAGAAACTTCTTCGCTCTCCTCTATATGCAATTCCTCTAAAGGTGTATAGCGACGAGAAAACTTAAACTTCTTTATCCTTACTCTATAATCTTTTTTCTCTCCCTTCCTCGACGCTTTCTCTAAATCAGCTTCCTCTTTGGCCTCTAATTCCTTTAAAAGCTCCTCTACCCTGCTAAAAAGCTCCTCTTCATAAAAATCATAATCAGGCATGGCTAAGAACCACTCTTCTTTTTCTCCATTAAAAATTTATATCCTTTCTCAGAAAGCTCCCAGACCCCATTAGGAGAGTTATTCTTTAACAAACCTTGGTGAACAAGTTCAAGCCTTGTCCATTGAGCACGATTCCTCCAACGAATATTACCAGATTGCAGAAACTCATAATCATATTCGTTCAAGACATATTTCATCTTTTCTCCAACTCTATCAAGAACTTCTCCAATAGTTCCCCTTCCACCTAACTCGTAAAGACTTTCAAGAATAGGGATATAATATTCTTCTTTTGGTGTTGCTAAACCTCTTGAAGGTCTTTTTCCTACATTTCTTTCTTTCTCAATAGGTTTATATTCTCCCTTATAAGATAAAACCTTTTTGAGCTTTTCCTTCAAATACTCTACCCTTTTAGAGAGATTGTTAATATCACGTGACATTTTCTCAAGTTCCTCAGTGAGCATCTCAACAATTTTATAGAATTGATCTTTTCCAAAATTTGTCAGAGTTGATTCCTCTATCTTATCCTCTCCTTTAAGAATTTCTTCTATCTTTTCAAAAAGTTCATCCTCATAAAAATCATATGACATTTTTATCTCACCCCTATATCTGGTAATTCTTCTTTGTATTCTTGATCCAAAATATGTAATTGTCTTCTAATTATTCCTCTTTTCTCAATAGCAGGTTTTAAACAAAATCTCTCAAAATCCTCCTTACTAATATCACCAGGCCTTCTAACATGAGGAAATAGTAATCTCAAATAAGCAGAAGAAAGCCTTTTTATAGCATTGACATCTCTCGTATCTGCCTTAGGAGGTATATTTATAAGATCTTCTACTATAGCAGAAAATTCTGGACAATCCCTTAAAATGTGAAGTATTTCAGAAAAGTACTCTACATTTAGAGTATATCCTTGCACTTTCATATCTTCGTTAATTCTTGGCAATTTCCACCCTTCGATAAAGCCATGGAATCTGTCCAGCAAGGCTGACTCTCGGAAAATTTCAGGAAGTTCTTCAAAATAACTTCTGTTTATAGGTTGCATATTTGAATCTAAAAGAATATTTCCAAGTAACATCAAACCTGCATTAGAAATACCGGTAACATTTGCAACGGTAAATTTGCCAAATTCCAGATAATTTTTTAATGCTCCTTTCATTTCATCATCGTTGGAAAAAGTTATTGTTTGCACTTCATCTAAAGCCACAAAATCATACTTAGTTATGAATCCAAAAACGTTTCTTTTCATATCATAGAACATTTTGGCTCTAGTAACGATTCCCCCACTTACACACCAACCATATTTACTTAAATTATTAAATATATAGGACTTACCAGTTCCTTTAGGAGAAAGCTCTATCATATTTAATCGGGGTTCAACAAATATCAAAAGTCTTGAAATAAAGAGTAACTTTTGTTCTAAATCCGCAAAACCATCAGGATTATATTCCATGGCTCTTATTAATACATCAATCCACTCTTCAAGAGTAAATTCTTTCCTTCCCTCTCTAAAGTACTCTAAATCCACTTCGTAAGGTTTGAAGGGTTCATAATCTACTAACTCAATGAACCCTTTTTCATCTAAAGCATCTTTAGGAACATAAGTTAAAGTAAAAATTCCCCAAACTTCTCCTCCCTTAAGCTCATTATGCTCCTCCAAGAGATGCTCTGACACTCTACCTTCTCTAAAGGTAATTCCTAAATCGGGAATAGAAAATCTAAAAATCCCCTCATTCACATCTGGCTCTACCACAATCCTTGTAAGAACTCTATGTACACCTTTATCATACATAATTCTTCCTTTAAAAGTCTTCTCGGACTCTTTTTGGGGAATATGCTTATTCATGTAATCCATAAGATTATCTAAATCAACTACATCATCCTCTCCAGTGAATTTCTTAACCAACCAATCCTTGATAAAAGAGGGAATATTTTTTCCATGAAATACACTGTAAACCTCTTTCTTCTTCAAAACCGATTCCTGAGGAAATACTCTTTTAATCTTAAAATCTAAAGGTTTTAACTCCCTCATAATATATCTCTTTCTTTGAAACCTCCTTTCAAAGTAATAATCTTAGTCTCCTCCCAAGCCCCAATAATAATGGTAATTTTATACTCTCCTGGTTTGAATTTAGAAAAATCTACCTCATATAAATCATTTACGCCATCATAACTGACTGTTAATTCCCTATCTTTACATCTTATAGAAATTCTATTTTTAGGCTTAGGCTTAACCTTAAATCTCAAAATCGGTTTTCTATAAGAAATTACCTCATCAAGGAGCGTGATCTTGTAAACTATATCCTCCCAAGACCTTTTAGATGCATATATTACAGGAATTAAAACCTCTTCAGGAGCTGACTTTTCCTGAAAACTATCAACCAGATCTTCTTTGTTAAATTCATAAGTAAAACTTCTAAAACCTCGATTGGAAAATATTACAAATCTATCCCTAAACTCAGAAATTTTATCCACTACTTTTCTTACAATTTCTATCTCTACTATTAAATTTTCGGGATATTTATACCCATTGCTCTGGTTAAAATCATCCAAAAGTGATATTCTCTCCATATTTTCAAAATCATTAAACCTATCATTTAAAAAAGGATTAGATATCGCAATTCTAAAATCTACGTAATATTTCTTTTCTTCGAGGAGTGAGACTACAAGAGGTAAAAACTCTACTCCTAATCCATCAATCCATATTTTTTCATCTTCATCTTCTATCAATTTATCTACTTCCTCAAAGGAATGATAGCATTTGTAAAGAGTATCTAAATTAATATTTTTATTAGAGATTATCTCAATAAGTTTTTCAGAAGGACTATTTTTTATTCTAGAAATACGATATTCTTTGAAATAATCTTTGAGCCATAAGTTTTCTTCTGCCAAATTATTAAAGCTTAAATCTCTTAAATAGAATTCTAATTCTGGATAAACATTCTTCAAATTCTTTACTAAATCTAAATTTTCTACAATCCATTTTTTCTCAAAGAAAGTGATACCTGTAAGGTATTTAGGAATTTCCTCTTTAGTTAATAAACCAAATCTTTCTTCTAAAGGATTCTCAAGGAATTTAAAGTCCATATCCTTTTTTTCTAAGTAAAACTCTCGAAGAACTTTTCTTCTTTCATCAAACACATCGGAAGAAAACTTTTTATCGAAAATTTTAAAAAAATAATTCTCAAGAAAATCCCTAAAATCATAACCTCTTATAGAAGAAACCACTTCTCTTATATAAGCGTTCTCAAAGTTAGGATCAGAAAGATAGTAATTTTTAATAAGCCAGTGCGAAAAATCACTCTCTTTTTTAATCCATAAAGATATAGGATTTTCTGTTTCTAACCTCTTTATATTAAGGTACTCTCCTATGAAATCATAAAGGTTATGTAATTTCCTATTTTCTAATTCCCTAAGTAAGATTTTCCAGAAGTTTTCATCTTCATCTTTATAAGAAAAAGGAACTTTAATTTTTAGAACCTCTGATAAGTATTCTTTTATATTGTTGATCCTTGTTATTTCAAAAAATTCATCGCTAAAAACTTTTGAAGAAAAACACCAAAGAGTTTTTGATTTAGAAATTAACTTATTATTTATATTCGGCTTCTTCCATAGATCTAAAAAATCCTTTGAAGAATTAATTAGTGTGAATTCTTCAGGATTTACCTCAAAGTCAAAACTCACCAGGAATAAATTATACCTGTCTTTATTTCCTAAAATCTGCCATACTGGGCTAAATTCTTCTCTTCTATTATACTTATCCCAAAAGATATTTATAAATCTTTGAGTAATACCTACCAAGGGAATATATAAACGTCTCCGGTAATAGGATATATCCAAATTTTCTATACTCATCAAACCACTAAAAAAACTAAAGAACTCTTCATCAGAAAGAAATCTTACAATCTCAGAAAGCAAAAGTATAAGATGGTCACTATTGGGGGTAAGACTTTTAATTTTATTTATAATCGCATTAGGGGTTATCCACCCATCATGGTTTTTAGCAAAAATCTCAAGATCTGTAATATCAAAAATATTAGCCTTATCCTTGAAATTTTCCACCACATCTCTTAAATCTTCAAAATTTTCTAATAATATAAACCTTACAGGGAATCTGCAATAAGAGGGAATTCTATTTTCCTTATCTTCTTCTACTTTGTCCCTAAATTCCTCTTTATGAAGGACAGAGATCATTTTAAAATATCCTCCAATATACTACAAATTTGAGGATATTTATCAATAAGCTCTATCAAGATCTCTCTTAGGTCTTTCTGTGTAGTCTTTATTTTCTCTTTTACCCTCTCCTTCTTCCTTTCAGAGATGAGATTTCCTAGATTCCTTCGTATCCAATTCTCCACTTTATCTTTATTCCAATAATAATCTTCAGCAGACATACTTCTTCTTACTTCATCAGCAATCTCATCCACATTTTCGTTAAAACCAAGAATATCTTCTAACCATTTTAAGAATAGTTCTTTAGATCGTTGTTCTTTTATAGCTTCCTTAAGAGAGTTCCCTTTCCTATTAATCATTTTTGATAATCTTTCAATTTCACTAATATCTAAGTTATGAATTGAAGTCAGAAAATTAATAATTTCTTCAACCAACTCAACATATTCTTCATCCCCTTCCAACAAACTAAAACTCCAAAACGGATACAAAGAATCCTGAACCTTTTTCTTAATATTTTCCCTTAGCTCTGTAATAGAATTAGCAAGATCTACATCAAAAACTTCTGATAGTTTCTTTGAAAATTCATATTTCCTTAAAGTATCCTCTAAATCTTTCTCTCCCCACTGATATGGGTCTTTATTAAGATTGGCTTTTAGATAAGAATAAAAAGAATCCAAATCTATATTAAAGACACTCTTCTCCTTTACCCATTGAGAAAAACCTTCTTTTAATACATCAGTACTAAGATTTTTAGAAAGCAAGCTTTCATAAGGTCTTATATTCTCCAAAGACTCTTTAAGAATTTCCTCTGATAATTTACGTTCTCTTTTGATAAAGTCCTCAATATTCTTTAAGGCTTCCCCAATTTCAACCCTAAGCACATATCTCAAAAGCCACAAAGGATAACCTAAATCATTTATACGAGCTTTTATTTTTTCACGCAGATCTTCTTGGGTTTTAGAAGTTTGAATATTAAATATCTCTTCTAATGAAGATATGAATTCTCTTTCATTCTTTGTTTTTTCCCTTATTTTTTCCCAGTCCTTCAGTTTTATTATTACTTTATCCTCCTTCCATAAAACTACTTCCTCTTGCATATTCTTACGAAGGTAACCAATTACCTCTTCTACTTCCTCATCTTCAATCTTTACCTCCTCTAAACTCTTTAACCATATGACAAATCCCTCTTTGAGCTTATCTTTGTTTAAAAGAGGTTTTAAATTAGTTTGATTCATCTTAAGCAAATTTATAGATCTTTCAATAATATTCTCATTCAAATATTTTTCCTTACTTATTAAAAAATCCAAAACTTCTAATGAAAGATTCAAACTTTTTTCTTCCTTTCCAAAACTCTTTAAAGACCACAGAGGAAAACCTGCTCTTTCCACCCATTCTCTAATTCTCAACCTTATACTACTTAAACTGTCCTCTTCTCTAAGACCAAACATCTCCTTCAATACTCCTATTAGTTCTTCCTCAGCAGGAGTACCAAGTCTTACTTCTAATTTTTCTTTATCTTTTCCATTATCCCAGTATTTAAACAAGTCTACGACTTTATCCTTTAAGGTTTCACTTGTTAACTTTTTCCCAGTATTTGCCTCGTATAATTTACCCACAAATGGCCTTAAAGCAAAAGAAAGTACTGCATAATTTATTGGATTGTGGTAAAGCCCATAAGGTGGTTTCCTTAAAAATACCAAAGTATCACCAAGATTAAAGACTTTGCTTTTATTTTTCTCTATCTCATTTTCTACCTCTCTGCATATTCTCACTGTAGGATGATCTATATCAACATTATTGTGGAACCTTAAATTTTTATCTACAATATACTCTCCTCTATTGTTCATAAATATACCTCTCAAATATCTATAAGGAGCACTTTTTGTTTCTTCTTCCAACTCACTTAGTGTATTTGTAGAAAGAAAAATGCCCGCAACCTTTTCAGAATGGCTTGTTTTCCATATATTAATATTTTTAGTTAGCTCTTCTATGTTTTCTAACCCAAATCTAAATATTTTAGGAGATATCACTTTATTTAAGCGATCTTCTAAACTTACTACACTCAACCTAGGATAGGACTCGAGTGTACCACTTTCATTTTGATGATATACATCAAAATAACCCCTCTTTATTTTATTTACCCAATCTTCTATGAGCCTTTTCACATAATCTCTATTAATATCTGCTTCCTCTTTATAAGAGTGGGTATTTGCAACTTTCTCTCTCGCAAGATACTCAATAATCTTTTCATAATTATCTACCCCTAAATCAGTATCAGAAATAATAAAAATTAAGTTTCTTTCAGTTATCCCCTCTTCTTCAATTAACTTTTTTATAGTGTTTTTAATATCACCAATTTCTCTTTTATCTTTGGATAAGAATAGAGCAATATGTAAAGAGTGAGGCTTACGAAAGTCAATTTTAAATTTTCTCTTTAAATCAAAATCTTTAATTCCACTCCAATATATCTGAAATTCAACCTCTCTTAGAATATTTCCAAAAAGAGCTTTTTCTAATTCATCTTTTAACTCCTTATGTATAAGTTTTGTGACATCTTCGTATTCTCTCTTTAATATTTCTTTTTCAGTATTAATTTCCTGAGGAGGAAGTGGGGTTAAGGATATCAAAAATAGCCCATCGGGTGTTTTAGAAACATAACCCAATTTATCAATGTCAATCAAAACTTCATCCACGTAATTTTCATGGCTTGTTCCTAAGAACATATCTTTTATATTTTCCTCAGAAGGAGAATAAAACCCACCTTTTAATGAAGATATACCGATAAAGGAATGCAATAGATTTAAAAGCAGAATTCCTTTAAATATAGCAGAATGATGCGGACTCTTTTTCTCTAAAGCATCTCTATGTAAAGAATATTTACTCAATATAGGCCCTACTTTTTCTGGAGGTTTTCTTTCAAAATCATCAAGAAAAAAGTCCCACAGAAAATCAGCTGTTAAGAAATATTCTTTGCCATTATTACCATCAGGGTATTCAGATATAAACTTTTGAAATCCCTTTTCTTGGTCATACAAAAAGTTAAATATACTTCTCTCTGAAGATCCAATATACTGAGAAATAGCAGTAGCAATAGTAGCTGTATAAGGATGAATGGGAAAAAGATTTTTAGTTACATTTATCAAAGAGAGGTCTATTCCAATCAATTTCTGCATTATTCTATTTAATCCAGGATTTTTGTTATGTACTTCCTCTCGAACCTCTCTCCACCTTTTCTCGTCCTTTTTTCTTATGGCATTAGATATTATATGAAAGGTAGTTATGTTCTCCATAGAATATTCTATAAAATGAAATCTACCCAAAATCTTCTCATAATCCACGTTGGAAATTTGACTCTGTTCAGGTCTTCTGTGACTTATAATAAGGAGGAATATATTCTCGCTAAGACTTTTTTCTGCAATATTTTGAAGAATGTTTAAGATAGAAGAACTTATGGAAAGCTCCATCAAAGGAGTAAACTCATCCCAATAAATAGCAATAGAACTTATTCCTTTCCCCTGTAACTCCTTTAGAACTTCTCCCAACCAATTTTCTATCTTAGGATGAGGAATATTGAGATCCCAAGATCTATCTAAAGCCCTTAATACATCAACATTTCTATTCTTTAGTTCTCTTAAAAGACCTTCAAGATCCCCTACAAGAGCCTTTAATTCTATATTTTTTTCTATAATCTTATCCCAATTTATAGAGTCATCATACATTTTTTCAATATATCTTTCAAATTCACTTTGTGTACGTACCTCTATACCTTCTCTCTTTAAGGCTTCCTTTACAGCTTCCTCAATAGCAAGGCTTAAAGTTTTTGGATCACTTATCCCTGATACTCCCTTTAAAGTAACAGGAAAAACTTTATTTTCTCTTCTAAAACTTCGTAATTTTTCTCTAAGTTGTACATCATCTATCTTCTCAATAAAATCCTCAATCTCCTCCAAGTCATCCCATAAAAGATGTTTTATTACTCCTGTAGCATGACTTTTTCCCGTACCATAAGCTCCCTGAATCCAAATAGACTTTCTATTTGGAGAACCTTTTTCTGCTTCCAAGGAACCTAAAAATCTTTTTAATGTTTCTAAAAAGGTTTTAGTTGGTATAAACTGTTTCCAATAATTTCCGTATTCTGAAGTTATATCATACACGGGCTGAAAATATTCATAAAGCTCTATCACATCCTTATACTTCATCTTATAAGCCCCCCACATATGTTTTTAATAGACTAATACTATTAATGCCTTTGTCTAAAAAAATACTAACCTTCCTCTCCTCAAACCCCACCCTAAAGAAGGAGTCATAGATGGAATTCTTCAAAATATCCTCTACCTCAAAAGAGGAAATAGTAAAAATCTTTTGAGGAGAAAGTTCATCGTTTTCTATCTCTTCTAAATTAATCTTATAAACCCCTCTTTTTTCAGAAAATCTATACAAGTTATATAGAACCACAATAGAAGATATATCCTTTCCTCCATTTTTAACAACACTTATTACTCTTTTACCTTTTCTTTCTACTAACCCTTGTCCCAGTAGTTCTCCTATAGGACTCTTACCAAGAGTTTCTACAATACTTGAGTAACCATTTAAAATAGTTTTGTTCATTTTTCCATAAGAATTAGCCAAAAGATTAATAATATTTTCTCTTGAATATTTTCCTACAGGTACATTAGCCCACCAATTGAAAAGAGGAGCATTAAAGCATAAATTCACCCAAATTATCCCCCCATAAAACTTTAGAATTAATTCCTTCTATTTCAAATATCTTTTTAAGTATACAAAAAAGCTCAGTTAAATTTAACTTCCCATCTATAAGCTCCGTATCTCTAAGGTACCAAATAAAGGCTTCAATTTGTCTTGGCCCTAAGGAGTTATTCTCAAAAAACTCCCTCCCTCTACTTAGAAAGCTACTTATCCACTCCCTTCTCATACCAAAAGTTCCATATCTAAAACCACTTATTCTCATGATTTCCCTAGTAATAGTCTAATAGTTTTTTATAATCTTTAATATCTTCAGAAAGATAGATATTGTCTAAATCAGCCACAAGATCCACCCTTATAAAGCCTTTTTTACTCTCTTGTAGCCAGCGTAAAATATTTTCAAGAGCTGGCCTCGAAATACCAAAAATTAAATAAGGTCCTCCATCTTTATTTTCCTGTCTATAAAGTTCAGAGACAGTAAGTTTATATTTATTCTTGGAGATAGCATACCTATACAAAGAGTAGAGAACAGCCAATGGATGAACATTGTTAGTGCCTATTTTTTTGACATATACCTCTTTACCTCTCTTTTCAATAACTCCAAGATTTAATTTATTAACAAAATTATTCGACCTAAAAGTGTTAATTAAGCAAGAAAAAGCAGTATCAAGAGTTTTATCTTTAAAAGATGGAAAACTTTCTTTGAGATTATGCTTAAGATCACTCCTCTTTATAGAGGTCGACCACGGAATACTTGTTAAATACCACTTCATAATGATAGAATTGTAAAATAAGTTTGTCCAGATAATTTCCCATACCAAAAGTTCGTCATTGTTAAATATTTCCATGAGTTTACGTCCTAAATATGTTATCTCATTTTTGTTTAATATTTCCGAATCTCTCAACCATTTAACAAAAATTTTATATTGAAAAGAGCTCAAATTATTATTTTTAAACCACTTTTTTTTCTTATTGAGAAAGGATCTTAACCAATTTTCTCTAAAACCGATTGTTCCATATTTACTAATTCCGCAAACTGACTGTTTTTTAGAACTCATTTAATTCTTCCTCCTGTAATTTTCTTAAAAATTCGTAAATATTTAGATCCATTCCTATATCACTCTACCTTTATAAGCCTACTCTTAACCCCCAAAGTAGCGGTTCTTCACACTTAGGATAATCCCAATATTTATCAAAACCAAGAAGATCTAATTCTTCAAAATATACAGGACGAGGCGGTATGATTGTATCTTCTGGGGAGTCTGATAATAAAATACCAGAGGTTTCTTTATCCCATTTTATTTTGTACATTTACTAACTCTTTCCCCCAATATTTCTTAGATACATTTTTCCTTATTAAGCATTTAATAATATTATAACCCTAAAATCTCAATTTTAAAATAATTAGAAAATTAAACTACCTCCTTTATTAATCTCCCAGGTAGGTATAATTTAATTGTGTTCCTACTACTATTTTTCCTTCGTCAAGCATTAAAACAGGAATAGTATCAATCTTTATCTTCTTTTTACTTCCATCAGGCATATTTACCTCTGTAAAGCTCTCAAAAGGTTTAGGTCCTGGAAAAGTAAAGGCTATTTGATATATCTTAGAAAGATCCACCTCACCTACAACTATCTTTCTCCCCAGAATATTAAAGGCAACTTCAAAAGCTACTTTTTCCACTTTAATGTTTATTTTATTATTTCCATGATCATACTTTACTGATACCTCTCCATAAGCAGGCGTAGAATAGCTTAAAGGTGGCATCTTCAGAGAAACAGTAACATCTGCTTGAAATCTTGCTTTGTCCTTACTCAAAATTATTCTTGGATTCCTAACTATCCATGTATACTCTCCTCTAACTCCTGAAATATTAAATTTATCAGTCTTTTTTACTTCACCTATTACATCTAAAAACTTATTCAATGTATTTTGGCTAATAACAATACTTGCATCAGGTTCAGAATAATCTGCATAAGATAAAACATTTAAGAAAACAAAGAAAACCACAAAGCTCAGCAAGAATGTTAACTTTTTCATGCCCCCTACCTCTCTTATTTTTTGCTTAAATTTATAACATAAAAAAAGGCATAAATCAAAAGCCAGGAAGCGAAACTTGGAAATAATAATACAATTCATTAACGATAAAGGAATACCAACTAAATCCACCTGAATTGTTATAGAATTTTAGCTCTTTATATTTATTGTAACCCTTTAAAAAATCTTCAACAGTAGCAGGAAACCAAATAGAAAGACCACAAGTATAATTAAATCCACTATATCTATGATACAGAACAGCACTACTTACATAATTGACTAAATTATAGGCAGAATTTGTAAGTTCATTGTAGTTGGAATTATTAATAATTTTGTAAGCAAAATCATTTATATCAATATATTCTTTATTTGAGCCACCATAAGGCTCAAAAGATAAAGTATTCAACCTTATATTCATTATTGCACTTGCAGAATCAGGTAAAGTATTCATCAAATAACTGGAAAAGTAATAAAGTTCACCTAAAATTGCACTTATCTTACTTAAGTCAATTAAAGACATGGTAATAGGTTTGATAGAATAATTACTATAATATATATCTATAATCTTTCTTCCTAAGCTTTCTGGAGTTGTTGATGGATTACTTAAAATATAACTCATTATTTGATCCCATCTTGTTTGTCCAATAACATTAGCCTCAGAAAATACTAAATAATTAGCCACATCTTTTAATTCATAGGCAACTTCTAAATTTCCCATCACGCAAGCATCAAAGTAGAGAAGATCAATCTTTTTCCCTATATCGGTAAAATAACTCAAACCTTCTCTCAGCTCAGGAATAGTCAAAGAATCTCCAGATATCTCATCAAAGCATATGTCTCTATCTTCCCTTGCTGGAGCCCTCCAACCACTACCATGATTTTCCAAAACCACCAAATATCTTTTAGCAGGAAAATTACTTACACTATACTTTAAAAAGTAATACAAAAGATTACTATTCCCAAAATTATAGAGTCCAGATTCGAGAATATCTAATTTTCCATTATGAAAGTAATACAAGTAAGATTCAGCAACATATCGCTTAGGACCAGCTAATATGACTATATTTACACCGTCAGTCCTTGAAAAAGAACTTATATAAGAAATATCTTGTTGAATGTAATTTTCAAGGTCATTATGTCCATCAAGATACATTAAAATTGTCCATTCCACATTTATATAACAAACTATGGAGGAAGAACCAATAACCTTTCCACTACCATCCAACGCCTCTACTTTTATAGTGTGGGCTGTACCATGTTTATAATAACTAGTATCCCAAGTAGCCTTATATGGAGTAACAGTTTTCTCAGCTAAAAACTCTCCATCTACATAAAATCTTACCCTGCTTACGGACACACTACTATTTACTTCTGCTATTATATCTACAAGTCCTGAGCCAGGTACAGAGGAGCCATTTACTGGAGTCAATATGGTAACTTGAGCTTGGGTAACATTAGTCTTTGGAGCACATCCGGAAACAATTAAAAGAAGAACCATAAAAACTACTAAAATTTCTTTTCTCATTTCATATCCCCCCTAAATCCCTATTTCACCTAATTATTTTACCTGTTTAAAATATTATTACTACCACAGGGTCAAAATCGTACCCTTCAAAAATTATTTTTTAAATTAAATAAAAAGGGGAAGGCGCTAATTCCTTCCCCTTTTATTAAGCTTTAGATATTATTTACTTTCTAATTAAAGTTCTATTTCATCAAATTCTTTATCAACACCATGATTGTAAGCATATTCCAAGGCTTCAATCTGCTTATTTTTCAAAAGATCTTTGTAATATCCACCTTCATCCTGCAACGCTTCAACCCTTTCTATAACATCCATAGCAATACTGAACCTATCTATCTGGTTAAGAATTGCGAGTTGTAATGGAGTAGTTATTCCTCCTCTTCCTTTCAAGAAGGGTGCTAAGTATCCCGCATCAATTCCTATCTTTCTATTTTCTCTATACCCTCTAACATGAATATTTTTATGATTATTTCTTCTGTAAGTTAATCGATGAATTAGCCATGGATAGCCATGGAAGTTAAATATTACAGGCTTATCTTTGGTAAAGTAGGAATCAAATTCTCTATCAGAGAGTCCATCGGGATGCTCTGTATTAGGGGTAAGAGTAAATAGATTGAGTACATTAACAAATCTTATCTTAAGTTCAGGGAACAACTTCTTAAGCATTCTCACAGCATAAATAGCTTCTTTAGTAGGTATATCTCCACAGCTTGCTATGACCACATCAGGTTCATGCTCAGGATGATTGCTTGCAAAGTCCCAAATTCCTATACCTTTCATGGCATGCTTAAAGGCATCTTCTATAGACAAGTATTGGGGATGTTTCTGCTTATCTATCACAATGATGTTTATTCTATTGGTGGTTTGGAAGCAATGCCATGCAGTGCAAAGAAGTGTATTAGCATCGGGTGGGAAATATACCCTCACCACATTAGGCCATTTATCTACAATAGAGGTAATAAATCCTGGATCCTGATGGGTAAAGCCATTATGATCTTGCCTCCACACTACAGAAGTAAGAAGAAGGTTTAAAGAAGATATGGGAGCTCTCCATGGAATATCTGAGGATATATCCAACCACTTTCCAAATTGGTTTACCATAGAAGAGATAATGGGAGCAAATCCCTCATAGGTATTTAAAAATCCATGTCTTCCTGTAAGAAGATAGCCTTCAAGCCAACCTTCGAGGGTATGCTCTGAGAGCATCTCCATGGTTCTCCCAAAAGGAGATAAATATCCTTCATCCTCATCTTCAGGAAGTACTTTTGCCATCCATGCTTTTCCAAATTCAAATACTGCATCAAGTCTATTGGACTTTGTCTCGTCAGGACCAAAAACCCTAAAATTGTCAGGATTCAATCTAATTATCTCTTTTAAAAACAATCCAAGAGGGCGAGTATTCTCTGCTTCATCTTGAATAGGAGTTTTAACTGAAACTGCGAAGCTTTTCAAATCAGGAAGCTTTAACTCTCTCCTCAAAAGTCCTCCATTAGCATAATGGGTAGCACTCATTCTCTTCTCGCCCTTTGGAGCAAGATCTCTCAGATCCTCTCTCAATTTACCTTCTGGTGTAAAAAGTTTTTGAGGCTCATAACTTCTAAGCCATGCTTCAAGGACTTCAAGAGACTTAGGGTTTTCTTTTGCATCAGAGAAGGGTACCTGATGAGCTCTCCAATAACCTTCTACATAATGATTCCCAACTTTTCTTGGAGCAGTCCATCCTTTTGGAGTTCTCAATATGATCATAGGCCAATAGGGTCTAAAGGGCTTATTTTTTGACCTTGCTTCCTCCCATATACTTATAATTTTCTCCACAGCGGAATCCATAGCACTGGCCATTTTTTCATGTACTTCAAGAGATTCCTCACCCTCTACTATATAAGGCTCATATCCATAACCTTTAAAAAGACTTATTAGTTCTTCATTTTCTATCCTAGAGAGAATGGTAGGATTGTTTATCTTATAGCCATTAAGGAGTAATACAGGAAGTACTGCTCCGTCTCTTACGGGATTTAAAAATTTATTAGAATGCCAACAGGTTGCAAGAGGTCCTGTCTCTGCCTCTCCATCTCCAACCACAGTTATGGCAATAAGATCTTTATGATCAAACACCGCTCCAAAGGCATGAGCTAAACTATATCCAAGTTCTCCACCTTCTTGAATAGATCCTGGAAGCTCTGGGGTACAATGGCTACCAAGACCTCCAGGAAATGAGAATGCCTTAAATAGATTTTTCATTCCTTCTTCATCTTGGCTAAATTGAGAATAAAGCTCACTTATGGTTCCCTCTAAGTAGGCTGGTGCAATTACACCAGGAGCACCATGTCCAGGACCTGCTATAAATATACAGTTTAAATCATATTTATTTATTACCCTATTTCCATGAATATAGACGAAAGAAAGTCCAGGACTAGCTCCCCAATGTCCAAGAAGCCTCTCCTTAATATGCTCTGGCTTTAAAGGTTCTTTTAAAAGAGGATTATCCCAAAGATAAATCATACCTGCAGCAAGATAACAACAAGCCTTCCAATAATCATTTAACTTTTCTAACATATTAAGTTCACCCCTTTCTTTAAGATATTTATTTTAACCAGCACCTCCGCCACCTCCGCCTCCTCCCCCACCTCCTCCTGAGGAGGAGCCAGAAGAGGTAGAAGATGCGACACTACTTGTGAAGGCATTACTAAAACTTTCAAGAGACGAACTAAAACTCTGAATAGATTCTGCTATATTCATAGAAGAGATAGTTGAAGCAGGAACATACCAAGTAATTTGGTCTACAGGCACATTAAGCATTTGCATCACCCTCAAAACTTCCTTCGCTACTCCAAACACTGTTGCATAAACCAAATATCTCTCCCATAAAACTAAGGATGAAGGAGGACGTTCAGATAATAAAGAAAAATCTTTAAGATATCTCTTAAATGCCTTCCATCGGAGAGCTAAAAGTTTCCCTTCTGGAGAGTATCTTTGCACAGGGTGAATAAATATTGCAGAGATCACAATATTTATAACCAAAATAAACCAGAAAAACACCATAAGGAAAGAAAGCTCATTTTTCAAAAAAGATGAAAAGGAAAATACCATAAATAACAAAATTCCAACTACAATCCAAAGAGCAATTATCCCATAAAGTTTATACTTGCCTTCTTCGTTAATCCATTTTTTCTCCTTAAACACATAATTCTTAACAATCCTATCAAATTTTCTCTTAAATCCCCTAAGATCTTTCTTTTTCAACTCGGAAATATAAAACTCTTCGCCAAAACTCTTTAACTCCTCAAGAAGGAGTCTTAATTCTTCAGAAAGATCATTCTCAAGCTCCTTATCAAGAATTATTATTTTATATTCCTTATACTTTACGCCTAATAATCCTTTCTTCTCTTCTTCTTGAATTTTTATATACCCCCTTCTTGCTAACTCAAGAGTTGAAGTCACTATAGAATTAGCAGAAAGGCTTGAAGATTGATTCACCAGAGCCTCAACCCAAGCAGGAGGTATATCCGCTGGAGGTTCTTGTTCATAATCCCTGTAATATTCTACCTTTGGCTCTCTTCCATATTTAAAATATATCCGCAGAGGTAAGAATATCCCCAAAAAGAGTAATAAAATAGCTAATATTGATAAAACTTTTATAAAAAGATTTACTCTCTCTTGTCTTGCTAATTCTTCCCTCTGCCACTTCTGCTCCTCGTCTAAAATAAGCGCTTTTCCATCCTTAGGTATTAATTCCACTTTAGAAGGATCAAGATTTGACAAATAACTTTTTGGGAACACTACTCTTACCTCCACCCACTGATGGGGTGGAATATTACCTGCAAAGGCTACAATCCCTTTATAATCTTTCCTTATACCTATTTTCCCATCAATTTTAGGATGAAGCCAATATAAAACATCCTCGGTAGATTCAATCGAGGATGGCAAATTTACCTCTACCCATAAAGCAGGAAGGCCTATATCCCAATCTCCTCCCCATACCTTCCAATAAAATTCAGCCACATCATTGTAAACCTTTAAGGCCTTTACTAATTTATACTTTATTACAAAAGTCTTATTAGTATCATTAGCCCTATAAAACCAGGTTATTTTGTACTGATTATTATCTTCTACTACGTCGAAAGTTTGAGGAATTTTTTCGGAAGTTTCACGATGATAAGTATAACCCAAATAAACTTCATCAATGATCTCTCCCACAGAAATCTCTCTAATACTATACCCTCCCTTAGGGATGGTCATCCAAGCTCGGGAGAAAGATCCAGAGAAATCGTAAGTAAGTTGATTCTTTACCTCTATTTCGCCTGTAGGTAATATATCATAAGTGAGATTGGCCTCTCTTATTACATATTCCTTAGCATAGGTAAGAGATAAGAGGAAAAAGATGATCAAAAAAATTTTTAAAAATCTTTTCATATCCCCTCCTAAAGATAATACCCATTTTTCAGGATTCATTATAACATTATTTTGTTAAAAGATTGAAAAAAGAAGGTTAAAAATTTTAAAATTACAGTATGAAGAAGAAACTTTTTCTTATTATACTTCTTAGTCTAATATTCCTTCAGGGTTGCTCAAAACCTGAGCCAGCTTTTCCTAAAAATAGTGGCATAAGGATCATAGAGCTTAGAGGTACTCCCTATGAGATAGGGTATCAACACGGAAAAATGCTAAAAGAAGAAATTCAGTATTTCAGTCATAAAATTGAAAGAATTATATTATATAAATCACTAATAAAGACAGCAAAAGAATTAGAGGAGAAGATTCTAAATACCTACCCAGAATTTAAAGATCTTGTAGAAGAGATGAAGGGAATTTCTAAAGGAGCAGATGTACCTTATGAGAACATTCTTCTTTTTAACCTTATGGACGAAATAGTACTCCAACATTACTGGAAGCTTCCCATTAGCGGATGCTCTGCCTTTGTTTTTAGAAACAAAGATGGAAATTTAATAATAGGGAGAAATCTTGACTACGGAGTATTTGTAGACGAATTACCTCTTTGCCCGGTAATATTCAAATATTATCCCCAAAAAGGAAACTCTTTTATTTCTGTCTCCTTCCCTGGTCTTGTAGGAGCTTACACTGCCATATCTAAAAATCTTTACCTCTCCATAAACGTCTCCCAAAGCCATAAAACTGAGACAGGAGCTCCCGAATGCCTTCTTACAAGAAGAATAATTCAATATTCAGATAATATTAGTGAGGCAATAGAAAATGCCTTATCTCCTTACCAAGGGCTAAATATTCTAATAGCTGACAACAAAGATGCCGTTGTATTAGAAATTAGTCCAAAGAGAAGAGAATTAAGGAATATTAATGAAGAAGGATTTTTAATTGTAACCAATCATTATCAACATCCAGAGATGATCTCTGAGCAAGCAGAAAAATTAATTGAAGAGCTACCTATTCCTATTGATGGTACTTTTGTACGCCAAATAAATACCAAAGAAAGAGAAAAAATAATAAGAGAAAAGATTCTATCAAAAGAAGAGATAAGTATAGAAGATGCAAAAGAAATTTTGCAAAGCGTAAGTACAAGACTCACCCTACAAAGCATAATATACTTACCACGAGAAAAAATATTATTAGTCGCTCAAAATAAAACTTCTCCTGTAAGTTATGGAATATGGCTTGAATTTAATCTAAATTAACTAATATAATATTCCCTATGAAAATAGAGTTATTATTAAAAGTATTTTTGCTTTCTATGACTCCTGTGGGAGAATGTAGAATATCTATCCCTTATGGCATTTACAATGGACTTTCCCCTACCGAAAGCTTTATTGTAAGCTTTATTGGAAACACCTTAATGGGCATAATTATATATTACACTATTGACTTAATTAGGAGATACATTTTCAGCAAAGATCCATTAAATAAATATTATAAGAAATTTGTAAAAAACAAGCTTAAAAGATTAAAATTATACTCCTTGGGAATTGTATTTTCCCTTGCAGTTTTCATAGCAATTCCCCTTCCTGGAACAGGAGCCTTTACAGGAGCAATTTTAGCAAGAGTCTTAGGTTTAAACTTAAAAGAAGCCATTGTTTCTATCATCTCTGGTGTTTTTACAGCATCCCTTATTGTAACCATATTAACCCTCTCCTCAAAAGCAATATTAACATAAATTTACTTCATCTCTTTTAGTTTGAAGTAAAATCTTACAGTAGAGCTTGCTCCCTCAACTTTTCCTATAAAGGTGTAATCTTTTAACTTATTTTCCCAATCCTTAAGCTTCTTTTCCCCTTTTTCTAATTCATCCACATTTTTCTTTAAAGTGTCCTTTGCTTTTTTCATATCCTTTTCCACATCTACAAGTCCTGGAAGTTTCTTACCCTCAATCTCTCCTCCATAAAGCATGGTATTTAATAAATCTTCCATCTTTTGTAACCCTTCAAGAGATGTACTCAAAAGATCCATGGCTTTTCTACTTTGGAAGTTCAAATCTCCTATAAAATCTCCAATCTTTTTAATATCTTCAGAGAGAGTATTTTCTTCTACCTCTTTCTTTACATCATTAGCGAGATCTAAGGCTTTCTTCCAATCTTCGTCATTGCTATTTTCTGCTTTACTCTTTATAAACTCATAAAGATTATTAAAACTCTTAGGATAAGTCTTTAAATTCTCTGAGATAAAATAAGCCTTATTTTGGTAAGACAATAAAATAAAAGGAAGAGTAAGAAATTCCTGAGGCACAGATGGAGTATTTTTCTCAAGACCATCCAATATCCCCTTTAATATCTTCTGATGAGCCTGATTTAGCATGAGAAATCCATCTAACCCATTGTAAAACTCCTTTAATTTTTGTCCCATAGAAAGATCTACAGGAGGAAGAGATGGAAGGGCAGTAAAGGTGATATCCGGAACCTTCAATTTATTACTTCTTAAAGATAAAGTCATCTTTGCATCAGGTATAGGATAGGTAAAACCTGTAACTCTTACTGTTTTACCCAGCACCATCACCATAAAATCTTCAGGATTTCTTAAAATAAAATCATCAGAAGAAAATTCTGTAGACATTACAATTCTAAAAGGTATATCTTCCAGCGGCTTAATATATACTTCAATGTCTAAATTTCCTGATTTTCCTAAGAATTCTTTAGGATTTGAGACTTTTCCATTATACTTATAAGTGATCTTAAATTCTAAAGGAAGCTTTTTATTAACCTCTGCCTTGTAATAAATATTTTTAACTTCTTTGACATTACCATAAAAACTTAGTTTATCTCCTGTAAAATCCATCTTTACTCCTTCAGAATAGAGATCGGGATTTTTAATATACTTTGCATCCTTTACTACTTTAAAATTTCCTTGTCCTTGCACTTCAATCCAATTAACAAGATCCATCCTTTTTATTTTTCCATCATAATCTAAAAGAACATAAATAGTCTCATCATTTTTAACCTTTAAAGAACTTCCAAAGGAAAGCCCTAAAAGTATTATAAATATAAGTCCTAAAATAACTATCCTTTTTTTCATTATTTTCCCTCCTTCCTAATAAAGGTTAACTTTTCAATAATAGGATCAAAGGTAACAAGCAGGGGAATAATAAACATTGTAACAAAAAGTACACTTATTATTGCGCCCCTACTCACAAGCATAGCAAGATTTTGTGCCATAAAGATCTCTGAAAAAATTCCTAAAGGTAGTGCTATAAAGAACATGGTACCTGCACTGGTTAAGATACTGTTTATACCCTCAAAGGCAAAATGTGCCGCTGAAGCCTTATCAAAACCCTTACTCTTTGCCTCAAGATATCTAGAAGTAAGTAGTACTGCATAATCTATGGTAGCTCCAAGCTGAATTGCACCTATAAACAAATTGGACGAGAAAAACACAAATCCATAGGTAAGATAATCTATAAGAAGGTTAACAGTAATAGCCATCTCAATAACTAACACCAAAAGAAAAGGCACAGGAACAGATAAGAAGGATAGAGCAATTATAAGGAATATGGCCAAAATAGATAATAAGTTTACTCTGTTAAGATCATTAGTGGTAACATTTCTTAAATCATAATTTAAAACAGGAACTCCAGTAATTTTCACGTTATATTTTTTCTCAATATTTTCCCTCAAACCCTCTACAAATTTGTAAGAGTCTGAAGTGCCATATTCAAACTTTGTATCCAAAGCCATGTAAGACAAACCATCCTTAAAAAAGTTCTTAACTACATTTTCGGGCACCATATATTCAGGTAAAAGAGGATCTACCATATCGTAGTATCCAATAATTCCTGTAATATTATTTTCATTCTTTAAGATTTTTAAAATTTCTTGCCAATTCTTTGGAGTTTCTTGTCCCACAAGGAAAATAGTAGATTTCTTTTCAAATATTTCTTCCATTTTTCTCTGGCCTACCATAGAGGAGACATTTTCTGGAAAACCTCTCAAAAGCTTATAATCCATGGGAAATCTAGGAGCTAAAAGAATGGCTAATACACCAACAATAAACATGGCAAAAATTACTGGTCTTGCCTTTACTATAAAATTAAAAAGCCTTTCTCCAGAAAGTCTTAAAACCCATCTCTTAGCATTTGCCCACTTATTATAAAAATGATAAAAGAGAACAGGTAAAATAGTTAGAGAAAAAATAAGAGATATTAAAACTCCTCTTGCAAGAATAAATCCCATATCTCTTCCAAGGCCAAACTTCATCTGAGTCATAGCAAGAAATCCTGCTATAGTCGTTCCTGCACTTGCAATAATACTTGTAGCAGTAGTCTTTACAGCAATCCAACCAGCCTCTTCTCTGCTATGATTCTTTGCTTCTTCTTCATATCTGTGATATAGAAAAATAGCATAATCCATAGTAACACCCATCTGAAGAATGCTAACAAGCATCCTTGTCAAAAAACTTATCTCTTGTCCTATAAGAGTAGAAATAGCAGTGTTCACTAAAATGGCAAGGAAAATATTATAGTAAATAAGAATAGGCACATACATAGAAGGCAAAAGAAAAAACAAAAATATTATTACAAATATACTTCCAATTAAAAGATACTTCGCAGTCTCTCTCTGAGTTAAATTACTTAAATCCTCAGCTATAGCAACGTTTCCTGTGAAATAGGCACCCTTAGGAAGAATTTTTCTTATCTCTTGAGAGGCTTTCTTAGTAAGAGGGCTTTGAGAAGATTCCAAGAAGTCAACCTTTAAAAAAGTATACCCATCTTTTATAAATTTTTCTTTTAAATTCTCGCTCCAAAAATATTCAGGAAGAAAAATATCTTGATAATCAGATATCCATGAAACTTTAGAGACTCCCTCTATTCTTGCAATTTTGTTTTTAAACTCGTCTACTTCTTTTGGATCCTTAAAAGGAATTAATATATAACCTTCTTCACCTAATTTGAAAACATTTCTTAAAGTATTTAAAGCTTTTACCGATGACAAATCCTGAGGAAGAAGAGAATATAAGTCATAGTTAACTTTTAAATTTAAAGTAAGATACAGAGAAAAAGCAAACAAAGCTAAGGAGAATAGAATAACAAGCTTAGAATGCCTAAATGCCCAAAGATAAATCCTCTTCATGTGCCATCACCATCCCACCTAAACCTTTGTCAATCCTAAAACTTTACTCGTAACATCAAGAATAAAATCCATTATATTTTGAATAACTTTAGGTTCTCCTAACTTTTCTGCATCTTTATGCAATAATCCATACACTCCATAAAGAATAAAAGTAGCAGCCCTTTGAGAATCAAGATTCTTATCTTTTTTAATCTTATCTATTAACTCTCTAAATGATTCCTGTAAACTATCGAGAATTCTAAAAGATATCTTAACCCTTAAAGGAAAATATTGAGGGCTGTAATAAATATCAGAGAGAGATTTCATATCCTCAAAGGCCTTTACCACTGCATTGACTACTTTTTGATATTTCTCTTGGAGAGATAAATTTTCATCCTTAAAAATATGAGAGAGCTCTTTTATATAGTTCTCTACATAATACTTTATAGCCTCCTCAAAGATCTCCTCTTTGGAGGAAAAGTAATAATAAAACATACCAGGAGAACCTTTTATCTCTCTCAAAATATCCCTTACAGAAGTGTTCTCATAACCTTTGGTTAAGAACAATTTTAATGCAGTCTCAACTAATTCTTGTCTCCTTACTTCAGGATCCTTACTTATTCTCATCTCAACCACTCCTTATTTTTGAGCGAACGTCGTTCGGCTAAAAATTATAATAAAAAGTTGGAGAAAAAGCAAGGAATATAAAAAACTTAAATTTTTATATAAAAAAACATTTTATATTACTATAATTCTATTATCTTCTTTTTTATCACAGGTATCTTGGAAGGAGCCATACTAAGCTCATCTACCCCTAAATCAACAAGGAGAGGAACATATTCTTCATCCCCTGCAATTTCTCCGCAAACCCCCACCTCCTTACCAAACTTATGACAAACATCTACAACATTCTTAATTAAACTAACCACTGCCCTATGATTGGGAATGTATAAATATCTTAATTTTTCGTTTGTCCTATCGGCAGCAAAAGTGTACTGTATAAGATCATTAGACCCAATACTTACAAAATCAATAATATCTATAACCTCTTCAAGAGATAGAGCTATGGAAGGAATCTCTACCATAATACCTACCTTAATATTCCTTACAAAGGTTTTACCCTCATTTTCAAATTCTTGTTTAACTTCCTCTAATATCTTGTTAGCTTCCTCTACTTCCTCTTTTATAGCAACCATCGGATACATTATCCAAATATTGCCAAATACTGATGCTCTTAATATAGCTCTCAACTGAACTTTAAAAAGTTCTCTCTCTAACAAACAAAGTCTAAGTCCTCTTACTCCTAAGAAGGGATTTTTCTCTTTTTCTAATTTCAAATAAGGTATTTCTTTATCTCCTCCTATATCAAGAGTTCTAATTATGACAGGTTTATCCTTAAAAATTTCAGCTACTCTTTTATATATTCTAAACTGTTCTTCCTCGGAAGGTGGATCATTTCTGTCTAAAAAAATAAATTCGGTCCTAAAAAGCCCAATACCCTCAGCTCCCATATTTATAGCAATCTCTGCCTCTTTTTCACTACCAATATTCGCAAAAACTTTAATCCTTCTACCTTTAGATGTAATTGCAGGAAGATCTCTAAATTTTATTAATTCTCGAGAAATTTTATCTTTTTCATCTTTTTTAATAGAATAAAAGTGCTTTTCTTCTTCCGTAGGATTTAATATTACTAAACCCTCACCGCTATCAATTATAATTTCTTCGGCTTTTTTTACCTGATCAATTATCCCTCTAACTCCAACAACAGCAGGAATATTGAAAACCTGAGCAAGTATAGCCGTATGGGAAGTTATACTTCCCTCCTCTGTTACAAATCCTAAAAGATTTATAAAATCTAAATTAGCTGTATCCGAAGGAGTCAGATCTTTAGCTACAACAATACAAGGATAAGGTAAACTTGATAAACTAGAAGTGTTTATATTTAGAATTTTTTTTAACAATCTTTCCTCAACATCTTCAATGTCTTTAGCTCTCTCCCTAAAAAGTTCTTGTTCCATTCCTTCAAACTCACTCTTTATCTCATTAAAGGCCCTCTCTATAGAATAAACTAAAGAGTAACCCTCAGCTAAATAAGATTTAATTTTTTCAATTACATACTCATCCTCTAATATACCTTTATGAAAAAGGAAAATCTCTGCTTCTCTAGGAAAAGTCTCTTTTATACTCTTATAAAGTTCTTCTAATTCTCTCCTAACATCCTCTATTGATTCTTCTAATTGTCTAATTTTTATCTCGAAAGGAAGTTCGTCTTTTTCTTGTGAAAATTCTATTTTTTCTTTATTGTATAAAAAAACTTTTCCAATAGAGATTTTATTACCTATTCCAATACCTTTTAAAACAATACCCATAAAACTACTCTCCCTCACCAAGGCCAGAATCTATCATTCTCTTGAGCTCTTCAAAAGCCTCTTTTTCGTCAGGTCCTTCCACATGAATAACTATATCTTGGCCTTGCTCCACCCCTAAGGATAATATACCTATTAAACTTTTAGCATCTACTTTTTTCCCTTCCTTTTCTACTAAAATTTTTGATTTAAATTTTTTAGCAGTCTCTACAAACAAAGTAGCAGGCCTTGCATGAAGTCCTGTTTTATTCTTTATAGTTAATTTTTCTACAATCATATAATCCCTCCTTAAACTCAAAAGGGGGGAATTCGAAAATCCCCCCCTTAGGAATTTTAAATTATATTACTTAAAAATCTTACCAATTAAACTAATCAATATACCTAACCATTGAAAATCTGAATCTCCAAATGTAGTATTCTCAAATCCTAAATTACCAAGAGCTGGTAGTAGCAATGCAGCACCAAAACTTATGATTATTCCATTAACAAATGCTCCAAGCATTGCTCCCTTTTTACCACCAGTTGCGTTACCTATCACTCCCGCAGTACCCCCTACGAAGAAATGAGGTACCAATCCAGGAATTATGACAGGTAAACCTAAAAGTGGCATAACTAGCATAGATAATATACCACCTAAGAAGCTAAAAATGAAACCTATTATTACTGCATTAGGAGCATAGGGAAAAGTTACAGGACAATCTAAAGCTGGTTTAGCTTCAGGAACAATCTTATCTGATATACCTTTAAAAGCAGGAACAATTTCTGCCACAATCATCCTTACTCCATAAATTACTACTCCTACACCAGCTGCAAAAGTCAATGCTTGAACTATTGCATATACTAAGAAATTCTGCCCTCCACTAAGCTGGCTTTCTACATAACTTGGACCAGCAGCCAAACTAGCAATGATAAACACAATAATCATTACAAATCCTGTAGCTACAAGAGATTCTCTTAAGAAGCCAAAGCTTTTAGGAAAGGATAAATTCTCAGTACTATCTTCAGGTTTACCTACAAGACTTCCAACAAAACCCGAAACAAAATATCCTAAAGTTCCAAAATGTCCTAAAGCTATCTCATCTGTACCTGTAACCTTCTTCATATAAGGATGTATCCAAGCTGGCATCAATACCTGCATTAACCCAAGAATTATAGATCCTACTATTATGAGCCCTACTCCAGAAAGTCCTACAGTTCCTAAGGTAGCTGAAATTAAACATGCCATATAGAAGCTATGATGTCCTGTTAACCATATAAACTTAAAAGGAGTTATTCTAGCAAGTAATATGTTTACTAAAAAACCAAAAACCATTATTAAAGCAGTTTCTCTACCAAGAGTTTTCTGAGCTATAGCTACAATTGCCTCATTATTGGGGACAACTCCTCTTATAGAAAACCCTTTTTCAAGCATTGGACCAAGAGCATTAAGAGAACCTATTAATGTAGCTGCACCGGCTGAAAGAATTAAGAAACCAAGAGTACTTTTGAAGCTCCCACTGATTACTTCAGAAAAACTTTTCTTTTGCACAACTAACCCTACAAAAGCCACAACACCTACAAGAATAGCAGGAACACTAAGAATATCTTGTATGAATTTTAAGAAACCCACAAAAAAACACCTCCCCTTTTAAAATTTATCTTTAGAGGTTTAGAACCCTTTTTAACCCCTCTACAAATTCTTTTACATTTACGTAATTTTTTACAGTTACAATTGGAACTTTAACCTCTCCAAGCTGCTCAGCAAGTTCCTTTGAAGTTATAATAACATCTACATCAAGCCCTGCGCCCTTTGCTGTAACTATATCAGCAGTTTGAACATCCCCTTCAAGACCTAACTCTTTTAAAGCCTTTTCAATAGTCATCTTTAACACTAGAGAACTGCCCAGTCCCATACCACATACAGCTAAAATTTTTATCCTTTTCTTATCCATAGATCACACCTCTCTTGGTCGATAATTTATTAAATATTCATATAATTCTTCTTCTGTAGAGGAACACATCATTTTCTCCACAACTTCCCTATCAGAGAGAATATCTGCAAGGACTTTTAAAGCCTGAACATGTTGAGAGTTATCCACAGCTGCAAGAGCAATAACCATCTTTACAGGATCATTTTCAGGATTTCCAAAATTAACAGGATCTTTAAGAGTTATTATTGCAAAACAGGGTTTTATAACTCCATCCTCTGGTCTTGCATGAGGGAAAGCAACTCCTGGAGTAATTACTATATAAGGTCCCAAACTCTCTGCAACCTTCTTCATGGCCTCAACGTAGGAGGGAAATACACAAGAATCTTTAACCATTAATTCTCCAACCTTTTCTATACTTTCCTCCCAATTCTTAACCTCAACGTTAACCTTTATTCTGTTCACTGAAATCATATCCTTTAAATCCATGTTCTTTTCCTCCTTGAAACTTGTAATTTAAAGTTAAATTAAAAATAAAACTTTATCAACTAAATAAATACACCAAAAGACAAAATAAATGAGGTAAATTTTAAAAAAATTTAAAACTTGTCAAAAAGTAGTAAAAATGGAGACTAACTCAAAAGTATCTTTCTTAATACTTCAACCTCATTTTTAGTTAAAAGAGGAGATACTATAACATAAGGAATCACATTAACGGGGAGAGGAGCTGTGGATACTATCAAGTCTACATTTAATAAAGTATATTTCTTAATAAAATCTTTGTAGGATAAAACATCAACTATCTCTAAATTTGGAAACTCTTGCTTAAGTTTCCAGTAAAGCATATTAGAAGTAGCAATCCCCATTGGACAAACTATTGCTATTTTCTTTCTTTTAGCATTCTCTTTAAGAATGTTAATATATAACGTAACATAACCTACCTCATTCTCGTCAAGCTCTATTGAGAATTTCTTATTCACTTGACCAATTATATACCTTCCCACATTAAATTCATCAGCATAAGTCTCTTTTATAAGCTCCAAAAGAGGATTTTCAATCTTCGCTCCTGATCTTACTTTCTGTATAGATCTCAATAAATGATATGCAAGAGTTTCTAACAAATGATAGTTTTCATATAAATTATCCAACAAGTGCCTATCCAAAGAGTTTAATAATATATTCATAATATTATTAAAATCAACATCATAATTACCATACCTTATGAACATAGAAATTGAGTAAAATAAATAAGAATATTCACTTTCCGGTATATCAATTCCCAATTCTTTCTTAATTTCAAGAACAATCTTTTTGACCTCTTCTTTAAATTCTCTATTCAAACTCAATTTAACTTTTTCTTTAATAATTTTACCCATCCTTATCCTCTGTAAAGCTACCACAAAACGTAAAAGAAGTTTTACAAAATACATATCGTCAAGCTTAAATTTATAAATTTCCTCAACTCTCTCCAAAATGGATATCAATTTCTTAATATCCAAATCTATTAATAGATCCCTCAGTATATTAATGTTATTTCCAAGAATTTCTTCCCAAAGCTTAAGCCAATCGTTATAGTAATAGGATAATATTAAGTCTATAGCTATCTCTCTAATTTTTTCCTCTTCTCCTAATAGATAATATCCTCTCCTAGAATACCCCCTTAAAATAATCCCAAATTTTTGAAGATATTCTTTAACCTTTTTCACATAGTTATAAGCAGAAACACTAGAAACCTCTAACATTTCTGAAAGCTTCTCAATAGTAGGAGGTTCATTAGAAAAAAGAAAAATAAGTGCGGTTTTAACAAATCTTTCATTTTTGTCATGAATTATCCCTATTTTTTCTTTCAACTCTTTTTTGAAACATTCAATATCCTTTAAATCAGCCTTAACAATTATACCTACACGAGGTTTTTTAATCAGTTTTATATTCTTCTCCTGTAATAGACTTTCTATTAAGGGTAAATCTTTCTTTAAAGTGTTAACACTATAACCTAATTCTTTTGAAATTTTAGATAAAGAAACAGGAAAGTTATGCTCTAAAAGATAATAACAAACTTCTAGATGTCTTTTTTTAAGATCCTTCATAGATAATTTATACAACTCTTACTCCCAAAATTATTGTCACTATCAAAACCACAAGTCCAATGAGGGTAATTGATTTATGCAATCTTCTAATTAAGATCTTATTTTTAATTTTCGAATTTTTATAAATTATTCCTAAGATGAGAGAGATGAGAAGAATCACAAAAAAGGAAAAAGCAAAGTAAAAATGAGTAAAGAATGGATAAACAGCTTGAGCCATTATAAGATGAAATATGCCAATAATAAATAAAATCCCAGTAGTAGTTCCCAACTCCACGTGAAGATTTATTTTCTTATCTCCCTTATCAAAAAACCCTACACAGGAAGTAACAAGATAAAAGATAGTCCCTAAACCCATAATCGCAAGATGTAAGATTCTGAGATCAAGCATTTATTTAAACCCCCTTTTTCATTTTTAATTATTATAACTTTTCAATACAGAGATATCTAATAGCCATTCATATCTTGATCTTTCATGAAACTTCTTAAAAGCCTCTCTTTTATGTTCTTCAAAAGTTTTTCTATCACAATTATTTACCCTCATAAAATGTCTAATAAGTTCTTCTAAATTTATCTTCCCCTCAGAAGCCAAAACTCCAGCCATACCAAAATGCTTAACCAAATGACACTTTTCACACAAAGCCATAAAACCCTTCAATTTTAATATATGATTCTCGTCATCAAATTCCCATACCTCATGACATTGAAGCTTTTCTGAACTCCCACATATAGCACATTTATAACCAGACTTTTTAAAAACCTCCTTTCTAATCCTGTCCCAAACCTTTTTAGGAAGATATTTCCTTAAATTCTCTCCCCAAGCACTTTCAGGTATAAGTTCTATGGTCAATTTTAAATCCTTCTCCAACTCCTACTTTACACCTCAAAATATTTCTAAATTTCAACCTTAAGAAATTCACTCCAGAAATCTGGAATTTTTGCTTCAAATTCCATTATATCTTTTCTTACAGGATGAGGAACAGCCATTTTTTTACAATGCAGGAAAATTCTATCTTTAAATATTCTTCCTCCTCCATATTTTTCGTCCCCTAAAATAGGATGACCTATATAGGAAAGATGAGCTCTCAATTGATGTTTCCTTCCCGTCTCAGGTATTAGCCTAACAAGAGATAGATTTTTAAATTCCTCCAATACCTCATAATGAGTAATAGCATTTTTACTTTTATCATCCTGAGAAACTCTTGCTTTTCTCTCTTTTTCCACCCATAGGAGGCTTTCACTTATAGTTCCTTTCTTTACCTTAAAAATTCCCTTACACAAAGCTATATACTCTTTTTCCACCTTTCTTTCTCTAAAAGCCTCAGAAAGTCTTCCTGCAGATTTTGAATTTCTCGCAAAAATTACAACCCCAGAAACTGGTTTATCCAATCTATGTACTATGGCAAGAAAAACATTACCAGGCTTTTTGTACTTTTCTTTAATATAAGCCTTAGAGATCTCAAGAAGAGTAGTACTCTTTGTGATATCACCCTGAACTAATATACCAGCTGGTTTGTTTACCACAAGAAGATGATTATCTTCATATATCACTTCAAGGTTTAGAAAGTCTGCCACCTCAATACCTCAGAAAGAGACTTCTTAGGAGGCCTTTGAGGAATTTCTGCGGGGTAACCTACAGCAAGCATAACCATAAGTTCCATATTCTCTGGACATTTTACAAGTCTTTTCACTTCTTCTGAATGGGCCTTCTTGTAAGAATTAATCCAACAAGTTCCCAGACCATAAGATTGGGCTGCAATGATTATATTTTCTGCTGCTGCACAAGCATCCTCAAGAGCAGTCTCTGCATCTTTTTCACAAAATATAAGAATGCCTGCTCCAGCCTCCCTCAAAAATCTTCCCCAAGGAGTAACCTCTGCAAGCTTATTTTTTAACTCCTTATCTGTTACTACCACAAAAACCCATGGCTGTTTATTATATCCCGATGGAGCAAGCCTTCCACAATCAATAAGATCCTCTAAAATCTCCTTAGGGACCTCCTTATCCAAATACTTCCTTATGCTAACTCGAGACTTAATAGTCTTTATAGTCTCATTCATCTCGCCTACTCACCTCTAAACATAAATTTCTTCTATATTCTAACACATGATAAAATAAGATATGACTGTAAAGCTTACCTTTTATGATGGGGTAAACTGTATAGGGGGAAATAAAATACTCTTAGAAGATGGAGAATATGCTATATTTTTGGATTTTGGTATTAATTTTAATGAAGAAAACAAATATTTCGATGAATTTCTAAAACCAAGACAAATATTTGGAATTTATGATCTCCTACACTTAAATCTTCTTCCTCCCTTGAAAGGTCTTTACAGAGAGGATTTAGAACTTCCTAATATATGGGAAAATTTTGAGGGGCATTTTCTTTACAGAAAAGTAGAACCCATTGCCATATTAATATCTCATGCCCATCTTGACCATTTAGGCTATCTACCATATATAACTCACCAAGTTCCGGTGATAACTTCTCTAACTTCCGCCCTCATAATTAAAAGCTTAGAAGACACAAGCAAAAATCTCTCTGACCTATGCTTTGTAAAACTTAAAAATGAAAGGGATGGAATTTTAAAAGCAGAAGAAAATATTATTTTTCAGAGAAAATATATTACATATTCAGAAAACCATAGTGATAAGGTATTCGAATTCTGGAAAAGAATAGAGAGAAAAAGGATAAACGAACTTCACGAAAACCCATTAGAAGTTAAAAACCAAAATTTAAAGATTGATCCCTTTGAAATTATGTTTTTCCCTGTAGACCATTCCATACCAGGAGCTGGAAGTTTTGCTATAAAAACCTCCTCAGGGTGGATTGTATATACAGGAGATCTAAGACTCCACGGAAGAAATGGTCATCTCACAAAAGAATTTATTAATAAACTAAAACATATTGATGTAAAAGTACTCATATGTGAAGGAACTCACCCTAACATAGAAAAAATTTACACTGAAGATGATGTGAAAGAAAAAGCATTAGAAATAGTTAAATCTTGCCATCACTATGTGATTGCTGACTTTGGACCTCGAAATATTGATAGATTAATGAGCTTCTTAGAGATAGGAAAAGAAACAGGAAGAAGATTGGTTTTAACCCTAAAAGACATATATCTCCTTGAAAGCCTATCTTTTATAGGATATCCAGATCCTAAAAGGGATGAATTCATAACCTTCTATGAAAAACCAAAGGGAAACTATGACCCTTGGGAGAAAAATCTATTAGAGAGATACAAAGATATTCCTGGAAAGGCTGTAAACTCTAAAGATATAAGAAAAAATCCACAAGATTACATCTTATGTATCTCCTATTACGATTTTCATCTTCTTTTGGACATATTACCTGACATGGGAGTATATATTTTCTCCTCAAGTGAAGCCTTTAACGAAGAAATGAAAATAGATCAACAAAAGATAGAAAATTGGCTGAAATACTTTAACTTAGAAATAAGAGGTAACCTTGTAGAAAAAAGGGAAGAATCACCTCTCCATGCCAGTGGACATATTCACGGAGATGGTCTTTTAGAATTAATTTCTAATGCAAAACCCGAAATATTGATACCTGTACATAGCGAAAAGGCTGATTTTTTTGAAAAATTTAAAGATATTTGTAAGATCATTTACCCTGAGAAAGGTAAAGTTATTTACATTGATTAAAGAATAATTGTATAGCTTTTAGGGTAGAATAATTTAATAGTAAGGTTTATTATTTTTGACAAAAAAAATACTTTGTGTTAAAATTAGCTGAAAAAATGGAGAAAACTGTGTCGGTACTTGGTTTTTTACTTGCATTTTCTGAACATCTGGATAGTCAGCTGCCTGAAAATCGGAGACATTCCTCTCGGGTAGCCAACATATCCCTCGCTATAGCGAACTATTTAAATCTTTCTGAAAAATCAAAATATGACCTCGTTATATCTGCTCTTTTACATGATGCAGGCAATGGAAATAAAAACCATAGTAACAATAATAACCACAAAGAAATTTCTGATCACGCTTTAAAAAGTAGTCTGTTTTTATCGGACATACCATTCTTAGAAAGAACAGCTACCATAATAAAATATCATCATTTTCCTTGGAATTTAGGAAAAGGTGAATTTTATCAGGATGAGAAGATTCCCATCGAAAGCCAAATATTAAATCTTGCAGAACATATAGATGAAAGTTATGACAAAAGTAAATATATACTTAAGGAGAAAAATAAAATAATCAAAAAAATTAAAGAAAAAGGAGAGAAAATATTTAACCCTGATGTGCTCAATGCCTTCTATGATCTTTCCCAAAAAGAATCCTTCTGGTTTGAGATAAATTATGACGACATAACTCCCCAAAACTTTTCATGTGATATAAAGCTTGATATAGATTCCTTTTTGCTCCTCTCTAAAGCCATTGCAAGAATTGTGGATTACAGAAGTAAAATTCAGGTAAGACATTCAAGGAATGTAGCAAATATAGCATCCTTTTTGGCAGGAAATTTAGGTTTTAATGATGAAAAAATAAAAAGAATAAGAATATCAGGGTATTTACATGATATTGGAAAAGTAGCTTTATCTTCAGAAATTCTACTTAAAGGTGACAAATTAACAAGAAGAGAGATTGAATACATAAAAGTACATCCCTTTAAAACTTTTGTAACTCTTAAAAAATCTGTGCCTTTTGAAGATATAATAATATGGTCTTCCTACCATCATGAAAAATTAAACGGAAAAGGATATCCCTTTAGATTAAAGGGAAATGAAATTCCTACTGAAGCAAGAGTTGTAGCTATTGCAGATATATACTCTGCTCTTTTAGAGGATAGACCTTATAGAAAAGGAATCTCTGAAGCAAGAGCCATAAATTATATGAGAAAACTTGCAAGAGAAGGCTATATTGACAAAGAAATTTTTGGGGTTCTTTACGAAAACCGAGAAGAACTAAAATCAGTCATAAGATTATAACTTCTTAAAAACTTGATAAATACCACATTTAAGATACAAAGACTCAGGATGAGATAAAAGAATAGGATGATCTTTTGCTTGATATCGAAACTCTACCAGACGAAGAAGCCTATTGGCATCAAAACTTGCAGACTCTATAACCTTTTCAAAAAGCTCCCTAGTAACATGCTGAGAACAAGAACAAGTAATCAAAAATCCACCATCTCTAATTATCTTCATAGCCCTTAAATTTATCTCCTTATAACCTCTCAAAGCACCATCAAGATTTTTGGAGGATTTGGCAAAAGCAGGAGGATCAAGAATAACCACATCAAAGGTTTTTCCCTCTTTATGAAATCTCCTTAAAAGATCAAAAGCATTCTCTTCAATAAACTCTATTTTATCAATAAATCCATTAATTTTAGCATTCTCCTTTGCCATTTCTAAAGCAGTACTAGAAGAATCTACTGCTATAACTTTACTCGCCCCATATTTTAATGCATGAAGAGAAAATCCTCCTGTATAACAAAAAACATCAAGAACCTCTGCTCCATCTACCAATCCTTTTAAACTCGCTCTATTTTCTCTCTGATCCAAGAAATATCCTGTCTTTTGCCCATTTTCCACATCCACAATCATCTTTACCCCATTCTCTAATATCTCCACCTTTGTATCAAATCTCCCCTTCAAAAAACCCTTAACCTGAGGAAGTCCTTCTAATTCTCTTACCGAAACATCATTTCTCTCATATATCCCTATAGGATTAAAAATCTCATCTAATACCTCCACAATAACCTCTTTGAATCTATCTATACCAAGAGCCAAAGTCTGAATCACAAGCACATCAGAAAACTTATCTACGATAAGTCCCGGAAGAAAATCTGCCTCTGCAAAAACTACTCTACAAGAATCTACATCTACAACCTTTTTTCTATATTCCCAAGCCTTAAGGATTCTTTCTCTAAAGAAATCTTTGTTTATTTCTTCTTCCTTTCTTGTAACCACCCTTACTCTAATCTTTGAATTAGGATTTATAAAGCCTCTTCCTATAAAACTCTTACTAGAATCATAAATATCCACCACATCCCCTGGAGAAAAATCCCCCTCAACCTTTAATATCTCATTGTCATAAATCCAGGGATTTCCCCTAACTATCTTTGTATGTACACCCTTTTTAAGCAAAACCTTAGCCCTTTCTGTCAAACTGACATCACCTCAAAAAGATTAATAATTAAGATTATATAAAAAGATTTAGTTATGGTGAAACAGAATTTTTAGTTCCAGGAGTGCAGTAAACCTCGAACCTTTTTCCTTGATTGTTATTTTCCCACGAAATAAATACACTGTAACAAAGTTTAGTTGAAGAAGAGACATTCTGGACATAATTATCTCCTCTTCTAAATAAACCAAGAAGTCCTAAATTTTTAATCTCAATAGAATAATATCTATCGAGAGAATAAGAAGTATAAGGATAGCCTCCTAAAGAAGGAGAATAATAAAAATAGTCAATAGTATAAGCCTTATTAGGAGTATTATACTCACTTCTTCTTTGTAAAAGAGTGATAGTAAAGGACGTATCAGGAAGATTTGTATAAGTAGGTGAAGCTAAAGATTGACCATTTGTCTTCATATAAATAATATTACTACTTAAGCCATAATACTGTTGTATATTTGCAGCAGAACTACTCACTACAGCATAGTCTCCTGGAGCAAGTGTCCATTTAGTCGAGTCGTAGATATAATTTGAAATTGAGGTTGAATAAACACAATAAGCATTATCCTTACTCCAATCTATAGTTAAATCTATAGAAGAGTATGTAGGATTATGAATCTCAATATATTCACGCTCGTTTTGATTTGTATTTGACCAACCCAAAATAACATAAGGACAAGGGAAATACATAACTTCAGTAATCACAAGCTTAGGGATTAAGCAATAGCAAACATAATCCACATTACCTTGACAACTAACAAAATTCAAATTCTGAGAATCTCCCCAATTATTAGGATCTTGAGAACTCCCCATCAAAGACTTTCTTACAAGAGAGTAATAGTCTCTATATTGTCCAGAAGTACTTTTAGGATAGCCGCCCCATGTATTAGAATATGAAACTTGATCTATCACATTACCTAAGCTATCCCTTATTGTTATCGTATTAGTACCCCAAGTAGGTAAGGCATTTCCACCTGTTCCTAAACCTGAGCTCGATGTTCTTATGTATGTAGCATACTGAGGTAAGGGGAAATAGTAGGTATCAATAAGATTTGATCCAGAGGATCCTATAACTGCTGATTTTCCTGGATAAAGAGTCCAAGTGCCACTCACCAGTGTAGAAAAGGCATTTCCATTTATACTCCATCCTCTAAGATCTACAGGACTATTTGAATTATTATATAAAACCACAAATTGACAATTGGAGGGAGTCGTTCTATCAGAATTTTTATCTCTATCTGGAGGATAATACATTATCTCCGTTATAACCACTCCTCCTGCCACCTTAGGCACTTCTGCCCTCAAAGCTATTGTACTTGACATATTTCTTCCATCAGCCATGGTTATAGTAAAAGTCACTACCCTTACATCATAGGCATTAGTAGTATAGGTAAGATCATCTTTCCTACCAGAGAATACAATTTCATTTATTGGGCCCGCAAGAATTTGTCCATCAACCCCAAAATATTTCTTCCCATCATTTCCTGTTATTAATGAATAAGTATGGGTTACCCCAGTACTAAGTTCTATAGTAAGGGTATAAGTACTTATTGATAAAACCCTTCTTCCCTGCCTTATATCTCGAGCAAGTCTATCCATTATCATATCAAGATTTGAGATAGATTCTCTTTCATCGGTTTTAAAGAGGAAAACATCGGTATATAGTGATAAAACATTGACTAACCCAAGGATAATTATCCCGATTATGAAAACGGTTATTAAAACCTCTATAAAACTTAAGCCTTTTAACCCATTTCTCATAATCTAATATATCCCTCTATAAAACCTTTTTTAATTATTATAACATTTAAAAAACAGAAATTTTACTCTCAATCTTTACTTTTTTAGTATTAAATTATATAATGAATAGCTGAAATAAAACAAAGATGGGAAAAGGAGGTTTAAAAAATGGCAAATCTAGTAACCTTTAAAGCAAAAGGACAATGGAAAGGCAATCTCAAAGTAGAGGTAGATATCAGAAACAAGTTCACAATCAACATGGATGAGCCACCCTCTCTTGGAGGTGAAGATACCGCTCCCAATCCTGTAGAAGTTGTTCTTGCTGCATTAATTGGATGTCTTGGAATTGTAATACCAGTGGTAGCAAAAGAAAAGAACATACCCTTAAACAGTATAGAGATTGAAACCGAAGGAGATTTAGATCCAAGAGGATTTATGGGAGATCCTACAGTTAGAGCAGGATATCAAGAGGTAAGGGCAAAAGTTAAAATCAATGCCCCTGTAGAGAGAGAAAAAATTGAAGAACTAATGAAAGAAGTAGAAAGAAGATGTCCTGTCTCCGATATAATAAGAAATCCCGTAAATCTTAAAATCAGCTTAGAGTAAACTAAAGGCAGTCCTGATGTATGTTGGTATCAGGACTGCCTTAACCTCAAAACCTCATAACTTATTACTTTCTCTTTCCCTAAAATATCCCCACAAATCCTTATAGTGTTTGTATAAGATAATAGCAAAATTTCCTATATAAAAAAGAAGAAGATGAAGATCTTTAAAACCTGATAAAAAGATTTTGTAAAGCACATAAGGTAAGAGAAAAATATATCCAAGAAAAACCCTATAGGCATCTTCTCCCACGGTGGTACCTTTTGGTCTTATGAGAGTAAAAATAGTAAAAACAGTTCCAAGGATTGTTGGAGCCTCCCACTTAGTAAGAACAGACCAAGCTCCAAAAGAAACAGCTACTGCTTTACCACCTTTAAATCCCAACATAGGAGAGAAAGCATGCCCCATAACTCCAGAAAGAGCAGATAAAGCAATAATCAAATTATCCTTGACAATTCCCAAGGATATAAAAATCGCAAGAGGAAAAACCCCTTTAAGATAGTCAAGTAGTAGTGCCAAAACTCCATACTTCCAACCTAATGCTCTCCATAAATTAGAAGCCCCTGGATTTCCATCTCGTATCTTCGAAAGATTTACCTTCATTATCCTTGCTATAATGTAAGAGTACATGATGGAGCCTGAGAGAAATTGTAATAATATCACTAAAAGATTAACCCACACGAATTTTTCTCCCCTTCCATACTACAGTCTTAACAAAAAATACTCTTAAAATTGAATAAGTAAATACTAAGAGAAAAAACAAAAAATGTAATGGATAAAAAAGAAAATCATACCACTTATAGTCTCCAAGTCTTCTCTGAATGACCGAAAATTGTATAGCGTAGAGAATATACAAAAAATTAAAAATCGTGTTTCTAAAATAAAAAATACTTCCATATACTCCAGTCATGTAAAGAAAAATTAGAAGAAAATTAACAATATTGATAGAAAAAGCACCCTTTGCCATATTTTTGCTAAATCCTTGAAATAGATCTTTAATCCCATGAGGATACATTCGAAACTTAATGTATTCTCCTCCCAAAAAATTGTTTACAGAAATACCCTCTTCTAAACATTTTTTAGCAAACTCCATATCCTCTACTATCTTATTCCTAACTTCCTTATGTCCTCCTATCCTTTCATAATCCTTTCTCGAAATCATCATGGCTGGACCAAAAGCTCCCTCTTTTTTACCTAAAAACGCCATAGAAAATACAGAGACTAAATTGAAAGCAAAATTTAGATGTTCATAGAATTTTTCAAATCTCTGATAAGGCCAACAGGAAATTAAACCCCCATACCTCTCATAACTACTTAGCATTACCTCTATAAACTCACTACTCGGCTCTACATCGGCATCTAAAAATAATAAAATGTCCCCTCTCGACTCTAAATATCCATTCCATATCGCCCAGTTCTTTCCTACCCACCCCTCAGGTGGTTCCTCATATAACGATATCACCCTCGCTCCATTCCTCTCACCTACTCCCTCTGTATCATCTTCCGAATTGTCATTCACTACTATTACTTCATAAGGCTTATAAGTCTGCTTTTTTAATAAAGAAAGTAATTTACCTAAATTCTCCTCTTCATTCCTCGCTGGAATTATCACCGAAGTTTTATAATCCCCTGAAATTTCCCCTTCCCTCTTGAGAAATCTCAGATTCCTGTAATATATCCAACCTATAAGCCAAGAAAATAAAAACAAAATAATTCTCATTTAAAAAAATTATATCAAAAAATTTTTTTGTACTTTCTTATTGCTAATTCTTTTTGAGCATAAAAATCAACCATGGGAGTATAATATTTCAGCTTGTACTTCAAAGGATCATGTATTTTTCTACAATCTTCATCCTTTAATTCAGGAAGATATTTTTTAATAAATTCACAATAAGGATCAAATTTTGAGGATTGTATCATAGGATTAAAAATCCTTAGAGGTCTTGGATCTGCACCTACCGAAGCAGACCACTGCCAATTTTGAATATTAAGAACCTCATCATAATCTACCAGATAATCCTTAAAAAACTCCTCTCCTATTCTCCAATCATGAAGAAGAGTTTTTGTAAAGAAAGAAGCTAAGATCATTCTTAACCTATTATGTAACCAACCCTCAGTCTTAAGGCACCTAATACCTGCATCTACTATAGGATATCCTGTCTCAGCATTCTCAAATTTCCTAATCCAATCTTCTCGATATAACCACTCTATATTTCTTGTTTTTTCTTGAAACTCTAAATTTCTTGTCTCTGGAAAATGCATTCTAATGTGATACCAAAACTCACGAAAAGCAAGCTCCCTTAGAAATTGAGAACTCTTAGAATTTTTAACCTTCTCGTAAACATCATAGATAGAAATAACTCCATAGTTTATATAAGCTGAAAGTTTTGAAGTTCCATCACAGTACAACAAATCTCTTTTCTCATCATAAACATCAAAATCAAAACTCTCTAACCTTTTAAATCCCCACTCTATTAAATCTAATCTTACTTTTTTAGAAAATTCAAAATCTTCAAATTTACTCAATTCTAAAATAGGAGTATTCAACTTTGAAAAATTAAAATCTTTTCTTCTTATCTCACCCAAATAAGCTGACCACTTTTTAAAAAAAGGAGTAAAAACTTTAGTTTGTGAGATTAAATTAGGAGAGACTAAAAAATTACCCTCAAAAAACCTCAGTTCAATTCCCTTTTCTCTACAGAAATTTCTTAAAAGTTTTTCTTTCTCTTCAAAACTCCATAAGTAATCTTTACTAAGATAAATTGCATCAAATCCAATCTTCTCCCTTAAAAACTCAAAAGTCTCCTCGTTAAAGCCCCTCTCAACTAAGTACAAAAAAGAGCCTAACTTATTTAGCTCAAAATTTACATAACCTAATGCAGATATTACAAATTCAAAACTATATTTATTAAAGTTATGTCTTTCTAAAATATACAAGGGAACAATTTCTTTAGAATCCTCACAAGCCTTGATAAATGCAGTATTGTCTTTTATTCTCAAATCTCTATAAAATAAAAATAAGACTCTATTAAACACTTTTGCAAAGGTTTATGCATTTGCAAAAACTTTTAGAAGTTCATTTCTATGAGAATATGCTATTATTCCAAAATTCCCAAGATAAAGAAGAAGTATATAAAGATGTCCTGTAAAGACTTTATATACAACATAAGGAATAAGACACAAAAATCCATAAAGAACTTTCAAAGCATCCTCCTCAGGAGTTGCACCATGCATCTTAGCAAGATTAAATATGAACATAGAAAGGCCTAAAAAAAGGGGTCCCTCAAGCCCTGTTACTACCGTCCATGCCCCAAAAGAAACTGCAACCCCTTTTCCGCCTTTCCCTCCCATAAAAGGAGAAAATACATGGCCAAATATTCCTGCAAGAGCAGATACTGTAATAAGCCACTTATCTTTTATATCCTTATATCTCACAAACCAAAGAAGAGGATAAATACCTTTAAAATAGTCAAGAAGCGCTCCTATCAAACCTATTTTCCAGTTAGTAGAAATCCATAAGTTGTAAGCTCCCGGATTTCCATCCCTTACTTTTCTCAAATCTATGTTTAAAAGTTTTGCAATAAGATAGGAATACATAATGGATCCTGAAAGAAATTGCAAAAAAATAATTATAACTTTATCCCACATTTATTTTTCTCCCCTTCCATGAGACTGATTTAAAAAGAAAAGTTTTTATCGAAGAATATATCAAAACCGCAATAAAGAACATAAAATGAATAGGATATATTACTGAGTCTATCAGATTGTAATCTCCTAACCTACGAGTCATTACATAAAACTGAAAAGAAAACAAAAGATAATACAAATTTATAGGATTTTCAAAAGCAAAACTCCCAAAAACCCCATAAAACCATATTAGGAGATACAAAAACTTACTAAAACTAAGAGACATAACTCCTTGAGAGGAATTTTTAGAGAATCCCTCAATAAGATCCATCAACCCTTTAGGATACATCCTAAATTTAATATACTCTCCCCCCAAAAAATTGTTTACTGGAATACCCTTTTTTATACAAAGATTTCCAAAATGAAGATCTTCAACCACCTTATCCTTAACCTCTTTATGTCCTCCTACTCTTTCATAATCCTCCCTCGAAATCATCATGGCTGGACCAAAAGCTCCCTCTTTTTTAATAGCACACATAGTGATTACAGCTCCGATGTTAAAGATAAAATTTAGATGTTCATAGAATTTTTCAAATCTCTGATAAGGCCAACAGGAAATTAAACCCCCATACCTCTCATAACTACTTAGCATTACCTCTATAAACTCACTACTCGGCTCTACATCAGCATCTAAAAATAATAAAATGTCCCCTCTCGACTCTAAATATCCATTCCATATCGCCCAGTTCTTACCTACCCACCCCTCAGGTGGTTCCTCATATAACGATATCACCCTCGCTCCATTCCTCTCACCTACTCCCTCTGTATCATCCTCTGAATTGTCATTCACTACTATTACTTCATAAGGCTTATAAGTCTGATTTTTTAATAAAGAAAGTAATTTACCTAAATTCTCCTCTTCATTCCTCGCTGGAATTATCACCGAAATTTTATAATCCCCTGAAATTTCCCCTTCCCTCTTGAGAAATCTCAGATTTCTGTAATATATCCAACCTATAAGCCAAGATAAAAAGTATAAAACCCCTCTCATTTGACTTTTATTATACCATAATAAAAAAGGCTCTCTCCCTTTTGAGGAGAGAGAGCCCTAAAAGGATATTCAGTTAAATTTACTTATAAGCTTTTCGCATTATCTCTACAACTTCTTCAAAACTTAACTTATACCTATCCATTTCAAAGAGTCCGCCCATAGTCTCCATAGCATTCTTAGCCAATTTCTCAATTTCATCTTCCTTTATACCATAGTCAGACATCTTCAAATTTGCCACTCCACACTCTTCTTGAAGCTTTTTCAGTGCTTTAACAAAAGCAAAAGGTCTCTCCTCTTCAGGAAGAGAATCCACATCAACACCCATTGCCCTTGCAAGGTTTATATACCTTTCAGGAATCTTTGAGGCAAAGAAGGTATGATAAGCCTCTGAAAGCATAATCAATCCTGCCCCATGGGGAAGCTCTGGATGAAAAGCAGAAAGAGCATGCTCCATAGAATGCTCCGAAGTACAGCTTGATGTACTTTCTACAAATCCTGAAAGGGTATTAGCAAGAGCCACATAAGTTCTTGCAGTAAGATCGCTACCATTTTTTACACAAACAGGTAAATATTTAGCAATCAATTCTACACTCTTTAAAGCATAAAGATCACTCACTGGAGTTGCAATATTTGCAATATAGCCCTCTACTGCATGGAAAAAGGCATCAAATCCTTGATAGGCAGTAAGATGAGGGGGAACACTCAACATAAGTTCAGGATCTACAATGGACAAAGTAGGAAAAGTATATTCATTACCATACCCGATTTTCTCATTAGTTTCCTCATTGGTTATTACTGTCCATGGATCTGCCTCAGTTCCTGTACCTGCTGTAGTGGTTATAGCCACAATAGGTAAAGCTCCTTTTTCTGGCTTTTTACCTTTTCCAGTACCACCTACAATATAATCCCAATAGTCACCATCATTCTTTGCCATCAACGCAATACTCTTTGCTGAATCAATACTACTTCCTCCTCCAAGTCCAATTACAAAATCACATTTCTCTTCTCTTGCAATTTGAGCACCTTCCATTACATGCTTCTTAATAGGATTGGGAAGAATTTTATCAAAAACTACATATTCTACACCTTTACTTTTTAGAATATCTGTAAGCCTATCAAGATAACCAAGTCTTTTCATGGAACCCCCAGCAGAAATAACTATAAGTGCTTTCCTACCAGGGAGCTTTTCTTCTCTTAATTTTTCTAAGCTTCCTGGACCAAACCATATCTTAGTAGGAATAAAATAGGAGAAATTTAAATTTTCTTTCATTCTTTCACCTCCAAAATAATTCTCTATATAATCCTAATTTATAATTATACTACTTAAAAAAATAAAAAAATCAAAAATACTTTTCTTCTAAAAGTAGAGGGACAAGAGTTGTCCAAAATACCCCTTATACTGAAAAAGACTATAGACTAAAGAGAATTTTTAGAAGTAAAATAAAAAAAACAAAAGGGGGGATTTTAGAATTGAGAATAAAAGTAACCTTAGAAGGGGATCTACTTCCTATTGATTATCGTAACCACTTTATGAGCTTTATAAAAGAAGCACTAAAAGCAACAGATTTTGGAAAAGAATATTTCAAGAAAATCTACCAATATGAAGAGGAAGGAGAAATAAAAAACAACAAAGCAGGAAAACCCTTTTGCTTTGCAGTAAGATTCCTACATGACAAAGAGGAATTCAAGAAAGATAAGGATGTTTTATATATCAAAAGCCCTATAGAACTTTATATTTCAAGTGTAGATTATGAATTTTTAATAAACCTCTATAATGGTCTTTTGAGCAAAAAACTATATCCTTTTAAGATGGGGCTTGGAGGAATCTCCAAAAGAAACAATATTATACTTCTTCGAGAAAGAAAAATAAAAGAAGATAAAGTGATATTTAAAACTCTCTCTCCCATACTTATAGAGGATAAAAATGATAAACCACTTCTTCCTATAGATGTAGAGAATAATCAACCTTTACCTGAAGAAAGCGAAAAATTTGTTTACTTTTTAAAAGAACTTAATTATATCTCTGACTCCATATTGAAAAGTATAAGAGGACAAGGATTAAAAATAGGACTCAAATTTAAACCTTTAAAGGTCAGAAAAGAAGTTGTCAAACATAGAGTAAGGGAAAAGAATATAGAGCCAAAGCTTTATACCTTTACTTGCTTCTCTGGAACTTTTGAGCTTTCTGGAGATCCGGAAGATTTAAACTGGTTATATCAACTGGGAATGGGACTACGAAGAGCTCAGGGCTTTGGTATGGTGGAGGTGGTATGAAGTGGAAAGAGTCTACCTCTCGGACTGGCTTTTTAATGCAGGTATAATTGGTTTCTTATCAATCTTGTTTGAAGGAAAAGAAGATTTAAAAGAGGGAGAAAATACCTTCTCTAATGGGAAAAATATTTATATAGGAAAAAACTATATAGAATTTGAAAGAGAAGTATTGGAAGGTTTTTCAGATAAGTATTTCAATTCTGCATATGAGAGGTATAGAAGAACCGATAGATTCATAGATTATTGTAGGGAAATATTAGAAGATATAAAAAAAGAAACATTATATAAGGACATAGAAAAAAGTTATGAAGAGCTCAAAAATCGAATAGACAACTTCTCAAAACTTAAGGATTTCTTAAAGAAAGATTTTCAGTTACCTCCTCTAAATGAGGTTAAAAGAAATCCTGAATTATTTAGAGAATATATATTAAAAGTTTTAGAAGTTGCTGAGAAAAACAAACAAATCCTTATAGAGAATGATGTAAAGATATACTTAGGAAAGATATATGGTCAAAAAAGCTTCCTAAATAGAACAATTACTTCCAACTATAAGAATAAATTTAAAGAAGACTTCGAAGATAAAATAATAAACGATACAAAAAAAATTAAAAGATCTATTCTATGTATAAACTGTGGTGAAAGATATGCTAAAAAGGATACAAGTTTTGATACAGGGATCTCTCCTTTTACAGGAGTAAACACCGATGCACTAAACTTTTTTTGGAATTTTAACGCAAAACTTCCTTTATGTGAAATATGTGAATTAATATACTTTTGTACTTTTAGAGGCTTTACTGAATCTGTATTAGAAAATAAGTATTTCTTTGTAAATAGCGATACTTCAGTAATTGATCTTTACAAAAAGAATTTACTATTACAAGAAAAGCTTAAAAAGAATCTCACTGAAAATATTTTTGTAGAATTTTTCAGCGAACTACTACTACGGGAGGAATATGAAAAAAGTACTCATAGACTACAAGGTATAGCTTTTATAGAAATTGACTTAACTAATAAAGACGTACTTCCAAAAGTTTTTTCTTTTAACATAAGCAGAGCAAAGGCTGAATTTCTAAAAGAGCATGCTGAAAAAAACTTTAAAAATCTTATTAATATAAGATATAGTATTAAAAGATATAGTATTAAAGATAGTATTAAAGAGATAATCAAAAACGTAACTTTAGAATTCTTAGAGAAAATTCTCTCTAATACTTTAAGTTACGGTTATTTAAGCTTTTTAGAGTACCTTCTTTTAGAAAGTATAAAGGGGAATAAAGATGTTAAAACCTACTACTCTCCAATACATTTAAACATCTTAAACATAATAATTGAGGATTACATCCAAAAATTTAAAAAATATGAAAGGGGTGAAAAAATGAGTTCTAAAAATGAAGAACAACTTTGGTTTATGTTCAAGAAGGGAGAAGAAATAGCTAATAAACTCATTTCTGAAAACTCTGAAAATAAAATTCCATCTCTGACTTACAAACTTCTTTCTTGTCTAAGAACAGAAGATGTACATAGTTTTATGAACATCATATTAAGGCTCTACATGACTTATTCTCTCGAAGTTCCTTCTTTACTTGTCAAAGCTCTTAATGAGAAAGATCTCTTTCTTGCTTATGGATATAGTTTTGTAAATGGACTTTTATCCAAATATACTTCCCAAAATAACGAAAACTAAAAGGAGGGGAAAAATATGAAAAAAGGTGGTTTAACCCTAACCATAATTTTTGAGGCTATGAGCCTAAATTACGGTGAAGGAGTAGGAAATATCTCCGAATTAAAAAAATTAAGCAGAGAAGGATACAGTTTAACTTACATGTCTCGTCAGGCTTTAAGGTATGAGCTTTTTAAAACCCTTAAAAATATGTTTGGAATGCAAGATGCACCACTAACACCAACTAAGGAAAAAGGAGTTATTCAATTTAAAGAAGAAGCTAATATAAAAGATTATGAAGAGGTTGATTTCTTTGGATACATGAAAACATTAAAAGGAAAAGGAGCTTTAACCCGTTCTGCAGTAGTAAAATTTTCACCAGCAATCTCCTTAGAACCTTACTACAACGATCTAGAATTTGGATCTAATAAAAATTTTGCTGATAGATCAAATTCTGATCCTAACATTTTCCAACTTGAGCAACACTATTCTCTATATACCTATACTGTAACCATAGATCTAGACAGGTTAGGTAAAGATGAAAATGAAAACATAGAATTAGATAAAAAAACAAGAATTGAAAGAGCACAAAAAATCCTAGAAGCCTTAAAAGTTATGAATAGAGAAATTAAAGGACGTATAGAGAATTTAAACCCTATATTTGTAATTGGAGGAATATATCCAGTTAAGAATCCATTTTTCTTAAATAGAGTCAAAATTTGCTTAGACAGTTCTACCAAAAGATTCAAAATAAATACAGAATTAATTAATAGTGTTTTAAATATCAGTATTAATGGGATTTCGATTAAAGATTACACGCATATTGGTTTATTAAAAGGGTACTGGGAAAATGAAAAAGAATTTGAAAATGCAAAAGACATAAACACTTTCTTTAAAGACATAAAAGAAGGAGTACAAGAGTTCTATGAAAGTGCTTAAGTTAAAGGTGTATCAACAGTTCGCCAATTATAGAAAGCCTCTATCTTACAGTTTTATAGATACTTTTCCTCTTCCAACTTATTCCAATATAAGAGGTTGGATTCATAGAATCTTACAAGCTCAAGAATATATTCCTCTCAGTATCTCTATACAAGGAACATATGAAAGCATAGTATACGACTTACAAACTTTCTATAAATTCGATAGACCTCGTCCTGAAAAAAAAGATTTAATATTTCTTCCAGAATACAAAAAAACTATAGTCAAATCTCCCTTCTATGTTGCAAATCTACAGAATGTATCTCTAATTCTACATATTAATATGGAGTATAGTCTTTTAGAAAAAATAAAAACAATGTTGCTTGATACATTTCCTTCTATAGGAAGACATGAAGATATGGCACGGATTGACAAAATAGATTTCGTAGAAGTCAAAAGAAAGGACATTGGTATTGATTTCTATAAAATAAAGTATCCTATATATCTTAAGAAGGAAACTGCAGATAAATACAACCTAATTGGCATCAATTTCAAGATACCTTTCAAATACAGAATTGAAGAAAATTTGAGATATTTTGAAAAAATAGATGTAGTCTACATAGAAGAAGGAACACTTTTTGGCGAGGTAATTTTAGATTCCGAAGGAGACTTGGTAGAGCTGGTAGGTGATTTCCCTGGGGAATCTTGATATTGTTTATGCGAAAACATATTATGAAAACGGAAAGATCGTAGCAGAAACCCTAGAAGAGCATACTTCTTTACTTCTGAAAAATCTTGAACTATTAAAAGAGCGCTATTATGAAGAAATAAAAAGAGTACTTGAGAAAGAAAACTACAATTCAGAAAAGTTTTGGGAAATTCTAAAAATTGCAGCACTTTATCATGATCTAGGTAAAATAAATTCTTTATTTCAAAATAAAATTAGAGAACTTTTAGGAAAAGAAAAGATAGAGTCTAGATTTTCTCAAGAGATACCTCATAACTTCCTATCTCCAGCGCTTCTTCCTAAAGAGACATTATCTAAAAAAATCGCAGAATATGAAGACATATTTACACTCATATATGCAATAATATACCATCACTATAGAGATTTAGACTTTAATGAGGAATATTTTAAAGACTATATAAAAGAAGAAGTTCTAAATAAAGTAGATCACCTTTCTTGGGTAAAAAAGTATGATGAAAACTTTGGAAATAGTGAGAGTTTAGGAAATGAATATCTATGGTTACTCAGAGATCGAGGAAAAATCGAAAATTTAGAAAAGAAATTAAAATTCATCATGTTAAAAGGTCTTTTGTATAGATTAGACCATTCTTCATCAGCTCATGTAGAAATAGAAAAAGAAAGAATTAGAAATTGTGAAAAACTTTTAATTTCCTATTTAATTAAAAAACCAAATTCTATTGGTTTAAAACCATTTCAGAAAAAGGCTATTCACCTAAGAGACAAGAATATATTACTCGTTGCTCCCACAGGAAGCGGGAAAACAGAATTTGCAGTTAACTGGATAGGTAATGATAAAGCAGTTTATACTCTTCCTTTAAGAGTTTCTGTCAATGCTATGTATGAAAGACTAAAAGAGATTTTTGGAAAAGACAAAATAGGACTTTTACATGGTGACTGCGCCTATTATGGTCTTGATGAAATAAGAACATTAGAGAATGATTTTCAAGAACACTTACATCATGTAACTTCTTCTAGGCAACTATCCTATCCTATAACCGTTAGCACTGCGGATCAAATCTTTATATCTTTCTTCCACTTCCCTGGCTATGAAAAGATATTCTCTATTTTCCCATACACAAAAATAGTAGTAGATGAACCTCAAGCATATACTTCGGAATCCTTAGCTGTGATTGTGGAAGGCCTAAAAAGAATAGATAACGTAGGAGGGAAATTTTGCTTAATGAGTGCCACCTTTTATCCAATTTTAAGAAATGAATTACAAGATATTTCCGAAATTATAGAAGTTGAAGCCTCTAACAACTCCTCTCACTTTATAAGATATTATCCTGAGAAAGATATAGAAGACATGATTAGCGAAATAATTGAAAATTACAAGAAAGGAAAAAAAGTTTTAGTTATAACAAATACTGTGAAAAAGGCTCAAAGTATATATAACCTTTTACGTTCAAATAAAGAACTTAAAGTTAATCTTCTACATTCAAGGTTCATATGGAAAGACAGAAATATGAAAGAAAAACAAATTTTCCTAGATGAAAAATCCCATGCTCCATGTATATGGATTTCTACACAAATTGTAGAAGCATCACTAGACATAGATTTTGATATTCTATTTTCAGAACTTGCTCCTTTAGATACCTTAATACAAAGAATGGGAAGAGTATATAGAAAAAGAGAGTATTCAGAAGATATCCCTAATATTGTGATTGCTGGAAGTTTAGGAAAACCCTCAGGAAAAAGCCACGTCTACGATTCTGCATTAATTGATGCTACCCATAATATTCTTTCCGAGATTAACACAAAAAAGCTAGATGAAAGAATTAAAAAGATGTTAGTAGAAAGGCTATACTCTCTTGAACAATTAGCAAACACAAAGTATTACAAAAAATTTAGAGATTATCAAAAGTTGCTTAAATTGGAATATAAAGCAGAAAATAAACTAGAAGCCGAAAGAATTTTCAGAAGAATTTCTAATATAGAAGCAATTCCTGTAGAAGTTTATGAAAACAACAAAGAAAAATTATTGGAAATACAAGAAAAAATATACTCAAAAGACGCCCTGAAAAAACTCCAAGGGCTAAGAGAACTTAAAGATTTGACAGTAAATATTCCGTTGGAGATTAAAGATTATGCTCAAAATCTAATCTCCTTGGAGAAAGACTTAGAGCTAAGAATATTTTTAATAAATTTGAACTACGACACAGAATTAGGACTTCTACCAGACAAAAACACAGAAAATATAATTTAAAAATTTACAGAAAGTTTGAAATGGTTGATTTACTTCAAAATTTAAGAATAACTGGAATAAAAATAAACTATCTCTTTGTTTGTGAGAGAAAACTCTGGCTTTTTGATAGAGGGATAGGAATGGAAGAGACTTCTGAAAAGGTATTTCTAGGAAAACTATTAGATGAATTTAGCTATCCCAAAGAAAAGAAGAAGAAAATTCTTATAGACAACCTTATATGTATTGATATATTAAACGAAGAAGAAATAAGAGAAGTCAAATATAGCGATAAATTAGAAGAACCCAATAAAATGCAGATTCTTTATTACCTATACTACTTAAAAAAGTTAGGAATACGCAAAAAGGGAATATTGAATTATCCAAAACAAAAAAAGCGTGAGATTGTAGAACTTACACCAGAAAAAGAAAAGTTGATAGAAGATGCCATTAAAAAGATAGAAGAAGTTGTAGGAAGAGAAAATCCGCCCCCTGTAGAAAAGAAAAGATATTGTAAGAAATGCGCATATTATGAATTTTGCTTTATAGGTGAGTAATCCCATGAGTAGAGATCTATTTATTTTCTCAAGTGGAACCATAAAGCGTAAGGAAAACACTATCTATCTTGAAACTAATAATGGAGAAAGAAAATTTTTTCCCGTTGAAAATATTGACTCTATCCATCTTTTTGGAGAAATAGAGTTAAATACAAAAGCTCTGAACTTCTTTGCTCAGAAAAATATAGTTATTCACATATACAACTACTACGGATACTACTCAGGATCCTACCTCCCTCGTGAAAAAAACGTATCTGGAGAACTCTTAGTTAGACAAGTACAACACTATTTAGATGAAGAGGAAAGAATGTATCTTGCATATTCATTTGTTGAGGGAGCTCTCTTCCATATGCAAAGAAATCTAAGAGAATACGAAAATACCAACGAATTTGTAATAAAAATAAGTCAAGAGCTTGAAAATGCAAAGAATTGTAAAAGTATACAAGAGCTCATGGGATGCGAAGGACGAGCAAGAGATGTTTATTATAATGCCTTTAACTTAATACTAAAGAGTAAATTTTTCTTTGAGAAAAGAGAAAAACGTCCTCCCACTAATCCTATTAATGCTTTGATCTCCTTTGGAAACTCCCTGATCTATTCAACAGTACTTTCAGAAATATATAAAACTCAACTCAATCCTACCATAAGTTATCTCCATGAACCAAGAGAAAGACGATTTTCTCTTAGCCTTGACCTTTCCGAAATTTTTAAACCTTTAATCGTAGATCCTATCATTTTCAAATTAATAAACAACAATATGCTTAAAGATGAAGATTTTGATCAAGATGTTAATTATTGCTATCTCACCGAATCTGGAAGAAAAAAGTTTTTAAAAGAGTTTGATAGTAAAATGGAAACTACAATAAAACATAGAAAATTAGGAAGAAGTGTTTCTTATAAATTCCTTATTAGACTCGAATGTTACAAATTGATCAAACATCTACTTAAAGATGAAATATACAAACCATTAAAAGCCTGGTGGTAATAGTGTTCGTAATTGTAACCTATGACATAAACGAAAAAAGAGTAGACAAAGTTAGAAGAATACTAAGAAGGTACCTTAGTTGGGTACAAAACTCAGTCTTCGAGGGTGAAATAACTATTGGAAAATTAGAAAAGTGTAAAAAGGAATTACAATTCGTAATAGTACCTGAAGAAGATTCAATCTATTTTTATATTATCGAAAATAAAAACAACTACATAAAAAATGTGTTAGGAATCGAAAAAGATTTGGACTCTTATGTTTACTGACTTATTAATCCGCAAACCTCATTTTATAACTCTCTTGGAAAAATACCTTAAAAAATCAGGCCTTTTGTTAAAAATTTTGTACCTACAAAAAATCCTATCCAGGGGTTACTGCAAAAAATTCTCTTACAAGAGTCTATAATCATAAGAATTTTTAAGCAAAAACAAAAGTAATTTACTTATGTTATAATTAAAAGTACTCATAAATATTAACGCTGGGTTTGATCTGAACTATGTGGGATTTAAACTGTACTAAGGGAATAAGGGCAACCTTAAAATCGGAAGTTTGATCTGAACTATGTGGGATTTAAACGTGCGTAATGTGGAGGGTGGAAAGAACCACCTCTGAGAGTTTGATCTGAACTATGTGGGATTTAAACCTACTGTCCTCGCCACTATCTCTCCACTCTCAAGCCTGTTTGATCTGAACTATGTGGGATTTAAACTTCTGCAAACATACCTTAAGGAAGTTGCTTGTTATCGTTTGATCTGAACTATGTGGGATTTAAACTCTTTTTGCCTAATCGGGAATTGTGGTAGTTCCTCTGTGTTTGATCTGAACTATGTGGGATTTAAACGACATTTTGATAACCGCACCAGGTCTAACAAAAGCAGTTTGATCTGAACTATGTGGGATTTAAACAATGATCAAGAAAAGAAAGTTTATTTCACATTTCAGTTTGATCTGAACTATGTGGGATTTAAACGTCGTGATATTTGTTTTTTGTTCTTGTCTTCTCATAAGTTTGATCTGAACTATGTGGGATTTAAACGTAGAGGGCGGGGATGTTTTTATGTTGCCATATAACCGTTTGATCTGAACTATGTGGGATTTAAACGCAGAAAGCATTAACTGCCGTTGTACTCTCGCAGCAGTTTGATCTGAACTATGTGGGATTTAAACTCATGAAGTGAGAGTGAAAATTTGTGGAATTGTTGGAGTTTGATCTGAACTATGTGGGATTTAAACATTATTTCTCTACTCGATAACGGAAACGAGTATATGGTTTGATCTGAACTATGTGGGATTTAAACTTTCTTCTTTTTCTGTAAAGTCTTTTGGTTTTGGCAGTTTGATCTGAACTATGTGGGATTTAAACCGAGTAAGCAATGAAAAATATCCCTCCTGAATTACTGTGTTTGATCTGAACTATGTGGGATTTAAACCTTTACAAAAGCATTCTTGAGATTATGGAGAAGGACGTTTGATCTGAACTATGTGGGATTTAAACTCAACGTTAGGAGTTCCGTATTTATCGAACTCGCTATGTTTGATCTGAACTATGTGGGATTTAAACTTGGAAACCACGATTGATTTTGTTTCTTTTTCTTTCAGTTTGATCTGAACTATGTGGGATTTAAACCTGCGTTAGAAGTACCAATTGAGTATCTTTTAGGCAGGTTTGATCTGAACTATGTGGGATTTAAACTTTTTCTTTTTAGGTAGAATAAAGCTCTTTAGCTCTGGTTTGATCTGAACTATGTGGGATTTAAACATCTTTATAAACATTTAACCACCCCCTACAATGGTAAGTTTGATCTGAACTATGTGGGATTTAAACAAAACTTACTATGCTTGATGACAAGATTTATTTGAAGTTTGATCTGAACTATGTGGGATTTAAACTTCTCCAACACCTTCATGTTCAAAATTTCCATCATCGTTTGATCTGAACTATGTGGGATTTAAACAAGAAAGAGAAGACTGGAAAGCGTACCATTACACAACGTTTGATCTGAACTATGTGGGATTTAAACTACCTGCAACAAAAAGTTTTAGAGCATCTGCAGTCTCGTTTGATCTGAACTATGTGGGATTTAAACTGCTACAACAAGCGCTTCAGGGTTGGCAGGTACTGGGTTTGATCTGAACTATGTGGGATTTAAACAATTTTGACACTCTATATATAGAAGGGGATGTTAACGTTTGATCTGAACTATGTGGGATTTAAACCCTGAAATTTTAGGAATTATAGAAAACTCAAACCGCGCGTTTGATCTGAACTATGTGGGATTTAAACTTTGCGTCTTCAAAAACCTTGTTTACACGCTTAGAAGTTTGATCTGAACTATGTGGGATTTAAACGCTGTTGCAAAGACAATAGACTTGCGAGTAGAAGGAGTTTGATCTGAACTATGTGGGATTTAAACTCCTTTTCTACAGAGGCTTTTATTTTTTCTCTCCCGTTTGATCTGAACTATGTGGGATTTAAACGTGATTGGAAAGATGCTGATTGGGATGAAGATGAAAGGTTTGATCTGAACTATGTGGGATTTAAACCACGAATTGCTGAATATTGAATTAATCGATAGTGTGTTTGATCTGAACTATGTGGGATTTATTTTTTCCCTATTCCTTCTTCCAAAATTTTAAGATAATAATTTTGAAGATCTTTAACATATTCCTTAGACAAATCTTTCATTTTCATGCCTTTACTTCGAGTAAGGCTTACTAAAAATTTCTTAAAAGCCCAAGAAGTTCCTTCGATAAATGTCATTATCATCTCAGGAGGAATATCATCTCTTATAAATCCTGCCTTCTGATTTTTTACCACAAAATCGTACAAAATATTGTGAGTAAGTTTTTCATAGTACTCTCTAATTTCCTCTCTATAAGGTGAATCATCATAAAAGGCTGATTTTTCTAAGAGTATATACTCATAGGGATATTTCAATAAGAAATCCCAATTAAATTCAAAGGATTGCTTAACATATTCCAAGAGACTTATATTTTCAAAATTTACATCCTTTAATATTTCCAAACTCCTCTTTGTTGCACTCTCTATAGCATAGAAATACATATCCTTTTTATTCTCAAAATATTGATACATACTTCCTTTTGCAATTCCACATTCCTTAGCAATATCCTCCACATCAACTTTACTATAAGGTTTTTCAGCAAAATATTTTATGAGAGTACGAGTTATTTTCTCTCTTTTCTCCTCAGGAATGTTATAAAAGGTCTTCTTAGGCAATGTTTATCACCTTTTTTACAAAGCTAATCAATACTTCAAACTTACCCTCAAAAAATTAAACCAAAAAATAAAATTTATTTTCATAGCAGTAAGAGTTTGTCCTACTTCATCATGAAGCTCCTTGCAATCTTTTTACGCTCTTCCTCTTGAGCTCTTATAAGAAATTTACTTATATCTTGATCTCTATTCATAGCTAATACTTATTTTAAACTCTCCTTAATGTTATGATACCATAAGTAAATATTAATCCCAAGAACCATTGTTAAAATCAGGAGAAAAGAACTTTGTTTAAAAGTTAAGCTTCCTAAACACGTAGTATTGTAATTTTTCTATATTTTATCTCTTTACTACTTATTTTTTGTGATATACTTTTTTTTACAAAATCTTAGCTTTTTCTCATAAAGGAAACTTAAATAAAATTTGACCAATTAGTAGCGTAGTTATAAAATCAATTCTGAATTACTCATCCTTTTTAGGAGGTCAAATGATAAAATGCCTAGCTTAAAGGACGTAGCCAAAAGAGCAGGAGTTAGTCCTACAACAGTTTCAAGAGTTTTAAACAATAGAGGCTACATAAGTGAAGAGACAAGAAGAAAAGTCTACAAAGCAATGGAAGAACTAAATTACCAGCCTAATGAGATCGCAAGAGCCTTGTTTAAAAAAAGATCATATTTTTTAGGGCTTATAATTCCTGATATTTCTCATCCATTTTTTGCCGAAATTACAAAGTACATAGAATATTATGCATATCTGAAGGGATATAAAGTTCTTATCTGCAATTCTTATTTGGATGGTCACAAAGAAAAAGAATATATTAAAATGCTAAAAAGGCATCAAGTTGACGGCATCATAATGGGAAGCCACACCCTCAATGTGGAAGATTATAAAAGTATAAATTTACCCATAGTAGCATTAGATAGATATATTTCTGAGGATATTCCATGTATCACTTCAGACAATTTTACTGGAGCTATAATGGCAACTAAACTCTTAATAGAAAGAGGTTGCAAATATTTAGCGCACATCAGTGGACCTCTGGAACTTAATACTCCAGCTAATGATCGATATTACGGCTTCTTAAAAGTAGTAAGAGAAAAGGGGATCAAACATGTAGTGGTAGAAACAAAACTTAATAAGTTTGAGATTGAAGAGTACCAAAAAATAATTAAAGATCTCTTTGAAAAACATCCTCAAATAGATGGGATTTTTGCAAGTAGTGATCTAATAGCAGCTACAGTTATAAGGATGGCTGACCGTTTCAAAAAAAATGTGCCTAAAGATCTAAAAGTTGTGGGCTTTGATGATATAGGCCTAGCCTCTTTACTTAGGCCATCTCTTACTACTATAAGACAAGATAAAGACAAAATGGCCCAAAAATTAATAGAAGTATTAATAGATAAGATTGAAGGCAAAAATGCAGAATCCAAGTATATACTCCCTATCTCTCTTATAGAAAGAGAATCTACTAAGATAAAGTAAAAGACAATCTTTGCCTGACTCTAAACCTCCAGATCCCACTTTCTTAAATAAACTTTGCAATTTCCCTCAGAATTTATTTTTAGTGTGTTGTATTTTTCTAAGGGATAAACCCTATTAGTTAAAACTTTCTCTCCTTCATTGACAAAAATTTCTATGGAAGATTTATCTAAGAAAAATCTTAAATTTAGTTTATCTCCTTTTAGGTCTATCTTTACTTCTTGCCTTTCGTCACTAAAAACCAAGTCGTTTATAATTAGTTGAAGTTTTTTAGATACATTGTTGTATAAAATTTTTATACTGTTATTTGAGGAGGCATTTAAATTAGAACAAAGCTCAATTTCAATCTGAGCTGGTGTTATAAAGAACAAATCAACTTCAGTCTCAAGACATTCTGAATCAAAAGTTAGATAAATAGAATCATTACTCAAAAATTTTTCAACAATCATTCCATTTTTCCTATACTTTTCTATTTCTCTTACAGGTTTTATACTTAATCCGTCCCCTCTTAAAAATAGCTCACGAGGTAATATAAAAGCTCCTGCCCAGTTATGCTCCTGTTGGGTAGGAAAGGGACAATTCCAATTATCCATCCATGCAATCATTAATCTACGCTCTTGCTGGTCTATAGTGGTTTGAGGGGCGTAAAAATACTTACCCCAGTCTAGCTTTTCACAATTATATAAATCGAATAAGCCTTTTTCAAAATCCATTTTTCCTGTGCAATAAAATGTTTCACTGCTTATAATTTTACTATCCTCTTTCTTTTGAGCAGAAAAAAGTAAAACATCTTTCTCTCCTAATCTGAATAGATCTGGACATTCCCACACATCTCCCTCTAAAATGTTATCATTTCTAAGAATTACATTCACATACTCCCAATGAAACAAATCTGAAGACCTATATAAAAGAATTTGCCCTTTTCCTTTTTGACTCTGCGAAGCAATAACAACATAATAAAAATCATCTCTTTTAAAAACCTTAGGATCTCGAAAATCTCTTTTACTTGCATTCTCAGGTATATCCTTTGTACTTATAACTGGATTTCTACGATACTTTACAAAATTTACCCCATCTATAGAATACGCTATACATTGAGTTTGATAATATTCACTTGATCCAACTTCAACATGGCCTGTATACATTAAATATATTTTTCCATCCTTTTCTATAGCACTTCCCGAAAAACACCCTCCCTTGTCGTATTCCTCATCAGGTGCCAAAGCAATAGGTAGATGCTCCCATTTAACCAAATCTTTACTTACCGCATGTCCCCAATAGGTAGGTCCCCAAAAAGGCTCAAAAGGATTATATTGAAAAAAACAATGGTATAAACCATTAAAAAATATAAACCCATTAGGATCATTTACCCAACCACACTCACCCATTAAATGAAACTTCAATCTATACTTGTTATTCACCTTATCCCTATTGTTGGAAACAAAATATCTTGCATATCTTAGAATCTCAGAGTTTTTCATTTTCTTCGATTTTTCCTCAAGAAACTAGTTTTTTATCCAGATTTATTATCTAATTGCACCTCTTACAATTCCTGCAATAATATATTTTTGCATAAATAGAGAGACTACAATAATAGGAAACACAGTCAATACCAAAGCAGCCATTGCTAAACCATAATTAGATGTAAAGGTTCCATAGAAATAAAAAGTTGACAACTGTAAAGTTCTTTTCTCAGCAGAAATCAAAATAAGACTTGGCAATAAGAAATCATTCCATATCCATAAAGCATCTAATATTATAAGCGTTGTTGTTACAGGTTTTAGCAAAGGGAACACAATTTTCCAAAATGCTTGAAAAGTGGTAGCTCCATCAACAAGTGCTGCTTCTTCTAACTCCAAGGGTATACTCTTTATAAATCCATGATATAGAAATACTGCAAATGCAGTCCCAAATCCCAAATACATATATATTAAACTCCACATATTGTTTAACATGTTTAATGAGCCATAAATTTTAACAAGAGGTATCATAACTGATTGGAAAGGAATTATCATAGATGCAGCCATAATACTAAAGAATATCTTGTTAATAGACCACTTTTTCCTTGCAAAAATATAAGCAGTCATAGATGAAAAAATCACAATTATTGCTATACTAGCGACAGTGATAACAAAAGTATTAAAAAAACTCCTAAAGTAGTTCATTCTCTCAGCTGCCTCAAAGTAGTTACTAATTTTAAACTCTTTTGGTAAAGCTAGAGGATTTAAAACCACTTCTCCGGTCTTTTTAAAGGAATTAATTACTACTATAGCGAAAGGTAGAATATAAAAAGAGGAAAAAATCAAAATTATTAAAAATTTCAATACATCAAAAATACTTCTTACTCTTAAGTTACCCTTCATTACAGCTCTACCTCCGCTTTTTTACTTAAATAAACCTGAATCAAAGTTATAATCGCTACAGTTATAAACAACACAAAAGCTTTAGCTTGTCCTATACCATAGTTCTGCGACAAAAATGCCTCATTGTAAATATGCATAGAAATAAGTTCTGTGCTCTTAAAAGGTCCACCCTTAGTCAATGCTAAATTAAGATCATAAACCATGAAGCTTCTTTGAAGAGACAAAAATAGACATACTGTAAAGGAAGGAGCCATCAAGGGCATTATTATTTTGGTCAAAACCTTGAATTTATTAGCCCCATCTATTATTGCAGCTTCTATCAAATCCTGAGGTATGCTTACTAAACCTGCTATATATATCATCATCATGTATCCTGAATATTGCCATACTGTCACTAGTACTAAGGCCCAAAAAGCCTTTTCAGGAGTAGCTAACCAAGACTCAGAAATTAGACTTATACCTAAATGTCTTCCCAAGTAAGGCAAAGCGTTATGAAAAATGAATTGCCAAATAAAACCTAATATAATACCTCCTATTAAGTTAGGAGTAAAGAAAATAACTCTAAATATACTTTGTCCCTTTATTCCGCTAGTTAGTAAATAAGCTAAGAGGAACGCTATTAGATTAGTAAAAATAACTGTGAAAAAGACATACTTTAGAGTCAAAAGAAATGAATTTTTAAAAACTTGATCTTTAAGTAAACCAATATAGTTCGAGAACCCTATAAACTCATACTTTTTGTGAATCCCATCCCAGTTTGTAAAAGTGAGATAAATACCATAAATAAATGGAACTATTACTACAGTTAGAAAAGCTATTATTGAAATACCACAAAATACCACAAAAAGTTTAGTTTTTGAAAAGTAGCTGCTCACCTAAAATTCCTCCTCCTAATAACAGATATATCAACATTTGTGGGGCTGTCAAAAGAATTTTATGACAGCCCCACCTAACTTAGTTTATGCTCTTAGTTTGTATTATTTTGCTTTAGTCCAATAGTTCATAATCTCAGTTAATAACTGTTTACGATCCATCCTACCTGCAAGATACTTCTGCATATATGCTCCTATAATAGGCCAATGATCAGATGGCAATATAGCATATGGTATTTTAAAGGTTCTTCCTGCTTTTGCATACTCAACGATAGATTTTGCAAGAGGGTCATTAGGAGTAATTTTGACGTTACTAAATGGAGCTATTATGTTCAAACCATAAACCCAATTCTTTTGCCCATTCTCATTATATACAAACCAGTTCAATAGAGTCTTAGCTGCTTCTTGTTGTTCCTTTGAATTATTCTTTGTATCAATACAAAGCATTTTTGTAGGCAATGCTACTATAGATCTATTAAAGAAGTTATTTGGATTATTATCAAGGGGAACGGGGACAAATCCATAATCTCTATTTTTAGGGTTTACCTCCTCAATTAGAGGCCATGCCCAATTACCCATAAACCAAAACGCTACTTTGTCTTGAGCTAATAATTGGGCACCTTGTTCATATGTTCCAGCTAAAGGTGAATCCTTGAGGTAGTTATACTTCCTAAGCATATCAAACGTATCCAATAAATCATTAAAGACCTTATTATTAACTAAATCCACTTTCCCTGCTCTCAGATCAGCTATAAACTTTTTAACTGCCCCGTAATCTCTAGATTGAGTAGCATAAGCAATTGTTATAAAATGTGCTCCTAATGACCAATCTAATGGAGAAATAACAACTGGAGTAACTTTCTTTGCTTCTAAGTTCTTAAACAACCTCTCTAAACTAAATCTCGTTCTTATTGTATTAGGATCAAATTTTCCTACTGCTTTCTCTATCAATTGTTTATTATAGATGAGCCCATATCCTTCTAATGCAAAAGGAAAAGCATATACCTTTCCTTCGAATGTTACATCATCTAATACTCCCTTAAGTGCATCTTTTGTCCACTTTTCATTGGATAAATCTAGGAAGTTATCCTTAAATTTTTCAACATCGTTTGGATCAATCATGGCTATGGTTGGCGCATTACCAGAAGCATACATAGTTGAAAGTTTTTCAAAGGGCGATTGTCCTGCCCCAACAGGTATTAGCTCTACCGTTATGTTAGGATAGTCTTTAGAGAAGTTTTTAAAAACCTCCTCTAGTTGTTGGTTTATTTCTCCCTTTGTACTCATAAATGTGATCTTAACTTTTGTAGAGCTTGCAAATAGTCCACCACCTAGGTTAATTAAAAACAGTACCAGAAATATGGATATCAATAACCTTTTATACTTCACTTTTTATCCCCCCTTAATTATTTTTTGACTTAATTATATATCGGCTTTACATATATGTCAATCGGTTGACATATAGAAATTTAAACAAAAAAAATAAATTTAAAATCTAGAAAAAATTGTAATAACAAAAATTTATCAACATACTCTACTCTTTGTTATAAATTTTCGACTATTATTTATACTTCAAGTCAAAGATTTTTCTTTTATCGAATTTTTAATATAAAATAAAGTCAGCTGACAAATACAAAATAAAAGGAGGGATTCCATGCCTAAGGTTCTAATTTTATACGATAGTGTAACAGGAAATACAAAAAAGATGGCAGAAGAAGTTGCCAAAGGAGTACAAGAAGTGGAAGGAGTAGAAGTAGTAATCAAGCATGTAGATGAAGCTGTTCCAGAGGATCTTTTAAATTTTGATGGTATTATTGTAGGATCTCCAGCCTACTGTGGGACTCTTACCTGGAAATTAAAAAAGTTTTTTGATGAGAGTGTTAGAGTTGCTTGGGGTAAGGTAAAGGGTAAAATTGGTGCTGCTTTTGCATCATCAGGAGGCCTTGGAGGAGGTAATGAAGCCACTCTTTACTCCATATTGACTGTACTTATGAATTATGGGTATTTAGTTTTTGGACTTCCCGATTATTCTGCCCCTGGAGTTACTGCCCACTATGGAGCTGTCTCCGTAGGCTATCCTAAAGAGGCAGAACAAAAAGCCTGTAGAATGCTTGGAAGACATATGGCAGAATACGTTAAAAAATTTTGCAAAGGAGAGTAATTTATGAAAATAAAATTTCTTTTAAGTCCAATAGCCTATAAAGTAGATGAGAAATTAAAAGAAGCCAAAGAATATTTAGGAAAATATATAAATTTAGAGGAAAGTGAAGATCCTGATGCAATAGTACTTCTTACAGGAGGAACCGAAGAGGAAGCTTTAAAATACCTAAAAGATGGACTTTTCATTATACCTTTTGGAAAAGCAAATGGCCTTGCTGCAAGTTTAGAAGTTCAGGCATATGCAAAGGAAAAAGGCATAAAAACAATTTTAATTACAAAACCCAACGAAAATATAATGAATATACTAAAAGTTCTTGATGAATTTAAAAATAAAAAGGTAGGAATCATAGGAAAACCCAGTGATTGGCTAATAAAAAGTGGAAATTATGATGTACTAAAAGACTTCGGGTTGGAACCCATAGAAATCTCACTAAAAGAAGTAGAAGAAAATTTAAAAGAAGATCCTTCTCTGACAGACAAAATATGGAACTTATCAAAAGAAAAGAAAATAACAAAAGAAGAACTTTTAAAAGCGACAAAAGTTTATACATCTTTAAAGAAAATTATAGAAAAATATAATTTATATGCTCTTACAATAAGATGTTTTGATCTTGCTATAAACTTAAAGATCACAGGATGTCTTGCCCTATCCCTTTTAAACTCTGAAGGTATAATTTCAAGTTGTGAGGGAGATACAGAAGCCCTTGTTACCATGCTTTTTGTTAATAAATTAACCAACAAAACACCTTTCATGGCCAATCTTGCTGATATAGAAAAAGATGAATATACTTTTGCTCATTGCACTATAGCTATCAATATACCTGAATATTTCAACTTAAATACTCATTTTGAAACCTTAAGCAGTGTAGGTATTGAAGGATATATAAACTCTGAGAAGATTACCCTATTAAGGATTGGAAGAAACAAAAAATTTACAGTATTTACAGGAGAGGTAGTTAAAAGGCCTTTTGAAGAGAACATGTGTAGAACCCAAATAACAGTAAAAATAAAAGATGATTCGTTTTTGAAAAATCCTATAGGAAATCATTTCGTAATTGTATTAGGAGATGAAGAGGAAAAGATAAAATCTTTAGAAAAATTAGGGTGGGAAAGAGTTTAAAGAAGAGGTTTTAAAAAGAACAGGGCTTATTTACTCTAAGCCCTGTTCTTTTCTCATTTATTTTATTCTTCCATATCGTCGTCATCTTCATCGTCGCCAAAAAAATAGTTTATATACTCTTCACCCAATATCATTTCTTCGGACTCTTCTTTATAAAATTCAAAAAAATATTCAGTAAGTTTTTTCTTTAGCCTTTCAATATATTTGTTCATCTTCTCCAAGATCTGAGTATATTTTTTACGAGTAAGACTTAAATTCTCTGCCTCATCCTCCGAAAATTCTTGACCCTTAACCTCGATATCATAGCCAAAAATATCCATACTCCTATAAAACAGAGCATTAAATTTATATAAGTTCTTACTTTCCAAAGCCTTATACACTTTGAGGACTACATCAGAATTGCGTCCAACTACACTTTCGACAATATGTAAGAGAAAATTAGGTTGAAACTTAAACATCCCCTTAGGAAGAGGAATGTCATCTTTATAATCCACCTCTGTAACTATCACAAAAAAATCTTTATCATTAATGTAGCCTTTATCAAGGAGCTTCTTCACAAAGATTTCCATTGAATTCCACCTCTTTTCTTACAAAGTCTACTGCCTTTATAATATCAAACAATTCTATCAAAATTTAGATCCTTTTTCTATAAAATTTATTTCAAAATATAAGGAGGGTGAAAAACAATTGCTACTTATTGTTGACAACTTCGACTCCTTTACTTACAACTTGTACAATTACTTTCAAAGATTAAAAATAAAAACCCTTGTTAAAAACAGAGACAAAATCAATATTTCTTATATAAGTAAATTAAATCCAGACTACATAGTACTTTCCCCTGGACCTGGAAGACCAACCGATGATCATATCCTTCTTGAGATAATAGATGTGTTTAAAAATACAAAAAAGATCTTGGGAGTTTGTTTAGGACACCAGGCAATTGGAGTATATTTTGGGTTAAAATTAGTAAAAGCTCAAAAACCTATGCATGGAATGATCGATGAGATAATTCATGATGAAAAAGGTGTTTTCAAAAATATCAAAAATCCTCTTAAAGTAGTAAGATATCACTCTCTTGTTCTCGAGAAAGATAAAGAAGGTGATAATATAGAAATAACAGCCTATACTAAAAACAAAGAGATCATGGGAATAAGGCATAAATTTTATAAAATAGAAGGAGTACAATTTCATCCTGAGTCCATAGGAACGGAGGATGGAATAAGATTATTAAAGAACTTTTTAGAGATATGATAGAATTAGATCTTCGTAAGGAAAAATTTTTTATAGAGCCTTTTTCCCTTTATTTCTTATTAAAAGAGGATTACTCTATCCTCCTCGAGAGCAATTATTTTCACAAAAATTTTGGAAGATATTCCTTTATCTTTTTATCTCCAAAGGAAATTCTAATTTGTAGAGATAATGATGATGCAGAAGATTTTTTAAACAAACTTTCCGCAGAAATAGAAAAAAAGAAAAAGAAAAACGAAGATTTAATATTCAATGGGGGCTTTGTAGGTTTTTTATCTTATGATTTTGGAGTAGATCTCTACAAAATACCAAGAAAGAAAAATCCATTAAACCACAAAGCCTTCTTTGGATATTATGAAAATTTTATAATCTTTGACCACCTGGAGAAGAAAATTCTAATACCCTCAGAAATATATAAAGATTTAAAAGAAATAATCAACTCTCTGAAAAGTTCATCTTACAAAGATTATAAATTCAAAGAGCACATAGTATATAACTTCTTTACTAATTTTAAAAAAGATGAATATATAGAAGCTATAAGAAAGATTAAAAACTATATATACGAAGGCGATGTATACCAAGTAAACTTATCTCAGAGATTCTATTTCAATGGAAAATTTGATCCTTACTACATTTATTATAAATTAAGGAAGAAAAACTATGGAGCATTCCATGCCTTTATTAAATTAAAAGATAGTTATATCATCTCCACTTCTCCAGAACTTTTCTTATACAAAAAGAAAAACAAAATAATCACTCGACCTATAAAAGGTACCATAAAAAGAGCCCAAAACAGAGAAGAAGACAAGAAAAACAAACGTATCCTCATGAATGATACAAAGTGCAGATCTGAACTCCTCATGATTGTAGACTTAGAAAGGAATGATTTTGCCAAAATTTGTATTCCAGAATCTATCCACGTTAAAAAGCTCTTTGAGATTGAATCATATTCCTCGGTCTTTCATTTAGTATCCACCATAGAGGGTAGTTTAAAAAAAGACATAGAGTTCAAAGATATAATCAAAGCAACTTTCCCTGGAGGATCCATTACTGGTGCTCCAAAGCTCAATGCCATAAAAATAATTGAAGAGTTAGAAAAAGATCCAAGAGGAGTATATACTGGATCAATAGGTTTTATTAGTAATAATCTTAATATGGCCTTTAATATAGCTATAAGAACATTAATAGTAGAAAAAGATATAGCCTATTATAATGTGGGTGGAGGCATTGTATGGGATTCTAAGGAAGAAGACGAATACGAAGAGACCTTAGCCAAGGGAAAACCCTTACTTGAAGTACTTCTTTCCTCTAAAAATTATGTAACAAAGAGGTGATCCCTTTGGAAAGAAAAGAATACATATACAATTTCGGCTTAATTCCCTATGAAACACTATACTTTGAGAATAACAATATACATCTTGTACCTGAGCATTATAGAAGAATGAAGAGAGCCTTTAAAATATTGAATCTTCCTTTTTTAATAACCCTAGAAAAGTTTGAAGAACATCTAAAAGAGTATTTAGCAAAAATAAAAAAGCCTTTTGGAGCGCTAAGAATATACTTTAAAGAGGATAAACCTATCATAAAAGAGAAAGAAATAAAGTATAACAAAGAGATATATAATAAGGGACTTTCTATTAAAATATCAAAAGTCAAAAAACACTCCAATAATATCCTTAATTATATTAAAACCTTTAACATGGGGATAAACGTAATAGAGGAAGAAAGAGCCCAAAGAATGGGTTTTGATACCTGTCTTTTTCTCAACGAGAAAGAGTTTATAACCGAGACTGCTTTTGGAAACATCTTTTTCAGAAGAGAAAAAAATATCTACACTCCCCACATTCAAAATGGGCTTTTACCTGGTACTATGAGAAAAAAAGTGATTGAAACAACTAAAATTTTAGGCTACAAAATACACATATCCTTCCTAAAAATAGAAGATATAAAACATATGGAAGAATGCTTCATAACCACAAGCATAGCTGGAGCATTCCCTGTAAACAATATAGAAAATATAAATTTTCCTTCTAGAGAATTCTCTTTAAAATTGACAGAATTTGAAATCTTCAAACGGCCTTGGAATACATAGTCCTTCTTAAAAAGTTAATGTGTATAGGCTTGTTTCTATAAACCAGCATTGAACCTATATATTTATCATCGCCATAACGAAGATCCCATCCAAGCCCTACAGATTTAAACTTCAATGGCTCAATCTTACTTATCTCATCAAATATTTTTTCATTTTCATCCTTAAAAAGATTATTCTTTTTCTTTAAAGGACGTCTAAAAATATAGCTTTTTATTAATTTTTCATGCAGTTCTTTATAAGCAGAAGTAAGGGGCACTATATCCACTCCCTCAAACCTTCCATCCACATAAACCAGGATACCATTTTGCCCATCAATATAGGGGAATTTATTAAGTCTATCCTTTAATTTATCTTTCTCTTTTTCATATACATCTCTTATGGCAGAAGTTTCTGAATCGACATCATAATCCATGTGATACCTATTTATCATATCCCAAATCAAACCTTGATCTGATTTAAATTCACCCTTCGAAAGTAAATTTCTCAATAAACTCTCAGTCTTTCCCTTTCTAATTTCTATAGGAATTACATCTGGATCTTCAAAAACATCGGAAATATAATGCCATCTGTGAGCCTCCGTACAACTTACAGGAATAACTAACTCACTATTCTTCTTAACAAGAATGGAAGTATTTACTACCCTATTCTGTTTACCACCTCTAAGCTCTTCTCCATCTAAAATTAAAACTTGTTCCGACAAATGGTTTATAACTTTTAAAACAGGTACCTCTCCAAAGGTATGTACCTCTTTTATTAAGAATTTTCTTGTTTTTAGGGCAGAGTCAAGAGTAATAAAGTAAGGTATATTATCAATCTTAAGGCTTAAAGGAAAAACAACCATATCTTCAAAACTCTGAGGCTTCATAACCTCTAAATTTGAAAAGATTTTATCTATCTTCAACCTTAAAACCTCCCCTTAAAATTTTTCAAGATAATTATAAATACTATGTGGGGTCAAAATTAGACCTTTCAAAATTCAACATAAACTATTCAATTTTGTGTTAAAAAATAAAAATATTGTGATTTAGAAAGATATTGTAAAAGTTATATAATCAAGCATTAAAAAATATCACAGGGAGGATTTCTTAGTTATGAATATTGAAGAGAAGGTAAAAGAACTTATATCTAAACTTACTCTTGAGGAAAAGATAAAACTCCTTCCCACAAGACAAGCAGAAATTCCAAGACTCAATATTAGAGAATTTTATATTGGGGGAGAGGCAGCTCATGGTGTTGCCTGGCTTGGAAAGGCAACAGTATTTCCTCAACCTATTGGTCTTTCCTCTTCTTTTGATAGAGAACTTATGAAGAAAATAGGTAATGCGGTTTCTCAAGAGGCAAGAGCCTACTATTATATGAGGGGAAAGATTGGAGGCCTAATGCTTTGGGCTCCTACCGTAGATATGTTAAGAGATCCTCGCTGGGGAAGAACCGAAGAAGGTTATGGAGAAGATCCTTTTCTTGCCTCTGAAATGGCAGGTGCCTATATACAAGGTATGCAAGGAGATGATCCTGTATATTTAAAAACCGCAATGACCCCCAAACACTTCTTTGCCAATAACAACGAAAAAGATAGAGATAAGTTTTCGGCCGATATAGACCCAAGAAATATGTATGAATATTATCTTGAGGTGTTTAGAAGAGTAATTGAGAAATATAGGGCCCAATGCATTATGACAGCCTATAATGCAGTTAATGGAATCCCTTGCATTATAAATCCCATTGTAAGAGAGGTAATAAAAGAAAAATTTGGACTTGAAGGATGTGTTGTAACCGATGCTGCAGACTTTAGCCAAACAGTTACCTCTCATAAAACCTTTGGAAACCATTATGAAACTCTTGCCTATGCTTTAAAGGCTGGGATAGACGCCTTTACCGACAATCCAGACCTGGTCATCGAGTCTGCCTGGCAAGCTTTAGAAAAAGGATTAATCACTGAAGAAGATATAGATAGAGCCATATCAAACTCTCTTAAAGTAAGATTTAGGCTGGGTGAATTTGACGAAGAAATAAGTAAAAGATTTTATGTACCACCAAACCAAATTTGTAATAATGAACATTCTCAACTCGCTTATATGGCGGAATTAAAATCAGTTGTTCTTCTCAAAAATGAAAATAAATTTTTACCCCTTAAAAAAGAAAAAATAAACAAAATTGCAGTAATAGGTCCCCTTGCAAATAAAAACTACAATGACTGGTACAGTGGAACATATCCTTACAAGGTATCAGTATTACAAGGAATAATAAACAGGCTTTATAACAAAGAAATTCTATATCACGACTCATATGATATCGTAGCAATAAAGTCAGTGAAAAATAACAAATACTTAAGAGTTATAGAATCAGGAATAAGTCCTGTCTGGGCTGTAAGTGATAACATTACGGAAAAGGAAGTTTTTAAATACATAGACTGGGGATGGGGAAAGAAAAGTCTCCAAGGAATAGCAAATGGCAAATACCTAACTGCCGATGATTCTACCTCTGCTATCCTTTCCTCTGCGGAGGAAGTATTTGGATGGTTTGTAAAAGAAGTTTTTAATATTGATCCTATCGGAGATGGTACCTATTTAATTAAAACCTGGAATGGAAAATATGCTTACATAGATGAAAAGGAAGGAAATATACTCAAGTTTAAAGATAGCTTTGAAAACCTTCCTGAAGAAAAATTCATCTTCGAAAAAGTAGAAAAGGGTATAGAAAAAGCCTGTGAAATTGCCCAAAATTCCGATATAGTAATACTCTGTGTAGGAAATAACCCTTTAGTAAACGGGAGAGAAGATGAAGACAGAATTGACATTGTACTTCCTGAACACCAAGAAAACTTGGTAAGAGAGATATTTAAAGTAAATCCCAATATAGTCCTATTGGTAATAAGTAGTTATCCCTATGCTATTTGTTGGGAAAAAGACCACATTCCAGCAATTCTTTGGTCATCCCACGGAGGACAGGAAATGGGAAATGCTATAGCAGATATACTCTTAGGCAACTTTTCACCTGCAGGAAGATTAAATATGACATGGTACAGATCCATTCACCATATCCCTCCCATTACTGACTACGATATAATTAGAGGCAAAAGAACCTACATGTATTTTGACAAAGAACCTCTTTTCTCCTTTGGTCACGGGTTAACCTATACAGAATTTGAATATAAAAACTTAATTTTAAACTCTAAAAACTTCAAATTAAATGAGGAAATAAAATTAAGTTTTGAAATAGAAAATATCGGAGACATGGACTCTGAAGAAGTACCTCAAGTATATATAAAAGCCTTAAACTCAAAAGTTAAGAGGCCTAATATACAACTAAAAGGCTTTACAAGAGTTTTTGTCCCCAAAGGAGAAAGGGTAAAAGTAGATATAACAATTCCCATATCAGAACTTTTTATATGGGATGTGAGAGAAGAAAGATATATGGTAGAAAAAGGAGAGTATGAAATCTTAATCGGAGCATCTTCTAAGGATATTAGATTAAGGGATAAATTTCACATAGATGGAGAGGAGATTAAAAATAGAGATCCCTTTAAAAGTACAAAGGCTATAAATTTTGACGACTACCATAATGTATCCTTTAATACCAAAAGAAGCTTTAAAGAAACATACGTAATTTTCAATGATAACGACTCTTTCATTCTTTTCAAGGATTTTGAGTTTAAAAACAAACCTAAAAAGGTAGTCATGGAACTTTCCTCAAATCACTCCAAAATAGTTTTAATTTTCAGCAAAATAGGAAAAGAATTTTCCTTTGAAGTTTTAGATACTAATAATGAGTGGAAAGAAATCGTTTATCTTTTAGGGGAGCACATTGAGGGTATTCAAGATCTATATATAAAAGGAGAAAAGGGACTAAAAATAAACTGGTTTAGATTTGAATAGGAGGAGGAAAGTATGAAATTTACTGATGGACATTGGAGAGTAAGAGAGGGCATTAGAATTCACTATCCATGTATTTTGTGGGATTATGAAATAAAAGAAAAAGAGCTTGTTGTTTATGCTCCTTCAAGTTTTGTCAAAAATAGAGGAGAAACTCTATATGGTCCTCTCTTTGAAATTCATTTTTCTTCACCCTTTCCCAACATCATAGAGATAACATCTTATCATTTTAAAGGAGTAGTAGAAAAAGGACCTAATTTCGAAATAAATAGAGATAAAAACTATAAACCGGAGATATTAGATGAGGAAGATTCCATTACCTTAAAGGCAGGAAGCCTAAAAGTAAAGATCAATAAAAAAGGCACTTTTCAATATACTTTCTACTGGAAAGACAAAAAATTAACTTCTTCAGGCTACAAACATATGGCATACGCCATAGATGAAAGTAAAAATAAATATATGGTGGAAAGCCTTGACCTTGCGGTAGGAGAACTAATATATGGACTTGGAGAAAGATTTGGACCTTTTATTAAAAATGGCCAAAGTATTGAAATGTGGAATGCAGATGCAGGTACAGTATCTGATCAAACCTATAAAAATATTCCTTTTTACGTAACAAATAGAGATTATGGAGTCTTTGTAAATCACCCTGAGAAAGTATCTTTTGAGATCGCTACGGAGCATGTAGAAAGAGTACAATTCAGTATTCCTGGAGAAAAAATCAACTACTTTATAATCGGAGGAGATAATTTAAAAGAAGTTCTTGAAAACTACACTTTACTTACAGGAAGACCCTCCCTTCCTCCTTCCTGGTCTTTTGGGCTTTGGCTTACTACCTCCTTCATAACAAATTATGATGAAAAGACTGTAACAAGCTTCATAGAGGGAATGAAAGAAAGAAATATTCCCCTTCATGTTTTTCACTTTGACTGCTTCTGGATGAGGGAGTATCACTGGGTAAACTTTGAATGGGATGATAGGGTATTTCCAAATCCAGAGGAGATGCTAAAGAGATTAAAGGAAAAGGGATTGAAAATATGTGTATGGATAAATCCATATATTGCCCAAAGATCAAAACTCTTTGAGGAAGGAAAGGAAAAAGGATATCTCTTGAAAAAGCCTGATGGTAGTGTATGGCAAACCGATGAATGGCAACCTGGCATGGGAATTGTGGACTTCACTAACCCCTCTGCAAGAGATTGGTATTCCAAACATCTAAGAAGATTAATTAAAATGGGCGTTGATGTTTTCAAAACTGATTTTGGAGAAAGAATACCTACCGATGTGGTTTACTACGATGGCTCAGATCCAGAAAAAATGCACAACTTTTATACATATCTTTATAATAAGACTGTTTTTGAGACTCTCAAGGAAGAACTTGGAGAGGAGAATGCTATAGTATTTGCAAGATCTGCCACTGCAGGAAGTCAAAAATTCCCTGTGCATTGGGGAGGAGACTCCCTATCTACCTATGAATCCATGGCAGAAACCTTAAGAGGAGGTTTATCTTTAAGTCTTTGTGGCTTTGGCTTTTGGAGTCATGATATAGCAGGATTTGATAGCTCTGCAACTCCTGATTTATATAAAAGATGGGTTGCTTTTGGACTTCTCTCCTCTCACTCCAGACTTCATGGAAACCACGATTATAAAGTACCATGGCTATATGATGAAGAGGCAGTAGATGTATTAAGATTCTTTGTAAATCTAAAATGTAGTCTCATGCCATATTTATATGCAAAAGCGATAGAAGCAGTTGAAAAAGGAATTCCAATGTTAAGAGCGATGGTACTTGAATTTGAAGAAGATCCCACATGTCATTTCTTAGATAGAGAATATATGCTTGGAGATTCCTTGCTTGTGGCCCCAATATTTTCAGAAACTGGCGAAGTAGAATACTATCTTCCCAATGTAGGAACATGGACAAACATCTTAACTGGAGAGAAAAAAGAAGGAGGCAAATGGTATAAAGAAAAATTTGACTACTTCTCCCTTCCTCTTATGGCAAGACCAGGAAGTATTATTGCCGTTGGAGAGAACAAGGAAAAACCTGACTATGATTATGCTGATAACGTAACTTTACATGTATTTGAGCCTCAAGAAGGAAAAAATATATCCTGTGAAGTTTATAACCAACAAAGAAAAATAGATTTAAAAATAAATCTCATCAAAGAAAATAACATAATAAAAATAGAAGTAGAGAAAGACTCTGGGAAGCCTTACTCCATACTCCTCTTCAACATAAATGGAATCAAAGATGTCAAAGGTGGGAAATTAGAAAAAACAGAAAAAGGGACAAGGATTATTCCTGAGAAGAAGATAAGAGAAATTATCATAGAGTTGTAATAATTACCTTCCTCCCCCCTCTTCCCTTAAAAGTCCCCAGGAGGAAATCCTGGGGACTTAATAAGAACATTAAAAATCTAAGCTTTCCATATACCATTTGCTAAAGCAATGCCCAGTCCAGCAGCTATTATCCCTAAAAATATAGAAAAAAACATGTAAACAAAAGCCTCAAAGTGCTTTCTTTCTCTTAAATATTTCACGATATCAGACATAAAAGTCGAATATGTAGTAAAGCCTCCAAGAAGACCAGCTATCAAAAAATACCTAAACTCTTCCGGAATTTGCCTTGTAGAAAAATATCCTATTAAAAAACTCCCTGTAATATTTATAAAAAACGTAACAATACCATGCTTCTCTGTAAATTTCTTAAATATATTCCCCACTAAATATCTTAGTATAGCTCCAATGGTCCCTCCCAAGCCAACAATAATATAAATCATATCAGTTCACACTCCTCCTTTCTCTGCTTTACAGAGATAACCCCTGCCATCCTAACCCCTAATATGAAAGCCAAAAGTCCCAACAAAATAGAAGAAATAGGATATAAAATAGCAATTGTAATTTCACCCCTAATCAAGAGTTCTATAATTTCAAGGATAAAACTAGAAAAAGTAGTAAAACTACTTATAAAACCTGTTATTATCATATGTCTCAATGTCTCTGTCATCCTTATATGCTCTAATATTATTTCTGTAATAAGTCCTAAAATAAAGCTACCTAAAACATTTACAAAAAGTGTAGTAAGAGGAAAAGAACCAAAATTTAACCGAGATATAGCAAATCTACAAACAGCTCCAAAGAAGGCTCCAATAGAAATTGCAATAATATTTTTCACCCAGTTAGCCTCCTTTCCAATAAAAATAAAAAACTCCTACCTATGTTGCTTTACACAACATAAGTAGGAGTCATCAGCCTTTATCGGCAATTATATGGCGGACTCCATCGCCACTTGTGATATTATATAATCAAAATAAGAAGATAACAATTCTATTTATATTAAAAAATTTTAAAGGAGGACAATGTATGAAATATAAAATGCCAGAAGGTCCTTTTGAACCCACTTGGGAATCATTGAAAAACTATAAAATTCCCGAATGGTATAAAGATGCTAAATTTGGAATTTTTATACACTATGGAGTATATGCTGTCCCTGCCTTTGGAAGTGAATGGTATTCAAGAAATATGTATGTAGAAGGAAGCCCTGAATATGAACATCATTTAAAAACTTATGGTGAACACAAAAAGTTTGGATACAAAGATTTTATTCCCCTATTTAAGGCCGAAAAGTTTGACCCCTACGAATGGGCAGATCTGTTCAAAAAGGCAGGTGCAAAATATGTAGTACCAGTAGCAGAACATCATGATGGCTTTGCCATGTACGACTGTAGTTTTACAAGATGGTGCGCAAGCAAAATGGGACCTAAAAGGGATATTATTGGAGAACTAGCAAAAGCAGTAAGAGATAATTTTCTTACCTTTGGAGTATCTTATCATAGAGCAGAACATTGGTGGTTTTTTCATGAAGGAATGAAATTTGACTCTGATGTAAGAGACAAAGAGTACTTTGACCTCTATGGGCCTGCCCAACCAGAGTCTATGCAACCTAACGAAGAATTTTTAGAGGATTGGCTCCTTCGCCTCTTTGAGATAGTAGATAAATATCAACCTCAACTTGTATACTTTGACTGGTGGATAGAACAACCTGCCTTTGAACCATACCTTAAAAAGTTTTTTGCTTATTACTACAACAGAGCCCATGAATGGGGAAAAGGAGTAGTAATAAACTATAAATTAAATGCAGTACCAAGAGAATGCGCTGTTTTTGATGTGGAAAGAGGAAAGTTAGGAGATATTGATCCTATATATTGGCAGACCGATACATCCATATCCAGACTATCCTGGGGATACATAGAAAATGACATTTATAAGCCTGCAAAAGAAATAATATGGGAACTTGTAGATATAGTAAGCAAAAATGGGAACCTTCTACTAAATGTAGGACCAAAAGCAGACGGTACAATACCAGAGCCTGCTCAAAAGACCCTCCTTGAGATAGGAGAATGGCTACTTATAAATGGCGAAGCCATATACGGCTCAAGGCCCTGGAGAATTTACGGAGAAGGACCTACCAAAGGGAATGTAGGATCTTTCAGTGAAAAAGAGGTTATTTACACCGACAAAGATTTTAGATTTACCACCAAGGGAGATATTCTTTATGCAATTCTTATGAACAAACCAGAAAAAGATGAGGTAATAATAAAATCTCTAAGTACTGACCTTACCCTTTATCAAAAGGAAATAGCAAAGGTGGAAATTTTGGAGTTAAAAGGAGAAGTTGGATTTGAGAGAAGTGAAGAAGGATTAAAGGTGAAGATTCCTAAGGTAGAAAAATTAAACTATCCTATAACATTTAAGATCTTAGGAAGATAAGGAGATTTGCCCTTCTTATATTTTTACATTCTATCTTTTTTTTACATTCAAGAGACCACAAAAGGTCAAATTTTGACACCATATCCCTTATAGGCACGCTACAAACAGATCCTAAATTTGCCGATGATGTGCTTGGTTATCCGTTTCAATCCCTTATAGGCACGCTACAAACAAGGAGAACAAAAGAAAAGCTTAAAGATTTCATTATGTTTCAATCCCTTATAGGCACGCTACAAACGTTTTCTCCTTGGGCTCTCCTTCCCCTCTTTTTCTTGTTTCAATCCCTTATAGGCACGCTACAAACTTATGTCTTATTTGCTCGATACCCAAGTCCCATTCAAGTTTCAATCCCTTATAGGCACGCTACAAACCCCCAGACATCCGTAATCCCTTCCCTATATGCCTTGGTTTCAATCCCTTATAGGCACGCTACAAACTTTTGTTTAGGTTCTCCTTCTTGGCGCCGTATGCAAGTTTCAATCCCTTATAGGCACGCTACAAACGGGAGATGAGGTTGATATTTATGGTAGGGTTGAGGTGTTTCAATCCCTTATAGGCACGCTACAAACGACTATTAAATAGCATACCGCTACTTGCAAACGTAGGTTTCAATCCCTTATAGGCACGCTACAAACTAGCAGGATTTCCTTATGAAGAAGCACAAAGGCTTAGTTTCAATCCCTTATAGGCACGCTACAAACAACGATTGGTCTTACCTTGCATATTCTCAAATCATAGTTTCAATCCCTTATAGGCACGCTACAAACACTTCTCCAAAAGCTTGATGTTTTAACTGCCAAAATGTTTCAATCCCTTATAGGCACGCTACAAACGGACGAAAGACCTGAAGCTCCTATTGGCACAATGGGTTTCAATCCCTTATAGGCACGCTACAAACGCTTTAGCCATATTTTTAAGAAAATTTTTCAAGTTTTGTTTCAATCCCTTATAGGCACGCTACAAACAAAGAATTAAAAGAAATGATAGAGTATTGTCGGGCAAAGTTTCAATCCCTTATAGGCACGCTACAAACTGAAAATTTCTTTTTTCTCAGGGTCTGGATAAGTAGGTTTCAATCCCTTATAGGCACGCTACAAACAAATAAGAATTTGTTTAGGTTTCATAAAAAGATGTCGTTTCAATCCCTTATAGGCACGCTACAAACGCCTATAACGTACGTTTTGTCTTTCTGCGGTTCCTCGTTTCAATCCCTTATAGGCACGCTACAAACAGTAGGCAGAACGCTCTCGAAAGCAAACGAAGAGCGCAGTTTCAATCCCTTATAGGCACGCTACAAACAACAGGCTGGTATCTACATAAAGAGCGTACAGAACAGTTTCAATCCCTTATAGGCACGCTACAAACGATTTTGCTCCTGAGTGGTGTAAACCAGGAGCAAAGAGTTTCAATCCCTTATAGGCACGCTACAAACGCTCTAAACTTCTTTTCCACTCCTTCACCTGTTCTACGGTTTCAATCCCTTATAGGCACGCTACAAACTCCCATATGTGCTGTCTATCCTCCAAAATCCTACTGGTTTCAATCCCTTATAGGCACGCTACAAACTAGTCTATCCAGAGATCATAGAGCTATTAGAGAAGCTGTTTCAATCCCTTATAGGCACGCTACAAACTTGAATTCAGTTCTGCATACACTGGCAAGATCTTGAGTTTCAATCCCTTATAGGCACGCTACAAACTTGTGAATGAATTTAAGGCATATCGAGAGAACTTCCGTTTCAATCCCTTATAGGCACGCTACAAACGTTTTTGTTCAGCCATTTTTTACATTCCTCCTTTTTTTATTGTTTCAATCCCTTATAGGCACGCTACAAACTGTGAGTTTTAACTTGGGACGGCGCAAGCCGTCCCAGTTTCAATCCCTTATAGGCACGCTACAAACTCTACCTCCCCCCTATGAAAACTCTTAGAAGCGCAAGTTTCAATCCCTTATAGGCACGCTACAAACCCCTTTCGTAATATGTATATTCTCTACCAGTCCATCGTTTCAATCCCTTATAGGCACGCTACAAACCTGGAAAAACACTCCAATTTTGACCCTAACACTCCGGTTTCAATCCCTTATAGGCACGCTACAAACCTCCTCGCAATGTATCGTTCAGAAAGATTTATCTCTGTTTCAATCCCTTATAGGCACGCTACAAACTTATCACTGGTTTAGTTTAGAACTTCCCACACCACTGTTTCAATCCCTTATAGGCACGCTACAAACACCTACGGCACAATTGACCTTACACTACGAAAAGCAAGTTTCAATCCCTTATAGGCACGCTACAAACCAGTGCTACTTCTATTTTTATCTTTTGCCAAAGCTTGTTTCAATCCCTTATAGGCACGCTACAAACAAGGAACGGCGCAAAAGGAACTGCAAGCTCTACCTCGTTTCAATCCCTTATAGGCACGCTACAAACTTTGTATTCTTCGCAGATTGGGAACGCATGTCCAACCTGTTTCAATCCCTTATAGGCACGCTACAAACAAGGGTTACAAAAAGCTACACCTAAAAAGAAGAGACGTTTCAATCCCTTATAGGCACGCTACAAACCGCAATTTTTTTGGTTGATACGGGAGGTTTTGCACCGTTTCAATCCCTTATAGGCACGCTACAAACGATATAACATTCTTTTTCACCTACTTTTTTTATTTTTGTTTCAATCCCTTATAGGCACGCTACAAACATTACAAAAATAGAAAATGAAAGGAGAAGGGTAAAAGTTTCAATCCCTTATAGGCACGCTACAAACTGCCTTCTCGCCTTCTCCCATTCCTCATCAGTCAAATGTTTCAATCCCTTATAGGCACGCTACAAACAGGAAAAATAAGGAAAAGAATAAGGGCGGTAGAAAAAGGTTTCAATCCCTTATAGGCACGCTACAAACTATGCGGATCATCTCAGGCTTCTGAATAGGCTTCTCCGTTTCAATCCCTTATAGGCACGCTACAAACGGAATTGCAACGTTGGGATTGATTTTGAAACGATATAGTTTCAATCCCTTATAGGCACGCTACAAACAAGTTAACTTGTTATGTGATAGGGAGGTGAGAGGACAAGTTTCAATCCCTTATAGGCACGCTACAAACCTTCTAGGCTTACTCATCTTTGGAAAGCTGGGGGGCTTGTTTCAATCCCTTATAGGCACGCTACAAACCTACGTGGTGTCGCTCTTCCCCGCATAAGAGAGATATGTTTCAATCCCTTATAGGCACGCTACAAACTGTGATCTTTCTTATCCTCACCTCTATATCACCTCCTGTTTCAATCCCTTATAGGCACGCTACAAACCGCAATTTTTTTGGTTGATACGGGAGGTTTTGCACCGTTTCAATCCCTTATAGGCACGCTACAAACAAAAATAACGTCAGCTTCGTACATAAAATCAGGGAGGTTTCAATCCCTTATAGGCACGCTACAAACAACGATTGGTCATTTGTAGTTTATTCACAAATTATAGTTTCAATCCCTTATAGGCACGCTACAAACGCCAAATGATTTATTAGACTCTTTTTGGTATTACACGTTTCAATCCCTTATAGGCACGCTACAAACGCAATTCATAGGATACGGGGCTAAAAAAAGTTTCCAGTTTCAATCCCTTATAGGCACGCTACAAACAAAAGTAAAAATCTTGCTTCTTATTCCTGTAAATTTGTTTCAATCCCTTATAGGCACGCTACAAACTTTTCTAACCCCCTTTATTAGCCATCTTGGGAGAGCTGTTTCAATCCCTTATAGGCACGCTACAAACGAGTTAAAAGTGCCTTGCATATTCATTCCTAACTGTACCGTTTCAATCCCTTATAGGCACGCTACAAACAGGTTTAACTTTTTTAAGAATGAACTTCGCAACTAAGTTTCAATCCCTTATAGGCACGCTACAAACAATTACTGTTACATATATATCACTTATGTTTACATTGTTTCAATCCCTTATAGGCACGCTACAAACTCTAGGACAAGAGCATATCAGATTTTTGAAAAGCTGTTTCAATCCCTTATAGGCACGCTACAAACGAACAAAGATCCACTTTGTACTTTTCCACTATCACTGTTTCAATCCCTTATAGGCACGCTACAAACTCGTTAACACTACATAAACGCTACAAAATTTATTTTAATACCCTCATAGGAAAGCTACAATTTTAAGGATAATATATCACAAAAAAATTAAGTAGTAAAGAGGATTTCATGCTAAAAATTACTTTTCTGTCGATCCCCCGGGGTTTTGGGGTTATTGGAGGTCGACAGAAAAATAAACTTTTAAGAATAAGATAAAATAAAGTCCAAATTAGATATCAACACAATTTATGACATTTTAGGGGTTAAAATTAAATGAAAAATAGTATTTACCTACATTTTATCCGTTTTTCCCTTAAAATTTTTGTTACATTTTCTGTCGATCTCAAAAAATATAGTAAAATACATAATTAAAATAGATTTCCAATTGTAACAAAATGCTCAAGAGGAAAAATTCAGAAAATAAGCACAAATTTTAAAGTGAACCTGTTATCTCTTTAATATAGTTTTTGGGAGTTTTTCCCGTATATTTCTTAAACTTCATAATAAAATAATCTATATCTTTATAGCCTACCCTTTCTGCTACCTCTCCTACCTTTCCTCCACTTATTAGGAGTTCTTTTGCCTTATTTACTCTTACCTTATCTAAATAGGTGTTAAAATTCTCTCCCATATACTTTCTAAAAATCTTTCCAAGATAACATGGATTATAGCCAAATTCTTTAGCAATTTCTCTTAACCTTAAATCCTTATAATAATTAGCCTCTATATATTCCGCAATCTTTCCAAGAGGAGAAGTTCCCAAAATATCAAAAAGATCTTTTGATAATTCTAATAGTAGATCTTTTACATAATTGTGTAAATCTAAAAGAGTTCTTTTAGAATAAAATCCTTCAAACAATCTCTTTTTCAAATATTTTGAAGAATATTCCTTAAATTTGGGATATTTTTTTAGAAAGGCAGTAATTACATTTATATATAATTCGAAATAACTTAATTTAATCTCTTGTTCCTGTTCTTCTCTCATCATGTGGTATCTCATTTTTTTCTCTAATAAAGTTTCCAATTTAATAAAATCACAAGATTCCAGAGCACAGATTACTTCATCAGTTATATCAACATGGGTAAAATTATTTACGTTAACTTTCTTACATGGGTATAATAAAAAGCCTTTATTTTCCCATAAAAATCTTTTACGAAGCAAAGAAAGAGCGGTTTCATAAGAATAGTTAATTTGAGAAATAGAAAGAACCTTATCTCCAACTGAAAAGATAAAATACTCTTTGAATTTATTTTTTAAGTGATTTCTAAGAGATGTTATTTTTCTATTATCCTTTTTAAAGTCTTCTATCACAAAACCTAAGGTTCCATCTATCATGAAAGAAATAGGAAAAAATTTTTTTAATTCTTGGGAAATTTCATACTTATCTACATTTTCATTATCTGAAGACATCAAAACTACCTGATAAGAGTCCCAAGAAAGGTCAAAATTAAGTAACTTGCTTACATCTTTCTCAGTCAAGCTTATCTGACCCTTTAAAAGTTTCTCCAGAATCTTCTCTTTAGATCCCTCAAACAAAAATTTTTTCCTTTCTAAATCCTCATAAATTTTTGTTAATTCATCCTTAAGAATCTGCGGATCTACAGGCTTTAACATATAACTCTGAACTCCTAAACTGATTGCTTTTTGGGCATATTCAAATTCGGGATACCCTGTAAGAATAATTATCTTAATCTCGCTTTTAGATTTTCTTATCTCTGAAATCAATTCAAGCCCATCCATACCTGGCATTCTTATGTCTATAACACATAGATCAGGATCAAGCTTACGCACCTTATCCAAAGCTTCAACCCCATCCTCTGCCTCCCCCACAATTTTAAATCCCAGAGCATTCCAGTTCACAATCTTTTTTAAACCCTGTCTTATCACAGGCTCGTCATCTGCTATAAGAACTTTATAATACATCTCCCATCTCCCTCCTAGGTGGATACGGCAGAATTATATCTACCCTTGTACCATTACCTTCAGAGCTTTCTATATTAATCCCATACTCTTCCCCATAAAATAACTTGATTCTTTCTAAAGTATTTCTCATACCGATTTTAGAACTTTCACCATCAGAATTAGATAATAAACTTTCGATTTTTTCTTTACTCATGCCTATCCCATTATCTTCTACTGAGATTATAAGTCTTTCATCCTCTTTAAATATCTTTATCTTTATAAAGCCACCATCTTTTTTATTTTCCAGACCATGAATAATAGAGTTTTCTACTATCGGTTGAATCAAAAAAGGTAGAACATAGATTTCACTTATATCTGTAAGAATTTCTATATCATAATTCAATCTTCCCAATCTATACTTTTGAATTTCTAAATAGCTCTTAACAAGCTCTATTTCAGATTCAAGCTTTATAGGAGTACCTTTTGATTCTATTGTTTTCCTAAGAATTTTTCCTAATTTTAAAACCATATCAGCAATTTCTTTTTGTTCATTACATACAGCCATCATATGTATGGTTTCTAACGTATTAAACAAGAAATGAGGATTAAGTTGATTGGTTAAAACCTTAAATTTCATATCTTTTTGTTTCATCAGAAGCTCATTTAATCTTTTAATATTCTTTGCCATCATCTTTACATTTTCAGAGAGTCTTCCTATTTCATCTCCACCCTGCAAAGGAATATCTAAATCCCAATTCCCATGAGATATTTTGTCTACTGCTTTGTTTAAAATTCCTATCCTTCTACTTACACTTCTCGAGAAGATGCCTGTAAAAAACATTGATCCAGCAAAAGCAATAAAAACCATCGTTAAAGCAAATCTTTGCATTCTTTGAGGCTCTCTCATAATTATCTCCATGGGAACCATAGAAACAAGGTAAAAATCTTTATTATAGCCCGTTAATGGAAGGTATACTCCAAAAACTAGATATTTTTTATTGTTTAAATCATAAGTATATCCTTTGTCCGATAAAATTCTTTGAAGATCTATATCAAAAGTCTTTCCTATAAAATCTTCCTTATTACTGAAAATGACAAGACCATCACTATTAACTAATAGAGTGTCATAAGAAGTATGATTAAGTATACTTTTCATCTCTAACTTATTCAAATTAATTACCAAAACTCCAAATCTCTCATTATAAACATCCCTTAGTAGCCTTATAAGGCTAAAATAGTAATCCGAATAAATGTCCTCATCCTGACGAACCAAATCCCATATAATAAAACCATTAAGATTAACTGCAAGTTTATACCAATCTTTTTCCTTAATTTTTTTAGTAGCCTTATAGAACACCCCATTTTCTAAAATAGTAGGATTTTCGGAATATATCCTTATACGATAAATAGAGTTTGCATATAAGGTTTTATAGTTTTCTATATCTTTATACTGAGAGTACTTTAAATAAGCTTCTAAGGGTGACTTATATCGGTAAAGCAAAATTTCCTTTAATCTTTGATCAATCATTAATTTATTTGCTATATTTACTGCCTCATTAGTCATTTCCATAATCTTAAATTTTGCAAAACTTAGTTCATTGTAAATTTCTTTTGCAGAGGAATTTAAGGCAAAATTCCTAAAATGAATAATTGTTACAGCACCTAATACTAGTATTGGTATAAAAGATACCACTAAGAAAGATAGTATTAACTTTTCTCTTATTTTTAAGTCTTGAAACTTAAACATTTGATATTAGTATAGAACTTTTAATTATTTCATGTAAATTATAAAAAATCTATTTTTACGGGATAAAAATGTCAAATTTTTAGGGTTATTTTGTTTGATTTTTTATGTTAACAAATAACTTAAAAGAAATACCTAAAAGGGGATTAAAAAATGAAATTTGCACAAGTATTAAAAATAATAAGAAGACAAAAATACTTAATATTAATGATTTTTCCCTTTGTGGTATGGCTTATTATTTTCAGATACATACCTCTATGGGGCTGGATTACCGCTTTTCAAAACTATAAACCTGGTATTCCTATATTTCAACAACAATGGGTAGGCCTAAAATATTTTAAAGAGATGTTTTCCGACCCTGAATTTTACCTTGTAATGAGAAATACATTAGCCATGAGTCTACTAGGCCTTATCTTTGGATTTCCTCTTCCTATTATTCTCGCTATTCTTATTAATGAAATAAGGCATAATACTTTCAAAAGAACAGTACAAACTATCTCTTATCTTCCCCATTTTGTCTCTTGGGTAATAGTAGCAAGTATTGTACATGCCATGCTTGCCCCTGACGGTGTAGTAAATTACGCCTTATTAAAATTGGGACTTATAAAACAACCTATTCTCTTTTTTGGAGAACCTAAATATTTCTGGTGGATTGTAGTATTTTCTGATATATGGAAAGAGTTAGGATGGAACACAATCATATTTTTAGCTGCAATGACAGCTATTAATCCTGAATTATATGAGGCAGCAGAGGTTGATGGAGCAAGCAGATTTAGAAAAATATGGCATATAACCCTACCTGGAATAATGCCAACGGTAATTATGATATTAATCCTAAGTATAGGCAACATTATAAATATAGGTTTTGAAAGACAGTTCCTTTTGAGAACCTCTGCAGTAAGGAATGTATCCGATGTGATAGACCTTTATGCTCTTGATTATGGAATAAGAGCCGGAAGATTCTCTTTTGGTACTGCAGCAGGAATATTTAAATCAGTGATAAGCTTGATCTTACTGTTTTCAGCTAACAAAGTAAGTAAAAAAGTAACAGGTCACAAAATTATTTAGGAGGCTTACTATGAAAAGAAGCCTTGGAGAGAAAATATTCGATGTCATAAACTACAGTTTAATGATTCTTTTAGTAGTGATCACTTTATACCCTTTCTTATATGTATTAGCAGTATCGCTAAATGATCCCTTTGACACCATTAAAGGCGGTATTACAATCTTTCCAAGAATTTTTACTCTAGATAACTATAAAGAAATTTTTAACTATCCCAGCATAGGAAGAGCTGCTTTAATATCCACATTAAGGACTGTAATAGGTACCATAACAGGTGTCTTTTCCACCGCTATTGTAGCTTACGTATTAAGTAGAAAAGACTTCTTTGCAAGAAAACTTGTTACAACCCTATTCATCATAACTATGTATGTAGGAGGAGGGTTAGTTCCTGAATATCTTTTGATAAGAGGCCTTGGGCTTATGAACAATTTTCTTGTATACATCCTTCCAGGACTTATAAATCCATTTAACTTAATTGTAGTAAGAGCCTACATTGAAACTCTTCCTTCGGAATTACAAGAGTCAGCCATGATTGATGGGGCAAATGATTTTGTAATATTTCTAAAAGTGATCTTACCTCTCTGTATTCCAGTTTTAGCAACGATCGCATTATTTATAGCAGTAGGACATTGGAACTCCTGGTTTGATACCTACCTTTATTGTGGGGGAAACAAAAACTTAACCACTCTTCAATATGAACTTCAAAAAATCTTAGCCAATGCAGCAGCAAGCTCTACCACTATTGATTACTACAGTAACTTAGATCCTACAAGAACCATGAGAGTAACTCCCCAATCTTTAAGAATGGCAATGACTATAATAACTACTCTACCTATAGTGCTGGTTTATCCATTTCTACAAAAATATTTCATAAAAGGAATGACTCTCGGAGCTATAAAGAACTAATGATACATAATAAGAAAGGGGGTGTTTGAAAAAAGATTTCTCTATTAAAAAATCTCTAAGATCTAAGTAATAAAACATCTTTAAGGGGGGATACAAATTGAAAAAATTTGAAAGATTTCTAAGCTGGTTTTTAGCTTTTACATTGGTATTTAGTCTTATAGTAAGTGTAAGCATAAGAGAAGTAAGTGCTCAAGCTAAATTATATAAGCCTATGAATCCCACACCAGAAGCAAATAAACCTATAACCTTCAAAGTATATATAGGAGAAGTAAACCCTAATGATGATCAATTCAAGAGTCCTGTTGCCCAAAAAATTAAAGAACTTACAGGAGTAACATTAGATATAGAGTATGCTCCTAACCAGGCCGCTGTAAGAGAAAAAATACAAATAATGGCTGCAAGTGGAGATTATCCAGACATAATATATGCAAAAGGAGATCTATCTCTATTAAAAGATGCAGGAGCTTTAATACCTCTTGATGATTTAATAGAAAAATATGCTCCAAATATCAAAAAAGCCTATGGAGAAAATCTAAAAAGGTTAAAATGGAGTAAAGAAGATCCTCATATTTACTGCCTTGGTCTTACCACTGATAATGATCGAACCTTAGATGTAAATGGAGGCTTCATGCTTCAACACAGAGTAGTAATGGAACTTGGATATCCAAGAATTAGGACTCTAAGAGATTTCGAAAATGCTATAAAAGCTTACTATAAGAAACATCCTACTACTGATGGACTTCCTACCATACCTCTTACCCTATGTGCTGACGATTGGAGAACAGTGATTAGTGTTACAAATCCTGCTTTTCAGGCTACAGGAGCACCCGATGATGGAGAATTATATGTGGATCCAAAAACCTTAAAATGCACTTTCCACTACAAGAGACCTATAGAAAAGGAATATTTTAGATGGTTAAACCGTATGTGGAATGAGGGACTCTTAGATAAAGAAACCTTCATACAAAAGGAAGATACCTATAAAGCTAAAATTGCCAGTGGAAGAGTACTTGCTTTGATTGACGCTGGTTGGGCTATAGGAGAGCCTATAACTGCCTTAAGAAGAGCAGGAAAGTATGAATACATGTATGGATACTATCCTGTAACAGTAAGTGAAAGAATAAAACAAGCACCGCCCGACGTAAGAGTAGGATATACAGGAGGCTGGGGAATAGCCATAACTAAGAGCTGTAAAGATCCAGTGAGGGCAATAAAATTCTTAGACTGGTTATGTACAGAAGATGCCAATATATTAAGACAATGGGGAATAGAAGGCGTACACCACATATATGTTAATGGTAAAAGACAATTCCTGCCAGATGTGGATCAAGCAAGAAGAACTGATCCATACTTTGGTAGAAAAACAGGAATAGGAGTATACGTATATCCATGGCCAAGACTCCCCAACTATTACATAGACTCTACCGGAAACCCCGTAGTACCAGATACCACCAAAGAGGATATTAGAAAGAATTACACCGAGGTTGAGAAAAAAGTACTTGCAGCGTACAAAGCAGAAATTTGGAAAGATCTATTCCCTAAAGCAGAAGAGTATCCAGTAAAAACTTGGGGATACTTATGGATGTATCCTACACCTGATGAGGATATGCGTGCTATAGGTAATAAACTATTTGACTATGTAATTAAAAACATTCCAAAGGTAGTAATGGCACCTACAAAGGAATTTGACAAAGTATGGAACGAATTCCTAAAAGGATTGGACGATCTAGGAGCAAAGAAATACGAGGAATATAAGACAAAACAAATAAGAGAAATGGTTGAGTTCTGGAAAAAGTAAAAAGTAGGGGGGTAAAATCCCCCCCTACTTTAATTCATTCACTTTCATATTCTCCAATTTAGTATAAAAAACAGAGCATACAAAACTAAAAAGATTAAACCAGTTTTTCTCCCAATAATGTTATCTCTTTTTAGAGAAATTGTTAAAGCAAGAACTATTAGTAAAATAATAGGTAAGGCTAAATATAAAAATTTCTTAGCCAAGATTACTGGATTTATCAAGATTGCAACCCCAGAGACAATTAAGATATTAAGAATACATGCTCCTATTATATTTCCAACCCCAATATTGGGAGTTTTCTTCCTTATTGAAGTAATGGTATTCACAAACTCAGGTAAAGAAGTGCCAGAGGCTACAATGGTAAGCCCAATTATCATCTCCGAAATTTTTAGCATCCTTGCAAAAAACACAGCACTATCTACTAAAAGTTTAGATCCTAAAACTACTATTCCTCCCGTGATGAAAACATAAACAATATCTCTTACCAAAATTTTTTTCTTATGCTCTTTTTGATTTGCCCATTCTCCCTTTAAAGTTCTTTTTACAAAAATCCCATACAAAATTAAAAGAATTAAACCCTCCCACCGAGATAAATATCTATCTATAGCCGCAAAACCAAAAATAATAGATATGCAAAAAAGTAATAGAGAATTTTTCCAACCCTTTTCATCTACCTTAATAGGCATAATCAGTGAAGAAACCCCAAGAATAACAGAAATATTAAATAAAACACTACCAAGAGCATTACCAATCGCCAAAGAACTTTCCCCTTGAAGAGAAGATATTATAGAAACACTTATTTCAGGAAGCGTAGTTGCAACACTTGCAAGTATAGCACCAACAACAAACTCGCTTACTCCCATTTTTTTAGCTATTAATTTTAGCCTTTCAATAAAAAGATCAGATCCTCTAATCAAAAAGATTAGTCCTAAGATAAATAGAAGAATGTTAAATAGTATACTGCTTAAAATCATTGTTTTGAGAAGATAAAATCTTCAAAATTTTTCCTAAATAGTTGAGTTATATCTCTTTCTATATCTTCTTCTTTTAAGGTCCACCCTGATCTTATCAAAGCCAGATATTTATCATAAAGCACCTTTTTGATAATTTCTTTGCTATGTTTCCATTTATAAATAAGCTGTTCTAACACCCTTGCATCGGAATGCTGAGGAATAAAAGAAAAGCCAAGAAGTTCAAGTCTCATCTTAGTTATCTCCTCAATAAGACTTGGGGTATTTAAGAACCACCAACATCCAAAGATCATTAAATTTTTAAACTTTCTTGCAGTTACACAAAGTTCATGTTGATTCTCCCTAGAAAGCATCGTAACCATAAACTTATTGTTAGGAAAACTTCTACAAAGATTTTCAATACTCTCAATATTACTTTTACCCACACTATCTCCTGCCAGTCTTAGGGAAGGATTTACCGAACGTTTTGCTCCAATCATTAAAGCTATAGGAACTTTTCTCTCTTCAGCATAAAGCATGATCTCTTCTAACAATCTACTTCTAAGCATATCATCAGGATACCTAAAATCGGGAGGAAAGGATAAAGCAATATAAAGAGGTTCTATCATTAAAAACCATTTATCAAGATGATCCTTAATTTCTTTGTAATCTTTAACTTTTAAATATTCACGAATATTCTCCCAGTCATTTATTAACCTATCAAGCCTAAGCGATGGACGAAATCTCTTATCCTTAAAAATATTACATTTCCAATATTTCATCTCATTTTCATCAAGAGGATCATTGGTCATCACAACATAATCAATTTTTGCCTTCTCAAAAATTAAGTCCACATAGCTTTCCATATCAATCTTATCAAAATATGCTCTTATTAAAGAAAGATCTTTCTTTTCAAAGTCTACCCCAACTTCAGTTAATATAGTAACTATACCTCTTGCAGACTCACTTATAGGAGATCTATCTACAAATAGAGTCTTCCATACTAATTCTGCTTGCTCTTTCAAAGAAAGATTATAAAAATCATCGGGAGAAATAGGTAAATATCTTACAGTCTCTGCGATAAGGTAATGATAGGTAAGAAGATAATCTATACCATAGAGGAATAGATCCTTAAAAGAAGGAGGAAAAAGATGGGTATGTATATCTATAATTTTTATTTTTTCTAAAACTTTATTAATTTTCTCTTCTAAATTTCTTTTATCAACCATAACAAAAAATATCATACATTATCAAATTAAGTTTTACAAGAAAAAGAAAAATACAAGGACCTAATTTGACCCCATTAATTCTTAACATCATCTATAGCAATACTTCAGGGAGGTGAGAGTGCATGATTAAAAATCTTAAAATCAAAAAGACACTCCTGATTATATTTACCACAGTTATACTCTCTTCCTTTTATTCTTCTAAAGCCTTTGGATTTGATTGGGATAGTTTTTTAGAAAACCTCTATCACTGGAACTTAACATTACAAGGAAATATATATGGAGATACCTACATCTATAACGACTCGTTAAATACATCTTTTACAGTAATTGACGAATATGGTGACGACTATACTTTTTACATTAATCAAAATGCCAACCATACTAAGACTTCTTATATGCCTCTAACCCTAAGAATACCCTTATTTTACAATGATAATCTGAGCATTGGATTTAGCAGTTCTCAACGATACTTTCAGACTAAGATTTTTGAGGAAATAGGATCTATAACTCATGACTACGATTATGATAATCTAATGGGAGTCGCAGTAGGAGTATATCTAAGTGTAAAGGTCTTACCTAGATTGTGGATATTTACTACTTTAGGTGGAGCATACTATTATCTCAATACCACAGCCGATACCTTAAAACCTTCCTGGTATGGAGATCCAGGATTATATTGGGATGGGTACTTCTATGAGCCGGGAACACCTTTAAAGGTCAGGGGAGAAACAGATTATAAGTTTTTCTTTTCTATAGGTATGAAGTACTACATATACTCTGGAATATTTTTGGAATTAACTTACTATCATTTTCCTGGAGCTACTATAAACAACATGAGCTACATTTTAGAAGGACCTGTAGACCTAAAGATAAATGTTTCTCCTGAAAAACTACCAAAACCAATCACTATAGAAGAATCTCATGTATTTACTTTAGGAATAGGTATAGGATTATAAAAAATAAAAGGGGAGAGAAATACTTCTCTCCCCTTAGTCTCTGGAGAATATAAAACTAGTCGAATAAAATCTTCATACTCTCCTCGTGGTCTAAATCCATTACGTAAGGTATACCTGTTACTTCTGCTGCTTCCTTAGTCAAAGCTACAATATCATCCCTTGTAATATACTCAAGCTTGAATTTTCTTGCACCAGCCATAAATTGTTTCAACCCCACTGCAAGTCTGTCAAAATATCCATACACTGAAAGAGCAGCAGGTGGAACTTTCTTCCAATCATCTCCAAGAATTTTCTTTATTTCTGCTACTGCTACAAATATCTCTTCTATATCGTTTCCATACTCTGCATACTCCTTAGGTATAGTTCCTTTCTTAATCCATTCACCAAGATTCTTTCCCACCATTGCCGCAGTTAAAGTTGCTCTACCCATAGCTACAAGCTTTACATAAGGAGCTCCTAATGCAAGACCTTTGAAGATATGATCTTCAAGAGTAAAACCACCAGCAATAGCTATTGTTGGAACATGTTTTCCTTTCTCAGCAAGCATCTTAGCATATTTGTAAGTTAATGCTTCTAAATAAACTGTTGGAATTCCCCACTCATTCATCATTCTCCATGGGCTCATTCCTGTACCGCCACCTGCTCCATCTACAATTAGAAGATCTGCTTTACCCTCAGAGGCAGCTCTCAAAGCAAGAGCAAGATCTTTTGGCCTATACGCACCTGTTTTCAAAGAAATATATTTTGCTCCTCTCTTCCTTAACTCCTCTGCCCTCTTGACAAATCCCTCTACCGATGCCATTCCAAGTCTGGAATGTCTCTCAAATTCCTTAATTCCACCCTTTTGATATAGATCCTGAATTATTGGATCATCGGGATCAGGAAATACAATATATCCCCTATCTTTTAGTTGCTTCGCTCTCTTTATATCAGAAAGTTTAATTTCTCCTCCTATATCTTTTGCTCCTTGTCCCCACTTTATTTCTACAAATTCAATTCCAAGTTGCTCAATTACATACTCAAGAGTACCAAGTCTCGAATCTTCAACATTTTCCTGAACTATAACTCCGCCATAATTGTCTCTTTGCCACTCTTTAAATAATCTTATTCTCCTCTCCATCTCAGGAGATCTAACTACTTTACCATTCTTAATTTCTGCATCAGGATCTACACCACATACATTCTCTCCTACTCCAACCATTGTTCCAAAAAGAGCAGATCCAATTGCTACACCCTCCCAGTTGTCTCTTGCAATGAAGGTAGAACCAAGACCAGTGGTAAACCAAGGACCTCTTAATTTAATATCTCCAATTCTTGTCTCAATATCTACAGCAGGAAAAGTAGCTTTGTCAGGATCTGGCTCTACTCCTAAAGCTCCTACACAAGTACCGTTTATATTAAAATGAGAGAAATCTACAGGATAATCTTTTTCTGAGGCTGAAGTTACTTTTCCATAGGGTTTTGGGTAAATATATTCTCTACCACGAACACCTGATTTTGCTATTTCGCAATAGCCAGGACAACCATCAAGACAAGTTACACACATCCCACTAAATGGAGAATAGTCCTTTAAACGTAAACGAGTAAGGGTGGCTTCTGAAAAGTTAGGCTTTGAAAAAGACATTAAAATGCACCTCCCATTTTTGATGTTTAATTATAATTAACATAACCAAATTCAATTGTCAATATACTATACAATATGCCATTTTTCAAAAATACAAAGGAAGCTTATTTCCGTTAATATATTAAAAAATAAAAAGGGGGAGACTTATAAGTCTCCCCCTTAAAATTATTAATTTTTAATTTTTTTACTCTGCTTTAAAAAGTCTTTGTCCTTAAATATTCTACTATAGGAGAGTTATTTATAACGGTTTCTGATCTAAGAGTAATATCTTCTACTTTATTAACATTTACCCTATTTTGTTTGGTTTTAGACTCCTTTATCTTAACTCTTCCAAGAGTTATCTTCATCTTACATCCCTCCCTTTTTTATTCATTTTCATTTTTCAATAAGAATTATAACTAACCTGTGTTAATTTAAATTTAAGAATAATTTAAATTTATATTAAAAAGGTATGAATTAAATTTTAAAAAGAGGGAAAGAGCGCTTAAGCCCTTCCCCTCTAATTTATATTCACTGTTTAAGAATCTCTTCCCAAGTAGTCACAGGCCAGGTAGTCCTAAAAAGTTCCTCTACGGCAGGTTTTGCCTTCTCTCTTATTTGTGTCATAGTTTTGTCATCCAAATATATAACTGTCATACCATTTTTCATAAGCATTCCTAGAATATCATTCTCACTAGCAATAAGCTTCTTAGTAGCTGTATCGCATACTTTTTCGGCAGTTTTTACAAAAAGCTCTTGATCTCCTTTAGATAGTTTGTCAAAAGCAGGTTTGTACATATGTACCCAACCAAAAGAAACAAGATGATTCGTGATAATTAAGTATTTTTGTACCTCGTAAAGTTTATATCCAGAAATTTGAGTCAAATCTCCCTCGGAAGCCTCAGCAGTACCATCTTTAAGAGCTTGATACAAACCTGTTAATGGAACAGGAACTGCTTTTACTCCCAGAGCTTCCCAAACTTTAATCCATGTAGGTACTACAGGAAGTCTAAGTTTCAGCCCCTCAAGATCTTTTAGACTAAGTATAGGTTTATTAGAGGTCATCTGTCTATACCCTCTATAGAGATATCCAAGAGTATACATATTGCCATTTTTAAGAATCTGCTCTTTTGCTTTTTCCCCTATAGGTCCTTTCATTATTCTAAAGAAGTGTTCATAATCCTTCAATACAAAGGGCGCATTAATAAAGAAATATTGAGGGGCAAATACTTCTATAGCTCTTCCTCCTGTAAATTGCATGTCTACTTCGCCCTTTGAACATCTTTCGTTAGCTTGTTCTTCTGTATCCTTTGCAATAGAAAGTTCAAATTTAATTCTTCTTTGTGTTTCTTGCTCAATTATATTTTTAAACTCTATCATCGTTTGGGTTATTATATGTCCTTCAGGAAACGGTGATGTGGCCTTTATAAGTATATTGCTCTGGGCAGATCCAAAAGAGCTAAGAGGAACTAGTAAAAAGAGAATTAAAAGTGTAAAATATTTCTTCATAAGAAACCCCCCTACATGTATTTTTTCTGGGGAAGGGATTCTCCCTTCCCCGAGATATCTCACATTAATTCAATCTTTCTCCCCTCTTCACTAGAGTAATAGCCGGCATATAAAACTTTTGCAGTTTCTTTTGCTAAGTCAAAATTAGATACTGGTTCTTTATTTTCTTTTACTGCAAGAACGAAATCTTTAAGTTCTTGAGGAAAACCCCTAGTCCAGAAATCATCAGGTGAAGGGAAATTCCAACCTGCTTTTGTCTCAATTTTTTCGGCTACGTACTCATCTTTCCACACCGTCTCTTCAGGAGCATAAGCTACCATCATATTATTAGGATTAATGTTGGCATAAATCATACCTGAGGAAAGGTTTACCTGCACCCAATTTTTAAGTCCTCCAAGGCTAACATCATTAGAGAAGATTATGCCCTTTGTTCCATCTTCAAAATCGATCACAAGAATAGACCAATCTTCTACGTCCTCCCAAGAGGTTGCCACATAATGTTTTTCTTCCTTCAAAAATTTCTCCGTCTTCGTCAAATTCGCCACTTCACTCCATACTGCTTTTGCCCTTATAGGCTTTCCATCCCTAAGCAATCCTTCATAATGTTTTAAATGAAGCACTACAGCTACTGGATGAGACCCAAGTCTCATTAAACTACCACCACCAGAAGTTTTCCATTTTTTAGCATAACTTGCATGAGAGCCAGAATGACTACACTCTGCTCTAATTTCAAGAATAGGAGAAGAAGAAATATAAATCATCCTCTTCATCTTCTCGATAGAAGGAGCATAAACCAAATTTTCTCCATACATGAACTTAATGCCACTTTCTTTTACAGTCCTTTCGATCCTTTCTATTTTTTCTAAAACCTTTTTATACATAAAACTTTTAGGCACTTCTATCCCTACAAGTTCCTTATCTGTATCCTCCCCAAAATAGCCTGTAAGAGGTTTCTCACATATAACATGCTTTTTATTCTTAGCAGCACAAAGAATAACTTCATCATGAAGATTTGTAGGAGTACATACATCCACAATGTCAATATCAGAAGACGCACAAAGTTCCTCAAAATCACCAAAAACTTTAGGAATTCCAAATTCTTTTGAAAATCTCTCTGCATTCTCTCTTCTTCCAGAGCAAACCCCAACTACTTCCACATATGGAGATATCTCCCTATATGCAGCCATATGTATTCTTGCTATAAAACCCGCTCCTACAAGACCAACCCTTACTTTATCCATAAAAATCCCTCCTTATAGTATTTCCAGGATATCAGGTTTTACAAAAGTCATACCTTCTACTTCTACTTTTAGAGTAGGGAAAATAATAGGTTTTGTAATCATTATTGGTCCTTTTTCAGTTATAATAAATCCATCTTCAGATTTTGTACCAGTTATGGAGGGGTTCCAACAGAAAGCTTGATTCCTACAAACCTTTTCCGTAGTTGTAGGCGTTACCCTTATATCCCTAGGATAGTATCCCATAGATCCACCTTGATGATGTAATTTCCATTCATCTTTGTATCCTCTCTTTTCATACTCTTCTATGGCAGAAAGAACTGGAATTCTCATCTCTTCACCAATCTTTGTCTTAGCTATCATAATGCACTCGATCTCTACATTATCCCTATATTGCTTCCTTAAATTTTCTGAAATTTCTCCAAAATAAGCCATTCTTGTTATTGTGGCTATCAATCCTCTATACCTAGCATTTACCGATGCCATTACTAATTTCTCGATCTTCTTGTTTTTAGATATGGGATGCCTATAATTTCTTATTCTATCGTCAGAAGCAATCATAAAAGCTGTAGGCTCAATACCATCCTTCCAGAGTCTTGCAGATATCTTACCTGCAATCTCTATCTCTGTCTCACCTGGCTTTATCTCATACATAAGTACCTCTTCCACAGTCCTTGAAAGTTTCTCCCCTAGATATAAATATCTTTCTATCTCACCTTCTGTTAATTCATACCTCAGTTTTTTAAAAGTATTGTCTACAAAATGAGTCCCTGGAAGTACAATGTCACACCCTACCTTGCCATTTCCAACAATACTCTTAACTATTTCCATCTCCTTATCCTCATACCACTCATATTCGATCACTTCAAACATATCATCTACTTCTTCTTCTCTCATTCTTCTTGCTTCAATCCTATTAGCAATGACAAACTGCTCCTTATCAGTAATCAACACTGATGTTACTCCTATCTCCGTAGCTATACCTACAAAATTTACTCCACCAGCAGTAATCCACGAAAAGTTTGGTTGCTTCTTTATAAGCATAGCAGAAAGATCATTTTCTCTTAGAAAATTTCTTACCCTTTCCAATTTAATCTTTACTTCATCTTTTCTCTCCATTTTTTTACTCCCCCCACTATTTACCTTCTCTTTTGCCTGAAATGACACCTAAAACAATCGATAAAACCGCAAGAATTAGTAAGGTTAGAGATATGGGACTTTTAAACATAACAGTATAATCATTTCCTGATAGAATTAATGCTCTATTTAAGTTTTGTTCAGCCATAGGCCCAAGAATAATTCCAAGTATAAGAGGAGTTGCCGGAAAATTATGTTTTCTCATAAAGTAACCAAATAATCCAAAAATAAGCGCAATTGCTACATCATACAGGCTATTTCTTATAGCAAAGGATCCAATTATCGCAAAAATAAGTACTATAGGCATTAATATCTTTTTGGGTATTTCTAAAATATATGGGGCAGTTAAGGTAGATACAAAACCCACTACAAGCATCATAAATTGAATGATAAACCATCCTGCAAAAAAGGAATAAACAAGATCAGGAGTAGCTTGAAATAAGAGTGGACCAGGTCTTACCCCAATAAGTATCATGGCTCCAAGCATTACTGCAGTAACCACATCTCCAGGAACCCCTAATGCTAAAGTTGGCACCATAGCTCCTCCCGTAACCGCATTGTTAGCACACTCGACCACTGCAACTCCTTCTACTGCACCTTTACCAAATTTCTCTTTCCTCTTTGATATGTTTTTTAGTACGTTATAGGCTAAAAATGTAGCAATGGTTCCTCCAGTTCCTGGAATTACTCCTATAACTATTCCAATGATTGCTCCTACTAATATAGGTATAATTATAGATTTAAATTCTTCCTTTGTTAGAAAAACCTCGGATATTCTATGCTGAATCTTTGTCTCTTGTCCTTTTTGTTCCAGCTCCATTAATATTTCGGTTATAGCGAAGACACCAATAAGCACAGGTAAGAGTTCAAAACCAGCAGAAAGCTGAGATATACCGAAAGTAAATCTTGTAGATCCTCTTATATTTTCAATTCCAACTGTAGAAATAAATAAACCTAAAAGTCCTGAAATTATACCTTTTAACAAATGCTTCCCTGAGACACTAGCAATTATCGAAAGACCAAAAATCGCAAGAGCAAAATAATCAATAGGAGAAAATCTCAAGGCAAAAGAGGCAAGAATAGGAGCCAAAAACACTAAAACAATACCACTAAGAATACCTCCTGAAAAAGAAGCTATTAAGGCCGTGAATATCGCTTTTCCAGCCTTACCTTGCCTTCCCAAAGGATAACCATCAATTAAAGTTGCTGCAGCCGAAGGAGTCCCTGGAACTCCTAAAAGCACAGCAGAAATAGATCCTCCAAACATAGATCCAGAATACATCCCTGCAAGCATCAATAAAGCAGATTTAGGATCTAAATAATAAGTGAAAGGAAGGAGAAGAATTATTCCCATCGAAGACGTAACTCCAGGCAAAGCTCCTACAATAATTCCCCCAACAGTACCTATTAACATTAGAAGCAAATTATTAGGCTGAAGCGCTATCTTTAAACCTTCTACCCAATAATTTATCATTTTGGACTTTTATCCCTCCTGTTTAGAATAAAGAAAACTGAGGAAGAGGAACTTTAAATATTCCATAGAACACATAATATACCAAAAGAGTAAAAATAACACTTATAACAATTGCGTAGGGTAATTTTTTGTATCCAAAAAGATACATTGTAGCCAACATAAGAAAAGGAGTAAGATATAAAAAGCCTATATATTTTACGAGATATACATATAAAAGCGAAATAAATATAAGAATTAAAACATCCTTCACAGAACTCTTAGAGTATATCTTTTTAGTCTTTTCTGAGATGAAAAAACTCTGAAAAGTTAGGATAAATCCACAAATAATTAATCCAATACTCACAATCTCAGGAAAATCCCCAGGCCCAAGCCCTAAAGGCATGTCAGGCATATTTAAAGCATTAAGGAGTATGAAAACACCAAAAAGTATTATTCCTATCCCTATGCCAGTATCCCAAGAAAATTTAAGTCTCATTAACATTTCCCCCCAAGTAAAATTGAGAATCTCCCCCTACTGGTTAGGTAGGGGGAGATTAATTTAATACTTGTATTTGTTTCCTAATTTATTGCTCTTTATAAGATCTTCGTAATATTTGTCATAATCTTTAATAAACTTAGCAAAGGATGCTGGCCCTCTATATTCTAAAGTCAAAGATAGCTCTTTTGCTTTCTTCTGAAAGTCAGGATCCCTCATAGCTCTATAGAATATAGTGTGTAACCTGTCGACAATTTCCTTAGGTGTACCCTTTTGTACTGCAACTCCTCTCCACATACCAAATTGGAAATTAAATCCTTGCTCTTTTGCTGTAGGAACATCAGGATACTTCTCAAGACGTTTAGAGCCAAAAATACCTAAGATTCTAAGCTGACCAGAATCTACATTAGCAAGTCCTTCCGGAGCAGCACCCATATAGGAGTTAATATGCCCCCCTACAAGAGCAGTAACAGCAGGGCCTCCTCCCTCAAAAGGTACATGAGTAAGCTTTATCTTAGCAAAACTCTCAAAAGCAAGAGCAGCAAGATGAGTTCCTCCTCCAGCCCCTCCATTACCAATAGTGATCTTTCCAGGATTTTGTTTGGCATATTCCACATATTCCTTTAAATCCTTCCATGGAGCATCTTTTCTAACCAATATGTAACAAGGATCATTTACAATAAGAATAACCGGCTCAAAAGAATCAGCATTAAATTCCACAGGATCCATATGAGATTTAATCAAAATAGGAGCAGCAAAGGAAAGAAGAGTATATCCATCAGGTTTTGCCCTTAGGAATTCCATGGTACCAGGAACAGCTCCACCACCAGGAATATTATTCACTACCAAAGGCTGCCCATTGGCATATTTAGGAAATACCGAGGCTATAGCTCTAAAAAGAACGTCTGTTGCCCCACCAGCAGACCAAGGAACAATTATCTGTACTGGTCTTGTTGGAAAATCAATTCCACTCCCAACAGTAATCAAGAAAATCAATACCAAAGCTATAGTAACCAATAACTTTTTAGAAAACATAATTTACCCCCCTTCAAAGATCGATTTTTATAAAACATTTTTTAGTCCCACCCCCAATTTAAAATTTTTTAATTTTTCTTTTTACGTAAAATTTTGTTTTGTGCTTTATTTCTCAAATATCATAACTAATGCTGATATATTTAATTCACATCCTCTTCCAATAAAAAACAAACTTTACATCTTTTTTTATAGCAAAAAATAATAAAATTGACAAGTGATATTTTAAAGAAAATTTAAAGGATAAAAATATTGAATACAAAGTACATTTAATATTTCTAAAATTAAGGGAAAGACATTTTTTAGTTAGAGTGAAAAAATTATTGTTTTCCTTTATATTTATCAAGCAACCTTTTATAGTTTTCCACTACTATATCCACTATCTCTTCCCAATGCTTATAAAGAGTTACCCTTGCATTTTCTCCAACTTTTTTCAAAAGCTCCCTTTGAGACAATATCTCTTTCATCTTCTTAGCATAATTAATATAATCATCCTCTGACAAAAATCCATTAAGACCATCTATTACCCCTTCGCCCTCAGCCACCGTTGACCCCTTAATAAGAAGAGATGGACACCCTAAAGCGGCAGCTTCCTTTACCACAAGAGCAGAAGTATCGTAAAGAGAAGGAAAAGCTAAAAGATCAGCCCTAGCATAATATGCCTTTAATAGTTCTCTATCAAGAACCTTTCCTGTAAAAATAACTCTATCCTCTATTTTTAACTCCTCAGCAAGCTTTTTGAAATAGTCTTCATCTTTCCCTGTTCCAATAAGTATAGCCTTGAAAGAGATATTTTCGTCCTTCAAGACCTTTAAAGATCTTAAAAGCATCTCTACATTTTTTTGCTTTACCATTTGCCCCACAAAAAGAATAACCACTTCTTCTTTTGACAAATTATGAAGTCTTTCTATTTTCTCTCTATACTCTTCAATATTCCTAGGGGGAATAAAATCACTGCCATTAGGAATTATTTTTACCTCTTTTTTGAATCCATAGTCTCTAAGAGTTTCTGCTGTAGCAGAATTTACAGTCCATACCTCGTCAACTCTATTATAAAATTCTACTATTATCTTTACCCCAAGCCTTGCAATAAAATCTGACTTTGTTGCCTCTTTAAAATCATCATAATATTTTGTGTGAAAAGAAGCCACAATTGGAATTTTTCTTTTCTTTGCAATATAAAGGCCTAAAACACCAGAAGAAAAGGGAGAATGCACATGAATAATATCAAAAGGAATACTCTCTATCTTTCTCATTGCTTTGAGATCCAAAAAAGGTATCCCAAATCTATAAGGAGGTCTTAAAACAACAGGAATGGAAAAATATCTTATTACCTCATATTCTTCCTCATCTTTGTATCCTGGAAAAGAGGGGGTCACTACATAAGCCTTACCATATTTCTTGTTTATATAATAAGCATAATTTTTTACTGCAATAGCTACACCATCCATCACAGGGGGAAAGGAATCATTAAAAAGCCCTACAATCATTTACAACTCCTGTTTTTCAAAAAGAATAATACTTACTAAAACCAAGACAAAAGAGTAAAAAAGAGTAGAGAAGATATTTTTAAAAGCATCACCCCATAATACTTCTTTCGAAATCCAAAGATTTTCTAAAGAAGAAAGATTCATAGGATTATAACTAGATAAATTAGGGAATATTAAAAGAAGATTGAAAATTATAAAGACTACAAAAAAAATCCCTGCAGTCTGAAGAGGATTCTTAGCAAGGGTTCCTGAGAAAGTTAGTAAAGACAAAATAAAAAGGTTATATACCAAATAAAGTAGAGTCGCAGATAAGGAGTTATAAATAGAGATCTCCTTAAAAAGGAAATAAGTATAGTAAGCACAAATTAAGTAAGAAGATATTATCAAAATAAAAGTTGAAAAAACCTGAAAAAAGAACTTTGATAGTAGCCATTTTTTTCTTTCAACACCAAGAGAAAGTAATATACTTACCGTACCTTTATTTTTCTCTTCCGAAATACTTCCCATAAAAACTATCACAACTACTATAAAAATTATTTGATTTAAGTTTTTGAAAAATTGCAAGAAAGCGTCCTTCCAGGTAGGAGGTGGAAGTTGAATAATAAATCCCTGCATTTCAGAACTCGAAGCTAAGCTCTTTATTATATCGGGTGTAAATTTCGCAACTACAGGACTTCCTATAGAGAAAAAGAGAAAAACAAAGAGAAGTGCATACAATTTACCTGTTTTAATAAGTTCTTTCCATTCTTTTTTCATTAATTTCAATATCATGAAATCACCTCAAAAAATATATCTTCAAGGGTTGGCTCCAAAACCTCAAAATGCATAAGGGATAAGCCCTCTTTTACAATAATTTCAGGAATTCTCCTTTGGGCCATTTCAAGATCTCTTACTTTTAATATTAAAGAATTTTGATTTTCTTCTAAAACTTCTTCAACAAAATCTTCTCTCCTTATTTGCTCAACTATTCTCAAGGGATTATCAACTTCCAGTCTTATGATTCTCCTTGAGAATTTTTTCTTAATATTCCCTAAAGTATCATTTAATAGAAGTCTTCCATCTTTTAAAATTCCCACTCTATCACACACTCTTTCTACATCAGCAAGAATATGGGTAGAAAAGAATACTGTTTTTTCTCCCCTAAAGGAAACTATTAAATCAAGGATCTCTTTTCTTCCCTGAGGATCCAACGAAGAAGTTGGCTCATCCAAAATGAGGAGTTTTGGATTTGGAAGTAAGGCTTGAGCAACTCCAAGCCTTTGTTTCATTCCCCTTGAAAAAGTCCCAATCCTCTTTTTTTCATTTTTAAGATCAACCATCTCTAAAACTTCATCTACCCTCTTTTTGTCTACGCCTATTATTTCACAAAGAGTTACTAAATACTCTTTAGCAGTAAAGTAATTATAAAAATTAGGTACATCAGGAAGATAACCTATCCACCTCAAATATTTTCTACTTTTAGTTATATCTTCTCCCAAAATTACAGCACTACCTTTTGTAGGTTTTGCGAGATTTAAAAGAACCCTTATGGTAGTTGTTTTACCTGCCCCATTAGGCCCTAAATACCCAAAGATTACTCCCTCAGGAACTTCCAAATTTAAATCATCTAAAGCCTTCTTATTTGGGTAATACTTGCACAAATTATACGTTTCTATCACATTCATATTACTTTCTCCCAAAGACAAAATAAGCCATAGGACCTAAAATTCCAAAAGCAAGAATAATTATAGCCCATATTATTTTATTTTCCCATCTAATTTCTTCCTTATTTCTCTTAATAAGATCAACAATAGCTAAGATTTGAAAAACTAATTGAATCAGAAGAAGTGGTAAAAACAAAATAAAATTCTCTCTCAATCCTTCCATTTACAGTCTCTCCTTTACCAAATTATCTTTGAATATTATATCAAAGTAGAGCTAAACCTTAGAAAATAAAAAGGGGGAGAGGTGATTTGACCTCTCCCCCATAAAATCAGCTTGAACTATTTAATAAAGAACTGTTCAGGAAATGCGTTCAAAGGAGTAAAGAGTGGAGCATCACTTATTAAGTATTCTGGAACGTTCCTAAAGTTGTTCTTTACTATACAGAGAGATGGAAGTGCTCCCACGGTACCTATAATCCATATGTTCTTTCTATGGAGAGCAACAATTTGCCTAATAAGTATATCTCTCTTTGTTGCATCTGTAGTTTGATTAACTTGATCCCACAACTCATAAAGCTTTCTTATATCTCCTGTAGGTTCTTCTCCTTCCTTGCCCTTGGTCCAATACCATCTGGCATAAAGAGGAGCCCATGGACCGTCAGTTATAGTTCCTAATATTCTTCCAGGGCTTAAAATAAAGTTGGAGCACCTATCCATAACCCACACACCAATCTCAATATCTCCAGAGTTACAATTGGTAACATACAAACTTCTATCTACTTGCTTGATTATGGTCTTGATCCCTATCTTTTCCCAATAGCTCTTAATCAACTCCATAATACTCATATTTGCATTTCCTGGATAGGTGGTAAAACTAATAATCAGCTCAATAGGTTTACCCTCAGGACCAATTCTAAATCCATCTTTTCCAACCTTAAGCCCCATAGCATCAAGCAATATTTTGGCCCTTCCAGGATCATACTGAGCATATGCCTTTTCCCAAGAAGGATCATAATAAGCAGCACCCTTAGGAATTGCTGCTTGCATTGGAGTACCAAGTCCCATATATAGGATCTTATTTATTTCGTCCCTATTTATGGCAAGGGATAGTGCTTGTCTAAATCTTACATCTTGGAAGAGCTTCCTCTTTACAGGATCTTTTACATTTTGATTAAGGAATATCGCAGGATCAGCCCCAACAGCAGATGCCCATTTTAAAACTCTGTAGTTTCCTTTTTGTGCATTTTCCATGAATAGCGAGTAGTTAGAAACTCTCATATGCCTGTCTTGACAATCAATCTCTCCTGCCACTGCCTTCATATTAATCATTTCTGCATCGCTTACTAAGTAATGTACTACCCTATCAATATAGGGAAGCTGATTTCCTTCAGGATCTACCACATGGTAGTATGGGTTTCTCTCCATTACAAATACAGGCTCATTGGGGCTCTTGCTTACAACTTTCCATGGTGCAGTCACAGGAAGTTCAGGATTTTGTAACCAATCATCTTTAAACTTGAAAAGCTCATACCATTTGTTGAAGCCTGCATCCTTAGCCATCTTCTCAAGTTTCTCCATAGGTGTATATTTAGGATGAAATTGCATTAAATAATGTTTTGGAGCATAGTAGGAAAGAGAGCCATGAGTAGTATCCATATACCACCCTTGAGCAGGAATATCATAAATGAATAGAGGCTTAGGTTCGGGGAAAATTATTCTAAAAGTATATTTATCAATTTTTTCAAACTTAGCAATAGATTTTCCATCAGAGCTTACAAATTGAGAAGGCATATTAGGAGTTAAATCCTTATTACAAATAATATCCTCATACCAGAATATTACATCATCGGTAGTAAAAGGCTCTCCATCGGACCACTTAATCCCTTCACGTATATGGAAGGTATATATTTTACCATCTTTTGAAACTGTATACTTGTCTACAAGCCAAGGAAGAACCTTTTTACCATCAGAACTAAATCTTAAAAGATTACAGGCAGACATAGAGATCCTTGCAATTCCCCATCTATCACCCGCTCCAAGCCAAGCTCTCCTCCAAGTCCCCCCATATTTACCAATTTCTTCGTAGGGTTTTAAAACTACAGGATTTTTAGGAAGCCTCTCTTCTACAGGAGGAAGTTTACCCTCTTTTACCAGTTGAGCAAGAGAAGGTGCCTCATTATATTTTGTTGCTGAAAAAGTATTACCAAGAAGAATAATGAGGAGAAAAAGAATAATAAAGATTTTAGTGTAATTTAACCTCATAAAATACCCCCCTTTTAATTTTGCAAACGCTAATATAAACGTTTGCTTAAGTAAATTTTTACTTACTCATAATTTTTTTGTCAAGCAGAAAAATTTCTACACCGTGTAGGTATTGGGATAAGATTAAAAATTCGCTATCTCTTACGAGTAATAGGTATATGCCTAATTATAACTTATCTCGGAAGAGCTAATAATATGAAACATATAACAAGCCCAATAGTATATATATAAGGAAAAGTTTTAGAAGAAAAAGCAATACTTATGAGAACATAATAGTAACACCCTTTTTAACTAAGACTCATTTTTCCCCAAAATAAGTTACAACAATATCAAGATTTAAACTAAAAAATCTCTACTCCTTGCTCCATGGGGGAATCCACTTAGGTAATCTATTCCAGAAGAAGCATGCAACTTCATGTTTATCATTTACATTTTCAAGCCCAGGATCTTTATTAAAACAAATATCCTGAGAATATAAGCAAGCATGAGAGAAGGGACATAATTTTTTCCCCAACTCTCTTTTTGGAGGCTCATAAGATTTTAATTCTATAACTTTTTTTTCTTGAGCTAGATCTGGATCGGGTATAGGACTTGCAGATATTAGTGTTCGAGTATAAGGATGTAAAGGATTATTTACAATTTCGTCACACTCTCCTTTTTCTACAATCCTTCCACCATATAGCACTGCTATTTTTCCTCCATTAGTAGCAAAGAATCTTGCTGCTCCAATATCATGTAGGATAAGAATTATGGAAATTCCCAACTCTTTATTAAGAATTTTCAGAATCTGAATAATAGTAGCTCTAAGAGACATATCTATCATGCTTATAGGCTCATCTGCAACAAGAACTTCAGGATTTGCGGTAAGAGCTCGAGCAATAGCAAGTCTTTGTCTTCCACCTCCAGAAAGATGATGGGGATATTTATTTAAAAAATAAGAAGGAGGCGTAAGACCAACCAAATTAAGAAGTTCCTCAACCCTTCTCTCCAACTCTTTTCCTCTGATATTATTGTTTCTACTTAAAGGATCTGCTAAAGTAGCATATATTGTTCTTGAAGGATGTAAAGAAGCATAAGGATCTTGATGAACATATTGAACTCTAGTTCTAAGATAAGATAATTCCCTCCTTGAAACATTAGAAATATCTTTCCCAAACCATTTTATTTTTCCTTGAGTTGGGGTTTCTAAAAGACATGCAATTCTAGCCAAAGTAGTTTTTCCCATTCCACTTTCTCCAATAATAGCTAATCTGTCTTGCTTATTAATTCTTAAATTAATATTTTCTAAGGCAATAATATATTTTTTCTTAAAATATCCTCGGGAAAATATTTTCGTAATCCCTTCTAATTCCAATACTGGTATTTCCATCCTATTTTCCCCCTATTTATAAAGATAGCATGCTACTTTTCTGTTACTATTTAGAGAATACATAGGTGGTTTTTCTTTTTTACATTCCTCCCTAACATACGTGCATCTTGGGTGAAATCTACATCCAGAAGGTGGATCTAATAAACTAGGAGGATCTCCTGGAATTCCTTTTATCTTTTCTGGATCTGAGATTAAGCTCATTATAGAGTTAACTAAGCCTTGAGTATAAGGATGTTTTGGATCTTTTAATACGTCTCTCGTAGGACCACTTTCTACAATATTTCCTGCATAAACCACAGAAATTCTATCAGAAAGTTCTGCAGCAACAGCTATATCATGAGTAACAAAAATTAAAGTGAGTTTAAGTTGTTTCTTAAGATCTTTTAAAAGCTGAATAATATAAGCCTGAGTAAGAACGTCTAAAGCTGATGTTGGTTCATCTAAAATAAGAATTTTAGGCTTGAATACTAAAGAAAGAGCAATAAGGACTCTTTGTTTCATTCCTCCTGATAATTGATGAGGAAAAGAATAAAGGACATTTTTAGGATCAAGTCTCACAAGAGCTATTAATTCTTCTGCTTTTTTAACTATCTCATTGTTTTGCCAATTTTTGTGATGAGCATACACCGTGTCAAAAAAATGATCAATTATTCTCATTGTGGGATTTAAAGATTGTTGAGCAGCTTGAGGAACTAATGCGATTTCAGACCATCTTATTTTTCTAAGCTCATTTTCAGAAAGTTTTAAAAGATCTCTCCCATTATAAATTACTTCTCCTTCAAGAATTTTCGAGTTAGGAGGTAGAGTTAGAGTCATTGCCTCAATTATAGTACTTTTTCCAGAAGCACTTTCTCCTACAATGGCATACACAGTATTTTCCTCTATATCAAAAGAGACCCCATCGCAAGCTTTAATAGTTCCCTCCCTAACTAAATATACAGCTCTGAGATTATTTATAGATAATATAACTCTCACTATTCATACCTCCGTAATTTGGGATTAAATATTTCCTCTATTCCTTGAGCAAAAAGGATACCCCCATATATTAACAAAACTATATGAAGCATGATAATTATAGGATAATGAAAGCCACGAGGAGTATATAAAGCACCTGCTTGATATAATGCGTAATTAAGCATTACTCCCCAATGAGTTGGATCAAATTTTGCAAGACCAAGAAACATTAATCCTACACTAAATTCCATGGCTCCTTTTAGTTGAGTAATAAAATTTATAAAAATATAAGGAATAAGTAGCGGTAGTATGTCTTTAAAAAGGATATAGTTTGTTCCTAAATTTAGCATTTTTGAAACCTCTATAAATTCCTTTGACTTTATGGAAAGAACTTGGGCAGAGATTTGTTTTGCCAAAGGAGCCCAAAGCCACATGGCAATAATTAGTGCTACTGCAATTATGTTTAAAGATTTATCAGCAAAAATCGCAGCCATAATTAAAAGAGCAGGAAAAGAAGGAATAACTAAGAATATAGTTATAATTGTGTCTAAAAATTTAGATATAAATCCTCCTAAGTAGCCTCTAGCAATACCTATAACAGACCCTATTATAACTGCAAATAAACTTGAAAGAACAGATAATCCTATCACCGAACGAGACCCATGCACTATCTGTTGAAAAATATCTATCCCAAAATAATCGGTTCCATAAGGATGTTTCCAAGAAGGAGGTTGGTACCTTTCTGCAAAATTAGAACTTAAATTTAAGGGAACAACCACAGGACCTAAAATTGCCATTAATATAAAAATACTTAATATAATAAGACCAACAAATGCCTTTCTATTCATTAAAATTGGTCTTATAAAGTCTCTCATTGTACCTTCACCCTTGGATCAATAACTGCATATAGAAGCTCAGTTATAAAAGTAGCTAAGATAACACCAATAACAATTAGAGAAAAAAGTCCTGTTAGAAGCCCAAAATCCCTCGCACTTATTGCTTGTCCAAAATAGTAGCCTATTCCCGGATAATTAAAAATAACTTCTACTAAAGTATGACCTCCTAACATGTATCCAATTCCAATAGCTAAGCTTGCTACTAATGGCAGAATAGCATTTCTTCTCACATATCTACGGGCAATAGTAGAATCAGGAAGACCTCTTATTTTAGCAAATCTAACAAAATCTTCTTCTATTACATTAGAACAATTTCCCCTCATAGCTAAGCCCCAAGAAGCCATTTGGGGAATAAAAGTAGCAATTAGCGGCCCTAAAGCATGATAAATAACAGCTAAGATGAACCCGGGGTAAAACCCCGGGTTCATCTCAATAGGATATGCTCCACCTAACGGAAGAAGTCTTAATCTTACTGCTCCCAAAAAGAGTATAACTACTGCTAATACAAAGGCTGGAATTGCTTGTATTATACTAAATATCGTAGAGATAAATGTATCAATAAATGATCCTCTCTTCTGTGCTGAGAAAGCCCCAATAGAAACACCTAAGAAAAATCCTATAACAGTTGCTAAGGATATTACAAAGAGAGTCCAAGGTAATGCTTTTCCGATTATTTCGTTAACACTTGTTTTAAAATATGTAGAATACCCAAAATTTCCTACAATTATATTTCTAAGAAATTTCAAATATTTCAATACTATTGATTCTTTGGGATTGTATCCTATTATGTTGTGAGCAATTTCTAAAGCCTTATCTAGAGGCATATTTCTGCTTTGAGCTATAGAAACTGCTAAGCCAAAAGCTGGATCTCCTGGCATAGATTGAACGATAAAGAATACTACAGTAAGAGCCAAAAATGTCATTATAAGTACTTGTACTAACCTATTCAATATATATTTCATGAGTAAGACTTCCTCCATTTATAATTAAAATTTTACAATTTAGGTCTTAATTTACCCTCAGAAAGAAGTAGTACATAAACTCTTTCAATTCCACCAGGTGCTAAACTCCAGGTAGAATCATCTGGTTCAGGCCATCCTGTCACTCTTTTTCCATCTAAATAGAATATAGGTAGAACTTTTTCTAAAAATGGAATCATTGGTAGATATTCATTAGTAATATAGGCAAGTTTCATTACATAATCTTTAGCTTCTGCAGGTTTTGTGGTAACTTCTTGTAGTTTATCTGTCAATTCATAAGGTACTAAGTCTCCCCATGGAGTTTTGAACTTACTCTTTGCAGGAAATCTTGTAAAGTCTGCAACTTCACCTTGATATATTCTTGTATAACCCATTGCAGGATGAGGATAACCCCACCATGCTGTTCCAAATTCTACTGCAGCCTCATAATCTCCACCACGCATCACTGTATCTCTCATTCCCTCAGGTATTATCTTTAAGTCTACTTTAAATCCAAAATTCTTTAGTTGTTCTGTGATCTCTCTTGCCGCTAATACCCAATCACTATGAGGTCCATATACTGAAACAGTAAATGCAACTACTTTTCCATCAGGAGTCCTCCATAAACCATCAGATCCCTTAGTATATCCTGCCTCTTTCAGAATTGCTTCAGCTTTTGCTGGATTATAACTATAATTTGTTAAAGTCTTTAGAAAATCTGCTGATAACCACGTTTTCTCCATACTTTTTAATACTCCATGAGCATAATCACTGACATCCTTTGCTTGCCATGCAGCAACATCTCTAATTTTTGTCCTGTTCAATGCATAAGCAATGGCTTTTCTAAGAGTTAAATCTTTAAATAATAGTTTTTCAAAATTGAATATTAATGCAAACTCAGAAAGATCTGATACTGCTTTTAGCTTTAAGTTAGGATTTAACAAATTAAATTGGTCTACCACATCCTTAGGAATTGAAGGATGAGCTGCATCAATTTCTCCTGCCACTAATGATGCCCATACAAACTCATTAGATGACCATCTTCTAAATACTACCCTTGGTATTCTGATTTTTCCTGCCGCCCAGTGATATTTATTCTTTGTTAATACCATCTCTGTCTGAGTGACGTTTGTCGGTTCGTAAGTACCCACAACAGGCATTCTACCAATCTCTTTAATAGGGCTAAAATTGTTTACTTTTTCTCTAAAAGCTGCTGCTTTCTTATCATAATCTTTCTTTAAATCTTCAGGTACTATTTTCTTTTGCTCCCTGAGTTCCCAGATTTTTCTTCCCAATGATGCTACTTCTTTTGCTTCAGACAAGAATTTCCCATATATATGATATGGTGCTAATGTAGAAATTGCACCATCAGTTAGAAGGGAATGAATTAAGAAGGGATGAGTACTGCTAAGAACTAATGCAACAGTATTTTCAGACCTTACTTCTACTCCAGCTATCTCATAGGGCCATTCCCACATAGCATGCAAGAATGCAATATTACATTCAATATCCTTTGCAGTGAAAGGAGTTCCATCACTCCACCTTGTTTTTCTCAAATTAACCACCAATTTATTACCTTCAAGCTTCCACGAAGTAGCAAGCCTTGGAATATACTCTCCTGTAGCAGGGATATAATATGCAAAGGGTTCATAAGCAAACCACCAGGCACCACCTATAGCCCCAGGGCCAAAAGCATTACCATGAAAAGGATAGGGCCAAGTTGTAGCAAATCTAATTTCTGGTTCCTTTATTGCAGCAGAAGATAGAGTTAGAGTAAGCGACAAAAGAAGAACCAAAATTAAAATGAGATTTAATTTTTTCATTATCTTTACCCCCCTATTATCTTTAAATTTTTAAAGAAAAAGGCAAACTAAAGAAACAAAACTTCTTTTTAAATCCTCACCTCCCTTTAATTTTTAACCTACTGTTTTAAGTGTATCACGCCTTAAATTCTTTGTCAAATTTCTGTTTCATTGACAATTACTATATTTTAGTCTATAATATTTCAAACGATTTAAATTTCTTGTAAAAAAAAGGATAAAACAAATGGTAAACATAAGAGACATCGCAAAAAAAGCAGGGGTCTCCCCATCAACAGTATCTCGAGCTTTGAACGATGATTCAAAAATAAGCGAGGAAACAAGAAAAAAAATTAAAGAGATAGCTAAAAGACTAAAATACAAACCCAATCAGGCGGCAAGAGCCCTAATAACCCGAGAGACAAAGACTATCGGTTTTCTTATATTGAAGAAAGAAAAACCACTGGTAGCTGATCCTTTTTATTCTATAATTCTTTATTCTGTCCAAAATGAACTTCACGAGATGGGATATCACTTATTATACGGAATAATCCCCCATGGAAAACTAAATCCCAAAAAACCACCTCGTATGATTCAGGAAGAAAGAGTAGATGGGCTTATTTTAGCAGGACCTGATATGCCTAAGGAATTTATAGAAACTATCAAAAAAACTGGTATACCCTTAATATTAGTAGATAATTATTCTGAAGACATAGATAGCATTCTTGCAGACAATATTAGAGGAGCATATATTGCTACAAAATATCTTATAGATTTGGGACATAAAAACATTGCCTTTGCTTCAGGACCTTTAGATCATATCAGTGTTTATGAAAGATGGGAAGGATATAAAAAGGCATTGGCAGAAGCAAACTTAGAATATAATCCAAATTATATGGTGGAAGAAAAAGAATTAACTATGAAAACAGGAAAACATGCCTTTCAAATTCTTTGGAAAAATGATCCAAAACCTACAGCAATATTATCTGCCAACGATCCCATGGCATTAGGAGTAATTCAATGTGCAAAAGACATGGGAATAAGAGTTCCTGAAGAGCTTTCTGTAATAGGGATAGACGATATCGACATTTCCTCTCAATTTGATCCTCCCTTAACCACTGTAAAAATTTTTAAAGAGGAGATGGGAAGTATCGCTGCAAAAAGATTAATAGATAGAATTAAAAATCCAAATCAACCTCCTGTAAAAATAATTGTAAGTACTGAACTAATTATTAGAAGCTCTACTGCTCCATTAAAGAAATAAATCCAACAACTTCTATAACAACTTTTATTAAAAATCTTATTATAAGTTTTTGACAACATCCTAAGATTATTAAATTTTTCTCCTATTTCTCCTTTATCGATACTATTTTTCATATACATCTCTTCATTATTACAAAATTCTGATCTAACTTTTTATTGTAAAAAATGTTTTTACTATATTGGATATGGACAAATATACTAGACTAACCACATCGTAGTAAAAACATTATAAATATTTAAAAAATCAAAGTTCCACTGTATAATAACCTAAAAATACTTAGGGGGATTTGAAAAATGAAAGAAATTAAAACTTTAGGGGGAATAGGTGCAATTTTAGGACTATTAATTTTCCTTCCTTATATTGGTTTTGTTTTGGAAATAGTCTCAATAGTATTGCTATTAGTAGCCATGAGCAAGCTATCCACATATTATAATAACAAAGAAATATTTAACAAATACCTCATAGGATTTATCTTATCTATAATAAGCGGTGTAGTATTAATAATCTTCTTAGGTAGTGCTATACTCAGTATTTTCACTTCCTCACAAGAGAGCCTTTCTATTTTAAAAGGAGGACTTACCTTCTTAATAATAGGATACATATTAATGATTATGGGAATGAATGACTGGAAAAAAGTTTCTCCTTATTATCTAATTTAACTAATATCAATTATTTTAATACTGCAGGGAATTTATATCTTTGGGGAGCCATAACCGCCCCACTACTTATTGGAGGAATATTATTCATTGCTGCAGATATAATTCTTGCCATTGCGTTTTTCAACCTACCAGATCAGCCTTAATATAGCAAAGATTTTATTCATTCTCCTATTATTTTCACAAGTACCCTCTTTCTTCTCATACCATCAAATTCCCCATAAAACACTTGTTCCCATGGACCAAGGTCAAGCTTACCATTAGTGATTGCAATAACCACTTCTCTTCCCATTATAGTCCTTTTTAAATGCGCATCTGCATTATTCTCTCCCACATTGTGATAATATTGATTATAAGGTTTTTCTGGAGCAAGCTTCTCAAGCCATATTTCAAAATCCTTTAAAAGACCTGGCTCATCATCATTTATAAAAACACTTGCAGTAATATGCATAGCATTACAGAGAAGAAGACCTTCCTTTATACCACTCTCATCCACACATTTTTGTAAGGTATCTGTTATATTCACAAATCCTCTCCTTGTGGGAAGCTCAAACCAGAGTTCTTTTCTATAGGATTTCATACATATCACCTCCTATCAGCCTAACAACTTTTCTAAAGGGAATGGAATTTTCTTTTTATTTTTAACCAAAAACTCTCTATTCTTCTTGTCTTTATACTGTGCAAGAGCTCTTTGAAGTCTTCTATCTTCATAAGTTTTGGCAACATAGATTTTCTCTTTTCTCAAAGTATGATATTCGGTATAAAAGGCACAAGAAGCAGGAGTTAAGGGAAGGGGTGTATAATCTTGAATCTGCTCCAGATAATGGCCAAGACCTTTAATATACATAGCAAGATCCCATGCATCCTTTATGGTTGCACCAGGATGAGCAGATATGAAATAGGGAATTATATAGAGTTCTTTTCTGTATTTTTTCAGATTCCTTTCAAATATATCTACAAATTCTTCATAAACTTTAAATTTAGGCTTCTTCATAATTTCAAGTACATGATCCTTTACATGCTCTGGAGCAGCAGATAAATGCCCACCAATATATCCCTCTTTAATAATCTCTCCAATATAATACTCATCCTTTAATGCAATATCATACCTTATCCCCGATGCTATAAATACATGTTTTACCTTTTCTATCTCCTTAATCTTTTTTAAAAGATTAAGCTGAGCAGAGTGGTCAACCTCTAAGTACTTACAAACATCAGGGAAAAGACAATCTCTTTCCGGGCAAGATCCTGGAATATTATGAATTTTACACCTTAACCTATACATATTAGCTGTAGGGCCCCCTACGTCAGAGATGGTACCTCTAAATTCTCTATGCTTTGTCAGTCTATAAATCTCTTCGAGGATTGATTTCTCACTTCTTGAAATTACTTGCCATCCTTGATGAAGGTTCAAGGAACAAAAAGTGCAACTCCCAAAACATCCTCTATGAGAGACAATAGAGGTTTTCACAGTCTCAAAGGCAGGAATCTTTTCCTTATATGAGGGATGAGGAAGCCTCATAAAAGGTAAAGAATAAATAAAATCAAGATCTTGAGACGTATAAGATGGAGGAGGATTTTGAATAATAAATCTTTTTCCATCTCTTTGTACTAATATTTTTTTCCTTTTCATCCCCTCCAAAAGCAATCTTTGAAAATCATAATATCTATCTTTGTCTTGAGAAACTTCTTCAAAGGAAGGAAGAAGTATATAATCTTTATCTTTAATAAAAGTATCAAATTCTTTCTCGCCTAAAGAAAATACAATACCAGGTATCTGATAGATCTCATACCAAGACTTACCTTCAGAAAGCATCTTAGCAATTTGCAAAGTTTGTTTTTCTCCCATTCCATAAACTATTATCTTTGCCCTTGCGTCAAGAAGAACAGAATGTCTTACTTTATTATCCCAAAAATCATAATGAGAAAATCTACGAAGACTTGCTTCTATTCCTCCAAGAACTATAGGAACATCAGGAAAAATTTCATGTACAAAATTAGCATACACAATGGTGGCTCTATCAGGCCTTTTTCCAGGAAGACCTCCAGGTGTATACGCATCTTCCCTTCTCTTGAATTTATTAGGAGTATAATTGGCCACCATAGAGTCCACAGATCCTGCGGTTATACCAAAAAAAAGCCTTGGTTTCCCTAATACTTTAAAACTTTCCTTATCTTTCCAGTCAGGTTGAGGAATAATCCCTACTCTAAATCCAAAATATTCTAAATACCTTCCTATAACCGAAGCCCCAAAAGATGGATGATCCACATAGGCATCACCAGTAACAATTATTATATCGAGTTCATCCCATCCTCTCTTTTTTGCCTCATATAAATTTATGGGAAGGAATTTATCAATATTCACATTGGCACTCCTTCTCTTTGAAATAAGTTTCTGACTCTATCTCAAGAGTTGAATGATTAATATTAAATTTCTCTCTTAATGTATCTTTTATCTGAGAAACTATTTTCTCTGCCTCTGAAACTTTTTGATCTTCCACCACCACATGGGCAGAAAGAAGATAATCCTTTGTAGAAACCTGCCAGACATGAATATGATGTATATCCCTAACACCAGGAATTTTACAGATCAACTTTTGAATTTCATTAATATCAACTTCCCTTGGAGTCCCCTCCATTAGTATATGTAATGTCTCTTTTATAAGATCTATAGAGCTATATAGTATAAATCCAGCAATAAGAAGAGAAATTATAGTATCCGCAATATAAAGCTTATAAAAAATAATAAACATAGCACCTATAATTACTCCTACTGAAGATATAGCATCAGAAATAAGATGTAAAAAAGCTCCTTTAATGTTTAAATTATGGTGAGAATCCTCATGAAGAAGCAAAGCTCCAAGAATGTTACCTACAAGTCCTATAACTCCAATTATAACAGTCTGAATACCCTCCACTTCTTTTGGAGATTTTATCCTATGGAAAGCTTCCACTATTAAAAATAAGAATACCCCCAAAAGCAAGACACCATTCAAAAGAGCAGACAATATCTCAACTCTTCTAAATCCAAAGGTATGTTTCAAATTACTCTTTTTATTTTTTGAAATTATCTCTGCTAGGTAACTAATAAGTAAGGCAAAAAAATCATTGATATTATGAAGGGCATCACTTATAAGAGCTAAACTCCCTGAAAATATACCCCCAATAACTTCTAAAAGGGCCATCAAAAAATTTAAAAACATAGCTCCTAAAATTTTTTTTGCTTCCATTTTTTACCTCCAAAAAAACTAACCTATACTCTTAATTAAACTCAATAAATTATACCACTACATTTACATTCTCTTTGACCTGGAGTAAACTCTAAGTTGTATACTCCAAATAAAAACAAAATAAGGAGGGAAAAATAAATGTCTCACATACTTATCATATATTACAGTTGGTCAGGAAACACTAGGAAAATTGCTCACATAATTCAAAAAGAAGTAGGTGGAGATATGGTAGAGATAATTCCAGAAAATCCCTACCCTTCTTCTTATAATGCTACTGTTGAACAAGCCAAAAAAGAGATAAAAATGGATTACAAACCCCCAATAAAGACTAAGATTGAAGACATAGAAAAATATGACATAATCTTCGTAGGAACCCCAAATTGGTGGAGTACCATAGCACCCCCTGTAGCCACATTCCTAACTCAACATAACTTATTAGGAAAGACTATTATACCCTTTATAACCCATGGAGGTGGAGGTCAAGGAAGAGTAGTAAGCGATATAAAAAGACTGTGCCCAGAATCAAAAGTATTAGAGCCTCTTTCTATATATGAAGGTGGATCTACTGATCTTCGTGAGAAAATATTAGAATGGCTAAAAAAATTACCAATAAAAAGAGGTGAAAACAATGAGGATAAAAGAAGTATGTGAAAAATATGGTCTAACTCCCGACACATTGAGATTTTATGAAAAAATAGGACTTCTTCCCCGAGTAAGAAGAGATAAGAATGGCATCAGAGACTATTCAGAGGAAGATTGTAGATGGATAGAGTTTATAAAATGCATGAGATCAGCAGGAATTGAAATAGAAGCATTAGTTAGGTATGTAAAGCTCTTTCAAGAAGGAGATGCAACTTTGGAGGAGAGAAAACAAATTCTGATTGAACAAAGAGATAAACTCCAAGCAAAGATAGAAGAAATGCAAAAAGCTCTTGAGAGGTTGAATTATAAGATACAAGTATACGAGACTCACATCAAAGAAGCGGAAAGAAAACTTAAGAAAACAGTTACAAAAGTTTAATAAACTATATTTACTCCCTTCTTTTAAAGATGTAAAATAAATTAATTACAAAAAGAAGGGAGGCTATATTTTAACTTATGAAATTTACTCTACCTCTTCTTATCCTTCTCCTAATTATTTTTTCTATTAATTTTTCTAGTGATGAAATTACTATTGAAGCAGAAAATGGGGTATTAAACGGAACCTATGTAGCAAGACAATTTCCTGGATATCAAGGCACAGGATATGTGGATGGATTTGATAAGGATGGAGATTCTTGTAGTGTAACTTTTGAAGTAAAGGAGTCTGGAATGTACGAATTAATAATTGGATATGCTGCACCCTATGGATATAAGGAAAATTCCCTTTATGTAAATGGAGAATTTCAAACCAATGTCAAATTTCCCCAATCTCAAAAATTTACAACCGTATATGCTGGTTTAATTCCTTTAAAAAATGGAAAAAATACAATAAGTATAGTAAAAAGCTGGGGATGGTTTCTTCTTGACTACTTTAAAATCAAAAAGGCAGAAATTCCTACCATGAATCCTACAAACAAATTAGTAACCCCTAATCCATCAAAAGAGGCCCAAAAATTAATGGACTATTTAGTGAGTATATATGGAAAGTATACTCTCTCGGGTCAGATGGGATATAAAGATGCCTTCTGGATTTGGAATATTACTGATAAGTTTCCAGCTATATGTGGTTTTGACATGATGGACTACTCACCTTCAAGGGTTGAAAGAGGAGCATCTTCAAGAGATGTGGAAGATGCTATAGATTGGTGGAATATGGGAGGAATAGTTCAATTTCAATGGCACTGGAATGCTCCAAAGGGACTTTATGATACTCCAGGAAAAGAATGGTGGAGAGGCTTTTACACTAATGCTACCAGTTTTGATATAGAATATGCTTTCAACCACCCTGAATCTGAAGATTACAAACTTATAATAAGGGATATAGATGCTATTGCAGTACAATTAAAAAGACTTCAAGAGGCAAAAGTCCCCATACTATGGAGACCTTTACACGAGGCAGAAGGTAGATGGTTCTGGTGGGGAGCAAAAGGTCCTGAAGCTTGTAAAAAACTATGGAGACTACTTTTTGATAGGCTTGTAAATTATCATAAAATAAATAATCTTATATGGGTTTGGACTACTACAGACTCTCCTGATGCTCTCAAATGGTATCCTGGAGATGAATATGTAGATATTGTAGGAGCAGATATATACCTTAAAGATAAAGATTATTCTCCATCTACAGGAATGTTCTATAACATTGTAAAACTATTTGGTGGGAAAAAACTCGTAGCTCTCACAGAAAATGGAATTATTCCAGATCCAGATTTAATGAAAGAGCAAAAAGCTTATTGGGTATGGTTTATGACCTGGTCAGGTTTTGAAAATGATCCAAACAAAAACGAAATCTCTCATATTAAAAAAGTATTTAATCATCCCTTTGTAATTACAAAAGATGAGCTACCAAATTTGAAAGTTGAAGAATAAAAAAGAATCCCCCAAAGCCCTTTTTTTCTAGGCTTTGGGGGAATCATATTCTTACATCTTAGTTTCTGGTATTAGAGCTTTTAATAGAGGTTTTCTCCATTCATTTTTTACAGGATCAAAGGCGCCAAATCCTGCGCAAAACTCCCAATATGCCCAAGCTATTCCCCTTTTTTCTGCTGACCTTGCCACATAACTCGTCCATCTTACCCTTGAATCCATATCTGCTTTAGAATATGCTCCAAACTCTCCCATATAAAGTGGCACCTTTCCATTTCTAATAGACCAATCTAATGCCATGTCCAGCTCTCTATCAATCTCAGCTTTTTCATCCTCTCTTCCCCACCATCTTACCCCTACAGGAGGAGATGGTTGCACCCATTCTGCTCCTTGATGAGTAAAACTGAAAGGATTATAGTAGTGAAAGGTTACTATAATATTCTTTTCATCTTTCGGCAATTTTAAATCTTTTAATGCATAAATACTATTCCAATTTACAGGACCTACCACTATATATCTATCAGGATTACTCTCTCTTATTACCTTTATAGCTTCCGCCAAATACTTATTCCACAAATTTGCAGTCAAATTCATACAAGGCTCATTTAATAGCTCAAAGATCAAAGTTGGAGGATAATCCCTATAGTGTTCTGCTATTTGTCTCCATAAAGCTAAAAATCTATCTTTATGCTTCTCTGGATACTGCATAATTTCTTCATAGTGATGAATATTAATAATTACAAAAAGCTCATTTTTCAATGCCTCATTTACCACATGATCTACCCTATCAAAAAATGCCTTTTCAATAGTATATGGAGGATTCATATCTGCGTGAGCATTCCACCTTATAGGGATTCTAACATGAGAAAATCCTGCCTCTTTTATAATTTTGAAATACTCATCCTTTATTACTACTCCCCATTCTCCCTCTCTTGGAGCTTCAAGAGCATTCCCCATATTTATACCTCGAAGAATGGGGAGCATCTCCAGTTTAAACTCATAGGAAGAACAACCTGCTAAGAAAATTAGTAACACTAAAAGTAGTAATATTTTTAGCCTCATATCTCTACTTTCCTCCTAATTTTTCTAATTCCTTCTCAGCAAGCTTAACTGACTCCTCATGAGTCTTTACAAGCCATGGATGAGGTTCAGAATTTATAACTTTAAGAAACATCTCCTTAGCAAAATCCTTTTTACCCATTTTTAGATACAAATATCCAAGTTCAAGATAAACATTAGGGTATATTGGGGTATATTTTAAAGCTTCTTTCATATAGCTTTCAGCCTTTTCATAATTATAAAGAGGCCATGGAACATCTCTATATCTCATGCCCATGGCAAGTAGAGCAAAAGTCTTGTAAAGGGGATCATTCAAAATCTCTATGGCTTTGCCGATATATTTATCAAAATCTTTAAGCATAAACAAACTTTGAACTATCCCTTTATATTGAGCAAGCCTTCCAATGGAAGCCCCTGCTATATACCATGCTCTTCCATTATTAGGATCTATCTGTATAGCCTTTTCAGCGTAACTTCTTGCTTTCTCATACATTTTTTCTTTTTCTTTACCCTCCACTCCCCAAAGTCCATATTCTAAGTAAGAATCAGCAAGAACAGTTAAAAGCTGAGAATTTTTTGGGAGATCTTTATCACTTTCAAGAGAATTTATCAAGGATTTAATCTTTTCTACATTCCTATCTCTTCTTGCTTCAAAAAATATTCTATTAGCAGAATCAAATTCTACGCCAAAAGTATTCATAATAATGAAAACAAAAAGAAGTAAAAAAAGAAAAAATCTCCTCATATTAAAAAACCCCCTATATTTTTTCAGATATCACAATCATTCTCCTAGAATAAATACTTAAAGGACTACTGTCGTATCCTCCATAAAACCTCAAAACTTTTAAACCTACAATTTCAAGAAGAAGCCTTATCTCTGTAGGAGTATATAGCCTTATAAAAAAGGGCTTCTCCTTTTTAACCCCATCTCTTATTACTACTCTCTTGTTATATATTCTGCCCTCAGTTATATCCACAATATTAAAATCAATCATGTAATTACCATCTTTCTCAATAACTACATAAGGCAAAAAATTTCTTAATATGAAATCCCTATTACTTAAATCCAGCAAAAATTTACCACCTCTTTTTAGGGATTTAGACACATTTCTAAGTATCTTCAAATTATCTTCATCTTCGTAGTATCCAAAGGAGGTAAACATAGATATAACAGCATCAAATTCTTCATCAAAATTTATCTCTCTAATATCTCCTAATATATAATTAACTTTCACATTTAATTTGTCAGCATCTTCTTTTGCCATCCTCAAAAACTTCTCACTTAAATCTACACCTACTACCTCATGCCCATAAAGAGCAAGTCTATTTGCATGTCTACCATATCCGCAAGCTATGTCAAGAATTTTCTTGGGTTCTTTAAGATCGAGTTCTCTTCTAATAAAGTCTACTTCAATTTGAGTTTGTTCATCCGTTAACATATCTTCATAAAAATAGAGGTAATCTTCAGGTTCAAAAACTGCTTCCCAGTTTGCCTCAAATTTTTCTTCCATAAAAATTCCTCCGCCCTTAAAATACTCAGTAAAATTATACAATTACAATACCAAAATAAAAAGGGGACCTTTCGGTCCCCTTTTTAAATATTTGTTTGTTTATAACTAGGTTACTTTCTTCCTGTTGGCTTTAAGAATGGAAGCATGTACTTGAAGTTAGGCCAATGATGATATGGTATACAATATGGATTCTCTGCTGTAGGATAGTTAGTCCAATAGTATTCATCATATCCTACAACACCTGGATATGTAAAGGTTGGAATTGTTGGCATCTCTTGTGCCAAGATCTTTAATCCTTCCATACCAAGAGCCTTATTCTTTGGAGAATCCCAACTAACTGATTGCATTCCTTTTATTATTTCGTCCATCTTGGGGTTAGTCCATCTGCATTGATGTCCTGGATAGTACTCTCCAAGAGGTCTATAGTAGGCCGAGCTGAATTGCTCCATTGTTCTGTATAAGTCTGGATGTCCACCCCATGGTTCTCTTGCAGGCCATTGACCAGAAGTAGATACTTCAAAATCTCCTACATTCATTAGTGTTCCGTCATTTTCAGTAGCATATACTTCGGTTTCAATTCCAAACTTCTTCCAAACTTGAGATAATGCAAAGGCATTTCTATAGTTTACAGAAGCTGGGTTAGGTGGAGTAAGAATTGTGATCTTCCAAGGCTTACCTTCAGGAGTTAGCCATTTACCATCTTTGTCTCTCTTGAATCCATTCTTAATGAGTAACTTTTCTGCTACATCAGGTGCATATTTGTACCAGCCAATTCCAAAGATCTCTCTTATTTGCTTTGGATCAGTAGGAACTTTATATCCTCTCTTCCTAGCAGCCTCTGCTATTCTCATTGGTACATCAGGATCATATACCTTGAATGGTTTACCATCTACCGTAATTGTTAAGTTCTTCAACCATGGTTCTAATGGTTTAATATACCAATTCATGTAAGCAGGAGTTGCAGGTATATGAACTGGTGAGACAGTTACTGCATAGTCATAAGCAAGTCCTACATACTCTACAATATCTATGGCAAGGGTTAACGCCCATCTTACTTCCTTATTATTCCATGGAGCTTTTGCATTGTTGAATATTACACCACTTACACAAGGATCCACGTTAACAATGTATGGGAACTCTTTCCTATATGCTCTTGCATATTTGTTAGTTTGGAGTACAGATCTCAATCCTTCCATGGTTAGATCTGCCATATCAAGTTGATGGTTATTTTGTGCAAGGACTTGTTTCTCTGTTGGTCCATAGTAGTAGAATAATACATATTTAGGTTGAGGCATTCCAAAGAGTTTTCCTGTGGGAGTTCTTTGCCAATCTTCTCTTCTCTGCCAAAGGGTCCAGTATCCACCTGGATCATAGCTATGGAGCACATAAGGACCAGTACCTACAGGAGGTTTAAAATCAAAAGTAATAGGATCTTTTACTTTTTCAAATACATGTTTTGGAAGAGGTCTGCAAGCACCCCATCTATCTAAGAAGTAAGCATGGAATCTTGCATTGGGTTTCTTTAACTCAAAGACCACTGTGTATTTATCGGTTTTATATACCCTCTTTACATATTCGTTGAAACTTGCATTGTAGCCTAATTCTTGATATTTCATTATAAGTTCTACAGTATACACTAAATCATCTGCTGTAAATTCTACTCCATCGCTCCAATAACAACCCTCTCTTATTTTTACAACCATCCTTGTAAAATCACTATTATAAATTGGCTTATCCTTTGCTAAAGCATTAATCACTTTACCTGTTGCAGGATCTACAATCCAAAGAGGCTCAAGGAGTAATTGCTGAATACCTCTATCAGGAGATCTCCATGTAGTAGTCCATACATTAAAATTATCAGGTGAACCAACCCTTCCACTCAACACATTAGCAATAATAGTTTCTTCTCTTGGTACGTTAACTGCAAGTTGCGAAAGTCCTAATTGAGAAAAACTAATTAAGGATAGCATTAATAAAATTACAAACAACAATACCTTCTTCATAAAAAATCCCCCTTACAACTTAAGACTTAAAATCAATGAAAAACAAAGATGATTTAAAAATTTTTTGTACTTATCCTCACCTCCCTTTAAAAAATCATTTACGAAATCGTTTGTTAATATAAATATAACAAATACATCTCTTTGTCAATAATTATTTATTAAAATTTTTATTTAACATTTTGAGGATTATAGACAAGGGTAGCCATACCATAAGTTACATACAGTCCACCAAAATTACCATAGGGATAGGGTTCACCCACAAGCTCCCCAGAGATAACCTTTTCTACAGCTTTTATAAGATCAAACAAATACTCCCTTGGAAAAGGCTTAAAATCTGTTCCAGCTAAATGTCCATGGTAAATTTTTTCGAATTCGTTACTTCTTTTTGAAAGTCTATATAAACTTTCTAAATATTGAGTTAAAGGAAGACATCCTGGAAGTTGCATCCAGGTATGTCCAGCACCTATAGCATCACCACTAAACAAAAGCTTATTATCTTTATCCAACAAAACAGTAGATCCAGGAGTATGTCCTGGAACTTCTATAATCTCCAACTTTCTTTTACCTAAATCTATAATCTCCCCATCTCTAATATCTAAAAAATTAGTATAGTCAATGTTCATATTAAACAATTTTATGATTTCTATATCCTTATGATTCATATACACTTTCTCAAATTGATTAGCTTGCATTATATGATCCCAATGAGCATGAGATATTATTACCTCTACCTCTTTATCAGTAAGATTCTTTATATATCCTTTCAGATCTCCATTCCCCATACCTGTGTCAAAAAGTATTGCTTTATTATCTCCAAATATCAGATAAAAACTATCACCCCTATAATCCGAAATATGATGAACTCCATCCTCAACTAACATTGAAGCATATTCATTACTCTTCATAAAAATATCCTCCTTATTTAAATTATTTCTGCATCAACAACCGATGGCAGTCCGGAGAGTCTCAACAGTAAATCATTCTTTGAAATTTTCTGAGGAAGTCTGACAAGAATTTTTAAAGAAACCTTCCCTCCCCAAGAATTTCCAAGCTCTATCTGCTTTATATCTATATTTAATTCTCCAAAAAGAGTACCTATTTCTCCTATAGATCCAGGTCTATCTTCTATTATCAAATTTAATGCCACATCTTGATGAGTACCTAAAAAAATCTTTTCAAGTTTAGTTGCCAAAACAAGTACGGATATAATAAATAAAGTAGAGACAAAGGCTGGAAGATATAATCCTGCTCCTACCGCAAGACCAACTCCAGAAACCGCCCATATACTGGCTGCAGTAGTTAAACCCTTTACAGTAAAACCAGTTCTCAAAATTGTTCCTGCCCCTATAAAACCTATACCTGTAACAACCTGAGCCGCAATTCTTCCTGGATCACTTTCTCCAGGAAAGGCATAAGCAGATACAATCATAAAAAGAGTTGAACCCAGAGAGACTAATATATGAGTTCTAAGACCAGCTGGTTTCTCCTCTTTTTCTCTCTCCCAGCCTATAATTCCAAAAAAAATAGTAGATAAAAGAAATTTTATTAATACATCCCACACCGTTATCATAATTTGAATTATATCAAAATCTCATAAAAAATATTATTTTTTACACAACAAAAAATTAATTTAATAAAGCATTTAAGGTTAATTAACACGATTTTGTTTAAGATTATTAAATTTCTTTTTGAAAATATTGCAAATTTAATAAACAAGATATATAATTTTAAAATAAAGAATAAACTCTACCCCCAGTCAGAATTTCCTTTCTCAAAGGGAGTCCCTTTAAGGGGGCTCCCTTTTTCCAAAAAGTTATCCACACTTTACTATAATTAGTACAAAGACGGTTATTATAAAAAAACAAAAATTTGTTGTTGTAGTAAGGGCTGTGGATATTGTGGATAAAAGAAAAATGATTAATTTTTTAAAGGTTTTTGTTTGTGGATAAGTTTTCCAAACTTTTCCACATTATCCACAATTCACATTTTATCCACAAAGTTATCCACAATTTACTAAAGTTATCCACAGAGTTATCCACAACCTATGCACAAAGTTATCCACAATTGTGGATAAAGTTAAATACTTACTGATAGGATGATTTTAAAATTGAGTTTTGACAAGGATTTACAATGGGTAGAGAGTTTATTATAAGGGGGCATCTTTTGCCCCCTTTAGGCATAAGATGTTTAAATTAATTCTCTTAATCTAGTAAGTAAATCTTTCATGGGGGGAGTTTCAAACCATTCTATTTCTGTTAACTCATTAACATAGGCTTTATAAATTAGAGATATCAAGTCTTTTATTTCTTTAGGAAGTTTGGGAGGGGTACTTACATAATTTTTCCAGTTAAAACGATCCTTCTTTTTTGCTTCTTCTACCTCCTTATACCAGTCAGTTTTTCGGTAATAAATTCTTGCAATTTCTTTGCTTACAGGTATACCTTCAAAGGTAAATCTACATTCGTCAAGGGTACCAAGAGCGTCTACAAGCATTATATTACGTTCTAAGTCGAGAGCATATTCTACTTTTCCGTCTTCGTTATTTAGATTTATCTTCCTTGTCTCTTCTGTTATTAAATCATCTATAAATAAAGTAAGATTTCTAAGTTTTTCAAATTCTGTTTCAGAAAGTCCACTTATTTCTAAGGCTTCTTTTTTCGATAAATATCTATCATTTACCTCCAATTTTGTAGAAAAGTCTACAATGGGTTTTTCTAATTTTTGCCCTGGTTCTGGCATTTTATCAAGTCCTATCTCTTCTAAATTTAAGCTTCCCTCTTTCAGTCTTTTAAACACGGAGGATCCTTCGGGGAGAGCATTCCTATAAATAACTTCTAAAGGAATCAAGAAGTTTGATCTTTCTTTTTTAAATATGGAGTAATTATAAATATTTTCTTGGAGCTCTGGTTTTAGAACTCTTACCATTTTAAACTCCATAACATTTGTTGGTTCCTTGAGTTCGTATAGTGTTTTAATCTTATCATCTTCTACAAGTCCTATATAGTGGGTTTTAATCCCTAAATTTTCTAATTTTTCAAAAAAATAGGCTGTGGCTATACATATAGCTTTACCTTTATCGTCGATGAGATCAGGCATTTCTCCGTAGTCAAATACAGAGTATCGGTCGGAGAATAGGAACCTTCCTCTTCCAAGTTTTTTTTCTGTTGGTTTTTCTATTACTATTAAATCTTTCACACTACCCATTGTTTTTCACCTCTTCATCAGCTTTTTCTATTTCTCGTCTCTTTTCTTCCTGATATTTTTTGATCTTATCTATTAAGTTTTCATATTTTATAGCTAACATTTTTACAGCAGCAAGGGCTGCTTCTTCAGGCTCCAAAATGGTTAAGGGAGCTACACCAGAAGGCATTCTTAATGTGGAAAATATGTCTGCTCCTGCAAATTTATCACTATAGGGAGGACATGCAATAACTGGTTTTGTGGTATTGGCATCGGTAAAACCTGAAAGGGCATTACTTCTTCCTGCTATGGTTATGAAGACCACATCTTTATTTTCGTACTCTTTTATTATCTCTAATACTTTCAATGGGACTTTATGGGCAGAGGCAATCCTCATTACATATGGGACCTCAAATTTTTCTAAGGTTTGGGCTATTTTTTTTGCATGTTCCAGATCTCCCTTTGATCCCATAAGGATGACAACTAACATAGGGATCCCTCCTTATGATTAGTTTAAGGTATTATAAAAAAATTGCT